>NZ_BMJI01000116.1 GCF_014643255.1 Tersicoccus solisilvae | reverse complement strand
TTATTGTTGATTAAAACTCGCACTTGTCTTTGCCGGGCTTCAGCTTACCTTGAGGGTCAAACTGTTTGCCGCAAATTTTCTTGCCGTCCCGATACAGGGTTTCATAGCGGCCATCGTGATAGATGCCGATGACCACGCCATCGAAACGGGCACCATTGAAGTTGTAAACCTGTTCACCATTGATCATCCGGTTGTATACAGAGATCCTCGGCTCCTCCTTATGGAGCTTGCCATTGATGTAACGGCGTTCAACCATCTTGTTGGCCGCCGTTAGCTCCTGGCTCTTGAGCAGCCGTCCCTCCCGGTCATAACAGATATATTCCTGTTCATAACCGTAGCTGAGGCGTCTGAAGCAAGCATCCTGACCATCTTCATAGAAGCTGTGTTGCCAACCGCACAAGTTATTGGTGGTTGCCGCGCCGTCATAATCGCAATAGAAGTTGATCTCCTGCAACTGGCCGTTGCGGTGAAAACGATAGCCATCGCCTATGGATATCCCTT
>NZ_BMJI01000115.1 GCF_014643255.1 Tersicoccus solisilvae | reverse complement strand
CCGTTATCGAATTGACCTACAACTGGGGCACAGAGCAATATGATATGGGTAACGCCTTTGGTCATATCGCCATAGGTGAAGAAGACATCTATGCCCGCTGTGAAGCCATCAGCGCCGCCGGTGGCAAGGTTATCCGTGCCCCTGGCCCGGTTGCCGGCGGCAGCACCGAAATCGCCTTTGTGGAAGATCCTGACGGTTACAAGATTGAGCTCATTCAGATGAGCTCGGCTGAAAAAGGCCTAGGTTAAACAATCAAACATAAAAAAAGCGCCGAAGGCGCTTTTTTTATTCAAAGATGACTTAGAACTTATAAGTCACACCACCATAGATTTGACGACCGATAGTGTCATAGACTTCAGGTACCGTCCCGGCATCACTACCATTGGATACAAATGAAGGTTCTTCATCAGTTAAGTTCTTAACACCCAGCGAGGCTGTCAAACCATCAGTAAAGTGATAAGTACCGACAATGTTGTGATACATGACCGCATCAGCCTTGGCA
>NZ_BMJI01000114.1 GCF_014643255.1 Tersicoccus solisilvae | reverse complement strand
GGGCTCACGTGAGCAATCACGGCATCCCCAGGAATGGGGCGGCAGCAGTTGGCGAAGGTAACCAGCATGCCTTCGGCGCCGCGGATCGGCATCAGCTTGTGCTCATCATGCTGCTTCTGCGGCTCTATCTTGTCGCCCTTGAGGCGTTGGGCTATGACTATGCTCATGGCATTGCCAAGACCTATGTCGGCCAGCAGTGATTGCAGATCGGCGTGTTTGGTGTCTTTGACTACCTTGTCTATCTGCGCCGGATCTATCTGTTCCAGCTTGGTTTCGCCCAGCGCATGGTTCAGCAGACGCCTACCCAGGGTGCTGGCTTCGTCCTGCTTGAGGCTCTTGAGCACCTGACGGATTTTGGCGCGGGCCTTGCCGGTAACCACGAAGTTGAGCCAGGCGGCGTTGGGGCGGGCGCCTTTGGCGGTGATGATCTCGACCGTTTGCCCGGAAATCAGCGGTTGACTCAAGGGGTAGGCCTGGCGGTTGACCCGGGCGCCGACACAGGT
>NZ_BMJI01000113.1 GCF_014643255.1 Tersicoccus solisilvae | reverse complement strand
CCCAACATTAGTACTGTGGTGTTGAGGTGGGCGATGGATTGCACCTGTTGCATCACCTGCTTTAGCCCCGAGTTGGCACCGACCACACCATTTTGCACATCCAGCGTGCGTTTCAGGCTGACATTTTGTTTGGCCAAGGCCTGGTTTTCCAGCAGCAGATTACGGCCTCTGAGATTGAGGGCGGTGATTAGGGCAAAGGTGCTCATCTGCGGCGCCAGCATATCGGCGTGTCGTGGTCGGAAGGTACCGGCTTTTTTGGAATAGAAGCCAACTATTCCTAAATGGGTATCCTCGATCGACATCCGCAAGATGATCAGTGAGCGGATCCCGTATATCACCTTGGGGGCTACCTGAGAGGTTACCGGGTCATGGTCAATATCGTTAACAATTCTGACCCTTGGCCTATCTGGGTCCTCCAGGGTTTTGGCTAGACCTTCGGGAAGAGACACTTGGACATTAAGTGTACTGGCCTGGGTTTCACTGGCTTGAGCAATAAATTGTATATC
>NZ_BMJI01000112.1 GCF_014643255.1 Tersicoccus solisilvae | reverse complement strand
CTTATCACTTTTATTGTCTTTATTCGTAAAAATGACTAAAACAATAGGTTCAGATTGGCCCTTAGGATAAACAAAAGCAACATCATTTCTAGAAGCATATGTTATTGCTTGACCACTTTTATCAGCAACCTTATAGTCTTTTGGAACACCATCTTTAATTAAAGTGTCTCCGTTTTTATTATTAAACATTAAATCAAGTAAGAAATTTTTATTTTTTTTGCTTAATTTTCCATTTGCGATAAGTTTCTTTAAAGTCTTGCCGAAAGCAGCAGGCGTTGAAGTATCTTTTTTGCTCTTTGGTGAATAGTAATTTAATTCTATCTCATATCTAACTGGATTTGTTACTTTATCTCCTAGTTCTTTTAGACGTTGTTTAACTTTTTTGATTCCACCGATTTCTTTTATAATTTTATTGTTTGCTGTATTATCACTATATGTCATTGAAGCCTCAATAAGTTCTTTTAAAGTGATATCTTTTCCTACATATTTTTCTAAAATAGGAGAAT
>NZ_BMJI01000111.1 GCF_014643255.1 Tersicoccus solisilvae | reverse complement strand
GCTTAAACGTGCAATGTTCCCACATATGCCCTTGCAATGGCGTTACATGTCACATTTTACATTCGTGACATGTAACGAAATATAAATATCTTTTTAAATTCATTTATATACGTTCAACCAGTAACACCAACCTAAGTCAAAATCTGGAAATTTCCTTCTGACTCTACAGACAAGACATTTGTCCAAATTGGGCAGTTTGGCGTGCCAATCTCGGCAATTATCAGCGGGATAATGGCTCCGTTCACTAAGCACGGAGTTATTTTTATGAAGTTAAATGGCATTGAGCTGCTCCACCTAGCTGTAGCACATGAGCTAAGAGAAGTTTGGGTCGTCAGGTTAGACCCACCCGATCAGCCCGGCAATCGGGGGCCAGATGGTGACCTGCTCTGGCCGGAGGTTTTGCTGTGCAAGAGTTCTGACGATGCAACTCATTTGGCTGAGTACCTAAGCAAAGCAGCCTTTGATGATTTTTCTGATTTTATGGCCGCAGAAGAAGATGGGGAAATCC
>NZ_BMJI01000110.1 GCF_014643255.1 Tersicoccus solisilvae | reverse complement strand
CCTTGTCTTGATATAATGACACTGCCTTGTTTTAAAATAGTAAGCGGATGCGTTAATGTATCAGCGATTAAATTTGTTGGAAATGTATAAAAAACACAAGCTAAGAATAAAATACCTGTATAAAAGGAGAATCATATATGTTTCAATTACTTGCAGTTTGTCCGATGGGATTAGAAGCTGTTGTTGCTAGGGAAATTCAAGAATTAGGCTATGAAACAAATGTTGAAAATGGTCGTATATTTTTTGAAGGAGACGCAAGTGCAATTGTAAAGGCAAATTTATGGTTGCGCACAGCAGACCGAATCAAAATTGTTGTTGGACGTTTTAACGCAACAACGTTTGACGAATTATTCGAACAAACCAAAGCGCTCCCTTGGGAATCTATAATTGATAAAGAAGGTAACTTCCCAGTTCAAGGTAGAAGCGTTAAATCAACACTACATAGTGTGCCAGATTGTCAGGCGATAACTAAGAAAGCTATTGTTGAACGATTACGTCGCGCATATAAC
>NZ_BMJI01000109.1 GCF_014643255.1 Tersicoccus solisilvae | reverse complement strand
CCGGCACCCTAGGCGAAGACTTTGGCTATGACATCAGCTATCTCTACTATGGCTACCCGGATGCCGAAGGCGATATCGACTTTGGTGAGCTGGCGCTGACTCTCAGCTGGAAGTGGTTTGAGTTGGCTTATGCCAAGGTGGTTAATGCCGGTGATGACGTGGCCGCTGCGCCACTGGATAACAAGGATTTGAGCTATATCCACGCCGGGTTCAGCTATCCCATCACGGAAACCGTGACGCTGACAGCACACTATGGTTATTCAGACGGTGATGTGGTGCAGAGCTGGTTCGGGGTTTCCGACTACGCCGACTACCATTTGGCCATCAGCAAGGAAACCGGCATAGGCTCAGTCTCCTTTATGGTGGCCGATACGGATCTGCCGGACGACGATGCCAAGATAGTGCTCAGCTATGTCTATGAGTTCGAATTCTAAGGATGGGAAAGCCCGAGGCGCAATCAGGCGATGACTGGACGATTGCGTTTACGGGCGGCAACCATTTTTTCGATAT
>NZ_BMJI01000108.1 GCF_014643255.1 Tersicoccus solisilvae | reverse complement strand
AGCGGTTATTTCAAAGCTTATTAGCTGGTTGCTATCCAATATGGTCAGTTCGGGAATACCATCCAGTTCAAGCCGAGGAAAATAATGGTTACCCAGACGATATCCGGCCAGGGCCAGTTTGGCTTGCTTGCGTACCTTGGGTACCTGCTGCGGGTAGAAATGGTTCAGGCCGTTGATGCCGCCAAACCAGATACTGCCGTCCTTGTCCTGCCAACTGACGTTGCCGTTGAACTCCAGCGCCTGCAATCCTTCATACTCGTTGAAGGTTAATACTTTTTCTTTGTCTATGGCAAAGCGGCTGATGCCAGAGTTGCTGCTGAGCCAGAGGTCACCACTCTGATCTTGCTCCAAGGCATAAACGGTATTACCCGGTAATCCTTGATTGCGGCCGAAGTGTTGCAATTCATTTTGACGCAGGCGACTGAGCCCGCCATGGGTGGCAAACCAGATGCTGCCATCTCTGTCTTTGAGAATGTCACGCACCATGGGGTGAGCGAGCCTGTCGCCACGAAT
>NZ_BMJI01000107.1 GCF_014643255.1 Tersicoccus solisilvae | reverse complement strand
CGCCGACTAGTCAAATAGTCGCTGGTGCTAAGATCGCCGCTGCGCCAGCGTTGCCCCAAGAGTTCGGCCGCCTGGCGACCGGCCACCAAGGCCTGCTGTTGCCAATCGAGCCAGCTCTGCTTCAATCTGGGTAAGCTGTAGTTGAACTGCAATTCTTGTTGTTTAAGCGCCATCTCAACGCTTTGGTACTGGGCACTGGCGGCGGTGACCGCCTCCATGGCCGCCTTTATCGACTCGCTGTAGTCGTTGCGCAACTGCAGCGGCACAGATATGCCAATTCCCAGCTTGTTGTCGGAGCCTTCTCTCTCGGCATTGAGGCTTAAATTGGGGTCGGCCGCCGCCTGGGCCTTAGCTTGATTGACTTGCAGCCGCGCCAATTCAAGTTGCAACCCGGCACTGACCAGAGCCGGCACAGGCGCCTCGGTTGCGGGCAACTCTAGCCGATCGGCGAAGCTGCCAAAGGGCAGCTCTGCCCGGCCAAAACGCGCCAAAATACGGGTATCGGCATCCAGCAG
>NZ_BMJI01000106.1 GCF_014643255.1 Tersicoccus solisilvae | reverse complement strand
CTGTTCTAAATTTTAAGCAATCAAGTATCTGCACCACACCACATTAAAATGGATTTGGTAGCTGTTTATTCCCGGCTACCCGACAGGGAGTCAAGTCATGCGCTTTACCACCAAAATAAAACTCATCAGTCTGCTTATCGTGCTGGTTCCTTTAGTATTGGCAACGGCTCTGGTCACTTGGCTTGCGGAAAAAGAACTCTATAATCAGGCCGAAGACAGGCTGCTGGCGGTCAGAGAGATCAAAGAGCGCCAGCTCGATGCCATGTTTGCCAACTTCGGCAACAATCTGGATGCGATCGCCGCCGTGCTCCAAAACAGTGATTCACTCAACAGTCTCAGCCAATCCCGCACCATGCTAGAAGCCCTCAATAAAGAGTTGGGCTTTTACGATATTTTCATCATCGAAGACTCAGGTCTGGTAAAAGATACCGCGACCCATGAAGCCGACTGGGGCAGTAACCTGCAAACCGGGCCTTATGCAGACTCAGGCCTCGGCCGCCTGTTTAGAAACGCTCTC
>NZ_BMJI01000105.1 GCF_014643255.1 Tersicoccus solisilvae | reverse complement strand
AATTATCATAAATAACAAAGGGTTGTTTTGTGATTGAGATTTTGGATTTTGCCCCGTATCCAGAGAGATACGCCCAGGGGGGCGAATTGGGCCCCAGGTTGCTGAAAGTAAAGTCTGATATAGGTGGCCCGGTTCTCCATCTATTGCAGATGCGTCCGTTCGATGAAGGTGGCACCGAACTGCTTTGGGCTGCCGAGTTGAGTTCATCCAAGGGACTGGTGACCCTGAAAGGGCAAACCCGGGATGGCGCCTGTGTTTTTGGCAACCAATTTGGTGCTTTCTATCTGTACGATCCCGCGCAGCAGCAATGCCGTTTACTGCATGATTATCAAAGTAAATTTGGTAGTGTCCAGGGTGTTGTCAACAGTGGTGGTGATGCCTTGCTGGTGCTGTTTTATGAGATGGGCAAGGATACGGACTTAACCTTGCAACGCCTGCCTCTTATTCCTGAAGTTGGCGCGGTCAGCGAGATTTCAGCCCAGCTGTATGATGAAGATTGTTTTGGCGGTGGTTATGACTA
>NZ_BMJI01000104.1 GCF_014643255.1 Tersicoccus solisilvae | reverse complement strand
GTAAAGGTGTGTATCTTTATCGGCTTATTTTAATACTCTGTCATAAGGAGCGTTTGCTCAGGGTGTGGATTATAAGTTTTAAGCAGAATAAACTTTCTTAATGAGGATGTCAGGACAACAACGAAAAAGTTAAAAACTGTTGCGGGATTGGGTTTAGGGACGGTTAGTGGAAGAAAGTTAAATTTATTAACAAGTGAAATGCCTAAGGTTAGATATTAAATGTCAGAACGGACAAAGAATAATAAGATATGTTTTCAATTAAATAGCGAAGTATTTATATGTTAAGATGATGTAAATTACATAGAAACGCTACCCGTAGAAGTACTGATCATAGAAATGCTGATAAACGTAAATTTGCAAACTCGATATTAAACAAAGGGGTTGTTATTATGGCATTAATAGTATCTAGAGCTATATTATTTTTGATTTTAGCATTAGCTTTTGGAATAGCAACTGTTTTTCCTGAACAAAAATTACCATTATATATAGTATTCACATTATTTGTAGCAGTTGCGATTATTA
>NZ_BMJI01000103.1 GCF_014643255.1 Tersicoccus solisilvae | reverse complement strand
CCAGATCCAGAGATAGATTAAGCGCAGTGTCTCCACTGAGTCTTTTGGCTACTTCAGAACCTTGGATAGCCAACCCCGGAGCCGTTAAAGAAGTGGTTGCCGATGAGGTGAAACGCATAAGTTGGGCATCGGCGGAAACAGTATAGCCATCCATACTGGTGTTGGATTGGTAGGCCCAATCCTTGCCCAGTAAAGAATGCTCATTTTGAAAATGAATCAAGGACATATCAAGAGAAAGTTGTTTATTCTCAGAAATTTGATTCATAAACTTCTTGTATGCATCTTTAGGCAGTCGGACTTTTGTCTGTTTGACTGTCTCAGCCACATCCTTGGGAAATTGGTTCAGCGTAGGTTCTTTCTGCTGCGCTTCAGCCGCATTTAATTCGTCACGCTCCTCCTTGGATTCAACCGCTTTGGTTGAGGCTGATAAGGCCACCCGCTGAGAAATGTCTTTAACATGCCCCTTGCCTGAACTAACCAGGTGCTTTTCCGAGGATGCGGGTAGCAACCAAGATGGGGTTCTG
>NZ_BMJI01000102.1 GCF_014643255.1 Tersicoccus solisilvae | reverse complement strand
GAGTTGGATGCCATTGAGTAAGTTGCGGGTTTCATGGCTTTGCAACAGTACATGGGGTTCCCATAGATGGATTGGCAGATAACTGCTGCCGGATGTGGTCAGTTTCAACCAAAATTGATGTTTTTCCGGATATTTGATTTCGAAAGCATAGAGAAAATCGGTACTCAATATATTTCTGTAGCTAAAGGGCTGGCTATCTCCCAGGGTAAGCTGGCGTTGCAGACGGTCATCTATGAAATGATAGATTTCCAGTTTATCTAGGCTGGGATTATTAAAAGTCAGTAAGCGGCTGTAATTGCCGGGTTCCGTGGCGATAAGGGTAAAATTGAACCACAGGCCATGGGGCTTCAAGTTCACAAATCTATAGTCATTGGCTGCTCGCCACGCCGATGCTGGCAATTTTTGTACTAGACCGAGATGACTGTCAGTTGTCATTTCGTAAATCTTAGTGCTGGGACGCAGGTCTAAATCCAGCCCCTTTGAAGCGGAAATTTCTACTTCCGGGGCGGCGTTAACTGCCAGTGATA
>NZ_BMJI01000101.1 GCF_014643255.1 Tersicoccus solisilvae | reverse complement strand
AATGGTGTATATTCTGCTCGATGACACCAGTCTTATTCGCCATGCCAATCATGTTGTCTGGCGCGATAGCCGGGCTTCACAAGTTATTGATGGCTATTCTTTAGAGTTACAGCAACAGGTGGTGCAATCCGGAAAAGAGCTTATCTTTACCAATCCTAATAGGCTATCAATACAGGCTTACTATCCAGTGAATGCCGAGGTGAGTGTTGGTCACGGCGATAATATAGAGCTTATCTATTTGGAATATGATTTGTCGCCAATAATGGCTCAGGTGACAGATGCTCTCAATGCGCGTTTTATGCGGGTTTGGGGCTTGGGAGCTTTGTTCGTTTTGGGCTTCATGTTGGTGTTGCACTTTATGTTGATTCGCCCTTTGCGGAATCTGGTTTGGCAGGCCCGAAAAGGTGAGAGTTGCTCCTTTGAGGTCAATAGTCCTTGGGTTTTCAGTGAAATAAGGGTATTGCAGGATTACTTGCATCAGAATCAGCAGAAGTTGCAGCGCACCCTTAAGCAATTGAGGGACAATGAACAAC
>NZ_BMJI01000100.1 GCF_014643255.1 Tersicoccus solisilvae | reverse complement strand
TGTCGATCATGAGTGTCACCGGCAAACGCTCCTGCGGCGGCAACACCAAGTCCTCAACCGTCAGCGCCGGGCCGAAGGCCTGCCAACGGGCCGACAGACTGCCTATCTTGACCTCGACGCCATATTCGCGCTCGACATAGTCGGCCAGTTGTTGCTTGGCTTCATCCAGTTGCGGCAACAGTCCGCGGATGAGACTCACCATCAAGGCGAACAGCACCAAGGTCACGGCCAAGATGCGCCAGCAATAGCGGCCGAAGGTTCGAGGGCAAAAAGACAGCCGCACTAGACCATCACCACATCATATTTACTCTGCACATACATGGGCTCGCAGTGAATGCGAATACGCTTGCCGATATAGACTTCGAGCTCGGCCACCAGGTGGTTCTCGTCATCGGACAGGCAGGCGTGCACCGCAGGGGCACAGTAAATCAGGAATTCATCGGCATCATAGGTGCGGTTGAGACGGATGATCTCGCGGAAGATCTCAAAGGAGACGGTATCCACTGTCTTCATCGAGCCGGTACCACGGCAGGCAGG
>NZ_BMJI01000099.1 GCF_014643255.1 Tersicoccus solisilvae | reverse complement strand
CTTGAGGGGCGTCAGTTTGCGCCCAAGGGCGCCGATTGGGATGCCGCCCTGGCAGCCTGGAAGACGCTCAAGTCTGATGAAGATGCTATCTTCGATGCCTATGTGGAGTTGGAAGGCAGTGAAATCGCGCCGCAACTGACCTGGGGCACTAATCCGGGCCAGGTGGTGGCCATAGATAAACCTGTGCCCAACCCCGCCGAGGAGGCCGATGCCACAGTGCGCGGCAGTATGGAAAAGGCGCTGAATTATATAGGTTTGACACCAGGTACCCTGATGACGGATGTGGCCATCAACAAGGTCTTTATTGGTTCATGCACCAATTCACGCATCGAAGATCTGCGCAGCGCCGCGGCGCAGATCCGTGGTCGGCGGGTGGCTGACGGCGTGACCGCCATAGTGGTGCCTGGCTCGGGACAAGTAAAGGCTCAGGCCGAAGCCGAAGGGCTGGATAAACTGTTTGTCGAGGCCGGGTTTGAATGGCGCTTGCCGGGCTGCTCCATGTGTCTGGCGATGAATGATGATCGCCTGGAAAGCGGCGAT
>NZ_BMJI01000098.1 GCF_014643255.1 Tersicoccus solisilvae | reverse complement strand
GTAATACTCATGGGGATAGCCACCAGCCGAGTGGCCAACCCAAGCAGAAGCAACAAGCCACCAAAAAATTCGGTCCCGGCCGCCAGCGCCACCATCACTTCAGGCATGGGCAAGCCCAGCCCCCAGTCCGGATTACCGAACCAGGCCGCTGTGTCGCTGAAGTGGCTGAGTTTGTTGTAACCGGCCTGCACCAGCACCGGCGCCAGATAGAGCCGCAATGCCAACGGTGCCAGGCCAGCGAAGTGGCGCAGTGATTTCAAAAATGCCGCATAGGTTTGAATGATGGCTTGCATGAAAACCTCTTATTCGGGGAGTATTCCTGTCATGCTGCAGTTGACCCGACAATAAACGATTTTATTTCAGTCTTTACTTTAGGAAGCTGCAAACAAGTCCCATGCCTGCTCTGCATCGGCTTACGGGCCTGGATGCATGGCGTGGTTCGCGGGCAAATGGTCCAATGCCCGTTCTACAGACCAAAGACCCGCTTTACGACCCCATAAGCTCAGGGCTATGTCTGCCTAATAAGCTCAGGGCTGTGCCTG
>NZ_BMJI01000097.1 GCF_014643255.1 Tersicoccus solisilvae | reverse complement strand
ATCGGGAACATCCACATGGGAAC
Source organism: Tersicoccus solisilvae (assembly GCF_014643255.1). Classification (GTDB taxonomy): domain Bacteria; phylum Actinomycetota; class Actinomycetes; order Actinomycetales; family Micrococcaceae; genus Tersicoccus; species Tersicoccus solisilvae. The sequence goes on along the minus strand of NZ_BMJI01000097.1, from coordinate 520 downwards.
CATCACAGGGAAATTGAACGGCGAAATGCCGGCGACCACCCCGAGCGGTTGGTTGATGCTCCAGGCATCGACGCCAGTGCCAACCTGCTCAGTGTGTTCCCCCTTGAGAAGATGGGGAATGCCGCAGGCAAACTCAACCACTTCCAGCCCTCGAACCAACTCGCCCCTGGCATCTTCAAGCACTTTGCCGTGTTGCAGGCAGATAAGCTCGGCCAGTTCATCCATGTGGGCTTCTACCAGGGCTTTGAAGCGAAACAGCACCCGCGCCCGGTTAAGGGGCGATACCTTTGACCAAGCGTCAAAAGCCTGCTTGGCCGAGTCTATCGCCCGCTCTGTATCTGACTTGGAGGCGAGGGCGACTCTGGCTTGCTCTTCGCCGCTGGCCGGGTTGAAAATGGGCAGTGAAGCCTGTGCCAGGCTGCCATCTGTTTCATGTCCATCTATATAGTGGCTGTAAATACGCATAACTATCCTGTGTGCTTCAGTCGACGGTTTGGATGGCGTCGGCCAGGGTGGAAAT
>NZ_BMJI01000096.1 GCF_014643255.1 Tersicoccus solisilvae | reverse complement strand
CCATGGTCCAGAAGGAGGTCACCTTCACCTCGGGATCGGCGTAGAGTTTCGCCAACTCCAGCAGTTTATGCTCGGGTACGCCCGAGAGCTTGCTGACCTTCTCCAGGCTGTAATCGGCGACAAATGCCTTGAACTGCTCAAAGTCCATCGGGGTGGATTCACCGGCGGTGGCCACGTTCTTGGCTTTTTGCTGCAACGGATGTGAGGGCCGCAGGCCATAGCCGATATCGGTTGTGCCTCTGCGGAAGTTCACATGCTTGTTGACGAAGTCCCAATTAACCTTGTCATTGCTGATGATGTAGTTGGCGACATAGTTGAGTATGGCCAGGTCGGTTTGCGGCGTGAAGACAATCGGCAAGTCGGCCAAATCAAAGCTTCTGTGCTCGAAGGTAGACATCACAGAGACTTTTACATGGGGCGCGCTGAGGCGTCTGTCTGTGACCCGGCTCCAGAGGATTGGGTGCATCTCGGCCATGTTGGAGCCCCAAAGAACAAAAGCATCGGCAGCTTCAATATCGTTGTAGCAACCCATAGGCTCGTCCA
>NZ_BMJI01000095.1 GCF_014643255.1 Tersicoccus solisilvae | reverse complement strand
GTGACATGCCCTGGGCCGATTGCTCGGAAATGGCGCTCATTTCTGATACGGCCGAGCCGAGTTGCTCAACAGAGGAGGAGATCTCTGTCACCAGTTTTTTCAGGCCTTCCTTCATTTCACGAATGGCCAGGGCCAGTTGCCCGGTTTCGTCGTTGTTGATGCGACCGCTTTCAATCCAGTCACAGAGTTCTCCACGGCCGAGCTTACCTTCGGAAATGGCCCGGGCCTGAGTGACCAACATGGTGAGTGGATTACGGATCTGACGGGTGAGAATGGTGGCGAAAAAGATCACCAGCAGTAATGCGGCTATGGTGATGATAGTGATGCTTAACGTTGCCGAATCATAGTGATGTTCAACTTCAGCCTTGCCGGTATCGGCAAATCCGTGATTGATTTTGACCAATTTTTCAACATCATCAACAATCAAGGCAAATTTCTTTGGACCCTGAGTTAAAAATAACTGTTGTGCTTCGGGGATCCGACCACTGTCCAGTAAGTCGGCTACGCGGTTGTGAAATTCATGATATTCATCCCAATGTTTAACAAT
>NZ_BMJI01000094.1 GCF_014643255.1 Tersicoccus solisilvae | reverse complement strand
TCGCTTTAATGGTGCAGATGTCAACTTAACCACACAGTTTACAGATTATTTCGGTCCAACTACTAAAACGTACTTAGATCAGACATTCAGGTTCAACAGCAGCATTGGTGATGTTGCAACACAGTTTGTGACTAAGAACCCTGTGCAGCTAAAGAAAGATATTCGCTCTCTATCGCAAGTCGATTACCCCACGGTTTCATTGATACGACGGGGTGAGCAAGAGCCAGCAACTAAAGATGAACCAAGCCTTAATGCACTTGAGCAGGCTTTAAAAGCTATTAACATGCGTGCTAATAAGGCTGAAGATAAACTAAAGAGCAAGCCTGTTGTGTACCTGCTCGCTCGTTTCTGGTTTCAACTACCGGATAAGAGTGAGCTAAGACAGCTGAATCGGAAGTATCCAAGTTTAACTATTGAGTGTCAGTCTTTTCATGCCTCAAAAGGTAAAGAGGCGGATTATGTGGTGATCACGGGGATGAAAACGGGAAAGCATGGCTTCCCCTCAACGAAAGTCACCCCACCAATACTTGATGCATTTTTACCTAAAG
>NZ_BMJI01000093.1 GCF_014643255.1 Tersicoccus solisilvae | reverse complement strand
TGTGGGTGCCGGCCCATTCCCGACTGAACTGGAATGTGAAATCGGCGATCACTTGGGAACCAAGGGCCAGGAATTTGGTGCGACAACCGGTCGTAAGCGTCGTCCGGGTTGGTTGGATATAGTGGCTATGCGCCGCGCGGTTCAGATCAACAGCATCAGTGGTTTCTGCCTGACCAAGCTCGACGTTTTGGACGGCTTGAAAGAAGTGAAGCTCTGCGTAGGCTATCAGCACCCAGACGGTACTGTGTCCAATGTGACCCCGCTGGCGGCTGAAGGCTATGAGCACGTTACTCCTGTGTATGAAACCATGCCAGGCTGGCGTGAACACACCTTTGGTGCCACTTCACTGGAGCAACTGCCACAGGCAGCAATCAACTATATCAAGCGGATTGAAGAACTGCTGGAAACACCTGTCGATATCATCTCAACCGGGCCAGACCGGAATGAGACCATGATTCTGGTGAATCCATTCAGTTAAGTAAAAAGGCCGCCTAAGCGGCCTTTTTCGTTTAAGGGGCTTACACTGTTTGCCCTTAAGAATTGGGTTAT
>NZ_BMJI01000092.1 GCF_014643255.1 Tersicoccus solisilvae | reverse complement strand
ATCGTTGATGTTGGGGCCGGCCTGCATATTGTTGGTACACATGGTCCAGTAGCAGTTGAGCTTGCCGTCTTTCAGCATCCGGCTCTGCAACACGGCGTGGAAACCCGGCTTGGGCGGAATAGTGCCTTCAGGCAGCTGCCAGGCCTTTTCTGTGATGGCGCGGTGTTTGTCGTTGTTGACCACCATGTCGGCGGGCAGACGGTGGGCAAAGGTGCCGACTTCACGGGCGGTACCACAGGCTGAGGGTTGGCCTGTGAGAGAGAAGGGGCTGTTACCTGGAGTGGCAATCTTGCCGGTCAACAGGTGCAGGTTATAGAGCATGTTGTTGGCCCAAACCCCACGCACGTGTTGGTTGATACCCATGGTCCACAGGCTCATCACCTTGACCTTGGGATCGGCATAGGCCTTGGCCAGCTCCAGCAGACGCTCTTTCTCCACGCCGCTCATTTCGCTGGCGTATTCCAGAGTGTAGCGGCTGACAAACTTGGCGTACTCATCGAAGCTGATATCGCTGAACTTGCCGTTACCCGGATTCTTGGCTTTTTTCTC
>NZ_BMJI01000091.1 GCF_014643255.1 Tersicoccus solisilvae | reverse complement strand
GCGCTGCGCAGCAATCGTCATCACCCCAAAGAAATCGCCGCACCGGAGGCGGTGGATATACTCGGCCGCCGCCTGAAAGATTACTTTCACAGTGACGATATTCGGGTGCGCTTAAGTGACGGCATAGTCTCGGATGCCGCCGTGGGCGGCGATACGGTCAAACTCAATAGCAAGGCGCTATTCAGCCAATCGGATCTCGATGTTTATGAGGTCCATGAGGGCTGGGTACATGTGGGCACCACCCTCAATGGCCGGGCTCAACCCTGGGCCACCTGGCTCAGCGTCGGTTCTCCCAGGGTAGCTGCAGCCCAGGAAGGGCTGGCCGTATTGATGGAAACCATCACCCTGAGCTCCAACCCAGGGCGGGCCAGGCGTATCAGCGACAGGATCACCGCGGTCGATATGGCCGAGCAAGGTGCCGACTTTATTGAAGTATTTAACTATTTCTGCGGTCAGAATCTCAGTAAGCGAGATAGTTACCGGGTCACTCAGCGGGTATTTCGCGGTGGCATGGTGCAAGGTGGCAGCTATTTCACCAAGGATATCTCCTATGTGCGCGGCT
>NZ_BMJI01000090.1 GCF_014643255.1 Tersicoccus solisilvae | reverse complement strand
AACCAAAGCCATCAGCCTGATCGCCAGGGGTGAAAATATGGATGGCGACCACATCAAAGCTTATAAACTGACGATGGCACAGATGACGGCCTGCTCTCCTGAGTATGCATGGCTGCAGGAGGCACTAGATTGTGAATGAGCCGATATTCAAGCTGTGGCAACAACTGCAACGACACCGAATTTGGATTATTCAGCTTTTGTTGCTGGCGGTTATTGGCACCGGGATCCTTTGGGTCGATAAGCGGATTTCCAACCACCTCAATCCCCATTTTAATTGTGAAGCGACGCTGATAGACCCATTGTTACCCGATCCCCATTCAGCAGAGAAGAAGCTGAGATTAAGGATCTTCTCCCAGGGTAATAGAGCTCTGATCCGAGTGGGATATCATCATATTGAGCAATCCTGGGTCGATATCGAATTGAGCGGCACCCTCAAAGGGGTTGAAGCCGGTTCTATGAGTTATTCAATCAATCTGGATAAACACCAGGAATGGTTACATGTTGCAGAGGATGAATTGCCCTCCTACTTATTGGGAATGAAGCGTCAAATCAAAAAATCGCTCGA
>NZ_BMJI01000089.1 GCF_014643255.1 Tersicoccus solisilvae | reverse complement strand
ACATAGGTCATTTTCGACAGCGTGCCTTTGATGGGCATATGGATTCTGTGATAGTCCTTGGGAGCCAGGTAGATGGTGGCAAAGTCACCGTCTTCGAAGCGTTCGGCATCTTTGGCCTGATTACCCAGCAGGGTCAGAGCCGAATAGTGATGGCCTTTGGCCTGAAAAATGCGGCCGTCTTCAATGGGGCCACACTGACTCACGGCGCCATCGACCGGGTGCACTATATATTCAGGGTCCTGACACAGAGGGCGTGCGCCGTCTTTCAGGGCGCGGGTGAAAAAAGCGTTGAAGCTCTTGTAAGCTTCAGGCTCGCTTTGGGTCGCTTCTGACATATCTATCTTGTACTGTTTGATAAACCAGCGAATAGCCCAGGTGGTCAGCTTGCCGGCTTCGGCCGCTGCCAGTTTCCCGACCAGGCGGGACAACAGGTGTTTGGGCAGCATGTACTGCAGTGCAATCTTCACTTTATCCAATTTTTGCTTCCTTCAAATGGGCTTTACCAGCTTAAATGTCGTCCATGCCGGCGCGGAAGTGGCGGGCGTGACGCTGTTCATCCAGACTGGTGAT
>NZ_BMJI01000088.1 GCF_014643255.1 Tersicoccus solisilvae | reverse complement strand
GGCGCTCAAAGGCAAGAAGAAGGCGATAAAGCTCTGTCTGATGGACAATGCCATTGTGGTGGGTGTTGGTAATATCTACGCCAACGAAGCCCTGTTTGCCGCCGGGATCCACCCGCAGGCCGAAGCCGGTAAAGTGGATAAAGAGCGGCTGACAGTGCTGGTCGCCGAGATAAAGCTGATCCTGGCTCAGGCCATCAAACAGGGCGGCACCACACTGAAAGACTTCACCAATGCCGAAGGTAAACCGGGTTACTTTGCCCAGAAGCTGCACGTCTATGGCCGCGGTGGGGAAACCTGTACCCAATGCGGCCATATGTTATCCGAAATACGCCTGGGACAGCGCACTACAGTGTTTTGCAGCCTGTGCCAAACGCGCTGACTCAAGACTATTCCCGCATCCACTGTCCCGGATACGGCGTGTGGTAACTGACCATGGTCTTGGGAGCCTGACACTCGGGTAAACTCGCCGATGCCCCAAGTAAATACCACTCCTCTCTGTGGGCTGTGCCCACGTTCTGGCCCTTGCTCATATCAAAGCAATCAAGCGTTATCCCACCGGGAACCAGAAGAT
>NZ_BMJI01000087.1 GCF_014643255.1 Tersicoccus solisilvae | reverse complement strand
TCTTTGTAAGCTTCTTGTAACGATGGCTTGGGTTGAAATGGGAGTTTCACATCACGCACCCAAGTTTTACTCTCTTGAACATAAACATTCGGGTCAAATGATAAGGTGTTGTCGACCATATTCCATTTATCGACAGCCATCAATTCAGGCAATATTTGATGCTTTTCAATAAAGTCACCGATAAATTGGCGTGACTTAAGAACTTCGATAGCCAGTTGCGTCTTGTCAGAGCCACCACTACCACCTAAGTTAATCCCGGCCATACTGGCAAGGCCACCAAACTGGGAAGCAAGCCCGGCTAGTCCGCCAGCCCCCTGCTCTTCTGATGCGGGGGCCAGTAATGCTTCTGACTTATAAATATTCGGCATCATCAGCGCAATAACAGCAGACGAGACAGCAAACACCAGAGTGACTCCGGTAATTAACCATTTTCCTTGCCAAATGACAGCAAAGAGTTCACGGAGATCGATTTCATCATCTCTCATCGTATTCGCAGAAAACTGCGCATCCGGATGTTGTTGAGGAGTAATTTGTGAATTCATATTTTTATCTAATGATACTTTTATAGGATGT
>NZ_BMJI01000086.1 GCF_014643255.1 Tersicoccus solisilvae | reverse complement strand
AACAAGGAAATGTGAATTCAATTGTTAAACTCCTTGCTCTCAATAGTCCTGCGCAAATACCTGACATTGAAAATAGCAGAGAACTGTTATCTTTAGATGTAATGCATGCAGAAGTTCGTCAAATGAAATCGTTACTTGAAAACATTACGAATGTTGCTCGACCTTCAAAAGCTTCATTTGCACTAATAGAGTATGAAAGGTTAAATGATGAATTTCACCGTCTTCAAAATGCTAGACGATTATCGCCAGAAGAGAGAATGGATCGGATGCATAGGTTGATCCGTGATATTGAAGAATCCATGATGCATTGTAGAGATGCCGAAAGTCATAATTATTATCATGCTCTGATGGATAAAGTTCATCGCTCAATATAGGCATAACAAACGACTATGGCGTCAATCCTTTATTTTGGGCGATGTTTTGGTCCCACATGATGCCATCTCGAAGCATAGAGTTTAGGATGACCACCATCTTGCGAACGCAAGCAATAATCGCCACTTTCTTTGGTTTTCCAGCTTCGAGTAATCGAGCGTAAGTGTCCTTGAAAACAGGGTTACATTGCATGGCTGACAT
>NZ_BMJI01000085.1 GCF_014643255.1 Tersicoccus solisilvae | reverse complement strand
TGCCTTTGATAACTTAGGTCAATCGGCGCAAGTTGCTGTCTGCGGCGCTTTTGTTCATGGCATTGTTGTTCATGGCATGGTTTTTCGCGGCGCCGCCCGCTCAGGGCCAAGGCCCGCGGGGTACTGCAATCTTTGCCCGCTAACCTTGAACACCCCGCCGCCTAGGAGTGTGAGCTGTTGGATCAGGCTCTGCAACTCTCAATCCCCCAGCGCTAGCTAAAAAAATCCCCGCAACTTGGCGGGGATTGTGGTTGATGGCGAAGCTTACTTAACGATTTCCATCTCTTGCAGCAAGTTATCTGCATTATCCAGATACTTCATCACCCACAGCATGTAACGGCTGTCCACCTGAATGGAGCGGTTGATGTTATCGTCGTAGTTCCAGTCACCTATGATGCTCTCATAAACACCGTCAAACAGCAGTCCCACCAGCTCGGCGCGGCCATTGAGAGTTGGCGAGCCTAAGTTACCGCCTGTGGTATCCAGAGTTGAGAGGAAGTTGACCGGTACCGAGTCAATATCTTTGAAGTAGAAGTCACCGTATTGCTTGGCCTTGATAAGCTCCAGCTCTTTC
>NZ_BMJI01000084.1 GCF_014643255.1 Tersicoccus solisilvae | reverse complement strand
GTTCCAGAGCAAGCCAGTCCGGCGATAGCCGAGTTGGAACACTTCGAGATAAAGAGTGGCGATACCCTGGCGGCGCTCTTCAGCCGCGCCTCACTCACCGCCAGAGAGGTTTACGACATCACTCAACTGCCACTGGCGAAGAAAAACCTGCTGAAAATCATGCCAGGTGACGAAGTCGCCATAGGTAAGAACGCCGAGGGCGAACTGCAAGAGCTGAGATACCGCCTCGATGCCATCTCTACCCTGATAGTCCGCAAACAAGGCAAAGGTTACGAAGAGGAACTGGCGGTAAAAACTGTCGAGACCCGGGATAAATTCGCCCGCGCCAGTATCAAGAACAACTTCTGGAATGCCGGTGTCGATGCCGGACTGACCCCGGCGCAGATTATGCAACTGGCCACCATATTCGGCTGGGACGTCGACTTTGCCCTGGATATCCGCGAAGGCGACAGCTTTGCCCTCATGTATGAAGAGGAATATGCCGACGGCGAGTTTCTGCGTAACGGCAACATATTGGCCGCCGAGTTTATCAACCAGGGCGAGCGATACACTGCAGTGAGATACAAGGATGGCAA
>NZ_BMJI01000083.1 GCF_014643255.1 Tersicoccus solisilvae | reverse complement strand
ATAGCCGGTGAATTTGCCGAACAACTACAGCACCCCAAGGGTAAACGTCTGTGTCAGGCCATAGTGCAGCTGTCTCAGGCGCTGGAGCTTAACTTTGTTGCCGAGGGGATAGACACGGCGCATCAAAATGATCTGGTAAGGCAGATGGGCGATGGGCTGGCGCAGGGATTCTTTTTCGGTTACCCCTTGCATCCTGAGCAATTCACCCTGGCCCATTTTCAACTGTAATAATTCCGGGTAAACCAGAGAGAAACAGGACTGTCGGCAACAGAAATCTTCTGCAACCACTCCCCTGCAAAAAGCGATTCGCCGACAGTCCCACTCCATCATCAGGGATGATGATGTGGGTTAATTAAAACCATAACGGCCTATAAATGTCGTGATCTATACAGAGTTTTCATCATAGGCCGCAGTTTTATTTCATTTCCTTAGAGATCAATCATCTATCTGGAATATCTTTCCCTTACCTTGGGTGGCATCCGCCGCAATCTCTGCTCAACCAACTCCGCCAGTAAGTCGTGCATCGGGGTCACATCCAGCCCGGGTTCCAGCTGAGACAATGCCACCGCCGCGGCCT
>NZ_BMJI01000082.1 GCF_014643255.1 Tersicoccus solisilvae | reverse complement strand
GGCCTCACTCACCGGCCACTTAGTGATCTCTACCTTGCACACCAACACGGCTTCCGGCGCCATTACCCGCTTGCAGGACATGGGCGTTGAGCCTTTCCTGGTGTCTTCCAGTCTGCTGGGGGTGCTGGCTCAGCGCCTGGTGCGGACTCTATGCAACGAATGTAAGGAAGCCCATGCCCCGGATGCCCGCGAACGTGAACTCCTGGGCATAGGCGATGAAGACGCGGTAATCTATCGTGCCAAGGGCTGCAAGAGCTGTGGCCATAACGGCTATCGTGGCCGTACCGGGATCCATGAACTGCTGCTGGTGGACGACAATGTCCGCGAACTCATTCACGGCGGCCGTGGCGAATTGGCGATTGAGAAATACATTCGTCAGCACAGCCCCAGCATTCGCCATGACGGCATGGTCAAGGTGCTGGCGGGGATCACTACCCTGGAAGAAGTGCTGCGCGTGACCCGCGAGGAGTAATTCATGGCGGCATTCGAGTATAAGGCGCTCAATCAAGCCGGAAAGCAGGTCAAAGGGGTTATCGAAGCCGATACCGCCAGACAGGCCCGCAGTCAGCTGCGTGAGC
>NZ_BMJI01000081.1 GCF_014643255.1 Tersicoccus solisilvae | reverse complement strand
TGGGCGCAGGCGGGCGCAGTAAAAAATGCTTAACCTATGTTGTTCTTCAAGAACTATTCTTCAGGACTAGATTGAGCGGCACTTTTCACTACAACTCGGAGTATACTAGGGCAAGTTCAAGTGAATTTGTCAGAATCAACAGGATGGCATTATGACCCAAGATGAAATGAAGAAGGCGGCCGGTTGGGCGGCGCTGGAATATGTCGAGAAAGACAGCATAGTTGGCGTGGGCACCGGCTCTACCGTCAACCACTTTATCGATGCTCTGGCCACGATAACGGCCGATATTGAAGGCGCGGTTTCCAGCTCTGAAGCCTCCACCGCCAAGCTCAAACAGTTGGGGATCCCTGTGTTTGATCTCAATTCAGTAGATAAGCTGTCTGTGTATGTCGATGGCGCCGATGAAATCAACGGCCACATGGACATGATCAAGGGTGGCGGCGCCGCGCTGACCCGGGAAAAGATAGTTGCGGCCGTGGCCGACAAGTTTATCTGTATCGTTGATAACACCAAGCAAGTCGATGTGCTGGGCAACTTCCCGCTGCCGGTAGAAGTGATCCCCATGGCCCGCTCCTACGT
>NZ_BMJI01000080.1 GCF_014643255.1 Tersicoccus solisilvae | reverse complement strand
AGTTCCGCCAGTGCATGAAAATGAGGTGTATGTCTGTGGGCATATAGGTAGCTTCAAACAAGTTAGTTCTCACGGAATTGCACCAATTCCCCCCTTCGGAGCCGCCGCTGGCGTTGTTGCAAATTGGCGTAGCCGAGACAGGGATGTCGAGGCTCGAAGGTCGAGCAAGGATGCGAGTCCTGAGTGTAGTCAATTTGTTTCATAAGCCAGTGGGGATTTCGGCTACGTCGGGGTGTCCTTGGGGATGCAAGGGGCTTCGGACAAGCAAAGCCCCTTGGCCGGTGTGGTGTGGAACACCACGACTTTAGGCCGCTGGCACAGCGGCTAGCATGGCTTTAGGCCAAAACTCACCAATGAACTTGCTCCTAGCGGCTAGCTAAGTTGTAGCCAATCACCTGCGGTGCGCTTTTCGCACAGGCGATCCTGTGACGCGCTGCGAGTACATCCCTGTAAGCTCTGCCTCGCCATCCCTGGCTCGGAAGGTCACAGTTCCGCCTGTGCCTGGAAATGAGGTGTATGTCTGCGGACACTTCAGATATTTCAAGCTACTCAGTGCTAACAGAATTGCACCAATACCCCC
>NZ_BMJI01000079.1 GCF_014643255.1 Tersicoccus solisilvae | reverse complement strand
CAAACACCAGGGCATCGGTAGGACATACGGTCACACAGGCGGGTTGTTCGCCGCGCGCCAGACGGGTGTCCTTACAGAAGTTGCACTTGTCGGCCACCTTGGTTTCCGGGTTCATAAAACGCACTTTGTAGGGGCAGGCCGCCACACAGTACATACAGCCGACACACTTCTCCGCCTTGATGGAAATAATGCCGTCCTCGCCCACATAGGCCGCCCCAGTAGGACAAACCTTGACGCAAGGAGCATCTTCACACTGCTGACAGGAAACCCTGTGATACTTGAAGTGCAGATGCGGCGCATCACCAAATGGGCCTTCTACCCGTACCTGCAGGCGGGTTACGCTCTCAGGTACACCATTTTCGCTGCGGCAGGCGACGTTACAGGCCTGACAGCCGATGCACTTATTCTCGTCGTGCACCATCACATATCTTTTAGTCATCTTCGCCTCCCCTTATGCCTTTTCCAGCTTCACACCTGTGGTGTGTACGTTCATACCGCACACAGGTGCAGTCACGTTGGGCAGCAGGTTACCGCAGTGCACACCTTTGCCGGTCGCCCGTGCCAGCTCCTTGTTCTTGGAGCCA
>NZ_BMJI01000078.1 GCF_014643255.1 Tersicoccus solisilvae | reverse complement strand
AGATGAAAAGCCAACGGCCATTAAGTTAACTATCCTATCCGCATAAATGAAGCATGTTATACAAAGAAGAAGACCTAACGCAATCAAGAATGCCAAAAAGGTTACAGTAAAATTAAGCGCACTGTTCCTATCTCTTGTAGCTAGCTTTGCATAAGCTGGAATAAACGTTGAGGTTACGCCGGAAGCTATGAAGCCAGCAACCAGTCCAGGCGTGACAACTGATATAATGTAAGCATCACTAATCTCAGTCGCGCCAAAAAAAAATGCAAGTATAGACTCTCTAAGAAAGCCTATTATTTGAGACATTATCGAAATAATAATTAGAATTAATGCTAGTCTTGACATGCTTCAATTTCTCTTAGCATTAAATCACCAACATAACCGGGAGTACAATCAAAAAAATTTCTTGATACTAAATGAAATGGTAACCTCTCACCTTTAATATCAGTGAGAAATTTTAGTATAGCGTCAAATGTTTCAGCATTCTCACATTTATTGTAATCAACAGACATAGATAGAGGATACTTTTGAAGATAGCTTAAGTATTGATCTTTACTATTCTGAAAAAAATGGATAATTGGTTT
>NZ_BMJI01000077.1 GCF_014643255.1 Tersicoccus solisilvae | reverse complement strand
CTCTGAGGTTAAAAAAGTCTAAGATCCGCTATTTGACAGGGAAAGCGCTTCTTCAATGCCGGTCTGCGCCACAAACTCCTCATCGTGACTGACCAGAATAAAAGCGCCAGGGTATGCTGCCAGCGCCGCGGCCAGACGCGCTTTCGATTCAATATCCAGATGATTGTCAGGCTCATCCAGCAGCAGTAAGGGATTGCCCCGCTGATGACTGACATAAAGCATGGCCAGCTTCATCTTTTCACCGCCGCTGAGACAAGCCACAGTGCGGTGCACCTGCTCGGCGCGAAAGCCTATCTGGGCCAGCAGAGTGCGGCGCTGACTGTCATCCATCAGGCTGGGATTCACCTGGTTATGATCAATCGGGCTGCTATCAACTTGAGCACAGCGCTGCAGGGTTTCCAACAGTGTCCACTCTGGCTTGAGTAAGCTGAAATGCTGATCCAGATAGACACTGTGGCCATTGAGTTGCACTTGCCCAGCGCTCAACACCAACCTAGCTTGCAAGACCCGAAGCAAGCTGGACTTACCACTGCCATTGGCCCCCGCCAGACGCAGTTTATCGCCACTGCTGAGGGTTAAATTGATAGGC
>NZ_BMJI01000076.1 GCF_014643255.1 Tersicoccus solisilvae | reverse complement strand
TCAGCGACAGCAGATCGAATAGTTTAACGATTCTGACCACCCCTTCAGACAACTCACAACGCTCTTCAGTCATTGCGGCAGCAATATAGCGAATATCGGCAAGCAGGGATGCCTGTTTAGCTTCCATAGCGGCCTTTTGCTCAGCCATTGTTTGCTCTCTGGCCTGGGTTTGTCTTCTCAGACGCAGCAGCAACACAGTGGCATAGGCGCTGAGGCCTATGATGATCAACATGGCTAAGCTAATAAGGATAAACTGCATCCCGGCCTCCGTTAGTTGTCTTGGTATTGTTTCAGAAGCTCAGCACCGGATTCGAATTTCTCCAGCAACTCGTCATCACTATGACCCTTGCTTGGGGCTTCATCGGCCTGATCCAAATCGGTAATGCCAAGTTTTTCCATCAGCTTCTCTATCTTGGCCAATTGCCGCTCCAGCCATTGCTGGTCATCGGCGGCCAGTTCCCGCCCTTCTTCCAGTTGATCCAGCAGCTTATTCAGGCGCGGATCTTCCTCCAGTTGCAGCAGCAACTGTTCATCGGTTAGTTTGGGTTGTTTGGGCTGTGCAACCTTTTCTTTGACTATATCCAGAGCGACAGGC
>NZ_BMJI01000075.1 GCF_014643255.1 Tersicoccus solisilvae | reverse complement strand
TTGCCGCCATGGGCCGTGGACGCACCCTGCAATACCACGGCGATGCCATTGACGGTCAAACTCGGATGTCCCTGAACCAGGGTATCTGGCCCGCCAACCTGGCAGTCACACTTGTGCCCGGTTAAGGCCACAGGAATACCGTTGACCGTCAGAGCACTTTCTCCCTGGTTTATCGGTCCACCAACATGAGGGGTATTGCCGCTGAACATAGGGCAAATATGTTGATGTCCTTTCAAAGCAACCGGAGTCCCCATATTAATCCTCCTTAATCGATATCGCCTGGCAGCCGTATCCGTCCGGCTCCCTTTGCCAATTCAGCCAATGGCTATTGAAACGAAAGGGGTTAAGCGATGCATAGAGCACTGACCCCAAAGGCTCAAGAAATGCATCTCTTCTGGCCTGCGTTTCTTCGGTTAAATAATGATGTAAGACCCTGGGGTCGTAGAAACGAAAACGAGTAGTTTCACCATCAGGCTTGACGGCATACAACCTTTGCCCCAGTGCTTCTTTCAGTGACTGCAGGGCTAGCTCACTCTTGCACCACAGCGCGCTGTGGCCATGGGTGTCTTTCTCCAGCATCAGTTGTATCAGCTCATCC
>NZ_BMJI01000074.1 GCF_014643255.1 Tersicoccus solisilvae | reverse complement strand
GCAACGTGGTCTTGCCCGAGGCGTTGGTACCACAGATATTGGTATGTCCATCGAGCTTCAGCTCCACCACGCCCGGCAGATGGGTGTCGATCAGCACTATTCGAATCAAGCTTGGCATATAAATCCTTATGCAGACAGCAAGCGCCAAAAGGCCAGAGGCACCGGCACTCGCGGCAACAGGCGGGCAAACCGCCTCAATACAGCAAAACCCTTAAATTAATGGAAAGCCCCACCCTTGGCAATTGAAGGGCCGGTAAAGAAAGCGGGATCCGCTGCGGGTTTTAAAGAATATTATTCAGGTTTGAACAGGCCTATCACTTCACCGGTCGCCTTGTCACTGACCTTGTCATCGGTCTGCTGCTCGCGGTAATCACACTCGACACACTCGACCGTTTCTATGCCGTTCTCCTTGAACAGCACTATGCTGTCCTGAGCCTGACATTTGGGGCATTTGGCACCGGCCACAAAGCGTTTCTTGATCCTGTTCATCTTCTGAGTCTAGTTGATAAGCAATGGCGCTATTTTGCCATATCTGTAGCCGCTGTGGCGCATTTTAAACAGCATTAGGACAATGTTTGCGCCAAGGTGCTGGAAAAGCGGGGGGATC
>NZ_BMJI01000073.1 GCF_014643255.1 Tersicoccus solisilvae | reverse complement strand
TTACCGGGCGCGGATGATGGATCCCAATAACCCGGATGCCCAGTTTTATGCCCGTGCCGATAACCTCAATGAGTGGTTGAAAGAGGTGCAGAAGCGTTTGGGCAGCATGTCGCAACGTCTGGCCGCCAGTGTGGGTCAGGAGCGGCTGAATACCGATCTGGCCGGCGACAGTGCCGCCCGTCAGTCGACCCCCAACCTGGCGAGTCAGCAGATTAAGACCAGCTGGTGGCAAATAGACGATGTCTTCTATGAATCCAGAGGCTCTGCCTGGGCTTTGCTGAATTTCATGAAGGCAGTAGAAGTCGATTTTGCTGACGTACTGAAGAAAAAGAATGCCGAAGTGAGTCTCAAACAGATCATCCGTGAACTGGAAGCGACTCAGCAAACAGTCTGGAGCCCAATGATCCTCAACGGTTCCGGATTCGGTTTGGTGGCCAACCATTCCTTGGTGATGGCCAACTATGTGTCCCGCGCCAATGCCGCGGTGATTGATTTAACCAACTTGCTTTCACAGGGTTAATTTATGAAAAAGACTTTATTGGCGACAGCCTTGCTGGCTTCTTTGATGGCGTCCTCCGCCCAGGCAGCAACAGTCGTAGGCTTTAAGGTA
>NZ_BMJI01000072.1 GCF_014643255.1 Tersicoccus solisilvae | reverse complement strand
AAACATTGAGGCTGAAATTCTCCAGTGCGAAGGGGCGTTCGAACGCCGTCAGCAGTTTTTCGGCAATGACGGTCGCTGCCTTGGTTTTTTGCAACCCTTCAAGAAGAATGATGAATTCATCACCGCCCAAGCGCGCAACCGTATCACCATCCCTGATCGCTTTGGTCAATCTGGATGCGACCGCTTTCAGCAGTTGATCGCCAATATGATGACCCAGGGAGTCGTTGATGTGTTTGAACCGGTCGAGATCCAGAAACAATAGGGCAACCATAGTGCGATTGCGGTGAGCCTGGCGCAGAGCATGATCCAATCTGTCCTGGAATAGGGTGCGGTTGGGTAGGCCGGTGAGCTGATCATAATTGGCCAGCAGTCGCAGATCTTTTTCAGCCTGTTTACGATCTGTGATATCGGTAAACACCACCACAAAATGGCTGGCCTCTCCCTGGCTGTTGAGTACCTGATTGATCTCCATCCAGACTAACAAGGATTGCTTGGAGTGAGTGCGTATTTGCACTTCACCGGACCAGTGTTTTTGATTCAGCAGTTGGTGTTCTATCTGTAGATAGAAGCTCCTGGGATAGAGACCCCGGGTTAAAAACAGGAATGGTTTGCC
>NZ_BMJI01000071.1 GCF_014643255.1 Tersicoccus solisilvae | reverse complement strand
GCCGACCCTGATTCTGCATGCCGCAGACGACCCGTTTATGACGGACGCCGTAATCCCTTCATTGGCGCATCTGCCCGCCTGCGTCGAGTATGAACTGCATGCCAATGGCGGCCATGTGGGCTTTATCGAGGGCGGCACACCATGGCGACCACGCTATTATCTGGAGCAGCGATTGCTGCGTTATCTAACGGAGTCAACTCATGCTGATACCCTATGAATCCCTGCTGCAACTGCCCAAGGACACCCTGGACAACCTGATTAAGGAATACCTGCTCTCTCAGGTAGAAGATGGCAGCTTCGATGCCTTGGGTGACGAAGCGTTGGAGCAGGCCATCGGCAAGTGCCGCCTGGCGCTCAAGAGCGGGCATTTGCTGGTCGAATTTGGTGAAGACGATGAGTCCATTGCGATCCGCTCCCGCGAGGAGATCATGCGCCGAACTCCACTTACCCATGATTGACCCGCCCCCCTGCATTCCTTTATAAGTAGTTAACCAAAGGTTAACCCACCGATCGTTAGCCCGTGGCTCAAGTTCTTTGAAATAGGTAGGAAAAATGTCTGCAAAACATCCAATTATCGCAGTGACAGGTTCATCGGGTGCCGGAACCACGACTACCAC
>NZ_BMJI01000070.1 GCF_014643255.1 Tersicoccus solisilvae | reverse complement strand
CAGGGACCAGCCTCATAGATAACACATAGCTTGCTGGTCTTGGCTGTTTGATTCTTAATGAGTTTATCGAATGAACGCAGGTTGGTTGGGATTGTGCCATGGTAATGCACGGTCTCAGCAGACTTATCAGAAACCCAGGCCACGTCAGTGGTCTCCTTGTGTACGTCCAACCCGATAAAAAGTGTGTTAGCTTTAGACATGTCGGCCTCCTGTGATTGTTTGCCTATTGGATCAACAAACAGTGTGGCTCTGGTTTAACTAATCCACGAGAAAACACGGAGGCCGACACCTGCACAGGGAATCATTATGTCTAGTTTTCTTAATCGACACACTTGGCTAACTTGCTGAGCTTCATATAGAATACCGAAAAAATTTTAAGGTAAGCAGTTGTGATAGAAGATGTTCCGTCTTTCCTAGCTGGTATTAGCAGTTGGTTAATTAATGAAGGAGCTTGGTTTTTTCCGTTAGCTCTATTGGTTACGAATTTCACTTTTAAATGTTTTGTGAACAACCGACCTGATAAGATTGACTTTTGTCAGTGTGTTGTGGCTTTGCCTGCAGAGATTAAGGTTATCGCTTGCTCTTTTGTTTTTGCTGCTGCAGTTAGTTCTGCGAGCGAGCC
>NZ_BMJI01000069.1 GCF_014643255.1 Tersicoccus solisilvae | reverse complement strand
GGATCTGGGTGGTGGATGTCCATGGCCGGGTGCTGGCCAAGTCGGGCGATATTCGCGCCGATTCCAGTGTCTGGACCCGCTCGGTCGAGGAGGAGCGGCAACCGGAAAGCTTCTTTGGCAAACTGGAACACGACTATCTACACCCCATCTACTACACAGTGCTGACCAAGCCACCTATGGATTTTATCGACTCACTGCAGGACTCGACCGAACTCGGCGGCAGCCATATTCGCCGGGCGCTGAATGGCCAGATGGCCTCCACCTGGCGCCTGACACCGGATAACAAGGCGGTGGTGTTGGCGGCGGCCAGCCCCATCTGGATTGACGATAAGGTGATGGGCGCCGTGGTTGCCGAGGAAACCACCCATGGTATCCGTACCCTGCGTAACCGGGCACTGGAGAAGCTGTTCAATGTGATCCTGACCGTGATGGCCATGGGAACCCTGGCACTGTTTGTGTTTGCCTCGGGGATCTCCAGCCGCATTCGCAAACTCAGGGATCAGGCCGAGCGCGCCATCGACAGCCAGGGGCGGGTTCGCGACACCATTCCACCTTCAAAAGTGCGCGATGAAATCGGCGATCTGTCGCGCAGTTTTGCCAATATCGTCAACCGGTTGGGGCA
>NZ_BMJI01000068.1 GCF_014643255.1 Tersicoccus solisilvae | reverse complement strand
ATGCAACTTTATTGATACGGATATTGCAATCGCCGGAGGCGGAACATGAAAGCACTTATCACAACACAGGATGGTCAAGTTAAGAGTTTGAATGGCAAAGCTTATGTCATGTCAAATGGTCACCAAATACAACTAAAGCCCGGCGACTTTATTGCGCAAGGAAGCGAAGTCATAGTTGAAGATAATGCACAAGTAGAACTCTTGCTTGATGACGGAAGTAGTCTCGGCAATGAAAATATAACCGCCCCACTACAGCCAAGTGTACAAGGTAACGATGCAATCACCGATTCTGAAATCGCGCAGTTACAAGCGCTTATCGCAGCAGGAGAAGATCCAACAGCTTCACTGCCCGATACCGCTGCCGGTGGAGCACAAGGAAATGAAGGAACTTCTGGGTTTGTGTCTTTGGCAAGAAGTGGCACAGAAACCTTAGCAGCAAGTGGTTATGACACCGCAGGTATCGAAGTTAATGCCGCCCCGCTTCAAGATGAAGTATCACAAAACACCTTTGAAGTAACCCAGATTGCTCCCAGCGTTGTAACTCTATTGGCCCCAAATCAGGTCAATGAAGGCGGCCAGATCACCTACACCGCCACGGTCAACAATGCCCCCGAAACCGACCT
>NZ_BMJI01000067.1 GCF_014643255.1 Tersicoccus solisilvae | reverse complement strand
AGGTTCAAGGCGGGTAAATGATTACATCCTAAGGCTTCTCGGTTCGCGCCGAGCATGCACAATGTCAGTAAAACATTCACCCTGAGATTAAAAATATCGGCACAGGGACATTACCAGCTGTCGCACACCCCAGGGAGCAAATTCTGGGTCGAACCTGTGAGGGTTCGTGCTATTTCAGTTTAATCCTCTCTTGCGCTTCGCTCAACCAATGCGTGCTCAAGAGTGGATTGCAGCAAACGGATCCTATCATCCATTTGGCTCATATAATCTTGATTCTTCCGCTGCTCTTCATAGAGCTCATAGCCTATGTTGAGTGCGGCCATCAAAGCCATTTCCTCACGGCTGATGGCGTTGGTGCGGGCCTTTATCTTGCCCAGTTGCAGCTCCAATTTCTGCGCCACCGCTTGCAGTGCCTGTTCCTGACCCGGGGGACAGGCGATGGAGTAGGTGCGCCCCAACAGGGTGATATCTATGGCACTGTTACTCATCTTCCGCACGGGATCCTTTTCTTTGGCTCTGTGGCGGAATATATCTAGCTCAGCGTTAAAGTGCAAGACAAGCGCCACTTTGGTTGCGTCGGCTGCTGTTTCTATGAGCTTCCCTGGCGCAAAATCCCGGCAGTAGC
>NZ_BMJI01000066.1 GCF_014643255.1 Tersicoccus solisilvae | reverse complement strand
CATGGTTGGGAATGGGTCAACGACGACCACAGTGTCCATCTTGTTCAGTGCTTCACGCACCTCACGGCCACGGGTTTCGGTGTTGACAGACTGACCCCAGAAGAAGGCCAGACGGATATTATCTTTCTGGGCAATCTTGTTCTTGTCTTCCAACACACCGTCGTGCCAGCGGGAACAAGGGATACCGGCTGAAGTCTGTGGCTTCTGGCCCAAATACTCGCCTTGATCGAATCGGCTGCTGACCCAGGACGGATCCAGATCCCACACATTGCACCAGTGCGCCCAGGCGCCGGAAGTCAGACCATAGTAACCAGGCAGGTTATCGAACAGCAGACCAAAGTCAGTGGCGCCCTGTACGTTGTCGTGACCACGGAAGATGTTGGTACCGCCACCGGAAACACCCATGTTACCCAGAGCCAACTGCAGGATACAGTATGCGCGGGTGTTCGCATTACCTACGTGGTGCTGAGTACCACCCATACACCAAACGATAGTGCCAGGCTTGTGCTCGGCCATCATCTTGGCGACACGGCGCATCTGAGCCTCACCGACACCGGCAACATGCTCAACCTCGGCAGGGTTGTACTTCTTCACCTCTTCGCGGATACGTTCCATGCCGTAGACACGC
>NZ_BMJI01000065.1 GCF_014643255.1 Tersicoccus solisilvae | reverse complement strand
GATACTGGCGGTAGAACTCGACGGCAGCGCGGCCCATGCCAGCCGTGCCAACTTCAACTCCTCGCCCTGGGCTAGCCGACTCACTTTGTATCAAGGCTCAATTCAGAGCTATTGCGATGAACATGCCTCGGCAGATGCAGCGCCGTTCGACCATATTCTCTGTAACCCGCCCTATTTCGAAACCGGCCCACGCTCGGATGACCCCAAACGAGCCATAGCGAGACACACGGAACAGCTGAGCTTTGACGAGCTGTGTCTGGCGATAAAGCAGTTGTTAAAGCCACAGGGACAGGCGAGCCTTATTCTGCCGGTTCAGAGTCTGGACAGATTTGAGCGCGCCGCAATTGAGCAAAGCTTGCGACTGGCTGCGCGGGTCAGTGTCAGCAGCACACCCCATAAGCCCTGTAACCGGCAGTTGTTACTGCTTGAGCATGTCAAGGAAGGCGAAGCGGTTACCACACCGGAAGCCCACTCGGCTCTCTATATCAGAGAAACCGATGGCCGCTATTCAGAAGCCATGGTGCGACTAACCCAGGATTTTTACCTGAAACTCTAAGCCATTGCTTGCAGCAAGGGACTTGGGCGCTCGCCGTCAACCCAAACCCGGTATCCAAGTCGTGAAACCGCCACT
>NZ_BMJI01000064.1 GCF_014643255.1 Tersicoccus solisilvae | reverse complement strand
AGTGAAACCGCCAAGAGTGTAATGAAGGAATTTTAATATTCTAAATGCATAATAAATACTGATAACATCTTATAGTTTGTATTATATTTTGTATTATCGTTGACATGTATAATTTTGATATCAAAAACTGATTTTCCCTTTATTATTTTCGAGATTTATTTTCTTAATTCTCTTTAACAAACTAGAAATATTGTATATACAAAAAATCATAAATAATAGATGAATAGTTTAATTATAGGTGTTCATCAATCGAAAAAGCAACGTATCTTATTTAAAGTGCGTTGCTTTTTTCTCATTTATAAGGTTAAATAATTCTCATATATCAAGCAAAGTGACAATAGCATTTTACAAGTATTTTTTATTGCTCGATTAGGGTAAACCTAAATAATACATAAATTATATTACAATATGTTTATTATAGAGGCTAAAGTATCTTAGAAATTTGGATAGTAGGTTTTTCGGGAATAAAAGTATAGTTGGCTTTAATATATAATTAAGCTAAGCTATCATTTATATTTACTCGATTATAATTCGCACTTCAACTTTTTAATAACGTAAAAATTAAAACGTAGTTTTATTTATCTTTAGTAATATCTTTTTAAACACTACAGTTTCTTCATTAGTTAAATTAGCGAAGTAATGA
>NZ_BMJI01000063.1 GCF_014643255.1 Tersicoccus solisilvae | reverse complement strand
ACCTCGGTCCGAGTTAAAGAAGTCCAGCATATAGTTGCCACCGGCAGTGGAGGCTATCACCAAATCTACCCCATGCAGTGAAGGCGGATTGAGGTTGTTGGTTATCTTGGGACCTTCTCCTTCATCAGAGGAGATTTTGCTTATCTTGAGCTCGACCCCGCGCTGCTTGAGCGCATCTTGCAGCACCAGTTCAGGGTTAAGGGTGTGATACACAGGTGCCAAACCATGATCGCCGGCCATGCCCCACAGCGTCTGCGGATAGATACCCGCGTCCCGATACACCTTGTCCAGACGGCCGAGCCAGTAATCGAGGCGGTTAAGCTCACCGGTCGGCGCTATGATTTCGTCGCTGAACGGCCCCTTGAAATGAGCGAAGTGATCCGGCCAGGGGTTATAAATAAGCAGATAGTCCGGCATTGCCTGCTCACTCAGCAAGGCCAGCTCATTGAGCTGTTCATTGAGCTTACCCCGCAAGCTCATGCGGGAAAACAGCCGCCAGGCCCCCATCTTGTCGTAGGCCTCGAGTTGCTTGCGAACCGCCGCCACGCTATGTTGCAAGTCCCTCTCGGCTTCGGCGCGCAGCGACAACTCATTGAGACAGCGCTGCTCACCAAAATCACGGATCGCTTCCCCCAGCCCCAGATTGACCAGGG
>NZ_BMJI01000062.1 GCF_014643255.1 Tersicoccus solisilvae | reverse complement strand
GCTCGTAAGTGGGCCGCCCGGTACCGGGCCGAAGGACAGGCCGGGATGGTCGACCGCAGCTCCCGGCCCCACCGGTCACCGACCCGGACCCCGGCCCGCCTCGTGCGGGCGATCGTGACACTGCGGTGGCGGCACCGGATGGGCCCGGTCCAGATCGGCGGGCGGCTCGGGGTACCGGCCTCCACGGTGCACGCGGTCCTGGTCCGGTGCCGGCTCAACCGGCTGGCCCGGATCGACCGGGTCACCGGGGAGCCGCTGCGCCGCTACGAACACGACCACCCCGGCTCCCTGATCCACGTGGACGTGACCAAGTTCGGGAACATCCCCGACGGCGGGGGCTGGCGTTTCACCGGCCGCGCCACCGGGGTGAAGAACCGAGCCACCACCCTCGCCCGAACCAGGGGCGGGGCCGGGGACCGGCCCCAGCCCACCCGCCGCCGGGTCGGCATGGCCTACCTGCACACCGTCATCGATGACCACTCCCGTGTCGCCTACGCCGAGGTCTGCGCCGACGAGAAGGCCGTCACCGCGGTCGGGGTGCTGCGCCGGGCGGTGGCCTGGTACGCCGACCAGGGCGTCACCGTCGAACGGGTCCTCTCCGACAACGGGGCCGCGTACCTCTCCCACGCCTGGGCCGACGCCTGCACCGAGCTGGGCATCACCCCGAAA
>NZ_BMJI01000061.1 GCF_014643255.1 Tersicoccus solisilvae | reverse complement strand
TGAGTCACAAAAAAATTTCTCTTGAGGCACCTTATCCACATTTCTGTGCACTCTTGCAGATAAGGTGGCTACACATTGATACAAATCACAGTTAACGTGCGGTATATCCATACCTGACTAACATTTCCGGAATCTGAGCTTCCATGTGAGAAAGTTCGACAAATACAAAGTCAAGCATAGTCGTCAATTAGCGAATGCTGCTAAGCTAACGCAAAATTTATACTCTTGATCACAGATATCATCACCATGGCAAAAGCACAGATGTCGGAAAAGCAGTTTTGGCTGCAACGCCTTTGTAAGACTAGTCTCAGAGCCCTACATATTTTGGGAATAGTCGGCGCAGGTGGCGGTATTTTGCTGTCGGTCCCCAAAGAAAGCTGGCAGCTCTATTGGATCATGGCCATGGCCAGTGGTAGTTGCCTGATGCTGTGGGAGATAGTCCGGGATTGGCGCTGGCTTATCCAATTGAAAGGGGTATTGACCCTGGTGAAACTACTGCTGATCTTGCTATTCATTCCCTTGGCAAGCTACAAGAGCGAATTGCTCGTGACTGTGGTTTTACTGTCGGTCATAGTGTCACATGGACCTGCAGGTCTGAGACATTACTCTATAGTTCATAGACGCAGAATCGACAGCCGCAAGGAGATCAAGGGATGAATACCGCAGAGCT
>NZ_BMJI01000060.1 GCF_014643255.1 Tersicoccus solisilvae | reverse complement strand
CCCGAAATCTTTTTAGCCGGGCGCGCCAATTTGCAGTATTATCCGCGACCAACAAAGGCTGCGTTGGACATCGTTTGACGATAATCCTTGGTGCCCACCACCTGCAGGTCACGTTTTGTTGTGGATCTCTCACCCGCCCAGCGGGGCTCTCACCTGCCGTAGCCGGCGTCATCTGACCCGAATAAAGAGATCAAAAAGGTAGAATAATTATGATGTCTTCAAAGACAAATACCGCTGTACCTACTACATCATCATGGCTGGAACGCTTCTTCAATATCAGCGCTCGTGGCAGCACTGTCCGCCAGGAAGTGATCGCCGGTTTGACCACGTTTCTTGCCATGGTTTACTCAGTTATCGTTGTCCCCTCCATGCTGGGAAAGGCCGGGTTTGATCCCGGCTCCGTGTTTATTGCCACCTGTCTGATTGCCGCCTTCGGCTCACTGCTGATGGGCCTGTGGGCCAATCTGCCGATGGCCATAGGCTGCGCCATCTCACTGACTGCGTTTACCGCCTTCAGTCTGGTGTTGGGGCAGGGCATGAGCCTGCCTGTCACCCTGGGAGCGATTTTCCTTATGGGTATCGTCTTTACCTTGGTGAGCGTTACCGGCATTCGCCAGTGGGTGCTTGCTAACCTGCCCAAGGGGATTGCTCATGGTACAGGGATAGGTATC
>NZ_BMJI01000059.1 GCF_014643255.1 Tersicoccus solisilvae | reverse complement strand
CATCTGTTTTTGCGCCAGGGCTGACATCTCGTCCCATTTCATTGACTTGTAGTCATGGCAGTTTTTACAGGCCTGGGAGTTGTCACGGGCAAAGCGTTTCCATTCACGGCTGGCCATTTCCAGACGTTTGGCTTCAAATTTTTCCGGAGTGTTGACCGTTTGGAACAGCCAGCCCCAGACATCGTGAGAGGCTTCCATCTTACGGGCTATCTTGCGGCTCCAGTCGTGGGGCACGTGGCAGTCTGGGCAGGTTGCCCGCACGCCGGAGTGATTCGACCAATGCACAGTTTGTTGCAGCTCTTGATAGGGATTGTTCTCCATCGAGTGGCAACTGATACAGAAGGCTTCGGTGTTGGTGGCTTCCAGCGCTGTGTTGAAGCCGCCCCAGAAGATAATGCCCATGATAAAGGCCGACAGGCTGATGGCGCCCAGGCTCAGGTACTTGGTCGGGCGATTGAGAGTACGCCAGATTGCTATTAACCGTTTCATCTATTCAATCCTCTTGTATCAGTGACTGGCTACGCCGCCGAGGGCCAGCATGATCCAGATGATCAGGCCATAGAGGCTGATACCTGTGATGGTTAGGGCCGGAAACAGCATGAAAATAATCAGGCCGTGGGCCATAAGTTCCTGTTTTTTGCTTGATGTGGACTCAGACATAGTGATTGCTCCAACGCAGCAGGGTTTGCT
>NZ_BMJI01000058.1 GCF_014643255.1 Tersicoccus solisilvae | reverse complement strand
GTGTAATAGGGGCGACGCCGATGAGTGAAGCTGCTTGCTTGTTGGTAATGTAGCCTAACTCAGGCACATTGCTGATGATAGACGCAGCGGCGATATTGCCGATACCAGGTACGCTTTGTAAGAGGGTATTTTTAGTTTGGTATTCGGGGCAATCTTCGATGAGTTTGACAAGCTTATTTTCAATCTTTGAGACCTGATTTTTTATCGCAGTCAGGATGGGTGTCATTGTCGAATGTAGGTGCTTAGGCAAAATTTGAATACGATTTTTCTCCATGGTCTGCATCGCGAGCAGCTGATTGCGGCGAATTACTAAGTCACTCATTAAACGTATGTTCTTAGCCTTTATGACCGTCAAATCAGGTTTAATGGCTTCACCATAATGGGCGATAAGCTGTGCATCTAAGCGGTCATTTTTGGCTCTACGACCAATAGCACCGGCAAAGCGTTTGATATGAATAGGATTGGCACGAACAATAGGCAACTTGGCCTCGGTACACGCTAACACGAAGGGCATTTCTAGGCGCCCAGTCGCTTCGATAACGATACGCTGTGGGTTGTGTTTTTTGATAGTAGCTAAGGCTTGTTTGATACCCTTTTCGTTGTTTGGCACGGTAAAAAAGACATCGAATGGACGGATGTAAATGTCGAGCTGTGATTTGCCGGTATCAACACCAATATTAATGTTTTGAAGTGTGTTT
>NZ_BMJI01000057.1 GCF_014643255.1 Tersicoccus solisilvae | reverse complement strand
GATGACAACGGCTTCGGCACTTTCTTCAAGGATCCCGGACAAGACGCTGCGAGGCAGTAATCCGAAAATGTCTTGGTTTTCCCTCTTGGTATTATCGTGAGACGCCAGGGATTCGAAACGCACCAGAATCATCTTGTGACTATCTATTCTGACCGGCTCCAGATAGAGGCGGGTGGGCAGCTCTTTGCCGTGGCGATTGAGATGCAACCAATCCCAAGTTTGCGATTGTTCCGTGGCGGCCTGCAGTAGTTTTCGGGCCAGCTCTATGCTGCATTGCCCATCAAGTTGCAGTCTGGGAGCAAAGTCATAGAGAGTCGCATCGAGAATTTCCTGATCCACACAGGCGAAATAATTCAAGGCTGCCTGATTGGCGGCGAAAACTTTGCTCCCCTTGAACAGTGCCAGAGGTGTCGCGTGTGGGTCGCTATGCCAGAGTTGCAGTTGGGGGGCGAGTTTTGCATCGGCCACCAGCATCTGCAGCAGTTGTGTCCATCGGATCATCCGGGATACTCCCTTGTCATTCTCTGCTGAGAATCCTTTCCTTTTGAAGTTGTTATTCCATTCCTTTGGTTTTAACACTTAACAGCTTTACTTTGTGGCTCAATCAAACAATCAAAATGTCGTTTTGTTGCTAAAAGTGTCTATTATCAGTCAAACTGGTGAAAAAATGTGTGATAGTCCTAGAAAGATGGATTTTTGT
>NZ_BMJI01000056.1 GCF_014643255.1 Tersicoccus solisilvae | reverse complement strand
ACAACGACATAAAGCGCCGTCCTTGAGCCACCAGCTCCATCAAACCGCCGCGGCTCAGTTGCAGTTGCCCCCAAGTATGACTGTGCATGGGCGTCAGCGTATCGGGTGAAAATTGCTGGTAGTAGAAGAACACCTGCGAACCGTCACCGGGATGCTGTTCAGGCGGATGATAGATGTTGGCCATATGCAAATGTCCGAAGGCGGGTTGACTTTGTCTGATAACAGATATGTATATCACATAAGACGTGGAATAATCTGCCCCGTATTATCCAACCCAGGTTTGTCTGTTGAGCCTTGCTCTTAGTTCTGAGGAGCCCTGTTTTGTATCTGTTTCCCTTGTTGGCCGTAGCCATCTGGGCCGGCAATAGTCTGGTCAATAAACTCTCCGCCAGTGTCATAGCGCCGGAAGCCATCTCTTTCTACCGTTGGGCTTTTGCACTTTTGCTCTTGACCCCAGTGCTGCTCCCCGGGGTTTGGCGCCGCCGCGCCATGATCCGTCCTCATCTTGGCAAACTCGCCGTGCTGGCAAGCCTGGGAATGGTGCTGAACCAAAGCCTGGCGTATTTTGCCGCCGCGACCACCAGCGCCACTAATATGGCATTGCTCACTTCTCTGGTGCCGGTTCTCAGCCTGCTACTGGCGGTGCCTTTACTCGGAGTAAGGCTCTCCAAATTGGCACTGCTTGGCGCCTTTATCTCCTTCAGTGGTTTGCTGT
>NZ_BMJI01000055.1 GCF_014643255.1 Tersicoccus solisilvae | reverse complement strand
TAGCTCAGGTAGGCTTGCTGATCTTCCACCGGCAGCACGAGTTTGCCCGCCAGCTCCAGCAACAGCACCTCATTGACATGAGCGGTCAGAATAAGCCGTTGCCAATGCATGGGTTTGAAATAGTAATCCGCCGGTTGTTTAAGATTCTCTGCAAGCACCCGGCTCGCCTCCTGCTCATCCATCATGGGAAGGTAGGCATAACAATGACTGGCCTGTTCATTGCCATCGATATTCACCGGCAGGATCAGCGGCACATCACCATCACGGCAAAACAGCAGCTGCTGGGTAGAAGTCAAAATCTCAAACAGTTCCTCGAACGAGATATCGAGGCCATCTTTACTGTCATGGGTCACGGTTGCCAACTCCTTGTAGGTCACTCGGGTTTGCGCTTATTCAGGAAAAGTCGCTGCAATATGCAGCCAAGCAGTCCTTCCCGGCATTCAGCTCCACAAAGGTCGCAGAGTACCCCATTTAACGTGCAAATAAAACCAACGCCAGCGGCCGGGCAATCAGCCTTGAAGCAAAATAACTTCGGCTTTCTCCACCCTTCTGGGCTTGCCGCGAATAAGCAAGGTATCACCGGCGCGGAACTGCCAATCTTCATCCGGCGGCTCGTACTCCCTGCCGCCGCGGCGCACAGCTCTCAGTTCCACCCTGAGCTGTTGCCAGGGGATCTCGGCACTGAATTTTCCCACGGCACTGGCGCCTCTTGGCAAAGC
>NZ_BMJI01000054.1 GCF_014643255.1 Tersicoccus solisilvae | reverse complement strand
GTCGTTTCCAACTGTTATCCCCCACAAATGGGCAAATTCCCAGGCATTACTCACCCGTCCGCCGCTCGTCATCTTCAAAAGCAAGCTTTTGAAATGTTACCGCTCGACTTGCATGTGTTAGGCCTGCCGCCAGCGTTCAATCTGAGCCATGATCAAACTCTTCAATTAAAGTTTTGGTTGATTCCGAAGAATCGACTCAATGAATTCTGTTCGCATGAACACTCTTCATCGAGTTAAATCGTTTTGTCGATTTCTCAATGCCTGTGAGTGCCCACACAGATTTGCTTGTTTATCTTGTTAAAGAGCAATCCCTTAGGCGCTGTGGCCATCGGGTCAGGGCTGCGTATTCTACGCTTTCCTGCTGCGGCGTCAAGAGGTATTTACCATCTTTTTTCGCCTGTCGTTGAAAGGACTCAAGAGCCTCTTTTCGTCGACCCTGTCACGTCTTTCGCGTTGCCGCTGTGCCGTGTCAGTGGGAGCGCATTATAGGGAGCCTGAACTTTTGTGCAAGGGCTTTTTAAAAGAAAAAAGATCGCTTGCTGACATTTTAGGCAAAAACGATCTTTTTCAGTCATTATGGCTGTTTTGCAACCAGATTTAGCTAGTTTGCAGCCGACTTAGGGGCATTTTCCTGTTCAATGAAACCTTTGAGTAAGGCTATCGCTTTTGGGTCATCCCAGTCGACAAAGCTACGAACAAAGGCAATCAGCTCCCCTTTACCATTAAGAATAAAGGTC
>NZ_BMJI01000053.1 GCF_014643255.1 Tersicoccus solisilvae | reverse complement strand
GTGGGATTACGCCCACCCAGGCTCACTCATCTATGCGCCGGCCATGTTGCGCCGTCTGGCCAACAAGCTGCCGAGCGACTCTGTGGTGAGCTGTGATGTCGGCCAGCACCAGATGTGGGTTGCCCAGCATATGCATTTTCGCCGCCCGGAAGATCATCTTTCCAGTGCCGGGCTTGGCACCATGGGCTTTGGCTTGCCGGCGGCCATAGGCGCGCAGATGGCAAGGCCGGATGCCACTGTGGTCACGGTTTCCGGCGATGGTTCTTTCATGATGAATGTGCAGGAGCTGACCACCATCAAGCGTCGTAAACTGCCGGTGAAGATACTTTTGATAGATAACCAGAAGTTGGGCATGGTGAAACAGTGGCAACAGCTGTTTTTTGAAGAGAGATACAGCGAAACCGACCTGTCCGATAACCCCGATTTTGTTACCCTGGCGTCCTCCTTCGATATCCCCGGACGCACCATCTACTCGGCCGATGAGGTTGAGCAGGCACTGGATGAGATGCTCAGTGCCAAAGGCCCCTTCCTGCTGCACGTCGCCATAGACGATGCCTTTAATGTCTGGCCGCTGGTTCCCCCCGGCGCCTCCAACTGTGAAATGATGGAACAAACGGAGAAGCGATCATGATCCATAATCTGGAATTGACCCTGGAACAACGCCCCGAAGTGCTGGAACGTGTATTGCGGGTAACCCGTCACCGCGGCTTTACCGTCCGCGATATGCATATGACACTGGCC
>NZ_BMJI01000052.1 GCF_014643255.1 Tersicoccus solisilvae | reverse complement strand
ATATAGCCCATACGCTGGGCCGTTTGTATCATGAATAGTTGATCAGAGCCTGCACCTAGGACCAACAGGGCCTTTGCTGGTTGGGTCATAGTGCAATATTCCATCTGGCCAGGACTTGCCGGTAGACACTATCGGCGTCTATTTGGGTCATTTTTGCCAGTGACTGTTTGTCGCCGGCAGGCAATATGCCTTGCTCCAGCGCATTGACCAAAAGGTCACAATTGAGGCGCTGATCTCTGATGACCTGATTGATGGCCACACCGATACCGTTGTCTTTTTGCCCTTCTTCAAGGCTGATGACTTTGTCGTGTTGCTCCAGTAGCGGTAGTAGACTGGGCAGTGGCAGGGGTTTCAACCAGCGTAAATTGACTACCTGGAATTGCAGCTGCTGCTCATTAGCCAGCTTGTCCCTGAGAGCCACGGCCGTTTGCAATTGGTTGGCTACGGCAATGATCAGGCCATCTTTACCTTGGCAGATCACCTCCACTTCGTCCAGAGGAGTGAGATTGGCCGGCAGGTAATCGGATTCATTATCAGGCACGGTTTCGTAGGGATGTAGCACAATCATGGGCCCTTCAGCATGCTGAGCTCTGGCGTTTATAATCGCTTCCAGATCTCGGCCAGTGCCGGCATAGAAGATTTTCACGTCAGGCAGGCTGCGTAGCAGGCCGAAATCATAGATGCCGTGGTGGGTAGGGCCATCAAACCCGGCAAAACCCGAGCGGGCACTGACTACAGTCACAG
>NZ_BMJI01000051.1 GCF_014643255.1 Tersicoccus solisilvae | reverse complement strand
TGCCTCGGTTTTGTCGCGCTCAGCCTGCTCAGTGGTGAGCTGCTGGGGCTGGTGTTACTGCTCGAAGCCTTGCTGTTGATGTGGCTAGGTTGCCGTGAGCAGCAAGCCTCGCTGCGAATCGAGGCCATCACCCTGCTGGCTCTGGGACTGTTCATCAACCTGTTGGCCCTTGGCGATATGATCAATGAAGCGCCGGCACTCTTGTCACTGCCGCTGCTGGCTTGGGGGCTAAGCACGCTTAGCTTGTTTGGCTTTAACCAACTGCTGGGCAAACAGCCCGAACTCAGCCGCTGGGAGCAACAACTGCTGCAGCTGGGACGCGAGCTTGCCAACGTGCTGCTGGTGTCTTTAGCCCTGGTTAGCGCTTGGCTGATGAGTGAACACTACTTCCTGGTGATAATTCCCGGATTGAGTCTGGCCTTGCTGCTACTCGCGCGCAGGCAACAACTCAGGGTCAGCGAGGCCTTGGCCTGGGCCTTGTTGTTACCGCTGGCGGCTCAGGTGATCTTCGCCGTTGTGGAGGTGCATAGCCTGAGTTTCCGCGCTCAGCCGCTGTATGCGCAAATCGCCAGGGTAGAGCTGTTCCTCTGTCTATTACTGGCCTGGTATGCATACCGGCGCTTCCATCCCCAGGGCGAACTTAAGCGTTTGGCCTGGTACGCTCGCCTGGCCTGCCTGGTGCTCTTGCCACTGCTGTGGCTGCCCAAAATTGCCCTTGGCTTTGAAGATTGGCTGGCCCCGGCCTTGTG
>NZ_BMJI01000050.1 GCF_014643255.1 Tersicoccus solisilvae | reverse complement strand
CTGCTGCTGGATATGTTGCGCCGCTTGGCATGCTTCGGCATTCATATGCTGAGGTTGGATATCCGCCAGGATGCAGAGCGCCACGCCAATGCCATTGCCGAACTTACCCGCTATCTGGGCATGGGTGACTTCAACCATTGGGATGAGACAGAAAAGCAGGCATTCCTGCTCAGGGAACTGGCTAATCGCAGACCCTTGATCCCGGTAAACTGGCAGCCATCAGACGAGGTGGCCGAGGTACTGGCAACCTGCCGCTTGATAGCCACTCAGCCTCAACAAGCGCTGGGCTCTTATGTGATATCCATGGCCAGCCAACCATCCGACGTGTTGGCGGTACTTTTGCTGCTCAAGGAAACCGGCTGCCGCTATCCCATGCGGGTAGTGCCGCTGTTTGAGACCCTGGATGACCTCAACAATGCCGCCGATTGCATCTCTGCCCTGCTCGATATCGATTGGTATCTGGGTTACACCAAAGGCATGCAGGAAGTGATGATTGGCTATTCGGATTCGGCCAAGGATGCCGGAGTCATGGCTGCGGCCTGGGCACAATACCGGGCGCAGGAACAACTGGTTGCTGTGTGTAAGAAGGCCGGCGTCAAACTGACTCTGTTCCACGGCCGTGGCGGTACTATCGGTCGTGGCGGCGGCCCTGCTCACCAGGCGATTCTGTCGCAACCTCCAGGCTCAGTTGACGGACGGATCCGGGTGACAGAGCAGGGAGAGATGATCCGCTTCAAATTCGGCCTCCCCAAGTTGGCAGTGCAGTCACTGGCGCTTTACAC
>NZ_BMJI01000049.1 GCF_014643255.1 Tersicoccus solisilvae | reverse complement strand
ATGAATGACGCTGATGAGGCTCGCGCCTTACTCAGCAATGAAGCAGGCTGAGCTCTCTTAGCTAAATTAATGGTATAGGATCAATGAGCGACTATAAATCAACTTTGAATTTGCCGGAAACCGAGTTTCCGATGCGTGGTAATTTGGCAAATCGCGAGCCAGAGATGTTGAAACGCTGGACCGAGGAGAATCTGTACCAACAGATCCGTGATAGCCGTATTGGCCGCAAGCTTTTCATTCTGCACGATGGCCCTCCATATGCGAATGGCGATATTCATATTGGTCACTCAGTTAACAAGATCCTCAAGGATATTATTATCAAATCCAAGACTTTGTCTGGGTTTGATGCGCCTTATGTGCCAGGTTGGGACTGCCATGGTCTGCCAATCGAACTCAAGGTAGAACAGAAAGTTGGTAAGCCCGGGCATAAAATCTCTGCCGCTGAGTTTCGTGACGAGTGCCGTAAGTATGCCGCCAAACAGGTGGATGGTCAGCGCAATGACTTTATCCGTCTCGGCGTACTCGGTGACTGGTTCAAACCTTACCTGACCATGGATTTCAGCACTGAGGCCAACATCATTCGCTCATTGGCTAAAGTGATCGACAATGGCCACCTGCACAAAGGGGTTAAGCCGGTGCATTGGTGTACCGACTGTGGTTCTGCCCTGGCCGAAGCCGAAGTGGAATATGAAGACAAGACTTCACCGGCTATAGACGTGGCCTTTGCTGCCGTGGACAAGGCTAAAGTGCTAGCCGCTTTTGGGGTTACTGAGTATCAAGCGCC
>NZ_BMJI01000048.1 GCF_014643255.1 Tersicoccus solisilvae | reverse complement strand
CTCCCAGAGGTGTTAACCAGTTTAAGAAATTCACCCCAAGCCCAGCGAAAATGCGATTCTTTGATTGAGTATTCCGGACGTCGTCTCACCTCTTTGCCGAGCCTGAGCACAGATAACACGTTTCTGTCACGTATCGTATTGGCTTGAAACCTCCGCTGCCATCCCAGATGCCTGGCAGCCAGACCGATGCACCAAAGCAGGATTTCTGCCAACAAAGCTATCAGCAACAACACATCATAACGGCGTGGACAACGACTGCGGCTTTGTCTGAGTCCCATGCCGTATTGGGGACTTTTGAGGTCGCGAAAGGTTTCTTCTATCTGCATCCGTCTGGCATAAAGTTTGACCACCTGCGTTGACGAGAACGCCTCCGTAGGCAAGTTGGTTGCCAGTAACCAAGGCTCTTTACTGCCAAGACGGTAACTTTGTTGTGCCGTATGATTGCGTCCTGCTTTGGATGACCGCTTGTCGGCTCGATGTTTCGGCGCAGCCTTGTACAGATGTAAATGACAGCGCATAGGCGATTTTCGTCCCAGTTTTACGTAACCAATATGCCGGGCTTTCGCCGTGGCGGAGGGATAAAGCGACTTATTCGACTGCCATTGGGCATGATTGACCAGGAGAAAGCCGACATCCCCACGGACACGGCCAAGCCAAAACCAACCATATCGTTCCACCTCCCGAAACCAGGTATTGCGGTAACCCGCATCGGTGACAATCAGTGGACAAACATGGGATGGCAGCACCTGTGCCAACTCCGCCAAGAAGGCGTTATGACTGCGAGGAGCATTGTA
>NZ_BMJI01000047.1 GCF_014643255.1 Tersicoccus solisilvae | reverse complement strand
TTTGTTGAAGCGGTGATGGATTGGACCCAAGGCAAGGGCGTCGAGGTGGTGCTGGATATGGCCGGTGGCGACTTCGTCAACAAGAACCTCAAGCTGCTTGCCTGCGACGGCCGCATGGTATCGATTGCCATGCAGCGTGGTGCCAAGGCCGAAGTCGACCTTTTCCGCTTGATAGCCAAGCGTATTGTTTGGACCGGTTCAACCCTGAGGCCTCAAAGTGTCGCGGCCAAGGCGGCGATTGCTGCCGAACTCAAGGCCAAGGTCTGGCCCTTACTGGATAAAGGCATGTTGAAGCCCCATCTCTTTGCCCAGTTTCCGCTAGAAGAGTGCATTGCGGCACATCATTTATTGGAGTCGGGAAGCCATTCTGGCAAGGTGGTGCTGACACTGAAGTAAGTAGCTACTGACATGCTACTCCCTGCCACTGCTGACGATGGCGTCAGCTGCTTTTTTCTACCGTCACGATAAGGCTGCAACATGCGGCCTTAAGGTGTTTGCGCCTAAAATTCAACTTGCCCTGCTGGAAATTTGGACTAAAGTCCTCTGTGAACATTGAGAACTGTGCAGTCTCGATAAATTAATCGTTATTTCGTTGGAAAAATCACGGTTTGTAGCATTGATTATCGGGAAGATTCTGTAAGAATACGCACTTGAAATCCCGCCTGTATGGGGTGGAAACCAAGATGGCAAAGTGAGCAGTAGTGCGCTTCTTTGGCCAAAGAAACTTTAGTGTATGTGTTGATTTAAGGGTATTGGCATATATGTATAACACTGCAAAGAAACAAGTTTGGTATGGCGAACTCAGAACCGCACGAGGCAATGCAATCGTCGTCCATGAC
>NZ_BMJI01000046.1 GCF_014643255.1 Tersicoccus solisilvae | reverse complement strand
TCATTCCGCTGGCAGAGGAAACCGGCTTGGTCAATAGCATAGGCCAATGGGTATTGCTAAGCGTTTGCAGTCAACTGGAGCGCTGGCAGAATCAAGGGTTGGAAGTCGTCCCCGTGGCAATAAATATCTCCGCCAAACAGCTGCAGACTGACATTATTTCCAGCATAGAAGTCGCTCTCGCCATGCACGGTTTGAGTGCAGAACTGTTGGAAATTGAACTGACTGAGTCTGCAGTGATGCAGCGGCCACTGGAGTCGGTGGAAATACTCAATCAACTGAAAGCACTGGGATTAAGCCTGGCGGTTGATGACTTTGGCACCGGTTATTCCAGTCTGGCCTATCTCAAACGCTTCCCGCTGGATACCTTAAAAATTGACCGTGAGTTTGTCCGCGATATCACCAAAGACCCGGACGATGCCGCCATTACCAACGCCATCATAGTCCTGGCTCACAGCCTTGAGTTACAGGTGGTGGCCGAAGGAGTGGAAACCCAGGCTCAACTGAATTTCCTTGCGGCCCAGGGCTGCGATCAGGCTCAGGGCTTCCTGTTGGGACGTCCAATGACAGAAGGACAGGCAGAGGCCTTGCTTAGCCGAAAATAAAATCACCCCATAAAAAACGCGGCTCAAATGGCCGCGTTTTTTACTCATAGTGGGGATATTGGCTTATGCCTTTTCCAGCCGGGGCACTTTGCAGACCCAGCCTTGTGGGCCTGGTCTGTGCCCTTTCTGGATTTCGGTGAAGACCTTATAGATGCGACTGACATGTTCACCCACCTTGCCGTCACCAACGGTGACCACCCGGCCATCTTCAAAAATGTAGGAGCCGACTGGAGAAACCACGGCCGCGGTACCGAAACCACCGGCTTC
>NZ_BMJI01000045.1 GCF_014643255.1 Tersicoccus solisilvae | reverse complement strand
GTCTTTTTCTTGATCCGACAGGTTGAGGTAGAACAATACTTCACGCAGGCAATGCTGTTTCTCCCAGGGCATTTGCGGCTGCATCATCAGGGTGCGGATCATCAGCGGGATACATTCTGTGACTGTGGCACGATACTTACAGATTTGCCCCCAGAAGGCGCGGGCGCTGAATTTTTCCAGCATCACAAAGGTGGCTCCCGCCGAAAAGGCCGCCATGGCTGCGGTGCACTGGCAGTCAATATGATAGGCGGGCATGGGGGTCAGGTAGATATCATCGTCCCTAAGGGCACATTGCCAGGCGGTATAGTAACCGGCGAATCTGAGATTGTAGTGGGTAATTACCACGCCCTTGGGACGGGAAGTCGTGCCCGAGGTAAATAGGATTTCGGCAACATCGCTGCTGCTCAATGGCACTCTGTGTTGCAGCTCGTCGGGTTGTGCCAGCCTTAGGCGATGAAAATTGAGAATATTGGCCGGCGCGGTGGCAGATTCATCGGCAATCAGCAGTATCTGCTGTAGTGGAGAGCCGGGATCTTGCTGCAAACAGCTATAGAGTGATTGAAAATCGCTGCTGGTAACCACCAGCGAGATACCACACTTGTCCAGAATGTAGGCGGTTTCTTCCTGCAGCAGATGAGTATTTATTGGCACCATGATGGCGCCTATCTTGGCCAGACCGAACCAACAGAAGATGAACTCGGCACAGTTGTTGATATGCAGTGCCACCTTGTCGCCCTTGGTGACGCCCAGCGAATGAAACAGGTTAGCGGTGCGGTTGATCTCTTTATTGAGCCCGGCATAACTGTATTCCTGGGCTAGCCCTTGAAGGTTTTCGACGATAAGCGCCGTTTTCTCTCCATAGTTGAGGGCCAGATCATCCCAAGTCTGACGTAAATCTTGTCCAGCTATTATATCCATTTGACACCTTGCTCAATAAAACGTTTTCAGCGGGGTATACTGCGAAGGCTTGAACACAAGCCTTCGCGCGACTTCAGGAGTTATTTGTCTCCTTTGATTTTGGCCAGCCCTTTATTCACTAGCTCTTGGATAGCGGCTTCGTCGTAGCCGAT
>NZ_BMJI01000044.1 GCF_014643255.1 Tersicoccus solisilvae | reverse complement strand
CTGATCGAACGGACGATCTCACCGGTCTCGGACCAGATCGTGGCGTTCGTCGACGGGCTGGCACGGGACCACGGCCCCGTCCTGGTGACCTATGAGGCGGGCCCGACCGGGTACGGGCTGGCACGGGCGCTGTTGACGGCCGGGCATGCCTGCCAGATCGCGGCCCCGAGCAAGCTGCTGCGTCCGAGCGGGGACAGAGTCAAGACCGACCGGCGCGACGCGTTACTGCTGGCTCGGCTGGCCCGCAACGACGATATCGTCGCGGTCACCATCCCCACCCCGGCGCAGGAATCGGCGCGGGATCTGGTGCGGGCCCGGGAGGACGCCCGCATGAGCCTGATGAGCGCACGGCACCGGCTGTCCAAGCTGCTGCTGCGTCACGGCCACGTCTACGACGGTGGTGACGCGTGGACCGGCAAACACGAAGCGTGGTTGCGACGGACCCGCACGGACCACCTCCAGTTCGGCGGCGGCGGGACGCTGGCCGCCTTCGATGACGCCTATGACGCGGTCGTCCACACGTTGGCCCGCCGGGACCGGCTCGATCATCAGATCGCGGCGCTGGCCGCGGACAGTGAGTTCACGTCCCTGACCCGCCGGTTGTGCTGCCTGCGGGGGATCTCGACCACGACCGGGTTCGCCCTGGCAGTGGAGATCGGCAATTGGCACCGGTTGACCGGGGCGACGATCGGGTCCTATCTCGGGCTGGTGCCCTCGGAGTTCTCCTCCGGCGGCTCCCGCGTCCAGGGCGGCATCACCAAGACCGGGAACAGCCACGCCCGTCGCCTGTTGATCGAGGCCGCGTGGCACCACAAACCCGACTACCGGCCGGGCAAGACCATGCAGGACCGGTGGGCGTTGGCACCGGCCAGGGCCGTGGCCCGCGGCGACGCCGGCAACCGGCGGCTGCACCACCGCTGGGACACGATGACCGCCCACAAGAAACGGCACACCGTCGCCAACACCGCCA
Source organism: Tersicoccus solisilvae (assembly GCF_014643255.1). Classification (GTDB taxonomy): domain Bacteria; phylum Actinomycetota; class Actinomycetes; order Actinomycetales; family Micrococcaceae; genus Tersicoccus; species Tersicoccus solisilvae. Next base: position 318 of record NZ_BMJI01000044.1, on the reverse strand, counting down.
TCGCCCGCGAACTCGCCGGCTGGTGCTGGTCCCTGGCCGTGATGGAGGACTGAGCACCCGACCCGTTCACGGGACATCCCGGGTGTCCGGGCAGCAGCGCGAGGAGAGGACCCGCGAGTCGACTGTGAGCACCCCCGGCCAACGGGGGCACGCTCGACCTCAGACGCGCTCCGCCTCTCCAGCCGAAACCAGGGCCCTGCGGTAACCAACCCGCGCATATCAGACTGACCGCGCGTCGCCTGACACGCTGTCTCCCGACACCACCCCGTGAACGACGAAGCGGGGCCCTCCCCGGCCAGGAAGGGCCCCGCTTCACCC
>NZ_BMJI01000043.1 GCF_014643255.1 Tersicoccus solisilvae | reverse complement strand
TGAACCGCCCCGGGTTTAGTGGAGGGCGGGTTCTCCCAGCGCCGGTTGGTGCTGGGGGTTGTTCTGACGGTAGTAGTTGTTCTCCGCCTCGATCGGTGTGCGGTAGCCGATGGAGGAGTGCAGCCGGTTCTCGTTGAACCAGTGCACCCAGGACAGCGTCGCGAGTTCGAGCTGGTCGGCGGTGCGGAACGGGCCGTCGACCTTCACGCACTCGGTCTTGTAGAGCCCGATCGTTGACTCGGCCAGGGCGTTGTCATACGAGTCGCCGACGGTCCCGATGGAGGCGACCGCGCCCACGTCGGCGAGCCGCTCGGCGTAGCGCAGCGCGGTGTACTGGGACCCGGCATCCGAATGTTGAATCAGCCCGGTGACGTCCTGACCGGCCCGGTCCCGCACCCACAACGCCATCTCGAGGGCGTCCAAGGGCAGGTCGGTGGGCATCCGATTCATGGTCCGCCAGCCCACGATCCGACGCGAGAAGACGTCGGTGACGAACGCGGTGAACGCCATCCCCGACCACGTCGGCACGTAGGTGAAGTCCACCACCCAGAGCCGATTGGGTCGGTCCGCGGCGAACACGCGTTGCACATGGTCCTCAGGCCGCGGGGATGATGCGTCCGGACGGGTGGTGATGAACTGCTTGCCACGGCGCGCCCCGGCCAGACCGTGCTGGCGCATCAGCCGCTCGACCGTGCACCGGGCCACGGTGATCCCTTCCCGGGCCAGCAGCCGCCACACCTTTCGGGCGCCACTGACCCCACGACCCAGGTTGCGGTCCCAGAAGACTCGTTCGATCTGCAAGGCCAGCTCCGCGTCGGCGACCGTCCGGGCCGAGGCGGGACGTGTCTTGAAGGCGTAGTACCCGGACGGGGCGATCGGCACGCCGTGCTCGGTGAGCACCCGGCAGATCGGCTCGACCCCGAACCGGGCCCGGTGCTCGTCGATGAACTGGACTACCACGGCAGTCGCGGGTCGAGCTCCCGCGCGAAGAACGAGGAGGCCGCCAACAAGATTTCATTGGCGCGTTTGAGCTCCCGGACCTCGGCCTCCAACGACTTGATCCGGGCCGCGTCGTTCGTGCTGGTGCCCGGGCGTTCGCCCGCGTCGATCGCGGCCTGCTTGGACCAGCCCCGCAGCGTGTCCGGGTTCACCCCGGTACGCTGCCCGACCCGGATCACCGCGGCGTTCAGCGACAGCTCCGGATCCTCCTTACGAGCCTCGGCCACAAGCCGCATCGCCCGTTCCCGCAACTCCTGCGGATACTTCCTCGGTGCCGGCATGATCATCATCCTCTCGGGGAATCAGACCCTCCACCAGACCCGGGGCGGTTCA
>NZ_BMJI01000042.1 GCF_014643255.1 Tersicoccus solisilvae | reverse complement strand
GCGCCAGCTCGATGCTCCTATGGATGTCAAGGGTGGGTGAGGACTGAGTAGATCTCGCGGGCGATGTGGCGTTTGAGGCAGCGGATGACGTCTTTGTTGGAGTGGCCTTCGGTGAGGCGTCGGTCGCGGTAGGCCCGGGTTCGGGGGTCCCATCGGAGGCGGCTCAGGGCGATGCGGTAGAGGGCGGCGTTGGCTTGCCGGTCACCGCCGCGGTTGAGGCGGTGTCGCTGGGTTCTGCCGGAGGATGCCGGGACCGGGGCGACTCCGCAGAGCATCGCGAACGCGGCCTCGGATCGGATGCGGGTGGTGTTCTGCCCGGTGGTGACCAGCAGTTGCCCGGCGACGTCGGGGCCGACACCGGGCAGGTCCAGCAGGGCCGGGTTGATGTCGGTGACCAGCGGCTTGATCAGGGTGTCGAGCTCGTCGATCTCGGCGCTCAAGGCCGCGTGCCGACGCGCCAAGGACCGGAGCGCGGCTTTGACGGCGTGGTCGGGGTCCCCGATCCGGGTCGGGTCCGGGCGGAGGGCCGCGCACGCGGCCAGGAGATGGTGCTTGGTCAGGGTGCGTAGCCGGGCCCGGAGACCGTCGGGGGCGGTGATGATCAGCGACTTGATCCGCCGGACGGTGTCGGCGCGTTGGTCGACGGCGCTGCGGCGGACGACCCGTAGGTTGCGGAGCGCTTCGACCTGCCCGTGGCGGTCTTTCGGGGTTCCGGTGCGGGCTCGGGTCCAGGCGGTCCGGGCGGCGGCCTCGGCGTCGATCGGGTCGGACTTCCCGGCCCGTCGCCGGGTCCTCCGGTCCGGGCGGTCGATCTCGACCAGGGCCACGCCGTCATCGTCAAGGTGGCGGGCCAGGCCGGCCCCGTACGCCCCGGTCCCTTCGATCCCGACCATCAGGATCGGCCCGAACGAGTGCAACCAGCTCAGCAGGGCCGCGTACCCCGACCGGTCGGCGGTGAACTGGTGGTGGCCGAGCAGCCGGCCGGCGGAGTCGATCACCGCGGCCGTGTGCGTGTCCTGGTGGGTGTCCACACCCCCGATCACCCCAGCCTGGTCCCCACCCTGGCCCCCACCCTGGTCCCCGATCGGGTCACCAGTCTGGTTGCGAGCCTGGTTCTGAGCCTGGTGTGTGGCATGTTCTCGTGCGATGGTGGTCATCGCCGTCCTCTCTCGTGAACTGGAACGGGGCGGCACGCACCGTCAGTGGAGAGCGGACAAGACAGTGATGGGTGCCTGGTGGCACAGGCTCCTATGAGGTCACACCCTCTGCACGGCGAGTGCACAAGTGTCCCGCAGCGAGCCGACCGACAGATCGAGCTCAAGACCCACGGTCAGTCAACAGACGAGTCAGGACGACCGCTGCGGGACACCCACCATCATCCTCACTGTCAATAGATG
>NZ_BMJI01000041.1 GCF_014643255.1 Tersicoccus solisilvae | reverse complement strand
TCGTCAATAGCGGGCTGGGGCCTTGCGGCCCGCGTGGAGCGGGAGAAACATGTGGGTTGGGTCGCCTGTCGACGTCGGACATCCATGGTGCCAGGGAGCCCGTTCAATAGCGTGGCGTGGGAGCCTCTGGGCACATGGAACTGCTGCTTCGAGCGCGTACCTCAGATTCCTTCTTGGTGGGGTTCCCCGGGTGATTCCTCGTGGGGGCCGGTGAGAGGGAAGGCAACGTGATGGAGACGTTGGTCGAGCGGTGCGCGGGATTGGACGTGCACAAGGACACGGTGGTCGCGTGCGTGCGGGTCACCACCGGTGGTGACGTGGTCGAGAAGCTGCACACGTTCGGGACGACCACCTCGGAGCTGCTCGCGTTGGCCGACTGGTTGGCGCAGTGGAAGGTGACGTTGGTGGCGATGGAAGCGACCGGGGTCTACTGGAAGCCGGTGTATTACGTGCTGGAGGACCGGTTCGGTTGCTGGCTGCTCAACGCCCGGCACATGCACAACGTGCCCGGACGCAAGACCGACGCGGCGGACGCGGCGTGGATCGCGGAGTTGACCGCTCACGGGCTGGTGACGGCCTCGTTCGTGCCGCCGGAACCGATCCGGCAGCTGCGGAATCTGACCCGGTACCGGAAGGCGCAGATCGACGAACGGGGCCGTGAAGCGCAGCGACTGGACAAGGTCCTGCAGGATGCGGGGATCAAGTTGTCCTCCGTCGCCAGCGACATCCTCGGCGTCTCGGGGCGGGCGATGCTGAGGGGACTGGTCGAGGGCACTCGTGACCCCGAGGTGCTCTCCGAGTTGGCGCGGACCAGTCTGCGGAAGAAGATCCCCGCGTTGCGGGAGGCGTTGACCGGACGGTTCAGCGACCATCACGCCCTGATCGTCGGGGAGATCCTGGCCAAACTGGATTACCTCGACGAGGCCATCGGCCGCCTCTCGGAGGAGATCGACCGGGTGATCACCCCTTTCGCCCATCAGCGTGACCTGCTGACCACCGCCGTCGGTGTCGATCGCCGCACCGCCGAGGGGTTGATCGCTGAGATCGGGGTCAACATGAGCGTGTTCGGCTCCGCCGGACGGCTCGCGTCCTGGGCCGGGCGCTGCCCGGGCCAGTACGAGTCCGCCGGCAAGTCCCGGTCGGGCCGGACCCGGAAGGGCAACAAGTGGTTGACGACCTACCTGCACGACGCGGCGATGGCAGCGTCCCGCTCGAAGAACACCTACGCCAACGCCCAATTCCACCGCATCGCCAGCAGACGCGGATACGCGAAGGCCATCGGCGCTCTCGAGCACTCCCTGCTGGTCGCCGTCTACTACATGATCGACCGGGACCAGCCCTACCGCGAACTCGGGGCCGACTACTTCACCCGACGCCGGCCAGGACAACGCGCCCAACACCTCGTCCACGAATTGACCGCACTGGGATACCTCGTCACCACCCCCGCCACCACCTAAGTTTCACCTCAGATG
>NZ_BMJI01000040.1 GCF_014643255.1 Tersicoccus solisilvae | reverse complement strand
GATCACTATGACCTGCTTTCGCACCTGCTCGACGTGTCTGTCTCGCAGTTAAGCTGGCTTATGCCATTACACTAACCGTACGATGTCCGACCGTACTTAGCCAACCTTCGTGCTCCTCCGTTACTCTTTGGGAGGAGACCGCCCCAGTCAAACTACCCACCAGGCACTGTCCCTAACCCCGATTAGGGGCCCAGGTTAGAACATCAACACTACAAGGGTGGTATTTCAAGGTTGACTCCAACAAGACTGGCGTCTCATCTTCACAGTCTCCCACCTATCCTACACATGTAGGGTCAATGTTCAGTGCCAAGCTATAGTAAAGGTTCACGGGGTCTTTCCGTCTAGCCGCGGGTATACGGCATCTTCACCGCAATTTCAACTTCACTGAGTCTCGGCTGGAGACAGCGTGGCCATCGTTACTCCATTCGTGCAGGTCGGAACTTACCCGACAAGGAATTTCGCTACCTTAGGATGGTTATAGTTACCACCGCCGTTTACTGGGGCTTCGATCATGAGCTTCTCCGAAGATAACCCAATCAATTAACCTTCCGGCACCGGGCAGGCGTCACACCGTATACGTCATCTTGCGATTTTGCACAGTGCTGTGTTTTTGATAAACAGTTGCAGCCACCTGGTATCTGCGACTGCCAGCAGCTTACGACGCGAGGTCTTCACCGCCGGCAGCGTACCTTCTCCCGAAGTTACGGTACCATTTTGCCTAGTTCCTTCAGCCGAGTTCTCTCAAGCGCCTTGGTATTCTCTACCCGACCACCTGTGTCGGTTTGGGGTACGATTCCTACTAACCTGAAGCTTAGAAGATTTTCCTGGAAGCATGGCATCAACCACTTCATCCCCGTAGGGACTCGTCATCAGCTCTCAGTGTATGTGTGCCCGGATTTGCCTAAGCACACCACCTACTACCTTAAACGCGGACAACCAACGCCGCGCTGGCCTAGCCTTCTCCGTCTCTCCATCGCAGTTAGCAGAAGTACGGGAATATTAACCCGTTTCCCATCGACTACGCCTTTCAGCCTCGCCTTAGGGGTCGACTCACCCTGCCCCGATTAACGTTGGACAGGAACCCTTGGTCTTTCGGCGAGGGGGTTTTTCACCCCCTTTATCGTTACTCATGTCAGCATTCGCACTTCTGATACCTCCAGCGTGGGTTACCCCTTCGCCTTCAACGGCTTACAGAACGCTCCTCTACCGCACTGATGCAAGCATCAGTACCCGTAGCTTCGGTGAATTGCTTAGCCCCGTTACATCTTCCGCGCAGGCCGACTCGACTAGTGAGCTATTACGCTTTCGTTAAATGATGGCTGCTTCTAAGCCAACATCCTAGCTGTCTAAGCCTTCCCACATCGTTTCCCACTTAGCAATTACTTTGGGACCTTAGCTGACGGTCTGGGTTGTTTCCCTTTTGACGACGGACGTTAGCACCCGCCGTCTGTCTCCCGGATAGCACTCTTTGGTATTCGGAGTTTGCAAAGGGTTGGTAAGTCGGGATGACCCCCTAGCCTTAACAGTGCTCTACCCCCAAAGGTGTTCGTCCGAGGCGCTACCTAAATAGCTTTCGAGGAGAACCAGATATCTCCCGGTTTGATTGGCCTTTCACCCCCAGCCACAAGTCATCCGCTAATTTTTCAACATTAGTCGGTTCGGTCCTCCAGTTGATGTTACTCAACCTTCAACCTGCCCATGGCTAGATCACCGGGTTTCGGGTCTACACCTAGCAACTAAACGCGCAGTTAACACTC
>NZ_BMJI01000039.1 GCF_014643255.1 Tersicoccus solisilvae | reverse complement strand
CACCCGCCCGCCGACCGAGCGAGTGATCCACGAATCACTGCATACGCGAGGCCCCGGCCTCAAGACCCAGGCAACCCGCACCCTCATAGGGTCTGACCTGCCCAGCACGTCCCCAGCCCCGTACCGAACAGCCGGCGATTCCTCCTCGACTCACCGATCAGCGTGCCGCTCACTTTCACGTTCACCCGACGACGGACAGGCACCGACGCCCCGTCGATCCCGGACCCTGGAGTTCCCATGAGCAACGTCATCCCCGACCCCTCCGCGGCCACCGCGGCGTCGAACCCCCGCGAAGTGCGCCGCGTCCTGCTCTCCAGCTATCTGGGCAGCACGGTCGAGTTCTACGACTTCCTGCTGTACGCCACCGCGTCGTCACTGGTGTTCGGCGCCGTGTTCTTCGCGAACCTGGACCCGCTGACCGCGACCATCGCGTCCTTCGGCACGTTCGCCGCCGGCTACCTGGCCCGGCCGCTCGGCGGGTTCATCTTCGGTCACTTCGGCGACCGGCTCGGGCGCAAGAAGATGCTCGTCCTGACCATGACCCTGATGGGCATCGGGTCCACCCTGATCGGCCTCATCCCCACCCCGGCCGTGATCGGGGCGCTCGCGCCGATCCTGCTCATCGCGCTGCGCGTGTGCCAGGGCATCGCGGTCGGCGGCGAGTGGGGTGGGGCCGCCCTGATGGCCCTCGAGCACTCGGCGGAGGGCAAGCGCGGGTTCGCGGCATCGTTCGCCAACGCCGGCGCCCCCTCGGGCGCGGTGCTCGGCACCCTCATCATGGGCATCTTCGCCGCCCTGCCCTCGGACCGGTTCCTGGCCTGGGGCTGGCGCATCCCCTTCGTGTTCTCCCTCGTGCTGCTCGCCGTCGGGCTGTACGTCCGCTCCCGCATCTCCGAGAGCCCGGTGTTCAAGGCCGCCCTCGCCATGGCCGAGCGGAACGAGGCCGAGCGCCCCGCCATCCCGCTGGTCTCCGTGCTGCGCCGCCCGAAGGCGCTGATCCTCACCGCCCTCGGCGCCGCCGCCGGCTTCGCCTTCCAGGTCACCCTGGCCACCTTCTCGATCACCTACGCGGTTGCCGCCGGCGCCGAGCGTCAGTCCACCCTGTTCGCCTTCTCCGCCGCGTCGTTCATCAGCATCTTCGTGGTGATCGGGGCCGGCCGGCTGTCGGACCGCGTGGGACGCAAGCCGATGATCATCGTGTCCATCGTGCTCTTCATCCTCTACCTGTTCCCCATGTTCGCGCTGTTCGGCTCGAAGAACCCGTGGTTGATCTTCCTCGGGTTCACCGTCGGACTGATCCTGCACTCGTGCATGTTCGGACCGCTGGCCGCGTTCATCTCCGAGCAGTTCGGCACCGCCTCCCGGTACACCGGCGCCTCCGGCGGCTACCAGCTGGCCACCCTGCTCGGCGCCGGCTTCACCCCCGGGATCCTCGCGTCCCTCTACGCCTCCAGCCAGCGCTCGATCGTGCCCGTGGTGGTCTTCCTCGCCGCCGTCGGCGTCGTGAGCCTGCTGGCGGTGCTGTTCACCCGCGAGGGCCGCGACCTGGACCTGACCACGGTCCAGCACTGACCCTCGTCCTCCCCCTGTCCGGAAGGAGCTCCCATGCTGAACAACGGGATCGGATCGTGGCCGCACCGTCGGCTGCCCAAGTCGGCCGGGCGCACGGCGCTGGTGTGCCGGGGCCGCACGATCAGTTACGACGAGCTCGCCGACCGGGTCGACCGGCTGGCCGCGGTGCTCCGCGGGCACGGCGTCCGGCCGGGAGACCGGGTCGCGTACCTCGGTGAGAACCACCCGGCGTTCCTCGAGACGCTGTTCGCCGCCGGAGTGTGCGGGGCGGTGTTCGTGCCGTTGAACACGCGGCTGGCCGCCCCGGAACTGCAGTTCGCCCTGACGGACAGCGGCGCGACCGTGCTCGTGTACGCCACCTCCCTCACCGGCCTGGCCCTGCCGGGCAGTGAGGGCACGGCGGTGCAGCACCGCGTGCGGGTGGACGACGGCCCCGATCCGCGGTTCACGAGCACGCCTCCGGCGGAGGACGTCGACCTGGAGGAGGCGCTCGCCGCCGCGGAACCGGTGCGGCACGACGTCCCGGTGACGCTGGAGGACCCGGCGATGATCCTCTACACCTCCGGCACCACCGGCCGGCCGAAGGGTGCGGTGCTGACCCACGGGAACGTGACCTGGAACTGCATGAACGTGCTGGTCGACTTCGACCTCGCCTCCACCGACGTGTCCCTGATGATCTCGCCGCTGTTCCACGTCGCGGCGCTGGACATGGGCGCACTACCCACCCTGCTCAAGGGCGGCACGCTGGTGCTCGAGCCCCGGTTCGAGCCCGGCGAGGCGCTGCGCCTGATCGAGGAGCACCGGGCCACCGCGATCTCCGGCGTGCCCACCACGTACCAGCTGCTGGCCGAGCACCCGGACTGGGCGACGCGCGACATCTCCTCGCTCACTAAGCTCACGTGCGGCGGCTCGGCGGTGCCGCACCGGGTGCTGGCCGCGTACGAGGAACGCGGGCTGTCCTTCACCATGGGCTACGGGATGACCGAGACGGCGCCCGGGGCGACGACGCTGCCGGTCCGGTACTCGGCGTCCCGGGCCGGCTCCGGCGGCCTGCCGCACTTCTTCACGGACGTCCGCATCGCCGACCCGCTCGGCGAGGAGTTGCCCCCCGGGCAGACCGGGGAGATCCAGATCTGCGGCCCCAACGTCATCCACGAGTACTGGCAGCGGCCCGACGCCACCGCGGAATCCTTCGACGCCGGCGGCTGGTTCAAGTCCGGCGACATGGGCCACCTCGACGACGACGGCTTCCTCTTCATCTCGGACCGGCTCAAGGACATGATCATCTCGGGCGGCGAGAACATCTACCCGGCCGAGGTTGAGCAGCTGATCGCCGAACTCGACGCCGTGGCCGCGGTCGCCGTCATCGGCGTCCCGGACGAGAAGTGGGGGGAGGTCGGCCGGGCGATCGTCACCGTGCGGGACGGCACGAGCCTGACCGCCGAGGAGGTGCTGGGACATCTGGACGGCCGGCTGGCCCGGTACAAGATCCCCAAGTCGGTGGTGTTCGCCGACCAGATGCCGCGGACGGCCAGCGGGAAGATCCGCAAGGCGGACCTGCGGAAGCAATTCGGCTGACGCGGTCGGCTCCGGCCCCCGTCGGGCGACGGCGGGCGGCGGCGAGTGGACCGCGCCGAGTGGACGGTAGATGCGACCATCAGCGACGCCCGCGACATCGTCCGCCCACTCGGTAGCCGTCCCGCGCCGAGTGGACGGTAGATGCGACCATCGGCGACGCCCGCAACATCGTCCGCCCACTCGGTAGCCGTCCGACGCCGAGTGGACGGTAGATGCGACCATCGGCGAGGCCGGTTCAGGTGGTGAGTGCGACGGTGGTGATTAGTTCGTCGAGTGTCTCACTGGGGGTGGCTCCGTCGAGGATGACGCGGGGTCGGGCGTTGAGCATGTCCTGAACGGTGCGGAGGTCCTCGTCGCTGATGCGGTTGAAGTCGGTGCCTTTGGGGTATTCCCAGCGCAGTTGCCCGTTGAGGTTCTCGTTCGTGGGCCGCTGCCACGGAGAGTGCGGGTCGCAGAAAAAGACCGGGCACCCGGTCGCCACCGTGAACCGGGCGTGCTGGGCCATCTCCGTGCCCTGATCCCAGGTGACCGACCGGGTGACCGAGCGCCTCATCGCGCCGGGTAGCTCCTCGATCATGGCCGTGAGCTTGTCGATGACCGTGGTCGAGTCCCGCGTCCCGGGCAGCCGCCCGAGCAGGGTGAACCGGGAGGCCCGCTCGACCAGGGTGATGATCCCGGAGTTGTTCGGACCCACGACCAGGTCTCCTTCCCAATGCCCGGGGACTTTCCGGCCCGCGTGCTCGGCGGCGGTGACTGAACCGCCCCGGGTTTAGTGGAGGGCGGGTTCTCCCAGCGCCGGTTGGTGCTGGGGGTTGTTCTGACGGTAGTAGTTGTTCTCCGCCTCGATC
>NZ_BMJI01000038.1 GCF_014643255.1 Tersicoccus solisilvae | reverse complement strand
TCCTCCGTCGTTGGAGGGACCTGGTCCGAGGCATTCGGTTACGGGTTGTCCGGCGGTGTCCTACTCTCCCACACCCTCACGAGTGCAGTACCATCGGCGCAGTGGGTCTTAGCTTCCGGGTTCGGGATGGGTCCGGGCGTTTCCCCCACGCTATGGCCGCCGTAACACTATTCCCCCATTCCTGGGGTGAAATCCTGGGACACCAGGGTACTGGTGTCGTCTCCCGGGTGTTCCCCCGACCCGGAGATTCGTTTCGGGGTGGGGTTTGTTGATCGGGAGCTGCATGGTGGACGCGAGCAGAGCTATCTGAATCACTCACTCGGGACGAAACCCGGGTGGTGGGGTGGTGTAAGTTGTTGGCCTATTAGTACCGGTCAGCTTCACGAGTCTGTAGTCCTCGCTTCCACATCCGGCCTATCAACCCAGTGGTCTAGCTGGGGGCCTTCAACCCTCACGGGTATGGAAATCTCATCTTGAAGCAGGCTTCCCGCTTAGATGCTTTCAGCGGTTATCCCATCCGAACGTAGCTAATCAGCGGTGCACTTGGCAGTACAACTGACACACCAGAGGTTCGTCCGTCCCGGTCCTCTCGTACTAAGGAGCGGATAGGGACCGAACTGTCTCACGACGTTCTAAACCCAGCTCGCGTACCGCTTTAATGGGCGAACAGCCCAACCCTTGGGACCTACTCCAGCCCCAGGATGCGACGAGCCGACATCGAGGTGCCAAACCATGCCGTCGATATGGACTCTTGGGCAAGATCAGCCTGTTATCCCCGAGGTACCTTTTATCCGTTGAGCGACGGCCCTTCCACGAGGTGCCGCCGGATCACTAGTCCCGACTTTCGTCCCTGCTCGAGATGTCTCTCTCACAGTCAAGCTCCCTTGTGCACTTACACTCGACACCTGATTGCCAACCAGGCTGAGGGAACCTTTGGGCGCCTCCGTTACTCTTTAGGAGGCAACCGCCCCAGTTAAACTACCCATCAGGCACTGTCCCTGACCCGGATCACGGGTCGAAGTTAGACATCCGAAGCGGTCAGAGTGGTATTTCAACGATGACTCCCCCGACACTGGCGTGCCGGGCTCACAGTCTCCCACCTATCCTACACAAACCGCACCGAACACCAATACCAAACTATAGTAAAGGTCTCGGGGTCTTTCCGTCCTGCTGCGCGTAACGAGCATCTTTACTCGTAGTGCAATTTCGCCGAGTTTATGGTTGAGACAGCGGGGAAGTCGTTACTCCATTCGTGCAGGTCGGAACTTACCCGACAAGGAATTTCGCTACCTTAGGATGGTTATAGTTACCACCGCCGTTTACTGGGGCTTAAATTCCCAGCTTCGCACCCACAAGGGGCACTAACCGGTCCTCTTAACCTTCCAGCACCGGGCAGGAGTCAGTCCGTATACATCGTCTTGCGACTTCGCACGGACCTGTGTTTTTAGTAAACAGTCGCTTCCCCCTGGTCTCTGCGGCCCACACCCGCTCGAGCACGCGAAGTGCCGTCACGGGGCAGGCCCCCCTTCTCCCGAAGTTACGGGGGCATTTTGCCGAGTTCCTTAACCATAATTCTCTCGATCGCCTTGGTATTCTCTACCTGATCACCTGTGTCGGTTTCGGGTACGGGCGGCTAGAACCTCGCGTCGATGCTTTTCTCGGCAGCAGAGGATCACCAGATTCCCCCGAACGGGGGTCCCATCACGTCTCGGCCTACACGCCCCACGGATTTGCCAATGGGACAGCCTACCTGCTTGGACCGGGACAACCATCGCCCGGCCTGGCTACCTTCCTGCGTCACACCTGTTAATACGCTTACCTCCCCGGATCAGGTCCCACGCCGCACGATCGGTGGGCCCCCCGAAGGGAACCCGATGACCGCTTGGGGTGGTTAGTATCCCCGGATCAGTAGGGGCGGTTCTTCGCCGGTACGGGAATATCAACCCGTTGTCCATCGACTACGCCTGTCGGCCTCGCCTTAGGTCCCGACTCACCCAGGGCAGATTAGCTTGACCCTGGAACCCTTGATCATTCGGCGGACGGGTTTCTCACCCGTCTTTCGCTACTCATGCCTGCATTCTCACTCGTGTGGGCTCCACCACTGGGTCACCCCGCAGCTTCACTGCCCACACGACGCTCCCCTACCCATCCACACCCCTGAACCACGAAGGCTAGGGAATGCATGAATGCCACGACTTCGGCGGTGTACTTGAGCCCCGCTACATTGTCGGCGCGGAATCACTTGACCAGTGAGCTATTACGCACTCTTTCAAGGGTGGCTGCTTCTAAGCCAACCTCCTGGTTGTCTAAGCAACTCCACATCCTTTCCCACTTAGCACACGCTTAGGGGCCTTAGTCGGTGGTCTGGGCTGTTTCCCTCTCGACCATGAAGCTTATCCCCCACGGTCTCACTGCTGCGCTCTCACTTACCGGCATTCGGAGTTTGGCTGACGTCAGTAACCTGTTGGGGCCCATCGGCCATCCAGTAGCTCTACCTCCGGCAAGAAACACGCAACGCTGCACCTAAATGCATTTCGGGGAGAACCAGCTATCACGAAGTTTGATTGGCCTTTCACCCCTACCCACAGCTCATCCCCTCCATTTTCAACTGAAGTGGGTTCGGTCCTCCACGACGTCTTACCGTCGCTTCAACCTGGCCATGGGTAGATCACTTCGCTTCGGGTCTAGATCACGCCACTGAACGCCCTGTTCAGACTCGCTTTCGCTACGGCTCCCCCACACGGGTTAACCTCGCGACGTAACACTAACTCGCAGGCTCATTCTTCAAAAGGCACGCCATCACCCACCCACCACAAGGGTGCCAGGCTCTGACGGATTGTAAGCACACGGTTTCAGGTACTATTTCACTCCCCTCCCGGGGTACTTTTCACCTTTCCCTCACGGTACTGGTCCGCTATCGGTCATCAGGGAGTATTCAGGCTTACCAGGTGGTCCTGGCAGATTCACACGGGATTTCTCGGGCCCCGTGCTACTCGGGATACCACCACCACGCGGCGGAACGCATTACGGTTACGGGACTCACACCCTCTACGGTCAGGCATTCAAACCTGTTCACCTATACGCCCGCACCTCACGCGCCAGAGCCGGCAGACCCTGGACGAATGGTCCCACAACCCCGATGACGCAACCCCTGCCGGGTATCACACGCCACCGGTTTAGCCCCATCCGCTTTCGCTCGCCACTACTCACGGAATCACTATTGTTTTCTCTTCCTGCGGGTACTGAGATGTTTCACTTCCCCGCGTTCCCCCCGCACGCCCTATATATTCAGACGGCGGTGACCACCCATGACGGGCGGCCGGGTTTCCCCATTCGGAAATCCTCGGATCACAGACCGGTTATCGTCTCCCCGAGGCTTATCGCAGATTCCCACGTCCTTCATCAGCTCCTGATGCCAAGGCATCCACCGTGTGCCCTTAAAAACTTACACACAGAACAATCAGAATTAAGATGCTCGCGTCCACTATGCAGTTCTCAAACAACAACCCCCACACCCCGCCGGACCACCCACCTTCGGATGCCGGCACGCCAGACGCAGGGAACACCAGAAACAACCAGACCCGACCCAAACCCCCCCAACCCCACACCCCCACCAACGGTGAGAGCACGAGAACCGGAAGGATCTACGCGCCGGGGCCTGTTGTCCCAGGACCCAACAGTGTGTTGCCTAGGCCCACCACCCACCAGCAGACCAACCACCCCTCCAACCCCACACGCACCCCCCGAAGAGGACACGCGCCAGGCGTACCAGGCGGCCAGCCACCAGCACCGGTGACAGACACGAGTTTCGTTGATGTTCCACCCATGAGCACCCGCACCCACACACTGGTGAGTCAACGGGCATTCTCTCTTCATCCCCACCACCACCAGCACACAGGCCAGTGACGCACCCCCACCAGACCGACCGAAGCCGACCAGCACGAGTCAGGGATCCGAGCGCTCCTTAGAAAGGAGGTGATCCAGCCGCACCTTCCGGTACGGCTACCTTGTTACGACTTAGTCCCAATCGCCAGTCCCACCTTCGACGGCTCCCTCCCAAGGGTTAGGCCACCGGCTTCGGGTGTTACCAACTTTCGTGACTTGACGGGCGGTGTGTACAAGGCCCGGGAACGTATTCACCGCAGCGTTGCTGATCTGCGATTACTAGCGACTCCGACTTCACGTGGTCGAGTTGCAGACCACGATCCGAACTGAGACCGGCTTTTTGGGATTAGCTCCACCTCACAGTATCGCAACCCTTTAGACATAAGGGGCATGATGATTTGACGTCATCCCCACCTTCCTCCGAGTTGACCCCGGCAGTCTCCCATGAGTCCCCGGCATAACCCGCTGGCAACATGGAACGAGGGTTGCGCTCGTTGCGGGACTTAACCCAACATCTCACGACACGAGCTGACGACAACCATGCACCACCTGTGAACCGGCCACAAGTGGGGGACACATCTCTGCGCCTTTCCGGTTGGTAAGGTTCTTCGCGTTGCATCGAATTAATCCGCATGCTCCGCCGCTTGTGCGGGCCCCCGTCAATTCCTTTGAGTTTTAGCCTTGCGGCCGTACTCCCCAGGCGGGGCACTTAATGCGTTAGCTACGGCGCGGAAAACGTGGAATGTCCCCCACACCTAGTGCCCAACGTTTACGGCATGGACTACCAGGGTATCTAATCCTGTTCGCTCCCCATGCTTTCGCTCCTCAGCGTCAGTAACAGCCCAGAGACCTGCCTTCGCCATCGGTGTTCCTCCTGATATCTGCGCATTTCACCGCTACACCAGGAATTCCAGTCTCCCCTACTGCACTCTAGTCTGCCCGTACCCACTGCAGACCCGGGGTTAAGCCCCGGGCTTTCACAGCAGACGCGACAAACCGCCTACGAGCTCTTTACGCCCAATAATTCCGGACAACGCTTGCGCCCTACGTATTACCGCGGCTGCTGGCACGTAGTTAGCCGGCGCTTCTTCTGCAAGTACCCTCAACCACACAAAAGCATGGCCTTGTTCCCTGCTGAAAGAGGTTTACAACCCGAAGGCCGTCATCCCTCACGCGGCGTCGCTGCATCAGGCTTTCGCCCATTGTGCAATATTCCCCACTGCTGCCTCCCGTAGGAGTCTGGGCCGTGTCTCAGTCCCAGTGTGGCCGGTCACCCTCTCAGGCCGGCTACCCGTCGTCGCCTTGGTGAGCCATTACCCCACCAACAAGCTGATAGGCCGTGAGTCCATCCAAAACCACCCGAAGGCTTTCCACCACCCCCCATGCGAGGGACAGTCATATCCAGTATTAGACCCAGTTTCCCAGGCTTATCCCAGAGTCAAGGGCAGGTTACTCACGTCTTACTCACCCGTTCGCCACTAATCCATGGTGCAAGCACCACATCATCGTTCGACTTGCATGTGTTAAGCACGCCGCCAGCGTTCGTCCTGAGCCAGGATCAAACTCTCCGTCAAAAAACAGAAAAACATGAACCCGGCAATGACATCCCGACCACCACGGGGGTGGCAGCCAGACATCACAACCAGTAAATAACTGGCATCAACAAACAAAACAACACACTATTGAGTTCTCAAACAACAGGCAC
>NZ_BMJI01000037.1 GCF_014643255.1 Tersicoccus solisilvae | reverse complement strand
CCCTCGGGGTCCTCGGCGGGCACGGTCGCCGCGAGCAGCACGCTGCCGTGGTCGGGTTCGCTGATGGACGTGGTGACGGCCGCGGTGCCGGCCGGCAGGTCCGGCGCCGGTGCCGCCGACCGGGTCGCCCGCGGGCGGTGGGCCGCGGCCCTCCGCGGCGAGCCGGTGGCGGCGCTGAGCGTGGACGCGAACGCGGCCTCGGTGCTCGCCGGCGCGGCCTCGGTGTCCGGGGTGGAACGCAGCACGGAGACCCGGTGCTCGGTCACGCCCAGCAGCAGGCGCTGCCCGTCGGCGTCGAGCAGCACGACGGAGGCCTTGTGCCCGACGCCCTGCCGCCCGAGCACACTGATCACCGGGCCGGCGGCGCGGGTCGAACCGCCGCGCCGTTTCAGCCGACGCTGCAGCACCCAGATCAGGCCGAGGACGGCGGCGAGCGAGACGAGGACCCGCAGGCCCAGGACGAGCGAGTCCATCAGTTCGGGGCCTCGGCGACGTCGAGGATGCGGGTGATCCGCACGCCGTAGTCCTGGTCGACGACCACCACCTCCCCGAGGGCGATCCGCCGGCCGTTGAGCATGATGTCGGCGGGGGCGCCGGCGGAGCGGTCCAGCTCGATCACGTGCCCGGGCTCGAGCGCGAGGGCGTCGATGATCCGCATCCGGGCGCGGCCGATCTCCACGGTGAGGTTCATCTCGACGTCGTTGATCCGGCCGAGCCGGTCCGCGAAGGAGGCGTCCAGCACGCCGGTGGGGCCGGTGGTGCCGGCGGCCGCGGCGCGGATCCGGAGGGCGAACCAGCCGAAGACGGCCACCCCGTCGGAGAGCTCGTGGATCTCGGTCCGCGGGTCGAGCAGCAGGTCCGTGGCGTCGGCCTCGGTCAGGTCGGAGAGGGCGCCGGGGGCGAACGGTTCGACGGCGTGCTCGAGCGCGGGCCGGAGCACGTCGGTGGCCTGCACCAGGTCCCCGGCGCCGGCACCGGCCGCCGCGGCCAGGAACGCGGTGTCCCGCAGCAGCAGGGCGAGGTCCACCGCGTCGGCACCGATGTAGGCCGCGGTGACGGCGTGCGGGGCGAACGCGAGCGCCGCGGCCGCGTCGGCGTGACCGCTGACGGCCAGGCCCGGGTGAGGCAGGTACGCGGCCAGCAGGTCGGCCGCCTGCGCGCCGGTGGTGGTGACGGTCATCGCGGGTTCTCCTCGGTGCTGGTGATCAGGGCGCCGGTGCGGGCACCCGTGCGGGTGGCCGTCGCGCCGGCGAGCGGGACGCCGTCGACGGTCACCCGGAAGGGCTGGTGCGTCCCGTGCGGGAGCATGACGGTGTCGCCGACCGCGAGGCGGAGCACCTCGTGGCTGGTGACGCGCCGGGGGGTCAGGGTGACGGCGACGTCCACGGGCACCTCGGCCAGCTGGGCGCGCACCTGGCCGGGGGCGTCGGCCGCGGCGACGGTCGGGTTGACGGCACCGAGCCGGGGCAGCAGCAGGGACGCGGGCAGCACCACGGTCGCCGGGGCGGCGGTGTGGGCCACCCGGACGATGAACGTCGCGACGACCATCACGTCCCCCGGCGCCGCGGCCTGCGCGAACTGCGGGTGGTGCTGGATCGACTCGACCCGGGACGAGCCCGGTAGCAGGTGACCCAGCGAGTAATGCAGGTCCTCGAGCGCCTCGTTGATCAGCCGCTGGATCAGCTCCTTCTCCACCGGGGTGAAGATCCGGTCGCCGTCCTGCCGCTCGCCCGTGCCGCCGAGCATCCGGGCGATCCAGCCCAGCGCCGCGGCCGTCGGGAACTGGACGATGATCGTGTCCTCGCTGTCCATCGGCACGCAGAGCACCATCGCCGTCGTCGCGGGCAGGCTCGCCGCGTACTCGTCGTAGGTCTGCATGAGGAGGGACTGCAGGCCCACCGAGGAGGTGACCCGCACCCGGGCCGTCAGCTGCGTGCCCCACTGCCGGGCGAACGTCTCGAAGCCGAGTTCGAGGATGCGGCTGTGCCGTCGCGCCAGCGTGGTGGGACGGCGGAAGTCGTAGACCGCCACCTGACGGTCCTCCCCGGTGATCTCCCGTTCCTGCACGCTCACGCCGGTGACTATCGGCCCCGGCGGGCGACGGGTAAGGGCCCGGCCGGGTCAGCGAGAGGACGAGCCCTCGGCGGCCGGCAGCAGCTTGCGCACGGCGTCGGGAAGGTCGGAGAGCAGCACGATGTCGACCCGCCGGTTCCGCTCGTGGTCGGCCGGGGTGCGCCCCGTGGTGAGCAGCCGCGAGGACCCGAAGCCGGTGGCCCGCACGACGGTCGCGGGCACCCGATCCGCCTCCACCAGGTGCCGCAGCACGGTGGTGGCGCGGGCGGTGGACAGCTCCCACACGGACGGGTACACGGTGAGCAGGTTGGCGGTGTGACCCTCGACGGAGATCTGCCGCCGGGACGAGGTGAGGGTGGGGGCGACGGTGTCGAGGACCCGCTCGGCGTGGCGGTTCAGGTCCGCGCTGTCGGGCTGGAAGAAGGTGTGCGAACCCACCAGGCGCACGGTCAGCCCGCGGGAGTCGACGGTCATCGTCACGTTCCCGGCGAGGCCGGCGGCCTCCAGCCGCTTCTGCATCTGCTGCTGCAGCCCGGTGAGTCTCGTCGTCTCCGCGACGGCGAGCGCCTGGTTGCCGCTGAAGCCCTCCGCGTCCTTGCCGGCGTCCTCGGCGCGCACGACGGTGCCCTCCGCCGTGTCGATGCTCGCGGTCACGGTGGTCCCGAAGCCCGTGGCGAGGGAGTTGCGCAGCTTCTCGAACTTGGCCGTGTCCACCGTGGACATGGCGTAGAGGACGATGAACATGCACATCAGCACCGTGACCATGTCCATGTAGGAGGCCATCCACCGCTCGTCGACGTGGTGCTCCTCGCCCTCGTGGTCCGAGCGGCGTCGCCGTCGTCGCGAAGCGCTCACGCCGCGTCCAGGCTGAGCGAGTCCGCGGTGGCGCCCGACGTCGCCCTGCCCGGCTTGCCGCCCTTGGCCCTGCCGCCCTTGCGCTGGGTGACGGGCACCATCGCCTTGAGCCGTTCGGCGAGCAGCAGCGGCTGGGTGCCGGACTGCACGGCGAGCACGCCCTCCATCAGCAGCAGCATCCGCTCGCCCTCCAGGTCGGCGAGCCGGCCGAGGCGGCCGGAGAGCGGAAGCCAGATGAAGTTGGCCGACAGCAGCCCCCAGAGGGTGGCGACGAAGGCGCTGGCGATCATGTGCCCGAGCTCCTCGGGTCGGGACAGGTTCTCCAGCACGTGGGTGAGGGAGACGACGGTGCCGACGATGCCGATGGTCGGCGCGTACCCGCCGAGGACGGCGAAGAACTTCGCGGCGGCCCGGTCGGAGCGGGACCGGGTGGCCATCTCGTCCTCGAGCAGGATGCGCAGTTCCTCGGGGTCCGTGCCGTCGGCGATGTTCTGCAGCGCGCCGGCGAGGAACGGGTCCTTGGTGCCCGAGGCCTCCGACTCGAGGGCGAGCAGACCGTCGGCGCGGGCCTTCTCGGCGAGGCCGATGATGGTGTCGATGCTCTGTTGCGGCGGCGTGGTGCGGCCCAGCAGCGCCTTCGGCACCGACGTGAAGGCGTGCAGCCCGTCCTTGAGGGTGTTGCCCGCGAACCCGACGGCGATGGTGGCCCCGAAGACGAGGATCATCGGTGCCGGCAGCAGCAGGGACATGATCGAGGCTCCCTCGAGGGTGACCATCGCGACCACGGAGCCGAAGGCGAGCACCAGGCCGATCAAGGTGGCGGGATCCAAGGGTGCTCCTCGTGGTGGTGCGGGTCGTCTCGACGGTGGGGTGGTCCGGGGCGGATCTCAGGGTGTCGGGTGCAGGACGGTGGGGACCAGGTCCTGCACCGGCGCTCCCCGCGGTCCGGCCGGCGGCTCGCCCAGCGGGCCGGAGGTGGCGATCGACCGGTCGTGGCGCGGGTCCGGCTCGGGGACGACGCTGAGCCGGGGGGCCTCGGTGGTGCCGAACGCCCGCGCGGCCGCGACGACCCGGGCCCGGTACCGGGCGATCAGCTCGATCACGGTGTCCATGGACTCGGACACCACGTACGTGGTGCCGTCGACCATCACCAGGTAGGTGTCGGGACTGGCGTGGAGCCGCTCGATCAGATCGGGGTTGACCGCGAAGCGGGTCCCGTTCAGCCGGGTGACGACGATCATGGGCGCGGTTCCTGGTCCGTGAGGGGCGGCGCCCGGTCGGACGCGTCACCGGACACTGTCGGCAGCCGGGGACCGTGCGGTAAGGCCGGCGCTCAACGGCGGGCCGGCGCGGATGCGCCTCGGCCCGGACCCGGGGCGCCGGGTCCGGGCCGAGGCGCGGTGAGGCGGGCGTCAGCGCTTGAGCTCGACGAGCTCCTGCAGCACCTGGTCGGAGGTGGTGACGATGCGGGCGTTGGCCTGGAAGCCGCGCTGGGCGACGATCAGGTTGGTGAACTGCTGGGAGAGGTCGACGTTCGACATCTCCAGCTGCCCGCCCGACAGGGTGCCGAAGCCGCCGGTGCCGGCCGTGCCGAGCTGTGGTTCGCCGGAGTTCGGGGTCGGTTGGAAGGCGGTCCCGCCGACCTTCTCCAGGCCCGCCGGGTTGGTGAACCGGGCCATGGCCACCTGGCCGATGACGAACTTGCCGCCGTTGCTGAACGAGCCGGTCAGGGTGCCGTCCGCGCCCAGGCTGAAGGACTCGAGCGTGCCGGCGGCGGAGCCGTTGGTGGCGCTGCCGGTCACGGTGTTGTTGCCCGCGTAGCCGGTCAGGTCGCCCGTGTCCACGGTGACGCCGCCGACGGTCAGCGGGCCGGTCGGCTGCAGCCGACCCCCGGTCGAGGTAAGGCTGGTGCTGCCGGTGCCGCCGTTCCCGTCGGTGCCGGTGATGTTCCAGCCTCCGGCCGTTCGGGTCATGGTCAGGCTGAGGGTCCGCGCGGCGCCGAGCTCGTCGAACACGCGCACGTCCTTCGTCATGCTGGTGCCCACCGCCGTGTCGCCGGGCAGGTTGCCCTCGAGGACGACCTGGGTGGTCGCACTGGCCGGCATGGTCATGGTCTTCGGCACCGACAGGTCGGTGGGCCGGGCTCCGGTGGTGACCCGGCCGCCGGCGTCGGCCATCCACCCCTGCAGGATCGCCCCGTCGGGGCTGACCAGGCGGCCCATGCCGTCGAAGTCGAAGGAACCCGCGCGGGTGTAGGCCGTGCCCCCGGCCTTGCTGGTGACGAAGAAACCGTCGCCGGAGATCATCATGTCGGTCGTCCGGCCGGTGGACTGGGCCGCCCCCTGGGTGAAGTCGTTGGTGACGGCGGCGACCTTCACGCCGAGGCCGATCTGGGCCGGGTTGGTGCCGCCGGTCTCGGTCTGCGGCCCGCCGGCGACCTGGGTCATCTGCGAGAGCGTGTCCTGGAACTGGGTGGTCGACGCCTTGAAGCCGGTGGTGTTGGCGTTGGCGATGTTGTTGCCGGTGACGTCGAGCATCGTCTGGTGTGCGCGCAGGCCGGAGATGCCGGAGTACAGGGAGCGGAGCATGGTGTGCCTTTCGTGCGGTGATGACGGGCCGGGCGGCCGGTCACCGGGTGGTCGGTGCGGGGAGGACGGGTCGGGGTACGCGTTCGGTTCGGGAGCGGTGCGGGTGCGGTCGGGTACTCGGGACGGTCAGCGTCCGACGCCGAGGACGTCGGCGTAGTGGACGCGGGTGCCGTCGATGGACAGGGTCGGGTCGGTGCCCCGCGTCGTGTCCGTGCCGGCGTAGGTGACGCCGTCGACGGTGCCCGTGGTCGTGGTGCCGTCGTCGGCGCGGTAGGAGACGGTCTGGCCGACGAGGGCGGCGGACGCGGCCCGCACCTGCGTGTCGCGGGCAGTGGTCGTGTCCTCGGCCAGCTGGGTGAGCTTCTCCATCATCGAGAGCTGGGTGGTCTGCTCGATCATCTGGCCGGTGTCCATCGGCGAACTGGGGTCCTGGTTCTTCAGCTGGGCGACGAGGAGGGACATGAAGACCTCCGAGCCCATGGTCTGCACCGGGGTGCGCGTGGTCGCCGTGGTGGTGGCGCCGGTCGCGGCGGTGGCGCCGGTGGCGCTGCCGACGCCGGTGACGGAGTCGATCGGCATGGTGCTCCTTCTCGGGTCGGGGGTCGGGAATCGGGAATCGGGTCGGTGCGGCGCTCAGACCAGGACGTCGAGGTGGGCCGGTGAGCGGTCCGGGCGTGCGCCGCCGGGTGGGGCGACCGGGACGGCGGTCCCGGCGCCGGTCGCGCCGACACGGTCGGACCCGTCGCTCGGCCGCTGTCGCCCACCGTCCCGGTCACCGGTCCGGCGGTCGGTCTCGCTGCCGGGGTGGGGCGCGGACCGATCGGACAGGTCGAGGTCGGCGCTCAGCCCGGTCTCGGCCAGGGAGCGACGCAGGTCCGCGAGCGCGGACCGGACGGCGTCCCGGCCGGCGTCCGTGGGGGCGAACAGCTCGATCCGGACGACGCCGTTCTCGATCATCGCCTGGACGGTGACCGGGCCGAGATCGTGGGGGCGGACGGCGATGGTGAGCTGGTGCCGGCCCTCCCCCGCGGTGCGCAGACCGGCCAAGGCGCGGCCGAGCTGGGCGTGCAGCTGCGGGTGGCCCGGCGCCGGTGGCGTCGGCGGCGCGGCGGCGACGGCGGCGACCGGAGGGTGCGCGGCGACCGCTGTCGGGATCGCGGCCGTGGAGCCGACTCCGTCGGCGGGCGTCCCCTCAGCCGACGGTTCACCGACCTGTCGCGCCCCGGGGAGCACCGCGGCGGCCGGGGCCGGCGGCGGGAACTCGCCGCCCGCCAGGGGTGCGGCGACGGGGGTGACCGTGGCGGGGGCCGACGGAACGGGGGCGTGGACGCCGGCCGTCCCGTCGGGTTGCGCACCGCTGCCCGGGGCACCCGTCGACACAGCGGCAGTCGGCACGGCGGCGTTCGGCACGGCGGCGGGGGCGGCGGCAGTCGACACAGCGGCAGTCGGCACGGCGGCGGGGGCGGCGGCAGTCGGCACCGTGGCCGCCGGCACCGTGGCCGCCGGCACGGCGGTCGACACAACGGCTGTCGGCACGGTGGTGGTCGGCACGGTGGTGGTCGGCACGGTGGCTGTCAGCGCGGTGGGACTCGGGACGACGACCGCGTCGGTGGTCGAGGTGCTGCCGGCCGGGACGGTTTCGAGTCCGCGGACATCGGTGTCGGCCGCGGTGGACCGGCCGCGAACGAGCGACGGTTCCGGCACGGACGCGTCCGAACCGGTCGCGGCCGAACCGGTCGGGGTGGCGGCAGGGACCGGAACGATCGGTCCCTTCGTGGTGGTGCCGCCGGTGACGGCACCGGGCACGGTGTCGTCACCCGGGGTCGGCACACCCGCGGTGGCGTGGGTGTCGGCCGCGACGCGCGCCCGCCCCGTCGTCTCTGGGTGGGTCGCCGCGGGCTCCGCAGCGGAGCCGCCCGCGGATCCGTCCCGCGGCTCGGACGCATCGCCGGCAGCGGCACGCTCGGACCGCCCTCCCGCCGTCGGCGCGAGAACCGGCAGGGACCGGAGCGGCCCGCGGGCACCGGCCCGGGGCAGGCCGGCCGGTCCGGCGTCCGCGTCGGACCCGCCGGGAACCGCGATCACCGGGGCCGGGAGTACGGAGCCCGCGAGGGCGACCGTGGCCGTGGCCGTGGCGAGGGGAGGCCCGGGCGCGGTCGTCCCGGCGGCGGTCGTGCAAGCAGCGGCCGCCCCAGCAACGATGGTGCCCGCACCGGTCCATCCGGCGTCGGCGGCGGCATCGAGCGGGGCCGCGGTCCCGGCAACCGACGGCGCCCCCGAGCCGGCGCCCGGCGACGTGGTGTCGGCTCCGACGAGGGCGTCCTGCAGCCGAGCGGCGAAGCGTCCGGCCGAGGACCCGCCGTCCGCCTGCTCCGCCCGTCCGCCGACGACCCGAACGTGCCCGTCCGTCGTCGTCGCTCCGGTCAGCCCGGCGCTCAGCGGGCTCACGGGGCCACCGCGCTCAGGTCGCGGGCCAGCTGCCGGGCCTGGCCCTCCCACTTGGCGTACGCGTCGGGGAAGGCGGAGACCTGGACCCGCTGGGCGGCGACGGTCAGCGGGAGCTGCTGCCAGCCCGGGATGGTCTGCAGCCGGTCGAGGAACATGTCGGTGGACCGCTTCGGGCTCATCGCGTCGGAGACCGTGCCCCACGAGAACATCGACCCGTTGACCTGCTGCTGGAACAGCCCGACGGAGTAGCCGTCCACCCCGCGCGCCGCCTTGTCCGGTGTCAGGGCCTCGGAGCCGGCGACCTTCGGGTTCCAGTACATGCGCAGGTTGGACTCCTGCATGGCGGTGGCCAGCGCGACCTCGGCCGCTCGCTGCGGCAGGCCCCGCTCCTTGACCCGGTTGACGATCTGTTGGGCGTACTGCTTCTGGTCGGCGGTCAGCGGCACCGATGTCGCACCGACGGTGATCGGCGCGGAGGTGGCCGCCACCGCGACGGTCGAGCCCGTCGCCCCCGTTCCCGAGCCGGCCGACGCACCGGGCGATGCGACCGCCGCCGCGTCGGGCACGATGCGGCGGATCGCGGTCAGGTTGCCGTACTTCTCCCAGGCGTCGCGCACCTGGATGGTCTTGCCCGGCACGGGCGCGTCGATGGCCTTGCCGTCGCCGACGTAGATGGCGATGTGCTCCCCGCCGAAGCTGATCAGCAGGTCGCCCGGCTTCGCCTCGGCGAGGGAGGCGACGGGCGTGCCGTGGGTCATCTGCTCCCGGACCAGCCGGGGCAGGTCGACGCCGACGTCCTGGAACACGCGCTGGACGAACCCGGAGCAGTCCATGCCGACCGCCGGATCGGTGCCGCCCCACACGTACGGCACGCCCACGTACGTCCTGGCGGCGGCGACGACGTCGTCGCCGGTCACCCGGACCGCGTCGGTCACCCCGGCCGCGGAGCCGACGGCGCTCGTCGCGGGGGCGCTCTCGGTCCCGGTCGCTGCGGCGGCCCCGGTGGAGGCCGGCGCGTCGGCGGTGGCGAGCGCCTGGTCCAGCGCGGAGGCGAAGACACCGGACGAGGCGGGGGTCGCGCGGCTGGTGCTCGCGGTGGGCGCGGTGGCGCGGGTGGGCGCGAGGGTGGCCAGGCGGGCGTGGATCTGGGCGATGCGCCCGATCGTCTCGGTCATGCTCACGGCGTTCCTCCCGGTGTGCCGCGGCCATGCCGGGTGACGGCGAGCTCGTCGAGGGCGGCCTGGTCGGCGGTGAGGTCCTCCTGGGCGACCCGGGCATCGTGCCGTTCCTCGAGCTTCTCCAGTCCCGCGGTGGCGGTCCGGGCGGCGGTCCAGGCCTCGCGGAGCGCACGCTCGTGATCGGCTGCCGCCTCGGTGGCGGCATCCAGCTGGGCCAGCAGCGCCACCGTGGAGGACCGGGCGACGGCGATCGCGCGCAGGCTCGCGACGCTGTCGGCGTCCGCCGGTGCGGCGACGGCGCGGCCGTACATCTCGTCCCGGCGGGCACGGGTGGCCCGGTGCTCCGCGGCCGCGCCACCCCACCAGGACGCGGCGGCGTCCTCGGTCAGGCGGCGCAGCCGAAGCAGGCCCGCGAGTCGGAAGGGGGCGCTCATGCGGCCACCCCCAGCAGGGTGCACAGGTCGCCGAGCCGGCGCCATGCGTCCTCCGGTTCGGTGCGCTGACCGATCGGCTGGCGCAGGAAGCCGTCGATGGCGTCTCGGTGGGCGACGGCGGCGTCGACGAGCGGGTTGCTGCCCGGTTGGTAGGCGCCGACGTCGAGCAGGTCCTGGGCGGAGCGGCGGGCGGCGAGCACCCGGCGCAGCCCGGTGGCCAGGGCCCGCTGCCGCGGGTCGGTGACCCTCGACGCGAGCCGGGAGACGGAGCCGAGCGCGTCGACGGACGGGAAGTGGCCGGACACGGCGAGCGCGCGGTCGAGGACGACGTGCCCGTCGAGGATGGACCGGGCCGAGTCGGCGACGGGGTCGTTGTGGTCGTCCCCGTCCACCAGCACGGTGTAGATGCCGGTGATGGAACCGGTGGCCGCGGTGCCGGCCCGCTCGAGCAGCCGGGCGAGGACGGCGAAGGTCGAGGGCGGGTAGCCGCGGGTGGCGGGCGGCTCCCCGGCGGAGAGGCCGACCTCGCGCTGGGCCATGGCGACGCGGGTCAGGGAGTCCATCATCAGCAGCACGTCGGCGCCCTCGTCGCGCAGCGCCTCGGCGATCCGGGTGGCGGTGCCGGCGGCGCGCAGCCGCATCAGGGCCGGCTCGTCGCCGGTCGCGACGACGACGACGGAGCGGGCCAGCCCCTCGGGGCCGAGGTCGTCCTCGAGGAACTCGCGCACCTCGCGGCCGCGCTCGCCGACGAGGGCGATGACGGCGACGTCGGCGGCGGTGCCGCGGGCGACCATGGACAGCAGGGACGACTTGCCGACGCCGGACCCGGCGAACAGGCCGAGTCGCTGGCCGCGGCCGACGGTGGTCAGGGTGTCGAGCACCCGCACGCCCGTGGCGATCGGGGTGGCGATCCGGGCGCGGCCCAGCGCGGGCGGCGCGGTGTTGGCCCACGGGACGGGGTGGACGCCGGTGAGCGGACCGCGGTCGTCGATGGGCCGGCCGAGGCCGTCGACGACGCGGCCGAGCAGACCCCGGCCGGCGGGAACGGTGGAGCCGCCGGGCCGCCGGCGCACGGGGTCGTCGACGCGGATGCCGTCGAGCGCGCCGAGCGGCATGCAGGTCATGGTCTGCCCGGCCGCGACGACCTCGATGTCGACCCGGGCGTCCTCCCCGACGGTGAGCACGTCGCCGACGGAGCCGGGCAGGCCCGCGACGGTCAGGCCGAGGCCCCGGACGGCCGTGACCGCGCCCCGGCGCTCGGGGGCGGCGGCGCGCACCG
>NZ_BMJI01000036.1 GCF_014643255.1 Tersicoccus solisilvae | reverse complement strand
GACTGACCGCGCGTCGCCTGACACGCTGTCTCCCGACACCACCCCGTGAACGACGAAGCGGGGCCCTCCCCGGCCAGGAAGGGCCCCGCTTCACCCCGCCCCCTTGACAGGAACGACTACATATCAGTCGAGGTAGTCGCGCAACACCTGGGACCGCGACGGGTGCCGCAGCTTGGACATGGTCTTGGACTCGATCTGGCGGATCCGCTCCCGGGTCACCCCGTAGACCTTGCCGATCTCGTCGAGGGTCTTCGGCTGGCCGTCGGTGAGGCCGAACCGCATCGCGACGACGCCGGCCTCCCGCTCGGACAGCGTGTCGAGGACGGAGTGCAACTGCTCCTGCAGCAGCGTGAAGCTGACCGCGTCCGCCGGCACGACCGCCTCGGAGTCCTCGATCAGGTCGCCGAACTCGGAGTCGCCGTCCTCGCCGAGCGGGGTGTGCAGCGAGATGGGCTCCCGGCCGTACTTCTGGACCTCGACCACCTTCTCGGGGGTCATGTCCAGCTCGAGCGCCAGCTCCTCCGGGGTGGGCTCCCGGCCGAGGTCCTGCAGCATCTGCCGCTGGACCCGGGCGAGCTTGTTGATCACCTCGACCATGTGGACCGGGATGCGGATGGTCCGCGCCTGGTCCGCCATGGCGCGGGTGATGGCCTGCCGGATCCACCAGGTGGCGTAGGTGGAGAACTTGAAGCCCTTGGTGTAGTCGAACTTCTCGACCGCGCGGATCAGACCGAGGTTGCCCTCCTGGATCAGGTCCAGGAACAGCATGCCGCGGCCGGTGTAGCGCTTGGCGAGGGAGACGACGAGGCGCAGGTTGGCCTCGAGCAGGTGGTTCTTGGCGCGCCGGCCGTCGTGGATGATCCACTTGAGCTCGCGCTCGAACTTCCGGTCGAGCACCTTGCCGGCCCCGTCGGGATCGGCCTGCAGGTCCGCCAGCTTGTGCTCGGCGTAGAGGCCGGCCTCGATCCGCAGCGCGAGTTCGACCTCCTGCTCGGCGTTCAGCAGGGCGACCTTGCCGATCTGCTTGAGGTAGTCCTTGACCGGGTCGGCGGTCGCACCGGCGGACACGACCTGGACGGCCGGGGCGTCGTCGTCGTCGGCGTCGGAGTAGACGAAACCGGTGCCGGTCGTCTCCTCGCGCTTGGCGGTAGCGGTGCCGTTGCTGGCCGGGCGCCCGTTCTCGTCGTCCGCGGTGGTCGCGTCGCCGTCGGAGCCGGCGGACTCGTTCTCGTCGTCCTCGGGCACCGTGGCCTCGGCCTCCGCGTCGAGATCCGTCTCGACAGGTTCGGAGTCCTCCATCGTGTCCTCGCCCACGCCGTCGACGTTCTGGTCGTCGTCGGCCGCCGTGGTCTTCTTCCGGGTCGTCGCCCGCTTGGCGGTCGTCGACTTCGCGGCGGTGGTCTTCTTCGCCGCGCCGCTCGCCGCGGCCGGCTTCGCCGTGCTCGTCCTGGCGGCGGTCTTCGCGGCCGGCTTGGCGGCGCTCGTCTTCGCGGCGCTCGTCCTGGCGGCGGCGGGCTTCGCGGCGCTGCCGGTGGTGGCGCTCTTCCGCGCCGTCGGGCGGGTGGACCGCTCCTCGGTGAGGGTGGCCGTCGTCTCGTCGGATGCGGTACTGGACTTCTTCGCCGGTGACACTGAAAACCTTTCGCAGACTGTCCGCGGCGCCCCGGAGGCTGGGTAACACCACTATGACCCTGTCAAGTCCGTCGCACGGGCGCACTTGAAGGGTCTTGCTCCTTCAAACACCGGGGCCGTCCGGAATGTTCCCGCGGTCACGGTCGACCGAGGTCGAACGGTGTGATCGGTGGAAGCGGCCCGGGGGCGACGTGCTGGATGCCGCGGATGCGGCGGAACGGACTCGAAGGGTCGTCCGTCCATTGTGACACGACAGCGCGGCGGACGGCACATCCGGCGCGGCGGAGCGGTCGTCAGGCCGCGTCGGGGTGGCCGCCGTGCCACGCCGTGGACGGGTGCCGAGCCCATTCGTGCACCTGACCGAGGTCGAGGAAACGATCGAACAGGCGAGCCAGTTCGTATCCGCTGTCCTCCCGGAGGGCGGCGTCGAGCAGGTGATGCGCCCGCGACCCACGACCCCGGGCGAACTCGATCCAGCCGAGCAGGGTCAACGTGGCACAGCGGACCTGGCCGTCCGCGTGCGGGGCGAGCGCCTCGAGGGTGCGGTACGCGGCGTCCAGCCGCGCCCAGTCCGGGACGAGGGCCACCGACCCGGTGATCACCGAGGCCAGCAGGGGTACCCCGCCGGCCCGCAGGAACGCGTCCCGGTCCACGGGCGCCTGCCGGCACCGCTCCGCGGGCGTGCGGTGCCCCGCCGGATCCCCGTCGGCCGCCCCGGGCGGCGCGGGGTCCCGCGGACCGGCGTCGCGGCCCCGGACCTCGGTCCGCACGGCCTCCCGCAGCTTCGCCTCCCGCAGCCCGGTGTCGAGGAGGAGGTCGGAGATGACCGGCGACGGTCCCACCGCACTCTGGAACAGCAGCAGATCGCGGAGGGTGCGGCTGCGCAGCCCGGCCAGCAGCAGACCGGCGGCGTCGGGGTCCAACGGCACGGGCACCCGCAACCCCCGGCCGTCGGGCTGCCTGCCCGCCACCACCAGGGTGTCCTCCCACGCCGCCACCACGGTCCGGGCCCACGCCGGATCCGGAGGATCGGGGTGGGCCCGCACGGCGTGCGCGGCGGTGCGGCTCCGGATCGCCTCGGCGTCCGGGCCGGAGGGCGCCGGCAGCACCACCGGCGTCGGCTCCGGGCCCCAGGCGCGCCCGGCGAACACCAGTTCGGCGTTGAGCACGCTCGCGGCGATGTCGTCGAGCGGGCGGCGGCGGCCCCAGGGTGCGTCCGGCCGGGCGGCGTCGACGTGCCCCCAGCCCTCGTCGCCGACGTAGAGGCAGTCCCGCACCCCCACCCCCTGGCGTTCGAGGGTGCGCACGAGCCGGTGGACCAGCACCGGCAGACCGGACCCGGTGCGCGGGCGGGCGGAGGTGTAGACGACGACGAAGACGCCCGACGGCGCGCCGGGCGCGAGCACGGACTGGACGTACCGGCCCAGCTGGCCACCGGTGGACGCGGTGCACCGGGCCGGCAGGTCCAGGCGGAGCAGACCGCCCGCCTGGCCGCCGGCGTCGGCGAGCACGACCAGGCTCTCGCGCGGCCAGTGCCCCAGGCCGAACGGGATGTACGCGAGCAGATCCTCGGCGGAGCGGATGGCGGCGGCGGGCGAACGAGTCATGGCATCACGGTCCTCCGTCGCGGCCGCGCGTGGGACGCAGCGGTGCCGCCCTGTGGACGTCCGATGGCCTGGGGAGGGAGAACCGCCGCCGGGACAGGGGCCCCGGCCGCCCGTCAGGGGGTGCCGGGCCGGCGGCGAAGGATCCGCCGCACGCCCAGCAGGGCGAGGACTCCGGCGACGATCAGCACCCCCTGCACCGCCAGGGCGATGCGGAAGGCGTCGAGGGCGTACAGGTTCCCGCCGGAGAACCCGGTGGCGCGGAGCACGTCGAGGATCAGGCCGATGAGGTACATGCTGACCAGGGCCGCGGTGAACCCGCCGATGTTGACGATGCCGTTGGCGGTGCCCAGCCGCTGCGGCGGGTTGTACTCGCGGGCGAAGTCGAACCCGATCATCGAGCCGGGACCACCGGCGGCGAGCGCGACGACGAGCACGGCCAGCAGCCAGAACGGGGCCCGCCCCGGGTAGAGCAGCACCGCCGCCCAGGCGGCCAGGATGCCGACGGCGATGCCGAGGACCAGCCGGGACCGCAACCGTGGCCGCAGCGCCACCAGCCGCCCGAGGAAGGGTCCGCCGACCGCGCCCGCGACGACGAACACGGTCATCAGGACGGCCACCAGCTCCGGCGCGATGCCCTGGCCGGACACGAGGAACGGGTACCCCCATGCCAGGACGAACACCTGACCGGGGAACTGGACGGTGAAGTGGCTCCACAGCCCGAGCCGGGTTCCCGGCTCCGCGAAGGCGTCGGCGACCATGCGCCCGGTCTGCCGCACGGTGGGGGTCCGCCCGTGGGAGGCCGACCCCGGGGGTTCGCTCCGCACCAGGGCGACGGCCAGCACCGCCGCGAGGACGCCCGTCGCCGCGAGCGAGACGAAGGCCGCGGACCAGCCGACGCGGCCGAGCAGGGCGGCGAAGGGGATCGAGGAGAGCAGCTGCCCGCCCATGCCCACGATGCCGGTGAGCTGACTGAGCAGGGGCACCTGCGTGGGCGGGAACCAGAGCGGGACCAGGCGCAGCACGCAGATGAAGGTCATGGCGTCGCCCGCGCCGACGAGGACGCGGCCGAACACCCCGGCGGGGATCGTCGTGGCCGCGGCGAGCTGCAGCTGCCCGACGGCCATCAGCACCGCTCCCCCGGCGATCATCACCCGGGAGCCGAACCGGTCGGCGAGCACCCCCACGGGGATCTGCAGGCTCGCATAGACGACGAGCTGGATGACGGCGAACGCGGAGAGCGCCGAGGCCGTCGCGTCGAACCGGTCGATCGCCGCGACCCCGGCGACCCCGAAGGACGTGCGTTGCGTGATGGCGACGACGTAGGCGGCGAGACCGGCGATCCAGACGACCCAGGCTCGACGCGTATCCACCGTGCCATCATGACAGCCCGGTGACCGCGTTCGGGCACCATGACGGGACGCACCGTGACGGGCCCGTCCCGGGGCCGGGCCTCACTGCTGGGGGCCGGCCCCGTCCGCGTCGTCGGCGGCATCGTCGTCGTGATCGCCCGGCTCGGCCGGCGGGGTATCCAGCGTCAACTGGTCCGCGGGGTCACCGTCCATGGTGGCGAGATAGGCCTCGACCGCCGCGCCGAGCTCGTCGGCGTCCGGCAGCTCTCCGTCCGGCCCGGCGAGCAGCGACCGGCGGGGCTGGCGGTCGCGATGGTACTCGTCGTACTGGGCCTGCAGCCCACTGACCAGCTCGCGCACCTCGGCCGAGGCCGCGACCTGCTCGTCGATGGACTTCTCCAGCTCCCGGCCGGCCTCCCGGAGCCGATCCGAGGGCAGCATCAGCGACGCCGCGGCGCTGAGGTGCTCCAGGCCGGTGACGGCGGCCTGCGGGAACCGGGCCTCGGCGAGGTAGTGCGGCACGTGCACCGCGAACCCGACGACGTCCTTGCCGGCCTCCGTGAGCCGCAGCTCGAGCAGCTGACCGACGGTGGCGGACATCCGCGCCGTCGGCTTCCACGCGGAAATGCCGTCGATCAGGTCCGGCCGGTTGCCGTGGGCCGTGACGGCGAGCGGTCGCGTGTGCGGGACGGGCAGCGGCAGGGAGTGCACCCAGCTCACCAGCCGCACGTCGAGTTGCTGGACGAGCCCGACCACGGCGGCGGCGAACCGCTCCCACTGGTAGTCCGGTTCGAACCCGCTGAGCATGAGGAACGGCTGCCCGGTCTCGTCCTTGAGGACGTGCACCTGCAGCCGGGGCTGCTCGTAGTCCGCGAAGTGGTCGCCCTCGAACGCGATGATCGGGCGGCGCCCGCGGTAGTCGTAGAGCGCATCGGCGTCGAACTCGATCACCAGTTCATGCTCGAGGCGGTCCAGCAGTTCGGTACGGATCTGGTCCGCGGCCTGACCGGCCTCGGCGGCGCCGGTCAACCCCATGATCAGGTTGAGGCCGCGGATCTGCGGGGTGTGGACCAGGTCCGACACCACGTCATAGAGCGTGGACGGGTCCTGCACGGTGACTCCTCGACGGTCGGAACGGTGGCCGGGCGCCGCCGCTGCTGCTCTGTTTCTCTCGTTCTCTACAACGTTCGCACGGGGACGTTGCATTCCCGGGCGGACGCCCCGTCGGTCGCGACCGCCCCGCGCGCCGCACGGCTCGTCGGCGTGGCGTGATTGGATCGGGACGGGAAAGGACATCGTCACGTCGAGGAGGACACCCATGGCGCCGAAGAAGAAGACCACCGACATCACCGCTGGCCTGATCACCGCACCGGTGCGCATCGACGCGTGCCGGGAGGACCTCGCGAAGGTGCGGGCCGACGTGCTCGTCCTCGGCGTCGCCCAGGGACCGGACGGCCCGGCGCTGCTGGACGCCCCGCTGCCGCCGGCCGAGCGGGACCGCGTGGCCGCGGCCCTGCCCGCGCTCGCCGCGACGGGAGCGCCCGACGAGCTGCTCCGGCTGCCCGCCAGTGACGGGGTGCCGGCCGCGCCCGCGCTCGCCCTGGCCGGGGTCGGTCGCCTCGCCGACGCCGGCACGGCGCGCGCCGAGTCGCTGCGCCGCGCCGCCGGGTCGGCCGTCCGGCAGCTCGCCGGGTCGGCGACCGTCGTGCTGGGTCTGCCCGCCGCCACCGTCGAGGACGTCGCCGCCATCGCCGAGGGCGCGGCGCTGGGCGCCTACGCCTTCACCGCCTACCGGCAGGCCACCGCGAGCGGCCTGCGCGCCCCGGTCGGCCGGGTGCTCGTGCCCACGGGCCTGCCCGGCCGGGTGATCCGCCCCGCCTTCGACCGGGCCCGGGCGATCGGTGCCGGCGTGGGGCTGACCCGCTCCCTGGTGAACCAGCCACCGCTGGACCTCTACCCCGAGACGTTCGCCGACGTCGCCGTCGCCGCGGCCGCCTCCCGGCCGGTCACCGTCACCGTGCTGGACGCCGACGAGCTCGCCGCCCAGGGCTTCGGCGGCCTCACCGGCGTCGGCCAGGGCTCGTCCCGCGGCCCCCGGCTCGTCCGCGTCGACTACGCGCCCTCCGGCGCCCGGGCGCACCTGGCCGCGGTCGGCAAGGGCATCACCTTCGACTCCGGTGGGCTGAGCCTGAAGCCGCCGACGGGCATGACGACGATGAAGTCCGACATGGCCGGGGCCGCCGCGGTGCTCGGCGCCGTCCTGGCGGCCGCCGACCTCGGGCTGAAGGTGCGGATCACCGGGTGGCTGTGCCTGGCGGAGAACCTGCCGTCCGCGACGGCGCAGCGACCCTCGGACGTCATCACGATCAAGGGCGGCCGGACCGTCGAGGTGCTCAACACGGACGCCGAGGGCCGGCTGGTCCTCGCCGACGGCCTGGTCGCCGCCGGCGAGGAGAAGCCCGACCTGCTCATCGACATCGCGACCCTCACCGGGGCCCAGATGGTGGCCCTGGGCACGCGGGTCAGCGCCGTGATGGGCAGCGAGGCGGCCCGCCAGGCGGTCGTCGACGCGGCGAGTGCGAGCGGCGAGGAGTTCTGGCCGATGCCCCTGCCGGCGGACCTGCGCAGCGGCCTGGACTCGACCGTCGCGGACATCGCGAACATCGGCGGCAAGTTCGGCGGCATGCTGACCGCCGGTCTGTTCCTGCACGAGTTCGTCCCCGAGGTCGACGGGCGGCGCGTGCCCTGGGCCCACCTGGACATCGCCGGACCGGCGTTCAACGAGGGCGGCGCGTGGGGCTACACCCCCAAGGAGGGCACCGGTGTGGGTGTGCGCACGCTGCTGGCGCTGGCGGAGTCCGTGGCGCGTCACGGCGCAGTGCGCGAGTAGAGTCGGAAGGCGCGCCCACAGTAGGGTGAAGCGCGGAAACGACAGCCCGGGCAGGGGATGATCCCTGCTCGTCGGACGAACAGGCGAGGGAGCATCCACGTGGCCGATTCGGCAGCTTCGCAAGCATTCGACATCCTGATCCTCGGCGGCGGCAGCGCGGGTTACGCCTGCGCCCTGCGGTCCGCGGAGCTCGGCTTCTCGGTGGGGCTGATCGAGAAGGGCAAGCTGGGCGGCACCTGCCTGCACAACGGCTGCATCCCGACCAAGGCCCTGCTGCACTCGGCGGAGATCGCCGAGAACGCGAAGACCGCCGCGAAGTACGGGGTGAAGGCCTCGTTCGAATCGATCGACATGCCGGCGGTCAACGCCTACAAGGACGGCATCATCGCCGGCAAGTTCCGCGGCCTGACCGGGCTGATCAAGTCCAAGGGCATCACCGTCATCGAGGGCGAGGGCAAGCTCACCGGCCAGGACACCGTCACCGTCGACGGCACGGCCTACACCGGCAAGAACATCGTCCTGGCCACCGGCTCCTACTCCCGCAGTCTGCCGGGGCTCGAGATCACCGGCAACAAGGTCATCACCTCGGACCACGCCCTGACCATGGAGACCCTGCCGAAGAAGGCGCTGGTGCTCGGCGGCGGTGTCATCGGCTGCGAGTTCGCCTCGGTGTGGAACTCGTTCGGGGTCGACGTGACCATCATCGAGGCCCTGCCCTCCCTGGTGCCGAACGAGGACGCCGCGATCGTCAAGCAGCTCGAGCGGGCCTTCAAGAAGCGCAAGATCGACTTCAGCACCGGCGTCCGGTTCGCCGGCGTCGAGGAGAACGAGAACGGTGTCAAGGCGACCCTCGAGGACGGCAAGACGTTCGAGGCGGACCTGCTGCTCGTCGCCGTCGGCCGCGGGCCCGTGACCGCGAACCTCGGCTTCGAGGATGCCGGCCTGACCATGGACCGGGGCTTCGTCATCACCAACGAGCGCCTGCACACCGGTGTCGGCAACATCTACGCCGTGGGTGACATCGTCCCGGGCCTGCAGCTGGCGCACCGCGGCTTCCAGCAGGGCATCTTCGTGGCCGAGGAGATCGCCGGGCAGAAGCCCGTCGTCGTCGAGGACGTGAACATCCCGAAGGTCACCTACTGCGAGCCCGAGATCGCCTCGGTCGGCCTCACGGAGGCCAAGGCCAGGGAGAAGTTCGGGGACGACGCGGTCGTCACCCAGGAGTACAACCTCGCCGGCAACGGCAAGACCTCGATCCTCGGCAGCGCGGGTCTGATCAAGCTGGTCCGCCAGGCCGACGGCCCGATCGTCGGGGTGCACATGATCGGCGGCCGCATGGGCGAGCAGATCGGTGAGGCGCAGCTCATCGTCAACTGGGAGGCCTTCCCGGAGGACGTCGCGTCCCTCGTGCACGCGCACCCGACCCAGAACGAGGCGCTGGGCGAGGCCGCGATGGCCCTGGCCGGCAAGCCCCTGCACGGCTGAGCGCCCCACCACCCGCCACCAGCACCACTCGTACACAGAAGAAACGGGGACGACATGTCTGAAACCGTCAGCCTTCCCGCCCTCGGTGAGAGCGTCACCGAAGGCACCGTCACGCGCTGGCTCAAGTCCGTGGGCGACGAGGTCGCCGTCGACGAGCCGCTGCTGGAGGTCTCCACCGACAAGGTCGACACCGAGATCCCCTCCCCGGTCGCCGGGGTGATCGAGGAGATCCTCGTCGAGGAGGACGAGACCGTCGAGGTCGGCGCCGCCCTCGTGCGGATCGGTTCCGGCGACGGCGCCGCCTCGTCCGGCGGCGACGACGCCGCGCAGGACGCGCCCGCCGAGCAGGAGCAGGCCGAGCCCGCCGCCCAGGAGACCGAGCCCGCCCCCGAGCAGGAATCGGCCCAGCCGGAGCAGGCGCAACAGGAGTCCGCGCCCGCCGCGCCGTCCGGTCAGCAGGGCGGTGGTGCCGGTGGCGAGAGCAGCGAGGTCACCCTGCCGGCGCTCGGCGAGAGCGTGACCGAGGGCACCGTGACGCGGTGGCTGAAGTCCGTCGGTGACGACGTCGCCGTCGACGAGCCCCTGCTGGAGGTGTCCACCGACAAGGTCGACACCGAGATCCCCTCTCCCGTGGCGGGCACGCTGCAGGAGATCAAGGTGGCCGAGGACGAGACCGTCGAGGTCGGCGCCGTCCTCGCCGTGATCGGTTCCGGCGCCGGTGCGCCCGCGAAGGCGGAGGCCCCCGCTCCCGAGCCCGTCGTCGCCGCCCCGTCCGAGGACCGCGAGGAGGCCGCTCCGGCGTTGACGGAGCAGGAGAAGCCCGCCCCGGCGCAGCCGCAGCAGGCGGTCCAGCCGCCCGCCACCCAGCAGCCCGCCCAGCCGGAGGCGCCGAAGCAGGAGGCGCCGAAGCAGGAGGCGCCGAAGCAGGACGCGCCGGCTGCCGGTGGTGACGGCGGTGGTTACGTGACGCCGTTGGTGCGCAAGCTCGCGCAGCAGCACGACGTCGACCTCGCCTCCCTGACCGGCACCGGCGTCGGCGGCAGGATCCGCAAGCAGGACGTCATCGAGGCCGCCGAGGCGAAGAAGGCCGCGGCCGCGCAGCAGGCGGCCCCGGCTGCGCCCGCGGCGGCGGCCCCGGCCGCGGCCGGCGCGATCTCCGAGGAGAGCGCCCGGCTGCGCGGCACCACGCAGAAGGCGCCGCGCATCCGCCAGGTCATCGCGCAGCGCATGAAGGAGTCGCTGGACGTGTCGGCCCAGCTGACCCAGGTGCAGGAAGTGGACATGACCCGCGTCGCGAAGCTGCGGGCCCGGGCCAAGGATCAGTTCTTCGCCCAGGAGGGCGTCAAGCTGACGTTCCTGCCGTTCTTCGCCAAGGCGGTGGCCGAGGCCCTGAAGCAGCACCCGAAGCTGAACGCCTCGTACCACGCCGAGTCCAAGGAGATCGAGTACCACGACTCCGAGCACCTGGCGATCGCCGTGGACACCGACAAGGGGCTGCTCGTCCCGGTGATCCACGACGCCGGGAATCTCAACCTCGCGGGGATCTCGCGGTCCATCGCCGACCTGGCGGAGCGGACGCGGACCAACAAGATCGCCCCGAACGAGCTCTCCGGCGGCACCTTCACCATCACCAACATCGGCAGTGTCGGCGCGCTGTTCGACACGCCGATCATCAACCAGCCGCAGGTGGGCATCCTCGGCACGGGCACGATCGTCAAGCGCCCCGTCGTGGTCGCCGACCGTGACGGCAACGACACCATCGCGATCCGGTCGATGTGCTACCTGTCGCTGACCTACGACCACCGCCTGGTCGACGGCGCGGACGCCGGCCGGTTCCTGCAGTCGCTCAAGCAGCGGCTGGAGGAGGGCGCGTTCGAGGCCGATCTCGGCCTCTGAGCCGACGCGGTCCTCGGAACGGGGCGGGAGCACACCGGTGCCCCCGCCCCGTTCCGCGTCCGCGGCCCCGTGGCCGGTCGCACGGCGCGTCAGTCCGTGTCCCCTCGGTCGCCGCCGCCGCGCACCACTTCGATCCGCCAACCGTCCGGGGACCGGGCCAGTTGCAGCTGGACCTCCTGGCGGCTCGATGCCGCGACGGTACGCACGACGGCGCCCGACGCGTCGATCTGCCGGTACGCCGAGAAGCGCGCACACACCCGTACCACGGCCCGTCCCGGTGCCAGTCCGTCCGCCCGGACGCGCTGGGCGCAGCTCACGTCGACGCGCAGCCCCGCCAGCCGGCCCGCCCCGGAGACGAGCCCGGCCGCGGCGGCCCGATCCCCGGCGGCGGCCGACGACCCCGCCACGGTGAGCCGACCCAGCACGTCCCATCGCCCGTCGCGGAAGGCGCGGGCCCGCAGGTCCACCAGGGCGCGTGCGGCCGCCACCGGGTCGCCGGTCACGGGCGGCGTCCCGGCCGCCGGAGCGGAGCCGGAGGCGACCGACGGCGCGGGAGCGGCCGCGGCGGGGACCGA
>NZ_BMJI01000035.1 GCF_014643255.1 Tersicoccus solisilvae | reverse complement strand
CGGCGGTGGCGACGCCGACCCAGACCGTGCCGACGGGCCGGCCGTCGTGCGGCTCGGGCCCGGCGACGGCGTTGGTGGCGACGGCGATGTCGGCGATCGGGGCGGTGCGGACGCCGGCGGCCAGCTGCGCGGCGACCTCCGGGTCGACGGCGCCGTGGGTGGCGAGGCGGTCCGCCTCGACGCCGAGCAGGCCGACCTTCACGTCGCGGTGGTAGGAGACGACGCCGCCGCGCAGCACGGCGGAGGCGCCGGGGACGTCGACGAGGGCCGCGCACACGGCACCGCCCGTGAGCGACTCGGCGGTCGCCACGGTCACGCCCCGGGCGACGGCGGCGGCGATCACCCGGGCGGGGCCGACCCGCGGACCGGCGTCGGGCGCCGGCTCAGGCACGGCTGCCCTCCCGACGCAGCCGGAGCGCGTCGCGTACGTAGGCGACCCCGGTGACGACGGTGACGACGAGGGCGGCCGCCATCACGAGCCAGCCGAGCCACAGGGCCCACGAACCGAGCACGGTCCCCAGGGGCATGAGCAGCAGGATGATCGCGGCGGCCTGGAGCACGGTCTTGAGCTTGCCGCCGGCCGACGCCGCCATCACGCCGTACCGGATGACCCAGAACCGCAGGGCGGTGATGCCCCACTCGCGGACGAGGATGACGATGGTCACCCACCACCACAGCTCCCCGAGCAGCGACAGCATGACGAGGGCGGAGCCGGTCAAGAGCTTGTCCGCGATCGGGTCGGCGATCTTCCCGAAGTTCGTCACCAGCCCCCGGGCCCGGGCGATGTCCCCGTCGAGCTTGTCGGTGTAGATCGCCACGACGAACAGGGCCGCGGCGAGCCAGCGCAGCACGCCGTGGGCACCCCCGTCGGCGGCGAGAAGCACGATGAACACCGGGACGAGCAGGATGCGGATCCCGGTCAGCACGTTCGGCAGGTTCCAGGACGAGACCGGGGAGGAGGACGACGCCGGGGTGCTCATCCGTCAAGGCTACCGGGGCGCGCAGCCGCCGGAGGTGGGCCGTCCCCGGTGCCGGTCTCAGCGGCCGGTCAGGTGCCAGGCGTCCTCGGCGTCGCCACCGTCGGCGTCGTCGTGGTAGTCGATCGCCTGGGTCCGACCGTCCAGGTCCGCCTCGACGGCGTCGCTCCCCCAGTCGCCGTCGGGCGCCGTCGCGGCGGTCGCCCCACCACCGGCGGCCGGCTCGTCCCCGCGGATCGCGGCCAACGTCGCGGCCAGGTCGTCCGGCTTGGCGAGCACGTCACGGGCCTTGGATCCCTCGGACGGCCCGACGACGCCGCGCGACTCGAGCAGGTCCATCAGCCGGCCGGCCTTGGCGAACCCGACGCGCAGCTTGCGCTGGAGCATCGACGTCGAGCCGAACTGGGTGTTGATCACCAGCTCCGCCGCCTGCAGCAGCACCTCGAGGTCGTCGCCGATCTCCTCGTCGATCTGCTTCTTCTCCGCCTGGACCGTCACGTCGTCCCGGTAGACCGCCTGCAGCTGGCCCTTGACGTGCTCGACCACGCGGTGGATCTCCGACTCGGTGACCCACGCACCCTGCACGCGCATCGGCTTGGACGCGCCCATCGGCAGGAACAGGGCGTCGCCCTGGCCGATCAGCTTCTCGGCGCCGGCCTGGTCCAGCACGACGCGGGAGTCGGTGACCGACGAGGTGGCGAACGCCATCCGGGACGGCACGTTGGCCTTGATCAGGCCGGTGACGACGTCGACCGACGGGCGCTGGGTGGCGAGGACGAGGTGGATGCCGGCCGCACGGGCGAGCTGGGTGATCCGCACGATGGAGTCCTCGACGTCGCGGGGGGCGACCATCATGAGGTCGGCGAGCTCGTCCACGATCACGAGCAGATACGGGTACGGCTTGATCGTCCGCCTGGAGTCCGGCGGCGGGGTGACCTTGCCGGCGCGCACCGCCTTGTTGAAGTCGTCGATGTGCTTGTACCCGTAGGTCGACAGGTCGTCGTAGCGCGCGTCCATCTCCCGGACCACCCACTGCAGCGCCTCGGCCGCCTTCTTCGGGTTGGTGATGATCGGGGTGATCAGGTGGGGCACGCCCTCGTACGCGGTCAGCTCGACGCGCTTGGGGTCCACCATCACCATCCGCACCTCGTCCGGCGTGGACCGCATCAGGATGGAGGTGATCATGGAGTTGACGAAGGAGGACTTGCCCGCGCCGGTGGCGCCCGCGACGAGCAGGTGCGGCATCCGGGCGAGGTTGGCGACGACGAAGCCGCCCTCGACGTCCTTGCCGACCCCCATCACCATCGGGTGGTCGGTCTTGCGGGCGTTCCCGGAGCGCAGCACGTCGCCGAGGGACACCGTCTCCCGGTCGGTGTTGGGGATCTCGATGCCGATCGCGGACTTGCCGGGGATGGGCGAGAGGATCCGCACGTCGGCGGAGGCGACGGCGTAGGCGATGTTCTTGCTCAGCGCGGTGACCCGCTCGACCTTGGTGCCCGAGCCCAGTTCGATCTCGTACCGGGTGACCGTCGGACCACGGGAGAAGCCGGTGACCTCGGCGTCGACACCGAAGTCGGTGAGCACCTTGGTCAGGGCGGCGACGACGGCCTCGTTGGCGGCGGACCGCTCCTTCGGCGGGGTGCCGGGGGTGAGGAAGTCCGAGGCCGGCAGCGTGTAGGTGACGTCGCCGGACAGCTGCAGCTGCTCGGAACGCTGCGGGATCGGCGTCGGCGGGATCTGCGGGGCGACCGGGGTGGACCGCACGGCGGTCAGCGCCTCGGTGGGCCGGCTGTCCACGTCCAGGCCCTGGTCCGACCTCAGCTGCGCGGCGGCCTTCTCGGCCTGGGTGGGACGCCGGACGCCCGGCGGCAGGCTCGGCTGCTGCGGAGTGGACGGGCCGGGCCGGGCCGGCACCGCGGGGATGTCCGCCGTCGCGGGATCGGCGTCGTCGCCCAGCAGGGCTCGCTCGAACGCCTCGTCGCCGTCGTACTCGTCCAGGTCCTCCGCCCGGGCGGCCGCGCGCTCCTTGCGCCCGAGCCGCTTCTTCCGCGCGGGCTTCGCCGGGGCCGGGTCGTCGAGGTAGGAGCGGTCGTGCTCGTCGGGCCGGTGGCCGGGCTGCTGGCCGGTCAGGTGCTCGTAGAGCGCGCGCAGGCGGGCCGGAATGCGCCCGAACGGGGTGGCCGTGATGATCAGGATGCTCACGAACGCGAGCGCGAGCAGCAGCACGAGGGTCCCGGCCGGGGTGATGATCTGGCTGAGCGGGCTGGCCGCGAGGAAGCCGATCATCCCACCCGCGGCCCAGAGCCGCTCGACCCCGGCGGAGATGGTGGGGGCGCCGAGGGCGAGGTGGGCGACGCCGCAGGAGGCGACGGTGAGCACCGCGAGACCGATCGTCACCCGGTTGTTCGCCCCGGTGGCGGTCGGCATCCGCATCAACCGGACGGCGATGATGAGCAGGGCGAACGGCAGCACG
This sequence comes from Tersicoccus solisilvae, assembly GCF_014643255.1. Classification (GTDB taxonomy): domain Bacteria; phylum Actinomycetota; class Actinomycetes; order Actinomycetales; family Micrococcaceae; genus Tersicoccus; species Tersicoccus solisilvae. Next base: position 9,250 of record NZ_BMJI01000035.1, on the reverse strand, counting down.
AGGGCGATCGAGCCGAAGGTGCCGGCGGCGACGGCCTGCACGCCGCGGGCGAACCAGCCCGACAGCGACCACCACTGCACGGCGGCCACGAGGACGGCCAGGAGCAGGAACGCGAGCGCGCGACCGTCCCGGCGGTCGTCCGGGTCGAGTCCCTCGACCCGGTGCCCGACGGCACGGACGGCGTTCCCGGCGACGTGGGCGATCCCGAGCCAGGCGCCACGGACGGCGCGCACCGGCAGGGACGGCCGGTCGTCGGGTTGCGGGGCGCGCGAGGAGCCGCCCGAGCGTGCGGAGGACCTGCCGGTCCCGCCGCCGGTGCGGGTGGATGCTCGCGACGCGCTGCCCCTGCCCTGACGGGCCGGGGCCGGGGAAGTACGTGTCGCCATGTTTCCACGGTACCGTGGCGCCCTCGCCGCACGCGGGATCAGCGCGGCCCGATCCTCGGGCCGGGGTCGGCGCGGCGCCCACGCGGTGTGGACGACGCCACGGTCGAACCGGCGCGGCGCGGCTCGGCGGCGCCGTCCACCGTCGCGTTCTGCGTGACGATCAGCCGTCGCTTGCCCGGCTCAGGCTTCCAGCACCACCGGGATGATCATCGGGCGCCGCTTGTAGCGCCGGTTCACCCAGGTGCCGACGACCCGGCGCACGATCTGCTGCAGCTGGTAGGTGGTGTGCGCGCTGCCCGGGCCGGACTGCACCGCCTCGTGCAGTGCCTCGCTGATCTTCGGGATGATCTCGCCGAACACCTTCTCGTCCTCCGCGAACCCGCGGGCGTGGATCTCCGGGCCGGAGACGATGGTGCCGTTGTGCCGGTTGACCACGGTGACGATGGAGATGAAGCCCTCGTCGCCGAGGATGCGGCGGTCCTTCAGGTCGTCGTCGGTGATCTCCCCGACCGTCGTGCCGTCGACGTAGATGAAGCCGCACTCGATGCCGCCGACGACCCGGGCGACGCCGTCGGTCATGTCGATCACCGAGCCGTCGTCGGTGAGCAGCACGTCCTCCTCGGCCAGGCCGGTGGCCTGGGCGAGCTTGCCGTTGGCGATCAGGTGGCGGACCTCGCCGTGCACCGGCATCACCTGCCGGGGCCGGACGATGTTGTAGCAGTACAGCAGTTCGCCGGCCGCGGCGTGCCCGGAGACGTGGACCTTGGCGTTGCCCTTGTGCACGACGTCGGCGCCGAGCTTCATCAGCCCGTTGATCACCCGGTACACGGCGTTCTCGTTGCCCGGGATCAGGGAGGAGGCCAGGATGACGGTGTCGCCGCGACCCACCTGGACGCGGTGGTCCCCGTTGGCCATCCGGGACAGGGCCGCCATCGGCTCCCCCTGGGACCCGGTGGACATCAGCACGATCCGCTCCTGCGGATAGTCGTCCACCCGCTTGAGGTCGACCAGGATGCCCTCGGGGATGTGCAGGTAGCCCAACTGCGAGGCGATCGACATGTTCCGCACCATGGAGCGGCCCACGAACGCGACCTTGCGGCCGTGCGCCTGGGCCGCGTCGAGCACCTGCTGGACCCGGTGGATGTGCGAGGAGAACGAGGCGACGATGACCCGCTTGCGGGCCTGGCCGATCACCCGGTCCAGGGTGGGGCCGATCTCGCGTTCGGAGGACATGAACCCGGGCACGTCCGCGTTCGTGGAGTCGACCATGAACAGGTCGACGCCCTCCTCGCCCAACCGGGCGAACGCGCGCAGGTCGGTGATCCGCCCGTCGAGGGGCAGCTGGTCCATCTTGAAGTCGCCGGTGTGCAGCACGGAGCCGGCGCTGGTGCGCATGAACACGGCCAGGGCGTCCGGGATGGAGTGGTTGACGGCGACGAACTCGCAGGAGAACGGGCCGAGCTGCTCGACCTGCCCCTCCTTCACGGCCAGGGTGTAGGGCTTGATCCGGTGCTCGGCGAGCTTGGCCTCGATCAGCGCGAGGGTCAGCTGCGACCCGACCAGGGGGATGTCCTTGCGCAGCCGCAGCAGGTACGGGACGGCGCCGATGTGGTCCTCGTGGCCGTGGGTGAGCACGACGGCGACGACGTCGTCGAGCCGGTCCCGGATGCTGGTGATGTCCGGCAGGATCAGGTCGACGCCGGGCTGGTGCTCCTCGGGGAAGAGCACGCCGCAGTCGACGATGATCAGCTTGCCGTCGAGTTCGAAGACGGTCATGTTCCGGCCGACCTCGCCGATGCCGCCGAGCGGGATGATCCGCATCGTGCCCGGCTTCAGCGCGGGCGGGGCCTTGAGTTCGAGCGTGGGGTCGCTCATGCGGACAGCTCCCAACCGGCCTCGGCCAGGTCGCCCCGGATGAGTGCCTCTTCGTCGGCGGTGGGGGGCACCAGCGGCAGCCGGACCCCGGCGTGGGCGAGGACGCCCTGCCACGCGAGGATCTGCTTGGCCGCGACGGCGCCCTGCACCCGGGTCATGGTGGCCCGGATCACGGGCTCGAGGTCGTAGGCGATCTTCTGCGCGGCGGCCAGGTCGCCGGCGACGACGGCGTCGATCAGCTCCCGGAACCGGGCGGTCGCCACGTGGGTGGTGACACCGATGACGCCGACGGCGCCCAGCGCCATCCACGGCAGGGTCAGCCCGTCGTCGCCGGACCAGAACGTCAGGTCCGACCCGGCCATCACCCGGGTCGCGGCGGAGAAGTCGGCCTTGGCGTCCTTCACCCCGACGATGCGCGGATGCTCGGCCAGGCGCAGCATCGTCTCGGGCGCGATCGGGATGGAGGACCGGCCGGGAATGTCGTACGCGATGATCGGCAACCCGACGGCGTCGGCGACGGCCGTGAAGTGGGCCGCGACGCCGGTCTGGCTGGGCTTGTTGTAGTACGGGGTGACGATCAGCAGGCCGTCGACGCCGATCTCCTCGGCGCGGCGGGACAGGTTCATCGAGTGCGCGGTGTCGTTGGTGCCGGTGCCGGCGACGATGCTGGCCCGGTCCCCCACCGCGTCCTTGACGGCCCGGAACATGGCGAGGTTCTCCTCGTCGGTCAGCGTCGACGTCTCCCCCGTCGTGCCGGTGACGACCAGCCCGTCGCACCCGTCGCCCACGAGGCGGTCGGCCAGCGCCGCGGCGGCGTCGAGGTCCACCTCCCCGTCCGGGGTGAAGGGCGTGACCATGGCGGTCAGCAGGCGGCCGAAGGGGATGGAGGCGTCGGGCATGGCCTCCACGTTACCGGCTGCCGGTGCCGCGCGCCGACCCGACGGGCCGCGCTCGTGCCCCGTCGGCCGGCTCGGCGCTCAGCCGCCGGAGCGGCGTCGGCGGGCCTTGGCGACCACGAACCAGACCAGCAGGACGGCGATGGCGGCGAAGATCACGTACTTGAGGGTGTCGACCCACACGAGCACGGTGTCCCAGTGGTCGCCGAGCAGGTACCCGGCCACGATGAAGAGGGTGTTCCAGACGCCGGAGCCGGCCAGGGTGAGCAGCCCGAAGCGCACCGGTGGCATCCGTTCGATGCCGGCGGGGATGGAGATGAGGCTGCGGACGCCGGGCATGAACCGGCCGAAGAAGATCGCGGCCGAGCCGTGCCGCTCGAACCAGCTCACCGCCTTGTCCACGTCCTCCACGTCGACCAGCGGGATCTTCGCGGCCAGCCGGGTGATCCGGGCGTGGCCGAGCACCCGGCCGATCTCGTACAGCAGGTAGGCGCCCAGCACGGAGCCCGCCGTGGTCCACACGATCGCCTCGATCACGCTGAACTTGCCCTGACTGGCGGCGAGGCCGGCCAGTGGCAGGATCACCTCCGAGGGGATCGGGGGGAACACGTTCTCGAGGAACACGGCCAGACCCGCACCCGGTGCCCCGATCGCCCCCATCACCTCGATCACCCAGCGGGAGACCGCACCGAACACGCCGCCGGTGGCGCCCGAGACGGCGTCCTGACTCGACGCCGGGACGCCGGCGACGACCGCGGCCGCGACCACCCCGAACCCCGCGGTCACGGCTGCACCATGCCCGCGGTCCACGGCCCGTCCGGCGTCGGCCGGGTGTACCGCCACCGCGGGTGCGCCCGGCCGGGATCGTGGGACCAGAACTCGATCGTCGTGGGCCGCAGGCGGTACCCGTGCCACGGGGCGGGACGCTGCAGGTCGCCCGGGGCGTCGGCGAGCGCGGCGATGCGGTCCCGGAGGTCGGCGAGGCCGGCCGGGTCGATCGGCTCGCCCTGCGCGGAGACGACGAATCCCGCCTGCGAGAGCCGGGTGTGGGCGGCGAAGAGATCGGCGGAGGCGGCGTCGTCGAGCATCGCCACGGGCCCGGTGACCCGGACTTGGCGCAGTGGCTCGGGCCAGAGCAGGACGCCCGCGGCCACCGGATGTTGGGCCAGGTCGCGCCCCTTCGGGCTGCGCTCGGAGGTGACGAGGACGATGCCGGCGGCGTCGATCCCCTTGACCACGACCACGCGGTTGGCCGGCTCGCCGGCCGGGGTGACGGTGGCGAGACTGAGGGCGTCGGGCACGCCCGCGCCGCGCTGCCGCGCCTCGTCCCACCAGGTCCTCAGCAGGGCGAGCGGGTCGGCGGCGCCGGGCCGGTCGTCCGGGTCGGTCACGACGTGCTCCCCTCGGTCGGCCCGCCGGCCGGGTGATGACCAGGGTCCTCGGCGTGGCGCCGGATGGCGTCCCGCATGCTGCGCCGGGCCCGCGTGCGGTCGCCGGCGGCGTCGTAGGCCCAGGCCAGCCGGAACCAGCGGCGCCAGTCGTCGGGGTCGGCCTGCACCTCGCTCCGGTACCGGGCGAAGGCCTCGTCGGCGGCGGCCCGGACGACCCGGCCGGAGGGCCGGCGGGGCAGGTCGTCGTCGGGCAGGCCGCCCTCCCCCTCGAGGATCCGGGCGAGACGCTCCACCCGGGTGCCGAACGCGATCTCCCGGGCCAGCACCCAGGCGCCCACGACCGGCAGCAGCAGCAGCGCGACACCGAGGCCCTTCGCCAGGAACCCGTCGGAGATCAGCAGGAGCCAGCCGCGCTGGGCGGTGAGCACGAGGTACAGCGCCAGCAGGACGACGACGACGGCGACCCATACCCGGGTGGCGAGGAAGAAGAACGCGGGGGCGATGAAGATCAAGGCCAGCCAGAAGTCGAACGGCGAGACGAGGGCGCCGAGCACGAGCAGGACGAGCCCGATCAGGTGGCGGGTGCTCAGGGCGCGCTCGGCCCGCCGCCCGCCGCCCGCGTTCGTCGCACCGGACCCGTCCGCGTGGCCGGCGGCGTCGCTCATCGGCCGGCCTCGTCGAGGCCGAGGAAGGCGTCCAGGCCGTGGGTGAGCCCGGGGGCCGCGGGCACGGACCGCACGCCCAGCAGGACGCCGGGCATGAAGGAGGCGCGGTCCAGCGAATCGTGCCGGATGGTCAGGGTCTCCCCCGGCGAGCCGAGCAGCACCTCCTGGTGGGCCACCAGCCCGCGCAGCCGCACGCTGTGCACGCGGACGCCGTCGACGTCGGCCCCGCGGGCGCCGGGAGCCTCGGTGCGGGTCGCGTCGGGGCTGGGGCCGGTGCCCGCCGCCCGGCGGGCGTCCGCCACCAGGGCCGCGGTGCGCGCGGCGGTCCCGGACGGGGCGTCGACCTTGTCCGGGTGGTGCAGTTCGATGATCTCGACCGAGTCGAAGAAGCGGGCGGCCTTTGCCGCGAAGGCGGTGGCCAGGACGGAGCCGACGGCGAAGTTGGGGGCGATCAGCACCCCGACGCCGTCAGCGGCGGTCAGCGCGTCGCGCAGCGCGGCCAGACGGGAGTCGTCCCAGCCGGTGGTGCCCACGACCGCGTGGATGCCGTGGCGGACGGCGAAGTGGACGATCTCCTCGGTGCTCTCCGGCACGGTGAGGTCGACGAGCACGTCGGCGCGGGCACGCACGATCTGCTCGAGGTCGTCGTCCCGGCGCAGAGCCGCGACCAGCTCGAGGTCGGGGGCGGCCCGGACGGCGTCGACGGCGGCCGAGCCCATCCGCCCGCCGGCCCCCGTCACGGCGACCCGGATCCGCGACCCCGTCTCCTCGGGCCCGCCGGGAGCTCGGTCGGGACGGGGTACTGCGGGGGTGTCGGCCATGTCTCCCAGCCTAGGGCAGCCGGTCCCGCTCCCCGTGTCGTCGCCCGGCCGCGGCCGCGGGCCACCGGCTGAGAGGAACCGCACCGGCGGCTGCCGGCACACCGCTGCTGGCCGGCTTCCCCGAGAGTTCCCCGGGAAGGTGGCCGGATCCGCCGCCGGGTGGGGCGGGTCGGCGTAGCGTGGAGCCAGCAGTGCACGGGAGGCCGGCCATGAGCAGGAACTGGTTCCGATGGATCCCCGCCGCCGCGGTGCCCGCCGCGGTCGCCGTGGGCCTGGTGGTCAGCGGTGCCTCGGCGGTGCCGCCACCCCCGCCCGCCTCGGCCGAGCAGGTGGTGGCCCTGGTCGCCTCGCACCGCGCCCAGCAGTTCTCCGGTGACGTCGAACAGACCACCGACCTCGGACTGCCGGCCATCCCGTCCCAGGCGCTCGACGCCACGGGCGGGTCGAGCGCCGGCCAGGCCGCGGCCGTCCTGGGCCTGCTCACCACCGCGCACAGCGGCCGCGTCTACGCCGACGGGCCCACCCGGCTCCGCGTCCAGGTCATGGACCAGCTCGCCGAGCGCGACGTGATCCGCAACGGCTCGACCGCGTGGACCTGGGATTCGAAGGCCGCCCGGGCGACCCGGACGACGCTGCCCGCCCCCACTCCGCGTGCAGCCCCCACTCCGGATGCCGCCCTCACCCCGGATACGCTCGCCCGGCGCGTCCTGGCCGCGGCCGGCCCCTCGACCGCCGTGACGCTCGGCGATCCGGTGATCGTGGCCGGCCACAGCGCCTACACCCTCGTCCTCACGCCCCGCACCTCCGGCACGCTCGTGGCGTCGGTCCGGATCGCGGTCGAGTCGGCCACCGGCCTGCCGCTGGCCGTCGACGTGCACGCGAGGGGCCAGGTGGACCCGGCGTTCCACCTGGCCATGACCTCGGTCGACCTGCGCGCCCCCGACCCTTCGGTGTTCGCGTTCACCCCGCCGCGCGGGGCGACGGTCACGCAGGAGCACCTGCCCGCGGCGCCCCACCGGCCCACCACCGGCACCTCCGCGAAGCGGACGGCCGCCCCGGCCGGCTGGGACGCCGTCGTCACCCTCCCCGCCGACCGCGTCCCCGCCGACCTGCTTCGCTCGCCGCTCGTCGCCCAGCTCTCCACTCCCGTCGGCGGTGGCCGGCTGTTGTCCTCCTCGCTGGTGAACGTTCTGGTGACCACGGACGGCCGGCTGCTCGCTGGGGCGGTCCCGGTGAGCACGCTCGAGGCCGCGGCCCGGTGACGGGCCGACGATGACGGACGCGGGGGCGGGGTCGTCCGCGGCCCCCGACCTCGCGATCGCGACGAGCGGACTGACGAAGACCTTCGGCCGCCACACCGCCGTCGACGCCCTCGAGCTAGCGGTGCCCCGGGCGAGCGTGTTCGGCTTCCTCGGCCCCAACGGCTCGGGCAAGACGACGACGATCCGCATGCTGCTGGGTCTGGTGACCCCGTCCGGCGGCCGGGCGCAGGTGCTCGGCGAGGCCGTCCCGGACCGGCTCGCCCGGGTGCTGCCCCGCGTCGGCGCCCTCGTCGAGGGGCCCGCCTTCTACCCGTTCCTCAGCGGCGAGGCGAACCTCCGCCGCCTGGACGCCGCGGACCCCCTCGCCTCGCCCCGGACGAGGGGCGCCCGGGTGGCGGCCGCCCTCGACCGGGTGGGCCTCGTGCACGCCGCCGGGAAGAAGGTGCACGCCTACTCGCTCGGCATGAAACAACGCCTCGGCCTGGCCGCGGCGTTGCTGGCGCCCCGGGAGCTGCTGGTCCTGGACGAGCCGACCAACGGGCTGGACCCGCAGGGCACCCGCGAGGTGCGGTCGTTGATCCGGTCCCTCGCCGACGACGGCACCACCGTCGTCGTCTCGACCCATCTCCTCGCCGAGGTCGAGCAGGTCTGCACCCACGCCGCGGTGCTGCGCGCCGGCCGGCTGGTCGCCCAGGGCACGCTCGACACGCTTCAGGGGGCGGCCCGGCGCCGGGTCCGGGTACTCACCCCCGACGCCGGCGCCGCGATCGCCGTCCTGCGCGGCCTCGGCCTCTCGCCCGAGCCGGCCGACCCGGACACGGTGCTGGCGACCTGGCCGGCCGCAGGCGACGACCGGGAGGTGCCGGCCGCACCCGAACGGCTCGTCGCTGCCCTGGTGGCGGCCGGGGTCCGGGTCCGTGGATTCTCCGCGGCCGGGCCCAGCCTGGAGGAGCGGTTCGTCGAGCTCACCGGGGAGGGCTTCGATGTCGCGCCGTGAGAGGGCGGTGGCCCGGACCTCCCGCGGCGTGGGGGTGCGCCTGTTCCGGTCCGAGGTCGGTGTCCTGTTCCGACGGTGGCGCACCTGGGCGATGCTCGCGGCGCTGGCGGCGGTACCGGTGCTGATCGGGCTCGCCGTGCGGTTCTCGCCCACGCCCCCGGCGCCGGGGCGTGGACCGGCGTTCCTCGACCAGGTGACGCACAACGGCCTCTTCGCGGGCGTGGTCGGGCTGATCGTCAGCACCCCGCTGTTCCTGCCCCTGACCGTCGGCGTCGTCGCCGGGGACACGATCGCCGGGGAGGCGAGCCTGGGAACCCTGCGCTACCTGTTGACCGCCCCGGCCGGGCGGGTGCGGCTGCTGGTGGTGAAGTTCGCGGCGACCGCGGTGTTCTGCGCGGCGGCGGCGCTGGCGGTCGTCGTCGGCGGGGTCCTCGTCGGGCTCGCCCTCTTCCCGGTCGGGCCGGCGACGCTCCTCTCGGGGGACGCCGTCGGGCCCGGGGAGGCAGGGGGCCGACTGGTCCTGATGGCGGGCTACGTCACCGTCTCGCTGCTCGGCCTGGCGGCGATCGGGCTGTTCGCCTCCACGCTGACCACCGCACCGGTCGGGGCGATGGCGGCCACGGTGGTGCTCGCCGTCGTCGCCCAGGTGCTCGGTGCCCTCGACCAGCTCGACTGGTTGCACCCCTGGCTGTTCACCGAGCACTGGCTCGGGGTCGCCGACCTGCTCCGGCGGCCGATCGCGTGGGGGTCGTTCGGCGAGAACGCCCTGCTGCAGGCGGGATACGTCGCGCTGTTCGGGGCGCTGGCCTATGGGCGGTTCACCACGAAGGACGTCCTCAGCTGACGGTTTCGCCCGCAGCTTGAACCGCCCCGGGTTTAGTGGAGGGCGGGTTCTCCCAGCGCCGGTTGGTGCTGGGGGTTGTTCTGACGGTAGTAGTTGTTCTCCGCCTCGATCGG
>NZ_BMJI01000034.1 GCF_014643255.1 Tersicoccus solisilvae | reverse complement strand
CGCCGTCACCACCCCCGGCGAGGTGGCGCCGACGGCCGCTGCCGGTGATCCGCTGGCCCGCCGCCCCGCGGATCGGCAGGCGCGCCCCCGGGGCCGGCACGCCGACGCCGCCGGCGTCGACCGCCTGGTCGGCCACGACGGCGAACCGATGCCGCTGACCACCGAGCTGCCGCGCATCGGACCGCGCCAGGCCACGACCATCGAGGCGCGCATCCTCGGGGGCGGCCACACCCTCAACCGGCGGCAGATCGCCCGGGAGGCCGGGGTGTCGCTGAAGTGGGCGCGCCAGCTGTGGCGGGCCATGGGCTTCGCCAACGTCAGCGAGTCCGCCGTCGCCTTCACCGAGCGGGACCTGCACGCGCTGCGGACGGCCACCGGCCTCGTCCAGGACGGGACGATGAGCGAGGAGGCGGCGATCTCCATCGCCCGCGCCTTCGGCCAGATGACGGACCGGATGGTGATCTGGCAGATCGAGGCGATCGTGGAGGACATGGTGGTTCGGCTCGGCATCTCGGACACGGAGGCCCGCGAGCGGCTGATCGAGGAACTGCCCGCGATGATCGAGCCGCTGCAGGAGCTGCTCAGCTACGCGTGGCGCCGGCAGCTCAACGAGGGCGTGCAGCGACTTGCCGTGCGGACGGAGTCCCAGCGCCGGTGGGCCAGCGGCGGCCGGCACCCGGCGCGCGGCGAGACCGAGCTGCCCATCGCCCGGGCCGTCGGGTTCGCCGACCTGGTCTCCTACACGTCGCTGTCCCGCCGGATGAACGAGCACACCCTGGCCAGCCTCGTCACCACCTTCGAGGCCCGGTGCGCGGAGATCATCTCCGTCGGCGGTGGCCGGATGATCAAGACCATCGGCGACGAGGTGCTCTACATCGCCGACACCCCGCAGGCGGGCGCGGACATCGCGCTCGCCCTGTCCACCCGGTTCGCCTCGGACCCGGACATGCCCGCCACGCGAGGCGCCGTGGTCTGGGGCCGGATCCTGCCCCGCCTCGGCGACATCTACGGTCCGACCGTGAACATGGCCTCGCGCCTGACCTCGATCGCGGACGTGGGCACGGTGCTGACCGACCAGCCGACGGCGCGGATGCTCGCGGGCAACGAGCGCTTCGTGCTGACGCCGCAGGAGAGCGCCAACCTGCGCGGTTTCGGTGAGGTGCACCCGGTGCTGCTGACCCGGGGCGAGGGGTCCGGCCTCGTCCTCGACTGACCTCCCCGGCCGGGCGGCGGCGAGTACCGCTACCATGGGACGCGCCGGGCCACACGGGGAAGTGCCCGGCGGACGTGTCGCAGGGGGACGTACGTGAAGTTGCTCGCCGGGTTCCGGGGTCGTGCCGCGCGCCGACGCCGCGCCGTCGTCTCCACGATCACCCTCGCCGTCGTCACCGCCGTCCTCGTCGCCGGTGCCGTCCTCCACCCCGGCTTCACGACCGCCGACGTGGACCTGCACGACGGCGGTGTGTGGGTCACCAACTCCTCCCGCAATCTCGTGGGGCACCTGAACTACCAGTCCAAGCTGCTCGACGGCGGCGTCGTCGCGGGCAGCCCCGACTTCGACGTGCTGCAGGCCGGCGCCCGGGTGCTGGTCAGCGACGCGGACCGCTCCGCGCTCACCCCGCTCGACCCGGCGTCGGTGGCCCTGGGCGCGGATCAGAAGATCCCCGGCGACGCCCGGCTCTCCTTCGGCACCACGGTCGTCGCCATCGCCGACCCGCAGGCCGGAACGGTGTGGGCCGTGCCGGCGGACCGGCTCGGCAGCTTCGACCCGGACGGCACGACCCCGGTGATCGAGAAGGCGCGCGGCGTCGTCGCGGCCGTCGGCACCGACGACACGGTGCACGTGGCCGACGTCGCCGGCAGGAAGCTGCTCGCCCTGCACGTCGACGACCAGGGCGAGGTCACCGACCGGCAGGAGTCCGGCCTGGACGGACTGACCGCCGCGGACACCCTGCAGGTCAGCGCCGTGGGAGAGAAGCCCGTCCTGTTCGACGCCGCCACCGGCACCCTGCACCTGCCCGGCGGACGCACCGCCACCGTCCCCGATGGGCGCAACGGCAAGCTCCAGCTGCCCAGCGCGGGAAAGAACGGTGCCGGCAACGACGGTGCCGGCGAGGACACCGTCGTCGTCGCCACCGGCAAGGACTTGGTGCGGCAGCCGCTCGACGGCGGCGAGCCGACCCGGACGGCCAATCCCGTTGCCGGCACCCCCGCCGCACCCGTCCAGCTGGCCGGCTGCGTGCACGCCGCGTGGGCCGGCTCCGGCCAGTACGTGCGCGAGTGCGCGAACGGCGCGGACTCGATGCGCCGCGACATCCCGTCCCTGGCGGCCCGCGCCGACCTGCAGTTCCGGGTCAACCGGGACGTGGTGGTCCTCAACGACGTCGCCGCCGGCAACACCTGGCTCGTGCAGCAGGACATGGAGCTGGTGAACAACTGGCAGGACATCATCCCGCCCCCGGACGTCGCCGACGAGGCCAAGGACGACTCGCACGACGAGTCGGTCGAGCGGGCGCTGCCGGACCGGACCAAGCCCAACCGGCCGCCGGTGGCCGCCAACGACACGTTCGGGGTGCGGCCGGGCCGGACCACCACGCTGCCGATCATGGACAACGACTCCGACCCCGACGGCGACGTGCTCACCGCGTCCGTCGCCGGCCAGGGGCCGGACCTGGGCACCGTGCAACCGATCTACGACAGCACCGGTCTGCAGATCGCCGTGCCGGACGGTGCCCGGGGCACCGGCGTGTTCCGCTACGCCGCCGCCGACGGGCGCGGCAAGACGGCGACGGCCACCGTCCGGGTCGCGGTCCGGGGGCCGGACGAGAACGGCGCACCGCGGCCCAAGCGGCCCGCCGACCCGACCACCATCCCCGTCCAGCAGGGCAGGTCGGTGAACCAGAACATCCTCTCCGACTGGACGGACCCCGACGGGGACGACCTGTTCCTCGTCAGCGCCGCGCCGACGAAGGACGGGGACCGGGTGCGCGCCCGGCCGGACGGGCTGCTGACCTACCAGGACGTGGACAAGTCCTCGGGGAAGAAGGAGGTCGCGATCGTCGTCTCCGACGGCCGCACCACCACCGAGGGCACCGTGATCATGGACGTCAAGCCGACGTCGGCGCTCGCGCCGGTCGCGACGCCGGACCACATCACCGTGCGGGCGGGGGAGTCCGCCACCGTCGCCCCGCTGAAGAACGACCTCGACCCCGCCGGCGGCACCCTGCGGATGCCCAAGGTCAACGCCGTCCCGGGCACCACGGTCACCCCGAACTACGAGGCCGGCACCTTCGCCTTTCGCGCGAACGCGCCGGGCACCTACTACCTCGAATACCTCGCCAACAACGGGCCCAAGAGCACCGTCGGCCTGGTCCGGGCCGACGTCGTGCCCTCCACGGCCGAGGGCGGCCCCGTGGCGGTGCGCGACACGGCGCTGCTGCCGGCCCACCAGGATGTGCTCGTCGACGTGCTCGGCAACGACTCCGACCCGGCCGGCGGCGTGCTCGTCGTCCAGTCCGTCTCCGCGACGGCGTCCTCCCCGGTCAGCGTGGCCATCGTCGACCACAACGTGCTGCGGATCGCCGACGTGCGCGGCATCACCGCCCCCGTGACCGTGTCCTACACGATCTCCAACGGCACCCAGACCGCGACCGGCGAGGTCAACGTCGTCCCCGTCGCCCCGCCCGCGAAGCTGCAGCCGCCCGAGGCCGCGCCCGACGAGGTGACCGTGCGGGTGGGCGACGTCGCCACCATTCCCGTGCTCGGCAACGACAAGCACCCGCAGAACGACGCCCTGCACCTGGACCCCAAGCTCACGCAGGTGCCCGACCCCGCGGTCGGCCGCACCTGGGTCGCGCAGGACACCGTCCGGTTCCTCGCCGCGGACACCCCGGGCTCCTACCGGGCCATCTACAACGTCGTCGACAGCCGCGGGCAGAAGGACTCCGCCCAGGTCACCATCCGGGTCAAGGCCCGCGACGACGAGCACAACGGCCGACCGCAGCCGAAGAACCTGACCGCGCGGGTGCTCGCCGGGGGCACCATCCGCATCCCCGTGCCCCTGGACGGCGTCGACCCCGAGGGCGACTCGGTGCGGATCTCCGACGTCGACCGGGCGCCCGCCAAGGGCACCGCGATCCTCGGCGCCGACTACATCGACTACACGGCCGCCGGCAGCGCCACCGGCACCGACTCCTTCACCTACGAGGTGCGGGACCGGCTCGGGGCCCGCGCGACGGCGTCGGTGCTGGTCGGGGTGGCCCCACCGACGAAGACCAACCAGGTGCCGGTGCCCGTGGCCGACGCCGTCAGCGTCCGGCCCGGCCGGCAGGTGGCGGTCGACGCGATCCACAACGACAACGACCCCGACGGGGACCAGCTCGCCCTGGTCGAGAACGGCCTCGAGGCGCCCGACGGGGTGGCTGCGCAGGTGCGGCGCGGGAAGGTCGTGCTCACGGCGCCGGCGACCGAGGGGCCCGTCGCGGTCCGGTACGCCGTGCGCGACTCCCGCGGCGCCCGCGCGGTCGGCACCATCCGGCTCGACGTCTCCGCGACCGCCCCGCTGGTCGCCCCCGTGGCCCAGGACGACCGGGTCGAGGTCGCCGCGACGATGGGCAAGAACACCGTGCAGGTGCCCGTGCTGGACAACGACGCCGACCCGGACGGCATCGCCGACGCCCTCGACGTGTCCTTCCCGGGGAACGTCGCGGGCGTCGGGTTCGCCGAGGGGAAGGCGGCCGTGCCGCTGGCCGAGGCGGAGCAGCTCGTCCCGTACACCGTCACGGACGTCGACGGGCAGACCGGCACCGCCCTGATCTGGGTGCCCGGCCGCGCCGACCAGTACCCGACCCTGGTGAGCCGGAAGGCGAAGGAGGTCACCGCCGGGCAGCGGATCGACATCGACCTCGCCCGAGAGGTGCGGGTGCGCGACGGGCGGACCGTGCGGATCACCGAGGTGTCCGGCGTCAAGGCCATCGGCGCCGCCCCCGGCGATCTCGTCGTCGACGAGAACACCCTGCGCTACCAGGCCGCCGACGACTTCTACGGCCCCGGCTCCGTGACCTTCGAGGTCACCGACGGGTCGGGCCCCGACGACCCCGAGGGCCGTACGTCAACGCTGACCATCATGATCGGCGTCCTGCCCAAACCGGCCGAGAACCACCCCCCGACGTTCGCCGGCGGGTCCATGACGGTCGCCCAGGCCGAGCCGGCCGCCGAGTTCGACCTCGCCCCGGCGGCGACCGACGTCGACGCCGGCGACAAGGACCGGCTCCGGTACACGCTCGAGGGGACCCGGCCGGACGACCTGATCGTCAGCCTCGAGGGCAGCCGGCTGAAGGTCTCCGCGAAGGACTCGGCGGTCAAGAACACCGCCGTCCCGATCCAGGTCGCCGTCACGGACGGCCGGTCCGACCCGGTCACCGGCACGGTCACCGTCGCCGTCGTCTCCTCCTCGCGGCCGCTGGCCGTGGTGAACGACGACGTGGTCCCGGACGCCCGCGCCGGCAGCCCCACGACGGTCGACGTGCTCACCAACGACGTCAGCCCCTTCCCGGGCAGCCCCCTGAGCATCGTCGACGTCGTGCGGGAGACGGGCCCGGGCACGGTCACGGTGTCCGGTTCGCGCCTGACGGTCACCCCGCAGCGGGACTTCGCCGGGACGATGGTGGTCCGCTACACCGTCAGCGACCGGACCGGCGACGCCGACCGCCAGGTCGACGGCGCGGTGCGGCTGACGGTCAAGGCCCGGCCCGACGCCCCGTCGACGCCGCGCGCCGTCGAGACCCGCAGCCACACCGTGGTGCTGAACTGGGCGCCGCCGAGCGACAACGGCTCGCCGATCACCGGCTACACCGTCACCGGCACGGGCGGCTTCCGGCAGCAGTGCGCCAGCACCACGTGCACGCTCGCCGGGCTGGTCAACGACCGCGAGTACACGTTCGCGGTGACCGCGCGGAACGCCGTCGGCGAGTCCGACGCCTCGCCGACCTCGGGCGTCTCCCGTCCGGACCAGCGGCCCGACCAGCCGGCCGCGCCGCGGCTGCGGTTCGGCGACGGCCGGCTCGACGTGGCCTGGACGCCACCCCACGTCGACGGGTCCCCGGTGAGCAGCTACGACCTCGAGATCTCGCCGGCGCCGCCCAGCGGCGCCGTCCAGCGGCCCGGCCTCACCACCACGGCCTACACCTGGACCGGGCTGAGCAACGGCACCGCCTACCAGGTGCGGGTCCGGGCCCACAACAAGGCCAAGGACCCCTCCGACTTCAGCGGGTTCTCCGCGTCCGAGGTCCCGGCCGGCCGGCCGGGCGCCCCGGCGTCGGTGACCACCCAGCGGGTCTCCTCGGTCGGCAGCCAGAACCAGATCGCCGTCTCCTGGGCCGCCGCCGCGCCGAACGGCGACCCCATCGAGTCGTACACGCTGAGCGTGCTGCGGGGCGGTTCGACCGTGCAGACGATCCCGGTCAGCGGGGGCCGCACCGCCCAGACCGTGACGGTGCCCAACGCCGAGGCGGACTACACCTTCCGGGTGGTCGCGAAGAACAAGGCCGGCACCGGTGCGGTCAGCGCTCCGTCTGCGCCCCGCCGCGCCTTCGGCGCCCCGCAGGCGGTGTCGTCGGTCGCGCTCAGCCCCGCCAACACCGACACCACCGGTGGCCAGGTGCGGGTCGACTTCACCCCGTTGACCCCGGCGCAGCGCAACGGCGCCCAGGCCGGCGAGGTCAGCTACCGGTTCTCGGCCAGCACCGGGCAGTCCGGCGCCATCCGGCCCGGCCAGGTGCTCAGCGGCTTCGCCAACGGGCAGGCGACCACGGTGACCGTGGTCGCCGAGTCCAACGCCAACGGCGCCCGCTACACCAGCCCCGGCCGGGCCTCGAACAGCACCCGACCCCACGGGCGGCCGGGCACGCCCGCCACGTCGGGCAGCAACGGCACCCGGGACACCCGGTCCGACGGCACCCGGCACCGCGCCACCGTGCGCTGGTCCCCGCCCGGCAACGCCGACGTCGCCCGGCTCGAGGTGCGCGTCGACGGTGGCGGCTGGGAGAACGTCGGGACGGCCGCGGGCAGCCGCACCTTCACCGACCACAACCGGGACCACCGGGTGGACGTGCGCGCCGTCAACTCCGTGGGCACGGCGGGATCGATCGCCACCACGTCCGTGCGCACGGGGGACACGGCACCGCCGCCCCCGCCCCCGCCGCCCGTCCCCGAGAAGACGAGGGTGCAGGTGGAGAAGTCCACCAACAACTCGTGCACGCAGGCCCCCGGCGAGCCGGACAACTTCACCGACAACCCGGCCACGTGCGACGGCGTCCGCAGCAACGGCGCGCCCAACCCGCCCGGCAAGTGGATCTCGTGGGCGGACGGACCCGTGTCCGTGGACCGCTGCGGCAGCCCCTTCGGCGGCCAGAACGCCTGGTATCACATGACCAGCGGCCCCCACGACGGCCGCTGGGTGAAGGCCGCGACGGTGGACCACGTCTCCGGCCCGCGGATCGCCTGCACGGGACTCGACTGACCGTCGGGCCCTCGCCCACCACCTCCCATCCCCGCAACCGAAGGAACCGACGCACCCATGAGCATGACCGCCGAGCAGGCCGAGTGGTTCGCCCAGACCGTCACCCGCCTCGTGGACAACGTGGGGGAGGCGGTGCTCGGCAAGGAGCGGGTGATCCGATTGACGGTGACCGCGCTGCTGGCCGAGGGGCACGTCCTGTTCGAGGACGCCCCGGGCACGGGTAAGACGTCGTTGGCCCGCGCCCTGGCGGCCACGGTGCAGGGCTCCCACTCCCGGATCCAGTTCACCCCGGACCTGCTGCCCGGTGACGTCACCGGGGTGACGATCTACGACCAGAAGACCCAGGCCTTCGAGTTCCACCGCGGCCCGGTGTTCGCGACCATCGTGCTGGCCGACGAGATCAACCGGGCTTCGCCGAAGACCCAGTCCGCGCTGCTGGAGGTGATGGAGGAGTCCCGGGTCACCGTCGACGGCACCACGCACGACGTCGGGCGTCCCTTCATGGTCCTCGCCACCCAGAACCCCATCGAGCAGGCGGGCACCTACCGGCTGCCCGAGGCGCAGTTGGACCGGTTCCTGATCAAGACGTCCATCGGCTACCCCGACGCCGCGGCCACCGTCCGGCTGCTCTCCGGCGCCACGGTGCGGGATCGCTCCGCGGCGCTCGACCCGGTCATCACGACGAAGGCGCTACGCGAGATGGCGGACCTGGCCACCACCGTCCACGTCGAGGACGCCGTCCTCGAGTACGTCGCCGTCCTCGCCGAGCGGACCCGGCAGGCGGCGCAGACCCGGCTCGGGGTCAGCGTGCGTGGGGCCATGGCCATGGTCCGGGCCGCGAAGGTGTGGGCCGCCGCCGACGGCCGGCCGTACGTGCTGCCCGACGACATCAAGGAACTCGCCCCCGCCGTGTGGACCCACCGGTTCGTGCTCGACCCGGAGGCCGAGTTCTCCGGGGCCACCGCCGAGGAGGTGCTCGCCGAGGTGATCGCCGCGGTCCCGGCGCCGCAGCACCGGGCGGGCGTGCCCGGATGACGAGCCGGACCATCAGCCGGACGACGGACCGGGCGACGGCGCGCGCCACCGGTGCCGGCCCCGGTGCCGTCGGCGCCGCGCTGCGCGCGACGGCGCGCGGACTGGCCGACCGCGTGGGCCGGCACCCCTGGTACGGACGGGCGAGCACCGGCGCCCACGCGGCCGGGCGGATGGCCGGCCGGGTCGATCGCCGGTGGGTGCGGCCCGTGCTCGGCGTCGTCGGCCCTCTCGGCCGGCTCCTGCTCGCCGTCGTCGTCGGGCTCGCCGTCCTCGGCCTCACCCTGGGCTGGCAGGAGGCGGGGGTCGGGGCAGTCTTCGGTGCCCTGCTGCTGCTGATCGCGGTCGGCTTCGTGCTCGGCCGCTCCGCGTACGACGTCGACCTGGACCTGACCCGCACCCGGGTGGCCGTGGGCGACCGAGCCGTGGGCGCCGTCGGCGTCGCCTCCGCCGCCGCCCGGCCGCTGCGTCCCGCGTCCCTCGAGCTGCCGGTCGGCGCCGCGACCGCCGCGTTCTCCCTGCCGCGGCTGGCGCCGGGCGAGCGCTACGAGGACGTGTTCACCATCCCCACCACGCGCCGCACCGTGCTGACCGTCGGCCCCGTCCGGTCCGTCCGCGCCGACCCCCTGCACCTGCTGCGACGGGAGGTGCGGTGGACGGACCCCGTCGAGTTGTACGTCCATCCCCGCACGGTGGCGCTCGGCGCCTCCACACCGGGGTTCATCCGGGACCTCGAAGGGCTGCCCACCCGGGACCTGGCCAACACCGACGTCTCCTTCCACGCCCTGCGCGACTACCAGCCGGGCGACGACCGCCGGCACATCCACTGGCGCTCCACGGCGCGCACCGGCACCCTGATGGTCCGCCAGTTCGAGCAGACCCGCCGCTCCCACATCGGCATCGGCCTGTCCACCGAGGTCGGCGAGTACGACGGCGAGGCGGACCTCGAGCTGGCGATCTCCGTCGCCGCCTCGATCGGCCTGCAGGCCGCCCGCGAGCAGCGCAACCTCGACATCATCACCCCGGCCGGCCCGCTGCGCACCCGCACCGCTCGCACCCTCCTGGACGACCTCACCCGCGTGAGCGGCAGCACCGGCGTGCCCGCCGTCGAGCTCGCCCGCACCACCGCCGAGACGCTGCCCAACGCGTCGGTGATCTTCTTCGTCCTCGGCATGCACGTCCCCGCCACGGACCTGCGCCGGGCGGCCGCCTGGGTGCCGGTCGGCATCCGCACCCTCGCGATCCGCTGCGGCGCCGGCGTCCCCGCGGCCCGGGCGACCATCGGCGACCTGGTGGTGCTCACGGTCGGCTCCCTGGACGAGCTCGGGTCCGTGCTGCGGCGGGCGGCGGCATGAGCAGCGCGACGCCGGGACGGCGGCGCGGCCCCGCGGCGCTCCTCGCTCCGGGTGCCGCCCTGCGCCCGGCCGTGCTCGACGCGGTGGCCCTCGGTGCGCTGCTATGGCTGGCGGCCCTGGGGTTCGAGACCACGTTCGGCTCCCACCCGCGGTTCTTCGTCAGCGTGGGCGGCGCCCTCGTGCTCGGCCTGGCGATCGCCGCGGCGGGCGCCCGCTGGCGCCTCGGGGAACCGTGGATGATCGGTCTGGCCGTCGTCGGCTACCTCGTGGCCGGGCCGGGGCTGGCCGCCCCGGTCGAGGCCGGCGCCGGGGTGCTGCCCACGCCGGACGCGTGGCGGGTGCTCGTGTTCGGCGTCGTCCAGTCCTGGAAGGACGTGCTCACCGTGGCCCCGCCGGTCGGCGTCGCCCGCGGCATGCTCGTGGTCCCGTTCCTGTGCGTGTACCTCGGGGCGATCACGGCCGGCACGCTCGCCTGGCGGGTGCGCCGGGCGGTCTGGGCGCTGCTGCCGGTGGCCGTCGTCGTCGTCGCCGCGGCAGCGCTCGGCGCGGACACGACGTCCTGGCCGGTGCTGCGCGGGGTGGCCGTCGTGCTCGTCGCCGTCGCCTGGCTCGCCTGGCGGCGGGAGGCCGGGCGGCGCGCCGCTGCCGCCACCGTGTCCGCGGCCGAACCCGGCCTGCTCGGGGAGGTGGCCCGGGCCGGCCGCCGTCGCCGGCTGGTGGGCGGCGTCGCCGTCCTGGCCGGTGCCGGGCTGCTGACCGCCGGCATCGCCCCCGCCCTGGCGCCCGCGGCGGAGCGCACCGTCGTCCGGGACGCGCTCGTGCCCCCGCTGGACCTGCACCAGTACCCGAGCCCGCTGATGAGCTTCCGGCAGTACGTCAAGGACCGCAAGGACGACGTGCTGTTCACCGTGCAGGGGCTGCCGAAGGGGGAGAGGGTCCGGCTCGCGGCCATGGACGCCTACAACGGGGTGGTCTACGACGTCGACGACGCGTCCTCGGGCGCGTTCGCCCCGGTCGGGGACACCGGCGCGCTCGACGCCGCCCGCGCCGGGACCGGCGCCGACGGACGCCGGGCGACGCTGCGCTTCACCATCGGGGACTTCTCCTCCCCGTGGCTGCCCGGCAGCGGCCGGATCCGCGGGGCGGCGTTCGACGGCCCCCGCGGTTCGGCGATCGGCCAGTCCCTCTTCTCCAACGCCGACTCCGGCACGGCGCTGACCACCAGCGGCGTCCGGCACGGCGACAGCTACACCCTCGACGTCGACTACCCCGAGACCTACAGCCACGACCAGCTCGCCCCCCTCGGGTTCGCCGATGTCGCCCTGCCGGACCCGGCGAACGTGCCCGAGGCCGTCGCCGCCCGCGCCGGCGACCTGGCCGGCACGGGGAACGCCGCGGTGGACCGGGTGCGCGGCCTCGAGCAGGGCCTGGCGAAGTACGGTTACTTCAGCCACGGTCTCGAGGGGCAGACCCGGTCCCTCTCCGGGCACGGCGCCGCCCGGATCGAGGCGCTGCTCGGGGCGAAGACCATGGTCGGCGACGACGAGCAGTACGCCGTGGCGATGGCGCTGATGGCCCGCAACCTCGGCATCCCCGCCCGGGTGGTGATGGGCTTCTCCCCGGACTGGAACGCCGTGAAGGATCCCGCCGGGCCGATCCGGATCACCGGCAACGACGTGCACGCGTGGGTCGAGATCAAGTTCGAGCGGGCCGGGTGGGTCCCGTTCAACCCGACGCCGGAGGAGAACAAGGAGCCGCTGCCGCCGCCCAAGCAGCCCCTCGCCAAGCCGAAGCCTCAGGTGCTCCAGCCCCCGCCGCCGCCGCAGGAGCCGGCCGAGGTGCCGCCGGAGTCCGACCCGGATGCGCTGAACACCGACGAGAACAAGCAGAACACCCACCAGGAGTGGGGGCCGCTGCTGGCCATCGCCCTGACCGTCGCGATCCCGCTCGTCGTCCTCCTCGCCCCCCTGCTGCTGATCGCGGCGCTGAAGGCGCGCCGCTACCGGCGACGGCGCCGCGACGGCGCGCCGGTGCAGCGGATCAGCGGCGGGTGGAGCGAGGTGCTCAGCCTCGCCGCGGACCTCGGCACCCGGGTCCCGGCCGGGGCGACACGCCGGGAGCACGCCGCCACCGTCGCCGGCGCGTTCCCGTTCGCCGCGACCGGCACGACGACACTCGCCCGGCGCGCCGACGCCGCGGTGTTCGCCGGGGGCGAGCCGACCGAGGACCAGATCGCCGACTACTGGAGCCAGGTGGACGCGTCCCTGGCCGGCATCCGCGGCTCGGTCCCGCGTGGCCGCCGCTGGCGGGCCCGGTTCTCCCTGCGCTCGCTCCGGGAGGACGGCCGGCAACGCCGGCAGCGGCGTCGCGCGCTCCGGGCCACGGCCCGGGCCGCGGCCGCCCAGCGCCGGGCCGACGGGGCGCCGGGACCGTCACGGGGCGCCGTGGACACGGGCGGGGACCGATCCCCGGCTAGGATGACGGACGATGAGTGAGACGACCACGGCCGAGGACGCCGACGGCACCGTGCGCATCGTCTCCGGCTTCACGACGGATCGCGGACTGCGCCGGGAACTGAACGAGGACTCGCTGATCGTCACGGACACCCTGTTCGCCGTGGCGGACGGCATGGGCGGGCACGAGGCCGGGGAGGTCGCCAGCGGGGTCTGCGTGCGCACCCTCGGCGCGTCCGAGCTGTTGAACGGTTCCGGACCGGTGCGCGGCGCCGACCGCGAGATCACCGCCGCCGACGTCCAGGAGCTGCTGGAACAGGCGGATGCGGCGATCCGCGAGGAGACCGACTCCCGAGCCGGCACCACCCTCACCGGGGTCGTGCTCACCCACGAGGCGGGCCGGCCGTACTGGCTGTTCTTCAACGTCGGAGACTCCCGCAGCTACCGGCTCTACCAGCACCGGCTGCGGCAGATCAGCGTCGACCACTCCGAGGTGCAGGAACTCGTCGATCTGGGGCACATCACCCCCGAGGAGGCGCTCGTCCACCCGCGTCGGCACGTGGTCACCCGTGCCCTGGGCACCGGCGTGGACATCGCCGCCGACTTCTGGCTGCTACCGGTCGAACCCGGGGAGCGGATCCTGCTGTGCTCCGACGGGTTGACCGTGGAGGTGCCGGACGAGGCCATCGCCCGGGTGCTCGACGCCGTGCCGGACCCGCAGACCGCCGCCGACGCGCTGGTGCGCGCCGCGCTGGCCGCCGGAGGCCGGGACAACATCACCGTGGTCGTGATCGACGCCGTGGGCGCCGGCGCGGCCGAGGACGCCGACCACACGACGGCGCCGCGCTCGCCCGACGACATGGACGAGGACACGCTGCCGCGGCGCGGCGGCAACGGATCGACCGCCGTTCCGCCGACGGGTGAGCCGCCGCGACCGACCGGGGACCGGCCGAGCCGATGACGGCGGCGCGCTACCGGCCCGGCGACTGGACCCTGCTGGCCCAGTTGCCGTCCGCCGGT
Source organism: Tersicoccus solisilvae (assembly GCF_014643255.1). Lineage (GTDB taxonomy): Bacteria > Actinomycetota > Actinomycetes > Actinomycetales > Micrococcaceae > Tersicoccus > Tersicoccus solisilvae. Next base: position 431 of record NZ_BMJI01000034.1, on the reverse strand, counting down.
GACGCCGCCGGGGCCGTGGTGCTGCTGCCGCCGGGCACCACCGGCGACGTGAGCGCCCGGGCCTGGGACGCCCTCACCGTCGACTCCGGGACCGGCGGCCTGCCCGTCGGCGATCCCACCACGATCGGGGCCTTCGCCGGAGCCGTGCTCGGCGCCGCCGACGGCATCGTGCTGCGGATCGCCGGCACCACGGTGACGCCCGCCGTCCGCGGCGGCGGCACGGTCGCCGTCGCCGGGGAGCACGGCGAGCGGCACTGGGTGGACGGGACGGCGTCGGAGATCGTCGCCGACGCGCACGCCGTGACCGTGCGCACCGGCACCGGCACCGGCGACCCCGCGGACGGGCCCGGCGCCGTGTGGCTGCCCCTGCGCGCCGGCATCGTCGCCGTCGACGCGTTCCGCCTCACCCTGCGCGACCCGCGTCCGGCGCC
>NZ_BMJI01000033.1 GCF_014643255.1 Tersicoccus solisilvae | reverse complement strand
ACCATGGATGTCCGACGTCGACAGGCGACCCAACCCACATGTTTCTCCCGCTCCACGCGGGCCGCAAGGCCCCAGCCCGCTATTGACGAGCTGGCGCCGGGTCAGAGGCCGAACGTCTCGTTCTCCTCGAAGGGGCCGACGACCACGGTGCTGCGCGGTCCGGAGGCCAGCGACCTGGCCAGCTCGGTGACCTGGGCGCTGGTCACCCGCTGCACCCGGTCGAGGGACTCGTCCAGGTCGATGAACCGGCCGTGGACCAGTTCGGCCCGGCCCAGCCGGGACATCCGCGAGGCGGTGTCCTCCAGGCCGAGCACCAGGCCGCCGCGCAGCTGTCCCTTCGCCCGGTCCAGCTCGTCGGCGTCCAGCCCGCTCTCGGCCAGGCGCGCCAGCTCGGACTCGAGCAGTCCACGGACCTCCGCGACGCGTGCCGGCGAGCACCCGGCGTACAGGCCGACGTACCCGGCGTCGGCGTAGCCGGCGGCGAACGAGTACGTGGAGTAGGCGAGCCCGCGCTTCTCGCGGATCTCCTGGAACAGCCGGGACGACATCCCGCCGCCGAGCGCGGCGTTGAGCACGCTGAGCGCGAACCGGCGCTCGTCGGTGGCGTTCAGGCCCGCGGTGCCGAGGATGATGTTGGCCTGCTCGACCGGTCGCTGCACCACCAGCAGGTCGGTGGTCGGCGTGATGACGGCGGGCGTCTCGGGACGCCGGGACACCGGCACCGCGTCCGGCTCCAGTTCCCAGCCCGACCGGCGCAGCGCCGCCAGGACCAGGGCGCACACGGCGTCGTGGTCGAGGCTGCCGGCGGCGGTGACGACCAGCTCGTCCGGCCGGTAGTGACGCCGGTAGTGGGCGGCCACCGCCGCCCGGCCCACGCTGCGGATGATCTCCGGGGTGCCGCCGATCGGCCGGCCCAGCGGGTGGTCGCCCAGGACGGCCTCGGCGAACCGCTCGTGCGCGACGTCGGCGGGGTCGTCGCTGGCCATCGCCAGCTCCTCGAGGATGACGGTGCGTTCCTGCTCCAGCTCGTCCGGGTCCAGCGAGGCGGAGGTGACCATGTCGGCCATCGTGTCGATGGCCATCGGCAGGTGCTCGTCGAGCACGTGCGCGTAGTAGCAGGTGCTCTCCTTCGCCGTCGCGGCGTTGGACTCCCCGCCGACGGCGTCGAACGCCGCGGCGATGTCCAGGGCCGACCGGGTCGGGGTGCCCTTGAACAGCAGGTGCTCGAGGAAGTGGGTGGACCCGTACTCGCCGGCCGCCTCGTCGCGGGAGCCGACGGCGATCCAGAACCCGACGGTGACGGCGCGCTGGCCGGGCATCGCCTCGGTCAGCACCCGGACCCCGCCGGGCAGGACGGAGCGGCGGACGGGCGAGTCGGGGGCGGTGGGCCAGCCGGTCGCCGCGGTCGTGGGGGTGGTCATGCGTCGCTCCTTCGAAGGACGAGCAAGGGGTGGTCGGGAGCGATCTCCCGCGGAAGACGGCAGGAGGCCCGCCGCACGTGGCGGCGGGCCCCCTGGCGGTGCCTGTCAGGCGGTGTCCCGGATCCGGGACGTGGGGCGGATCAGCCCTCGGCCGGAGCCTCGGCGTGGACCCGCTCGCCGGCATCGCCGGCACCGGTGTCCGCGTCGTCGACCACGGGGGCCAGCGACAGCTTGCCGCGGTCGTCGACCTTGGTGATCTCGACCTGGACCTTCTGCCCGACACCGACGACGTCGTCGACGTTGTCGACCCGCTTGCCCCCGGACAGCTTGCGCAGCTCGGAGATGTGCAGCAGACCGTCCTTGCCGGGGGTCAGGGAGACGAACGCACCGAACGTCGTGGTCTTGACCACGGTGCCCAGGTAGCGCTCCCCCACCTCGGGGACCTGCGGGTTGGCGATCGCGTTGATCGCCGACCGCGCGGCCTCGGCGGACGGGCCGTCGGTGGCGCCGATGTACACGGTGCCGTCGTCCTCGATGGAGATGTCCGTGCCGGTGTCGTCCTGGATCTGGTTGATCATCTTGCCCTTGGGCCCGATGACCTCGCCGATCTTGTCGACCGGGACGCGAACGCTGATCACGCGGGGCGCGAACTCGCTCATCTCGTCCGGGCCGTCGATCGCGGCGGCGAGGACGCTGAGGATGTGCAGGCGCGCCTCGCGAGCCTGCTTCAGGGCCGCGGCCAGCACCGAGGCGGGAATGCCGTCCAGCTTGGTGTCGAGCTGGATCGCGGTGACGAACTCGCTCGTGCCGGCGACCTTGAAGTCCATGTCGCCGAACGCGTCCTCGGCGCCGAGGATGTCGGTCAGGGCCGCGTAGCGGGTCTCGCCGTCGACCTGGTCGGAGACCAGGCCCATGGCGATGCCGGCGACCGGGGCGCGCAGCGGCACACCGGCGTTCAGCAGCGACAGGGTCGAGGCGCACACGGAGCCCATCGACGTCGAACCGTTGGAGCCGAGCGCCTCGGACACCTGACGGATCGCGTAGGGGAACTCCTCGCGGGACGGCAGCACCGGCACGATGGCGCGCTCGGCGAGGGCGCCGTGCCCGATCTCGCGCCGCTTGGGCGAGCCGACCCGGCCGGTCTCCCCGACGGAGAACGGCGGGAAGTTGTAGTTGTGCATGTACCGCTTGTGCTTGACGGGCGACAGCGAGTCGATCTGCTGCTCCATCTTGAGCATGTTCAGCGTGGTGACACCCAGGATCTGGGTCTCGCCGCGCTCGAAGATCGCGGAACCGTGCACGCGCGGCAGCACCTCGACCTCGGCCGTCAGGGCCCGGATGTCGGTCAGGCCGCGGCCGTCGATGCGGACCTGCTCGCGCAGGATCCGCTGCCGGACGACCTTCTTGGTCAGGGCGTTGAACGCGCCGGCGACCTCCTTGCCGCGACCGGCGAACCGGCCGCCCTCGCCCGCGAGGCGGGCGACGGTGGACTGGATCAGCTCGTCCGAGGCGGCCTCGCGCTCCTGCTTGGCGGCGATCGCGAACACGCGGGCGACGTCGTCGGACGCCTCCTCGGCGACGACGTCGTACACGTCCTGCTCGTAGTCCTTGAAGATCGGCAGCTCGATGGCCGGCTTCTGGGCGCGCTGCGCCAGGTCGGACTGCGCGTCGCACAGGGCGCGGATGAACGGCTTCGCCGCCTCCAGACCCTCGGCGACGGTGTCCTCGGTCGGAGCCGGGGCGCCCTGCTCCTTGATCAGCGTCCACGCGTTGTCGGTCGCCTCGGCCTCGACCATCATGATGGCGACGTCATCGGAGACGATCCGGCCCGCGACGACCATCGAGAAGACGGCGTTCTCCAACTCGGAGTGCTTCGGGAAGGCCACCCACTGGGCACCGCCGGAACCGTCGGTCACCAGCGCGACGCGGACGCCGCCGATCGGGCCGGAGAACGGGGCACCGGTCAGCTGGGTGGACATGGACGCGGCGTTGATCGCCACGGCGTCGTACAGCTCGTCCGGGTTCACGGCCATCACCGTGATGACGACCTGGACCTCATTGCGCAGCCCCTTGGTGAACGCGGGGCGCAGCGGGCGGTCGATCAGGCGGCAGGCCAGGATCGCGTCGGTGCTGGGCCGGCCTTCACGCCGGAAGAACGAACCGGGGATGCGGCCGGCGGCGTACATCCGCTCCTCCACGTCCACGGTCAGGGGGAAGAAATCGAAGCCCTCGCGCGGCGACTTGCCGATCGCGGTGGCGGACAGCAGCGCGGTGTCCTCGTCGATGTAGACCATCGCCGATCCGGCGGCCTGCTGGGCCAGCCGACCGGTCTCGAAGCGGACCGTGCGCTTGCCGTAGCGGCCGTTGTCGATGACGGCCTCGGCGTACTTGATCTCGGGACCCTCCATGAAGAAGGTCACCTCCGTTTCTGTGATCGTGGCCGCGCCGCCGGCACGCGGGGAGAACCGCGCGTGTGGCACCCGGTCTTCGATCGAGACCCCCGGGGCTGGTCCGCGTCGCGAGGACGCGGGGCCCGGAGATCACTACCGAGGACCGCAGCTGCCGTCCGGGGCGCTGGCCGGGGTGTGTTTCGGGTCCTCTCCGGACCGGGGACCGGTGCGGACGAGGAACGGGAAAGGCGGCCGACACCGGTGACCGTCCGACGGGAATCCGTCGGACGGGGCACGCTGGTGTCCAGCCGCCTTCCAGTGTATCGGTGCGGACGCGCTCAGCGGCGCAGGCCGAGCCGTTCGATCAGGGACCGGTACCGGGTGATGTCGGTGTCGTGCAGGTAGGTCAGCAGCCGGCGACGGCGGCCGACCAGGGCCATCAGACCACGACGGGTGTGGTGGTCGTGCTTGTGCACCTTCAGGTGTTCGGTCAGGTCCCGGATCCGCTGGGACAGCAGAGCCACCTGGACCTCCGGCGAACCGGTGTCGCCCTCGGCGGTGGCGTAATCGCTCATGATCTGCTGCTTGGTGGCGGCATCGAGTGCCATGGGTAACTCCTTCGAGTCAGTACCGTGTCAGGATCGGTGCCGCCCACGGACCGGGACGACACCGAGCGGTGTTGTCCGACCCGGCGTCCGATCGGGCCGAGGACGACGAGGGAACGGCAACCACGGACTGCAGCCGGACCCAGCGTTCGAGTCTATCAGGGTCCCGGACCGTCCCATGGACAGGGCCGGTGCGGCCGTCTACCCTGTGTGCTGTTCAGCGAACCCACCGATGGTGGTGGGAGTGCGCGCCGCCGCCGATGCACAGCCATGCCGCCGACGGTGCCAGGTCCGCTGCGGGGGGACCACGTGGCTCGTCGCCCGGTCTCGTCGTCACTCGCCATCGGAGTCACCATGCGCCGGACCCTCATCACCCTGTGCACCGCTCTCACCCTGACCCTCGCCGGAGTCGGCGCGGCCGCGCCCGCTCAGGGCGCCTCCCGCGGCCCCGCCCCCGGGACGCCCGCGCCCGTCGCGGGCGGCCTCTCGTTCCCCCTCTCGGTCGCCGCCGACACCGCGCGGCCGGGCTCCGTGCTGGTCACCCAGGACGCCGGCGTCACACCGGACTTCATCAGTTCCCTGAACCGGGTGACCCGCCAGGGCACCGTGGCGACCGTCCACCGCGGCGCCGCCGGGGCCGAGGTCGGCGGCGTCTCCAGTCGCTGGGGGCTCACGTTCTTCGCCGAGACCACGGGAGCCGGGTCCGGGGACCCGGCCGCGCCCAGCGGGCTGATCAAGGTCGTGCTGCCCGGCGGGTCCGTGCGCACGCTCGCCGACGTCGCCACCCACGAGGAGACCACCAACCCGGACGGGCGCGTGCAGTACGGCTTCGCGGGCCTGCCCGCCGGCTGCGCGGAGCAGCTGCCCGCCGAGGTCGGCCCGGCCACCTACACCGGTCAGGTCGACTCCCACGCCTACGCCACGGAACTGGGTTTCGGCGAGGTGTACGTCGCCGACGCCGGCGGCAACGACGTCGTCGCCGTCAACCCCCTGCGCGGAACGGTACGCACCGTCGCGGTGCTGCCGGCCCAGTCGGTGGCGGTGACGGCCGACGTCGCGGCCGGCCTCGGCCTGCCGGCCTGCGCCGTCGGCTCGACCTACCGGTTCGAGTCCGTGCCCACGGACGTCCGGGTGGGTCCGGACCACTGGCTGTACGTGTCCGTGCTCCCCGGCGGGCCGGAGGGTCCGCAGCTCGGCGCCCGCGGCGCGGTGTACCGGATCAACCCGTGGGCGGGACGGTGGCAGCGCCCCCAGCTCGTCGCCACCGGACTGGTCTCCCCGACCGGCCTGGCGTTCGGCCCCCGCGGCGACCTCTACGTGGCCGAGCTGTTCGCCGATCGGGTCTCGGTGCTGCGGGCCGGTGCCCTGCGCGGCCGGACCCCGGCGACCCCGGTGCCCGTGCTGACCGTGAACAACCCCGCGGACGTCTCGATCAGCGGCCGGACGCTGTACGTCACGGCCAACGCGGTGCCCGACGAGACGACCCCGCCGAACACCGGTCAGGTGCTCTCCGTCGCCCTGCGGGGCTGAGCCGGTCCCCCGGCCGACCCGCTGGACGCCCGGTCACGCCCGCTGGGCGTGACCGGGCGTCGGCGCGTCCTGCAGCAGGGTGCGGGTGGCGTCGATGTCCAGGCGCATCTGCTCGATCAGGGCGTCCACCCCGGCGTAGGCGACCATGCCGCGGAGCCGTTCGATGAACTCGACGGCGACCCTCTGGCCGTAGAGGTCGAACACGTCGACCTCCTCGCCGGCGGGCCGGTCGATGACGTGCGCCTCGACCTGACGGCTGACGCCCTCGAACGTCGGGTTGGAGCCCACCGAGATGGCGGCCGGCCACCGCTCGCCCCGCTCGTCGATCAGCCAGCCCGCGTACACGCCGTCGGCCGGGATGTACCCCACGGCGTCCGCGTCGAGGTTCGCGGTGGGGAACCCCAGCGCCCGGCCCCGGGCCGCACCGTGCACCACCAGGCCGCGGACCCGGTGCGGACGGCCGAGCACGGTCGCGGCGGTGCGCACGTCGCCCTCGTCGAGCGCCTCCCGGATCCAGGTCGACGAACCGCGCCGCTCGTGGAGCCCGCCGGCGGGGTGCTCCGGGTCGTCGGGATCGCCGACCCCGAACTGGTACTCCTCGATCACGGTCACCGCGAAGCCGTGGACGGCGCCGAGCCGTTCCATCTCCTCCCGGTCCCCCGCGTTGTCCCGGCCCCAGCGCACGTCGTGCCCGACGACCACCGCCTGCGCGCCGAGCGTGTCGAGGAAGACGCCGGTGACGAAGTCCTCGGCCGTGGTCCGGGCCAGCTCGGCCGTGTAGTGCATGACGAGCACGGCGTCGACGCCGAGGCCGGCCAGTGCCTCGATCCGGTCCGCCAGCCCCATGATCAGGGTGGGCGCGCTCTCCGGGCGGTGCACGGTGGCCGGGTGGGGGTCGAAGGTGACGACGACGGCGGGCACGGCCCGGTCGCGGGCCTGGCGGACGAGCTCGGCGATCACCTGCTGGTGGCCGCGGTGGACACCGTCGAAATTGCCGATGGTCACCACGCTCGGCCCGAAACCGGCGGGCACCGCGGCGACATCAGGGAAGTACTGCACGGATCAGGATCTCCTTCGGGCGCCGGCGCGCGGCCGGCGCGGGGTCATCAGCGGCCGGCGACCAGCGACCGCTTCAGGTCCACGGTCTTCGTGATCCACCGGTGCCACACGAGCAGCGCCGCGGGGAACGCCAGCTCGACGATCATCAGCACGATCATCAGCCAGTGCGGGGTCCCGCCGACGATCGCCCACGAGATCACGCGGCCGACGCCGCCGAAGAACACCATCATGCACACGAGCCACAGCACCTCGACCCACCGGAACTTCACGGCGATCGCGATGAACGCGGCGCCGACCCCGATCTCCAGGGCCGCGAAGAACCGGAACTGGCTCTCCAGGGTGGGTTCGAAGGGCCCCGTCGAGGCGTTCGGCAGCCCGTGGGTGCCGGTGATGAGGAAGTAGGCGCCGACCGCGGCCAGCACGACGCCGACGGCGATGACGACGGCACGGAACGTGCCCCAGTCCGAACCGGGCCGGGTGGCCGAGGGCTGCTTCCCGCGGCCGCGCCCGCCGGTGTCCCGGCCCGGGCGCTCGCCCGCGCTGGCCGGTGCGCCGGTTCCGGCCGCCGGGGTCGCGGTTCCGTCGGGGGTCCCGGGGCGGGTCCCGGAGCGGCCGGGCGCGGGTGTGCCGGGCCGCGGCTGGTCGGCGGATGCGGGACGGGGGTGGTTCTCACTCACGCTGCTGCCTCGATTCGTGGTGACGATGTCGGGTGAGGTGGTCGAACGGGTCTGGTCACAGTTTCTCACGCGGCTCGGGACCGCCGGTGCGGGCGCTCAGGCCGAGCAGCCAGACGTCGACCGGCTCCCCGCGCAGGGCGGCGAACCCGGGCAGCTCGGCGTGGAGGGTGAACCCGAGGCGACGGGCCAGAGCGAGGCTGGCCACGTTGCCCACGAAGGCCTGCCAGTAGAGGGTGCGCAGGCCCAGTCCCTCCACCGCGTAGTCGATCAGCAGCCGGCAGGCGGCGGTGCCCACGCCGCGACCGCGCGCGGCGGGGCCGATGTTGACGCCGACGTCGGCGGTGGTGGCCCGGAACGCGTGCAGCCCGACGGTGCCGAGCAGGACGTCGTCGGCCGGGTCGGCCACGGCGAACACGTGGCCGCTGCCCTCCCGCCAGCCGTCCGGAACCGTCCGGCGCAGGAACGTCAGGGCGTCGTCCTCGGTGTAGTCCAGCGGCACGGGGACGAACCGGCGCGCCTGCTCGTCACGGCAGTTCTCGACCAGGGCGGGCACGTCGTCCTCCCGCAGGGGACGGAGCCGCACGGTCTCGCCCTCGATCAGGGGCACCACCGCGACGGGCCGCAGGGACGTCTCAGGCACCGGTCCCCCGCCGGCCGCCGGCCGCGCGCGCACCGGCGAGCACCCGCCCGGGCCGGTTCCGGAACAGCCACCACAGGCCGACGACCGGCAGCACGAGCGGCACGAAGCCGTAACCGCGGCCGAACACCGACCACACGGTGTCGTGCGGCAGGGCGGTCGGATCCAGCACGCTGAGCAGCCCGACGACGACGACGCCGGCCAGTTCGATGCTCACGGCCACCACGGCGGCGGTCCACGAGCCGGGCCGGCGCGAGGCCAGGCACACGGTTGCGACGATGTAGACCGCCGCGGCGAAGGCGGAGAGCGCGTACGCCAGCGGGGCGTCGCCGAACTTCGTGGCGATCTGGAACGCGGCGCGCGCCGAGGCGGCGAGGGCGAAGATCGCGTAGACCGCGATGATGAGGCGGCCCGGGCCGGACGCCTTCGCGGTCGAGGGTCTCTCGTTCACAGGCCGGCCTGTCCTTCCCAGATCTGCAGCATGCGGGCCATCATGACGAACACCGTGAAGCCGACGGCGGCCAGCACGAGCGTGGACCAGCGGGTCCGTTCGATCAGCGACCAGTAGACGGCCGCGGGCGGGATCAGGGCCGCCGTGACGAGATAGCCCCAGAACTCCCACGCCGCGCCGCGCGGTCCCGCCCCGGTCACCGAGCCGATCAGCGCGGCCACGACGACCACGAGCAGCACCACCTCGACGGCGAGCACGGAGAACACGGTCAGGTTGTCGGGGATGCGGCCGCGGATGCCCTCGACCAGGCAGACGGCGGTCGAGATCAGGCCCACGACGGTGGTCAGCCAGAACAGCACGCTCATCGCCGGGGCTGCTCCGTCGGATCGGGCTTCCCCAGCTGATCGGGCTGCTCCGCCGGCGCCCCCTGCGGCTGGACCAGGACGAGCGCGGGACGCGCCGACCGGCCGTCGTCCTGCAGCACCGCGGCGAGCGTGCCGTCCTGCGCGCGGGCCGCCACCGTCCCGGTCACGGGGCCGGGCGCGAGCCGGCGGCCGTGCGCCAGTTGGGCGACCTCGGCCGCGTCGACCGTACGGCTGGGCAGCACGGCGGCCGCGGCGTCGCCCGCGTCGATCAGGGGCAGTCCCCCGTCGCGTTCCCGATCCCGCTCGAGCTGGTCGAGGGTCACGGTGTCCTCGATCCGGAACGGCCCGACGGCGAGTCGACGCAGCCGGGTCAGGTGGCCGCCGGTGCCGAGCGCGGTCCCGAGGTCCCGGGCGAGCGCCCGCACGTAGGTGCCCGACGAGCAGTCCACCTCGACATCGACGTCGAGGACGGGCACGCTGTCCCCCGCGGGACCGTCGACCGCCGCGGTCGCCTCCCGCAGGGCCTCGACGGTGAACCGGGAGACCGTGACCGGCCGGGCGGCCAGGGTGACGTCCTCGCCGTCGCGGACCCGCTTGTACGCCCGTTGGCCGTCGACCTTGATGGCACTGACGGCGCTGGGCACCTGGAGGATGTCGCCGGTCAGGGCCGCGACACCGCCGCGGACGGCGGCCGCGGTGACGCCGGCGGCCCCGGCGGAGACGGTCACGTCGCCCTCGGCGTCGTCGGTCACCGTCGCCTGGCCCAGCCGGATGGTCGCGGCGTAGGTCTTGGGAGCGCCGACGACGTAGGTCAGCAGCTTGGTGGCCCGGTTGATCCCGAGCACGAGCACCCCGGTGGCCAGGGGGTCGAGGGTGCCGGCGTGGCCGACCCGCCGGGTGCCGGCGAGGCGGCGCATGCGGCCGACGACGTCGTGGCTGGTCCAGCCCGCCGGCTTGTCCACCAGCACGAATCCGTCGCGGGATTCGCGGGGGTCTCCGGGCGCTGGCACGCAGACGATCCTACCGCCCGATCGAACGCCACCGATCCGCGGGCGCCGCCCTACACTGACGGCATGCCCCACCTGGCCGACCACGTGCGCACCGTCCCGCCGAACCAGATCCGCGAGATCACGCAGGCCGCCTGGGCCACCGGCGACGCCGTCGTCCTGTCCATCGGCGAACCGGGGTTCCCGACCGATCCGCACGTGCTGCGCGCGGCCATCGACACCTACGAGCGGGACGAGACGTCCTACACGCCCAACGCGGGCCTGCCGGCCCTGCGGCAGGCGTTCGCCGACCGGGTGAACGCGCACCAGGGGCTGCGCCTGGACGCCTCCCGCGTGTACGTGGTGACGGGCGCCCAGCAGGGCCTGCACCTGGCGATGAGCCTCACGCTGGACGCCGGTGACGAGGTGCTGGTGCCGGACCCGGGCTACCCGACGTTCGGGATGACGGCGGCGCTGGTGCACGCGGTGCCGGTCCCGTACCGGCTGCGGCCGGAGGACGGCTTCGCGCCGCGGGTGGCGGACCTGGCCGGCCTCGTCACCCCGGCGACGCGGGCCATCGTGCTGAACTCGCCGTCGAACCCGCTGGGGGCCGTCTTCGATCCGGCAACGGTGCGGGCGCTGATGGAGTTCGCCGTCGAGCACGACCTGTGGGTGATCTCCGACGAGTGCTACGAGGCGTTCACCTACGACGGGGTCGAGCACGTGAGCCCGCTGCGGTACGACACGGATCACCGGGTGATCGCCTCGCACACCCTGTCCAAGACGTACGGGCTGACCGGGCTGCGGATCGGGGCGCTCGTCGTGCCGCCGGGCCTGGCGCCGCGCATCGACCCGGTGATGGAGGCGATCGTCTCCTGCGTCAACCCGGCGGTGCAGCACGCGGCCGTCGCGGCCCTGACCGGCCCGCAGCACTACATCGACGCCGCCCGCTCGCACTACCGGGCGAATCGGGACGAGTCGCAGCGGCTGCTGGCCGCAAAGGGGTACCCGTTCCTGCCGGCCGCGGGAGCGTTCTACCTCTGGGTGGACGTCGGTGCCGTCAGCGGCGGCGACGTCCGGGCGTGGTGCCACCGGCTGCTGGCCGAGCGCCGGGTCGCCCTGGCCCCGGGGACGGCGTTCGGGGCGAGCGGCGAGGGCTGGGTGCGGGTGGCCCTGTGCGGGTCGACCGACGACCTCGTCGAAGGCCTCTCCCGCCTGCCGACCCCCTGACACGACCTCCCGACACCGGGGCAGACACAGCGCCAGCTCGTCAATAGATGTCGCCGAGGGCCCGATTCCGGGCTGGATGCGACATCTATTGACGAGCTGGCGTCAGGGGGCTGGCGTCAGGGAGCTGGACGGGTCAGCGGTCGGCGTCGTCCTCGTCGTCCTCGGCCGGCTTGCGATACGGGTCCTCCTCGCCCGCGTACGCGGCGCCGGAGGCCTGGGCGGCCAGCTCGGCGTCGCGCTCCCGGGCGGTGCGCAGCAGGTCCTCCACATGGGACGCGTTGACCGGCACCTCGTCGGCGACGAACGTCAGCGTCGGGGTGAGTCGGGCCGTGATGTTCTTCCCGACCTCGGCGCGGAGCACGCCCTTCGCCGACTCGAGCGCGGCACGCGTGGACGCCTGCTGCTCCTCCTCACCGAACACCGTGTAGTAGACGGTCGCGTGCTGCAGGTCGTTGGTCACCCGGCAGTCGGTGATCGTGATGAAGCCGAGCCGGGGGTCCTTGACCCTCCGCTCCAGCGCCTGCGCGACGATGACCTTGATCCGGTCGCCGAGCCGGGCGGCCCGTGCTGCGTCGGCCATGGTGTTCTCTCCTTCTGAGTGACCTGACGGGGGACGGACGACGGCGCACCGTTCCCGCACCGGTGGGGTGCGGGAACGGTGCGCCGTCGGATCGAGAACGATCAGACGCGCGGCTTCTCGCGCATCTCGAAGGTCTCGATGACGTCCTCTTCCTTGACGTCGTTGAACGAGCCCAGGCCGATACCGCACTCGAAGCCCTCGCGGACCTCGGTGGCGTCGTCCTTGAACCGGCGCAGCGACTCGATGGTGAGGTTGTCGCCGACGACGGTGCCGTTGCGCAGCACGCGGGCCTTGGTGTTGCGGCGGATGGTCCCGCTGCGCACCAGCGAGCCGGCGATGTTGCCGAACTTGGAGGAGCGGAACACCTCGCGCACCTCGGCGGTGCCGAGCTGCACCTCCTCGTACTCCGGCTTGAGCATGCCCTTGAGGGCGAGCTCGATGTCGTCGATCGCGGCGTAGATGACCGAGTAGAAGCGCATGTCCACGCCCTCGCGCTCGGCCAGTTCGGTGACCCGCTCGGCCGGCTTGACGTTGAACCCGATGATGATCGCGTTGTCCACGGTCGCCAGGTTGACGTCGTTCTGCGTGATCGCGCCGACACCGCGGTGGATGACCCGCAGCTGGACGTCGTCGTCGCCCACATCGATCTTGAGCAGCGCGTCCTCCAGCGCCTCGACGGCACCGGACACGTCGCCCTTGAGGATGAGGTTGAGGGTGTCGATCTTGCCCTCGGCCACGGCCTTGTCGAAGTCCTCGAGGCTGATCCGCTTGCGGCGCTTGGCCAGCTGAGCGTTGCGCTCGGCGGCCTCCCGCTTCTCGGCGATCTGCCGGGCGGTGCGCTCGTCGTCGGTGACCAGGAAGCTGTCACCGGCGCGCGGCACCGAGGAGAGGCCGAGCACCTGGACCGGCCGCGACGGCGTCGCCGCGTCGACCTGTTCGCCGTCGTCGCCGAACATCGCCCGGACACGGCCGTGAGCCGTGCCGGCGACGATGGTGTCGCCGACGTGCAGGGTGCCGGAGTTGACCAGGACGGTCGCGACGGCACCACGGCCACGGTCGAGGTTGGCCTCGATCGCGACGCCGCGCGCGTCCTTGTCCGGGTTGGCCCGCAGGTCCAGCGCCGCGTCCGCGGTCAGCAGGACGGCCTCGAGCAGCGCGTCGATGTTCAGGTTCTGCCGGGCGGAGACGTCGACGAACATGGTGTCGCCGCCGTACTCCTCGGGCACCAGACCGTACTCGGTGAGCTGACCGCGGATCTTGTCCGGGTTCGCGCCCTCCTTGTCGATCTTGTTGACGGCGACGACGATCGGCACCCCGGCGGCCTGGGCGTGGTTGAGCGCCTCGACCGTCTGCGGCATCACGCCGTCGTCCGCGGCCACGACCAGCACCGCGATGTCGGTGACCTTCGCGCCACGGGCACGCATGGCGGTGAACGCCTCGTGGCCCGGGGTGTCGATGAAGGTGATCGCCCGGTCGACGCCCTCGTGCTCGTGGTGCACCTGGTACGCGCCGATGTGCTGGGTGATGCCGCCGGACTCGCCGGAGACGACGTCCGAGTGGCGGATCGCGTCCAGCAGGCGGGTCTTGCCGTGGTCGACGTGACCCATGACGGTGACCACCGGCGGACGGGCCTGCAGCTCGTCGTCGCCCTCGGCCTCGAGCTCCGCGTCCAGGTCGATGTCGAAGGAGTCGAGCAGCTCGCGCTCCTCGTCCTCCGGGGAGACGATCTGGATCTTGTAGCCGAGCTCGTCACCGAGCAGCGTGAACGTGTCCTCGTCGAGGGACTGGGTGGCCGTGGCCATCTCCCCGAGGTGGAAGAGCACGGTCACCAGCGAGGCGGGGTTCGCCTCGATCTTCTCGGCGAAGTCGGTCAGCGAGGCGCCACGGCGCAGCCGCAGGATCGTCGAGCCGTCGCCCCGGCGGACGGAGACGCCGCCCACCGAGGGAGCCTGCATCTGCTCCAGCTCGGCCCGCTTCGCGCGCTTCGACTTGCGCTGCTTGCCACGGTTGGCACCACCCTTGCCGAAGGCGCCCTGCGTGCCGCCGCGGCCGCGGCCGCCCTTGCCGAAACCGCCGCCGGCGGGACCCGAACCGGGACCGCCACCGGGGCCGCGACGGGCACCGGCGCCGGCACCGGCACCGGGACGACCGGCCGCACCCGGGCGCTCGGTGGAGCGTTTGGGCATCATGGCCGGGTTGGGGCGCGGACCACCGGTGCCACCGGGACGCGGGGCACCCGGGCGGGGACCGCCGGGGCCCGCGGTGCCACCCGGACGCGGCGCACCCGGACGGGGGCCACCGGCACCGGCCGGCGGGCGCGGACCCGCCGCACCGGCGGCGCCACCACGGCTGCCTCCGGGGCGCGGCATGCCCTGCGAGGACGCGAACGGGTTGTTGCCCGGACGCGCGCCCTGGCGCGGCATGCCCTGCGAGGGAGCGAAGGGGTTGTTGCCCGGGCGCGGGGCGCCGGGGCGGGGACCGGGCTTCTGGCCCGGCGCGGGCGCCTGACGGCGAGCGTCGTCACGGCGTCCGTCGTCGCCGCGCGAGTCGTCGCGACGGGCCGGGGTCTCCGGCATCGGACCGGGACGGGCACTGGTCGGGGTCGCCGAGCTCGGGCGGGCGTCGCTGTCGGCCTCGACCCGCGGAGCGGGGGACGGCGCGGCGGGTGACGGGGTCGCCCGGGGGGCGGGGGCGGCGTCCGCGGCCGGGGCCTGCTCCGATGCTG
>NZ_BMJI01000032.1 GCF_014643255.1 Tersicoccus solisilvae | reverse complement strand
CAGTGGTTCCTCGACAGCTCCACTTCACATCCGGAGGCCTTCATTTGTCAGCCCGACTCACCGCCCTAAACCGGGACAACGTCCCTGGACATCACATCTATTGACGAGCTGGCGGGGAAGGGCAGCGCGTCAGTCCTGAACCGCCTTGGCCATCGTCACGCACCAGGTGAGGCCACGCTGCTCCAGGTCCGTCAGCGCCCGGGACGCGCGGCGCGCATCGGCGACGGTCGAGGCCGCGTTCAGCACCACGCGGACCAGGAACCAGTCGCGCACCCGGTCGTGATCCAGGCCGGTGGCGTCCGTGACGAAGGAGAGCCGCTCCCGGATGCCCGCGCGGGGGCCGCGGCGGTGCTGCTGAAGCTCCTGCCAGCGGTTCCACACCAGCGGCGCCGGTTCGAGGTGGATGTCGCCGACCATCGGTTTGGGATCGATCGCCCGCCAGCGGTCCGGGCTCGACCCGTCCGCCGCGTCGTCGACCGCCAGCACGTTCTCCCAGTGCAGGTCCCCGTGCAGCAGGACCGGTGTGCCCGGCGGGTCGGCGAGCAGGTCCCGGCCGAGGGAGAGTGCCTGGGCGCGCAGACTCCGGGGGAGCGGGACGTCCGGACCGAGGGCCTGGAGGTCGTCCAGCCACGTGCCCGCCACGTCGGTGACCGTCGGGAACGGGGGGCCGGCGGGCCGGTGCAGGCGCCGGTACAGCGTGGCGAGGACGTCGCCGGCCTCGGTCACGGGCACGGCCGTGAGGTCCCGGATCCGCAGCCGTTCGAGGACGAGGGCGCGGCGCCGCGGGTCGGCGCGCAGCAGGCGGACCGCACCGTCCCCGTTCCAGCGCGTCAGCGCCTGCGGCTCGTGCAGGGACTCGTCGTCTCCGTCGAAGCCGATCTTCAGGACCGCTTCGCGTCCCTCGGCCGTGAGCACCGGCAGCACGAGCGAGCACCAGCCGTGCATCGCGTCGCCGTCGACCGTGAGCTGCCACTCGTCCAGGAGCGTCGCGGCCAGGCGCGGCAGCCGGTCCAGCCACGAGCCCCATACCGGCCCCAGCAGACGACGCTCCTGCAAGCTGGTCGGCACCGTCGGCGGGGAAGCAGGCGACATGACCGCCATTCTCCTAGGCTGGCGGTGATTTCCGTGCAGCACCGGCCCGAGGCCCGGGCTTTGATCCGTTCCGGGAGGGGAGCCGATGGACGAGCCGCTCGAGACCGACGAGCTCGCCGCACTGACCCTCGCCCGGCAGTTTCCCGCCGAGCCGCTGACGCCGGTGCCGCTGCTCGACCGCGTGGGGCCGATCCAGACTCAGACCGCGCGCTCGGCGTTCCTGGGCCTCGCGGCCCGGTCCCCGCTCGTCACCCACGCGGGGCTCACCGACGCCTACGAGACGGCCGACGTCGTGCGGGGGAGCACCCTGCGCGGCACCGTCCACACGGCGACGCCGGCCCAGCACCGGATCCTCGACGCCGTCACCCGGGTCGGACAACGCCGACTCTGGGAGCGGACCCTGCTGCGCCCCGACGGGACACGGCTGCCGGACGGTGCGCTGGAGGAGCTGTGGGAAGCGACGGAGGTGTTCGCGGCGGACACCTGGCGCACGCCCGAGGGGCTGCAGGACCACCTTGCCGGCTGGCTGGCGGAGCACGGCGGCGATCCCGGACGCGTCGCCGACCAGGCCGGACGCTATCTCGCCTTCGGGCACGGCGGCCTGGTGCGCCGGCCGCTGCGGGGTGGCTGGGACCGCCAGGGTGCGCCCGGCTACCGGTCCGCGGCAGCGGTGACCGGCCTGCCCCTGCCGGCGGTGGACGATGCGCTCGACGAGGCGGTCCTGCTCCATCTGCGCGCCCACGGTCCCGCCACCCGCGAGGATCTGGCGTGGTGGGCGGGGTTGCCCCTGACAGTGGTGGACGACGCGGTCGGCCGGCTCCAGGAGCGGCTCGGTGACGCGCTCACGACGCGCCCGGGACCGGGGCACCGGCGGTATCTCGACGTGCCGGACGTTCCCGCCGCGGCAGCCCGTCCGGGCGTGCGGCTGCTGCCGGAGTTCGACGCCCTGTTCTGCGGCTACGCCCCGCGCGGCCGGGACCGGTTCGTCACCGCGGAGCATCACACGCTGTTGTGGAGCGCGGCGAACGGGCAGGTGCGCCCACCCCTGCTGGTGGACGGCCGGATCACCGGCTGGTGGCGGTTGATCGGCACCGGCGCCCGGCGCGCCCTGGTGGTCGCGTCGTTCGCCGGGACGCGCCGGCTGCGCGCCGGCGAGCTGGCCGAGGCGATCGCCCGCGTCGAGGCGGCGCTGACCGTCACCGTCACCGAGGTGACCCGCACCCGGGTCTGAGCGGGACCGGGTGTGGTCAGGCGGCCGGACCGGACCTGCGCGCCTGGCGGACCGCGCCCAGCGCGTCGCGCAGCTGCTCGATCCAGTCGGCCTCGTGCTGGCCGACCAGCCGGACCGACCAGGCGAGCGCGTCGGACCGCGAGCGGGCGACGCCGGCCTCGACGAGGGTGTCGAGGACCCGCCGTTCGGGCTGGCGCAGGCGCGTCATCACCGGGATCGAGAGATTCGTGAACGTCGTCCTCGTCTGCCCGCAGACCGCGCCCCACGCGACCTTGCGACCGAACCGGCGCTCGGCGTCGTCGGCGATCCGCATCCGCTGCTCCCGGGTGTCCTCACGGAATCGCTCGATGCGGCCGGCCTCCGTCGACCGCAGCACTGCCTCGTCGCCGCCGCCGTCGGAAGGCGGCACCGGCAACGGGACGACGACGACGATCTCCTCGCGGTCCGCCGTCACCTCCGGCTCACCCTCGTACCAGTCGTCGGGCAGCCGCCCGACGAACCACCCCTGCATCTCGTCCACGGGATGATTACACGCTTACGTGATTACGGCGTCAAGGTGTTGTCGAAGTTCCCCCTCGGATGCCCTGGCCGGCGAGGAATGCACGGGCTCGGCCGAGCCGCCGGTCGGCGGAGAAGGCGCGCCACTGATCGGTCAACGCCTCATCCCGGACGAGGTCGCGGAACCGGCGGGAGGCGCCCTTGCCCTCGATCGCCTGCTTCAGCCGTTCCCGTACGGGGGGTCGCGCTGCCGCTCGGTGAAGACCGCGAACCGCTGCGGTCATACCGGAGCCAGCGGGGGCGCGTCCGGACGGATGCCGAGTACGTCGAACGGATCGACCTCGTCCGATCCGACCACCCACCGGTGTGTCCAGTCGTCGCCCCGATCGAAGGTGAACGGGAATTCTGCTCCCGGTTCCAGGGTGCGCGCGACCGTAGGTCGAGGAACGTGTGCGACGGCCCGACGGCGAAGACGCGCCTTCCCCGCCAAGAGCGCCGGTGCGGACTCAGACCGCGGCGCCGTCGCCCGCCGGCACCCGGGCCGGGGCGCGCGTGTTCCCGGTCCGCCCGGAGCGGTTCAGCCGCCACTCCAGCAGCTTGGCCACGCCGGAGAGGATCAGGCACATGCCGATGTACAGGACGGCGGCGACGATCGCGGCGGGGATGATCGGCGAGCCCAGCTGGCCCTGGCTCCCCAGGTACTTCGCGTAGAACAGGATCTCGTTGTACGTGACGATGAAGCCCAGCGCGGTGTCCTTCATGACGACGACCAGCTGGGAGATGATCACCGGCAGCATCAGGCGCACCGCCTGGGGCAGCAGCACGATCGACGTGACCTGGCTCTTGCGCAGTCCGATCGCGTACCCGGCCTCCACCTGGCCACGCGGGATGGCCTGCATCCCGGCGCGGAACACCTCGGCGAGGACGGAGCCGTTGTAGAGCGTCAGGCCGACGACGACGGCCAGGTAGGGGGTGATGCCCTGCACGCCGATGCTGGGCAGGCCGTAGTAGACGACGCCCATCAGCAGCAGCACGGGCACCGCCCGGAACAGCTCGGTGATCCAGCCGACCGGGCGGCTGATCCACCGGCGGTCGGAGAGCCGGCCGACGGCCAGGACGAGGCCGAGGGCGACGCTGAGGACCGAGGCGAGCGCGAAGGCGCGCAGCGTGTTCAGCGCCGCGTCGAGGAACGCGGACTGGACCTGCGGGTAGGCGAACGTACGCCACAGCCGTGCGGAGAACTGGCCGGTCACGGCGAACCGGTAGACGATGAAACCGATCACCCCGAGACCGATCAGCAGGCCCACCACCCCGAGGATGACGTTGCGCCGACGGGCGCGTGGGCCGGGGACGTCGTACAGGACGGAGGTCATCGGGCCAGGCTCCACTTCTTCTCGAACCAGCGCTGCACGCCGGAGAGGATGAGCACGAGGACGACGAAGCCGGCGATCACCCACAGCATCGACGCCATGGCGGGCTCGCCGCGCTCGGAGAGGTTGGCGCGGATCGCGCCGGCCTCCATGACGGAGAAGCCGGCGGCCACGGTGGTGTTCTTCAGCAGGGCGATGAAGACGTTCATCAGGGGCGGCACGACGGCGCGCACGGCCTGCGGCATGATCACCTGCGTCATCGTCATCCCGAACGGCATGCCGATGGCGCGGGCGGCCTCCGCCTGACCGACCGGGACGGTGTTGATGCCGGACCGGATGGCCTCCGCCATGTAAGTCGCCGTGTAGATCGACAGGCCGATGACGGCGAGCACGAGGTAGCTCTGCGCGCCGGGCAGGCCCAGGCGCGGGTAGCCGAAGGCGAAGAAGAAGAGCACCAGCGTCAGCGGGGTGTTGCGCACGGTGTTGACGTAAAGGGTGCCCAAGGCCCGGAGCGGGGTGACGGGGGAGACCCGGAACCCGGCGATCACGAGGCCGAGCAGCAGCGAGAAGATCGCCGAGAAGAAGAACAGGATCAGGGTGTTCTTGAAGCCCTCGACGAAGAGGTCCAGGTTGTCCAGCAGGGTGTTCACGAGGTGGTCGCCCTTTCAGCGGAACGACGGGTACGGCGTCCGGCGAGGCCGGATGCGCCGGTGCGGACGGGGGTCCCGTCCGCACCGGCGCACGTCACGTCGAGCAGGGCCCGATGCGACGGTCGTCGGCTCAGTAGCTCTCGACGGCGGGCTGCTCGACCTTCTTGCCGGACTTGCCGAGCGTCGCGTCGTAGATCTTCGTCCAGGTGCTGCCGCCGTCCGTGAACATCTTGTTGATGAACGTGCGCAGCGCCGTGTCGCCCTTGGGCAGGCCGACGCCGTACTTCTCGGTGGAGAACGGCTCGCCCACGGTCTTGAGGTTGTCCGGGTCCTGGGCGGCGTAACCGAGCAGGATCGCCTCGTCGGTGGTCACCGCGTCGGCCTGGCCGTTCTTGAGGGCGTCCACGCACTGTGAGTACGTGTCGAACTCGGTGGTGGCGACCTGCGGGTACTTCTCCTTGATGTTCTGGATCGGGGTCGACCCGGTGGCCGAGCACACCTTCTTGCCGTTCATGCCGTCGATGCCGGTGATGTCGCTGTCTTTCTTCACCAGCAGGCTCTGCCCGGTGACGAAGTACGGGCCCGCGAAGTCGACCTGCTTCTTGCGCTTGTCGGTGATCGAGTAGGTGCCCACGTACAGGTTGACGTCGCCGTTGGCCAGGGCACTCTCACGCTGGGCGGAGGGGATCGCCTTGAACTCGATCTTGTCCGCGGACATGCCCAGAGATGCGGCGGTCCAGCGGGCGATCTCGACGTCGAAGCCGGAGCGCTCACCGGTGATGGCGTCCTTGAAGCCGAGCGTCGGCTGGTCCTCCTTGACGCCGATGACGACCTTGCCGGCGGACTTGATCTTGTCGTAGGTCGGGCTTCCCGTCAGTGCGACGTTCGACGCGACCGGGTAGGAGACGGCCGGCGAGGCGGAATCGCCGGCCTGGGCGGTGTCGCCGCTGTCTCCGCCGGGGTTGGCACCGCCTCCGCAGGCGCTCAGTGCCAGAGCCGACGCGGCCAGGGTGGCCAGCAGCGTTGCCTTGATTCGCATGGTTTTCCTTTCGTGTCGGCGGCCGGTGCGGTCCGCCGATCGGGCGTGCCCCCACGGGAGCCCGGGATGGTGAACGGTGGAAGGAGTGTCAGGGGGACAGGAACTCAGTGGGACAGGAACTCAGTGGGACAGGATCTTCGACAGGAAGTCCTGTGCGCGGGCGCTCTGCGGGTTGGTGAAGAAGGTTTCCGGGTCGGTGTCCTCGACGATCTCGCCGTCGGACATGAACACCACGCGGTTCCCGGCGGTGCGGGCGAAGCCCATCTCGTGGGTGACCACGATCATCGTCATGCCGCTCTCCGCCAGTTCGACCATGACGTCGAGCACTTCCTTGATCATCTCGGGGTCGAGGGCGGAGGTCGGCTCGTCGAACAGCATGACCTTCGGCTTCATCGCCAGGGCGCGGGCGATCGCGACGCGCTGCTGCTGGCCACCCGAGAGCTGGGCCGGCAGCTTGTCCGCCTGCGCGCCGACGCCCACCCGGTCCAGCAGCCGGCGCGCCTCGGCCTCGGCGTCGGCCTTCTTGACGCCCTTGACCTTGATCGGGCCGAGCGTGACGTTCTCGAGGATCGTCTTGTGGGCGAAGAGGTTGAACGACTGGAAGACCATGCCGACGTCGGCGCGCAGGGCGGCCAGGTCCTTGCCCTCGGCCGGCAACGGCTTGCCGTCGATGCTGATGGTCCCGGACTGGATGGTCTCGAGCCGGTTGATCGTGCGGCACAGGGTGGACTTCCCGGAGCCGGAGGGACCGATGAGGATGACCACCTGACCGGCCGGGATGTCCAGATCGATGTCCTTCAGCGCCTGGAAGTCGCCGTAGAACTTGTTGACGCCGTCGACGGCGACGAGCGGCGTCGACCGACGCGCGTCCGGGTCGGACGTGTCGGGCCCGGGGTGAGTTGCCATGGAAAGAATGTAGCGGAACATGTGTGACCTGAGCCGCACCCACGCTGCCGGGCCGTTACGACCCCGTGAAATCCGCGCTCCCGGCGTCGTCCCGCGCGCCCGGCGCGACGGTGCGCGCGTACTGCAGCAACCACTCCTTCTCCTGCTCGGCCGACATGGTCCCGGTCAGGACGCTGACGCCGTACCCGTCCTCGAGTGCCACGAAACTGCGGGCGAGCACCGGGGCCGGAAGGACCAGCCGGAAGTCCCCGGACCGCTGTCCCTCGTCGAGGATCCGCTCGTAGAGGGCCGCCTGACGGTCGACGAACCGCTCGTACTGTTCGGCCGCCTTCGCGTGACGCAGGACCACAGGGATCAGCTCGTAGAGGATCCGGCTCGCCTCCTCGGGGGCGCCCGGCCACGGGATGCCCGAACTGATGCACGCCTCGAGCCGCTCGCGCGACGTCCGGGCCCGGGCCACCTGGGACTCGCGCTGCTCGGCGTACTGGGCGCTGCCCTTGGCGAACACCTCGGCGAAGAGCTCCTGCACATCGGGGTAGTAGTACAGGACGGATGCCGAGTGGACGCCCGCCTCCTCGGCGATGTCGGCCAGCCGCATGGCGGTGGATCCATGGGTGAGGACGGCGCTGGCCGTCGCCGCGACGAGCTGGTCGCGTCTCTTCGTCTGGTCCTTCGGCCGAGCCACGCCCCGATGATCGCACAATCGGTGGCGCCGGGCTCTTGACACCGGAGCAGTTAGTTAAATAAATTTTGGTTAATTAACGTTTGTGGCCTGGACCACACCGATCGAGAGTCGAGAGCATCGATGTCAAGACCCCTGTCCCTCGCGCTGGCGCAGGCGCCGGCTGCACCGGTGAACGACCTCGGGACCTTCGGCGCGGGCCTGGAGCGGCTCGTCCGTGCGCATCCGCAGAGCCAGCTGTTCGTGTACCCCGAGCTCCACCTGCACGACACCGGCAGCGCCGAACCGGGCGAGGAGGCCGCGCTCATCGAGTCGATGGCCGAGCCGCTCGACGGTCCCACCGGGCGGGCGCTCGCGGAGATGGCCGGTGATCTGGGCGTCTGGCTCGTCCCCGGAAGCTTCTTCGAGCGGGGCGAGGACGGGCAGGTCTACAACACGGCGGTCGTCTATTCCCCGTCGGGGCGGCGCGTCGGCGCCTACCGCAAGGTGTTCCCCTGGCGTCCCTACGAGCGCGTCGCCGCGGGATCCGAGTTCGTCGTGCTCGACCTGGCGGGAGTCGGCCGTCTGGGCCTGTCGATCTGCTACGACGCGTGGTTCCCGGAGGCGAGCCGACACCTGGCCTGGATGGGCGCCGAGCTGATTCTCAATCTGGTGAAGACGCCCACCTCCGACCGCGCGCAGGAGGTGATCCTCGCCCGGGCGAACGCCATCGTGAACCAGGTCTTCGTCGCCAGCGTCAACGCGGCCGCCCCCGACGGCGCCGGCCGCAGCCTGCTCGTCGACCCTCAGGGGCGTGTGCGGATCGAATCGGACAGCTCCGAATCCCGGGTCCTGACCGACGTGATCGATCTCGACGACGTCGCCAATGCCCGCGCCTACGGCACCGCGGCCGTGACCAGGCCCTGGCAGCAGTTCACCGAGTTCGCCGACGAGATCGAGCTCCCGCTGTACTCCGGGCGGATCGACCCCGACCGCTGGGGCCGCGCGCCCGTCCCGGAGGGCGCGGGCGCGCGAGCCACCCCCGGAGCCGCTTCCCGCGACGGAGGCCTCGCATGACCACCGCACCCACGCTCACGCCGCGACTGACGCTGGCCTCCGTGGTCACGTTCGGGGTGGCCTACATGTCACCGGCGATCGTCATGCTCACCTTCGGCGTCATCGCCTCGGCCAGCGGGGGCGCGACGCCGAGCGCCTATGTCGTGGCCACCCTCGCGATGTCCCTGACCGCGCTGAGCTACGGCAAGATGTCCCGGATCTTCCCGGCCTCGGGCTCGGCCTACACCTATGCCAGCCGGATGATCGGGCCCCGCACCGGATTCCTCGCCGGTTGGGCCATCCTGCTGGACTACTTCTTCCTTCCCATGGTCGCCTGGCTGATCCAGTCGGTGTACCTCAATGCCCAGTTCCCGATCGTGCCCGTGTGGGGCTGGCTGGTGATCAACGTCGCCGTCACGACGCTGATCAACGTTCTCGGCATCGTCCTGGCGGATCGGGTCAACAAGACCCTGATGACTCTCACCGCGCTGGGCATCGCCGCCTTCGTCGTGATGTGCCTGCGCCACCTGGGAGCGCACGCGCCCGACTCCGTGATCGCCCCCGTGTGGAACAGTGGCACGAGCCTCGCGGCCGTCTCGGCCGGGGCGGCGATCGCCGCGTACTCGTTCCTCGGGTTCGACGCGGTCAGCACCCTGAGTGAGGAGACGATCGACCCGGGACGCACCATCCCGCGGGGCATCCTGCTGACCGTCCTGGCCGGCGGTGTCATCTTCGTCGGGGTGTCCTTCGTCATGCAGCTGGTCCACCCCGGCGGAGCCTTCGAGGACCCCTCGACCGCGTCCTACACCATGTCGGTCCTGGTGGGTGGCCAGATCTTCGCCGACGTGGTCAATATCGTCGTCATCGTCGGCGGGTTCGCCTCGGGCCTGGCGATCCAGGCCAGCACCAGCCGGCTGATGTTCGTCATGGGGCGCGACGGTGTGCTGCCGCGCCGGTTCTTCGGCCGGCTGCACCCCCGGCTCAAGACCCCCGTGCTGAATCTGCTGCTCGTGGGCGTCGCCGCCATGCTGGCGGTGAACCTCGCGGTCGACACGGCGACGTCGTTCATCAACTTCGGCGCGTTCCTCACCTTCGCCACGGTCAACGGCTGCGTCATCGTGCACTTCGTCCGGCAGTACCGGGCGGGCACCCGCCTCCCCGTCCTCGGCTTCGTGGTGCTCCCCGCCCTGGGCGCCCTCGTGGACCTGTACCTCCTGACGCAGCTGGGCCCGCTCGCCATCGCCCTGGGCGTCGGCTGGCTCGTCCTGGGCACGGTCTATCTGGCGGTCCTCACCCGTGGCTTCCGGAAGGCGCCGCCGTCCGTGGACATGGACCGCTCCGCCCGGACCGATGAGGGGACCGCCGAGGC
Source organism: Tersicoccus solisilvae (assembly GCF_014643255.1). Taxonomy (GTDB): domain Bacteria; phylum Actinomycetota; class Actinomycetes; order Actinomycetales; family Micrococcaceae; genus Tersicoccus; species Tersicoccus solisilvae. The sequence goes on along the minus strand of NZ_BMJI01000032.1, from coordinate 9,690 downwards.
CGTCGTGGGGGCGTGAGCGCCGGGACCCGCACGCGTCCCCGCGGACGACTAGCCTGAACGGATGAGTGCTGAAGCCGACGTCCCGGACGGGGACGACGACGGCCGTCCCCGCCCGCGCCCCCACCGCCGGGGTCCCCTCGAGCTGCGGACGGACCCGGAGCCGCACGGCACCGCGGACGAACACCTGCTGCAGAGCGCCGACGGCGACGACTTCACCCATCAGGACCCCTGGCGGGTGCTGCGGATCCAGGGGGAGTTCGTCGAGGGGTTCGGGGCGCTCGCCGGGCTCGGCCCCGCCGTCAGCATGTTCGGTTCGGCGCGGGTGCGGCCCGGTAGCCGGGAGTACGAACTCGCCGAGCAGATCGCGTCCCGGCTGGCGCACAGCGGCTTCGCGGTCATCACCGGCGGGGGACCGGGCACCATGGAGGCCGCCAACAAGGGCGCCACCGAGGCCGGCGGGCGGTCGGTGGGCCTGGGCATCGAGTTGCCGTTCGAGCAGGGGCTGAACGCCTGGGTGGACCTCGGGGTGAACTTCCGGTACTTCTTCGCCCGCAAGACGATGTTCGTCAAGTACGCCCGCGGCTTCGTCGTGCTCCCCGGGGGCTTCGGCACGCTCGACGAGCTGTTCGAGGCGCTCACGCTGGTGCAGACCCGCAAGGTCACCCGGTTCCCGGTGGTCCTCGTCGGCACCGCCTTCTGGGCGCCGCTGTGGGACTGGGTGCGCGGCACCCTGCTCTCCGAGGGCATGATCTCGGAAGCGGACCTGGACCTGGTCAGCCTGGTGGACGACCCCGACGACGCGGTCGCCGCGGTGCTGCGGGACACGGACCCGTACACGAGCCGCGGCCCGGTCGAGGCCTGAGCCGAGGCAGAGGAAGGCCGCATGAGCGCGCACGTCGACGTCGCCGAGGAGCTGCCCGGCCGGGAGGAACTCGCCGGGCTGTACGCCGCGGTGGGGTGGACCGCCTACACGCGGGATCCCGATACCCTCGCCGCCGCCGTCGCCGGCTCCGCCTGCGTGCTCGCGGCGCGGTCACCGGTCGACGGGCCGCCCCGGCACGACTGACGCCGTCGCCGTCACTCCCCGTCCGGTCTGGCACCATGGGCACGGTGAGCCTGCTCCTGGTCGTCCTCGCCCTGCTGGTGCTCGGCGCCGTCGCGCTCGTCATTGTCGGGCGGGTGCCCGGTCCGGCCGCTCGACGCGGTGCGACGCTGCTGGGCCTGGACGACCCGGAGGGCGAGACGCTCGCCACGCCGGTGGCCACGGCGCCCGCGGTGTTGTTCGACCCGACCGCCCCGGGAGACCGGCTCGCGGAGCAGGTGGACGGTATCCGGTTCGCCCTCGGGCTGCGCGGGTACCGCATGGACCAGGTCGACGAGGTGCTCGACGTGCTGCGCGATGCGCTCGTCGCCCGCGACGAGCGCATCGCCGACCTCGAGGGGGAGCTCGCCTCGACCGGACGGGAGCAGGGCCGGGCGTGAGCACCTCCGAACGCGACCGGTCCGGGCAGGCGTCGGACGACCCGCTGCTGCTGCCGACGACCCCGCCCGGCGACCGGTCTCCGGCACCGGCGCCCGCGGGCCGGCTGCGCGCACAGCTGCTCGCCGCCCGTGCCTCGAACCTCGCGGGCCGCGTCACTGCCGCCCTCGGCCGGTGGCCCTGGTGGGTGCAGGTCGGCGTCGTGTACCTGCTCTCCCGGGTGGTGACGACGGCCGTGTTCGTGGCGGTGGCCCGCCACCAGAGCACGAACCCGTGGACGCCCTCAGAACCCGACTACGGGGCGTTCATCAACATCTGGGACAGCGCCTGGTACCAGCGGATCTACGACTCCGGGTACCCGCCGTCCATTCCCCGCAATCCCGACGGCTCCGCGCAGGAGAACGCGTGGGCGTTCTACGCACTGTTCCCGTACCTCGTGCGCGGGCTCACCGCCGTCACCGGCCTCGGCTGGACCGTGCTCGCGCCCACCGTGGCCGTGGTCGCGGGCCTGGGCGCGGTGCTGATCATCCACCGGCTGTTCCGCCTCGTGGCCGGGCCCGCCGACAGCCTGGCAGCCGTCACGCTGATCTGCCTGTTCCCGGTCTCGGCCGTGCTACAGGTCCCGTACGCCGAGTCGCTGCACCTGATGCTGCTCGCCGGGGCCCTGTACCTGCTCGCCCGGCACCGCTACCTGACGGCGGCGCCCGTCGTCGTCGCGATGTGCCTGACCCGGCCGGCGGGCCTGCCGTTCGCGCTGCTCGTGGCCGTGCACCTGCTGCTGCGGTGGCGCTCCGCCGATTTCCCGTGGTCGCACCGCGTCCGCGGCTTGGCGCTGCTGGCGGTCGCGATCGCGGGCGGTTGGGCGTGGCCGGTGATCGCCTGGCTGGTCACCGGGCAGACCCGTGCCTACACCGACACGGAGACCGCATGGCGCGGAGGCGGCGGCCTCGAGCTGTTCGTGCCCTGGTTCGACAGCGGGCGCTGGATCCTCGGCCCCGTGTTCGGGCCCATCGCCGTGGTGCTGCTCGGCGTCGTCACCGTGCTGGTGCTGCTCAGCCCGCCGGTGCGCCGGCTGGGGTCCGATCTGCAGGGCTGGTGCCTGTGCTACGCCCTGTATCTCGCGGCCGTGCTGCACCCGCAGACCAGCACCTTCCGGCTGCTGCTGCCGCTCTTCCCCCTCGCGCTGGCCGCCGTCCTGGCCTCCCGCTCCCGGGCGTACCGGATCACGCTGGGCCTCGGGTTCCTCGCCCTGCAGATCGTGTGGGTCTCCTGGCTCTGGCGGTACGTGCCCCTGCCCGGCGGCGGCGACTACCCGCCGTGACCGGCTCCCGGGCCGGGGCAGGCCCGTCCCGCACGGATCGCGCGGGAATGCCCCGGGCGACGTGATTCGGACCACGGCGGGGATGCTGGAATAATGGAGCGGGTCGACCCCGTGACGGCGCACACGCCCGTGGGACGTCGACCGCCCCGCCGGCACCTGGGCCGGCACATCCGAGGGAGAGGACAGTACCCGCATGGCGGCCATGAAACCGAGAACCGGTGACGGTCCGATGGAGGTTACCAAGGAAGGCCGCAGCTTGATCATGCGGGTTCCGCTGGAAGGCGGCGGCCGGCTCGTGGTGGAGCTGAACGCCGACGAGGCCTCCGCACTGAAGGAATGCCTGGTCGGAGTCACCGAGCAAGTCAGCTGACCAGTCGACGTCGCACAGGACGCCCGGCGGATTCTCGCCGGGCGTCTTCTGTGTCTGGCGGACCGGCCGGCGCGGGCGGACGACGACGGTCAGCGGCGCACGGCCAGCAGCAGACCGTCACCGGTCGGCAGCAGCGCCGTGTGCAGCCGCTCGTCCTCCCGCAGGGACCGCTCGATGCGGCGCATCGCCGTGGTGACCTCGTCCCGGGCGGCCGGGTTGGCCACCTTGTCGTGGTGGAGGGCGTTGTTCACGATCAGCAGGCCCGCGGGTTTGAGCAGTCGGGTCGCCTGCCCGACGTAGGTCGGGGCGGACGGCTTGTCGGCGTCGATGAACACCAGGTCGTAGGCGCCGTCGGTCAGCCGGGGCAGCACCTGCGAGGCGCGGCCCGAGATCGTGCGGGTGCGGTTGGTCGCGACGCCCGCGTCGGCGAAGGACTCACGCGCGGCCTTGAGGTGGTCGACGTCGACGTCGATTGTCGTCAGCACGGCGGTGGCGGGCAGCCCGGCGAGCAGGGCGACGCCGGACACGCCGGCACCCGTGCCGACCTCGACGACGGTCTGCGCCTTCGACGTGGCGGCGAGCACGGTCAGGGCCGCGGCGACACCGGTCGAGACGGCCGGCACCCCGAGCTCGTGGGACCGCTCCCGGGCGCGCAGCAGCACCTCGTCCTCGGTGGGCAGCTGCTCGGCGTAGGACCAGCTGGCCGACTTCTCCGCACTCATGCGCTCACTCTCTGACCGTGGATCGAGGCTCGCGCGGGGTGCGCGGGTCCGGATCAGCTTAGGGCATCGGCGCCGCGTCGAGCCTGTCCGCGTCGACGCCGGAACACGGGGCCGATGCCCAGTCAACATCCAGCCTCATCGGTCACCATGGTGGGCGACGGAACAGGACCGAGCAGCTGCTGGAACGGGGGCGCAACGGAGATGACGAGCTCGACACCCGCCGCTCCCGTGGCGGTCGCCGACCAGGCCGTGCCCCCGTGGGACGAGCTGGTCCGCGATCACGGCCCGCGCGTGTACCGCCTCGCGTACCGGCTCTCCGGCAACCGTCAGGACGCCGAGGACCTCGTGCAGGAGACCTTCATCCGGGTCTTCCGCTCCCTCGACACCTTCCAGCCCGGGTCCCTGACCGGCTGGATGCACCGGATCACCACCAACCTCTTCCTCGACAGCGCCCGGCGGCGCTCCCGGGTGCGGTTCGAGAGCCTGGGAGAGGACGGCGCGGATCGGCTGCCGTCCGCCGAGCCGGGCCCCGAGCGCAGCTTCGAGTTCGCCCACCTGGACCTCGACGTGCAGGCCGCGCTGAACCAGCTGGCCCCGTCCTTCCGCGCCGCCGTCGTGCTCAGCGACCTGGAGGGTTACTCGTACGACGAGGTGGCCGACGCCCTCGGGCTCAAACTCGGCACCGTGCGCTCGCGGATCCACCGCGGCCGGGCGAAGCTGCGCGACGCGCTGGCCCACCGGGACCCGTCGCGCCGGCAGTCGGCACGACCGCCGTCGGCACGGACGGTGCCCGGTCGCCGGCAGCCCGTGCTGCCGGCCATCGGCCTGTCCCCGATCGCGGGGGTCGGCCGGGCCTGATGAAGCTCCTGCGTTCCCTCGTCCTGCTCGGGGTGCTCGCCAGCGTGGTGGTGCTCGGCGCGGCCTGGTACCTCGGTGGCCAGCGACCGTCCGCCCCGTCCAGCGGGCAACCCCTGGCCGGCCTCGACGCGAGCCTGGCCGACGGCAGCACCCGCAACCTGAGCACGGACGACGTCGACGACCTGCGGGCCGCCGGCTGGACCTGCCCCGACCTGAACACCGTCGGATACTGGACGGAGTCGGCCGAGCTCACCGAGCGAGGCGGCCAGCCGGCCGTCGTCGCGGACCTGCGCAGCACGGCGCACGCCCTGACCCTGGTCGAGCAGCACCCCGACCGGGCCGCCACCGGCATGATCGACGGCGCGACGGGCCGGGCGGTGTCCACGGACGTGTACCGCCGGGTGACGAGCAACGGCACGGAACTCTGGGTCGCGCGCTCCGCGACGGGAGCGACGTCGGACGTCGTCTTCCGGGTCGCCGACGCGGTGTATTCCCTGCGGTCCGACACGTCGCCGGCCGACGCGGTGAAGGTCGCGTCGGTGATCGCCGCGGCCGACAACGCGCAGGTCGACCGGTCCGCGCCCGCCGGCGACGACGACCTCGTGCACCGGGTGGTGCGGGGCCTCAACCGGCTCACCGGCCAGCCATGACCACCGCGGCCCCCGACGGTCCGGTCCTGACCCGATAGGGTGTGAGCCGTGCTGGGAATCAATGGCTCGGAGTTCATCGTCATTGCGATCCTGGCTGTCCTCCTGCTCGGCCCCGAGCGCATCCCCGAGTACGCGTCCCAACTGGCGCGCCTGACCCGGGAGATCAAGCGCATCGCCACGGGAGCGCGGCAGCAGCTCAAGGACGAACTCGGCGACGACTTCGAGGACGTCGACTGGCGCCGCCTCGACCCCCGGCAGTACGACCCTCGGCGGATCGTGCGGGAGGCCCTGCTCGACGACGAGCCGGCCACGACGAGTCCGGTGCCCGCCCCGGCGGTGCAGACGGCCGTGCCGACGATCGCCGCGCAGCCCGGCCTGGCGCCCGGCCAGCGCGCCCCCTGGGACGTCGACGCCACCTAGGACCTCCGGCGGGCAGCCCGCCACCCGCGTCCGCGGCGTCGGGCTCGGACACCACGACGCCGGACTCAGGACGTCGGACTCAGCGCACGGACAGTGGCAGCGGGCGCCCGGGCAGGTGCCGCCCCCGGCCGCGCAGGTCGTCGGCGATGCGGCGCAGCTCGCCGGCCGCCGGGGAGTCCGGCTCCGCCAGCACCACGGGGGTGCCCGTGTCCCCCGCCCGCCGCAGCGCCGGGTCCAGCGGGACCGTGCCCAGCAGCGGGACCGCCGTCCCGTTGCCCGTCCCGTTCCCGGCCTTCTCCCCGGGCGTCGTGCTGAGCCGCTCCGCCAGCTGCGCGCCGCCGCCGGCGCCGAACAGGTCCAGCACGGTGCCGTCCGGCAGCGTCATCGGGCCCATGTTCTCGATCACCCCGGCCACCGTCTGCCCGGTCTGGCGGGCGAGCAGCCCCGCCCGCTCGGCCACGTCCGCAGCCGCGGACTGGGGCGTCGTCACGAGCAGCAGCTGGGCGGTGGGCAGCAGCTGGGCCACCGAGATCGCCATGTCGCCGGTGCCGGGCGGAAGGTCGAGCAGCAGCACGTCGAGGTCGCCGAAGTACACGTCGGTGAGGAACTGCTCCAGTGCGCGGTGCAGCATCGGCCCGCGCCAGGCGACGGCCTGGTTGCCCTCGACGAACATGCCGATCGAGATCAGCTTCACGTCGTGCGCCACCGGCGGGAGGATCATCTCGTCCACCCGGGTGGGGGAGCGGTGCACGCCCATCAGGGAGGGAACGGAGAAGCCGTGCACGTCGGCGTCGATGATGCCCACCCGCAGCCCGGCGGCGGCCAGCGCCGCCGCCAGGTTCACCGTGACGGAGGACTTGCCGACCCCGCCCTTGCCGCTCGCGACGGCGTAGATCCGGGTGAGCGAGGCCGCGTCGAACGGGTTCGCCCGGCCCCCGGAGCGCAGGTCGTCCTTGAGCCGCTGCCGCTGGTCCGGACTCATCACTCCCGTCACGACGTCGACCGCGTGCACCCCGGGGACCCCGGCGACGGCGTGGCGCACGTCGGCCTCGATGGTCGAGCGCAGCGGGCAGCCGGCGATGGTCAGCAGCACGCGCACGGTCAGCCGGCCGTCCTGCAGGTCCAGGCCCTCGAGCATGCCCAGGTCGGTGATGGGCCGCCGCAGCTCCGGGTCGTGGACCCGCGCCAGCGCCGTCCGCGCCTGGCGCAGGACGTCGTCGCGGCCCGTGCTCACTTGCGCCCCGCCGCCTTCTCCCGGGAACGTCGCGGCTCGGTGCCGTGCTCGTCGTCCTCGGCCTGGAGGTCCTCGAGCAGGGACCGCAGCTCCGAGCGGATGAAGTCGCGGGTGGCGACGTCGCGCAGCGCGATGCGCACCGAGGCGAGCTCCCGGTTCAGGTACTCGGTGTCGGAGAGATTGCGCGCGGCCTGCTGCCGGTCCTGCTCGAGGGCCACCCGGTCCCGGTCGTCCTGCCGGTTCTGCGCGAGCAGCAGCAGAGGAGCGGCGTAGGAGGCCTGCAGCGACAGGATCAGGGTCAGCAGCGTGTAGTTCAGCTCCCGCGGGTCGAACTGGAGGGCTTCCGGGGCGAACGTGTTCCACCCCAGCCACAGCACGACGAAGACCGTCATGTACAGCAGGAACACCGGGGTGCCCAGGAAGCGGGCCATGTTCTCGGTCCAGGTGCCGAACGCATCGGGGTTCGGGGTCAGCCGCGGCAGCAGCCGGGCCTTCGCCTCCTGCGGGGTGTCCAGGCCACTGCCCTTGGGGCGGTAGTTCTCAGGCACTGCGTCCTCCGATCCGGGTGGAGCCGGTCACGGGGACGCGCGACGGGGTCGTCGGGGGAGCCGGCGGGTCGTCGTGGCTGCGCCAGTCCTGCGGCAGCAGGGCGTCGAGGACGTCGTCCACGGTGACGGCGCCCACGAGGCGTCCGGCGTCGTTCACGACCGGCAGCGAGTTGAGGTTGTAACTGGCCAGCGTGCGGGACACCTCCACGATGGAGGTGTGGTCCGTGACCGGCTCGAGGTTCTTGTCCACCAGGTTGCCCAGCGCCTCGGGCGGCGGGTAGCGCAACAGCTGCTGGATGTGCACGACGCCCAGGAACCGCCCCGTGGGGGTCTCCAGGGGCGGGCGCGTGACGAAGACGGCGGAGGCCAGGGCGGGGGAGATGTCCTCCCGGCGCACGTGGGCGAGGGCCTCCGCCACGGTGGCCTCGGGCGGCAGGATGACGGGGATCGGGGTCATCAGCGAGCCGGCGGTGCCCTCCTCGTACTGCAGCAGGCGGCGCACGTCCTCGGCGTCGTCGGGCTCCATCCGCTGGAGCAGTTCCTCCTTCTGCTCCTCGGGCAGCTCGGAGAGCAGGTCCGCCGCGTCGTCGGGCTCCATCTCGTTCAGCACGCTGGCGGCGCGGTCGGTCTCCAGGGCGGAGAGGATCTGCACCTGGTCGTCGTCGGGCAGCTCCTGCAGCACGTCGGCGAGGCGCTCGTCCTGCAGCTCGGCCGCGATCTCGAGCATCCGCTTGTCGTTCATCTCGTGCATCATGTCCGCCAGGTCGGCGTCCTTGAGATCCTCGTGCGCGGCGAGGAACTGCACCGCCCCCTGCGGTTCGCGCTGATCCTCGAACCAGGCGTCGGCCCAGTCGATGGTCAGGGTCTCGCCCCGGCGCAGTCCCCGCAGCCGGGAGGTGCTGTGCCCGCGGCGGACGAACAGCTGGGAGCAGTACCAGTCACCGTTGCGCTGGCGTTCGATGCTGACGTCCTCGATGGTCGCCACACCGCTGCCGTCGGTCAGGGTCACCTTGCGGTCGAACAGCTCGGCGGCGATGCGCATCTCGGCACCACGCTGCTGGAACCGGCGGAAGTTCACCAAACCGGTGATGAGGATCTGGCCGTTGTCGATGGACGTCACGCGGGTCATCGCGACGAAGACGCGTTTCTTCGCCAGCACCTCGACGATGATGCCGACCACCTGGGGCGGCCGGCTGGCGCTGCGGTGCACGACGACGACGTCGCGCAGGCGGCCGAGGCGCTCACCGAGCGGCTCGAACACGTCCATGCCGAGCAGGCGCGCGACAAAGACCAGAGCAGGAGAATTCGTCACCGGTTCAGGGTACGTGAGCGGCGGCGGCGGGCCTCGACCGGGCCGGTCCGGGCACGCTTGTGACGCGACCAGCGGCGCTCTCCGGGTTGCTTCATGGCGATCGATCAGGGGATCGGGAGAGAATGGTCGCATGTCCAACATGTTCAGTGGAGCGAATGCGTCCCTCCGGGGCCGGACCCTGCCCGACGGTGAGACCGTCGGTCGCTACGGGTCCTACCTGGACGCCCAGAAGGCCGTCGACTACCTGGCCGACCACGACTTCCCGGTGCAGCACGTGAGCATCGTCGGCAACGACCTCAAGAGCGTCGAGGTGGTCACGGGGAAGCTGAGCTACCCGCGGGTGGCGCTCTCCGGCGCCGCGAGCGGCGCCATGTTCGGTCTGTTCATCGGCTTCCTGTTCTCCCTGTTCGGGGGCAGCGGCGGGCTGGCGGCCCTGATCCCGTCCGTGTTGATCGGTGCCGTCTTCTGGATGATCATCGGCGTCATCAGTTACGCCATGCAGGGCGGCAAACGGGACTTCTCCTCGACCAGCCAGGTGATCGCGTCCTCGTTCGACGTCGTGGTGGACCGGGAGGTGTCCGGTCAGGCGCGCAACCAGCTGCAGAGCCTGCAGGTGGGTCAGCTGCCGGCGCAGGTGCCGGCCGGCCCGCGTGGTCCGCAGTACGGCCCGCCGCAGGGTGGGCCCCAGTACGGCCCGCCGCAGGGCGGCCCCCAGGGTGGCCCGCCGCAGGGCGGGCCCCAGTACGGCCCGCCGCAGGGCGGGCCCCAGTACGGC
>NZ_BMJI01000031.1 GCF_014643255.1 Tersicoccus solisilvae | reverse complement strand
CCGGTGCCGCACCCGGGGTCGCCGGCCCTGAGCCGCCCGCGGACGCGGCGTCGGCGGCGCGCTCGAGAGCGGCCCGGGTGAAACCCCAGGGTGAGCACACGGCGCGGACGTGGGTGCGGTCGACGGTGCGGCCGAGCAGCCCGGCGGCGACCGCGGTGACGGTGTCGGTGACCGGCAGGACGGGCACGGCGACGGCCGCCCCGTCGTCCAGCGCGCCCAGGACCCGTGCCACCTGGGCCGCGGGCGTCAGGGCGTGGTCGAGGCGGTGCAGCAGGATCCGGTCGTGGCCGCCCGCCCTGGCGGAGGCCGCCGCCAGGGCCAGCGTCCGGGGGAGGGCGCCGTCGCTCCGCCCCGCCGGAGGGGATCGCCGATCGGGGCGGTCCAGGACCACCACCTCGTCGACGCCGGCTTCGCGCAGCGCCCGGACGGCCACCTCGAGCAGCCCGGCGGCGGCCTCCGCGTCCGCGGCGGGGTCGGGCAGGACGACGCCGAGGGACGAGGACACGGGCACCTCCGGGCTGGGGAACGGGCGAACACCATCGAACCACGCCCGTCGGCGCCGGTGCGGAGACGGCGCCCTGAGAGACGGGCCCCTGAGAGACTGGCCCCATGGACGCACCCGGATCCCTCCCGCTCCCGCGCACCGGCATCGGCGTCGACGTGCACGCCTGGGGTGATCCGGGCACCCCGCTCTGGCTCGGCGGCCTGCACTGGGAGGGGGAGACCGGCCTGGCCGGTCATTCCGACGGCGACGTCGCCGCCCACGCCTGTTGCGACGCCCTCTTCTCGGCCGCCGGGGTCGGGGACCTCGGCACCCACTTCGGCACCGACCGCCCCCGGTACCGGGGTGCCCCGGGTGTCGTGCTGCTGGCCGAGGCGGCGCGCATCGTGGCGGCGGCGGGCTACACCGTGGGCAACATCGCGGTCCAGGTGATCGGCAACCGCCCCCGGTTCGCCGCCCGCCGGGAGGAGTCCGCCCGGGTCCTGAGCGAGGCCGCCGGCGCACCGGTGAGCATCAGCGCGACGACGAGCGACGGCCTGGGCCTGACCGGCCGGGGCGAGGGGCTGGCCGCCGTCGCGACCGCCCTCGTGGTCGGCACGCCCGTCCCCGGCACACGCTGACGCCGCCCCGTGGCCGATCGGCGGGTCGCCGGACCGCGTTCACCGGCCGCAACACCGGCGGCTCCCACCCGCCCGCTGGCTACACTGACACGGTGACGCTGCGCCTCCACGACTCCCGTTCCGCCTCCGTCGTCCCCTTCACCCCGGTGGCCCCCGGCCGGGCCAGCGTCTACTACTGCGGGGCCACCGTGCAGAGCGAACCGCACCTCGGGCACCTGCGCTCCGCCCTGAGCTTCGACCTGCTGACCCGCTGGCTCGAGGCCACGGGGCTGGCGGTGACCGTGATCCGCAACGTCACCGACATCGACGACAAGATCCTGGCCAACGCGGCCGCGTCGTTCGCCGACGACTTCACCGGCCCGCACCCGCAGGAGCCGTGGTGGGGGCTCGCCTACCGCGTCGAGCAGGAGTTCGAGGCCGCCTACGCCGCGATCGGCGTCCGCCGGCCCACGTACGAACCGCGCGCCACCGGCCACATCACCGAGATGCACGCCCTCGTCCGGGAGCTGGTGCAGCGCGGCCACGCGTACCCAGCCGAGGACGGCTCCGGCGACGTGTACTTCGACGTCCGCTCCTGGCCGGAGTACGGCTCCCTGACCCGGCAGTCCGTCGACGACATGCAGGACGCCGCCGACGCCGACCCGCGGGGCAAGCGCGACCCCCGGGACTTCGCCCTGTGGAAGGGCCACAAGGAGGGGGAGCCGGAGTCGGCGTCGTGGCCGGACCCGCTCGGCCGGCCCGACCTGCGCGGCCGCCCCGGCTGGCACCTGGAGTGCTCGGCGATGGCCGGCAAGTATCTCGGCGCCGAGTTCGACATCCACGGCGGCGGGCTCGACCTGCGCTTCCCGCACCACGAGAACGAGCTCGCCCAGTCCACCGCCGCCGGCCACCGGTTCGCGCGCGTGTGGATGCACAACGGCCTGGTGACGCTCGAGGGCGAGAAGATGAGCAAGTCGGCGTTCCACTTCGTCACCGCGGCCGACGTGCTCGCCGGTGCCGAGCCCGTGGTGGTCCGGTACTTCATGGCCGCCACCCACTACCGGTCCGTGCTCGACTTCCGTCCGGCGACGCCCGACGACGGTGGCTCCCTCGCCGAGGCGGCTGCCGCCTACGGCCGGATCCGCACCTTCGTGCGCAACGCCGACCGGGCGGTGCCGCAGCAGCCCGCCGCCCTGCCCGCCGCCGTCGACGACTCGGGGGAGGCGATGGCAGCGGGGTCGGCGTCCCTGCCGGCCGCGTTCACCGCCGCCATGGACGACGACCTGAACATCCCCGCGGCCCTCGGCGTCGTGCACGAGACGGTGCGGCGCGGCAACACCGCGCTCGCCGAGGGCGACACGGAGGCAGCCGCCGCGGCCCTGGCCAACGTGCGGGCGATGACCGGCGTGCTCGGACTCGACCCCCTCGACCCGGCGTGGAGTGCCGGCGGGGACCGCTCGCCGGTCGAGGACGCGCTGGACGCCCTCGTCGCCGGGCAGCTGGCGGCCCGCGCCGAGGCGCGCGGCGCCCGGGACTTCGCCCTTGCCGACGGCATCCGCGAGCGGCTGACCGCCGCCGGGATCGTGATCGAGGACGGCAAGGACGGCTCGAGCTGGGCGCTCGCCTGACCCCCCCGACCCTTTCCGGCAGTGAAATCCGAGCTATATGGTGAGGCAAATCACGTGCGAGGCTGAGCGCACTAGCCCAGTGGTCTTGAATCGCTCACAGCGTCGGACGCCGGGACAAAGCTGTCAACGCCTCCCTCCGTGCCGAAGGGAAGGACTGGGGTCGTCTGGGGTTGCGACGCCTTCCTGTCCTGTTCCCCGCGTTCGATCGCGCGCAGTGTGTGCGCGTCCTCGTCGCGCTCCCTCTTCGTCAGCTGGTGAGCGGAGGCCTTCCCGGGATTGTCATGGAACGCTCTCAGGTTTCGACCGACGAAGCCGGGGCGCGCGGATACCCAGATGTCCTGCTCAGCTGTCGCCTTGCTTAGGTGCCGTGTGACTCGGAAAACCTTCCACTCTGTGACGGCGCCGGCGCGGAAGAGGGCGAGTCTCACGGGCTGATCGGAGATTCCGTGCATGGGTGAGTCGCTGCGACCGCTCCCGACAGCGAATGAGAGCCGTAACGCGGGGAACTCGTCCGTCAATCGCGTGTTGATTTCGGGCAGCACTCGCAGAAGCGGTAGCCACATAGCCGAATCGTCGAACGCTCGGATTGAGATTCTCAACTCGTACAGGGAGCGGCGGCGGTAATGGCGCAGGGCCTTCGGGGCGAACTGGACGAGGGTGACGAGCGTCTTGGCCGCGCTCATGCCAATCTTCACCAACCCCATCGCGCTTCCGATGCCCCCCGTAAGGGGCGGCCCTGCGTTGAAGCCCGCGCGGCACAGGTCGTTGATTACCTGCGCTCGAACGTCGAGGAGTACGCCGAAAGCAACGGGGTGGTCCCGCCCAGGAAGCACAACGACGGAGACATAGCGGGGATCGGGCGGCGGATTGTCGGCAGATGCGGCCATAGGAGGAGGGTACGGCCCAAGATAGGCGACGGCGCTAGCGTGGCTAGCCATGACGCGTCACGGGCGAGATTTCGAGCGTGTCGGGCGCGGCGCCGAGGCGGGGCGACGCGCATGGATATTCTGCGGCCATGTCTCATGAGTGGGTGGCGATCTGGGTTCAGGCCGCGGCGACCTTGGTCGCACTAGGGGGCTCCGGGGCTGCCTTGGTCATTGCTGCGATGGACCGGCGCAACGCGCAACGGATCGCTGCTGAGGATCGGCGCCAGGTGCGGCTATCGCGAGAGAGGGAGCTCCTCTTGAGGGCGTCCGAGCTCTTGCGGCGGCGCGGCGACATCGACATCGAAAGGGCGAAGGATCGTGGGGCGGAGTTGGGCTCGATTTTGAGTGCACTCGGCCCGGATCGGATGCCGTCAGCATGGGCGAAGCACGTCAAGCTGAGCGACGCGGAGGCGCTCGCGATTGCGCGGGATGAAGACAAGGAGTGGTGGATTAGAGCCGAGGCCGAGGCGCACTTAGCGCTAGGCGAGGTCGGTAGGGAATTGCAACGCGAGGCGCCAGATCCAACAGCGGCGTGAGACGCCGCACGCGCAAGGTCTTACGTGGTGAGAATCGTTCGCATTAGCTGTTGGGGAGTCGGTCGCGATGGTGGAGAAGCTCGCCAGGGGTCGATTGAGCGTGGCGGAGTGCGCGGCGCTGGGCCTTGAGCTGCACGAGGGCCGGCGGCGCTTTGTCAACCTCGGGCATGGTGAAGAGGCCATCACGCTGCACCGCGACGGTTCGCACAGTCGATACGTGCCGGGTCGCCGTTGAGGTCATGACGCCGAAGCCTCAGCCGGCCGAACAGGTCGCTGGCCCGCCCACCTACGCCCAGCCTGACTGGGATGGAATCGCCACCGTGACCCGCGTGTGGGTTTCGGATGACGAGACCGTCGGCTACCTCGTCTGGCAGAACGACGACGCCCTCGCCTGGCTGAATGTCTCGAGCCCGGACGACCTAGGCTACGTCATCCACGAGCTGACCTTTGACGCTCTCCGGCGTCAGGCCGCAGCGGGCGACCCTGCGAGTGTGGCCCGCGAGGACGTCCTCGGCCGCTTACTCCACGAGGTGGATCACTGCAGCAACCTGGCGACTCAATTCAGTGCGCAACCCCTGTCCGTCTAGCTCCCTCGTGCCGTAGCTTGGGTGCATGCCGAAGTACACGCTTCATGAATCGCATGAATGGACCGGGACGTGGTGGATCCCCGGTGAGTCCGACGCGCATGACGCGAATAAGACGGCTGGCATCCTCAAGTACTCCCCGGCAGTTGGCCTCACTCTAGAGCTCATCGGGGGTTGGCCATACGAGGAGTCTGAACTCGGCGCCGACGGCTCGATCATTCGCCGAGGCGAAACCAAGACATGGCCGGTAGTCCACGGTATCGCTGATGGTCAGCCGATCTCTCTCTTAGGTGTGTGGGTCACCGGCGCTCGAACGCATGGAATGCTCAACATGTTCGAAGGGATGCCTGACCATTTGGAGTTGGGGGCGCAGACCGCACTAGTCGGATGCCTCATCGACGATCCTGCAGAAGAGGCATTCGTTGGTGGGTGCGCCAGTATCGAGAAATTGACCGCCTGGTCCGGGTTCGTCGGCATAGGGGGGAGGCGCCGATATCTATCTGACGGCGACAGCTTCCAAGATCGTGGTGGAAGCATCGACTTCGAGCTGCCAGAGCCTCTAGTAACGCGGGTGGCGGACGGCCTTGAGTGGACGCTTTACCAGGTGTCCAATCGGTCGATGCCTTCGCCGACTCGCGGAGGGCGCAGCGCGAGCGTGCGCGAGTGGACTGAGATTGAGTTTTCCAGTGAGGACGCTCGAAAGCTCGAGCACATCATTGACAGGCTTGACGCGATCGCTGACCTGATATCGCTGTCGAGTCTCAGTGCTTGTGGCATCATCGGGATGAGTGCTTTCCTTCCGCCGACGCCAGAGCTGTACCCGGAAGACCACCCACTAAGGAATCAGCGGCACGAGGTATCAATCTTGCACCAACGCATAACTGTGCCAACGCCGGAGAAGAAAGTGGGCTTCGGCGGTGAGATGGTGATAACCCCGGCGGACTTGGACTTCGGGCAACTTCTCCCGGCGTGGTTCCGTATACACGAGAGATTCTCGGCCGCGCGGTCCATGGTGCTCGGGCTGCGGTATGTAAGCAGCGGTTACCTCGAACCAAGAGTTGTGACGGCAGTGGCTGCGGCTGAGTCTTTTCATCGGGCCCTGGATGTACTCCCGCCGATTCCTGACGAGGAGTTCGATGTCTTGCGTAAATTGCTCCTTGCCGCTGCGCCGAAAGAACGACGCGGCTGGGTGTCGGACAGACTCACTCGAAACGACCCCACACTAAAGCAGCGACTGGTTGACCTCGTGGAGCGCCTCGGCGCGGCAGGTGAGAGGCTTGTCCCAAATCCTGCGTCTTGGGCGAGGCACGCCGGGAACGCGCGTAACTTGCTTGCTCACGAGGGAACATCGCAAGATCACGACTTTGAGGAGTTGTACGGGGTTCTTGAGGTCACTGCGGCGGTGGTGGTCATGAACTTCATGAAGGAGCTTGGGATGGACGAACGTCAATTGATCGAAGCGATAGACAAGCATCCAGTTCTCTCCAGGGCAGCGAACGAGGCGCGAGAGAAGTTCCATTAGACAATGGACGAAGCCAGTCGTCGAGTCTCGACTGAGGCGTGGTGATGGCCAGTGCTGCGCTGGGCAACGACTGTCGTGCGCGAACGCCGATGCTCGTCGACGCCGTCGCCTTCGTATTCTGTTGACCTCGGGTGACACGCGGACGCGATAGTCGCGGGTCGCACGGCGCGTCAGTTGGTCAGAATTGCGGTGGGCTGGTGGAGTCCGAGGGTCGAAGTCGCTGGATAACGTAGGCCCTGTGAGGGCCAGGGACGGTCGTGAAGAGCGTCTCCTCGCTCTCCGCACGGCCCGCTGGTCGGGTCAGCGATGAGGCGTCTGACCCCGCCGTGACCACGGACGGAACCGGCCCCACGAGGGCGGACGCCGTAGACTGGGGCCCTTCGTGCGCCGGACCCGCCCGGTCGGCCGCGTCGAGCACCCGAGAGCAACGGAAGGTCCCATGCCGAACAAGCCGCGCGCCGGAGCCATCCGCAAGCACAAGAAGGGTCCCTCCGCCGGGACCGGGGGGCTCGGCCGGAAGGCCCTCGAGGGCCGGGGGCCGACGCCCAAGGCCGAGGACCGGCCCTACCACAAGGCGTACAAGGCCAAGCAGGCCGCCCAACGCCGCACCGGCACCAGCGGTCGGGGCGCCGGCGGCAACTCCCTGCACACCCGCACCCGCCGGGACAAGGCCGAGGAGATGGTCACCGGTCGCAACGCCGTGCTCGAGGCCCTGCAGGCCGCGGTGCCCGCGCGCACCCTCTACGTCGCCGTCCGGATCGAGAGCGACGACCGCGTACGGGACATCCTCAAGCTCGCCGCAGAGCAGTCCGTCCCGGTGCTGCAGGTGCACAAGACGGAACTGGACCGGCTGACGCTGGACGCCGTCCACCAGGGCGTCGCCCTGCAGATCCCGCCCTACGAGTACGGCGACGCCGTCGAACTCGGCCGGCACCTGGCCGACCAGTGGGACAAGGGCTACCTGCGCACCGCGCCCCTGATCGTCGCGCTCGACGGGGTGACCGACCCGCGGAACCTCGGCGCCATCATCCGCAGCGTTGCCGCCTTCGGCGGCCACGGCGTCGTCATCCCCGAACGGCGCACCGCGACCATGACGGCCACCGCCTGGAAGACGAGCGCCGGCGCCGCGGTCCGCGTGCCCGTGAACCGGGCCGCCAACCTCAACCGCACGCTCGACGGCTACCGCAAACTGGGCATCCGGGTGATCGGCCTCGACGGCGACGGCGAGATCTCCCTGCCGGCCCTGGACGCCGGGGAGGAGCCGCTGTGCGTGGTCGTGGGCTCGGAGGGCAAGGGTCTCTCCCGGCTGACCCGGCAGACCTGCGACGCGATCGTCTCCATCCCGATCGACGCGGCGACGGAGTCGCTGAACGCGTCGATGGCCGTCGGCATCTGTCTCTACGAGGTCGCCCGGAGCCGTCCCACCGCGTGATCCCCCCGGCTGCCCGATGGTGCACCCTCCCGAATCGAACGAGACGACCGTGACCCAGACCGCCCCGAACCCGACCGCCACGACGCAGACGGCCGATCCTCGTCGGCGCCCGCCACGACGGCTCCGGCCCGCCTCGGCGCTGCGCTCCTTCCCCTGGCCGCTGGGCATCAGCGCCCTGCCGGACCGGGACGACGCCGTCAACGTGGCCGTGTTCGCCCCGGGCGTCGGCGCCCTGGCCGTGGTGCACGAGATCGCCGACGGCGGCTGGGCACAGACGCCGCTCGCCGCCGTCGAGGACGGCGTCCACCACGGCGTCGTCGAAGACCTGGCGGTGGGCGCGCGCTACCACCTGCTCGACGAGGAGGACCCGAACGGCACCCTCCTGCTCGACCCGTACGCCCGCGGGCTGGCCGAGACGCCGACCGAGGAGGGCCCGGCCGAGGAGCCCGGGACCGAGCACCACGAGCGCGGGCTCGACGTCGGTCCCGTCGCCGCGGTGCGGGTGGACGGCGCGTTCGACTGGGCCGGCGACGTCGCCCCGCGCACCCCCTGGCGCGACACCGTCATCTACGAGGCGCACGTCGTCGGCCTGACGAAGCTGCACCCCGACGTGCCGGAGGAGCTGCGCGGCACCTATGCCGGCCTGGCCCACCCGGCCGTGCTGGCCCACCTCACGCGCCTGGGCGTCACCGCGATCGAGCTCCTGCCGATCCATGCCCACGCCGACGAGCCGCACCTCGCCGCCCTCGGGCTGACCAACTACTGGGGCTACAACACGCTGGGCTTCTTCGCCCCGCACCCCGGGTACGCCACCGCCGCCAGCCGTGCCGCCGGGCCGCAGGCCGTCCTCGACGAGGTGAAGGCCATGGTCGCCGCCCTGCACGCGGCCGGGCTGGAGGTGATCCTCGACGTCGTCTACAACCACACGGCGGAGGGCGGCAAGGACCAGCCCGCGCGCAGCTGGCGTGGCCTCGGCGACCGCACCTACTACCGGCACCGCGACCCGCACACCTACGAGGACACCACCGGCTGCGGCAACAGCCTCGACTTCTCCCAGCCGCGGGTGGTCCAGCTGGCCCTCGACTCCCTGCGGTACTGGGTGGATCAGTGCCACGTCGACGGCTTCCGCTTCGACCTCGCGCCCACGCTGTGCCGTGACGTCGACAACGTCTTCACCCAGCGCCACCCGTTCCTCGTCGCCGCCGCGGCGGACCCGGTGCTCGCGCCGGTCAAGCTGATCGCCGAGCCGTGGGACATCGGCATGGGCGGCTGGCAGACCGGCAACTTCCCGCGCGGCTGGGCCGACTGGAACGACGGCTTCCGCGATGTCGCGCGCACCTTCTGGCTCTCGGACCAGGCCGCGCTCGACGCCGGCCGCCCCGGCGGGTCCCTCGCCGCCCTCGGCGGCGCGCTCGCCGGCTCCGCCGCGACGTTCGCGGCGTCGGGCCGGTCCCCCCTGGCGTCGATCAACCTCGTCACCGCCCACGACGGGTTCACGCTCGCCGACCTGACCGCCTACGACGTCAAGCACAACGAGGCGAACGGCGAGGGCAACCGGGACGGTTCGGACCACAACCGCAGCTGGAACCACGGGGTCGAGGGCCCGACGACGGGCCACCGCGTGCTGCGGGCGCGCGAGCGGACGCAGCGGAACCTGATGGCGACGCTGCTGCTCTCGCTCGGCGTGCCGATGATCACCGCCGGCGACGAGATCGGCCGCACCCAGCGCGGCAACAACAACGCCTACAGCCAGAACACCGCCATCTCGTGGATCGACTGGCGCCTGGACGAGCGGGCCCGGCGGATGCTGCGCGCCACCCGGCGGCTCATCCGGGTGCGGCGCGAGTTCCTCGCCGACCAGCCGGCGGACTACCCGCGCATCCCCGAGGCCCACTACCTGCACTGGTTCGGCACGGCCGGTTACCCGATGACCGAGCAGGAGTGGACCAACCCGCACGTGCGGGTGCTCCAGCTGCTGCTCGGCTCCCCGGACGGGACCATCGACGGCCTGCTCGTCATCAACGGCTCGGCCAACGCCTCGCACGTGACCCTGCCGGACGTCGGCTTCGCCGTCCCGCTCGGCACCGGCGCCGACGACAGCCCGACGGGGCTCGACGCGGCGGCCGCCGACGAGGCGGGCCGCGCCGGATTCGTGCTCCGGATGAGTACCGACCTTCCGAC
Source organism: Tersicoccus solisilvae (assembly GCF_014643255.1). Taxonomy (GTDB): domain Bacteria; phylum Actinomycetota; class Actinomycetes; order Actinomycetales; family Micrococcaceae; genus Tersicoccus; species Tersicoccus solisilvae. Next base: position 12,331 of record NZ_BMJI01000031.1, on the reverse strand, counting down.
CGACCACCGCCAGGACGAGTGCTGGGCGAGCGACGACGTGTTCACGGCGCCGGCGCAGAGCATCACCGTGTTCCGGCGGGACTGACCGGTATGGCCGGTCGGACGCACCCGAACCGGGTGCGCAGACGCGGGACCGGCGTCCGGCGCGTCGCCGCCGCCGGGGCCGCGATCGCCGCCGTGCTGATCGCCGTGCTGCTGGCCGGGTGTCTGGCCACGGGAACGAGCGGGCCGAGCGGGTCGACCGGGCAGACGGCGGTCGCCACCGGCCCGGGAACCCCGGCGGGCGGCACCCCCCGCGCCACGGGCCGCGACCCGGTCTCCGGGTTGGCGGTCGTCGCCGCGTCCACCCTCCCCGCCGAGGCACGCCGCACCATCGATCTGATCCACCGCGGCGGCCCGTTCCCGTACGAGGAGGACGGCTCGACGTTCGGCAACTTCGAACGCCTCCTGCCCGCCCGGCCCCGCGGGCACTACCGCGAGTACACGGTGCGGACGCCGGGGGAGTCCGACCGCGGCGCCCGGCGGATCGTGGCCGCGCGCGACGGGGCGCTGTACTGGACCACGGACCACTACGCGAGTTTCCGCGTCATCGCCGAGGACCGGTGAACCGCGGATGAGGCGACGGCACGACGACGGGGGAGCCCGGTGGAAGAACTGACCCGGGCCGCCTGGCGCGGCCACGCGCTGCGGCGGGAGATCGACGCACACGACGCCGCCGGCGCCGGGCGGGCGACGGCGCAGCGACCGCGTCCGGATGCGCTGCCCGTGCGCCAGATCGCCTCCGGCCCGACCCGCGAGACCGCGCTGGCCGCCTTCGCCCGTGAGCTGCGGTTCCCTCCGCACACCGGCCGGAATCTGGATGCGCTGGCCGACGCGCTGCGGGAGACCGCCCGCGACCCGTTCGCCCTGGTGTGGCACGTCGACCCGTCCCTGCCCGCCCGGGACGCCGACCGCATCGCCGAGGTCCTCGGCTTCGTCGAGGAGGAGGCAACCTCCCGGGCCGGGAGGACGCACGAGCCGACCGTCGCGCATCATCCCGGGAACGACGACCGGGCCGCGACCGGCGCGTCGACGCGGTCACGGCCGCGGTTCCGCGTCGTCGTCGTCCGCCCCTGAGCCGGGACGCCCGTGGGCCGTCCGCCCCTGACGGGACGCCCGTGGGCCGTCCCGTCAGGCGGGGGTGGCGATCAGTCCGAGCTCGGCCTTGTTCGCCATCCGGTCCGTCGCCGGCAGCGCCCGCACGGTGTAGCCGAACGGACCCGACCGGTCCACCACCAGCGTCCCGGTGAACCGGGCCCGGCCGTTGCCGAGGTCCTCGGCCGGCGTCAGGTCCGCGAACGCCCGGTCGTGGATGTGGTCCGACTCGGAGACCCGGCCGTACCCGACCTCCACGTCGACGTCGTCCGTGCTCAGCCCGCCGAGGGAGACGTACGCGTTGATCGTCAGCACGTCACCGATCTGCGGGGCGTCGGTGACGCCCTCGGCATCCACGTGCTCGACGTGCACCGACGGCCAGGCGCCCCGCACCCGCTGATCCCAGCGGGCCGCGGTCCGCGCGGCCGCGTGGTCGTCCGCCGCCACCCGCCGGCCGGACTCGGCGGCCGGGGTGTAGAGCCGGGTCACGTAGTCCGAGACCATCCGGTCCGCCGAGACGGCCGGGCCGAGCGTGGCCAGGGTGTGCTTGATCGCGGCGACCCACTGGTGCGGCACGTCGTCGGTCGAGTCGCCCGTGGCGCGCTCGGAGCCGTAGAACATGGGGGCGACCGACTTCTCGATCAGCTCGTACAGCGCGGCGGCCTCGATGTCGTCCCGCTGCTCCGGGGTGGCCCGGTTGTCCGCGGTGGGGATGGCCCAGCCGTTGCGCCCGTCGTACAGCTCGTCCCACCAGCCGTCCCGCACGGACAGGTTCAGGCCGCCGTTCAGCGCCGCCTTCATACCGGACGTGCCGCACGCCTCGAGGGGCCGCAGGGGGTTGTTCAGCCACACGTCGCAGCCGGGGAACAGGGTCCGCGCCATCGCGATGTCGTAGTTGGGCAGGAACACGATGCGGTGACGCACCTCGGGGTCGTCGGTGAACCGGACCAGGTCCTGGATCATCCGCTTGCCCTGCTCGTCCGCCGGGTGGGACTTGCCCGCGACCACGATCTGGATCGGCCGCTCCGGGTCGAGCAGCAGCCGCTTGAGTCGGGCCGGGTCGCGCAGCATCAGGGTCAGCCGCTTGTACGTGGGCACCCGGCGGGCGAAGCCGATGGTCAGCACGTCCGGGTCCAGCACGTCGTCCGTCCACGCCAGCTCCGCGTCGGCCGCACCGCGCTTGGTCCACGACGCGCGCAGCCGCCGCCGGACGTCGGCGATCAGCGAGGAGCGCAGTTCGCGGCGCAGCGCCCACACCTCGGCGTCGTCGACCTGGAACACCTCGCTCCAGTCCGGGGTCGACCCGAAGCGGGTCCGCGCCAGCTCGACGATCCGTGGGTCCACCCAGGTCGGCACGTGCACGCCGTTGGTGACCGAGGTGATCGGGATCTCCTCCTGGTCGAAGCCCGGCCACAGGCCGGCGAACATCTGCCGGGAGACGACGCCGTGCAGCTTGGCGACGCCGTTGGCGCGCTGCGCCAGGCGCAGCCCCATCACCGCCATGTTGAACGTGGCCGGGTTGCCGCCCGGGTACGTCTCGGCGCCGAGGGCGAGAATGTTGGTCACCGGCACGGACGGGGCCAGGCCGGCCTGGAAGAAGTGCTGGATCTGGGCGATCTCGAACCGGTCGATGCCGGCGGGCACCGGGGTGTGCGTGGTGAACACCGTCGACGCGCGCGTGGTCACGAGCGCCTCGTCCCAGCTCAGCCCGCTGTCCATCAGCTCACGGATGCGTTCGATGCCGAGGAAGCCGGCGTGCCCCTCGTTGGTGTGAAACACCTCCGGCGCGGTGCCGCCGGTGAGGCGGCCGAACGCGCGCAGCGCCTTGACCCCGCCCATGCCCAGCAGCAGCTCCTGCTGCAGCCGGTGGTCCCCGCCGCCGCCGTAGAGCCGGTCGGTGATGGTCCGGGCGGCGTCGTCGTTGCCGGGCACGTTGGAGTCCAGCAGCAGCAGCGGCACCCGGCCGACGTCGGCCTTCCAGACGTGGGCGAGCAGCTGGCGGCCGGCCGGCAGGGGCAGCCGCACCTCGACCGGGGTGCCGTCGTCCTCCCGCAGCAGCGACAGCGGCAGACCGTCGGGGTCGATCACCGGGTAGGTCTCCTCCTGCCACGCGTCACGGGAGAGGGACTGCTTGAAGTACCCGGCCTGGTAGAGCAGGCCGACGCCGATCAGGGGCACGCCGAGGTCGGACGCCGACTTGAGGTGGTCGCCGGCCAGGATGCCGAGGCCGCCGGAGTACTGGGGGAGCACCGCGTCGATGCCGAACTCGGGGGAGAAGTAGGCGATGCAGGCCGGGGCCTCCGCGCCGAGGGACTGGTACCAGCGGGGACGCGCCAGGTACTCCTGCAGGTCCGCACCGAGGTCCCGTATCCGGGCGACCAGCGCGGTGTCGGCGGCGATGGCCTGCAGCTGTCCCCGCGTCAGGGTGGCGAGCAGTTGCACGGGGTCGGCGGTGCGCGCCCACGTCTCCGGGGCGATGTCGGCGAACAGGCGGCGGGTCGGCTCGTGCCAGGACCAGCGCAGATTCGTCGCGAGCGTGCTCAGCGGAGCGATGGCCTCGGGCAGAACGGTGCGGACGGTGAACCGTCGGATAGCTTTCACGCGCCAAACAGTAGCGGATGGATGTGACCTGCACCGCACCGGCAGTAAACGCTTACGTCCGGGCGGCGCGGCGTTCGTCGTCGCGACCGCCGGGAGAGATCGTCGCGGCCGGCGGGGATGACGGCGGCGCCCCCCTGCCGGCGGCGGCCTTCGCAATCGCGGCGTGAATGGCTAACGTCTACCGTGTGACTACTCCAGCCGCGGCCGCGAGTCGCCCCGCAGGACAGGACCAGCCAGCCCAGCCCGATCCCGCAGGTCAACCCGCAGGATCGGTTCCGACCGGAGCTCACGGGGGGCCCGCGCACGCGCCCGGTGCCGCTGCCTCGATCACCGAGGGGCTGCGGTTCGACCGGATCCCGGTCACCGACGTTGCGCCGGTCGTCGACGGCGGCGCCTTCGCCGCCAAGGCCATCCCGGGCGAGGATCTGCAGATCGGTGCCACCGTCTTCCGCGAGGGACACGACCGGCTCGGTGCCACCGCGGTGCTGTACGACCCGGACGGGACCGAGGTGGCCCGCTCCCGGATGGTCGAGAAGGTCCCCGGCACCGACCGGTACACGACCACGCTGCGCCCCCTCGACGTCGGCGCCTGGAGTTTCACCGTCGAGAGCTGGGCGGACCTTTACGGCACGTGGGAGCACGACGCCACCATCAAGATCGGTGCCGGCGTCGACGTCGAGCTGATGCTGGACGAGGGCACCGCCCTGCTCGAGCGCGGCGCCCAGGAGGCCGACCGCGACGCCGAGGACGCGCAGACCCTGCGGACCGCGGCCGCCCGCCTCGCGGACACGACGCTGCCGGCCGCCGAGCGACTGGCCGCCGGGATCAGCCCGCAGGTGCACGCCGTGATCGACCGCCGGCCGATCCGCGAGCTGGTCACTGCCACGCGGCACTGGCCGATCAACGTCGAGCGGGAGCGCGCCGGACGCGCGTCCTGGTACGAGTTCTTCCCCCGTTCCGAGGGGGCCAGCTACGACCCGGCGACCGGGCAGTGGACCTCCGGCACCTTCCGGACCGCCGTCGACCGGCTCGACGCCGTCGCGGCGATGCAGTTCGACGTCGTCTACCTGCCGCCGATCCACCCGATCGGCCGCACCAACCGCAAGGGCCCGAACAACACGCTGGTCGCCGGGCCCGGCGACCCCGGCTCCCCGTGGGCCATCGGTGCCGCCGAGGGCGGCCACGACGCCATCCACCCGGACCTGGGCAGGTTCGAGGACTTCGACGCGTTCGTCGCCCGCACCCGGGAGCTCGGCATGGAGGTGGCGCTCGACCTGGCGCTGCAGTGCACCCCGGATCACCCGTGGGTCACCGCGCACCCCGAGTGGTTCACCACGCGCATCGACGGGTCCATCGCCTTCGCCGAGAACCCGCCGAAGAAGTACCAGGACATCTACCCGCTGAACTTCGACAACGACCCCGAGGGTCTCTCGAACGAGGTGCTGCGGATCGTGCGGCTGTGGATGGACCACGGGGTGCGCACGTTCCGCGTGGACAACCCGCACACCAAGCCGCTGTGGTTCTGGGAGTGGCTGATCGGCCAGGTCAACGCCACCGACCCCGACGTCGTGTTCCTCGCCGAGGCGTTCACCCGCCCGCCGATGATGCACGGCCTGGGCAAGGCCGGGTTCCAGCAGTCGTACTCCTACTTCACGTGGCGGAACACGAAGGAGGAGATCCTCGACTACTTCACCGAGGTCTCCCACGAGACCCCGGCGTTCTACCGGCCCAACTTCTTCGTCAACACTCCCGACATCCTCACCGAGTACCTGCAGTACTCCGGCCCCGCCGGGTTCAAGATCCGCGCCGTGCTCGCCGCCACCGGCAGCCCCCTGTGGGGCGTCTACTCCGGCTACGAGCTGTACGAGCACGTCGCCCGGCCCGGCGCCGAGGAATACATCGACAACGAGAAGTTCGAGTACCGGCCCCGGGACTGGGCCGCCGCGGAGGCCGAGGGCCGCACCCTGGCCCCGTACCTGACCCGCCTCAACGCCATCCGCCGCGCCCACCCGGCGCTCGGGGACCTGCAGAACCTCACCGTGGCGGCGACGACGGACGACCACACCGTCGCCTACGTCAAGCACAAGGTCGACCCGGACGGCACGAAGGACACCGTCATCGTCGTCGTCAACCTCGACCCGCACGCCGCGCGGGAGGGCCTGGTGAGCCTGGACCTGGCCGCGCTCGACCTGGACCCGGCGGACCTGGACGCGGACGGTCGTTTCTGGGTGGACGACCTGCTCTCGGGCAACAGCTGGACGTGGGGACGGGACAACTACGTCAAGCTGGACCCGTGGGTCGAGCCGGCCCACGTGTTCGCCGTCCGGCGGGGCGCATGAGCGTGCCCTCGGCGTTCGCGCTCAACGCCCCCGGGCTCGCTCACGACCCCCAGTGGTACCGCAAGGCGGTGTTCTACGAGGTGCTCGTGCGCGGTTTCGCGGACGCGAACGGCGACGGGTCGGGTGACTTCTCCGGCCTGATCGAGAAGCTCGACTACCTGCAGTGGCTCGGCATCGACTGCCTGTGGCTGCCGCCGTTCTTCGACTCGCCGCTGCGCGACGGCGGGTACGACATCGCCGACTACTATTCGGTGCTCGACGAGTTCGGCACGATCAGCGACTTCAAGCGGCTCGTCGCCGAGGCGCACGCCCGTGGCCTGCGCGTCATCATCGACCTGCCGCTGAACCACACGTCGGACCAGCACGGCTGGTTCAAGGCCTCCCGGGAGGACCCGGAGGGCCCGTACGGCGACTTCTACGTGTGGAGCGACACCGACGAGAAGTACCAGGACGCGCGGATCATCTTCGTCGACACCGAGGAGTCGAACTGGACGTTCGACCCCGTGCGGCGGCAGTTCTTCTGGCACCGGTTCTTCTCCCACCAGCCGGACCTGAACTTCGAGAACCCGGCGGTCGTCGAGGCCGTGTTCGACGTCGTCAAGTTCTGGCTGGACCAGGGCGTCGACGGGTTCCGGGCCGACGCCATCCCGTACCTCTTCGAGGAGGACGGCACCAACTGCGAGAACCTGCCCGGCACCCACCGGTTCCTGCGGGATCTGCGGTCCATGGTCGACGAGCTCTACCCCGGGCGCGTGATCATCGCCGAGGCGAACCAGATGCCCCACGACGTCGTGGAGTACTTCGGGGACGAGAACGACCCCGAGTGCCACATGTGCTTCCACTTCCCGATCATGCCGCGGCTCTTCTACGCCCTGCGGGACCAGAAGGCCGCCCCGATCATCGAGACGATGCGCGACACCCCGGCCATCCCCGCCGGCGCGCAGTGGGGCACGTTCCTGCGCAACCACGACGAGCTGACCCTCGAGATGGTCACCACCGAGGAGCGTCAGGTCATGCTCGGCTGGTACGCACCGGACGCCCGGATGCGCGCCAACATCGGCATCCGGCGCCGCCTCTCGCCCCTGCTGGACAACTCGCGGGCCGAGGTGGAGTTGATCCACGCCCTGCTGCTCGCCCTGCCCGGCAGCCCGTTCCTGTACTACGGGGACGAGATCGGGATGGGCGACAACATCTGGCTCGACGACCGCGACGCCTCCCGCACGCCGATGCAGTGGAACCCGGACCGGAACGCCGGGTTCTCCGTCGCCGACCCGGGCAAGCTGTACCTGCCGGTGATCCAGTCGCTCGTCTACCACTACAACCACGTCAACGTGGAGGCCCAGCTGGCGCACTCCTCGTCCCTGCTGCACTGGGTGCGGCAGATGCTCGCGGTGCGCAAGGCCCACCCGGCGTTCGGTCTGGGAGGCTACGAGAACGTGCCCGCGGACAACGAGCACATCCTCGCGTTCCTGCGGGAGATCCCCGACGAGCAGACCGACGACGAGTACGGCGAGGCGGTGCTGTGCGTGTACAACCTCTCGCAGCACCCGTCCTCGGCGGTGCTGGACCTGCCCCGGTTCGCGCGCCGCGGCCTGCGCGACGTCTTCGGTGGCACCCCGTTCCCGCCGATCGGTGAGGACGGCCGGATCACCATCACGCTCGGCAGTCACGACTTCTTCTGGCTGCGGATGCGCTCGCCCTACTCCAACCCCGCGTCACCGGCCACGCAGGCCCTGCCGGTGATCCTGCCCCAGCACGAGTTGTCGTCATGAAGGGAGCGGCCACGATGACCTTGACCCCCGACCTGACCGACTTGCTGCACCGCTGGCTGCCCGGCCAGCGCTGGTACCCCGCCCGGGGCAAGGGCGTGAGCCTGGCGGCGGCCGGCGGCTTCGACCTGACCGACCCGGCCGGCCGGATCGGTGTGCGCGTCCATCTCGTGGCGATCGACTCGGGGGACCGGATCGACGTCGTGCAGGTCCCGCTCACCTACCGCCGGCGCGACCACACGCTGCACGGCGTGGACCCGATCGGCACCGTCCCGGCGGGCGATGCCCCGCTGCCCGGTGCGGACGCGGGCCAGGCGCCGGACGCGCGGGTCGACGTGTACGACGGCGTCCGGGACCCGGTGCTCGTGGGGCTCTACCTCGACCTGATCACCGCGGCGACGGGCAGCGACACGGCCGGCGGCACCGACGACGTGACGCCGCGCGGTCACGCCACCGGGCGGTGGGCCTCGACCCGCGCCCTCGGCGACCTGCCGAGCGCGAAGGTGCTCAGCGGCGAGCAGTCCAACACGTCGATCATCATCGACGACCCGGCGGCGCCCGCGATCATCAAGCTGTTCCGCGTGCTCGGCGCCGGCATCAACCCCGACGTGGAGGTCGGCATCGGGCTGACCGAGGCGCGGGTGGACGCCGTCGCCGCCACGTACGGCTGGATCGACGGGGCGTGGACGCGCCAGGAGCGGGATCGCGACGACGCCGGCGCCGACGAGACCGGGCTCGACCACGGCCAGCTCGCCGTGCTCAGCGAGTTCATGGCCGGCAGCGAGGACGCCTGGCGGACCGCCACGGCGGCGGCTCGCGCCGGCACCGACTTCACCGGTCCGGCCGCGTCCCTGGGGGAGGCGACCGCCCGGGTGCACGCCGGCCTGCGGGAGGCCTTCGGCACCCGGGTCGCCGACGCCGCCCAGCACGAGGAGCTGCTGCGGTCTCTGGCCGGCCGCATCCGCTGGGCGTGGGCCGAGGCCGCCGACGCGGTGGGCCCGCACGACGCCGCCGTCGAGGCGGCCGTCGAGGCACTCGGCCGCGGCGGGGACGCCCCCGTGCTGCAGCGCATCCACGGGGACTACCACCTCGGGCAGGTGCTCGACTCCCCGCAGCGCGGCTGGATCCTGCTCGACTTCGAGGGCGAGCCCCTGCGGCCCGTCGCCGAACGCTCCCTGCCCGACACCGCCCTGCGCGACGTGGTCGGCATGCTCAGGTCCTTCGACTACGCGGGCGGTTTCGCCGTGCTGAACGGCGCGGACCCCGACGCCACTCGCGCCTGGACCACCGCCGCCTCCGACGCGTTCCTCGACGGCTACCGTCGCGTCAGCGGGGAGCCGGTCGACACCGAGTCCCCGCTGTTCGTCGGCCTGTGGCTGGACAAGGCGCTCTACGAGGTGGTCTACGAACAGCGCAACCGGCCGGACTGGATCGCGGTGCCTGTTGACGCGGTGCACCGCGCCCTGCACGTGGGCGATCACGCCCCCACACCGGCCCCATCGAGGAAAGAAGGCTCATCGATGATCAAGAAGCCCCGGGCACCCAGGCCCGGTACCGCCCGGAAGCCGGCTCCCGCCGCCGCGCCCGAGCCGGAGACCGCCGCAGCGGCGCAGCCACCGGCACCGGCCGCGGCGCGCGAGCCGAAGACGACGGCCGCACCGGCGGCGACCGCGTCCCCGGCCCGCTCCAGCGGCGCCCCGCTGGACCGGAACCGGCCCGACCTGCCCGAGGGGGCGCCCGACGTCTCCCCGGAGGCGCTCGCCCAGGCCGCGAACCTGAACGTCAGCGCCGGGGCCGCGTCCACCGCCGAACCGGAGACGCGCCCGGCGCCCGCCCGGCCCATCCCGGTGTCGACCGAGGTGCTCGACGCCGTGGCCGCCGGCCGGTACTACAACCCCCACGGCATCCTCGGGGCGCACGTGGCGCCGGACGGCACGGTCACCGTGCGGACCCTGCGGCACATGGCCGCGTCCGTCGACGTCATCACCGCCGCGGGCACGACGCCGGCGACCCATGAGTACGGCGGCATCTGGACCGCGGTGCTCGAGGCGCCGGAGGACGGCCACGTGCCGGACTACCGGCTCGAGGTCGCCTACGGGGACGGTGTCGCGCACCGCGTCGACGAGCCCTACCGGTTCATGCCGACGCTCGGCGAACTCGACCTGCACCTGATCGGCGAGGGCCGGCACGAGACCCTGTGGACCGTGCTCGGTGCACACCTGCGCGACTACCCGTCGTCGATGGGACCGATCACCGGCACCAGCTTCGCCGTCTGGGCGCCCAACGCCCGGTCCGTCCGCGTGGCGGGCGACTTCAACGGCTGGGACGGCAAGGCCCACGGCATGCGCTCGCTCGGCTCGTCCGGCGTGTGGGAGATCTTCATCCCCGACGTCGGTGCCGGCGCCACCTACAAGTACGAGATCCTCGGCCAGGACGGCCAGTGGCGGATGAAGGCCGACCCGATGGCGCGCGGCACCGAGGTGCCCCCGCGCACCGGGTCCCGGGTCGTCGACTCGACCTACACCTTCGGCGACGGCGAGTGGATCGCACGGCGCTCACGGCAGGACCCGCACAACGCGCCGATGAGCGTCTACGAGGTGCACCTCGGGTCGTGGCGGCTCGGGCTGAGCTACACCGAGCTGGCCGAGCAGCTCGTCGAGTACGTCTCGTGGCTCGGCTTCACACACGTGGAGCTGATGCCGGTGGCCGAGCACCCGTTCGGCGGATCCTGGGGTTACCAGGTCACCGGGTACTTCGCCCCGACGTCACGCTTCGGGCACCCCGACGAGTTCAAGCACCTCGTCGACGCCCTGCACCAGGCGGGCATCGGCGTGATCATGGACTGGGTGCCGGCGCACTTCCCGAAGGACGAGTTCGCGCTGGCCCGGTTCGACGGCCAGCCGCTCTACGAGCACCCGGATCCGTTCCTCGGCGAGCACCCGGACTGGGGCACGTACATCTTCGACTTCGGCCGACGCGAGGTGCGCAACTTCCTCGTCGCCAACGCGCTGTACTGGCTCGAGGAGTTCCACATCGACGGGCTGCGGGTCGACGCCGTCGCCTCGATGCTCTACCTGGACTACTCGCGACAGGAGGGCCAGTGGCGGCCGAACCGCTTCGGCGGTCGGGAGAACCTCGAGGCGATCGGCTTCCTGCAGGAGGCCAACGCCACGGCCTACAAGCGGGTGCCCGGCATCGTGACGATCGCCGAGGAGTCGACGGCGTTCCCGGGCGTCACGCGTCCCACCGACCACAACGGGCTCGGGTTCGGGCTGAAGTGGAACATGGGCTGGATGCACGACTCGCTGTCCTACATCTCCGAGGACCCGGTCAACCGGTCCTACCACCACCACAAGGCCACCTTCTCGATGGTGTACGCCTACACGGAGAACTTCCTGCTGCCGATCAGTCACGACGAGGTCGTGCACGGCAAGGGGTCGATGCTGCGCAAGATGCCGGGCGACCGGTGGCAGCAGCTGGCGAACCTGCGGGCCTACCTGGCCTTCCAGTGGGCGCACCCGGGCAAGCAGCTGATCTTCATGGGCACCGAGTTCGGCCAGGAGGCCGAGTGGAACGAGGCGCACGGGCTGGACTGGTGGCTGACGGACGCCCCGCCGCACCGGGGGCTGCAGCTGCTGGTCAAGCAGCTCAACACCCTCTACACGTCGACGCCGGCCCTGTACCGGTGGGACAACGATCCCGCCGGCTTCGAGTGGCTCGACGCGAACGACGCCGGGCGGAACATGCTCACGTTCACCCGCTGGGATCCGCAGGGCAACCCGGTGGTGGTGGTCGCGAACTTCGCCGGCAACCCGCACCACGACGTCAAACTCGCGCTGCCGTGGGCGGGCACATGGACCGAGGCGCTCAACACCGACGCCGAGGAGTTCGGCGGCTCCGGCGTCGGCAACCAGGGACAGATCACCGCGGTCGAGGGGTCCTTCCAGGGCAAGCCCGCGTCGGCGACGGTGCAGGTGCCGCCGCTCGGCGTGCTCTACCTGACGCCGGCGAAGGACGCGCGCACGCGCTGACCAGTTCCGCTGCAGGGCCGGACGGGCCCTCCTTCCCCGGGATTCCGGGCCACACGGCCCGGCCGCACGGGCGGGGGAGGGCCCGTTTTGCACTGCCGCGGAGGCGGTGGTAGAGTTTCATCTCGCGCCGATCGGAACGAATGGGACGCGGAGGGCCTCCTCGAAGGCCTCGCGGACACCGTTGATCGCACCGGAAAAGCTTCTCGGAGCGAGTACCGGGATCCCTGGAGAAAACGGACGGAAACGGCCGATTTTGACAGAGCGGATCGGAATGGTAAGTTAGACAAGTTGCTCCGGAGCGAAACGGAATGACGGAGAGAGATCCTGAATAGAGGATCTCACACCGCCGCTGAAACCGGAAGTGCCTGTTGTTTGAGAACTCAATAGTGTGTTGTTTTGTTTGTTGATGCCAGTTATTTACTGGTTGTGATGTCTGGCTGCCACCCCCGTGGTGGTC
>NZ_BMJI01000030.1 GCF_014643255.1 Tersicoccus solisilvae | reverse complement strand
CGTGCCCACGCCCGCCGGCCCGCTCAGCGGGTCCATCCTCGACCTGGGCACGTGGCGCCAGGCGCGCGACGCCGCGCGGTGGGTCGCCGGCGGGCGACGACCGTGACCGCCGGACGGGTCCACCGCCCGTCCGTGCTCGTCGTGCTCGGACTGGTCGCCGCCCTGGTGCTCGCGCTGCTGCTGCTCCCCGCCGCCGGCGCGCACGCCGCGCCCACCGCCCCCGCGGTCCCCAGCCCGCCCGCCACCCCGGCGAATCCCGGCACGGGCGGTCTGAACGTGCAGATCAACGGGGCCAACGGCACCCCGTCGGCCGCGGTCGTGGCCCTGCTCGGCATCACCCTGCTCTCGGTGGCGCCGGCCCTGCTGCTGATGATGACGTCGTTCACCAAGATCTTCGTCGTCCTGGCCATGACCCGGAACGCGCTCTCCCTGCCGAGCATCCCGCCGAACCAGGTGCTCGCCGGGCTCGCCCTGTTCCTCTCGCTGTTCGTCATGTTCCCGGTCGTCAACCAGATCACCACGGACGCGATCCAGCCGTACCTGAACGGGACCATCGACGTGGACACGGCGCTGCGCCTGGGGTCCGGCCCGCTGCAGTCGTTCATGGTGGCGCACACCCGGCAGGAGGACATCGCCCTGATGACCCGCGCCGCCGGCCTGGACAACCCCGCCACCCCGCAGAGCGTGCCCCTGCAGACGCTGATCCCGGCGTTCATGATCTCGGAGCTGCGCGCGGCCTTCATCATCGGCTTCGTCATCTTCATCCCGTTCCTGGTGATCGACCTGGTCGTCTCCGCGGCGCTGATGTCGATGGGCATGATGATGCTCCCGCCGGTGATCATCTCCCTGCCGTTCAAGATCCTGCTGTTCGTCCTCGTCGACGGGTGGGGCCTGATCATCACCTCGCTGATCCAGAGCTATCAGGGGACCGGATGAACACCAGCGCCGTCCTCGACATCGGTCTGCAGTCGCTGCTGATCGCCGCCAAGCTCTCCGCGCCCGTCCTCGTCACCGCGCTCGTCGTCGGGCTCGCCATCTCCCTGCTGCAGTCGATCACCCAGATCCAGGAGATGACCCTCTCCTTCGTGCCGAAGGCCATCGCCGTCGCCATCGCCCTGCTGGTCAGCGGCCACTGGATGATCACCGAGATGGTCGGCTTCACGCACGACATGATGGACCGCATCCCCGAACTGCTCGCGGGGTCCATCGGATGACGCTGCCCATCGACTTCGCCTGGCTGCAGACCCTCGGGCTGGCCGCCGTGCGGTTCACCGCGTTCCTCGTGATCGCCCCGCCGTTCTCCTCGCCGGCGTTCCCCGCCCGGATCAAGGCCATGCTCGGAGTTGGGCTGGCCCTGGCGGTGACCGGCCGGATCCAGCGTGCGGGCGAGATCGATGCGGTCACCCTGATCACCGGCCTGGCGCTGGAGGCCGCCACCGGATTCGCACTCGGCTTCCTGGTCTCCGTCATCTTCTCCGCGGTTCAGGCCGCCGGCTCCCTGATCGACGTGTTCTCGGGCTTCCAGCTGGCCCAGGTGTACGACCCGCAGACCGCGGTCAACGGCGCCCAGTTCACCCGGCTCATGCAGATGACGGCGCTCGCCCTGCTGATCGCCTCCGACGGATACCAGCTGGTGCTCACCGGGCTGACCGGCTCCTTCGGTGCCCTCCCCGTGGCCGGCGGGCTGGACCTGACCCGCCCGGTCGAGGCGATGACGAACGCGGTGGGCGGCATGCTGGTCGCCGCGGTGCAGATCGCCGGGCCGCTGGTGGTCGTGCTGTTCCTCGCCGACGTCGGGCTCGGCCTGCTGACCCGGGTGGCGCCGGCGCTGAACGCGTTCTCCCTCGGCTTCCCGCTGAAGACCATGCTCACCCTGGCCCTCGGGTCCATCCTCTTCCTCGCCCTGCCCCGGGTCGTCTCCGCGCTCGCCGGCGACGCCGCGCAGGCCCTGACCGGGGTCGGCTGAGATGGCGGACGCACAGGAGAGAACCGAGGAGGCCACCGACAAGCGGATGCGGGAGGTCCGGTCCAAGGGCAAGCTCTCCCGCTCCCAGGACGCCACCGCCTGGATCGCCGTCGGCGCGGCCGCCGTCATGGTCGTGCCGACGATCGCGGCCGGCGAGACGGCGCTGCGCCGCCAGCTCGCCGTCGTCCCGCAGATCATCGCCCACCCCGACCCCGAGGCGGCCACCCGAGCGCTCGGCGACGCGTTCTCCGACCTCGGCGGCGTGCTCGGCCCGCTGTTCGCCGTCGTCGTGGCCGCCGTCCTCGCCGGCTCCGTGCTGCAGGGCGGCATCCACGTCAAGAAGTTCCGCCTCACCGGCGAGCACTTCGAGCTCGTCAAGGGCTTCGGCCGCATGTTCGGCGGCCAGGCGCTGTGGGGCGGCGCCAAGGCGCTGCTGAAGACCGGCGTCGTCGCCCTCGTGCTGGTCTTCGCAATCCAGTCCCTCGTGCCCGTGCTGATGACCGCCGGGGGCCTGCCGATCACGGGCCTGCTGGCGGCGGCCGCCGGTGGGGCGGCGTCCCTGCTCCAGGGCGCCGTCATCGCCGGCCTCCTCCTCGCCGGCCTCGACGTCCTCGTCGTCGCCCGGCGGAACCGGAAGCAGACCCGGATGACCAAGCGCGAGGTCAAGGACGAGAGCAAGAGCAGCGAGGGCGACCCGCTGATCCGCTCGCAGCGTCGGGCTCGGCAGATGGCGATGAGCCGGAACCGGATGATCACGGCGATCGGGGACGCCGACGTCGTGCTGGTCAACCCCACCCACGTGGCCGTCGCCCTGACCTACGAACCGGGCCGCTCCGCTCCGCGCGTCGTCGCCAAGGGTGCCGACAGGATCGCCGACCGCATCCGCGCCGAGGCGAAGGACAAGGGCGTGCCCATGGTCAAGGACATCTCGTTGGCCCGCGCCCTGCACGGGGCGTGCGACGTCGGGCAGGAGATCCCCGTGGAGCTCTACACGGCCGTCGCCGGGGTGCTCGCGTTCGTCATGTCGCTGGCCGCCCGCGGCGTCACCGGCGGCGTCCACGAGGTCCCCGCCGACCCGGCCGCCCGCGTCGGCGGAGCGCTGCTCGGACCCCGGATGGCCGTCCGATGACCGCCGTCTGCAGCCCCGCCCCGACCCCTCGCCCGACCGTGAACCGCAGAGGAGCGCGACCGTGAACCGTGGACTGACCCGCCTGGCGGTGCCCGTCGGCATCGTCGGCATCGTGCTGCTGCTCGTCGTGCCGATCCCGGCCCCGCTGCTGGACGTGCTGATCGTCTGCAACATCCTGCTGGCCCTCGTCATCCTGCTCACCAGCATGTTCGTCAAGAAGCCGCTCGACTTCTCCGTGTTCCCGTCGCTGCTGCTCGTGGCCACCCTGTTCCGGCTCGGCCTGAACGTCGCCTCCACGCGGCTGGTCCTGGGCGAGGGCCACGCCGGGCAGGTGATCGCCGCATTCGGGTCCGTGACCGTCGGCGGGTCGCTGATCATCGGCGCCGTCATCTTCCTCATCCTCGTGGTCATCCAGTTCGTCGTCGTCACCAAGGGCGCCGAACGCGTCGCCGAGGTCGGGGCCCGGTTCACCCTGGACGCCATGCCCGGCAAGCAGATGGCCATCGACGCGGACCTGAACGCCGGCCTGATCACGGACACGCAGGCCCGGGAGCGGCGGGCCGAGGTGTCCGCGGAGGCGGACTTCTACGGTGCCATGGACGGCGCGTCGAAATTCGTCAAGGGCGACGCCATCGCCGGCATCGTCATCATCGCGATCAACATCATCGGCGGCATCGCGATCGGCATGCTGCAGCGCGGCCAGGAGCTGACCGACGCCGTCAACACCTACAGCCTGCTCACCATCGGCGACGGCCTGGTCACCCAGATCCCCGCCCTGCTGATGGCCGTCTCGACCGGCATGATCGTGACCCGGTCCAACGCGGAGGCCGACCTCGGGCGAACCGCGTCGTCGCAGCTGAGCCAGTCCCGCACGGCGCTGCTGGTGGCCGGCATCGGGGCGATCGCGATGGCGGTGATCCCCGGGATGCCGCCGTTGCCGTTCCTCGTCATCGGGGCCGGGCTGATCATCGTCTCCCGCCGGATCACGGACCGGCCCGAGGCTGCCGAGACCGAGACGGAGGAGGCTCCGGAGCCGGACCCGACGGCCGTGCTGATGCAGCAGATGCGCGCCCAGCCGGTGGAGATCCTGCTCGCCCCGGACCTGATCGACCTGGTCGGCTCCGGCGGGGACGACCTGCTCTCCCGGGTCAAGGTGCTGCGCCAGGAGATCGCCATGCAGCTGGGCATGGTGCTGCCCCCGGTGCGCACCCGGGACAGCGTGGAGCTGCCCCCGGCCACCTACCTGATCCGGGTGGCCGGGGTCGACGTCGGCCGCGGCACCGCGCCGGCCGGGTCGGTGCTGGCCCTCGGCGAGTTCCTCGACGCCCTGCCGGGCACCCCCGTCGTCGAGCCGGTCTTCGGGCTGGCCGGCCGCTGGATCCCGGCGGAGCTCGCCCACAGCGCCGAGATGACGGGCGCGACGGTGATCGACCGGGTCTCGGTGATCGTCACCCACCTCTCCTCGATCGTCACCACGCACGCGGCCCGCCTGCTCTCCAGCGACGACGTCAAGAGCCTCACCGACGCCGTCAAGGAGGCCCGCCCGGCCGCCGTCGACGGCCTGGTCCCGTCGCTGCTGTCCCTGCCCGAGCTGCACCGGGTGCTGCAGGGCCTGCTGGCCGAGCAGGTGCCGATCAACGACCTGCCCCGCATCCTCGAGGCCCTCTCCCTGCGGGCGAAGTCGTCCACCGACCCGGAGGGCCTGATCGAGTCGGCCCGGCAGGCGCTCGGCCCGGTGATCGTGCAGAAGCACGCCGACGGGGGCGTCCTGCCCGTCATCACCCTCGACCCGGCCCTGGAGATGGGTCTGCTCGCCGACCTGCGCCCGGGTGAGCACGGCACCCAGTTGGTGCTGGAGGCTCCCCGGCTGGACGCGCTCATGAACGCGTTCACCGTGGCCGTCTCCGCCGCCGAGCAGACCGGCCGCCCGGGGGTGCTGGTGTGTGCGCCGGCACTGCGACCGGCGCTGCGGCGGCTGCTGCCCGCCCCGCCGTCCGGGGTGCCGGTGCTGTCCTACAGCGAGGTGACCGCCGGCGCGGTTTCCGTCGAGACGATCGGAGTGGTCCGCCATGGCGCCGCACTTGCACCTGAGCGGTGACACGCTCGAGCAGGTCCGGGAGACCCTGCACAGCCGTTACGGAGGCGCGGCCCGGCTCGTCTCCGCGGACAAGGTCCGCGACGGCGGGCTGGCCGGCCTGCTCGGCCGCTGGCACGTCGAGGTGGTCGCCGAGCTGCCCGACGGCGTGACCGTCCAGGACGCCGGGGACACCGTGGCCGCCCGGGACGCGGGGCTCGACGCGGGGGAGGAGGCGCGGCGCACCGCCGAGCACGCTGCCGCGGCGCACGCCCTGAGCGGCCGTTCCGGCCTGGCCGCCCTGCTCGCCGCCGCCGACGACGAGGAGGAACTGCTGCAGGCCGCCACGCTCACCGAACCGGGCGCCCCTCGTCCCGTGCTCGCGGCGGACACGCCGGCCACCCGCGGTCAGGACTTCGCCGCCCTGCTGGTCCGGCTCGGCGACGCGCAGCCGGGGGCACCCGGGTCGGCGCGGGAACCACTGCCGCCCGGGCCGCCGGCGACGGACGTGCCGGGCCCGGCGGTGCTGCGGGCGGCCGGGGATCTCGTGCTCGTGCTGGGCGTCGGTGCCCGCGCCCTGCGGACCGCGCGGACGATGGCGGTGGTGGTGGGTGGCCAGCTGCACACGGCCGGCGCGTGCGCGGACGCCGCCCTGCCCCACGTGCAGTCGCCCCGATCGGCGATCGCCGCCCGTGCCGGGGCGGTCCGCGCGGGCACGAGCGCCGTCGTCGGCTACGGGCTCGGTTCCCCGGTCAGCCTGGGCACCCGGGCCGAGGTGACGGCCCAGCTCTCCACCGCGGTCGGTCTCGGGGCGGATCAGGTGTGGTTGGTGGTCGACGCGCGGCACAAGCCGGAGGACATCGACCCGTGGGTGCGACGGATCTCGTCCCGGGTGCCGATCGACGCGCTCGCCGTGATCGGGGCGGACGAGACCGGGAGCCCGGAGACGATCGCCGAGCTCGGGCTGCCGGTAGGCTGGGTCGACGGCGGCCCGGCGAGCCGGTCACTGCGGTGATCCCCACGCCTCGCGCCGTCGCCACGGCGCCGTCCAGGGAAGGAGTCCGCCGATGCTGGTCCTGACCCGCAAGCCCGGTGAGAAGATCATGCTGGGCGACGACATCGTCATCACGTTCCTCGAGAACCGCGGGGGCGAGGGGATCCGCATCGGGATCGACGCCCCCCGGCACGTGCGGATCAAGCGGCACGAGATCTTCACGGCGGTCGCCGACGCCAACCGGCAGGCGGCCGCCGAGTCCCCGGACACCGAGCAGGCGCTGCTCGGGCAGCTGCCCCCGGTGTCCGGGCAGGACTGAGCACACCGCCCCGCGGGACGAACCCGGGCCCGGCCGATCAGCGCAGCAGGTCGCTCAGTTCGGACGGGACCAGATCGGTCAGTGCCATCCGCGCGCGCAGTCGCGCCCGCCCGGCCAGCGCCGCCGCGATGTCCGCGTCGACGTCCGCCTCGTCCGGACCGGCCAGCCCGTCCGGCGGGACGCCGTCCGCCTCGGCGCCGGCGGACGGGGGAGCGGAGCCCGCGGTCTCCCGCACCGCCAGCAGCGTCACGATCCGGTCCCGCTCGGCCTCGATCTCGCGGACCCGCTCGCGCATCGTCACGCGGTGATCGGTGAGAATGGCGTCCAGCGGGGCCGCCGCGTCCGCCGCCAGGTCCTGGAGCGAACGATCGACCTCGGTGGCGGACATCACCGTCCGTTCCAGGGTCGCGACGCGCAGCGCCTCGACCGCGGCCAGGAGGGCGTCCACCGTGCGCTCGAGCCAGCGTTCGCCGGACTGTTCGAGGTGCAGCCGCACCGTCTGCAGCGAGAAGAGCACCTCGTCGAGCGCACGTCGTTCGTGCCACACGAGGCTCGACAGATCGGTGTCGACCACGGGTCCTCCTCCACCTCCGGGGCCGCGAACACGCCGACGGCGCGCCGTCGTTCGGACACGCCGATGACGTGGCATACTCGCTCTTCCAGAACTTGAAGCTTGTGCTATTTTACCGATAACGCAGGGATCGGCTTTGGGGGCTGAGACCGGCGCCGCCCGGACCGCACCGCGGACGGACTCCCATCAGGTCTCACGACGCCCGGCACGGCCGGGCGCGGATGACCCCTGGTCTCAAGTGGGGAAAATTGGATATCGAACACCGTAACCGGCTGGTGGTGGAGAACCTCCCCCTCGTCGGCTACCTGGTTTCCGACCTGTGCGCGCGGGCTACGCATCTCTCCCGCGATGATCTCGCCGCTGCCGGTGCGCTGGCCCTCGTGCTCGCCGCCGACTCCTTCGACGACGAGCTGGGCGTCCCCTTCGGGGCCTTCGCCCGGCGACGCATCCAGGGCGCCTTCCTGGACGAACTCCGGGCGGGGGACTGGGCCACCCGGTCCGCCCGCAAGCGGATCAAGAGCACCCTTGCCGTCGCCGAGACGCTGACCGCGTCCCTCGGCCGCGCCCCGACCTCCGACGAGATCGCCTCGGCGCTGGGGTCGACCCGCGCCGAGGTGGACGCGGCCCTGGCGGACGCCGCCCGCACCGTCTCCACCATCGACGAGTCGGTCGAGGACCGAGTCGCCTCCTCGGCGGTGGGGCCGGAGGAGGCCACCCTCGCCGCGGAGCGCTCCCGCTACCTGGCGGCCGCCGTCCGCGCGCTTCCCGAGACCATCCGGATCGTCGTCGAGGCCGTGTACCTGCAGGGCCGGGCAGTCAAGGACGTCGCGGCGGAGCTGGGCGTCACGCACGCGGCCGTGTCGCAGCGCCGCGCGGAGGGCATCCGGCTGCTCCGGGACGGGCTGGCCGTGCACTACGCCGACGACCCCGCGCGCCGGGCGGCGCCGAATCCGCAGCTCGCCGCGGGCCGCCGCACCGCCTACCTCGGGGCGCTCTCCGATCTGACCACGGCGTTCCATCGCCCCACCGCACCGCGCATCGCACCGGTGATCGCGACCGCCGGCTGAGCGGTCCCCGCAGGCCGAGCCTGCCCGCGAGCCCGCGGGGTCGGATCCAGCCCCGGCCCCGTGGATGACAGCGAAGCCCCCTGACCGGCCGGTCAGGGGGCTTCGTTCACGTGCAGGCCGGCGGTCAGGATGGTGGCCAGGACGTAGATCGCCATCAGGACGCGTGCGACCACGAACAGCGGTCCCGGCACCGGAACGGTGGCCCGGGCTCCGGAGCTGAGGGTGGTCGTCGTCGCGGTCACGCCGGAGAAGAACACGATCTCGAAGACGACGGCGGCGGCCACGACGAAGCCCCCCGTCGACGGCGTGCGCAGGTCGACGAGGGGCTGACGGAGCCTCCTGCCAGAATCGAACTGGCGACCTTCTCATTACGAGTGAGACGCTCTACCAACTGAGCTAAGGAGGCATGGCGCGCGGCGGCGCCCACGACACTCTACGGCAGGGCCGATCGCCAGGCAAAACGGGATCCACCGGCGGAGTTCACGCCGAGTTGGGCACCCATTCAGCGGGCGTCTGTACGCCGCGGCGAGGGTGAGCAGCGGCCCACCCGCCGTCGTGAGGACACTCGACCATGCTCGCGCAGGACACCTTCCGTTCGCTGTCGACGGTGCCCACCCGCCTGGTCTGCCTGGACATGAACGGCACCACCGTCGAGGACGACGGCCTGGTGCTGGAGTGCTTCGGGGACGCGTTGACCAGTCAGGGCGTGGCCCCGGGCAGCGCCGCCCACCTGACCATGCTCAGCTTCGTCGAGCAGACGATGGGCAGTTCCCGGCTCGAGGTCTTCAAGCGGCTGTTCGGTTCCGCGCCGGGCCGCGCGCTGGCCGCCAACCGGGTGTTCGAGCGCGGGTTCGCCGCTGCCGCGTCCGGCGGTCGGGTGCGCGCGGTCGACGGGGCGGTCGACGTGCTGCTGCGGCTCCGGGACGCGGGGGTCCACGTCGCACTGACCACCGGATTCTCGCGGCAGACGCAGAACCAGATCCTCGAGCTGCTCGGCTGGACCGGGCTGGTCGATCTGAGCCTGTGCCCGGAGGACGCCGGCCGCGGCGCGCCGTACCCCGACATGGTGCTCACGGCGCTGCTGGCGCTGGACCTGGACGACGTGCGCGAGGTGATGACCGTCGGGGACAGCCGCGCCGCCGTGCTCGCCGGGCACCGGGCCGGCGCGGGCGCCAACGTCGGGGTGCTGACCGGACCCCACCGGGAGACGGACCTGCTCGAGGCCGGGGCCGACGTCGTCGTCCCCTCCGTCCGCGCCGTCCCCGACGTGCTCGCGGCCCGGGCGGCGTGAGGGCGGGCTCAGTCCCGGAGGCGGCTCAGCAGCGCAGCCCGTCCTGCGGCACGGTGCCGTCGACGAGGTAGCCGTCGACGGCGTCGACCACGCACGTGTCGCCCTGGCCGTAGGCGGTGTGGCCCTCACCCTCGAAGGTGATCAGCCGGCCGCTCTGCAACTGGTCGGCCAGGGAGCGGGCCCAGGCCACGGGCGTGGCGGGATCGCCGGTCGTCCCGATCACGACGATCGGCTCCGCGCCGGCGGCGTCGAGCGGGTGCGGCGCGGAGACGGGCCGGTGCGGCCAGGAGGCGCAGGTCAGGCCGCCGTAGCCGAAATACCGGCCGAGGGTGGGGGAGGCCTGCTGAAGGGCCGCCGCGTCGTGGCGCATCGCGGCCGGGTCCGTCTCCATGGGGTAGTCCAGGCAGTTGACCGCCTGGAAGGCGAACGTGCTGTTGGCGGTGTATCGGCCGTCCTGCTCCCGGTCCGCGCCGATGTCCGAGAACCGGATCAGGTCGCCCGGGTCGCCGGAGGCGGCATTCGCGACCGCCACGTTCAGCGCCTCCCAGCTCTGCTCGTTGTACAGCGGCAGGATCAGCCCGGAGGCGAGCATCCCGACGGTGGCCTTGCGCCCGTCCGCGACGGTCTGCGGGCTGCGTTCCGCGTCGGTGAGCAGGGTGCGGACCAGGGCGACGCCCTCGTCGGCGGAGGAGAACGCACAGGACGACGCCCGCGTGCACGCCTCGGCCCAGCTGCGCAGGGCCTGCTCGAACGCCCGCGCCTGGCCGAGGGTGAGCTCCTCGTTGCTCAGGGACGGGTCGACGGCACCGTCGAGCACCAGCCGTCCGGCCCGGTCCGGGAACAGGTCGGCGAACGTGGCCCCGAGCTGGGTGCCGTAGGAGTAGCCCAGGTAGGTCAGTCTCGTCTCGCCGAGCACGGCGCGGATGACGTCGAGGTCCCGGGCGGCGCTGACGGTGTCCATGTGCCCGAGCACCGGTCCGCTCTTCTGCCGGCAGGCGGCCGCGACCTGCCGCTGCAGCTCGGTGGCGCGGGCGAGGCCGGCGGCCGTCGCGGGATCGGAGTCGTCCTGCCGGTAGGCGTCCCGCTGCTCGTCGGTCAGGCAGGTGATGCCGGCGGACCGGTCGACGCCGCGCGGGTCGAAGCTGACGACGTCGAACCGCTCGCGCAGGGTCTTCGACGTGACCGCCTCGAGGCTGTCGCGGACCATGGTGTAGCCGGAGCCGCCCGGTCCGCCCGGATTCATCACGAGGGAGCCGACCCGGTCGCCGGAGGCGCCCTTGCGGATCAGCTGCAGCGCGATCGTGTCACTCGCCGGGCGGGCGTAGTCGACGGGGACCGTGACCTTCGCGCACTCGAAGGACTTCTCGCACCCGGTCCACTGCACCTGCTGGGTGTAGTAGGCCTTGAGGTTCTCCGGGGTGCCGGCCGTCGCCGACGGGTTGGCCGAGGGCGCCGCCTTCTGCGCCGGCAGCAGGGTGCACCCGCTCAGGGTCAGCGCGACGGCGCTGAGCATCGCCAGCACGGCGACCGCGCGGGAGCGGGCGCGAGGGCGGCGCGCCGGCGGGGTGGGCGGGTCGGTCGGGGCGGGCGCACGGCGCATGGGGCTCCTCACGAGAGCAGGCTGACGGTCATCGCCTCCAGGGCGAGCAGGGGAGCGACGTTGGCCGCGAGGCGCTCGCGGGCCTCGGCGATCGCGTCGATGCGCCGCAGCGTGGTCTCGGGGGAGCTGGCCGCCGCGAACTCCCGCAGCGTGATGTCGAGGTGGCCGTTGACGAGATCGCTGCGCGCGCCGAGCTGCAGCACCAGCACGTCGCGGTAGAACGTGCTGAGGTCGGTCATCGCCCGGTCCAGGGCGTCGCGCTGGCTGCGGGTGGCACGCCGCTTCTGCTCGTCCGCCAGGTGCTTGAGCTGGGATCGCACCGCGGGCGGCACCTTGTCCTGTTCGGTGAGCCCGAGGGCGGTGAGCAGTTCGGCCTTCTCCGTGGCGTTCCTCGCGACCGTCGCCGCTTCCGCGTCGGCCTGGGCGAGGTCGACCAGGGTGCCGGCCGCGCGCACCGCGCCGCTGACGTCGGAGAGCCGCAGCGGCAGGGTGACGATCTCGTCGCGCCGGGCCCTCGCCTCCGGGTCCCGGGCCAGCCGGCGGGCGACCCCGATGTGGCTCTGCGCCATCCGGGCGACGGTCAGGGCGGTGGCCGGTTCGACGCCGTCGCGCCGGGTGAGCAGGGCCGCGACGTCGTCCACGGGCGGGATCCGCAGGCCGACGGGCCGGCAGCGGGACCGGATGGTGACGATGACGTCGGCGGGGCTGGGCGCGCACAGCATCCAGAGGGTGCGCGGCGGCGGCTCCTCGATGGCCTTGAGCAGCACGTTGGTGGTCCGCTCCACCATCCGGTCCGCGTCCTCGATGATGATGATGCGCCACCGCCCGGACGAGGGCTTGTCCTGGGCGCGGGAGATCAGCGCGCGCACCTCCGCGATGGCGATGGTGACCTTGTCGGTCGCCATCCGGGTGACGTCCGCGTGGGTGCCGGCGAGGACGGTGTGGCAGGCGTGGCACTGCCCGCACCCGCGGTCGGCCGGGTCGGGCCGTTCGCACTGCAGTGCGGCCGCGAAGGCTCGGGCGGCGTTGGAGCGGCCGGACCCGGGCGGCCCGGTGAACAGCCACGCATGGGTGGGGGCGCCCTCCGCCGCGGCCCGGCGCAGGGCGGTGACGACGGGGGCCTGACCCTGCAGGTCGTCCCAGACGCTCACCGGTGGTCCGCCAGGCGACCCGCCGCGCGCGTCGTGGTGGCGCCGGACTCGGCTCCTGGTTCGGGCAGGGGGATGACAGCGGTGTCGTCCGGCGGGGGCGCGGTGAGCCGGCCGGCGGCGGAGGCGGCGTCGGGCACGTCCGGCAGGGAGCCGTCCGCGAGGCGGAGGACGGCGTCGCCCACCCGCGCGGCGATCTCACCCACGGGCAGGGTGCCGTCCAGCACCAGATACCGGTCCGGGCTGGTCGCGGCCCGGTGGAGGAAGGTCTGCCGGATGACCGTGTGGAAGTCGTCGGGCTCGGATTCCATCCGGTCCTCGGGGGCGCGACCCGCACGCCGGTCCCGGCCGGCCCGCGGGTCGACGTCGAGCAGGATGGTCAGGTCGGGCTGCAGGCCGCCCGTCGCCCAGGCGTTGATCGCCTCGACGTCGGCGCTGCCGAGCCCGCGACCGGCGCCCTGGTACGCGATCGAGGAGTCGACGTAACGGTCGGTGACGACGTCGCGACCGGCGGCGAGGGCCGGGCGGATCACCTGCTCGACGTGGGCGGCGCGGGCGGCCGCGAAGATCAGGGACTCGGTGCGCGCATCGACGACGACGTCGCCGTGCTCGAGGACCAGGGAGCGCAAGCGCTCGCCGACCGGGGTGCCTCCGGGCTCCCGGGTGGTCAGCACGGCGTGGCCGGCCGCCGTCAGCCGTTCGGCGAGGCGCCGCACCTGGGTGGACTTGCCGGCGCCGTCGCCACCCTCGAACGCGATGAACACGCCCCGCCGCCGGTCCGTCGACGGTTCCCGGGAGCCGGGTCCGACGGTGTCGGCGTGGGCGGTGTCGCCCGGGGCGCGGCCGTCCTCGTCGGGGGAGGGGGCCGGGCGCGGATCCGGGGCGGTGCTGCTCACGGTTCCAGCGTATCGGCCGCCCCCGACGGTTCCCGACGGCGTCCGGCCACCTGCCGCCGTCGGCACCGCGTCCTGGAGACCCCGCCCCGCTATCCCGACGCCCCGGTATCCCGTCGACTATCGAGGATTTGTCGTTCCGACCCGCGTCCGACGACATTTTCTCGATAGTCGACGGGCCGAGGCAGAGAAGGAGTCGGCCGGTGACGCACGCGTCCGCGTGACCGATCGGCGCTGTGATTGGCTGGCTCCATGACCGAGACCGCCCCCGTCGCGCCCACCGCCCCCGTCGCCGTCGTCACCGGTGCCTCCACCGGCATCGGTGAGGCCACCGCCCGCCGGCTGCGCGGTGAGGGCTGGACCGTCTACGCCGTGGCCCGCCGTGAGGACCGGCTGGCCGCCCTGGCGGAGGAGACCGGCGTCATCGCCGCCGCGTGTGACATCACCGTCGAGGCCGAGGTCACCGCGCTGCGGGATCGCGTGCTGGCCGAGCAGGGCCGCGTCGACGCGCTGCTGAACATCTCGGGCGGCGCCCGCGGCACCGACCGGGTGGGCGACGCGAAGGACGAGGACTGGGCCTGGATGTACGAGGTCAACGTGCTCGGCACCATGCGCCTGACCCGGGCGTTCCTGCCGGCCCTGCGGGAGAACGGGGAGGGCACGGTGCTGAACCTGACCTCCCTCGCCGCGCAACGCGCCTACGAGGGCGGCGGCGGGTACAACGCGGCCAAGTTCGCCGAGCACGCGATGACCGAGGCGCTGCGGTTGGAGGAGGTCGAGCACAACCTGCGGGTCATCGAGATCGCGCCGGGGCTCGTGCACACCCCCGAGTTCTCCCTCAACCGGCTGGGCGGCGACGCGGAGGCGGCCGACCGGGTGTACGCCGGCGTCGAGAAGCCGCTGACCAGCGACGACGTCGCGCGAGTCTGTGTCTTCGCGGTCACGCTGCCGCACCACGTCGACCTCGACCTCGTGACCATCAAGCCGGTCGCGCAGGCCGCTCCCCACAAGGTGATCCGCCGGTAGGTCGACGATCGCCGAGTCCGTCGGTTCCGCCCTGCGGTTCGGCCGAGTCCGTCGGTTCCGCCCTCAACCCGGGGGATAAGACCACGGCCTGAGGGCGTGACCGACGGACTCACGTCCGGAGCAGCCCGTCGGAGCGGCCCGCCGGAGCCGACGGACTCACGTCCGGAGCAGCCCGCCGGAGCAGCCCGCCGGAGCCGACGGACTCACGTCCGGAGCAGCCCGGTGTCCGGGCCGACGCCGGCGAGGACCGGAGCCGGGGGTGCGCCGACGCCGACATGTCCGGCCGTGCGGCGCGTCTAGGCTGACGGGCATGACCGACCGCTCACCCCAGCCCCAGCCGGAGGACTCCAGCACCGAGCACGACACCGCACCCGAGCCCGTCGACGTCAGGCGGCTCGCCCCGGACTCGCTCGTCGTGGCCGCCGGACGGCCGGCACGCACCGCCGAGGCGCCGGTCAACCCGCCGATCTGGCTCTCGTCGACCTATCACTCCGTCGGCCCGGTCGACCCGTTGCGCCGTTCCTACGGGCGGTCCGAGAATCCGAGCTGGGAGCCCTTCGAGGAGGCCCTGGGCGAGCTCGAGCGCTCATCCCTACCGGCGCTGCTGTTCTCCTCCGGGATGGCCGCCGTCGACGCCGCGCTGACCCTGCTGCCCCCGGGCGGCACCCTGGTGATCCCGCGGCACAGCTACCAGGGCAGCCTGGTCGCGGTGCACGAGGCCGAGTCCCGCGGTCAGCTGACCGTGGTCGAGGTGGACGTCGCCGACACCGACGCCGTGATCGCCGCCCTGCCCGGCGCCGCGATGCTCTGGCTGGAGAGCCCCACGAACCCGATGATGGAGATCGCCGAGATCGCGGTCCTCACCCGCGCGGCGCACGCGGCCGGCGCGCTCGTCGTCGCCGACAACACCTTCTGCACGCCGCTGCTGCAGCGGCCGCTGGACCTCGGTGTCGACGTCGTCGTCCACTCGGTGACCAAGTACCTCGCCGGTCACTCCGACGTCATCCTCGGCGCCGTGGTCACCTCCGACGCCGAGCTGCGCGCCCGCCTGCTGCGCACGCGCACCGTCCGCGGCGCGATCGCCGGCTCGTTCGAGGCGTGGCTGGCCCTGCGGGGGCTGCGCACGCTCGCCATCCGGCTCGAGCGGTCCGAGGCGACGGCGGCACTGCTCGCGGCGCGGCTGGCCGAGCACCCCGCGGTCGGCCGGGTCCGCTACCCGGGGCTGCCGGACGACCCCGGTCACGCCCGGGCGGCCGCCCAGATGAGCGGCTTCGGCTCGATCCTCGCGCTCGAGACCGCGGGCGGGGCGCACGCCGCCGAACGGCTCACCGAGCGGGTGCGACTGTGGTCTCCGGCGACGTCCCTGGGTGGCGTCGAGTCCCTCGTCGAACGGCGCCGGCGGCACGAGACCGAGTCGCTGACCGTGCCCACCAACCTGGTGCGGCTCTCGGTCGGGATCGAGAACGCCGAGGACCTCTGGGCCGACCTGGCCGGTGCGCTCGCCTGAGCCAACTCGCGCTGGCGGAGGGGGAGGACGGACGGGCCGGCTCACGGCGGGAGCGCGGATCCGCCCGATACACTGGGCCCGTGGCTCTCATCACGTGGTCCCAGACGATCCTCTTCGTCGCCCTCTCCCTCGTCGCGTTCGGCATCGAGCTGTGGGCCCTGGTGGACTGCGCCCGGAACAAGACCACGGATTTCCAGCGGGCCTTCAAGCGGACGAAGGGCTTCTGGCTCGGCGTCACCGGCGCCGCGGCCGCCTGCGGGTTCCTCGCCATCCCGTACCCGATCGGGCTCGGCCTGCTGCCGATCTTCATCCAGCTGATCGCGGTGACGGCGGCCTGTGTCTACCTCGCCGACGTCCGGCCGGCCCTGAAGTCGGTGCGCGGCACCACCGGCAACACCGGCCCCTACGGCCCCTGGTGAACCGGCCCCTGGTGACGCGCACCCGCTGACCTCAGCCGTCGGCCGGTGCGACGGCGCTCCACGCGACCGTCACCTCGCCGAGCCGCCACCGCGCGGGGGAGTCCAGCAGCGGCCAGCCCGCCCGCCGCATCGCCGCGCACGCGTGCAGGAACCGCTGCCGTCGGCCGAACGAGGCGACGGCCGCCGCCTCCTCCCAGCACCGGTCGAACGCCTGCAGGAACCGGTGCACCGCCTCGCCGGGAACGTTGCGGTGGATGAGCACCTTCGGCAGGCGCTCCGCCACGTCCGAGGGGCGCTCGACGGCGGTGAACTTCGCCGAGAGGGTCAACGACACCGGGCCGTCCGCGTCCAGGGTCACCCAGGTGGCGCGCCGACCCAGTTCGTCGCACGTGCCGTCCACGGCCAGGCCGCCGGGTCCGAGCCGGGACCGCAGCAGGTCCCAGTGCCCCGGCACCTCGTCGACCGGGTACTGGCGCAGCACGTTGAAGGCTCGCAGCAGCACGGGCCGGCGGCCGGGCAGCGGCACCTCGAACCCGCCGAGCCGGAAGTCCAGGCCGGTGCGGCGCAGCGGCAGGGCGCGGCGGACCCGGTCCGGCTCGATCTCCAGGCCCACCACCTCGGTGCGAGGGGCGACGGCGCGCAGCCGGGTGAACAGCTCGACCGCCGTCGCCGGGTGCGCGCCGTAGCCGAGGTCCACGACGAGGGGGTCGACCGCGCAACGGAGCCGGTGGCCCTGCGTCGCCGTCAGCCAGCGGTCCACCCGGCGGAGCCGGTTGTGGCCGGTGGTTCCCCGGGTGACGGTCCCGACCGGCCTGCTGTGCACCCCGATACCCTACGGGCGCGAGGAGGCGGCGTCGGCCCATCGTGAGGCGTCCCACAGCGGGAGGACGATTGGCCGGGCCGGTGCGGTGCGGCAGACTGAGGGCATGACGCAGACCCACACGCTGATCCTGCTCCGGCACGGTCAGAGCGACTGGAACGAGAAGAACCTCTTCACCGGGTGGGTGGACGTCCCGCTCACCGACCAGGGGCGCACCGAGGCGGTGCACGGCGGCGAGCTGCTGCAGCAGCGCGGGCTGCTGCCGGACGTGCTCTACACCTCACTGCTGCGCCGCGCGATCGTCACCGCCGACCTGGCGCTGGACGCCGCGGACCGGCTGTGGATCCCGGTCAAGCGGGACTGGCGCCTGAACGAGCGCCACTACGGCGCCCTGCAGGGCAAGGACAAGGCGCAGACCCTCGCCGAGTTCGGCGAGGACCAGTTCATGCTGTGGCGCCGCTCCTACGACACCCCGCCGCCGCCCATCCCCGACGACGACCAGTTCAGCCAGGCGAACGACCCCCGGTACGCGGACCTGGGCGACGACGTCCCCCGCACCGAGTGCCTCAAGGACGTGCTCGAGCGGCTGATGCCGTACTGGGAGTCGGACATCAGCGCGGACCTCAAGGCCGGGAAGAAGGTGCTCGTCACCGCGCACGGCAACTCGCTCCGGGCCCTGGTCAAGCATCTGGACGGCATCAGCGACGACGACATCGCCGGCCTGAACATCCCCACCGGCATCCCGCTGCACTACGAGCTGGACGAGAACCTCACACCGGTCAAGCCCGGTGGCACCTACCTGGACCCGGACGCCGCGGCGGAGGCCATCAAGGCCGTCGCGAACCAGGGCAAGAAGTAACGGCACCACCGGCAGAACAGGGGAAGGGCCCCGGACGCTGCGTCCGGGGCCCTTCCCCGTGCGGTCGTGCGGCGCTCGTCAGGCGTCGTCGGCGCCGACCCGGCCCTCCAGGGCGTCGGCGTCCCACTCCCCGGTCACCAGATAGGTGACCTTCCGGGAGACCGAGACCCCGTGGTCCCCGAACCGCTCGAAGTATCGGCTGGCCAGCACGACGTCGGCGGTGCGGGCGGGCGACTCGGCCCACGCCGCGTCGCCGACCGCGTCGAACACGCTGCGGTGCAGCTCGTTGATGCGCCCCTTCAGCTGTTGGATGCGGGTGGCGTGGCTGAGGTCGCGGGTGTCCAGGAGCTCGACCACGGCGCCGGCGATGTCGGCGTCGAGCCGGGCCATCTCCTCGAAGGTGCCGACCAGGCTCGGGGGCGCGACGGGGTGCGGGTACCGCATCCGGGCCAGCTGGGCGACGTGCCGGGCGAGGTCGCCCATCCGCTCGAGCGAGGTGCTCATCCGCAGCGCGCCGACGATCATCCGCAGGTCCGACGCCACGGGACCCTGTCGGGCGAGGATGTCGATGGCGCGTTCGTCGAGCTCGGTCTGCAGGAAGTCGATCCGGGCGTCGGCCGCGATCACGTCCTCGGCGAGCTCGACGTCGGCGTTCTCGTAGGCGGTGGCGGCCTTCTCCACCGCCGCCCGCACGAGGGTGGCGATCTGGATGAGCTCGTCACCCACCTGATGCAGCTCTGCCTGGAAAACCTTGCGCACGTGGCGTCCTCTCGTGATGACCCGTCGTCCCCGTTCCGCCGTCGTCCGCGCCGCGTGGATCACACGGTCGCGCCGGGCACCCGGCGGAACACCAACCAGCAGGGTCGCAGCCGGGCGTGAACGAGAATCGCTGGTGAGGTGAACGTTAGCTGAACGGGCCCGCGACGGTTCAGGACGGCCCCGGGAGGGCCTCGGCCCGTGCCTACACTGAGCGGGTGGATCCGGTGGTGCTCGCGGTCGGCGGCGGTGTGGTCGGGCTGGCGCTCGGCGCCGTCGGGCTGCTGGCGTACCGGTTCAGCGGCCGCAACCGGCGCTCCGTGGTCGACGTCGACGAACCGGTGCTGCCGGACGGGGCGCTGGAGGTCCTCTCCGTGCTCGGCATGGCGTTCATCGTCGTCGACGACGTCGACGGCGTCGTCCGTGCCAGCCCCGCCGCCTACGCCCACGGGTTG
This sequence comes from Tersicoccus solisilvae, assembly GCF_014643255.1. Lineage (GTDB taxonomy): Bacteria > Actinomycetota > Actinomycetes > Actinomycetales > Micrococcaceae > Tersicoccus > Tersicoccus solisilvae. Next base: position 4,696 of record NZ_BMJI01000030.1, on the reverse strand, counting down.
GTCCGCGGGCACACCGTCGTGCACCCGGAGATCCTCGCCATCGTCGCGCGCGTCCGGCAGGACGGCGTGATCGAGGAACGCCAGTTCGAGCTCTCGCGCGGCCCGCTCGGCGAGTCGAGCAGCATCGTCCAGGTCCGGGTCGCGCCCCTGGGCGCCGAGTACTGCCTCATCCTCGCGGACGACCGCACGGAGATCATCCGCACCGAGCAGGTCCGCAACGACTTCGTCGCCAACGTCTCCCACGAGTTGAAGACCCCGGTGGGCGCGATCTCGCTGCTCTCGGAGGCCCTCGACGACGCGGCCGACGACGAGGAGGCGGTGCGCCGGTTCGCCGGCAGGATCCACCGCGAGTCCGGGCGGTTGAGCGCGCTCGTGCAGGACATCATCGAGCTGTCCCGGCTGCAGAGCGCCGACGTCGTCTCCGCGGGCTCCGTGGTCGACATCAACACGGTGATCGCCGACGCGGTGGACCGGAACCGGCTCGCCGCGGAGGCCCGGCAGATCCGCGTCGACGTCGGCGGCCACGTGAACCGACCGGTGCACGGCGACGCGGACCTGCTCATGACGGCGTTCCGCAACCTCATCGACAACGCCATCCGGTACTCCCCGCCCGGCAGCAAGATCGGCGTGGGCCTGCGGTCCCGCGACGACGTCGCCCTCGTCTCCGTCTCCGACCAGGGGCCCGGCATCCCCGAGGACGAGCAGGACCGCATCTTCGAACGGTTCTACCGCATCGACGCCGCGCGCTCGCGGGCCACCGGCGGGACCGGACTGGGCCTGAGCATCGTCAAGCACGTCGTCGCCCGGCACGGCGGCGAGGTCACGGTGTGGTCGAAGGTGGGCCACGGGTCCACCTTCACGGTCCGGCTGCCGCAGATCGACGCGCAGGAACGCACCGGCCCCGACGCCCGCACCCCGCGCCCCGAGCGCCCGCGCCGTCAGCCGATGACGAGCCGGCTGCGCGTCCTCGCACCGGCGCCCCGGCCCGATCCGGCCTCCCTCGACACCCCGAGGGTGCCGCCCGATCCCGCCCGACCCGACCCGACCCGCCCCGATTTCCCCCGGCACCAAGGAGCCCGCCCGTGAGCAAGATCCTGATCGTGGAGGACGAGGAGTCCTTCAGCGACCCCCTGTCCTACCTGCTCGGCAAGGAGGGCTACGAGGTCGCGGTCGTCGACAACGGCACCGACGCGATCAGCGAGTTCGACCGGGACGGGGCGGACCTGGTGCTGCTGGACCTGATGCTGCCGGGGCTCTCGGGCACGGAGGTGTGCCGGCAGCTTCGCCAGCGCTCCAACGTGCCGGTGATCATGCTGACCGCGAAGGATGCCGAGATCGACAAGGTCGTGGGCCTCGAGCTGGGTGCCGACGACTACGTCACCAAGCCCTACTCCTCCCGGGAGCTCGTCGCCCGGGTGCGGGCCGTGCTGCGCCGGCAAGGTGAGCCCGAGGAGCTGATCAGCGCCACGGTGGAGGCCGGACCGGTGCGGATGGACGTGGACCGCCACGTGGTCACCGTGGGCGGGGATCAGGTGCCGCTGCCGTTGAAGGAGTTCGAGCTGCTCGAGATGCTGCTGCGCAACGCGGGCCGGGTGCTGACCCGCGGGCAGCTGATCGACCGGGTCTGGGGATCCGACTACGTGGGTGACACCAAGACCCTCGATGTGCACGTCAAGCGGCTCCGGTCCAAGATCGAGCCCGACCCGTCCCTGCCGCGTCACCTGGTGACGGTGCGCGGCCTCGGGTACAAGTTCGAGGTCTGACACCCCGCCGCCGACAGCACGATGCCCCGCCCGGTGAGCCGGGCGGGGGATCGTCGTGTCGACGTCGTGCGCGGAGCGTCAGCCGTGGCTGGCGGTCTCGGACGACGTCGCCGTGGGCGTCGCCGAGGCGGTGCCGGTCGGCGACGGGGTGCCGGGCACGAGGGTGCGGTACTCGGAGAGCGTGCCGTCCACGACGGGCACCCGGACCGTCGTGGAGGTCCCCGAGACGGACTCGGTCATGGTCAGCTCGACCATCGACCCGGGCCGCTGGTCGACCTCGCCGATGTTCACGGCCGGCTCCTGCTGCAGGTAGTACTCCCCGCTCGCCGGCACCTTCACCTGCACCTGCGTGCCGCTGGCACCGCGCAACGACACCGTCGACTCGCGATCGGCGTCGTTGAAGAACGCTCCGCCCAGGCGCGCGGGGGAGCCCTCGGCGGCGGCCGCGACGAAGAGGTTGCGCGCCTGCACGTCGCCGGCGGACGCGGACACGCCGTCCGACGCGTCGTAGGACATCTGGGTGGCCTGCTGGTTCACGGCCTGGCAGCCGGTGGCGGCCAGCACGGACAGGGAGGCGACCAGGACGACGCCGGCCTGGCGGACGCGGGTGCTCGCAGCGGTTCTCACGGTCTGGCGCTCCTCATCGGTGGTGCTCGAAGGATCGGGGTGGCAACAGCTCCCAGACTAACCGTTCCCGGGCCACGTCCGTGCCCGGCGCGGCCGGTCGAGGCGGCCGGACCGGCCAGATGACGCCGAAGTCGGCGGGAAGGCCCGTGATAAACTCGTACCCGGGAAAGGGGAATATACATATGGTGTTCGAGGTCGGCGAGACGGTTGTTTACCCCCACCACGGGGCGGCGAAGATCGAAGAGATCAAGATGCGAACCGTACGCGGCGAAGAGAAGATGTACCTCAAGCTGAAGGTCGCTCAGGGCGACCTGACCATCGAGGTCCCCGCCGAGAATGTCGACCTGGTCGGCGTGCGCGACGTGGTCGGCAAGGAAGGCCTGGAGCACGTGTTCGACGTGCTGCGGGCGGAGTTCACCGAGGAGCCGACCAACTGGTCCCGGCGCTACAAGGCCAACCTGGAGAAGCTCGCCTCGGGCGACGTCGTCAAGGTGGCCGAAGTGGTCCGCGACCTGTGGCGGCGCGACAACGACCGCGGCCTGTCCGCCGGGGAGAAGCGGATGCTGGCCAAGGCGCGGCAGATCCTGATCTCCGAGCTGGCGCTCGCGGAGAAGACCGACGAGGAGAAGGCGGCCGGCGTCCTGGACGAGGTGCTGGCCTCCGCCTGAGGCGCTCACTCACCCGCACGACCCGATGGGGTCCTCCGCAGAACGCGGAGGACCCCATCGGTGTCTGCGGGTGCCGTCACCCCGACGCGAAGGGATCGATGGCGGTGTGGATCCAGTCCCACACCGCCGTGGTGACGGCGTCCGTGAGCAGGAGCGACGGGGTGCCCGCCGCGCCGACCTCGACGTAGGCGCCGCCCGAGGCGGTCGGTGGGCGCTCCGCCAGCCGGAGGATCGCGGTCGCGGCCGTGGCGGGCGACGTGGCGATCGCGGCCCCGCCCGGCCAGTGACGGATGCCGGCGAGCAGCAGCCGAGCGGCCGGCGGCGCGGTGGTGGCGGCGGTCGACGGCACGAAGCCCGGGCACACGGCGTCGGCGTGAAGGCCTGCGCGGCCCCGGCGCCGCTCCCACTCGAGCGCCAGGGCCAGCTGGAGGAACTTCGCGGTGCGGTACGCCCGTCCGGGGCGGTACCGCCGCTGGCGGGCGGCGAACGGCAGATCCGCCGGGCTGGTCCCGCGGTGCAGCCGCGAGGTGACGAACACCGAGCGGGCGGGCCGGCCGCTGTCGCCCTGCAGGAGGGTGGACAGCAGCGCGGGAGCCACCGCGTGGATCTGCAGCGTCTCCTCGATGCCGTCGATCGTCAGGCTCCGGTGTCGCGGCGGGCGGAGGGTCCCGGCGTTGTGGACGATGCGCGGCACCGGCCCGAGCGCCGCCCGGAGGGCCCGAGCAGTGACCGCCACGGCCGCCAGGGAGCGCAGATCGAGGATCTCGGTGCGCAGGCGCTCACGCTGCCGCTCCGGCACCGACGCGCTCAGCACCTGCGCCGCCTCCGCGGACCGCATGGTGGATACCTCCCGGACATCTCTCTTGCTTGGAAAGATACTCGCCAAGGGAGAAGGAGGGAAGGGTGGCCCCGCCGACCCGCGCGGACGCTCGACCTCAGCCCGCGTCGAGCTCCCGCAGCAGGGCCTCGGCCAGCGGCAGGTCCTCGGCGAAGGTGATCTTCAGGTTCGTGGCGGGCGCCGGCACCCAGCGGGCCGCCACCTGGCCGTACGCCGTGACGACGCTGGCCGTGTCGGTGCCCGCGAAACCGCCGGCACGGGCGGCCGCGTGGGCGTCCCGCACGAGCACGGCCGTGAACGCCTGGGGCGTCTGGACCGCCACCAGCGGACCGGTGCGGTCGGGCAGCAGCACCGCGCCGTCGCCGGTGACGACCGCCAGCTCCTGCCGCAGCACGCCGGGGACCGCGCCACCGCGGTCGCGGGCGGTCGCGATCACCCTCGCGCACAGGTCGGCGTCGGCCAGCGGGCGGGCCGAGTCGTGGAACGCGATGACGTCGACGGCGCCCTCGGCGATCCGTGCCGCGAGGTGCGTCAGGGCGGCGTCCTCCGACTCCTGCCGGGTCGCGCCGCCGATGACGAGCTCGACGGGGACGCCCGCCGAGGCGACCACCGCGCGGGCCCGCGCCTCGTCCTGCGCACGGATCACCGCCACGACCGGGCCCACGGCGGGCAGGGCGGCGAACCGGCGCAAGGAGTGGGCGAGCACCGTCGTCCCGGCCAGGGGCAGGTACGCCTTGTTGACCGGGGCCCCGAACCGGGTGCCCGAACCCGCCGCGAGGACGACCGCCGCCACCCGCCCG
>NZ_BMJI01000029.1 GCF_014643255.1 Tersicoccus solisilvae | reverse complement strand
GCGGCGCGCGCCGCGGCGGGCCGGGGGAGACGCCCGCCGCGCCCGCCCCCGCGGACGCCGTCGTCGTCGACCCGCCTCGCGTGGGCCTGGATCGCCGGGTCACCGACCGGCTGATCGCCGCCCCGCCCGCCCGGCTCGCGTACGTCTCGTGCGACCCGGCGTCGTTCGCGCGTGATCTCGGCCGGTTCCGCGCCGCGGGCTGGAGCCTGCGCACGCTGCGGGCCTTCGACCTGTACCCGGACACCCACCACCTGGAGTCCTTCGCCCTGCTCACCCCGCCGCCGGGCTGAACGGCATGCCCGGACAGGCCACCCCGAACGGCTAGGATGGATCTGCCCGTCGGCCGGGGAAGGGACCCCGATCAGGCTGCACCCGCCGACGGCGGCGGGTCGTGAGTCATCAGACGGAAGCGAGAGGAGCGTCGCTGTGAGCGCAGTCGACAGTTTTGGTTCCAAGGGCGTCCTTGACGTCAAGGGCAAGCAGTACGAGATCTTCCGGCTGAACGCCGTCGAGGGGTCCGAGAAGCTGCCCTACAGCCTCAAGGTGCTGCTGGAGAACCTGCTCCGCACCGAGGACGGCGCCAACATCACCGCCGACCACATCCGAGCCCTCGGCTCGTGGAACCCCGACGCCGAGCCGGACACCGAGATCCAGTTCACCCCGGCCCGCGTCATCATGCAGGACTTCACCGGCGTCCCCTGCGTCGTCGACCTCGCCACCATGCGCGAGGCGATCAAGGACCTGGGCGGCGACCCGAAGCGCGTCAACCCGCTGGCCCCCGCCGAGCTGGTGATCGACCACTCCGTGCAGATCGACGTGTTCGGCACCGGCAACGCCATCGAGCGGAACATGGACATCGAGTACCAGCGCAACGGCGAGCGGTACCAGTTCCTGCGCTGGGGCCAGACCGCGTTCGACGACTTCAAGGTCGTCCCCCCGGGCATGGGCATCGTCCACCAGGTCAACATCGAGCACCTGGCGCGCACGGTCATGACCCGTGAGGTCGACGGCAACCTCCGCGCCTACCCCGACACCTGCGTGGGCACCGACTCCCACACCACCATGGAGAACGGCCTGGGCGTGCTCGGCTGGGGCGTCGGTGGCATCGAGGCCGAGGCGGCCATGCTCGGGCAGCCCATCTCGATGCTCATCCCGCGCGTCGTCGGCTTCAAGCTGACCGGCTCCATCCCGTCCGGCGCCACCGCGACCGACGTGGTGCTGACCATCACCGAGATGCTGCGCAAGCACGGTGTCGTCGGCAAGTTCGTCGAGTTCTACGGCGAGGGGGTCGCGGCGGTCCCGCTGGCCAACCGTGCCACGATCGGCAACATGAGCCCCGAGTTCGGTTCGACCGCCGCGATCTTCCCGATCGACGACGTCACCCTCGAGTACCTGCGCCTGACCGGCCGCAGCCAGGAGAACGTCGACCTGGTCGAGGCGTACACCAAGGAGCAGGGCCTCTGGCACGACCCGTCCACGGAGATCGCGTTCTCCGAGTACCTCGAGCTGGACCTCTCCACGGTCGTCCCGTCCATCTCCGGCCCGAAGCGGCCGCAGGACCGGATCGAGCTGACCAACGCCAAGCAGCAGTTCCGCTCGGATCTGGAGAACTACGTGCACGTCTCCGTGGAGGCCGAGGGCCCGACGGTGGACGAGGCCGTCGAGCAGTCCTTCCCGGCGTCCGACCCGCCCACCTACATGGCGAACACGGACACCCACGTCAAGGACTCCGACCACCACACGGTCTCCCGGACGGAGCCCGATCACGGGCGGGCCAACCACCCCGTCACGGTGCGGATGGACGACGGCCGCGAGTTCGAGCTGGACCACGGCGCCGTCTCGATCGCCTCGATCACCTCCTGCACCAACACGTCCAACCCGTCGGTGATGATGGCCGCGGCCGTGCTCGCGCGCAACGCCGTCGAGAAGGGCCTCGCCTCCAAGCCGTGGGTCAAGACCTCGGTCGCGCCCGGGTCGAAGGTCGTCACCGACTACTACGAGAAGTCCGGGCTGGTGCCGTACCTGGAGAAGCTGGGCTTCTACATCGTCGGTTACGGCTGCACCACCTGCATCGGCAACTCCGGCCCGCTGGAGTCCGAGATCAGCCAGGCCGTCCAGGACAACGACCTCGCGGTGAGCGCCGTCCTGTCGGGCAACCGCAACTTCGAGGGCCGGATCAACCCGGACGTGAAGATGAACTACCTGGCGTCCCCGCCGCTGGTCATCGCCTACGCGCTGGCCGGGACGATGGACTTCGACTTCGCCAACGACGCGCTCGGGCAGGACGAGGCCGGCAACGACGTCTTCCTCGCCGACATCTGGCCGGACCCGGCCGAGGTGCAGCACATCATCGACGGTTCGATCGACACGTCGATGTTCGACGAGGAGTACAGCACGATCTTCGACGGTGACGAGCGGTGGCAGCAGCTGCCGACCCCGGCCGGCGACACCTTCGCGTGGGACTCCGAGTCCACCTACGTGCGCAAGCCCCCGTACTTCGAGGGCATGTCGATGGAGACCACCCCGGTCGAGGACATCACCGGCGCCCGGGTGCTGCTCAAGCTCGGCGACTCCGTGACGACCGACCACATCTCCCCGGCCGGCTCGTTCAAGTCCGACACCCCCGCGGGCCGGTACCTGACCGAGCACGGCGTCGAGCGCAAGGACTTCAACTCCTACGGCTCCCGCCGCGGCAACCACGAGGTGATGATCCGCGGCACGTTCGCGAACATCCGGATCAAGAACCAGCTGCTCGACGGCGTCGAGGGCGGGTTCACCCGGGACTTCACCAACGGCGGCGAGCAGGCCGCGGTGTACGACGCGTCGGTGAACTACCAGGCCGCCGGCACCCCGCTGGTCGTCCTGGCCGGCAAGGAGTACGGCTCCGGGTCCTCCCGCGACTGGGCGGCCAAGGGCACCGCGCTGCTGGGCATCAAGGCCGTCATCGCCGAGTCCTACGAGCGGATCCACCGGTCCAACCTGATCGGCATGGGCGTGCTGCCCCTGCAGTTCCCGGCCGGGCAGACCGCCGACTCGCTGGGCCTGGACGGCACGGAGACGTTCGCCATCACCGGCGTCACCGCGCTGAACGAGGGCACCACCCCGAAGACGCTCTCCGTCGTGGCGAGCAAGGACGGGGGCGAGGACGTGTCCTTCGACGCCGTGCTGCGCATCGACACGCCGGGTGAGGCCGACTACTACCGCAACGGCGGCATCCTGCAGTACGTGCTGCGTCAGATCGCCCAGTAGCGCGAGCCACGCCGGCCACACCGAAGGGCCCGGGGGAGTGACCCCCGGGCCCTTCGCCGTGGGTGGGTGCCTCAGCCGGCGGCGGTCTGGCCCACGAGCAGGTCGACGACGTCGGCGGCCCGGCCCCGGCGGGCCAGCGCCCGCCGCTGCTGGGCGGCGGAGGAGCCGGCGGCGAGCACCCGCTCCTGCAACGCATGCACCTGCGCCAGATCCCCGGTCGCCTCGAGCCACGGAGCCAGCGCCTCGGTCAGGTCCCGCACCACGGTCGCCGCGGGTCGCGGTGTCGCCGTCGGCACGTCGATCAGGTCGCCCTCCAACCCCGACCGGGCGGCCCGCCACCGCGCCGCCCGGGCCAGGGTCTCGGGCACCGGAGCGCGGTCCGGGTCCGCGCGCAACCCGGCGAGCTCGCGCTCGACGAGGGCGCGGTAGAGCCCGGCGATGAGGATGAGCGTGTCCAGGTCGGGACAGCTGTCGCACAGCCGCAGTTCGAGCGTGGGGGCGACCGTGGCGGGGCGGACGTCCGTGTAGACCATGCCGGCGTCAGCGATCACCCCGGTCGCGACGAGCGCGGCCACCTGCGCGTCGTAGTCGGCCGCGTCCCGGGCCCGCAGGGCGGTACCGGTGGTGGGCCAGCGCTGCCAGAGCAGGGTGCGGGTGCTGGCGTACCCGGTGTCCGTCCCGTCGGCGCTGAACGGGCTGGACGCGCTCAGGGCCAGCAGGGTCGGCAGCCACGCGGCCAGCCGTGGCGCCACCCGCACGGCGTCGTCCCGGTCGGCGACGCCGACGTGCACCTGCGAGCCGCAGACCAGCTGCTCCCGGGCCAGCACCGCGTAGTCGGTGAACATGCGCTGGTACCGCGGTCCCTCGCTCGGTTCCAGCGGCAGCGTCGCGGCCAGCGGCATAGCGCCGGCCGCGGCGACGCCGAGCCCGAGGCCCGCCGCGGTCCCGGCCAGCACCGCACGACGCCGGACGAGGTCCGCGCGCAGCGCCTCCAGGTCGGTGGCCACGGCGCTGTTGGTCTCCACGCAGCAGCGCTGCAGCTCCGCGACGTAGCCGTCGTCGGGCAGCAGGGGGAGCAGGTCGGGTGCTCGGGACGCCAGCGTCCGGGTGTCCAGGTCCACGAGGTGGAACTCCTCCTCGACCCCCAGGGTGCGTGGCGTGACGGTGGCGGCATCGTCGGCCATGCTCCGAGGCTAGCGAACGGCGCCGCCGCCCGCATGCCGGCGTCCGGCGGGTGGAACACCGGCCCGGCTGCAGCGCCCGTGCGGCTGCCCGGCGTACAGTGGAGAGTTCGCACGGTGATGCCACCGGGCGGGAAGGAGCCGGACCATGGGCCTGCTGGAGACCATCGCCCACCCCCAGGACCTCAGTCGTCTCACCCCGGCGCAGCTGGAGAAGCTGGCCGCCGAGATCCGCGACTTCCTCGTCGTGAACGTCTCCCGCACCGGCGGGCACCTGGGCCCCAACCTCGGGGTCGTCGAGCTCACCCTCGGCCTGCACCGCGTCTTCGACTCCCCGCGGGACAGCATCGTCTTCGACACCGGGCACCAGTCGTACGTGCACAAGCTCGTCACCGGGCGCCAGGACTTCAGCACGCTGCGCCAGGAGGGCGGGCTCTCCGGCTACCCGGACCGCGGCGAATCGGTGCACGACATCGTCGAGAGCTCCCACGCCTCCAGCTCGCTGTCCTGGGCGGACGGGATCTCCAAGGCCCGCCGGCTGCGCGGGGAGGACGACCGGTGGACGGTGGTCGTCGTCGGCGACGGCGCCCTGACCGGGGGCATGGCCTGGGAGGCCATCAACAACATCGCGGCGGACCGGGACCGCCGGGTCGTCATCGTCGTCAACGACAACGGCCGCTCCTACGCGCCGACCATCGGCGGGCTGGCGGACCACCTGGCCGCGCTGCGCGCCGGCATCGACCGCGTCCGCACCGCCCCGGCCTACGAGGGCACGCTGGACTTCTGGAAGGAACGGCTGCAGAACGCCGGCGTGGTCGGCCAGTTCGCGTACAAGAGCCTGCACGCCACCAAGAAGGGCATCAAGGACTGGTGGGCGCCGCAGGGCCTGTTCGAGGACCTCGGCATGAAGTACATCGGCCCGATCGACGGGCACGACCTCGGCGCCGTCGAGGACGCCCTCGGCCAGGCGAAGCGGTACCAGGGCCCCGTCATCGTGCACGCCCTGACCGAGAAGGGCCGCGGCTACGCGCCGGCCCGCGCGGACGAGGCGGACCAGTTCCACGCCGTCGGCGTGATCAACCCCGAGACCGGGATGCCGCTGGAGAAACCCGGCGCCCGCTCCTGGACCTCGGTGTTCAGCGAGGAGATCGCCGCGATCGCCGACGAGCGGGACGACATCGTCGGCATCACCGGCGCCATGACCATCCCCGTCGGCCTGCACACCATGGCCGCGCGGCACCCGGACCGCGTGTTCGACGTCGGCATCGCCGAGCAGCACGCCGTCGCCTCCGCCGCGGGCATGGCCTTCGGCGGGCTGCACCCGGTGGTGTGCCTGTACGCGACGTTCCTCAACCGGGCATTCGACCAGCTGGTGATGGACGTCGCCCTGCACCGCGCCGGCGTCACCCTCGTCCTGGACCGCGCCGGAGTCACCGGCCCCGACGGCCCGTCCCACCACGGCATGTGGGACCTCTCGTTGCTGCAGATCGTGCCCGGCCTGCACCTGGCCGCCCCCCGCGACGCGGACACCCTGCGGGAGGAACTGCGGGAGGCGGTCGCCATCGACGACGCCCCCTCCGTGGTGCGGTTCTCCAAGGGGTCCGTCGGTCCGGCCGTCGCGGCGGTGGAGCGCACCGACGACGGCGTCGATGTCCTCGCCCGCCCGGCGAACACCGGCGGTCCGGTCACCGAGGCGGCCGCCGACGTGCTGCTGGTCAGCGTCGGAGCGATGAGCGAACTGGCGCTGGACGTCAGCCGCCGGCTCGCCGACCAGGGGATCTCCGCCACCGTGATCGACCCGCGGTGGGTGCTGCCGGTCGCGGACTCGGTCGTCGCGATGGCCGCGCGGCACCGGATCGTCGTCGTCATCGAGGACGGCGTCAAGGCCGGGGGCGTCGGCTCCCGGCTGCGACAGCACATGCGCGCCGCTGGGGTGGACACCGCCCTGAACGAGGTCGGCCTGCCCGTCGAGTTCCTCGCCCACGGCTCCCGCTCGCAGGTGCTCGCCCGGGTGGGGCTGACCGGTCAGCAGATCGCCCAGGACACCGTCGCCCAGGTGCTCGGCGCCAAGGTGCCGTACGCCCGGCCGCTGCCCGCCGACGCCGACCCCGTCACCGAGGACGGCGCCATCCCGGACAGCGGGTCGGAGACGCGCCGCCCGCGAGGCTGACCCGGCGAACCGGGTTCCGCACGACGACCCGGTCACGTCCGTGACGTGGGCGGACACCGGGAATCACCCATCGGCTCCCTAGACTGGAGCGATGGAACTCCGTCAACTGGGCACCTCGGGCCTGACCGTCTCCGTGGTCGGCCTGGGCTGCAACAACCTCGGCCGGGCCGACACCGCGAGCGAGACCCTGAAGGGCAGTCAGGCCGTCGTGGGCGCCGCGCTGGACGCCGGCATCACCCTCTTCGACGTCGCCGACAACTACGGGAAGACGCCGGGGTTGAGCGAGGAGCTGCTCGGCAAGAGCCTCGGCCGGCGGCGCGACGAGGCCGTGGTCGCCACCAAGTTCGGGATGGACACCCGCGGCGGCAACGGGCCCTGGAACGGCGCGCGCGGCTCCCGGCGGTACATCATGACGGCGGTCGACCACTCGCTGCGCCGCCTCGGCACCGACTGGATCGACCTGTACCACTACCACACGCCCGACGGCGTCACCCCGATCGACGAGACTCTCGAAGCGCTCGACGACCTGGTCCGCGCGGGCAAGGTCCGCTACGTCGGGCACTCCAACCGCGCGGGCTGGCAGATCGCCGAGGCGGAGTTCACCGCCCGGATCCGCGGCACCGCCCGCTTCGTGTCCGCCGAGAACGCGTACAACCTGCTGGACCGGCGCGCCGAGCAGGAGGTGCTACCCGCCGCGACCGCGTACGGCATCGGCGTGCTGCCCTACTTCCCGCTGGCCAACGGCCTGCTGACCGGCAAGTACGCGGGCGGCAAGGCCCCGGAGGGATCCCGGCTCACCCATTCCCGCAGCGGCCTGCTGGACACCACCGACTGGCGGCAGCTGACCCGGTTCTCGGCGTACGCCGAGAACCGGGACCTGACCGAGGTGGAGGTCGCCTTCTCGTGGCTGGCGTCCCGGCCCGCCGTCGCCAGTGTGATCGCCGGGGCCACCCGCCCGGAGCAGGCGACGACGAACGCCGCCTCCGTCCGCTGGCAGCCGACGGCCGAGGACCTCGCCGAGCTCGACGAGATCTTCCCGCCGGCCGAGAAGGTCGCCCCGTTCTGACGAACCGGTGCGGGTGACCCATCGCCGGCCGATTCGAGACGCCGCCCCGCTCGGACCCCTTGTCGCGACCTAGCGGTTCTCTCCCGCAGGTGGGGCTCTTGGAGGAGGGTGTTCGGGCGGAACCGGCTAAGTCACGGCGGTGGGGCGTCAGGCGAGGTAGACGGTCCCGTCCGCGACGGTGACCTTCCGCTCGATCAGCGGCCGCTCGGCGGGTCCTTGCAGGACGGCGCCGTCGGCGAGGGCGAACTCGGAGCCGTGGCACGGGCAGTGGAAGATGTCGGAGCGCACCTCCACGGTGCATCCCTGATGGGTGCAGGACGGGCTGAACGCCCGGAAGGTGTCCGCCGACGGGTGCGAGAGGAACACCTGCGCATTGCCGCTGCCGACGAGCTTGCTGCTCCCGACCGGCACGTCGGACGCCTTCGCCAGCTCGGGGCCGCGTCCGCCGGCCGACGTGGCGGGCGCCGCGCCCGGGGCGGACGTGCCGCCGGCCGAGGAACCGCCCGCGTTCGTGGGGGCGCAGGCGGCCAGGGCCGCGGCCGCGGCCACCGAGGACGACAGGGTGATGACCACGCGGCGGGACGGTGACGGGGACGGCTGTTCCATGCCGGTCACTCTAGGGGCGCCCCGAGGCCCCGCCCAGCACCGTCGTCGTCCTCCGGGACGATTCAGGGGCAACGCCCAGCCGCGCGGCAGGCGAGCCGCCGGCTCCGCGTCAGCCGGAAGCGATCGCGAACAGGATGAAGGCGGCGATCGCGGCGGCCGAGCGCAGCACGTCGAGGCGCGCCCAGCGGAGGACGACGTCGCGCCAGTCCGGCGGGGGAGCGGCCGGGTCCCACGCGTCGACGCCGATGTTGATCGGGACGGTCCCGAGGAACGAGGCGAGGACGAACACGAGCAGGGCCATCGCGCCCGCGATCCGCCAGCCCAGCCCGGGCGCGGGGCCGGCCACCACGAGCACCGCGACCGTCGCCACCACTGCGGGCACCATCAGGGCGGGCACCACGACCTTGAGCCGGTGCACGAGGGCGATGCGGGTGCGGACGTGGGCGTCCTCGGGCAGGGTGGCCAGGGCCGGGTGCAGCCCCCAGCGCACGATGAACTCCTCGCCGGCGAGCAGGCCGACGAGCACCAGCTGCACGACGTGGACCGCGGTCATCGTCGGTCCTCCGTCCCGGGCGACACCCGCGCCACCCCCGGCGGCTCCCGAGGTTCGTCGCGCGGGAGATCGGCCAGGAGCTCGCGCACCAGCGCGCGGGCCGAGCGCCGCGCCGCGGCCAGGACGACGTCGTCATCGACGTCCGACTGCGCCGCCGCCGCGACCGCCGCGTTGATGCTCAGCAGCGCCATCCGCAGCAGCAACGCGTCCTCGGGCGCCGGGTGCGGCACCAGCGCCACGAGCTCGTCGGCGAGGGTGGCCAACGGGGTGCCGATGCGTTCGGCCCCGGTGCCCGCCAGACCGTCGGCGACCAGGGGATTGGCCTGCAGGAACCGGATGCCCCGCAGCTTCTCCGCCGAGCTCGACTCCACCCAGCGCAGGACCGCCGGTTCGAGGGCGGCGGCAGGGGGGGGCTGAGCGCGCAGCCAGGCCAGCACGTCCTCCGCCTCCGTGCCCCGTTCCTGGAGGATCGCCTGCAGGATCGCGTCCTTGCGGGGGAAGTGGTAGTAGAGCGAGGCCTTCGTGATGCCGAGTTCCTCGGCGATCTGACGCAGCGAGGTCGCCCCGTACCCCTGGCGCGTGAACAGGTCGAGGGCGACGTGCAGCGCGCGGCGCCGGGTGGCGGCGCCGTCCCGAACGCGTGCTTCCGGAGTCGGCATACCAACCAACCTACCTACCTGCCGGCCGGTTGGTAAGTCCGGCCGGCCGGCGGTGGGCGTCAGGCGTGGAAGCGGCGGCCGGTGACCCGCTCGGACGCACCGACCCGATCCAGATACGGCGTGATGCCCCCGAGGTGCAGCGGCCAGCCGGCACCGAGGATCATGCACAGGTCGATGTCCTCCGGGCCGGCGACGACGCCCTCGTCGAGCATCCGCCAGATCTCGTCGGCGAGCGCGTCCTGCGTGCGGGTCAGCACCTGCGCGGCGGTCGACGGGGAGTCCCCGATCTCGAGCAGCGCCAGCGTCTCGTCGGTGACGACGTCGTTGCCGTCGGCGTCCTTCTCGAACAGGCTGGTCCGGCCGGCATCGATCAGGCGCTGCTGGTTCGCCGAGACGTGGAACCGGTCGCCGAACGCCGCGTGCAGGGACTCCTGCACGTGCGCGCCCACCGGCAGGCCGACCAGCGCCAGCAGCGCGAACGGCGTCATCGGCAGGCCCATCGGGGCCAGCGCGGTGTCCGCGACGTGCGCGTCGGTGCCCTCGTCGAACACGGCCGTGATCTCCCCGAACATGCGCCCGAGGATGCGGTTGACCACGAACGCGGCGGAGTCCGTGACGAGCACGGCGCTCTTCTTCAGGCCCTTCGCGACGGCGAACGCGGTGGCGAGCACGGCGTCGTCGGTCTTCGGCGCGCGCACGATCTCCAGCAGCGGCAGCACGGCCACCGGGTTGAAGAAGTGGAAGCCGACCACCCGCTCGGGGTGAGCCAGGTCCTCCGCCATGGCCGTGACGGAGAGCGACGACGTGTTGGTGGCGAGGATGCAGTCCTCCCGCACCACGGCCTCGACCTCGGCGAACACGGTCTTCTTGACCGAGAGCTCCTCGAACACCGCCTCGATCACGAAGTCCGCGTCGGCGAACTGACCCTTGTCGACCGTGCCGGTGACCAGGGCGGTGATCCGGTTGGCGGCGTCGGCGCCGATCCGGCCCTTCTCGCGCAGCTTGGCCACCTCGGCGTGCACGTAGGCGACGCCCTTGTCCACGCGCGCCTGGTCGACGTCGGTCATCACGACGGGCACGGTCAGGCGGCGCGCGAACAGCAGGGCGAGCTGGCCGGCCATCAGCCCGGCGCCGACGACGCCGACCTTGGTGACCGGGCGGGCGAGCGTCGGGTCGGGGGCGCCGGCGGGCCGCTTCGCCCGCTTCTGCACGAGCTCGAGGAAGCCGTACACCGTGGTCTGGAACTCCGGGGTGGCGATCAGCTCGGCCAGGGCGTCGTCCTCCGCGGCGAACGCCTCGGCCCTGGTCCGGTGCCGCCCCTGGTCGAACAGCTGCAGCGCCCGCTGGGGGGCCGGTGTGGCGTTCGAGGTGCGGGCGGTGACCACGGCGCGGGCCTTGGCGACGGCGGCGTCCCACGCGGCGTGGTCGATGGTGGCGTCGTCGAGGGCGTCCGGTCGGGTGACCGTCACCGCGCCGGTGAGCACGTCGGCGGCCCAGGCCAGGGATCGCTCCAGGAAGTCGGCGCCCTCGAACAGGGCGTCGGCGATGCCGAGCTCATACGCCTGGGCGCCGCTCAGCGTCCGGTTGTTGGCCAGCGCGTTCTCGAAGATCACCTGCTCCGCCTTCGCCGGACCGATCAGCCGGGGGAGTAGATAGATGCCGCCCCAGCCGGGCACCAGGCCGAGGTACACCTCGGGCAGGGCCAGCGCGCCGGCGGCGGTGGAGACGGTCCGGTAGTCCGCGTTCAGCGCGATCTCCAGGCCGCCGCCCAGGGCCACGCCGTTGATGAACACGAAGCTCGGCACGCCGAGCGAGCTCAGCAGCCCGTACACGTGGTGGCCCAGGCGCGCCATCTGCCGGCCCTGCTCCTGGCCGCTCAGCCGCTGCGTGGCGGACAGATCGGCGCCGGCGACCAGGTAGTGCGGCTTGCCGGTGACGCCGACGGCGACGATCTCGCCCGCGGCGGCCCGATCGGCCAGCTTCTCCAGCGTGCGGCCGAGTTCCACCAGGGTGTTCGGGCCGAGCGTCGTCGGGCGCCGGTGGTCCTGGCCGTTGTCCAGGGTGATCAGCGCCATCGTGCCGGCGCCGCCGGGCAGGGCGATGTCGGTGACGAGGGAGTGGGTGACGACCTCGTCGGCAAAGGCGTCCGCGAGGGACTGGAACTGGCTGGTGGTGGTGTCGGCGCTCATGCCCGGACTCCTTCGGTGCTCGCGGTGCTGCTGCTCTCGCCGGTCGTGCTGCCGTACTCGGCGTGGTGGGGGTTCTCCCAGATGACGGTGGCGCCCATGCCGAGGCCGATGCACATCGTCGTGATGCCGTACCGGACGGACGGGTCCTCCTCGAACTGGCGGGCCAGCTGCGACATCAGGCGCACACCGGAGGAGGCGAGCGGGTGCCCGACGGCGATGGCGCCGCCGTACCGGTTGACGCGCGGGTCGTCGTCGGCGATGCCGAAGTGGTCCAGGAACGAGAGCACCTGGACGGCGAACGCCTCGTTGATCTCGAACAGGCCGATGTCGTCGATGGACAGGCCCGCGCTGCGCAGGGCCTTCTCCGTCGCGGGCACGGGACCGACGCCCATCACCTCCGGCTCGACGCCGGCGAACGCGAAGGAGACCAGCCGCATCTTCACGGGCAGGCCCAGCTCGCCCGCGGCCTCCTCGGAGGCCAGCAGCGCCGTGGTCGCACCGTCGTTCAGGCCCGCGGCGTTGCCCGCGGTGACGCGGCCGTGCGCGCGGAACGGGGTGCGCAGCTCGGCCAGGTCCTCGACGGTGGTGCCGGGCCGCGGCGGCTCGTCCACGGTGCGCAGCTCCCAGCCGGCGCCGTCCTTGCGCGTGGCGACCGGCACCAGGTCCGGCTGGATCTGCCCCGCCGCGTAGGCCGCGGCGAGCTTGCGCTGGCTGGCGGCCGCGTACCGGTCGGTGCGCTCCCTGGTGATGGCGGGGAAACGGTCGTGCAGGTTCTCCGCGGTGTTGCCCATGTTCAGGGCGGCGGGATCGACGAGCCGCTCGCTGACGAAACGCGGATTCGGGTCGGCACCGGCACCCATGGGGTGGTGGCCCATGTGCTCGACGCCGCCGGCGATGACGACGTCGTACGCGCCGAACGCGATGCCCGACGCCGTCGTGGTGACGGCGGTCATGGCGCCGGCACACATCCGGTCGATCGCGAAGCCGGGGACGGATCGCGGCAGCCCGGCCAGCAGCGCGGCGGTGCGCCCGATGGTCAGTCCCTGGTCACCGGACTGGGTCGTGGCGGCGATGGCGACGTCGTCGATGCGCTCGGGCGGCAGTTCGGGATGGCGGCGGAGCAGGTCGCGGATGCAGCGCACCACCAGGTCGTCGGCCCGGGTGCCGGCGTAGTAGCCCTTCTCGCCCGCCCTGCCGAACGGGGTGCGGACGCCGTCGACGAAGACGACCTCCCGCAGCTGCCTCTGGTTCACGGATGACTCCTCGCACGGATCGTGGTGTGCGCCGGTTCACGCACACCACGATGTTACCCACGAGTAACTTCTGGACTCAACCCGCCACGTCAGCGACGGCGTCAGCCGTGTGCGGACCGGCTCGAGGCCGCCGGGGACGGCGCCGCCGCGGGATCGGTGAGGCGTAGCGCGTCCAGGAGGATGCCGCCGACCAGCTCGCGCTGCCACGGGCGGGCGCCCGAGGACGCGAGCGCGGCGTCGACCGCGTCGAGGTCGGCGTGCGCACCGGCGATCGGCGGCCGCCAGATCAGCCGGCGCAGCACGTCGGGCGTGAGGACGTTCTCGACCGGGATGGTCCACTGCTCGGCGACGTCGGCGATCCCGTTCCGCGCCGCGGTCAGCCGCGCCGCGGCGAGCGGGTCCTTGTCCGCCCACTGCCGCACGGGCGGCGGCGAGTCGCCGGGCACGTGCAGCGGGGGCAGGTCCTCGGTGGTGCGGGCGGCGTCGATCGCGCGCAGCCAGCGGGGCGCCTCGCGGCGCGCGGCCCGGCCGTGGAAGCCGCGGGTCTCCAGCAACTGGGGAACAGTCTGCGGCATGGCGTGGGCGGCGGCGACGATCGCGGAGTCGGGGATCAGCCGGCCCGGGGCGACGTCGCGGTGCCGGGCGAGACGGTCGCGCTCGAGCCACAGCTCCCGGACGGCGGCCAGCTGGCGTCGCTCGCGGACCTGGTGCAGGCCGGACGTGCGGCGCCACGGGTCGGCCCGCACGACCGGGGCCGTGGTCAACCGCACGTGCTCGAACTCCTGGCGGGCGATTTCGTCCTTGCCGGTCTCGGTCAGCCGGGCGGCCAGGGTGTCCCGCAGCGCCACCAGCACCTCGACGTCCAGGGCCGCATAGCGCAACCACGGCTCGGGCAGCGGCCGGGTCGACCAGTCGACCGCCGAGTGCTCCTTGGCCAGGTGCAGTCCCAGCTCGGCCTCGATCACGGCGCCGAGGCCGACACGGGGCATGCCGAGCAGCCGCGCGGCGAGCTCGGTGTCGAAGAGCAGATCGGGACGCATGCCCTGCTCCGCCAGGCACGGCAGGTCCTGGGACGCCGCGTGCAGCACCCACTCGACGTCTGTGAGCGCCTCCTGCAGCGGCTCCAGCCCGTCGAGCGCCTCGGGGTCGACGAGCCACGTGCCGGCGCCCGCGCGACGGAGCTGCACGAGGAAGGCGCGCTGCCCGTATCGGAACCCGGACGCGCGCTCGGCGTCGACCGCGACGGGCCCGGTGCCGGCGGCGAGGGCACGCGCGGCACGGTCGAGCCCGTCGGGCGTGTCGATCACCGGGGGAATGCCCTCGGCCGGATCGAGGAGATCGACGACGGGGGCGGGGGCTTCGGCGGGAGAGCCGTCAGCGGCGGGCGACGGGGTGGCGTCGGGCCGTGTCTGCCGGGAGGAGGGGCCAGTTGTCATGTCGGGTCAAGGATATCCCGTCCGCACAGGTCAGACGGCGACTCAGGTCAGCCGGCGTCCCGGCAGCGAGGCGACCCCCGCGGGCAGCGGGGGCAGGCCGGCGAAGGTGCACACCATGTCCCCCCACGCCTCCAGGTGATCGGTGACGTCGGCGTCGGCCGGCGTCCACGACGCGCGCAGCTCGATGTCGACGGCGTCGGGCCGACCCGCGAGGGAACCGTAGCTCTCCGAGAGGATCCGCGTGGCCGTGCCGCCGGCCTGCCGGAACGCGGCGCCGTGGTCGGCCAGGGCCTCCTGCAGCCACGTCCAGGCGACCGAGCCGAGCATCTGATCGTTGCCCATCTCGGGTTCGAGCTCGGCCCGGATGTACGTGACGATGCGGAAGTGGCCGTCCCAGACGGGAGAGCCGTCCGGGTCGTGCAGCAGGATGAACCGGCCGTGGGCCAGCTCCGGGGCGTCGACGTCGCCGAGCGCCAGCCGCGCCGGTCCGTGCACCGGGGTGGGCCCGGTCGCGTCGGCGGTGACGTCCGCACCGAGGGCCACGGCGAACGGAGCCAGCCGGCTCGGGGCGGGGATCTCGTGCAGGGCCAACTCGCGGCGCACCCGCGCGCGTCGGAGGGCGCCGAGGGCCGTGCGGAAGTCGGCCGGCGCGTGCTCGAGGCCGCCGATCGTGGTCACGTTCGGAACACTAGTGGGCGGCCACCGGTGGGCGGTCGAGGCGCGCCGCGCGGGTGCGCGCGATACACCCCGGTGCCGACGTCAGGGTGCCGCGGGAGCGGATCCGGCATCGCCGTCGACCGTGGTGTCGTCCGGCACCAGGCGCATGGAGATCGAGTTGATGCAGTAGCGCAGGTCGGTCGGGGTGTCGTAGCCCTCACCCTCGAAGACGTGCCCGAGGTGCGAGTCGCAGGCCGCGCAGCGGACCTCGATGCGCTCCATGCCGAGGGTGGCGTCGCGGATGTAGCGGACGCGTTCCTCGGCCAACGGGGCGAAGAACGAGGGCCAGCCGCAGTGCGAGTCGAACTTCGCGTCGCTGCGGAAGAGTTCGGCGCCGCAGGCGCGGCACTGGTAGACCCCGGTCGTGTGCGTGTCCCAGTACTCGCCGGTGTAGGGGCGTTCGGTGCCCGCGCGGCGCAGGACGGCGAACTCCTCGGGCGTCAGCTCCCGGCGCCACTCGTCCTCGGACCTGGTCACGGTGCGGGTCGGCTGGTCGGTCACGGTGCTCCTCGATGCTGTGGTGGGGACGTGTTCGGTGGCGTCCCCTTCGGTGTCCCTGGACGGGGCCCAGCCTCTCGGGTCCCGTGCTCGTCAACGCGGCGGGCGGCGACACGTATTCCGGCGCCGGCCCGCGGGCGGACCGGAACCGGTGGCTCAGGAGTCGCCGATGAAGCTGGACCCGGAGTACAGGTGCAGCACGGGAAGGCCCAGCGTGTCCTGGGCCTTCGTGGCCCAGTCGGTGTGGAAGGTGTCCTCGACCGCGTGCGGCGCCGTGATCACGACCGCCTCCCGCGCGTCGTGCGCGCGGACCGCCGCGACCAGCGCGTCGACGGGCTTCTCGGTCGCCACCTCTCCGGTGGCGGTGGCGCCCGTCCGCCCGAGCACGTCGAGCGAGCGCTGCAGGGCGTCGTCGGGCCGGGGCCGGTGGGGCGCCCCGCCCTCGTCGCGGGCCCGGTCGGGCAGCTCGAAGAGGCTGAGGCGGTCGATCAGCTCGACCAGCAGGGACCTGCCGGTGCGCGAGGGCAGAACCACGTGGAAGTCGACGTCGCGGTCCGGGTGCAGGGCGGTGAGATTGGCGGCGTCCGCCTCCAACAGCGGCTGTTCGGTCAGCACGACGATCGTCTCGCTCATGCCGGAAGTCTAGTGGGGACGCGCCGCGGGGGGCTCCCGCGACCCGCAGCCGCCTCGGAGGGTGGTGCCCGCTCGCCCTCAGGGGCGCGTGGTACGAATGGCGCATGGCGATCGACCCCGGCTCCCGGACGCTGCTGCCCTGGCTGCGCTGGGGTGGTACTGGTCTCGCGGCCGGCGCCGCCGTCGCGTCGGTGCTGGCCGCGACGTCGTCGGGCCTGGCGGCCTACTACGCGCGCATGATCGTGATCCCGAACCGGCGTCGCGAGGATCTGGAGATCCTCGCCGTCGCGGGCGCCCCGGGCGAGCGCCGCGTGGTGCTGCCCGCCAATGCCGAGACGACCGTGCCGGGCCGCTACGCCCTGTACGTGGACGGGGGCGCCCACCGCGCCCTGATCGGCGAGATCCTGTCGCTGGACGGGTCGACCGTGACCCGGGCGGTGACCGGCGGCGACGAGACGGCGCTGGCCGGTGCCGTCCGCGGCTGGTGGTCGGGGGACATCATCGCCGAGCCCGCTGAGCTCGGCCTCGACCACGAGGACGTGCAGGTCGGCACCCCGGCGGGGCTGGCCCCGGCCTGGCGCATCGACCCGGCCGACCCCGGGGCGCCGGAGGCGGCCACGTGGGTGATCGGCATCCATGGGCGGGGAGCGCGGCGCAGCGAGACGCTGCGCGGCGCGGCGGTGATGCACCGGCTCGGCTACACGATGCTCGCGATCTCCTACCGCAACGACGGGGAGGCACCGCGTGCGGACGGGGGCCGCTACGGGCTGGGGGGCACCGAGTGGCGCGACGTCGACGCCGCCATCGGCTTCGCGCTGGACCACGGCGCCGAGCGCATCGTCCTGCTCGGGTACTCGATGGGTGGGGCGGTGGCGCTGCAGACGGTCGACCAGTCGTCCCGGGCCGACCGGATCGCCGCCCTCGTCCTGGACGCCCCGGTGGTGAACTGGACGGACGTGCTGGGCTACCAGGCGAGGCTGAACCGGGTGCCGGACTCGATCGGTCAGTTCTCCCAGTTGATGATCTCCCACCCGGCGGGCCGGGCCGTCACCGGGCTGGCGGCCCCGGTGGATCTGAAGAGCATGGACTGGGTGTCCCGAGCCGACCACCTGCGCACCCCGACCCTGATCGTCCACTCCGTCGACGACGACTTCGTGCCCGCCGGCCCCTCCGAGGAGCTGGCCCGGCGCAACCCGGAGTTCGTCAGCTTCGTGCCGTTCGAGCGCGCGCGCCACACGAAGGAGTGGAACGTGGACCCGGAACGGTGGGAGGCCGTCGTCGCCGACTGGCTGCCGACCGCACTGCGGGCAGCGACGCCGGCGCCGGGCTGAGCCGACCCGCTGGCGACTCGCTGGCGACTCCGCTGGCGACCCGCTGGCGACTCCGCGCTCGGCGTTCCTGCTCGGTCTCCGCCGAGTGTGCGGAGACGGCAGTCATCCGGCCGGAATGCGCGCGTCTTCCGCACGGTCGGCGGTCGGCTCCGGTGCACCCGGCCGGGTCAGGAGGCGGAGGCGTCCCGGGCGGCGAGCTGCTGGGCGACCTGGCGCTTGATCCGCATCAGCATCGCGCCCATGCCGCGCATCCGCAGCGGGGTGACGGCGCGCGTGAGGCCGAGCATGTCGGGGGTGTCCTCGGGGACGGCGAGCACCTGGGCCGCGGTCGAGCCGGCCAGGCCCTGCTGCAGCACGCTGGCGAAGCCACGCGTCGTCGGCGCCTCGGCGGGAGCGGAGAAGTGCAGATCGACCCGGGCGCCGCCGTCGGCGACGTCGACCTTGACGAACAACGGCGTCTGGCACTCCACGACCTGCTCGAGCAGCTCGGGGTGCTGCCCGTACTCCGCCGGCAGGTCGGCGAGCTCACGGGAGAACTCGAGCAGCAGCTGCAGGCGCTCGCGTTCGTCGACGGCCTGGAAGTCGTCGACGATCTCGGCGAGCTTGTCGGGCAGGGCGGGGGAGAGGGGGGTGCTGCTCACGGTCAGCCAGTCTAGTTCCGCGGGCCGCCTGCCGCCGTCGCGCACGCCACACCGGGCGACGGCGACCGGGAACGACGACGGGCGCCGCGGACCGTGGTCCACGACGCCCGCCCCGGGGCATCGTCCCGGGGGAAGGGTGGCGTCAGCGCGCCGCGGGCGCCTCGCCGGGCTGCTCGCCGGTGGCGATCGGCACGCGCACCGCGTTGCCCCACTCCGTCCAGGACCCGTCGTAGTTGCGGACCGAGTCGAAGCCGAGCAGGTGCTGGAGCACGAACCAGGTGTGGCTGGAGCGCTCGCCGATCCGGCAGTACGCGATCACGTCGTCGCCCGCCTTCAGGCCGGCGCCGTCGAGGTACACCTTCTCCAGCTCGTCGCGGGACTTGAACGAGCCGTCCTCCGCGGCGGCCTTCGCCCACGGCACCGACGCGGCGGACGGGATGTGACCGCCGCGCAGGGCGCCCTCCTGCGGGTAGGCGGGCATGTGCGTCTTCGCGCCGGAGTACTCCTCGGGGGAGCGGACGTCGATCAGCGGCTTGCCGAAGTGGGCGAGCACGTCCTCCTTGAAGGCACGGATCGCCTCGTCGGAGCGCTCGACCTCGGGGTAGTCGGCCGGTGACGGCTGCGGGGTCTCGGTGGTCAGCTCGCGGCCCTCGGCCACCCACTTGTCGCGGCCGCCGTCCATCAGGCGCACGTCCTCGTGGCCGAACAGGGTGAAGACCCAGAGGGCGTAGGCGGCCCACCAGTTCGACTTGTCGCCGTAGATGACGACGGTGGAATCACGGGCGATGCCCTTGGCGCTCATCAGCCGCGCGAAGGGGGCGCCGTCGACGTAGTCGCGGGTCACCGGGTCGTTCAGGTCGGTGTGCCAGTCGATCTTCACCGCACCCGGGACGTGCCCGGTCTCGTACAGCAGGACGTCCTCGTCGGACTCCACCAGGACGAAGCCGCCGTGTTCCGGGTGCGAGGAATCGAGGCGCTCGGCCACCCAGTCGGTCGAGACGAGCCGGTCCGGGTGGGCGTAGGCGCGGAACTTCTCGTTCGCATCCGCTGCGATCGTCATCGGAGATCCTTCTTCCGGTCGGGGTCTGGTCCAGCCCCACCCTAGTCGCGGGCGTCCGACGGTGTCCGGCCCGTCCGGGGCCCGCGTCATCGGACGCCACACGCACGCGCGAGCGCGCGCGGGCGGGCGCGACCAGCCGCTGCCGTACTGTGGGATGGCACCGAACCGACGCACCCTGGGAGGATTGACGCCGTGGGCGAGATCGTGCACCTGGTGGACCGGCAGCCGGCGGTCTCCGCCGAGGACCTGCTGGCGGGCTTCCACCCCTCACCGCGCTTCGGGGAGGTCTCGTTCGACACGTACCGCCCGGACCCCGCCCAGCCCAGCCAGGCCGAGGCGGTGCACGAGCTGAAGGCCTTCGCCGCCTCCATCGACGCGCCCGCCCCCTCCGGGTGGCGCAGGCTCTTCGGCGCCCGCGCCCCCGAGACGAAGGCCGGCATCTACCTCGACGGCGGCTTCGGCGTCGGCAAGACCCACCTGCTCGCCTCGCTGTGGCACGCGGTGGAGGGCCCGAAGGCGTTCGGCACGTTCGTCGAGTACACCAACCTGGTGGGGGCGATGTCCTTCCGGCGGGCGGTGGACGAACTGCGCGGCTACCGCCTGGTCTGCATCGACGAGTTCGAGCTCGACGACCCGGGCGACACGGTGATGATGTCCCGGCTGATGCGCGAGCTCTCCGACGCCGGTGTCAAGCTCGCCGCCACCTCCAACACGCTGCCCGGTTCGCTGGGGGAGGGCCGTTTCGCCGCGGTCGACTTCAAGCGCGAGATCCAGGTGCTCGCCGACCAGTTCGACGTCGTGCGCATCGACGGCGAGGACTACCGGCACCGCGGTCTGCCCGCCGCGCCGCAGCCGCTCGCCGACGACGCCGTGACCGCCGCCGCGGACGCCGCCGCGCGGGACGGGCGGACCGTGGCCCTGGACGACGTCGAGGCGCTGGTGGAGCACCTCTCCCGCGTGCACCCCAGCCGGTACCGGCAGCTGATCGACGGCGTGGACGTCGTCGCCTGGCGTGGCGTGCGGACGATCACCCGGCAGGACCAGGCGCTGCGGTTCGTCGTGCTCGCCGACCGCCTCTACGACAAGGACGTGCCCATCATCGCCAGCGGCGAGCCGCTGGACCGCCTCTTCTCCGAGGAGATGATGGCCGGCGGTTACCTGAAGAAGTACTTCCGGGCGGTGTCCCGGCTCACCGCGCTGACGCGGGAGGGCGGCACCACCGGCTGACCTCGCGGAACCGGGCCCGGACACACGTGAGCCGACGTCACCCGGAGGTGACGCCGGCTCACGGCTCGATCATTCGTCTGGGCGTTGCTCCGTCCGCCTCACGCGGCCGCGGCTGCCCGTCGCGACGTCAGCGCCCCAGGTCGGGGTCCACCTTCGTCGGGTCGGGCTGCGTCGCGTCCTCGGTGGGCGCGGAGGGGGTCTCGGTGCCGGGCGTGCCGGTCCCGGTGGTGCCGGTCCCCGCGCCGGGCGTGGTGCCCGGGGTGGTTCCGGTCTCTCCGGTCCGGTCCGATGAACCGAGACGGTTCACCGCGTCGCCGGCCTTCTGCTGCACGGAATCGATGCGGTCGGCGTACTTCCCGCCGGTCTTCTGGTCGATGAAATCGCCGGCCTTCTCGATGCCCTGCTTCACCTGATCCTCGTGACCGCGGACGGCGTCAGCGGCCTTTCCCATCAGATCCGAGGCCTTGCCCTTCAGATTGTCGAAAGCAGACATGCCACCTCCTTTCTGCCGGGAGGCCCGTCGCCTCCGTGTGCGCACCATGGTAGGGCAGCGAGTGCCCGTGGTGGGGAGGTGCCGGGCCCCGGGGACGGTGGTTTCACCACCGGCGGAACCGCGGGGCCACGGGACGCGTCCGGCGACGAGAAAGGGTCCCGGAGCGACTCCGGGACCCTTCGATGCGGTGGGCGATACTGGGTTCGAACCAGTGACCTCTTCGGTGTGAACGAAGCGCGCTACCACTGCGCTAATCGCCCTCGCGTACCGCCCGGCGGCCGGGCAGCGATTCACCATCGTAGCGGAGTCCCCCGCGCGCACGAAATCGGCTGGCCGACCCCGTCGCGGGCCGGTGACCGCGGTGGCGCCGACGAGGCCACGAGGGGCTGAATTCCGCGGGAACGCGGGGTTCTGGGGCCGATTTGGAACTGCGCCGCCGCGCCTGTAGAGTCATTTCTCGCAAGAACACGGCGGCACCGCCCCGAGGCGGGCCGGTTTCTTCATGCGGACGTAGCTCAGCTGGTAGAGCACCACCTTGCCAAGGTGGATGTCGCGGGTTCGAATCCCGTCGTCCGCTCGCACGTCACTGTTCAGTCAGTCGGTGATCCGGGCCTCCAGTCCGGCCTCCGGACGGCGGTCCGAGTGGACCATCAGGTCACGGTGGGGTGGCCGAGAGGCGAGGCAGCGGCCTGCAAAGCCGTATACGCGGGTTCGAATCCCGTCCCCACCTCCAGCCCCGGAGGATCTCGATCCCCCGACGGCGACATGGGCGCGATTGGCGCAGCGGTAGCGCGCTTCCCTGACACGGAAGAGGTCACTGGTTCGATCCCAGTATCGCGCACGAAGGAAGGCCCCGGCGGGCGACCGCCGGGGCCTTCGTGCATCCCGGGGCGTCGTCCCGGCGCCGGATCGGCGGAGTCGGCGCGGGCGTTCGAGAAACGTCGGTGGCCGGTGGGAGAGTGAAGGCATGACGCAACCGAGGCTGGCTCACCAGACCGAACACGGACGGATGTACTCGAGGTCGACGAGTGCGCAGCCGACGGTGCCGTCCATCACGACCGTCATCGGCCAGCAGGCCACCGACCTCACCGGCTGGTCCGGCTACATGGCCGCCAACCATCTCGCCTCCCATCCCGGGCTGCTGAGCGCCGCGGGAGACCCGGGGCAGCTCCGCCCCCTCGTGCGCGAGGCCGCGTCGGCCGCCGAGCAGTACCGCAACACCGCCGCCGAGCGCGGGGACCGCGTGCACCACTACGCCGAACAGGTCGCCCTGCGCGCCCTGGGCCGCGAGCACCGGGCCCGGGAGGCCCGGGAGGATCTCGCGGCGCACGGCGAGCAGCAGTTCGCCGATCGGTTCGACGAGTGGTGGACCGCCTACCAGGTGGAGCCGATCGCCGCCGAGGCGACCGTCTGGAACCAGGACGTCGGCTACGCCGGCACCCTCGATCTGATCGCCCGGATCGGCGGGCGCGTCTGCCTCATCGACTTCAAGACCAAGGGCACCGACCGGGACGGCTTCGTCAAGGCCATGGACGAGAAGGTCGTCATGCAGCTCGTCGCCGGGATGAAGGCGCAGGAGTGGCTCGTCGACGCCGAGGCCGGCATCTGGGAGCCCTTCCCCCATGGGCAGAGCCCGCTGCTGCTGCCGGTGGCGATCGGGCAGACCGAGGTGCGGCCCATGCGGGCGCGCGACGACGTGCTCGCCCACCACTGGTACAAGTTCTGCTCGCTGCGGCGGGTCTGGGAGACCACCGCCAACGCCACCGCCGCCGGTCGCGCGCTGCTGCCGATCGCCCCGCCGCCCGCCGGATCACCGGCGGTCCGACCGGAGGCGGCCGGACCGGCGGTCGAGGCGACGGCCGGGGGACCGGAGGAGCCGCGCCGGCCCGCCGGGGCGACGGCGGTCTCCGCACTGGCCGGGACGGCGTCGGCCGCCGGCAGCTGAGCGCCACCGCCGGCCGTGTCGGCCACTAGACTGGTGCGCCGGACCGGGCGGGATCATGCGCGGGCCGACCACGAACCGACGACATGACGGCCGGACCAGACACGAGGAGCGCGACGACAGCGATGGCGATACTGCCCGTCCGGGTGCTGGGCGACCCGATCCTGCGGACCCAGGCCGAGACCGTCACCCGGTTCGACGACGCGCTCGCCCGGCTGGTCGCGGACATGCACGAGACGATGATCGCCGTCGGGGGCGTCGGGCTCGCCGGCCCGCAGGTGGGCGTCGGACTGCGGGTCTTCACCTGGGAGGTCGACGGTTCCTCCGGGCACGTCGTCAACCCCGTCCTCACCGTCGAGGAGCAGACCCAGGCCGGCATGGAGGGGTGCCTCTCCGTGCCCGCGATCGGCGGCCACACCACGCGTGCCCACCGGGCCACCGTCACCGGGCTGGACGTCACCGGCGCGCCCGTGACCGTCACCGGGGAGGGGATGCTGGCCCGGTGCCTGCAGCACGAGACCGACCATCTCGACGGCAGGCTCTATCTCGACCGGCTCACCGGTGAGGAGCGCCGCACCGTGATGGCGGCCCTGCGCACCGACGACTGGCGCACGGCCGCAGCGCAGGTGGAGGCCGAGCGGCGCGCCCTCGACCCGGTCGCGGGCCGGGAGCGCCCGGCCGGTGCGGGCACGCGGCCCGCCGCTCCGCGGACC
>NZ_BMJI01000028.1 GCF_014643255.1 Tersicoccus solisilvae | reverse complement strand
CGATCGACCCATCCGGATCCGCCGAACCCGAACCATCAACACTCAGCGCCAGATTCTGCGCCGACGACGTGAACGCCGCCACCGGAGCCTGATTGGGCGTGGTGCCGCTGCCGAGCTGGTAGTGCGAGGTCACGCTCGCGGCCGGAAGGACGGAGGAGTACACGGCCACCTCGTCGAGGCTCCCGTTGAAGTGGGAGCTGGAGGAGCCCCAGGTCGTGTCGTTGCCGACCCGCCAGTATCCGCCGTAGTCCTGGGCCTGGGTCTGGGGGTTGGTCCCGGACAGCTGCCCGTCGATGTAGAGCTTCATGCCGTCCGACCCCTGGGTCGCCACGACGTGGTGCCACCGGTTGTCGTTGAGCGGGTCCGGTGTGGTGATCGTGTTCGTCTGCCCGGTCCAGGTGCCGAACACGAGGCGCCCGTCGTCCTGCATGTAGACGTGCCGGTCGTAGCTGCCGGAGTTCCCGTTGGGGCTGCTGCCGAAGCCGATCAGCTTGCCGCCGACCGTCGTGTCCGTCTTGAACCAGGTTTCCAGCGAGTAGACCGTCGGGTTGTTGACGCTCGCCGTGCTGCCCAGCTCACCGTTGGCGCCGTCGAACCCGACGGCCGTGTTGGTCGTGCCGGTCACCGCGCCCTGCTGGCCGAACGTCAGCCCGCTGCCCGAGTAGGTGCCCGGGACGCCGTTCGGGCCGGAGTCGGCGGCCGTGGTGCCGCCGGTCTCGCCCAGGCGCCAGTAGAGATCCGGGTTGTCCTTGAACACCCGTGCCCCATAGGCGTCCGCGGGTGCCGCGGGAACGGTGCTGCTCAGACCGGCCGCCACGCGGTGGTTGTCGATCTGGTCGCCGGTCAGCACGGTGCCGTATACCGCCACGTCGGCGATGTCACCCTGCAGGGAGGTGGCACCGGCGTTCGGCCAGCCGCCGAGGTTGTCGCCCGCGATGCGCCAGTAGCCGGCGTACGGCTGGGCGGTGCGAGTCGACGTGTCCCGGGCGACCCGCCGGCCGTCGATCCACAGGGCCTGACCGTCCGATCCGAGGGTCGCCACGATGTGGTGCCACTGACCGTTGTTGAAGCCGGGCGCGCTGGTGAGGGCGCGGACCGAGCCCGGGTAGACGCCGAAGGTGATCCGGCCGCTGCCGTCCATGTAGATGTGACGGTCGTAGCTGCTGGAGTCGCCCGTGTTCTTGTCACCGAACCCGACGATCTTCCCGCCGTTGGTGCTCGAGGTGCGGACCCAGGTCTCGACGCTGAACGTCGACGGCCCGTCGACGGCGGCGGTCGAGGAGGCGAAGGAGCTGCCGGTGCCGGCCCCGGTGAAGGTCGTGCCGGTGGTCGGCTCCTTCTGGTTCGGCCCGGTCACCCCGCGCTGCGCGCCGGTCACCGTGAGGTCGTTGCTGCCGCTCCAGTCGAACCCGCTCGCGCCGCTGCCCTCGTTCAGGGGCCAGTAGCTGACCGGTTTGTCCGCCAGCACCGCGTTGTCGTAGGCGGTGGCCGTCGGACCCGTCGCGGAGACGGTGACGTTCGCCCAGTCGCTCTGCGTCGAGTTGCCGTTGGCGTCGAACACGCGGATCCGGTAGGAGTACGTCTGCCCCGCCGTCACCTTCGGGTCGCGGAACTGCATCTGCGGCTTGTTCCAGAACGTCGACTCGAGGTCGGTCTCGTAGACCGGCGTCGCCTGGTCGCGGCGCAGCAGCTGGTAGTGCAGGCTGCGGTTGTCGGGATCGTAGTTGGCCTGCCAGGACACCCGCGCCTCGCCGGGGCGGTTCGACGTCGCCGAGATGGCCCACGCGCCGCCCTGCGTGCGCGGGCCGATCTTGTTCGGCGCGAGCCCCGGCCGGGCGAATCGGACCAGTCCCTGCTGGGACGCCCCGTTCACCTTGGGGAACTCGCCGCCGTAGAGCACGTAGTCGGCGTTGCCGGTGACGTTCCACACCGCCTGCGACTTGCCCGTGTAGCTGCCGACGACCCAGTCCGGGAACCAGTGCTGCATGGTGGGCGACGGCTGGCCGGTGAAGCTGCGGTAGCCGTAGATGTCCTGGGTGATGGTCGGCCCGGTCGCGGCCTTCGAGAAGGCGAGCGAGTGGTGGAATCCCCAGGGGTTGGTCTGGGGGAAGCCGCCGAAGTTGCCGCAGTAGTGGGAGTGGCTCCCGACATAGACCGAGTCGCCCACCGGGGCCACGGTGTACGTGTCGCCGTGGCAGTCCTCGAGCCAGACGATGCCGCCGTCGGACCAGTTGGCGCGGAACGCGCCTTCGAAGCCGTCCTCCGCCGTTCCGCCGTAGTCGAACGCCGTGCCGTACACGCTGTCCCCGTCGCTGCTCAGCGACATCATGGCCGCGTTGCCCCCGGCGTTGCGGATCACGCTGTTGATGGCCCACGGCATCAGGGCGCCGGTGCGGGCGTCCAGCGCCGCCATGCCGCGGCCCGGGTTGGTGGAGCCGTTGACGCTCGTGAACGAGCCCGCGATGACGATCTTCGACCGGTCCGGCGAGATCTCCACGCCCTTGAGGCCGTAGCCGCCCGCGACCGTCGCGTTGAAGGCCAGCACCGCACCGGAGGCGGCACTGACCGCGGCCACCTTGGTGCGCTGGACCCCGTTGACGGTGGTGAACTCGCCGCCGAGGTACACGGTGTCGGCGGTCGCCGTGATGGCGTCCACGCGCCCGTTGACGTCCGGCTTCCAGGTGCTGATCAGCGCGCCGGTGGCGGCGTCGAATGCGGCCACCCGGTTGCGGGTCTGCCCGCCGACGGTGGTGAATCGACCCGCGATGTACACGCGGGAACCGTCCGGCGAGGAGTCCACGTCGAACACCTCGGCGTTTGCTCCCGGGTTCCAGCCGGCGTCGAGGACGCCGGTCGCCAGGTCGTACCGCAGCAGGTTCTGCCGCGCCGTCAGGTTGGTGCCCGCGGCCGATCCGGCCGGGCGGGCGTTCTGGAAGTCACCGCCGACGTACACGCGCTGCCCGACGATCTTCTGCGCCCAGGCGACGCCGTTGATCTGCACGGTGGGCAGCGGGTCGGTGGTGACCGTGGCGGTGTAGTCCGGTACCGGGTCCGCCGCGACGGCCGCGATCGGCGACGCCACGGCGAACGAGGACAGGACGGCGCTGACGCCGAGGACCGCGATCAGCCGGCGAAGGCCTCGACGGCGTGGCGCAGGCGGCCACGGCGCGCGCGGTGAGAAGACAGATTTCTGGCCCGGAGCATGACGCATGCTACTACCCCCACTAATTCGTCCGCCCAGACGGTGACGAACGATCCCCACGAAGAAAGGCCCCCCGGCTCACTCCATGGCTGAATCGTAGGGCCTGGCCGGCGCGCGGTCAACGCATCGGCTGGACCTGCGGTGATACCCGTCACACAGCGCCCCGCGGCGCCGTCGACGGCATCCGCGGGGACCCGGTGGTCAGCCGGCGAGGCTGCCCTCGAAGACCACCCGCGGCTCCTGGGCCCGGTAGTCCACGGTGACGCGCACCCGGCCGCGCTGGTCGGTGGGGATGCTGAACAGATACACGCCCGTCGCGTCCGCGCCCGGAGCGAGGGTCCCGGTGAAGGGGCGCCCACCGGGCTGGGTGACGTTGCCGGCGGGGGTCAGCTCGGGCCCGACGTAGGCGTTGACGACGAACAGGTCCAGGTTGACCGGCTCGGATCCGCGGTTGGTCGCCTGGATCGTGAGCCGGACCGCCGGTCCGGCGATCTCCCCCGCCAGCACCGACTCTCCCGTGACGGATTCGCGCCGGGCGATGGACAGCTGCAGGCCGTCGGCGGCCGAGACGACCGCCGTGGGCGCCGCGGCCGGCAACTCCCCGGCCGCCGGGGCCGATGCCGACGCCCGGGCGGACGACGACGCACCGCTCGACGCCCGGCTCGACCCCCCGGCACCCGTACTGGCGGCGTCGGCGGAGGCGGCACCCGTGCCGGACGCACCGGCGGAGGCGGTCGTCGCCCCGCGGCCGGTGGCCCGGGCACCCGAGGTCGCCCCGGTCGCCGTCGAGTTCACGGCCGCGGCCCCGGACGACGACGATGCGGTCGTGGCCGGTGGTGCCGATTCCCGGGAGGCGGTGTTCTGGCCCAGCCAGGTGGCCACGGCCGCGACGACCAGGGCGAGGACGATCACCACGGCGGCCACGGGCCACCACGGCCGCCGGCCGTGATCGGTCGGCCCCGGCGTCGAACTGCGGTGCTCACTCACGAGCTGCCCCCCTCGTCATCCGGCACGGCGGCCGGCTCCCCCACCCTCGCCTCTCCTGAGGGCGACGGTGATGCAGTTCTATCAGGAATCGGCCACGCGCGGCCTGGGAGTCGGCTGGCAGTGCCGCCCCGCCATCAGTACGCTGTCACCGAGCGGGTGGACGGCGGGGGATGCCGGACCGCGGTGACTGCCGAGGGGGACATGATGACGCAGCGATCGACGCTGCCGCGAACGCTGGGGATGCACGAGGCCTACCGTGCCCTGGCCGACGCCCAGAAGGGCCGGGCGCGCAGCTCGCCCGCCTACTCGATCCTGGTGAACCGGCCGCTCGGGCGGCTGCTCGCCGTGCTGGCCTACCGGTGGGGTCTGACCCCGAACCAGGTCTCCCTGATCAGCATCGGGTTCAGCGTGGCAGGCATGCTGTGCCTGGTGCTGGTCCCGCCGTCGGTGGGCAGCGCCCTCGGCGCCGCGGCCTGCCTGGTGCTCGGGTATGCCTGGGACTCCGCGGACGGTCAGCTCGCGCGCCTGCTGCGGGCCGGTTCCCCGCAGGGCGAGTGGCTGGACCACGTGCTCGATTCGTTCAAGAACGTCGCCCTGCACCTGGTCGTGCTCGTGGCGGCCTTCCGCTGGTGGTGGCCCGACGCGGGCGCCTGGTTGGTGGTGCCGCTCGTCTTCGCCGTCTCGGCGACCGTGAGTTTCGCGGCCATGCTGCTCAACGACCTGCTCAGCCGGGGCACGCCGCGTCCGTCGCGCGCCGGCGGCACCAGCGTGTTCACCTGGCTGGCCCTGCCGACGGACTACGGGCTGCTGTGCTGCGCGTTCGTGCTGTGGGCCTTCCCGCCGGTGTTCATGGTGGTCTACGGCCTGCTCGCGCTCTGCTCCGCGGGGTTCTGCGCCCTGGCCACCGTGAAGTGGTTCCGGGACATGGGCCGCGTGGGGACGGCGGCATGACCGCAGCCGGCGGTGACGGCGAGCGACCGCGCGTCGTCATCAGCGCCTACGCCTGCGGGCCGGTCGACGAACCGGAGGCGCGCGCCGGGTGGGAGTTCGCCGTCGCCGCCGCTCGACACCACGACGTGTGGGTGGTGACCCGCGAGCGGTTCCGCGAGCCGATCGCGGCCGCCCTGCGGGAGCGGCCCGGCCTCGCCGCGCACCTGACCGTCGTGCACCAGGACCTGCCCCGGTTGATGAGGTGGCGCAGGCGCTCCTGGGATGTGTACTGGTACTACGCCGCGTGGCAGGCGAAGCTGGCCCGCACGGTCACCGCGCTGCACCGCCGACACCGGTTCGCCGTGGGCCACCACCTCACGTTCGCGAACGACTGGCTGCCCTGCGGACTCGCGCGCGTCCCCCGCCTCCCCCTCGTCTGGGGACCGGTCGGCGGCGCCAGCCGGTTGCCGTACTGGCGGCTGCGCCGCTGGCTGGGACTGCGCGGATCCGTCACGGAGCTGGTGCGTGACGCCGCGACCGCCGGACCGCGACGCTGGTTCGGCGACCCCACGGCGCGCCGTGCCGCGGTCGTCGTGGCGCAGAACGCCGACGTAGCCCGCCGGTTCGCGCACGCCCGGCGGGTGGTCGTGGAGCCGAACGCGGTACTCGACGGACTCGGTGCCCGGCGCGCCGTCGAATCGCAGGACCGCACGGCCGTCTTCGCCGGGCGGTTGCTGGCCTGGAAGGGGGGCCGGCTCGCCATCGAGACGATCGCGCATCCCTCCGCACGGTCGTGGCGGCTGATCGTGTTCGGCGCCGGTTACGAGCGTCGCCGGCTGGAGCGGCTTGCCGCTGCCCGCGGCGTGGAGGACCGGGTCGAGTTCCGTGGCCACCGGCCGCGCGCCGAGGTGCTGGCCGCGATCGCGGGCGCCACCGCCTTCCTGTTCCCGTCCCTGCACGACCAGGCGGGCTGGGTCGCCGCCGAGGCCAGCACGCTGGGCTGCCCCGTGGTCTGCCTCCCCCTCGGCGGCCCGCCGCTGCTCGCCGCACCCAACGCGTTCGTCGCGTCGCTGACGGGCGACGTCGTCGCCGGTCTCGCCGGCCAGCTGAACCGTGCCGCGCAGACCGGGGGGAGGCCGCACCAGCGCTGGTCGGCGTCCCGGCTGCCGGCCCTCGTCGACGACTGGTACGCCGACGCCGCCGAGGCGGTGGCCCCGTGAGCGGCCCCCTGGTGGTGATGGAGTCACTTCAGCGGGTCGGCCCTCAGACGAACCCGTACCTGCGTCAGCTGGTCACCGCTCTCGAGCGCGACGCCGAGTTGCGCGTCGAGCTCTTCACCTGGCGCCGGGCCCTGACCGGCCGGGTGGACGTGTTCCACGTGCACTGGCCGGAGCAGATGGTCGGCGGTCACCGGCGCGTGGGACGGCTGGTGCGGCGCTGCCTGACCGCACTCGTCGTGGCCCGTTTCGCCCTGGCGAGGGTCCCGGTCGTGCGCACCGTGCACAACCTCCATCGGCCCGCGGGCCTCGCCCGCGTCGACCACGCACTGCTCGCCGCCCTCGATCGCCTCACGGTCGTCGCGATCCGCCTCAACGACGCCACGCCCACCACGCAGGCGGCCGTCACCATCCCGCACGGCCACTACCGGGACTGGTTCGCACCCTATCCCGCCGCCGAACGGGTCGGGCGCCGCGCCGCCTACGTCGGTCTGATCCGCCGGTACAAGGGCGTCGAGCGTCTCGTCGAGCAGTTCCGGCAGGTCGACGACCCGGCCGCCACGCTGGTCGTGGCCGGCAGACCGTCCTCGGACGCCCTGCAGGCGGAGATCGCCGCCCTCGCCGGGGACGACCGGCGGATCACGACCCGCTTCGCCTTCCTCGAGGACGCCGAGCTGGTCGCGACGATCACCGCGTCGTCGCTCGTCGTGCTCCCCTACCGCCACATGCACAACTCCGGCACCGTGCTCGCGGCACTCTCCCTGGACCGGCCGGTCCTCGTCCCGGACAACGAGGTGAACCGCGCGCTCGCGGACGAGGTCGGGCCGGGGTGGGTGCACACCTACGCCGGGGAGCTGACCGCCGCCGACATCGCGCGCGCGCTGGCGGCGCCGGCCCCGCAGCACGATCGGCCGGACCTCACGGCCCGGGAGTGGAGCGGCACCGCCGCGGCGCACGCGCGCGCGTTCCGTGACGCCGTCGCCCGGCGCCGGAGGGCACGCCGGTGAGCCCACGGTCCGCGGTCGTGGCCGTCTGCACCTATCGGCGCCCGGATCAGCTGGCGGATCTGCTCCGCTCGCTGCCGCCGCGGCTCGCGGAGACCGACCTGGCGACCGGCGTGCTCGTCGTCGACAACGACGCGGACGGTTCCGCTCGCGCCGTGGTGGACGCCGTGCTGCCGTCCGCCCGGTACGTCCACGAACCGACACCCGGCATCGCCGCCGCCCGGAGCACGGCGATCCGCGCGGCCGCCGGCGCCGACCTGCTCGCCTTCATCGACGACGACGAGATCCCCCTGGCCGGGTGGCTGGACGCGCTGATCCGGGTCCAGGCGGACACGGGGGCCGCCGCGGTCGCCGGGCGTGTGCGCACGGAGCTGCCCGCCGACATCGACCCGTGGCTGCGCGCCATGGGCTACTTCCACCGGCCGGACCGGGCGACCGGCACCCGCGTGCGCGCCGCCGCGACCAGCAACCTCCTCCTCGATCTGCACCAGGTGGCGGACTCCGGCGTGCGCTTCGACCCCACCCTGGGCCTCGCCGGCGGAGAGGACACCCTCTTCACCTACCAGCTCACCGACACCGGCCGCGAGATCGTCTGGTGCCACGAGTCGGTCGTCGACAGCCCCCTCTCCCCCGAGCGCCTGGACCGCCGGTGGGCCCTGGACCGGGCCTACGGGCACGGCAACACGGACGCCGAGATCGCGCTGCGCCGCGCCGGTGGACGACCCGGCAGGGCAGGGGTCGTCGCACGGTGGACGGCCGTCGGCGTGGCCCGCATCGTCCTCGGGTCGGGACGGCGGGCGTGGGGCCGCTGGCGGGGGGACCTGCACCACGAGGCACGGGGAACGCGGAGCATCCACCGGGGACGCGGCATCCTGGCCGGCGTGCGCGGGGACCGCTTCCACGAGTACCACCGGTCGGGGTGACGGCTCATCCCTCCGGACGCGCGGCCAGCCCCAGCACGCCGGCCAGGCCGCGCACGAGGTGCTCGGTCGTCATCCGCTCCTCCACGACGTGCCGGCCCGTCACGCCCATGGCGCACGCCCGGTCCGGGTCGTCCAGCAGGTCGACGACGGCGTCGGCCAGGGCCGCCGGATCGCTCGGGGCGGTCAGCAGCCCGGTCCGCCCGTCCTCGACGTAGTCCTCCAGCCCCGGCGAGCCGGTGACGACGACGGGACGGCCCGACGCCAGGGACTCCAGTCCCACCGTCATGCCGGAGCCGTGCAGGTTCGGCCGTGTCGCCACGGCGACGACCGACGCCCGACCATACAGCTCGCGCACCTGGCGGTGGGTCAGCCGGTCGACCACCGTCATCCCGTCCACGCTTCCCGGCGCCGCGGAACGTGTCTGCACCACCAGCTCCGTCGCCGGGCGCCGCTGCTTCACCAGTCGCAGGGCCGCCAGGGTGGTCTCCACGTCGCGGTGCCGATCGTTGCCGAGACTGACGACGACGGGGCGATCCGGATACGGCTGCAGCCCGAAGAACCGCCCGTCCACCCCGAAGCGGACGAAGCTGACCCGGGGCCCGTCCGGGCCCACCAGCTCGCGCAGCGGTTCCACCTGGGCCCGGCTGATCACCCAGACCCCGGTCATCGCGCGGAGGGCGTGCAGCGTGGCGCGGGCCGCCCCGTCCGGGGGCCCGTGGCGGTCCGTCACCCAGATCACCCCGCAGAACATCTCCGGCCGCCGGGCGAGCCTCGTCATCGCCACCGCCACGTTCTCGTCCCAGCACATTCCGATGTCGCGGGTGCCGGGGCGGGGCGCGGCCGTCACCCGGGGCAGCAGGCGGCCGGCTCGGGCGCGCAGGCTGCCGGACGGGGGCAGCGTCCGGGGCGTGGTGCGCGACGCCCAGGCGCGCAGGCCGTCGAGTCCGTAGGGCCAGCGGCTGGGCACCTCCCCCACGGCGTGCCGGCGCTGCCATGCCGTCGGGTCGAGCTGCGGGGGGAACACCACCTCGAGCCGCGCGGGTGCCGTCCCCGCGGCGGCGTCCGGCACGTCGTCGTCCGCAGCCGGGTCGTTGCCCGCGCTGGATGGTCCGGACATGATCCGATCCCCTTCGTGCCACCGGCCCCCCGACGACCTCCGGCCCCGCGCCTCGTATCCGTGCACCAGGCACCGGGTGGTCGGACCATACTGCGACGCCGGGACGATGTCGAGGGCCGCGTCGGCACGGCGGAACGTCAGGCGCCGGGCCTGCCCTGCCACGGCGGGGAGAAGAGCACGCGAGCCGGGGTCGCGCTGAGCAGCCGGCCCACCC
The DNA here is from genome assembly GCF_014643255.1 of Tersicoccus solisilvae. Taxonomy (GTDB): domain Bacteria; phylum Actinomycetota; class Actinomycetes; order Actinomycetales; family Micrococcaceae; genus Tersicoccus; species Tersicoccus solisilvae. Next base: position 14,364 of record NZ_BMJI01000028.1, on the reverse strand, counting down.
ACCAGCACACGACGACGACCGTCGGCGCCTCCACCACCGGCAGCAGCCACAGGGCCGGTGTCGGCAGCGCGTGCGCCAACCGTTCCGGGGGGAGCGCGGTGACCAGGAGCTGGAGCACGGGGACGTGCAGCACGTAGATCCAGAGGGTGCGCCGGCCGATGACCCGGGCGAACCACTGCATCGGCCGCGACCGCACCAGGACCGCGACGATGCAGCCGAAGCCCACCACCACCGCGATCCCCCGCACGCGTTCGAACGCCTCGGACAGCTCGACCGTGGGGAAGAACCGGTCCGCCCAGATCAGTGCCGCGAGCACGACGGCGACCAGGAACGCGCGCGGAACGGTCGCCCGGGACGCCAGCGACCGGACCAACTGCGGGAAGCGGGCGCCGATCGCGAAGTAGAGCCCGAGCGCGAGGATCTTCGTCCAGAACTCCGGCGTCGCGTCGACCACCTCGGCGGTCCACGACACGAGCGCGAACGCTGCCAGCACGGCCCATCCCGGCACGTTCCGGAGCAGCGTGAGCACCACGGTGTACAGCACCAGGGCCATCAGGTACCACAGCGGCGTGTCCGGTACCAGCAGCTGCGCCAGGACGTCGACCGGTCCGTCGACGCGGTGGGGCACGCCGTCCGCGACGGCGACCCCGACCACGGCGTAGACGACCAACCAGACGACGTAGAGCCACGCGTTGGCCGCCACCGAGGGCCTGGCGGCGCGGAAGCCGGCGGCGATGCGACGGCTCGCGAGATAGCCCGACATGGACAGCAGGACCGGCATCCGCAGGGCGTCGATGAGAGCGTTGAGTCGGCCCCAGCCGGAGACCGCGCCGGCCGCCGCCGGGTCGGTCGCGGCCATGGGCGTCAGGTGCCACAGGCAGACGTGGAAGAGCACGACCCCGCACACCGCCAGCCCGCGCGCGGCGTCGACCCAGGGCAGCCGGGCCCCGGTGACGGCGGGCGCGCTCGGCGTCACCCGCCGCGTCGCCGCCGCGACCGGGCGGCGCTCAAGCACGGTGGGCCTCCAGGCGCCGGCTCGCGCCGCCGACCCGGTCCCACTCCCCCGTGCGCCGGCCGGTGGCCGTGCCGCGGACGCTCTCGCCGGCCGCGAGCCGGCGGGCGAGGTCCTCGTAGGCGTCGGTGACGCCGTCCCACGTGTAGCGCTGCCCGGCCATGGTCTGCAGGGCCCGCCCGCGCAGCGCGAGCGCACCACGGTCCCGCTCGGCCTCGAGGAGCGCCCCGGGGAGGGCATCGGCGTCTGCCACATAGCGGCCGTCGACGCCGAGCACCTCCCGGTTGAAGACGACGTCCCAGGCGATCACCGGGGTGCCGGCGCCGACGGCGCGCAGCAGCGACGGGTTGGTCCCGCCGACCGAGTGGCCGTGCAGGTAGGTGGTCGCGTGGGCGTAGAGGGCGTCGAGCAGGTCCTGGTCCCAGACGCCGCCGAGCAGCCGGATCCGCGGGTCGGCGCCCGCGGCTCGTTCGATCCGCTCCGTGTACGCCGCCGCGTACGGGGCGGTGCCGACCACCACGAGCGGCTCCGTCGCGGCGGAGGCCCGGTAGCCCTCGACCAGCTCCGCGACGTGGTTCTCCGGCTCGAACCGGGCGACCACGAGGTGGTAGTGGCCGGGCCGCACGCCCACCTGCGCGAGGGGGGCGGTGGGCACGTCGCGCAGCAGCGGCGCCCCGTACGCGATCAGGTCGGTGGCCGCCTCGAACTCGAGCCGGTAGTAGTCCGCGATGCCGGCCGCATCCGCGATCAGGGCGTCGGCGGTGCGCACGGCGAGGGCCTCGGCCGCCCGGTAGAAGCGGCGCCCGGCGCCTCCCCACTTGCCGCGCTGCCACTCCAGCCCGTCGACGTGCACGGCCACGGGCACCCCGCGGGACTGGATCAACGGCACGAACGGCGCGTTCGCGGCATTGAAGACGAAGGCGACGTCCTGCCGGCCGCGCCAGGAGAGGTGCGCGGCCGACGCCGCCGTGTGGCTGAGCGTCTCGAGCGTCTTGCGCCGCAGCGCGGGCAGGTGCACCAGGTCCATTCCCAGGTGCGAGGCGGGCGCCGCACCCCCGGTGCGCCGGCAGTAGACCGTGACGGCGTGCCCCCGCTCGGCCAGCCGGGACCCGATCTGCTCGACGGCGGTCTCGAAACCCCCGTAGGCGGCGGGCACCCCGCGGGTGCCCACCATCGCGATGCGCAGTGGATCGGCCGGCGGAGCCCCGCCGGCCGTGTGTGTCGTGTTCATCGTCCCCCCATGTCCGCGGCACGGCGCACCGTGCCGCCGGTGCTCAGTAGGCGCCGTTCTTGTTGAGCATGACCTTGACCGTCTGCCACATGATCATCAGATCCCCCAGCAGCGACCAGTTCTCCACGTAGTAGAGGTCGAGCCGCACGCTCTCCTCCCAGTCCAGGTCGGACCGGCCGTTGACCTGCCAGAGCCCGGTGATCCCCGGCTTGATGAAGAGACGCCGGTGGGTGTGACCGTGGTAGGCCGCGACCTCCGAGGGCAGCGGTGGGCGCGGGCCGACGAGCGACATGTCCCCGCGCAGCACGTTGATGATCTGGGGCAGCTCGTCCAGCGAGGTGCGGCGCAGCAGCCCGCCGATGCGGGTGACCCGCGGATCGTTCTTGAGCTTGAACAGGACGCCCGCGCCCTCGTTCTGCTCCCGCAGGGCGGCCAGGTCCTGTTCCGCGGTCTGCACCATGGACCGGAACTTCAGCATGGTGAACGAGGTGCCGTTCCGGCCCACCCGGACCTGCCGGAAGAGCGCCGGACCCGGGCTGTCCCGCGTGATCAGCAGGGCGATCAGGGCCATGGGGATGGTCAGCACGAGCAATGCCAGCGTGGCGAGGACGATGTCCATGGTGCGCTTGAGCACGTGCCGGCTGCCCGTGAAGTTGGGCAGGTCCACGTGCATCAACGGCAGGCCCTCGACCGGCCGGAACCGGATCCGTGGGCCGGCGACGTTGGTCAGCGACGAGGCGACCACCAGCTGGGTGCTGCTCTTCTCCAGTTCCCACCCGAGTTCGCGGATGAAGCTGGAGCCGGCGGCGAGCTGGCCGGCGACGATGACGGCGTCGGCCCCGTACCGCGCCACGACCGCCGGGATGTTCTGCACCTGGCTGAACACCGGGATGGACGCGTCGTCGACGCGGAGGCGTCCGGTGACGTCCGCGTCCTCGACCACCGCCGCGACGACCTTGAACACCGCGCCGGACTTCTTGGCGATCCGCGCGACGACGTACTCGACGTCCTCGTGCGAGCCGAGCACCACGACCTTGGACAGGAAGTAACCGTCCTTGCGGTGCCAGGTGAGCCACCGGCGGGCGATCCAGCGTTCGACCAGCAGGGCGCCCGTGGCCACGGGGATGCCGGCGAAGACGTAGCCTCGGCTGGAATCGGCCTGGAAGGCGAGGAAGAGCACGGCGGTCGCGCCGATCGCGGCGGCGCCGGCGTTCACGACCGCCTTGTACTCCTCGGATCCCACCCCGAGGATCTGCCGGTCCCGACTGCGGAACAGCGCGAGCAGCGCCATCCAGACCGCGAAGACGACGAGCGCCTGCGCCATCTGCTCCGGCCGCAGCATGCGCCCCGTGAAGACCTCGGGATGCAGCATCAACTGGGTGCCGAGGATGCCGGCGAACACCAGCGCGGTGTCCATCGCCAGCAGGCCGAATCGATAGCGGCGCACCCAGCGCGCGGTCGTCATCGCGGCACCGGCCGAGGCCCGGTGGAAGACCCGTGGCCGTGCGCGATGCGTGCCGAACTCGGGCAGGTCCATCGGCGTGCGTGTGACGCCGATGGCGTCCTGACTGAGCTGAGTCACGTTCCCCCCTTGACCGGACCGCCGGGACGCCTCGGCGTCACGGCGGAACCGACTGACCTAAGGAGTCGGCGGCGGCTGGGGGGGGCCTTGGTCTCAGAAGGCCATCCGCCGCCGACTCCGTCTCAGGTCCCCCGTCCCGGTGTTCCTCGCGGACGTCGTCGACGTGCGGTGAGGAACACCGGTCCGGGAGGATGGTGGCGAGTCCGCACACGAACGGTCGGTGCTGACGTCCACCCGAGCAGCCACGCAGAGTCCCCCCAGGGCTGCTCTCGGTGAAGCGGAAGTGTGGTGGAGACCTAGCCGTTGTCCCCCAGCAGTTCTTCCCCCGTTGGTTCCCGCTTCTCCCTCAGTCTAGGTGCGTTCACGGAGGTGAACAGGCGAATGGCTACGGGTCTTGGAGTGGCCACTACTCTATTTCGCCGGTGATCTGGGTGACCCGCCGGTAACCTCGATCTCGCTACGGGGATCGACCCCGCGGACCACTCTAGGGAGTGGTCGCGGGGCCGCGGAGCGCCACGAGTTCGTCCCTCCGGGTCACCCCCAGTTTCGGGTAGACCCGGTAGAGGTGGTTCTCGACGGTGCGGACCGAGACCCCCACCGCGGTGGCGATCTGCCGGTTGGTGCGGCCGGCGAGCAGGTGCTCGACGATCTCCCGCTCCCGGCGGGTCAGCCGGTCCAGTCGCGGGCCGCCGTCCGCCGCGGCCCCGTCCACGCCGAGGGCCCCGGCGGCGGTGGTGATCAGCCGCTGCAGTTCGCGGGCCCGGGCCTGGTTCCCGTCGGCCTCCAGCAGCGGCACCGCCGCGCGCCGCGCGTGCAGGGCGATCTGCGCATACCCCAGGGCGACGGCCGCGTCCGCCGTACCGGCCAGCCCCTCGGCGTCGCCGTCGAGCAGCGCCCGGGCGTAACGGCGCAGCATCGCCGCGCCGTCACCCTCCAGTCCCGCGGTCAGGTCGAGGATCCGCTGCGGATCCCGGGGCGGCCCGAGGAAGGCGCCGAACAGGCGCACGTCGAGCTCGAGGGTGACCGCGCCGGACCGCGCGCTGGCGCGGGCGACCTCCTCCACCGCGTCGAGGGCGGCGTCCGGCCCGGCGGTGCGGACGGAGGCGAGGCCCATGAACGCCGTCGCCATCTGGTACTTCGGGTCGTCCGTGCGCGCCGGCAGCCACTCGAAGTCCTCGCGGCAGCGCTCCACCAGGGCCGCGTCCCCGCGCAGGGAGGCGGCGAACGCCGTCACCCCCAGCGCGAGCGGGAGGCAGTTCTCCACGTCCGACTCCCGCAGCGCCTCCACCGCGGGCAGGAGGTGGCCGAGGCCGCCGTCGACGTCGCCGGTGAGCACCGCGATCATCCCGCGCACGAAGCCCACCGCCCCGCCGAAGAAGATCAGGTTGGCCGGCCCGCGATCGCTGTACCCCTGCAACATGGCGCGGACGTCGTCCCAGCGCGGGACGTGGATGCAGGCGATCACGTGCCGCGTGAGCACGTACTCGTGGAAGCCGGTCAGGGTGGACGCCTGCGTCATCAGCGCGAAGGCCTCCTGGGTGCACTCCACGCCGGAGCGGGGCCGCCCCGTCCAGGCGAGCACCTCGCCGAGCTGCGTGAGCGCGACGATGCGGCAGGTCAGGTTCTGGTCCGGGCTGGCCAGGATGGTCCGCAACCGCTCCTCCAGCCCGTCGAAGCGCGACTCGAGCAGCAGGGCGCCGGTCTCGATCAGCTCCGTGCCGATCGACGCGTGCCGCATCACGGTCCGCTCGAAGTCGTCGAGGACGCGGTCGGCCTCGATCCGTTCGAGGGCGGAACGCCACAGCCGGGCGTCCGCGCGCAACGGCGTGGACAGGCCGAGCGTCTGCAGGTGGATCTGGGCCATCTGGATCACGGCGGCGGAGACCACCACCGGGTCGACGGAGGTGGTCGCGAGGGACTGCGCGATCTCGACGGCCCGGGCGGTGTTGCCCCGCAGGAAGGTGGCCCGGGCGATCTCCACCTGGGCCGCGCCGACGAGTTCCGGGGCGGTCACGACCGTGGCGGCGCGCAGGGCGAAGTCCGGGTTGTACACCTGGTTGGCCAGGCGGGCGGCCTTGAGCAGGTGCTGGTCCGGCACCCGGATACCGCAGTCGAGCGACCAGGCGACGTGGTGCAGCAGACCGTCGAAGGAGTAGGGGTCGAAGTCCATCTGCTCGACCAGCTGCTGGCGGATCAGCAGGGACCGGCCACGCGGCACGAGAGCGCGCACCAGGTCCCCGTACAGGGGGTGGCTGGGGCGCACCACCGGCGCCTCGTCCTGGCTGACCGTCACGATGCGCGCCGCCTCGAGCCGGGCGATCGCCTCCCGGTGCCCCAGCCGCTCGGCCACCGACAGGGGCAGCGGATCGGCGAGCGAGACGAGCTCGAGGGCGCGGCGCTCGGCCGGCGGTCGCCCGACCAGCTCCCGTTTGATCACCTCGGTCAGGGGCAGGTCGGCGCTGGGGAACTCGCCCACCAGGATCCAGACGCCGCGCCGGCGGACCAGGCTGTGCGTGCGGACCGCGCCCTCGATCAGTGCCTGCGCCATCATCGGGTTGCCCTCCGACGCCCGGGCGAGGTATCCCCCGACGCTGTGCAGCACGGGGCCGGCCAGCACGGTCTCGCAGAGCTGCTGGATCTCCTGCTCCGCCATCGGGTCGAGGTCGATCTGGTCGATCAGCCCGTCGATGGTCAGCTGCAGCAGGTCCGCCGGCAGCTCCGCCGAGCGCCGGCCCAGGGCGACCAGGCGCAGCTGCCCCCCGGCGACGAGCTGGGCGATGAGGGCCGCACTGCTCTCGTCGACGAACTGCGCGTCGTCGAGGACGAGCACGGGCACGTTGCCGGCGTCGTCCGGGTGGAACCGAGCGTTGAGCTGGCGCATCACCGCCACCGGGGAGTCCACGTCCCGGGCGCTCAACCCACTCAGATACGGGCCGAGCGCGCCGAACGGCACGGTCGAGAGGCTGCTGGTGGCCAGCACCGTGGAGATGGGCAGCCGCCCGTCCAGCAGGTCCCGCACGCCCTGCGCGACCATGGTCTTGCCCATGCCGATGTCCGCGAGGACGAGACTGCCCCCGCCGGACCCGGAGCGCAGCTGGCCGGCGATCCGTTCGGCGATGGCCAGGCGGCTGCCGCGCAGCAGCGGGGAGACGTCGCTCACGCCGGGGTCCGCGCCGTCTCGACGAGTGCGGCCAGCTGCCGGCGCCCGGTGACGGGCAGCTTCTCGTAGATGTTGGCCAGGTGCCACTCGACCGTGCGGCGGGACAGGTGCAGCCGGCGGCCCAGCTCCTCGTTGGTCGTCCCGTTCGCGACGGCGTCGGCGACATCGCGCTCCATCGGGGTCAACGTCTCGAGCCGGCGGGTCGCGACGGCCGGGGTCGCGGTGCGCTGCTGGGTCCGCTGGAGCAGTCCGCGGGCGGCGCGCCGGTGGGCCGGCGTGAGCGGCTCGGTCGCCAGCATCCGGTCCGCGACGGCGACGACGACGGCGTCCAGCTCGAGCCGCTCGGCCGCCGTGCCCGCGGCCAGCAGCTGCTCCGGGTCGCCCGTCGCGATGCCCGCGGCCAACCGCCGGGCCAGGGCGGCCACCGGTCCCTGGACGGTCTCCGCCAGCCGGCCGGCGGTTCTCGCCGCCTCGGCGTCGCCGGTGATGGCCGCGGTCAACGCCAGGTCGAAGGCCATCTGACGCAGGCCGCGCTCCTCGTCGGCGCGGGACTCGGCGAGCAGGGCGGCGACGGCGGCCGGCCGGTCCTCGTCGAGCAGCAGGCGCGTGGCGTTGCGGAAATACTCGGCGTAGCGCCGCACTACCCAGGCGGCGTTGCTGGCGTACGCGTCGAGCCGGCCGAGGAACGCAGCGGCCTCCTCGGTGTGCCCGAGCCGGGCGCTGTTGTAGGCGGCGGTCGCCAGCGCGAGCGGAAGCACGGGGGCCCGCCCGTCCACGGCGAGTTGCGCGATCGCCGGCCGCAGCGACGCGAGGGCGCGATCGTGATGGCCGGTCAGGCTGTCGACCAGCCCTTCCCACAGCTCGCCGTTCAGGACGATCGGACCCGGCGGCCGGCCGGTGTCGTCCATGCCGGCCGCCACCAGCGCCCGGCACGTCGCGAAGTCCCCGGAGAGGATGCGGATCAAGAACTCGTGCTCGGTGAACGCGAAGCCGGCCAGCGGCGAGACACCGTCGGGCGGCAGCGCCAGACGGACGCCGGCGATCAGGCGCAGGGCGTCATCGGTCCGGCCGACGTGGGCGAGCGACTCGGCGATCCAGCCCGTCCGGGTGACGCAGTCCGGGGTGAGCACGCTGCCGGGCCGGGGCATCAGGGCGTCGAGGCCGTCCGGCAGGTGGGTGGCGATGATGTCCGCGAAATGCCCCTGGTGGGCGGCCAGTTCCACCTCGGCGGTCTCGATCCGCGCCAGCAGGCCGACGTCGCCGTCGGCCCGGCCCCGCGCGGCGATCAGCACGTCGCCGGCCCGCGCGTAGCCGTCGGGCAGGTTGCGGTACACCCCCTGTTCGGCGATCGCCAGATCGACGAACTCCGCGTCGGTCAGGGCGAAACCGTGACGCCGCCAGTCCTCCAGCTCCCGGGCGGCCCGGTGGTACTGCCCCGACGCGCAGAACACCTCGAGCGTGGTCACGAGCGCGTGCACGTCGTCGGTGGAACGCGGGAAGCTCGCCACCAGGTGCGCGGCCCGGGCGGGTTCGAGCGACTGCAGGGCGAACTCGGCGGCGGCCAGGACGTCGGCGACGGGTACCCGCTCACGCGCGTCCACGGCCCACTCGATCAGGCCGGCGCGCGTCGCCGCCGGGACGGGCCGGTCCCCGATGACGGCCAGCACGTCGTCGTGCAGGGCACGCCGGCGCAGCAGGGGCAGTTCGGCGCGGATCACGTCGCCGAGACCGGGGTGGCGCAACCGGACGGCGGGCGCGCGCCGCTGGTCGACGAGGATCAGGCGCAGGGTCATCAGCTCGTCGAGCGCCTCATGGCCGGCGATGTCGAGCAGCAGGGGCAGGGGCAGTTCGCGCACGCAGGCGAGGATGTCCAGGATGCGCCGGTGCTCGGCCCGCATCCCGTGCAGGCGTTCGAGGGCCAGCCGCCGGTCGCGTTCGCGGGGCCCCCCGTCGCGCAGCACCCAGATGCCGTCCTCGAGCACGAGCCGGTCGTCGGCCAGCAGGCTCATCCGCATCATGCCCAGGTAGCGGGGGTTGCCGGCGGCCGCCTCCCAGATGGTGAACGCCGCCATCCGGGAGAGCATCCCGCCGAGGTCGTCCGCGAGCACGAGGGCCGCGTCGGGCAGGCTCAGGGGCGGCAGCTCGATGCGCAGCACGCCGTCGGAGTACACGAGGTGCTCGAAGCCGGGGTGCAGCTGGTCGGCGTCGGAGGTGCACAGCACCAGGCGCACCGCACCCCGGGCGCACAGCTCACCCAGCACGATGGCGCTGCGCGGGTCGACGGCCTCGGCGTTGTCGACGCCGACCACGACCGGCCGCCCGTGGGCGCGTTCCGCCAGCAGGCGGGCGAGGCCGTCGGCGACCGCGAACGGGTGGCCGACGGAGGATTCGGGCAGTTCGCTGAGCAGCAGCCCCAGACTGGCGTAGTCGGAGCCGGAGATGGCGGCGCTGCCGCGGACGGTGAGCACCTCGGCACCGGGTCCGAGGTCGTGCAGCAGTTGCCCGAGGAGGGCGGTCTTGCCGCTGCCGGCCTCGCCCACGATCAGGACCGAACGCGCCGTCGAGCCGCGCAGCACGGCCAGCGCCGCCGCGATCTGGCTGTCTCGGCCGCGGACCCGGGTGCCGTGGTGGGGCACGACGACATCGCGTCGACTCCCGTCGGCGCGCTGAGACTGCGGTCGACCCGTCCCCACCTGCACATGCCCCCATTCGGCCACGGAATCCCCCCGATCCCGAGTCACGCGTCCATGACCCCACGTCACCGGGGGGCCAGATGCGTCAGCGACTGGTCGCGATCATACACGGCGGACCCGACCGCCGACCGCAACCCGTTCCCGTCCCGGCGTCGGCGTCGTCAGCGGCCGTGGAAGCGCTGCTGGGCCGCGAGCAGGCCGTCCTCGACCACCGCGTCGACGGCGTCCGCCGCCGTGTCGAGCAGCAGCGGCAGGGCCGCCGACTCGGTCTTCGCGAAGTCGCTGAGCACGTGGTCGGCCGGGTCCTTCCGGCCGGGCGGACGCCCCACGCCGACCCGGACCCGGACGTAGTCCCGGGTGCCGATCGCCCGCGTGATGTCCTTGAGGCCGTTGTGGCCGCCCTCGGAGCCGCCCCGCTTGAGCCGGACGTCGTCGAAGGGGATGTCCATCTCGTCGTGCACGACGATCAACTGGTCGGCGCCCAGCGAGTAGTACTGCAGCAGCGCGGCGACCGGTCCGCCGGAAGTGTTCATGAACACGGCAGGCTTGGCGAGCACGACGCGGGGGCCGCCGGGACGGACCCGGCCGGTGGCCACGGCGGCGCGGGCGCGGGCGTCGGCGCTGAAGCTCGCGCCGATCCTGCCGGCCAGCTCGTCGAGGACCATGGCGCCGACGTTGTGCCGGTGACGGGCGTAGCCGGGCCCGGGATTCCCGAGCCCGGCCACGAGCCAGGTGTCCGCGCTCACCGCTGGTGCGCGCCGGACGAGGTGATGCGAACGGTCACTCGGCGGACTCGTCCTCGGTGGCCTCGGCCTCCGCGGACTCGCCGTCGGCGGCCTCACCCTCGGCGGCCTCCTCGGCCTCCGGCTCCTCGCCCAGATCCTGGACGGCGGGCTCGGCGATGTTGACCAGCAGGGTCTCCGGATCCGTGACCAGCGTGACGCCGGCGGGCAGCGCCAGATCCGAGACGTAGAGGTGGTCGCCGATCTCGCGGCCGGTGATGTCGGCCTCGAAGGACTCCGGGATGGCCGTGGCGTCGGCCTCGACGGAGATCGAGTTCTGGTCGAGGTTGACGTAGGCGTTCGGGTCCGACTGCTCGCCGACCACGTGCACCAGGACGTCGACGGTGACCTTCTCGCCACGGCGGACGCCCTGCAGGTCGACGTGCTCGATCAGCTGGGTGACGGGGTTGCGCTGCACGTCCTTGACCAGGGTCAGGTGGTTCTCGCCCTGCACGTCGATCTCGAGCAGCGCGTTGACGGTGCGGACGACCAGCATCGTCTGGTGGCCCGGCAGGGTCACGTGCAGCGGCTCGGTGCCGTTGCTGTAGATCACGGCGGGGATCTGGTTGTTGGCGCGGATGCGGCGGGCAGCGCCCTTGCCGAACTCGGTGCGCGGCTGCGCGGGCAGCGTCTTGGCGGCCATGGGGTTCCTCCTGGTGGCGATGTGCGGTGGCCGCGGAGGTGTCCACGGCTCGGGGCCTGCCAGGCGGGGATCCTCGACCCGGGCCGTCAGCGGACGCTGTCGGCCGGGGCCTCCGGCCGGGATCCGGCCGGAGAGAATGCCATGTCGTCGATCACGGAGCGCGTGCTCCCTCGCCTGGGCAACCCGTCCAGTCTACCGGTTTCCGAGGGCCGCGGGAAACGCGCCGGAGGCGGGGGGACCGAACGGTCCCCCCGCCTCCGGCGTGGTGGTGCGGGCGGGACCCGTCAGTGGGCGACCCCGTCGAACAGGCTGGTCACCGACCCGTCGTCGAACACCTCGTGGATCGCGCGCGCCAGCAGAGGGGCGATGGAGAGCACGGTCAGGTTCGGGAACCGCTTCTCCGGGGGCACCGGCAGGGAGTTGGTGACGATGACCTCGCGGGCCCCGCTCTCCGCCAGCCGGCGAGCGGCCGGGTCGGAGAACACGGCATGGGTCGCGGCGATGATGACGTCCCGCGCCCCGGCCTGCTTGAGCACGTTGACGGCGCCGGCGATCGTGCCGCCGGTGTCGATCATGTCGTCGATCAGCACACAGGTGCGGCCCTCGATCTGGCCGACGACCTGCTTGGCGACCGCCTGATTGGGCACGGTGATGTCCCGGCTCTTGTGCACGAACGCCAGGGGCGCCCCACCGAGCCGCTCCGCCCACTGCTCGGCCACGCGGACGCGCCCGGTGTCCGGGGAGACGACCGTGACCTCGTCGACGTTCACCCGGGAGCGGACGTAGTCGGCCAGCAGCGGGATGGCCATCAGGTGGTCGACCGGGCCGTCGAAGAAGCCCTGGATCTGCGCGGTGTGCAGGTCCACACTCATCAGGCGGTCCGCGCCCGCCGTCTTGTACAGGTCGGACACGAGGCGGGCGGAGATGGGCTCGCGGCCGCGGTGCTTCTTGTCCTGCCGGGCGTAGGGATAGAACGGCGAGACGATCGTGATCCGCTTCGCGGAGGCCCGCTTGGCGGAGTCGATCATGATCAGCTGTTCCATCAGCCACTTGTTGATGGGGTACGGGTGCGCCTGCAGCACGAACACGTCGCACCCGCGGATGCTCTCCTCGAAGCGCACGTAGATCTCGCCGTTGGCGAAGTCGTACGCGGACGTGGGCAGCAGCTCGATGCCCAGCTCCTCGGCGACCTGCTCCGCCAGCTCGTGGTGCGCGCGGCCGGCGATCAGCACCATCCGCTTCTCGCCCTGGACCTTGATGCCCGTCATGAAGGATCGCTTTCTGCCGTCGGTCGGTCGGTGGTCGTGGAGTCGTTCGTCTCGCCGCTGCCGCTCGCGCGCTCGGCGGCCGCCGCCGCCGCCGTGCCCGCCCGGTTGGTGGTCACCCACCCGTCGAGGTTGCGCTGCGGGGCGACGTTGATCGCCAGGGCGCCCGCGGGCACGTCCTTGCGGATCACGGTGCCGGCGCCGCTGTAGGCGCCGTCCCCGACGGTGACCGGCGCGACGTACATGTTGTCGCTGCCCATCCGCACGTCCGAGCCGATGGTGGTGTGGTGCTTGTGCACGCCGTCGTAGTTGACGAAGACGCTCGCCGCCCCGATGTTCGAGTTCGTCCCGATGGTGGCGTCCCCGACGTAGCTCAGGTGCGGGACCTTGGAGCCGGCACCGATGGCGGCGTTCTTCGTCTCGACGAAGGTGCCGATCTTGCCGTCCGCGCCGAGGTCGGTGCCGGGACGGAGGTAGGCGAAGGGGCCGACGGTGGCACCGGGGCCGATCCGGGCGCCGGACCCGTGGGTACGGATCACGGTGGCGCCGGCCTCGATCACGACGTCGGTCAGGGTGGTGTCCGGGCCGACCGTGGCACCCGCCGCGACGGCGGTCCGCCCGTGCAACTGGGTGCCGGGCAGGACGGTGACGTCCGGCGCCAGCTCGACGTCCTGGCCGATCCAGGTGGTGGCGGGATCGGTCACGGTGACGCCGGCGCGCATCCACGCCTCGACGGTGCGGCGGTTCAGCTCCGCGCCGAGCGCAGCGAGCTGGACGCGGTCGTTGACGCCCTCGAGCTGCCACCGGTCCGGGCAGGTCAGGGCGGTGACGGTGACGCCCTCCGCCCGGGCCAGGCCGATCACGTCGGTCAGGTACTTCTCGCGCTGGGCGTTCTCGGTGCTCAGTTGCGGCAGCACGCGGCGCAGCAGCGCGGCGTCGAAGGCGTAGATGCCGGAGTTGACCTCGCGGACGGCGCGCTGCGCCTCGGTGGCGTCCTTGTACTCCACGATGCCGTCGACGGAGCCGTCGGCGGCGCGCAGCACCCGGCCGTAGGCGCCCGGATCCTCCAGCTCGGCCGTCAGCAGGGTGACGCCGCCCGGGTGCTGCGCGGCGACGAGCTCGCCGAGCAGGTCAGTGGAAAGCAGGGGCACGTCCCCGTAGGTGACGACGACGGTGCCCTCGACGTCGCCGAGCGCGTCCATCGCGACCTCGACGGCGCGACCGGTGCCGGGCACCTCGTCCTGGTCGACGATCAGGGCCTGCGGTGCGACGGCCGCGAGGTGCTCGACCACGGCGTCGCGCTGGTGGCGCACGACGACGGCCAGCCGCTCGGGGGCCAGGCCGGCCGCGGCGCGCAGGGCGTGGTCGATGAGGGACCGCCCGGCGATCTCGTGCAGGATCTTCGGCCGGGACGACTTCATCCGGGTGCCGGCGCCGGCGGCCAGGACGATCACGGCGGCGGGACGGTTCCGGCCGGTCTCGGGCTGCCGGTCACTGCTCACGGATGGGTGCTCCTCGCGTCGGGGGTCGGGCCGTTCCGCCCCTAGGACTCGAACCTAGACTCCACGGCTCCAAAGGCCGGGGTGCTGCCATTACACCAGGGCGGACTGCCCGGTGGTGCGGCTCCGGGCGCCCTCCCCAGTCTAGGGCGCGGCGCGGGACGGTGGTGAATCGGCCGGGGCGGCAGGCCGGGCCAGCGGTGGGGCTAGCCGTCGTCGTCGTCGTGGCCGGTCAGCAGCACGGGCACGGGGGTGCTGGCGGGCACCGCCCGGTGCAGGGCGGCGGCGGCCGCGGCGTCGGGGGCGAGGACGTGGCCGTGGGATCGCAGCAGCAGGCCCGCGGCGCTGGCCCAGCCGGTGGCGGCGTCCTCCCCGGCCTCGGTGCTGACCGCCAGGTCCCAGGCGGCGCCGATGACGAGCGGACCCGCCGGGCCGGGGTCACGGGTGGACCCGCTCCGTGCGCCGGGGGCACCCGGGCCGGGCGCGGGAGCGCCGGC
>NZ_BMJI01000027.1 GCF_014643255.1 Tersicoccus solisilvae | reverse complement strand
CAGTGGTTCCTCGACAGCTCCACTTCACATCCGGAGGCCTTCATTTGTCAGCCCGACTCACCGCCCTAAACCGGGACAACGTCCCTGGACACCACAGATAGATGCTCCATCCGGCCCCGATTCCGGGGCGGATGCGACATCTATCGACGAGCTGGCGTCGTTTGCGGGTGCGGCGTCGTTTCCGGGGTCCTACTGGTGGACGTGCAGGCGCCGGGCCGCCTCGGCGATCGAGCCGGACAGCGACGGGTACACCGTGAACGTCGAGGCGACGTCGTCCACGTTCAGTTTCTGGCTGACGGCGATGGCCAGCGGGTAGATCAGCTCCGAGGCGCGCGGCCCGACGACGACGCCGCCGATGACCGTGCCGGAGCCCTGGCGGGCGAAGACCTTCACGAACCCGTCCTTGACGTGCATCATCTTGGCCCGGGCGTTGGAGTTCAGGGAGAGCGTGAAGACATCGGCCTGATACGCGCCCGACTCGACGTCCGCCTCGGTGACGCCGACGGTGGCGATCTCCGGGGACGTGAAGATGTTGGACGAGACCTGCTTGATCCGCAGCGGCTTGACCGCGTCGCCGAGCAGGTGCGCGACGGCGATCCGGCCCTGCATCGCGGCGACCGACGCCAGCGGCATCACGCCGGTGCAGTCCCCGGCCGCGTAGACGTTGAACGCGGTGGTCCGGGAGACGCCGTCGACGACGACGTGGCCCGCCTCCGTGGTCGCGACGCCCGCGTCGTCCAGGCCGAGGTCCGCCGTGTTGGGCACCGCGCCGACGGCGAGCAGGCAGTGCGAGCCCTCCACCGTCCGACCGTCCTCCAGGGTGACGACGACGCCGTCGTCCGTCCGCGCCACGGCCTGGGCGCGCGAGCGGGCCAGCAGGTTCAGGCCCCGCTTCTGCAGCACGTCCTCCAGCACCTCCGCCGCGTCCGGGTCCTCCCCGGGCAGCACCCGGTCGCGCGAGGAGACGAGGGTGACGTCGGCGCCCAGGCCCACGAACGCCGACGCGAACTCGGCACCGGTCACCCCGGAACCGATCACGATCAGGTGCTCGGGCAGCACGTCGAGGTTGTAGACCTGCTTCCAGGTGAGGATCCGCTCCCCGTCCGGCTTCGCCGACGGCAGCTCGCGCGGGCTCGCCCCGACCGCCAGCAGCACCGCGTCGACCTCGATCAGCTCCGTGCCGGCGTCGGTCGTGGCCTCGATCGTGTGGTCCGGGCGCAGTCGGCCGCGCCCGCAGATGATGCGGACGCCCTTGCGCTCCAGCGCGGCGTGGATGTCGGTGGACTGGTCCTTCGCGAGCCTGAGCAGCCGCTGGTTGACGCCGGCCAGGTCGGCCCACATCGCGGGGGCCGGCGTCGACGTGTCCAGGCCCGGGGTGTCCCCCGTCGCCCCGCCGGCGGACGCGAACTTGATGCCCAGGGCATCCGCGTCCGCGGCGGCGGTCATCGCGTCGGCCGTCGCGATCAGGGTCTTGGAGGGCACGACGTCGGTGAGCACCGCGCTGCCGCCCACCGCCTGGGACTCGACGATCGTCACCGCGGCTCCCAGTGAGGAGGCGACCATGGCGGCCTCATAGCCGCCCGGGCCACCGCCGATGACCCCGAGACGCAACGACGAGTAATCCAGCTGATTGTTCACGGCGCCCATTGTCGTCCATCGGCTCGCACCGGGGCAAAGCAGGCACCCACCGCGGGGCGCGGCAGCCGGTAGGGTCGGACGGGTGAGCACCCCCACCACCGACGATCCCTTCGCCCTCGCCGCGTCCGCGGCCGCCGTGATCGCCGAACGCACCGGCGTCGAGCAGCACGACGTCGGCCTCGTCCTCGGCTCCGGCTGGGGCGGCGCCGCCGAGCTGATCGGGCGGACCGTCGCCGAGCTCGACGCCACCGAGGTGCCGGGATTCGAGAAGCCCGCCGTCGCCGGTCACGTCGGCACCATCCGGTCGCTGCGCACCGAGGAGGGCCGCCGGGTCCTGGTCCTCGGCGCCCGCACCCACTACTACGAGGGCCGCGGCGTCCGTGCCGTCGCCCACGGCGCCCGTACCGCCGCCGCGGCGGGGGCGAGCACCATGATCCTGACCAACGGGTGCGGCGGTCTGCGCCCTGAGGTCGGCCCGGGCTCGCCCGTCCTGATCGCGGACCACCTCAACCTCACCGGGGCGTCACCGCTGGAGGGCGCCACCTTCGTCGACCTCACCGACCTGTACTCCCCGCGGATCCGCGGCATCGCCCGCGAGGTGGACCCGGCGCTGACCGAGGGCGTCTACGCCCAGTTCCCCGGCCCGCACTACGAGACCCCCGCCGAGGTGCGGATGGCCCGCACCCTCGGGGCGGATCTCGTCGGCATGTCGACGGCTCTGGAGGCGATCGCCGCCCGGCACGCGGGCATGGAGGTGTTCGGCATCTCCCTGGTGACCAACCTCGGCGCGGGGATCAGCGACGAGCCGCTCAGCCACGCCGAGGTGCTGCAGGCAGGCCGGGACGCCGGCCCGCGGATCAGCGCGCTGCTGGCCGGGATCGTCCGCCGGCTCTGACGCCGGCACCCTCTCCGCCCCGCCCGTCCTCCCGCCCATCATCAGCGACCCGCAGCCCACCCGAGGAACCCGTCATGAGCCAGCAGCGGACGCCGTCGTCCCCGCCCCCGTCCCCCACCGAGACGACCGGTGCCGTGCCGACCACGGCCACCGCCGGCGGGCCCACCGCTCTCGCGGAGGCCGCCCGCGCGTGGGCGGACGCCGACCCCGACCCCCGGACCCGGGCCGAACTGCTCGCCGACCTCGACGCCGTCACCGCCGGCGACGACGACGCCCGGGAGCGGCTCGCCGACGCCTTCGCCGGACCACTGACCTTCGGCACCGCTGGGCTGCGCGCGGCGCTGGGCGCCGGGCCGAACCGGATGAACCGGCTGGTGGTCCGGCAGGCCGCCGCGGGCCTGGCCCGCTACCTGCTGGACGTCTCGGCGGGCGCGTACCGGCCGCGCGCCGTCATCGGCTTCGACGCACGGCACAACTCGGACGTGTTCGCCGCGGACACCGCCGCCGTGTTGACGGCCGCCGGCGTCGAGTCCCTGCTGATGCCCGCGGCTCTGCCCACGCCGGTGCTCGCCTGGGCGGTGCGCCGGTTCGACGCGGAGGCCGGAGTGATGGTCACCGCCAGCCACAACCCGCCGCAGGACAACGGGTACAAGGTGTACCTGGGCGGCCGGGCCAGCGACGACGACGGCCGCGGCGCCCAGATCGTCAGTCCCGTCGACGCCGCGATCGCCGAGCGGATCCGCGCCGTCGACGCGACGGATCCGGCCGCGGTGCCCCTGGCCGCGGACGGCTGGACGGTGCTGGACGCCGCCGTCGCGGACGAGTACCGGGCCGGTGTGACCGCCCTGGCACGGCCGGACACGTTCGACGCGCGGGACCTGGCCATCGTCCTGACGCCCATGCACGGCGTCGGCGGCAGCACGATGACGCGGGTCCTCACGGACGCGGGCTTCGGCGATGTGCACCTCGTGGCCGAGCAGGCCGCGCCGGACCCGGCGTTCCCCACGGTCGCCTTCCCCAACCCGGAGGAGCCCGGCGCACTCGACCTGGCCCTGGCCGCCGCCCGGGAGCGGGGCGCCGACCTGATCATCGCCAACGACCCGGACGCGGACCGGGTGGCCCTGGCGGTGGCGCACGACGGCGACTACCGGGTGCTCACCGGCGACGAGACCGGCGCCCTGCTCGGCGCGCACGTGCTCGACCGCGAGCGCCGCGCCGCCGCCGAGGATCAGGCCGGCGCAGGCACCGGTGCGGGCGGCCTCGGGTCCCGGCGACCGGTGTTCGCGAACTCGGTGGTTTCCTCCCGGCTGCTGGCCCGGATCGCACGGCAGGCCGGCGTCGAGCACCGGGTCACCCTCACCGGTTTCAAGTGGATCACCCGCACGCCGGGGCTGACCTTCGGGTACGAGGAGGCGCTCGGCTACTGCGTCGATCCCGCCGCCGTGCGGGACAAGGACGGCATCAGCGCCGGGCTGCTCGCGGCGGAGCTGGCCGCGGACGCGAAGGCCGAGGGCCGCACCCTGGTGGACGTGCTCGACGACCTGCACCTGCTGCACGGCGTGCACCGGACCCGCCAGCTCTCCGTCCGGGTCTCGGACCTGGGGCTGCTGGACGCGATGATGCACCACCTGCGGGAGTCCGGCCCGACGGCGTTCGACGGGTCCGCCGTCGTCGTCGCCGTGGACCTCGCGGCCGGGGAGGCCGTCCCGGGGCTGCCGGCGCTGCCGCCGACCGAGGGCCTGTACTGGGTGACCGAGGCCGGCAACCGGGTGATCGTCCGCCCGTCGGGCACCGAGCCGAAGCTCAAGTGCTACCTGGAGGCCGTCGTGCCGGCGGCGTCGCGCGCCGAACTGCCGGAGGCGACGGCGCGGGCGGACGCCACCCTCGACGCCATCGCCACGGATCTGCGCGAGCTGCTCGACCTCTCTCCCCGCGAGGACTGAGCACCGGCTCGTCCTCCCCCGCGCACCCGGGTCGGCAGCGCCGCGCCCGTGTGCGAGCATGGATCCGATCCCGACGAAAGGCCCTCTCATGTCCTGGAACAGCGTCGACGCGGCCTCGCTCACCGCGGCCGAGCTCGCCGGCTACATCGACCACACGCTCCTCAGGCCGGACACGTCGCGGCAGGAGATCCTGACCCTGTGCGGGGAGGCCGTCGACCACGGCTTCCGGTCGGTGTGCGTGACCCCGCTGTGGGTCTCGACCGCCCGCCAGGCGCTGCGCGGCACCGACGTGCTGACCTGCTCCGTGGCGGCGTTCCCGTTCGGCGCCACCCCCACCGACGCGAAGGTGTACGAGGCGCGCGGGGCGTGCCTGGACGGCGCGGACGAGGTCGACATGGTCGTCACCATCCCCGCGGTGATCGCCCTGGACCGCAACGCCGTCGTCGTGGACATCGCCGCCGTCGCCGAGGCGGTGCACGTCAGCCAGGCCACCCTCAAGGTCATCATCGAGACGTCGATGCTGACCGACGAGCAGAAGGAGTTCGCCTGCCGGTGCGCCGTCGACGCGGGCGCGGACTTCGTCAAGACCTCCACCGGTTTCGGCGGTGGCGGGGCCACCGTCGAGGACGTCGCCCTGATGCGCCGCACCGTGGGCGAGCAGCTCGGCGTCAAGGCCTCCGGCGGGGTCCGCACCCGCGAGGACGCGCTGGCCATGATCACGGCCGGCGCCACCCGCATCGGCGCCAGCTCCGGGATCGCCATCGTCACCGGCGGCACGGGCACCGGGTACTGACCCACCCGTGTCCCACCGGCTCGTGCGGCCACGCCGACGGCCGGTGGGTACGATGAGAGCAGTCATCGGTCGCGATCACCCGGAGGAAGCATGAGCACGTCAGCCAGCCGTCAGGCCCCGCGCCGGAGCCGGCGCGAGTCGACGGAGAACGAGCACCGCACCCACTCCGGGGAGGGCCGCGGGGTGGAGAACGCCGTGACCTTCGTCGTCATGTTCGCGGTATTCCTCATCGGCATCTACCTGATGAGCTTCGTCGACCACAACCAGCCGGCCACCTGGTGGGCGATGCCGGCCGCGATCCTCATCGCCTCGCTCGCCTACTTCGTCGGCTTCCAGCGGCCCACCCGCAAGGAACACGCCGGCCGCTGAGCGCGCCGCAGCCCGCGACGGACGACAGGACCCCGGCCACGCGGCCGGGGTCCTGCTGCGTCCGGCGACCCCGTCAGCCGGTGACGGCGGGCTGCGGGGCGAACACGGCGTCGATCACGCCGCGCGCCCAGGCCAGGATCGCCTCGTCGGTCAGGTCGACGCCCCCGATCGGGGCCGACTTCGGCTTCGGGATGAGCACGGCGTTCAGCGCCGGTTTCACCAGCGCCCCGGGGTACATCCGGGTCAGCCGCAACTGCCGGGACTCGGGCAGGTCGGCGATCGGGCCGAAGCGCACCATGGCGCCCTGGGCGATCACCTCGGTCAGCCCCGCCGCGCGGGCCGCGATCCGGAACCGGGCGACGGCCAGCAGGTTCTCCACCTCCGCCGGCGGCTCCCCGTAGCGGTCGGCCAGCTCGGTGCGGACCTCGTCGATGGCCTCTTCGGTGTACGCGGCGGCGAGTTTGCGGTACGCCTCCAGGCGCAGCCGCTCGCCGGGCACGTACTCCTCGGGCAGGTGGGCGTTGACCGGCAGCTCGATCTTCATCTCCGTCGGCGTCTCGTCCTTCTCGCCCCGGAAGTCGGCCACCGCCTCCCCCACCAGCCGCAGATACAGGTCGAAGCCGACCCCGGCGATGTGGCCGGACTGCTCGCCGCCGAGCAGGTTGCCCGCACCCCGGATCTCGAGGTCCTTCATCGCCAGCTGCATGCCGGCGCCGAGCTCGTTGTGCTGGGCGACGGCCTTGAGCCGCTCCAGCGCCACCTCCCCCAGCGGCTTCTCCGACGGGAACAGGAAGTAGGCGTACGCCCGCTCCCGGCCACGGCCCACCCGGCCGCGCAGCTGGTGCAGCTGGGAGAGCCCGTACGAGTCGGCCCGGTCGATGATCAGGGTGTTGGCGTTGGCGATGTCCAGGCCGGTCTCGATGATCGTCGTGCAGATCAGCACGTCGAACCGCCGCTCCCAGAAGTCGACGATGATCTGCTCGAGCCTCGACTCGCTCATCTGGCCGTGCGCGACGGCGATCCGCGCCTCCGGCACCAGCTGCTGCAGGTGCGCGGCGGTCCGCTCGATCGAGGAGACCCGGTTGTGCACGAAGAACACCTGGCCCTCGCGCATCAGCTCGCGCCGGATCGCGGCGGTGACCTGCTGGTCCGTGTACGGGCCGACGTAGGTCAGGACCGGGTGCCGCTCCTCCGGCGGCGTGGCCAGGGTGGACATCTCCCGGATGCCGGTGACGGCCATCTCCAGGGTGCGCGGGATCGGGGTCGCGCTCATGGCGAGGACGTCGACGTTGGTGCGCAGCTTCTTGAGCTGCTCCTTGTGCTCGACGCCGAACCGCTGCTCCTCGTCGACGATCACCAGACCCAGGTCCTTGAACTGGACGGCGTCCGAGAGCAGTCGGTGCGTGCCGATCACGACGTCGACGGTCCCGTCCCCCAGCCCCGCGATCGTGTCCTTCGACTCCTTGCCGGTCTGGAAGCGGGACAGGGCGCGGATCCGCACGGGGAACCCGGAGAACCGCTCGGAGAACGTCTCGAAGTGCTGCTGCACGAGCAGGGTGGTGGGCACGAGGACGGCCACCTGCTTGCCGTCCTGCACGGCCTTGAACGCGGCCCGGACCGCGATCTCCGTCTTGCCGTAACCGACGTCGCCGGAGATCAGCCGGTCCATCGGCACCTCCCGCTCCATGTCGGCCTTGACCTCGTTGATGGTGGTCAACTGGTCCGGGGTCTCGACGTACGGGAACGCCTCCTCGAGCTCCCGCTGCCAGGGCGTGTCCGGCCCGAAGGCGTGCCCGCGGGAGGCCATGCGCGCCGAGTAGAGCCGGATCAGCTCGCCCGCGATCTCCTTGACCGCGCGCCGCGCCTGGTTCTTGGTGCGGGACCAGTCGCTGCCGCCCATCTTCGACAGGGCCGGCGCGTCGCCGCCGACGTACCGGGTGACCTGGTCCAGCTGGTCGGTGGGCACGAACAGCCGGTCCCCCGGCGCGCCGCGCTTGGCGGGGGCGTACTCGATGACGAGGTACTCGCGGGTGGTGCGGGCCGCCCCGACGCCGGTGGTGCGCTGGATCAGCTCGACGAACCGGCCGATGCCGTGCTGTTCGTGCACGACGAGGTCGCTCGCGGTCAGGCTCAGCGGGTCGACGGCGTTGCGCCGCCGCCGGGCGGGCATCTTGCGCATCTCCCGAGTGCCGTAGGCGCTGGCCCGGCCGAGCAGGTCGGTCTCGGTGAGCAGGCCGAGCTTGAGCGACTCGACGACGAAGCCGCCGTCGGCGGCACCGGTGGTGATGTGCACGATGCCCGGCTCGGGGACACCGGTCAGGTCGTCGACCCGGGCGGCGGGGATGTCGGCGTCGTGCAGCAGCTCGGCGATGCGCTGCGCCGGGCCGGGGCCGGGCGTCGTCACGACGATCCGCCAGTCGTCCCGGACCCGGCCCCCGAGGAAGGCGAGCATCTGCTCGACATCGCCCTGGAACCGGATCGGCTCCCGCGCGTCGACGCGCAGGGTGTCGACATCGGGCAGCAGGTCGTCCGGCTGCACGAAGGAGGACAGGGCCCACCACCGCACGCCGGCGGCGAGCGCGGTCGTGCGGGTGTCGGCCAGGGAGGCGAAGCCGCCGGCCTCCAGCCCGCGCCCGGCGTCCCCCAGCTGCAGCGGCGCCTCGCCGCCGTCGGACGCGGACGCCCAGGCCGCGGCGAGGAACTCCGCGTTGGTGTGCTCCAGGTCGTGGGCGCGGGTTCGGACCTTCTCCGGCTCGATCAGCACGAGCACGGACCCGGCGGGCAGGTGCTCGACGACGGGCACCATGCCGTCGGCGAGCACGGGGGCCAGGGACTCCATGCCCTCGACCGCGATACCGGCGGCGATCTTCTCCAGCATCGCGGCGGCGCCGGGCATCGACGGCATCAGGGCGGCGGCCCGGTCGGCGACGGCGGGGGTGATCAGCAGCTCGCGGCACGGCGGGGCGTAGAGGCGCGTCAGCTCGTCCCCGGGCAGGGACCGCTGGTCCGCCACCGAGAAGTACCGCATGTTCTCGACCTCGTCGCCGAAGAACTCGATCCGCACCGGGTGGTCGGCGGTGGGCGCGAAGACGTCGAGGATGCCGCCGCGCACGGCGAACTCGCCGCGCCGGGTGACCATGTCGACCCGCGCGTACGCGGCCGCGGACAGGGCCGCGATCAGGCCGTCGAAGGGATGGTCCTCGCCCACCGTCACGGTCACCGGCTCGAGGTCCTCCAGGCCGGCGACGACCGGTTGCACGACGGCGCGGACGGGGGCGACGACGACGCGCAGCGGCGCGGTGGCCGCGTTCGATGCCGGACCGGCCGGCGGTGTCCCTCCCGGCTGCGCCGGGTGGGCGAGCCGGCGCAGCACGTGCAGCCGGGTGCCGACGGTGTCCGAGCGCGGGGACAGCCGCTCGTGCGGCAGCGTCTCCCAGGCCGGGAACGCCTCGACGGACCCCGCGGGCAGGTAGCAGCTCAGCGCGTCGACCAGGTCGTTGGCCTCGCGGTCCGTCGCGGTCACGGCGAGCACGACGGGTTCGCGCGCCGGCGCCGCACCACCCGCGTCGGTCGCCGCAATGCCGCTCACCAGCTCGGCCAGCAGGGCGGGGCGCAGGCCGACGGGGGCGCTGATCTCCATCGACTCCGGGGCATCGGCCCCGGCCCGCGACAGGCGGGCCAGCCGGGCGACGCCGGGATCGTCCGCCAGGGCGGTGCGCAGACCGGTCAGACTCATCACGGACTCCTCAGGACACGGCGGTGGTCGAGAAACGCCACGCCGGGGGGCGGCGACGGCGAGGGCAGCACGAAGAACCGCGGTCCAGCACGGACCCCGGGTAGGCATCCAGCCTATCAACGCCCCCGCCCCCGACGCCGGGACGAGCAGCCCTGTCCGCTGCGGGTGAAGCCTCCGGTCGGAGCTCCGACACCGCCGCCGTCGGCGGCGCCGTCCCGCCTCCCCCTAGGATGGGAGAGCGAGCCGGGCGTGACCGGCACCCACCCCAGCACCCACCCCAGCACCCACCCCAGCACCCGACGAAGGACCGCCGCATGAGCCTGACCGCGACCGCCACCATCGATGCCCCGGTCGAGACCGTCGTGGCCGCCTTCGCCGACCGGGGGTTCCAGGAGTACGCCGGCAACGCCGCCGGCGGCAGCCTCGAGGACTTCCGGCTCGACGGCGAGAGCGCGGGCGCGTTCACGGTCGTCATCACCCGCGCGGTGTCCGAGGAGAAGATCCCCGACATCGCCCGGACGATGGTCCGCGGCCGGCTGCTGCTCACCCAGGAAGAGCGGTGGCAGGCCCCGGCCGCGGACGGCCGCCGCACCGCCGACGTGGCGATCGGCTTCGGCAGCCTGCCGCTGCGGGTGAGCGGGACCGAGACCCTCGCGCCCGCCGGCGAGAACACGACCACGCTGACCATCACCGGCGAGGTCACCTCGTCGATCCCGTTCCTCGGCGGCCGCATCGCCGCGCTGGCGCAGCCGGCCATCGCGAAGGCCGTGCAGCTGCAGGCCGACGCCGTCGCCCGCTGGCTCCGGGAGCACTGAGCATGTCGTTGCCCACCCCGCTGGCCGTCATCCTCATCATCGCCGGGCTGTGGTCGTTGGTCACCTGGGGCTTCACGGGATTCCGCGCCCTGCGCGCGGTCCGGACGACGCCGGCTCGGACGGCCCCGGCCGACGACGAGACCGGGACGGCGACAGCCGCCCGCCCGGCCGCCCCCGCGTCGGCGTCGTCCCTGCTCGTCGTCGCGATCTCGATGACGCTCGGCCTGGCCACCCTGGTGATCGGCTTCCGCTCCCTCGGTTGATCCCGCCGGCACCGACGCGCCCGGCACCGACCCGGCACGGAGCCACGGGGCCGGCCACCGCACTCCCGGGGGTCCCCGTCGCCCACCCCCCGGGGACCGGGTAGACTCGACCGCTGGTGTGCCGGGAAGTCTGGTCGGCGTCGTCCTGTCCTGCGCGCCGAACCGGCGCACGACCGTCGGAGCCGCCCGTGAGCCGCACGCCCGCCACCCCCACCACCCTCCGCACGATCCTCGGTCGCGGCAGCCGCCGCGAGGACCGCCGGATCGGTGAGATCCTCCGCCGGGAGACCGTCGGCGGGATGCTGCTGCTGGTCGCCACCGCGCTCGCCCTGCTGTGGGCCAACTCCCCGTGGGCCGCCGGCTACACGACGCTGCGGGACGCCCATCTGTCCCTCGAGGCCCTGCACCTGGATCTGACCGTGGGCGAGTGGGCCGCGGACGGGCTGCTCGCGATCTTCTTCTTCCTCGTCGGTCTCGAACTGAAGAAGGAGTTCGTCGTCGGGGACCTGCGGGACGTGTCGAGGGCGGTCGTGCCGGTCGCGGCGGCGTTCGGCGGCGTCGCCGTGCCGGCCCTGATCTACGTGCTCGTCAACGCCTCCGCCGGCCCCGAGGCGCTGCGCGGCTGGGCGATCCCGACGGCCACCGACATCGCCTTCGCCCTGGCCGTGCTCGCCGTCATCGGCTCGCACCTGCCGTCGGCGCTGCGCACCTTCCTGCTCACGCTCGCCGTCGTCGACGATCTGATCGCCATCGTCATCATCGCGCTCGTCTACACCGACGACCTGCAGCCGGGCTACCTGCTCGCCTCCATCGTCCCGCTCGCGCTGTTCGCGGTGATCGCGCAGCGGCGCGAACGGCTGTTTCGGCACCGGCCCGGCGCCGCCGTCCTGCTCCTGCTGCCGCTGGCGCTGGTCACGTGGTTCTGCGTTCACGCGTCCGGGGTGCACGCCACCATCGCCGGTGTCCTGCTCGGCCTGACCGTGCCGGTCCGGGTCCGCACCCGCACGCCGGAGACCCATGGTGCTCCCCGGACTGCCGTCCAGGAGGGCCTGGCCGAGACCTTCGAGCACCGGCTCCGTCCCCTCTCCACCGTCGTGGCCGTCCCGCTGTTCGCGTTCTTCTCCGCCGGGGTGGCCCTCGGCGGGTGGGAGGGCATCCGCGCCACGGCAGCGGACCCGGTGGCGGTCGGCATCACCGTGGGCCTGGTCGCCGGCAAGACCGTCGGCATCCTCGGGACCACCGCCCTGCTCACGCGCACCACCCGCGCTCGCCTCGACCCGTCGGTCGGCTGGGCGGACCTGACCGGCATCGCCGTCCTCGGCGGGATCGGGTTCACCGTCTCGCTGCTGGTCGCCGAGCTGAGCTTCGCCACGGCCAGCCCGCACCACGACCATGCGAAGGTCGCCATCCTCACCGGTTCGCTGATCGCCGCGGTCCTCGCCGCGGTGATCCTGCGGGTCCGCAATCGGCACCATCGCCGCCGCGCCGTCCACCGGGTCGGTTGAGCGGGACGGCCGGGCACGACGCGGGCCGCCGGACGGGGACGCGTGACTATCCTGAAGCGCATGAGCCGACCCCACCGGGCAGGAACGCCGCGGCGGGCGGTGCGCCTCGCTGTGGCCGCCGTGCTCGCGATCGGCTACGCCGTGCTGGTCCTCGTCCTCACCCTGCGGCCCGGGCGGACGGACCCCGGCGTCGACGACACGCTGCAGGTCATCGCGGCGCGACTGCGTGACGCCGGCCTGGCCTGGGCGGACTACGCCGCCGTGGAGTGGGCCGCCAACGTCGTCCTCTTCGTCCCCGCCGGCCTGCTGCTGGCACTCCTGCTGCCCGGCCGCGCCCGGTGGTGGGCGGTGGTGCTCGGCACGGCCGCGTCCGTCGCGATCGAGACGGCGCAGGCGGTGTTCCTGCCGGGTCGGGTCGCGTCGGTCGCCGACGTGGCCGCGAACACGCTCGGCACGACCATCGGCGTGGCGATCGCCGCCTTCGCCGTCGGGCTGCTGGCACGACGCCGGTCGGCGCTCGACCCCGTGGGCTGACGGGGATCCACCCCCCGAACCCCACGCACCGAGCCGTTCATCCGTCCGTCGCCGCGGGTTCGGCGTCCGTTCCGGCAGGCCAGCGGAACCGCCCTAAGCTGGCCGCGGCAGGTCGGACGGCGGAAGGCGTGGTGGCGTGAGGATCTCGGTGATCGGGTGCGGCTATCTCGGGGCGGTGCATGCGGCGTGCATGGCCGGCCTCGGCCATGACGTGGTGGGCGTGGACGTCGACGAGGGCAAGGTCGCCGCCCTGCAGTCCGCGGCGGCGCCGTTCTACGAACCGGGCCTGAACGAGTTGCTCGCCGACATCCAGGCCGGCGGAACCTCCGGCGGCGCCACGTCCGGCAGCCTGCGCTTCACCACCGACCTCGGCCAGATCGCGGGGGCTCGCGCGCACTTCGTCTGCGTCGGCACCCCGCAGCGACGCGGCGAGAACGCCGCGGATCTGCGCTACGTCGACGCCGCCTTCGCCTCCGCCGCCGCGCACCTGGCGCCCGGCGATCTGATCATCGGCAAGTCGACGGTGCCGGTCGGCACCGCGCGGCGCCTGGCCGAGGACCTGCACCGCACCGCGCCGGAGGCGCGCCTGGTGTGGAACCCGGAGTTCCTGCGGGAGGGCCACGCCGTCACCGACACCCTCCACCCGGACCGCCTCGTGTACGGGATCCCCGACGACCCCGACCGGGACGCCACCGCGGCCGTTCTCGACGAGATCTACGCCGCACCGCTGGCCGGCGGCTCCGCCCGGCTGATCACCGACTACCCGACCGCCGAGCTGGTCAAGACGGCCGCCAACTCGTTCCTGGCCACGAAGATCTCCTTCATCAACGCGATGGCGGAGCTGTGCGAGGCCGCGGGAGCCGACGTCACCGAGCTGGCCGACGCCATCGGCCTCGACGACCGGATCGGCCGGAAGTTCCTCAACGCCGGGCTCGGCTTCGGCGGCGGCTGCCTGCCCAAGGACATCCGCGCGTTCATGGCGCGGGCCGGGGAGCTGGGCGCGGACCAGGCCCTGACGTTCCTGCGGGAGGTCGACGCGATCAACATGCGCCGCCGGATCCGGATGGTCGAGCTGGCCCGCGAGGTGTGCGACGGCTCGTTCCTGGGCCAGAAGATCGCCGTGCTCGGCGCCGCGTTCAAACCCGAGAGCGACGACGTGCGGGACTCCCCCGCCCTCAACGTCGCCGCGCAGATCCAGCTGCAGGGCGGCAACGTCGTCGTCACCGACCCGAAGGCGCTGGCCAACGCCGAGCACCGGTTCCCGGACCTGCAGTACGAGGAGGACCTGGAGACGGCCCTGACCGGCGCGGACGCCGTGCTGCTGCTGACCGAGTGGACGCAGTTCACCGGGCTGGACCCGGAGGCGACCGGGGCGCTGGTGCGCACCCGTCGCATCCTCGACGGACGCAACGTGCTCACCCCGGCGACCTGGCGCGCCGCCGGCTGGACCTACCGGGCGCTCGGCCGCCCCTGACGCGGCGGGGCGGCCACCCCGTCCGCTACGGCGAGCAGGGCCCGCCGGAACTGCCGCGGAGAGAAGGCGGCCACCGCGTGCTCGCGGGCGGACCGCGCCCGCTCGAGCGCGGCCGGCCACGCGTCGACCAGCTCCCGGATGCGGGCCGCCAGGTCCTCGGCGTCGCCGGGCGCGGCGAGTGAGCCCCAGCGGCCGTCGTCGACGGTCTCCACCAGCCCCTGGGTGGCGCTGACGATTACCGGCCGCAGCGCCAGCTGCGCCTCGATCGCTGTGTTGCCGAACGGCTCGACCCGGGACGGGACGAGCGCGATGTCGGCCCCGGCGAGCGCTTCCGAGGGATCGGGGACGAATCCGGTGAAGGTGACGACCGCGTCCAGGCCCCGCCGGTGCACCTGGTCGCGCAGCTGCTGCTCGAACCACTCGTAGCCGGGGAACACGGCCCCGACCAGGGTCAGGGTCGCCGGCACGCCCTGCTCCCGCAGGCGGGCGAGCGCGTCGACGGCGACGTCGGTGCCCTTGCGTGGGGAGAGCCGGCCGACCACCACCAGGCGGACCTCGCCGTCCAGCCGTTCCCGCGGCGGTGCGGGGTGCTCCGGCCCGGCCACGCCGTTGTGCACGAGGTCGGTGCGCCGTCCCAGCGCGGGGATCGCCGCGGCGAGGACGGCGCCCGTCGCCTTCGAGTTGACCACCACGCGGTGGGCGGCCAGCAGCGGGGCGGCGAGGCCCACGGCCACGGTGCGGGGCACCTCCGACTCCGCCTCGTGCACGTGGGCGAGCACCCGGCGCCCGGCCACCCGCCCGGCGAGCAGCCACCCTGGGATGGTGAGGGTGTTGACGTAGACGAGGTCGGGGTCGGACGAGGCGATCAGCCGCAGCGTGGGCAGCACCGACCGGGCGCTCTGCACGGCCAGGCGCACGAGCCCCGCCGGCCGCAGGAATGCCTTCCGCAGCACGACCATCGGCGCCCAGGCGATGCGGCAGCGGTAGACGGCGAGCTCCGCCACCAGCGGACCGTCGCCCGGCAGCACGACGTCGACGTCCCAACCGGCCGCGTCGAACGCGGCGACCGACTCGAGCAGCATCCGGTCCGAGCCGTAGAGGTCCGGGGACGGGTGCACGACGAGCACCCGTCGCGGCCGCGAGCGGCGCTCCTCCGGCCGCTCAGTCAACGCGGATGTCCCGGAAGTCCACCGGGACGGTGCCCGAGTAGTTCTTGAACAGCGAGAGGTAGTCGCCGCGGTAGGTCTCGTCCCGTGCCCCGGCCGACCACGCGTCGTCGCCGAGCCGGCGGAACACGACGGTGGTCCGCGTGACCTGGATGACGAACGACACCCACTCCCCCGGCTTCGGTGCCGGGCTGCGGAAGTCGCCGAGCAGCTCCCCCGACCGGACACCGGCGGCGCGGCGGTAGAGACCGCCCTCCCCGTTGGCCCGGAACAGCACGTGGTATCCCGACGCCGCGGACACCTCGAGGGGCCGGTACGGTTCGTCCGTGTCCTGGCCGAACGCGACGCCGGCGTGATCGCGGGCGGCCGGCTTCGTCGTGGGCCACCGCAGCTGGAAGTGGATCGAGTAGATCGGCTGGTCGTCCAGGGCCATGGATCCGAGCACGTAGCTCGACGGCGCCTTCTGGGCGAACCGGCACGCGCGGTCCCGCGGCAGCAGCTGCGGCTGGGTGGCCCAGTCCCCGCCGACCTCCTGGGGGAGGTCACCGGCGGTGCGCAGCCCGGTGGCGAACGCGTCCTGGGTGGCCGGCGGGAGGGCCCGCGCGACGTATGGGTAGTTGGAGCACATCAGCCCCTGCACGCCCAGCTTCTGCAGGCGTTCGCGTTCGCTCCGGCGGTGCACCTCCCAGGCGATGACGGGCTTGCCGGTGGCGACCGCCCGCTGGAACGCCCGGTCGTCGGCCTGGACGATCATGCCGATCAGGTCGAACCGGCCCTGATACTGGTCGAACACGTCCAGTTCGTCCGTCGTGAAGTACCCCCAGCTGCGCAGCCCTCGCTTGGTCGCCTGCGCGAGGTTGGGGGCACCGGCGTGCTGTTTCCACACCACGTGGTCGCGGGCGTTCGGATGGGAGAAGATCAGGTCGAGCACCCGCTGGGGGTTCTTGCCGCTCTTGTCCTCCACGAACAGGACGTGCGAGTCGATGAAGGCGTCGAGGACGTCCGCCAGCCGCGGGATCGGCTGGAGGGCGGCCGCCGGCCCGAGCCAGGCCCGGGCGTTGTTGGGCAGGGTCGACAACTCCGCCCACGTGGTCGTCGCGATGTCCAGATCGGTGCCGGTCATCCGCTTCGTGTTGCCGTCGTGGTGGCAGACGAGCACGCCGTCCTTGGTCGCGTGGACGGAGATCTCCAGCGCCATCGCGCCGGCGTCCACCGCGTGCCGGTACGCGTCCATGGTGTGCTCGGTCCAGGTGTCGCCGCTGCCGCGGTGGGCGATCAGGAAGGGCGACTGCTCCAGCAGCCGATCGACCGTGTAGGGCGCAGCCACGGTGCTCGTCGCCGGCGTCGCCCGCGGGGTCGGCGAGCTGCACGCCCCGAGGAGCAGTACCGCACCCATGGAGCCGAGCAGCATCCGGCGGGAGGGCCCGCCCGGTGACGCGCCGATCGGAGCGCTCACGGGGTCACCTCTGGTCCAGCAGGTTGAGCAGGTACCGTCCGTACCCGCTCTTGACCAGCGGTTCGGCGCGTTCGCGCAGGCCGTCGTCGTCGATGAAGCCGCGCCGCCAGGCGATCTCCTCGGGGCAGCCGATGGACAGCCCCTGCCGCTTCTGCACCGTGCGGATGAAGTCGGAGGCGTCCAGCAGCGAGTCGAACGTCCCGGTGTCCAGCCAGGCTGTGCCGCGCGGCAGGATCTCCACCTGCAGCTTGCCGGCGCGCAGGTAGGCGAGGTTGACGTCGGTGATCTCGAGCTCGCCGCGGGGCGAGGGCGTCAGCTGCCGCGCGATCTCGATGACGTCGTTGTCGTAGAAGTACAGGCCGGGCACCGCGTAGTTGCTCTTCGGTGCGGCCGGCTTCTCCTCGAGGGAGACCGCGCGGCCGTCGCCGTCGAACTCGATGACGCCGTACGCGCCCGGGTCGGCCACCCAGTAGCCGAAGACGGCGGCGCCGTCGACGTCGGCGAACCGGCGCAGCTGTTGGCCCATCCGGGGGCCGTAGAAGATGTTGTCCCCGAGCACGAGGGCCACCGTGTCGGAGCCGATGTGGTCCGCCCCGAGCACGAAGGCCTGCGCCAGCCCGTCCGGGCTCGGCTGCGTCACGTACGTGAAGTTCACCCCGAACCGGGAGCCGTCGCCGAGGAGGCGGTGGAACTGCTCCGCGTCGTGCGGGGTGGTGATGACGAGGATGTCCTGGATGCCCGCCAGCATCAGCGTCGAGAGCGGGTAGTACACCATCGGCTTGTCGTAGACGGGTACCAGTTGTTTGGACGTGCCGAGCGTGATGGGGTGCAGCCGCGACCCCGTGCCTCCGGCGAGAAGAATCCCCCGCATGCGTCATTTCCCCCTGTTCGGATGGGCGCTCGACCCGATCGACCCGCCGTCCCCACGGCGGTCTGCGCCCATTGATCGCCAACTCTACTAAGTTATGGACCATGCGCCAGCTGCTGGTGACGGGGGGTGCCGGGTTCATCGGCTCCAACTTCGTCCGTCACGTCCTCGCCCACACCGACAACGTCGTCACCGTGCTCGACAGTTTCACCTACGCCGCGAGTGAGGACGCGCTGACGGACCTGGATCCGGCGCGGGTCACGGTGGTCAGGGGGGACATCGCCGACGCGGCCACGGTCGACCCGCTCGTGCGGCGGCACGACGCGGTGGTGCACTTCGCCGCGGAGACGCACAACGACAACTCGTTGGCCTCCCCGGCCCCGTTCGTGCAGACGAACGTGATCGGCACGTTCACGTTGCTCGAGGCCGTGCGCCGCCACGACGTGCGGTTCCACCACATCTCCACGGACGAGGTGTTCGGTGACCTCGAGCTGGAGGACCCGGCCCGGTTCACCGAGTCCACCCCCTACAACCCGTCGAGCCCCTACTCGTCGACGAAGGCGGGTTCGGACCTGCTGGTGCGGGCGTGGGTGCGCTCGTTCGGCGTCCGGGCGACGATCAGCAACTGCTCGAACAACTACGGGCCGTGGCAGCACGTGGAGAAGTTCATCCCCCGCCAGATCACCAATCTGCTGTCCGGCTCGCGGGCCCGGCTGTACGGCGACGGGCGACATGTGCGGGACTGGATCCACGCCGACGACCACTCCTCCGGGGTGCTCGCCGTCCTGGATCGCGGCACGATCGGCGAGACCTACCTGATCGGTGCGGACAACGAGCGCAGCAACCGCGACGTGCTGGCCATGATCCTGCGCCTGATGGGACGGGACGCGGACGACTACGACCACGTCACCGACCGCGCCGGGCACGACCGGCGATACGCGATCGACGCGACCCGGTTGCGGGAGGAACTCGGCTGGCGGCCCCGGTTCGGCGACTTCGAGGCCGGTCTCGCCGACACGATCGCCTGGTACCGGGCCCACGAGGGATTCTGGCGGCCCGTCAAGGAGGCCACCGAGGCGGCGTACGCGGCGAAGGGGCAGTGACGGTGAGTCCCGGCCCGCAGGTGGAGCAGACCGCGATCGACGGACTGCTCCTCGTGGCGTTGCCCGTTCACGCCGACGCTCGCGGCTGGTTCAAGGAGAACTGGCAGCGGGAGAAGATGGCGCCCCTGGGACTGGGTGACTTCACCCCGGTGCAGAACAACATCTCCTTCAACACCCGGCCCGGCACCACCCGCGGCATCCACGCCGAGCCGTGGGACAAGTTCGTGTCGGTGGCCAGCGGGCGGATCTTCGGGGCGTGGGTGGATCTGCGGGAGGGACCGGGCTTCGGCCGGGTGGTCACCGCGGAGGTGGGGCCGGAGACGGCCGTCTTCGTGCCGCGCGGTGTGGGCAACGCCTTCCAGACCCTGGAACCGGACACGGCCTACGCCTACCTGGTCAACGACCACTGGAGCGCCGCCGCGCAGGCCAGGTACACGTATCTCAACCTCGCCGACGAGACCGCGGGCATCGCGTGGCCGATCGACCTGGCCGACGCCGAGGTGTCGGCCGCGGACCGCAGCCATCCGCGGCTGGCCGACGTCGCCCCGATGGCCGGGCGTGGGACCATCGTGCTCGGCGCCGGCGGGCAGGTCGGCCGCGCCCTGCGCGCCGTGCTGCCGGCCGCGCGCTTCCTGGGCCGGGCGGACCTCGACCTCACCGACCCGGCCGCGATCGCGGCCCTGGACGTGGACGGCGTGGGCGCCATCGTCAACGCCGCCGCGTACACCGCCGTCGACGCGGCCGAGACGGAGGAGGGACGCCAGGCGGCGTGGGCGGTGAACGCGACCGCGGTCGCGGCCCTGGCCCGGCTCGCGGCCCGGCGCCAGCTCACGCTCGTGCAGATCTCCTCGGACTACGTGTTCGACGGCGCGGTGCCCGAGCACGACGAGGACGAACCGCTCAGCCCGCTGGGGGTGTATGGGCAGTCCAAGGCCGCCGGTGACCTGGCGGCGGCGACGGCCCCCCGCCACTACGTCGTCCGCACCAGCTGGGTGGTCGGGGACGGACCGAACTTCGTGCGCACCATGGCCTCGCTCGCCCGACGCGGGGTGCGACCGGAGGTCGTCGACGACCAGGTCGGCCGGCTCTCGTTCGCCGACGACATCGCTGCCGGCGTCGCGCACCTGCTCGGCACCGGCGCCCCGTACGGCACGTATCACCTGACGGGAACCGGCCCGGCGCGTTCCTGGGCGGAGATCGCCGCCGAGGTGTACCGGCTGTGCGGCGCCGATCCGGCGGCCGTCACCCCGGTCTCCACCGCGCACTACCTGGCGGGCCGGTCGGCCGCGCCGCGGCCGGTGCACAGCACGCTGGCCACCGCGCGGATGCAGGCCACCGGCTTCACGCCGCGCCCGATGGACGCCGGGCTCGCCGCGTACGTGGCGGCGCTGCCGGCCTGAACGGCCGCCGGGCGGGTGCCCGGGTCAGGCCTCGACGTCGCGGGCGACGACCGGCGCGGAGAGCAGGTCCAGCGCGGCTCGCAGCTTGGTGCTCGAGGTGTGCAGGGTGTACGGGAAGTAGACGACCTCGACCCCGACGGCGGCGAACTCCCGTTCCAGCAGCAGCCCCCGTTCGG
Source organism: Tersicoccus solisilvae (assembly GCF_014643255.1). GTDB lineage: Bacteria > Actinomycetota > Actinomycetes > Actinomycetales > Micrococcaceae > Tersicoccus > Tersicoccus solisilvae. The sequence continues at coordinate 7,449 of NZ_BMJI01000027.1, read as the reverse complement.
TTCCCCGCCAGTCGTCGCCCTTGAAGAAGTGGGTGAACCGCAGCTCGCGCCACGTGTCCAGCTTGTCCGGGACCACCTCGGCGTGGACCTGGTCCACGTACCGGATGTGCTCGACAATCTCCAGCCGTTCCGCCAGCGGCACCACCGGCCGGCGGCCCTTGGTGAGCTCCAGCATCTCGTCCGAGACGACGCCGGCGATCAGGTGATCGCACCGGCTGCGCGCCTGGCGCAGGATGTTCAGGTGTCCCACGTGGAACAGGTCGAAAGCGCCCGCCGCGTAGCCCACACGCATGGCCATGGTTGTCCCCCTACCGACTCAGTGCCCGCGCAGCCCCCACGCCGCGAACCGGTGGCCGCCGTGGCTCCCGGCGGCTCGTCCCTGCGCGCCATTGTGCCACCGATCGGCCGGCGGCGTCACGGACGGGGATCGGGTGCCCGTCTCCCGGTCCCGCCGTCGTCCGTGTCCCCCGGCACGTGCGCCGCGGACCACGTGCGCAGGACGGTCACCGTCCGGGCCGCGGCGTCCTCGATCTGACGCAGGCTGCGCCGGTGCGCCCACGCGTCGGCGAGGTGACCGTCCCGGACGTCCAGCAGCCCGGGGTCCGGCCGTCGTGTCCGCCGCAGCCAGCCGGGTCCGCCGGCGTCGGTGAGGTCCAGCCAGGGGCGCGCGTGGTCGAGTGACTCGAGCGCCGCGGCCAGGCTCGACGGCGAGTCCGCCTGCTCGTCCAGCCCGAACTGATCGACCAGGAGCACGAACTCGCGCAGCGTGAACGTGCGGCTGCGCGCCTCGGGCAGGACCTGCAGCACGGCCGTGCGATGCGCGCGCTCCGCGGTGAGGACGAGTTGCGCGGCCTCGATGCTTTCGAGGGTGAGGGGCCGCGCGGAGCCGTCGCTACTCGCGCCGGAGTGACCGCCCCCGAGCCGGCGGTCGACGAGCGCGCAACGGGCCGATCCGTCGGCGGCGTGGGTCCCGGCGCTGGAGACCGACCAGTCGGACGGCGCCTGGTCGCGCACGAGTTGCTCGGCGTAGCGGGAGCGGCACACGTTCGCGGAGCAGACGATCAGGAGGGCATTCATGGGTGACTCGTCCCGCCCCGGGGCGCCACCGCCACTGTGCGTGGAATCGACACCGACGCCTCCTCCTCCGGCCGTCCCCAGCGCTGGTCGGCTGGCGTGATGTCGCCGTGATCGTCGTCGATTTCCGCCGGGACGACCCAGAGCCGACGCTTGACGCTACTCTATACACGGGGATATGGGTGATAAGGGGGGTGATTCCTTGTGGAATCCAGCGATGTGACACGTCTGATCAAACGGTACTGGGTGCCGGTCGTCCTGCTGATGCTGCTGGGTGGTTTCGTGGCGGGGTTGATGGCGATGGCGACGCCGGACTCGTTCCGCGCCACGAGCAAGCTGTTCGTCTCGACCCAGCGCGGCCAGTCGGTGCAGGAACTGGTGCAGGGGTCCACCTTCTCCCAGGACCAGGTGCTGTCCTACGCGGAGCTGGCAACGGCGCCGGTGGTGCTCGACCCGGTTCGCGCCCAGCTCGGCCTGGACAGCTCCGCCGCGGCGCTCGGCCGGCAGATCGAGGTCAACGTGCCGTTGAACACCGTCGTGATCGAGGTGTCCGCGGTCAGTGGCACCGCCGACCAGGCGGCCCGCCTGTCGAACGCGGTGAGCGATTCCCTCGCGCGGGAGGTCGAGCGGTTGGCCCCGCTGGGCCCCAAGAACGAGGCCTCCGTGGTGCTGAACAAGATCTCGCCGGCGGAGGCGCCACGGTCGCCGTTCGCCCCGGACAGCCGCCTCTACGTCCTGATCGGCATGGCGCTGGGCGCCGGGCTCGCCCTGCTGTACGCGGTGGCGCGGGAGGTCCTGGACACCCGGATCCAGCACGACGCCGACATCGCGCGGGTGGCGGACACCCCGGTGCTCGCGAACCTGGCGCGACTGTCGACGCGGCGGGCCGTGTCGTCCGTGATGCTCACCGACCCGCAGTCCAGCGCGGCCGAGTCGTACCGCCTGCTGCGCACCAACCTGGAGTTCATGGAGGTCGACGGCAGTCTGCGGACGCTGGTCGTCACGTCGCCGTCCGCCGGGGAGGGCAAGACCACCACCGCCCTCGGTCTGGCCCTCGCCATCGCCGAATCGGGGGTGAGCGTGCTGCTGGTCGACGCCGACCTCCGGCGCCCCGGTCTGGCCGGCCGGTTGCAGATCGACGCGGGCCGGGGCCTGTCCAGCATGCTGATCGGTCAGGCCACGCTGGACCAGGCCGTCGTCCACCTCGGCAAGATCGACGTCCTCCCCGCGGGTCCGGTGCCCCCGAACCCGAACCAGCTGCTCAACTCGGCCGCGGCCGAGAGCCTCATCGCCGAGCTGGGAGCACGGTACGACATCGTCGTGATGGACACGGCGCCCCTGCTGCCGGTGACGGACACCCTGCCGCTGTCCAAGCTCGCCGACGGCACGATCGTCGTGATCCGCAGCGGCCACACTCGCCGGCCGCAGCTGCGGTCGGCGCTCGAGTCTCTCAACACCATCCACGCCCGCGTGCTCGGTGTCGCCCTGAACCGGGTGCGCGTGCGCAAGCGCGGCGCGTACTACGTGCAGGACACCGGCACTCCCCGCCGGCGTCCGGCGACCGAGGTCGGTCCGCAGCAGCAGCGCCACCGGGCCACGCCGCCCGCGGTGGTGGCCAGCGGCAGCACCGCCGCACGCCGGTGACGGACGTCGGCACCGGCGAGCGGTCCGCACCGCGCCTGGCCGTCGTCGTCGTCAACTACGGGTCCTCCGCCCTCCTGGACCGCAACCTGCGCGTGGTCGCCGACCAGTGCCCGGACGCGGTCGTCGTGGTCGTCGACAACCCGACGACGCAACGCGAGCGCGACGCGGTGCGCGGCCTGGTCGACCGGCAGGGCTGGGTGGGCGTCTACCCCGAGACGAATCTCGGGTTCGGCTCGGGGATGAACGTCGGCGTGGCGGCGGCGCGTGCCGCGGGCGCCACCGAGTTCCTGCTGCTCAACCCCGACGCGACCATCCGGGGGGCGGACGTCGAGCTGCTCCGAGCCGCCGTGCACCGCCGGCCGATGCTGCTGGTCTCCCCGCTCGTGCGGCGGCCCGACGGCACGACCTGGTTCGCGGGCTCCGACCTCTACCTGCGCAGCGGGCTGATGCGCTCCCGCCGTCGCCGCCGCACCGACCGCGGACCGGTCCGGGAGTGGCTCTCGGGTGCGTGCCTGCTGATCGGTGCGTCGCTGTGGGACGCGGTCGGCGGCTTCCGTGACGACTACTTCCTGTACTGGGAGGACGTCGACCTCTCCCACCGCGTGGTCGCGGCCGGTGGCGCGCTCGCCGTCGTCGAGGCCGCGGAGGCGCTGCACGACGAGGGCGGCACGCACCGCGACGACGGTCAGGTCGGCAAGTCGGCGACCTACTACTACTGGAACGCGCTGAACCGGCTGCGGTACGCGACCGACCACCTCTCCCCCGGCGCCCGGCTGCGCTGGCTCGCCCTCGCGCCGTGGGCCGCTCGGGACCTCCTCCTGCAGGGTGGCCGCCGGCAGCTGCTGCGACCACGGACCCCGGTCTCGGCGGTGGTGCGGGGCACCGTCGCCGGTGCCGCGCTCGTGCTCCGTTCGCTGGTGCCGTCGCGCCCGGCCCGTGGCGTCGCCGGACCCGGTGCGGCCGCCCCGGCTGCCGGCGCGGCCGAGGCGCCCGTCACCGAGCCGGTGGACTGACCGATGGATCGGCGTCCGTCGTGACGGTCACGCTGTCGGTGGTCGCCCGCGGCTGCTCCCTGGCCATCGCGCTGGTCTGCGGGGTGCTGACCGCCCGCGTCATCCTCGGTGACGCGGGTGTCGAGTACTACGCCCTCTACACGCTGATCACGGCTCTGCCCAGTCTCATCTCCTTCAGCGACCTCGGCGCCGGCGCGGTGGTGGTCAACGCGACCGCGACGAGCGACGACGTCCGCCACGACGGGGACGTGCGGATCCTGGTCACGTCGGTCGGCCGAATCATGCTCTGCTTCGCGGCCGTGGGCCTGCTGGTCGACGTCGGGCTGCTGGTCTCGGGTGCCTGGGGGTCGATCCTCGGGGACGCCGGGCGCATCCCCGGGGCGCCCGAGTGCGCGTTCCTCGCGCTGTGCATCTTCTGCGCGTACATCCCGCTGGGCATCTGGCAGCGCATCCTGCTCGGCCTGGGGAAGAACCACGTCATCATCCTGGTGCAGCTGTTCCAGGGGCCGATCAACCTGGCGCTGGTCTGGTGCGTGGTGAGCTTCGCCGGGCGCCCCGGATACCCGTTCGTGGCCCTGTCCTCGATGGTCGCCGCCCTGCTCATCGCGGTCGCGGGTTTCACGCTGGTGTGGCGGCGGACGAGCCCCCTGCTGCGGTTCACCGTGCGGGACGTGTTCCGGTTCCGGTCCGTGCCGGGCGTGCGCGTGATGGACGTCGGCTGGCCGATGCTGGCGCAGCTGCTCGCGACCCCGCTGTCGATGACGATGCAGCGGTACATCCTCGCCCAGTACGCGCCGGTGAACGAGGTGGCCGTGTACGCCGCCGCCGGACAGGTGTTCTTCGCCCTGTCCGGCCTCGTCAGCGCCGGCGGCATGGCCCTGTGGCCCGCCTTCGCCCGCGCACGCCACCGGGGTGAGGCGGTCCGCGGCCCCTACGGCCTGGCCCTGGTGTTCGCGACGGTCACGGCGGTCATCTGCGCCGTCATCATCGTCGTCTCCCCCTGGCTGTTCTCCTTCATCACCAACGGCCGGCTGACCATCCCGCTGCCCGTGCTGCTCTGGTTCTCGGCCATGATCGTCGCGCAGGCCGCCCTCTATCCCCTCGGCATGTTCATCATGGACCGGCCCGGGATCCGGTTCCAGGTGGCCCCCGTGCTGCTGATGGCGGCGTCCACCGTCGTGCTCGCCCTCGTCCTCACCCCGCTGTGGGGCGTGACCGGCCCGTTGGCGGCCAACACGACCGCCGTGGTGGTGTTCCAGGTCGTGCCGTTCGCGCTCTACATCCACCGGCACCGGGACCGGCTCCTGGTCCGGCCGGCGGCCGAGCGGGATCAGCCGGACCCGGTGAAGGAGCCCCGATGACGTCGACGGCGCCCGAGCGCTCCCCCGTGGCCCCGGTTCCGCTGCGCCCCGAACGACGGCTCGCCTGGGTGGGGCAGGTGGCGGCCGCCGTGGCGTGTGTCGCGGTCGGCGGCAGGTTCCCGTTCATGGCCGGCCTGACCGTTCCCCTCCTGCTCGCCGTGCTGCTGGCACCGGCGTGGATCCCCGCCGTCCGCCGGTTCCGGACCGGGACGCTGATCTGGGTGAGCGGCCTCGTCGTCGTCGCCAGCGGCGTGGTGACCACGCAGCTGATGTCCGCCGATCACCGCGTGGACGAGCGTCTGCTCTGGAACAACAGTCTGCTGCTGGTCGGCCTGGTCACCGGGGTGGGAATGCTCGTGTGGTCCCGAACCGTCATCGGGGACCGGGCGACCTGCCTGTGGTACGCGGTCGGCCTGGTGCTCTCGATCGGTTTCCGGGGGGTCGACCCGGACAACCCGTGGAAGTTCACCTTCTCGGTGCCGACCGTCGTCCTCGTCCTCGCACTGACCGCCTACCTGCGGGGCCGCGTGGTGCAGCTGATCGCGCTCGCGCTGCTGGCCGTCGTGTCCGCCCTGAACGATTCCCGGTCGGCGGCCTCGATCATCCTCATCGCCGCCACCCTGGTCAGCTGGCAGATGCTGCAGCGGATGCTCCGCGTGCGGTCGACGACGACGCGCACCCTGGCGCTCTTCCTCGTCGTGGCCATCACCGGGTACTTCGCGATGCAGGCGTTCATCCTGGAGGGTTTCCTCGGTGAGGCGTCGCAGGCGCGCAGCCAGGCGCAGATCGAACGCTCCGGTTCCGTACTGACCGGCGGACGCCCGGAGATCGGGGCGTCGATCGCCCTGCTGGAGCGCAGCCCGTGGGGCTACGGTTCCGGCACCCTGGTCAACAGCGGGGACCTGCAGGCCGCCAAGGCGGGGATGCACAGTCTGAACTACGACCCGAACAACGGGTACGTCGAGCGGTACATGTTCGGTGCCGGCTACGAGGTGCACTCCCTTCTCGGCGACTTCTGGACCCGGTTCGGCATCCTCGGCGCCGTGTTCATCGTCGTGCTGGCGGTCGTGGTGCTGGTGGGTGCGGCCAAGCTGGTCGCCGAGCACCGGGCCAACCCTCTCGTCCTCTACCTGGCGCTGCAGGCCGTGTGGGACACCCTGTTCAGTCCGTTCTTCTTCACCAGCATCGCGGTCATGATGATCGCCGTCGCGATGACGCTGCACCGGCGCTCCGACCGCCGGGCCGCGACCCACCCCGCCGATACGCCTGCGACCGCACCGCCCTCGGCCGATCTGACCCGCTGAGTCGCCCATACCGACGCCTTGACCGGGCCGCCGGGACCTGCCGGGAGCGGTGCGGACCTGCCGGAAGGCGTCGACCGGCCGGGAGCGGTCGGTGTGGACCTGCCGGGAGGCGTCGACCGGCCGGGAGAGCCCGCACCGGACCGCGCGAGCGGCGCCCGACGGCCGGGACCGCCCCGGTCGCCGCACGACGACGGGAGCTCGCACCTGCTGCCGGGCACGGCTGCCGGGCACGGCGAAGGGGCCGGCGACCGCTCTCGCGGCCGCCGGCCCCTCTCGTTCGTCCGTGCCCTACCGCACCGTCGGTGTCACCGGGTCACGATGTAGGTGAGCAGCCGGGTCGCGGCGGTGTCCGTCGTGGACGCCGTCGAGAGGTACTGCGTCAGCCCGATCGTGCCGGCCTGCTGCAGGGTGGCGGTGCTGTCGGTCCCCGAGACCTGCCAGGTGGCGGGCTCGGTGGTGCCGCTGCGCCACGCCTTCGCGCTGACCGTCGTCGGCGAGGTGCCGGTGACGCGGAGTTTGATCGTCAGCCGGTCCCCGGGGGCGTAGACAACGCCGGGAAGCACAAAGGAGTTGGCCAGTGCCGTCTCGCCGCGCAGCACGTACAACCGGACCACGCCGTTGGCCTCGAACTTCAGCCGGGCGGAGTACAGGTCGGTGCTGACCTGGCGGCCGATGAGCGTCCAGGAGAACCCGGCGCCCGTGCGGTCCGCCGACATCTCCGCGGTGATCTCGGCGCTGGTGGTCGAGACCGACTGCAGCCGGGACGTCCGGGTGTCGCCCTTCTTCAGCGACACCTGCCCGGCGCTGCCGGCGACGGAGAACGCCGCGTTGCCGCCCTGGAGCGTCCACGGACCCCCGAGGGTCGCGGTGCCCCACCCGCCGGTGACGGTGCGGTCGAACAGGTCCTGGGCGATGGTCTCCGCCGCCGGGGCCGTCACCGACACCTGCTTCGTCACGCTGTCCGTGCCACCCCGGTTGTCCGTCACCGTCAGCTTCACCGTGTAGGTCCCCGCCGACGCGTACGGGTGGCTCGCCGTCGCACCCGACGCCGTC
>NZ_BMJI01000026.1 GCF_014643255.1 Tersicoccus solisilvae | reverse complement strand
GGAGCCGGCCACGGGGATCTCCGCGGCGGGTCCGGCGCCGGACGAATCCGGATCGGGCGGCACGGCGGGCCCGCCAGCGCGGGGGCCCCGTTCGTGCCGGTGCAGCAGCCGCGACCAGCGGCCGCGCGGACGGTCAGCGGCCACGCGCTCCCCCACTCATCGCCACGGGCGGGACCGCCGGGCCGACGCCGCGCCCGGCCCGGCCGGCGGCACCGGGGCCGGGCACGTCGGGACCGGGGGCATACGACTCGCCGCCGAGCTGTCCGGCACCGCCCAGGAAGCCCGCGGCCGGGTACCCGGGACGGGAGCGGTCCACCGCGCGGTCCACGATCTCGGCGAACCGGCGCACGTGCGGCGCGTCGGGCAGCACCAGGCGCCCGCCCACGGAGTCGATGTAGAGGTCTCCCGCGCGCACCAGGCGCTGGCCGGCGGTCTGGGCGACGTGCACGTGCAGCACCGACGGCAGCCACACCTCGGCCGGGCCACGTCGTCCGCCGTCACGCCGGATCACCCGCGCCGAGGTGAGCACGTAGCGGGTGCGACGCCACCGCAGGAACGGACGGAGCACGAACACGCCGACGGCGGCGAGCGCGCCGATCGCGACGGCGAGCAGCAGCACGGGCTGCATCGAGACGAGCACCGGGTCCGCGTGGCGACGGCTCAGCCAACCGAGCGCGAAACCGGTGATCGCGCCGATGAGCGCGAGGGCGATGACCGGGCGCACGAGCCGGTGGGCGCGCGGCCGGGTGCTGACGAGCACACTCTCGTGGGGGTCGGCGCCGCGCAGCAGTCGTCGCAGGGCGCGGGAGGTCACTGGTCGTCCTCCGTGCGCAGGTGCACGATGTCGCCGGCGTGGATCTCGTGCTGCTGCAGGTCGGAGCCGATCACCTGCAGCGCGCCGTCCGCGGCGAGACCGGTCGCCTCCCCGACCACGTCCGTGCCGTCGGGCAGCTGCACCCGGACGCGCCGGCCGAGGGTGCCCATCCACAGCGAGATTCCGCGGATCAGGCTGGTGCCGTCCCCGGCCATGGTGGCGTCACCGTGCCGCGCGCAGAACTCGCGGTAGTGACCGGCGAAGGCGGAGAGGAAGCCGGCGGCGACGTCGGTCGGGTCCAGCCGCCGGGAGCCGGCGGCGGCCAGGGAGGTGGCGGTCGGCACGGGCAGCGCGTCGGCTTCCTGGCTGACGTTGATGCCGCAGCCGAGCACCACGGCGGGCGGCGTGCCGTCGCCGGTGCTCGCCAGCTGCGCGAGGATGCCGGCGATCTTGCGTTCGTGCACCAGCACGTCGTTGGGCCACTTGATGGTCGCGGTGACGCCGTCGGGTCCGCCCAGCGACTCCGCCAGGGCGAGGGCGGCCAGCAGGGTCAGCCATCCGTAGGTCTGGGTCGGCAGGGGCCGGCCGGCGGGGTCGACGGGCCGCAGTACGAGGCTGATCGCCAGGCCGGTGCCGGGTTCGATCACCCAGGACCGGTCGAGCCGGCCGCGGCCGGCGTCCTGGTGCGTGGTCAGCAGGGCGCTCAGGTCCGGCCAACCGGCGGGATCGGCGAGCGCGGCGGTCACGGCGTCCGCGTTCGTCGACCCGGTCCGCTCCACCACCATGATCCGCGCCCACGGGCCCGCCGGCGCGAGCAGGTCACGTTCCAGGCGCCCCGCCTCCAGCGGAGCCGGGGGCGCGGGGAAGGACGGGGTCATGCTCGCAGTCTAGCCAGTGGACCCGTGGCGTTCCGAGGTCCGAGCACCGGCGTCTACGGATGGAACCCCCGGTCAGCGGCGGTTAGTGGCCGGAGTCGGCGCGGCGACGGTCGTTCGACGGGTCGTCCGATCCGTCCGAGAGGAAGATGTCCGGGAGCAGCTCGTGCTCGGCGGCGCCGAGGCTGTACGGGCGGAAGTCGGTGACCCCGGCCTCGCGCAGCACCTGCTCGTCGGTGAAGAAGTTGCCCGTCGTCGTCGCGGCGTCCCGGACGAGCACGGCGTGCGCGGCGTCGGCCATGATCGCGGGCCGCCGCGCGGCCCGGACCAGCTGCTCCCCGCCGGGCATCGCGCGGATCGCGGCCGTGTCGATCAGGGTGCACGGCCACAGCGAGTTCACCCCGATCCCCCGGTCCCGCAGCTCCTCCGCCAGTCCCAGCGTCGTCAGGCTCATCCCGTACTTGGCCATCGTGTAGGCCAGGTGCTTGCCCGCCCAGTACGGGGTGAGGTTCAGCGGGGGCGAGAGGGTGAGGATGTGCGGGTTGGCCGACCGGGACAGCGACTCGATGCTGAGGCGGGAGAGCAGGAACGTGCCGCGCACGTTGATGTCGGCCATCAGGTCGTAGCGCTTCATGTCGATCGCGGTGGTCGTCCGGGTGTCGATGGCCGAGGCGTTGTTGACGACGACATCGATGCCGCCGAACCGGTCGATGGTCCGCTCCACCGCGCGGGCGACGTCGTCGTCGTTCCGCACGTCGCCCACGACGGCCAGACCGCGGCCGCCGGCCGCCTCGATCTGCTCGACGGCGGTGTGGACGGTGCCCGCGAGCGTCGGGTGCGGGGTGTCCGTCTTCGCCAGCACGGCGACGTTGGCGCCGTCGCGCGCCGCGCGCAGGGCGATGGCCAGGCCGATGCCGCGGCTGCCGCCGGACATGAGGATCGTGGTGCCGGAGAGAGTGCTGCTCATGCGCCCATGGTAGCCGCCATGTTACTGGTCAGTAACCTCTTTCGTGGTGCCGGTCCCGGCGGCCGCTGATCGGTGCACCGGCACCATCCCGTCGAGTGGGCGAGCGACGCGCGTATTCCACCCGAATGACGCCGTTGTCGGCACATTCGGCACACTCCGGCGGCCCACCAGCCCCGCCACCGTCGTCGTCGCCGAGCCTTCCGAACGCACCCGAAGATGCCGGGCGACTTTGTCGGCTTCCTACAACAGCCGCCGGTGAGGTGCTGACTAGACTGGCTCGGAGCTCGCCCTCACGGGGGTGGTCGTTGTGCGGAACCTCCAGCCGCGGCGACGGCACGCACCGCAGGCACGACTCGACGCACCGGACTCGGACCACCAGGAGCCAGCAGACCCATGAGCATCGATCTGACCACCACCGCCGGCAAGATCGCGGAGTTCCGCCGCCGGCAGCAGGAGTCGGAGCTCCCGTCCGGTGCGGCCGCCGTCGAGCGGCAGCACGCCCGCGGCAAGGGCACCGCCCGCGAGCGCATCGAGCACCTCGTCGACGAGGGCTCGTTCGTCGAGTTCGACGCCCTCGCCGTGCACCGCTCCGCCGCGTTCGGGATGGAGAAGAAGAAGCCGCTCGGTGACGGGGTCGTCTCCGGCTACGCGACCATCGACGGCCGGCTCGTGGCCCTCTACAGCCAGGACTTCACCGTCTACGGCGGCTCGCTGAGCCAGGTCAACGGCGAGAAGATCGTCAAGGTGCAGGAGTTCGCGCTGCGCAACGGGTGCCCCGTCATCGGCATCAACGACGGCGGCGGCGCCCGCATCCAGGAGGGCGTCGCCTCCCTGGCCATGTTCGCCGACATCTTCCGGAACAACGTGCACGCCTCCGGCGTCGTGCCGCAGATCAGCCTCATCATGGGCCCGTGCGCCGGCGGCGCCGCCTACTCCCCCGCCCTGACGGACTACATCGTCATGGTGGACAAGACCAGCCACATGTTCATCACCGGCCCCGACGTGATCAAGACGGTCACCGGCGAGGATGTCGACATGGAGTCCCTCGGGGGGGCGCGGCAGCACAACGCCACCACCGGCACCGCGACCTACCTGGCCACCGACGAGACGGACGCCCTCGACTTCGTCCGGGAGCTGCTCGAGTTCCTCCCCTCGAACAACCTGGCCGAGGCCCCGCACCTGGATTTCGCGGACGAGCCGGAACCGACGGACGACGACGAGGCGCTGGACACGCTCATCCCGGACTCGGCGAATCAGCCGTACGACATGCGCACGGTGATCGAGACCGTCGTCGACGACGGGCACTTCCTCGAGATGCAGGCCCTGTACGCCCCGAACGTGATGATCGGCTACGCGCGGATCGAGGGATCGACGGTCGGCATCGTGGCGAACCAGCCGATGCAGTTCGCCGGCACGCTGGACATCAACGCCTCCGAGAAGGCGGCCCGGTTCGTGCGCCACTGCGACGCGTTCAACATCCCCATCGTCACGCTCGTGGACGTGCCCGGCTTCCTGCCCGGCAAGGACCAGGAGTTCAACGGCATCATCCGCCGCGGCGCCAAGCTCCTGTTCGCCTACGCCGAAGCCACCGTCCCGCTCGTCACCCTGATCACCCGCAAGGCCTACGGCGGGGCTTACATCGTGATGGGCTCGAAGAAGCTGGGCGCGGACATCAACCTCGCCTGGCCCACCGCGCAGATCGGTGTGATGGGCGCGCAGGGCGCCGTCAACATCCTCTACCGCGCGGACCTGAAGGCGACCGCCGACGCCGGGGACGACGTCGACGCCCGCCGCGCCGAACTGATCGAGGACTACGAGGAGGCCCTGCTGAACCCGTACCAGGCCGCCGAGCTCGGGTACGTCGACGCCGTCATCGCCCCCGCCGACACCCGCCTGCAGATCGTCAGGGCGCTGCGCTCCCTGCGGGACAAGCGCGCCACCCTGCCCGCCAAGAAGCACGGCAACATCCCGCTCTGACCGCGTCCGCCACCGTTCGTCGATCGACCGTCACCACCCGTCGTCCAGGAGATCCGCATGACCGCCACCGCACCCGTCCTCACCGACATCCACGGCGAGCCGCTGCTGCAGGTGCTCGCCGGCAACCCGACGGCGGAGGAACTCGCCGCGCTCACCGCGGTGGTCGCCACGCTCGGCACCGCGAACGAGGACGCGGAGACGCGCGACCGCAGCTGGCAGCGGCGCGCCGCCCTGCGGATGCGGCCCACGCCGGGCCCGGGCGCCTGGCGCCGCAGCACCCTGCACCGCTGAGCCGCTGAGCCGCTGAGCCGCACCCCTCCCGTTCCTCCCGCCAGCTCGTCAATAGATGTTCCATCCGGGCTCGAATCGACCTCGATGCGACATCTATTGACGAGCTGGCGTGTTCTGCTGGCGTCAGGGGGGCACGGGATCAGGCAGGCTCGGCGGGCACCCAGACGACGATGTGCGTGCCCGCGGCGACGACCTCGTCGCTGACGAACGCCTCGACCGTCGCCGTCGCCCGCCGCGCCTCCGGGTCCCAGCTGACGAACTCGTAGCGCAGCTGCAGCGTCTGGCCGGGGAAGACGGCGCGGACGAAGCGGAGGCGGTCGTAGCCGAGCGACACCGGCACCAGTCCGGAGGGGCGGGCGTCCTCCAGGGCCCGCGCCGCGACGGTCGACATGAAACCGACCACGAGGGCGCCGTGGACGTGCCGGGTGCCGTACGGGGTCCGACGCATGTACTCCTCGTCGGTGTGGTTCGCCGCGAAGTCCCCAGTGATGCCGGAGAACAGCACCATGTCCGTCTCGGTGACGGTCTTGCGGAAGACGGTGACGTCGCCGACGGCGATCGGGGCACGGGACACGAGGCGATTCCTTCCTTCAGGTGAGGGGCGGGCGGCGGGCGCCACTCACATGGTCAGCCCACCGGAGACCGAGAGGACCTGGCCGGTGGTGAAGCCCGCGTCGGCCGACGCCAGGTGGGCGACGGCGGCGGCCACCTCCGCCGTCCGCGCCGGACGACCCTTGGGGACGGCGCGAACCGTTCCCGCCATCACCGTCCCGGTCAACCCGTCGTCCGCGAGCATCCCGGCCAGCAGGGGCGTGTCCGTCGGGCCCGGGGACACCACGTTGATCGTGACGTCGCTGCGGGCGGTCTCCCGGGCGACCGAACGGGCGAGCCCACCCAGCCCGGCCCGCGCGGCGGAGGACACGGCGTCGCCCAGGGTGCCGGCCCTGCCGCTGTCCGAGCCGATCACCACGATCCGCCCGAATCCCGCCGCGAGCATGCCCGGCAGCACCGCGCGGACCAGCAGCATCGGGCCCCTCAGCTCGGTGTCGAGGATGTCCCCCACCGTCGCGTCGTCGGTGTCCGTGAGCAGCCGCAGGGGATGCCGGTGACCCGTGGTCACCACCAGGGTGTCGAGGCCGCCGAGAAGCGTGGGAGCGAGGCCGCCCGTCCCCGCGACCCGCTCGACGTCGGCGGGGTCCGTCACGTCGAGGCGGACGGCGCCGGCCCACGAGCCGTCGGGCAGGCGAGCCGCCACGGCCGCGGCGGTGTCGCCGGCGCCGTGATGGGTGCCGACGAGGCGGGCTCCCGCCGCGGCCAGGCGCTCGGCGACGGCGGTGCCGATCCCGCCGACGCCGACGAGCAGCACCCGCCGACCGGCGAAGGCGCCCCCGGGTCCCGTTCCGGCGGCCACGGTCAGAACGCCGATCGGCCGGTGATCTTCCGGCCGATCAGCAGGGACTGGATGAACTCGGTGCCCTCGTAGGTGTGCACGACCTCCATGTCGGTCAGGTGCCGGGCGACGTGGAAGTCGAGCAGCAGCCCGTTGCCGCCGAGCAGGTCCCGCGCCTGCTGGGCGATGACGCGGGCCTTGTTCGCGGTGTGCAACTTGGCGATCGACGCCATCGTGCCGGTCCAGGCGCCCTTCTCCTGCAGCTCCGCCATCCGGAAACAGATCAGCTGCATGGCGGTCAGCTCGGAGAGCATCGAGGCGAGAGTGCCCTGCACCAGTTGGTTGCCGGCGAGCGGGTGGCCGAACTGTTCACGGACCTCGGTGTAGGCGACGGCGGCCTCGAAGCAGGCGACGGCGTGGCCGAGCGACTCCCAGCTGGCCCCGCCCCGCGTCGTGGCGAGCACCCGGGAGGTGTCCCGGAAACTGCGAGCGCCCGGCAGCCGGTTCGCCTCCGGCACCCGGAGGTTCTCGAAGCCGAGGTCGGCCTGGAGGATGGCCCGCTTGCCGATCTTCCCGTCGATGGTCCGTGCGGTGAATCCCGGCGGCAGCGTCTCCGGGTCCCGGGGGTCCTCCCGCTCGACGACGAACGCCTTGACCTCGCCGTCCGTCTCGTCCCGGGCCCAGACGACGGTCAGGTGTGCCATGGAGCCGTTGCCGATCCAGCGTTTGGCGCCGTTGATGATCCAGCTGTCCCCGTCGCGCCGGGCGCTGGTGCCCAGCTGCGCGGAGTCGGAGCCGCGCCGTGGCTCCGTGAGGGCGAACGCCCCGATCCGCTCCAACCGGACCATCCCGGGCAGCCACCGCTCCTTCTGCTCGTCGGAACCGAGCAGGTCGATGGTGCCCATGGTGAGGTTCGCCTGGACGCCGAGGAACGTGTTCATCGAGCCGTCGCCGCGAGCCAGCTCCACCGTGGCGAGCCCGGCCGCCAGGCGGGAGAGCCCGGCCGCGCCGTGTCCCTGGATCACCCCGCCGACCAGGCCGGTCTCGGCCAGGGGCGGCAGCAGGTCCCAGGGGAACTCGGCGCGCTCCCAGTACCCGTTGATCACCGGCAGCACGTGCTCGTCCACGTACGCCCGCATCCGCGTGCGCGCCGCGGCGGCGTCGTCGGGCAGGTCGCCGGCGAGCAGCAAGTAGTCGGTGTCCCGCGGGGTGGTCAGATGGTCGCGCAACGAGGCGAGGTAGGCGTCGGTCTCCTCGAAGCCGGTGAGCGGATCGAGTCTCTCACGCATAGCCGTACCATCCCTTCCCGGTCTTGCGGCCGAACTCGCCGGCCTCGTACTTGGCCGTCAGCAGCGGGTGCGGGAGATCCTTCGGGTCGCCGGACTGCTCGAACGCCGCCCGCCGGATCAGATACGACACGTCCAGTCCCACGAGGTCCATCAGCTCGAACGGGCCCATCGGGTGACCCAGGGCGTCCCGCGCGGCGGCGTCGATGTCCTCGAAGGAGGCGATCCCGTCGGCGTACAGCGCGAGCGCCTCCTCCCGGACGGCCGCCATCAACCGGTTCGCGACGAAGCCGGGGATCTCCCGGGTCAGCAGCACCGGCGTCTTGCCCATGGCCCGGGCCACCTCCGTCACCGTGGCGACGGTCTCGTCCGAGGTGTGCTCGTTGCGCACGATCTCGACGGCGCGCATCACCAGCGCCGGGTTGAAGAAGTGCAGGTTGCACACCCGATCCGGCCGGCCGGTGGCGTCGGCGACGGTCGAGGAGCCCAGGGTCGAGGAGTTGGTGGCCAGGACGGCGTGCGGCGGCGTGAGCCGGTCCAGCTCGGCGAAGATGGCGCGCTTGACGTCCAGCCTCTCGGTGGCCGCCTCGATCACGAGGTCCGCGCCGGCGGCGGGGCCCTCCAGCTCGGTGGTGAAGCGGATCCGCTCGCCGGCGTCGGCGGCCTGCGCGGCGGTCAGCCGGCCCTTGACCACCCGCCCCTCGAGCCACCGCCGCATGTCCGTCTCGGCGGCGGTGACGGCGTCGGGGTCGACGTCGCGCACGGTCGTGGTGAAGCCGGCGACGGCGGCGGCCATGCCGATCTGCCGGCCCATGGCGCCGGACCCGATGACGAGGATGCCGCTCACGGTCGTCATGTGCTCACCGGCCCCGGAACTCGGGCGGGCGCCTGGCGAGGAACGCGGCGGCGCCCTCGGCCTTGTCCTCGGTGGTGTAGAGCAGCGTCTGCGCCAGCTGTTCGAGCACGAGCCCCGTCCGCTGGTCGGCGTCGGCGCCCCGGCGGATCACCAGCTTGGCGAGCCGGACGGCGAGGGGCCCCTTGGCCAGGATCGTCGCCGCGGTCGTCGCGGCGGTGCCGAGCAGGTCGTCCGCGGGCACCACGGTGGTGACGAGCCCGTACCGCTCCGCCTCCTCGGCGGTGAGCAGGCGGCTGGTGAGGATCATCTCGACGGCGCGGCCGGTGCCCACCAGCCGGGAGAGCCGCTGCGTGCCGCCGGCGCCCGGCAGCACGCCGAGCGTCGTCTCGGGCAGGCCCATGCGGGCCGTGGCGGCGGCGATGCGGATGTCGCAGCTCATGGCCAGCTCGAGTCCGCCGCCCAGCGCGACGCCGTTGATGGCCGCGATCGTGGGCTTGGCGTAGTCCTCGATCCGGTCGTAGAGCCGCTGCATGCGGGCGGCCAGGCCGTGAGCGAGGTCGTACCCGGTGAGCTGGGTGATGTCCGCGCCCGCCACAAAGGCCTTCTCCCCGGAGCCGGTGACGACGACGGCGCGCACGGCGTCGTCGTGCTCCCAGTCGTCGAGCACCTGCCCGATCTCGGCGAGGACGACGTCGGAGAGCGCGTTGCGCACCTCGGGCCGGTCGATCGTGAGGGTGGCGACGCCGTCGTCGAGGGTGGTGATCAGGGTCTGCACAGCGGTGCCTACTTCCCCGACGCCGTGAAGGCGCCGATCCCGGTCAGCGTCCTGCCGATGACGAGGGCGTGCACCTCGTCGGTGCCCTCGTACGTGCGGACGGACTCGAGGTTGTTCGCGTGCCGCAGGGGCGAGTGGTCCAGCGTGATGCCGTTGCCGCCCAGCATCTCCCGGGCCTCGCGGGCGATCGCGATGGCCTCCCGGCAGTTGTTCAGCTTGCCGACGGAGATGGCGACCGGATCCAGGGTCCCGGCGTCCTTGGACCGGCCGAGCTGCAGGGCCAGCAGGTAGCCCTTGGTGATCTCCAGGGCCATGTCGGCCAGCTTCGCCTGGGTCAGCTGGAACCCGGCCAGGGGGACCCCGAACTGGGTGCGTTCGCTGCTGTAGGCGAGCACGGCGTCGAAGCTGTCCCGCGCCGCGCCCATCACGCCCCAGATGATCCCGTAGCGGGCCTCGTTCAGGCAGGCGAAGGGGCCCTTGAGCCCGACGGCGGAGTCGGCCGGCAGGATGGCGTCGGGGGGCAGGCGCACGCCCGTCAGGGTGATGTCGCACTGGACCGAGGCCCGCATCGACAGTTTCTGCGGGATCGCCTCGGCGTGGAATCCCGGCGTGTCCGTCGGGACGACGAAGCCGCGCACGCCCCGGGCGTCCCCGGGTTCGCCGGTCTGGGCCCAGATGACGGCGACGTCGGCGAGGGTGGCCAGCCCGATCCACCGCTTGGACCCGTTGAGCACCCAGTCCCCGCCGGCGTCCTGGACCGCCGTCGTGCGCATGGACGCCGGGTCGGAGCCGGCGGTGGGTTCGGTCAGCCCGAAGCAGCCGATCGCGTCCCCGGCGGCCATCGGCGGGAGCCACCGCTGCTTCTGCTCCTCGGAGCCGTGCTTGTGCAGGGCGGACATGGCCAGGGAACCCTGCACGGAGACGAAGGTGCGCAGCCCGGAGTCGCCGGCCTCCAGCTCGGAGGCGGCCAGCCCGTACTCGACGGCGGACCGGCCGGCGCAGCCGTACCCGGTCAGGTGCATGCCGAGCAGGCCGAGCCGGGCGAGTTCGGGCACGATCTCCCGGGGGAACACGGCCTGCTCGTACCAGGCGGCGATGTTCGGCCGGATGTGCTCGTCCACGAGGGAGCGCACGGACCGGGCGAGGTCCTTCTCCTGCGCGCTGAATTGCGCGTCGAGACCGATCAGGTCGACCGGGCCGAGGAAGGACGCGTCGGCGCGCGTGTCGGTGGTGGTCACGTCGTTGCCTCCTGGGGTGCGGTGCCGGTCGGTGCCGTCTGCGTCGGCGGTGTGCCCGCCGCCGGGGTGTCGGCGAGCCGTGCGGCCTCGTCGGCGAGCTCCTGCCGGATCTTGAACTTCTGGATCTTCCCGCTCGCGGTGCGCGGGAAGTCGTCGACCACCTTGAGGATCTCCGGCCAGTAGGGCTTGGCCAGGCCCTTCTGTTCGAGGAAGCGCCGCAGGTCCGCCAGCGTGAAGGGCTCGGGGTCGCGCAGCTGGACGACGACGCCGCCGATCTCCTGCAGTCGAGGGTGCGGGACCGCGACAAGGGCGACGCCGGTGATCCGCGGGTGTTCGTAGAGGATGTTCTCGACGTAGGCCACGGGGATGTTCTCCCCGCCGCGGATGATGATGTCCTTGGTGCGCCCGGCGAGGCGGACGTAGCCGTCCTCGTCCATGGTGCCGAGGTCGCCGGTGTCGAACCAGCCGTCGTGCAGGTCGGCACGGGTGGCGTCGAGCTGCTCGAGGTACCCGCGGAACAGGAAGGCGCCGCGCACCTGGATCCTGCCCTCCTCCCCCGCCGGGGAGGGCCGGCCGGCGAGGTCGACGATGCGCAGCTCCATCCCGGGCAGCGGACGGCCGTCGGAGCCGAGGATCTTCTCCTCCGGGTCCGCCGGGCTGCCCATGGTGACGAGGCAGCACTCCGTCTGCCCCCAGCCGCCGAAGACGCTCAGCCCGGGCAGCACCTCCTTGGCCCGCCGCAGGACGGCCCCGGGGATCGGCGCGCCCATGCAGCAGAACCGGGCGAGGCTGGAGGTGTCGTGCTCGGCCAGCCCGTCGGCGTCGAGCAGGTCCTGCAGGAACGGGGTGGCGCCGGAGGTGTGCTGGATCCCGTGCTGCTCCACCAGGCGGAGGAACTCGGCGGCGTTCCAGACCTCCTGGAAGACGCCGGTGGCGCCGAGCATGAGCGGCAGGGCGACGCCGTAGAGGTAGCCGGTGAGGTGGCTGAAGGTCGAGGCCATGTGGATGACGGCGGTCTCGTCCATGCCGAGCCGGTCCGGCCAGGGCAGGGAGCCGGCGAGCACGGTGTTGTGGGCGTGCATGACGCCCTTGGGGCTGCCCGTGGTGCCGGAGGTGAACATGATCAGCGCCAGGTCGTCCGGGTCGGGGCGCCGGGCGGCCGCCTCGTCGGCGGTGATTCCCCGGGCGCGGCCGCGTTGGAGGAGGGCATCCCAGGTCAGGTACCCGGGCCGGTCCGCCGTCTCCCCGACCACCACGCAGTGCGTCAGCTCCGGCAGGTCGCCGCGCAGCCGCTCGACCATGGCCACGTGGTCGAACTTCCGGTGCTCCGCCGGGACGAAGATGACCTTCGTGCGGGCCCGGGCGGCCATGTACCCGATCTCGCGGTCGCGGAAGATCGGCACCAGGGGGTTGGTGACGGCACCGACCCGCTGCGCGGCCAGGTGGGCGACGATCCACTCGTGCCGGTTGGGCAGCTGGATGGAGACGGTGTCCCCGGCCCGCACCCCGAGGTCGAGCAGGCCGGCGGCGGCGTCGTCGACCAGGCGCCCGAACTCGCCGTAGGTGCGGGACCCGGCGGTGTCGATGTTCGCGACCGCGTCCGGGCGGGCGCGCACGGCGTCGTCGAGGTAGTCGATCAACAGGCGGTTCTTCCAGTAGCCCGCGGCACGGAAGTGGTCGGCCTCGGCGGGGGGCTCCAGCATGGCGAAGGGAGTGCTCATGGTCCGTCCTTGGGTGGCTGGGGTGGTGGGCGTCAGATCATCGTGAGTCCGCCGGAGACGGACAGGGTCTGACCGGTGATGTAGGCGGCCTCGTCGGAGGCGAGGAAGGCGACGGCGTTGGCCAGGTCCTCCGGCTGCGCGAGCCGGCGCAGCGGGATGGCCTTCTCCAGCGCGGCCCGCAGCTTGGGGTTCTCCTCGCTGATGCCGGCGAACAGCGGGGTGTCGGCGGGGCCGGGGCAGACGGCGTTGACGGTGATGTTCTGCCGGGCGGCCTCGCGGGCCAGGGTCTTGGTGAACGCGACGACGCCCCCCTTGGCCGCGGAGTAGACGGCCTCGCCGGACGAGCCGACCCGGGCGGCGTCGGACCCGATGTTGACGATGGTGCCCCGCTCCTGCGCTCGATCCCCGCCGGTCATCGCCCGCAGCACGGCCTGGCTGCAGTGCAACGTGCCGTAGAGATTGATGCCGATGACCCGGTCCCAGTCCTCGACGTCACTGTCGAGGAACGGGCCGACCTTGTCCCAGCCGGCGTTGTTGACGAGGATGTCGATCCGGCCGAATTCGGCCATGACCGCGCGGACGGCCTCGTCGACGGACTCCCGGGAGGTGACGTCGGTGCGGATGCCGATCGCCGCCCCGCCCAGGCCGGCGGCGGTCTCCTTGGCGGCCGCCTCGTTGATGTCGCTGACGACGACGGTCGCTCCCTCGGCGGCGAGCCTGAGGGCGATGCCCTTGCCGATGCCGCTGGCGGCGCCGGTGACGATCGCGATCCTGGTGTCGAGCTTTCCCATGGGTTCTCCTCTGGGTGATGGGGCGGGGGCGGGGCGGGTCCGGCGGGCGCCGTCAGGGCGCGAACTCCCGGCCGACCGACTGGCGGGCGATGATCAGCTTCATGATCTGGGCGGTGCCGTCGCCGATCTGCAGGCCGAGGACGTCGCGCAGTCGCTGCTCGATCGGGCGGTCGGTGCGGTAGCCGAACTGGCCGTGCAGCAGCAGGCAGGAGTTGATCACGTCGTAGGCGGTCTTCGGCGCCCACCACTTGCACATCGCGGCCTGCGTCGTGTGCGGCAGACCCTCGTCCTTGAGCCACAGGGCCTGGTGGCAGAGCAGGCGGGCGGCGGCGAGCAGAGTTTCGCTCTCCGCCAGGGGGAAGGCGACACCCTGGAAGCTGCTCAAGGGCCGGTCGAAGGCCTCCCGCCCCTTGACGTAGTGCCAGGTCTCCTCGACGGTGACGGCCGCGGCGCCGATGCACTGCAGGCCGATCAGCGCCCGGGAGAAGTCGAAGCCCTGCATCACCTGGGTGAAGGCCTGGCCCTCGTTCCCGAGCAGGTGCTCGTCGGGGATCCACGCCTCGGCGTAGTGGGCCAGACCCCGGGTGACGGCGCGGGTGCCCATGTCGTCGACGGCCTCGAGCGTGACGCCGTCGGCGTGCAGGTCGGTGACGAACGCGCTGATGCCGCGGCCGCGGCGGGCGGCGTCGTCCGTCTTCGCGAAGACGACGGCGGCGTCGGCCTGGAGGGCGAAGGACATCGACTTGGTGCCGTTCAGTACCCAGCCCCCGCGCTCCCGGCGCGCCGTGAGCGACGGGTTGCCGGCGTCGGACCCGGCGTTCGGTTCGGAGAGGCCGATCGCCACGATGCCGTCACCGCTGGTGATCCGCGGCACCCAGCGGCGGGCGACGTCGAGCGTCGCGTTCGCCAGCAGGATCTGCCCCACGAGGGACCCGACCACCTGCAGGTAGGCGACGTTGAAGTCGCCGCGGGCGATCTCCTCGGTGATCAGGCCCGAGGTGAGGCGGGGCTCGTCCCGGCCACCGAACGCGGCGGGCAGTTCCGGGGCGATGAGTCCGCGCCCGCCGATCTCCCGGCGCAGGTCCGGCTCGATGCGCCGGTCGACCTCCCGCTGGTGGTACCCGGGGGCGATCTGCT
This sequence comes from Tersicoccus solisilvae, assembly GCF_014643255.1. Lineage (GTDB taxonomy): Bacteria > Actinomycetota > Actinomycetes > Actinomycetales > Micrococcaceae > Tersicoccus > Tersicoccus solisilvae. The sequence goes on along the minus strand of NZ_BMJI01000026.1, from coordinate 15,399 downwards.
CGGCGACCGCGCGGGCCTCCTTGACGAATCCGTTCTGGGATTCGGTGAGGGTGAAGTCCATGGTGGGATGAGCCTCTCGACGTCGTCTTCGGCGGGGTCGCCGTCAGTCCTGCCGGGGTGGGTCGGTCAGTGGGTCTGCACGTACCGGTTGAACTCGGGCTGCCGCTTCTCGGCGAAGGCGGCGGCGCCCTCGGCCCCCTCGGGTGAGGCGACGAAGAGGTCGAGCGCGGACATCGCCATGTTGCTCAGGCCCGCCTGGTGGTCGGTGTCGGCGTTGAACGACTGCTTGAGGAAGCGCAGGGCCGTCGGGCTCTTCTCCGCGATCTCCGCGGCCCACGCCTTCGCCTCGTCGAGCAGGCGCTCCGGCTCGACGACGGCGTTGACCAGCCCCCAGCGTTCGGCCGTGGCGGCGTCGTACTGCCGGCACAGGTACCAGATCTCGCGGGCCCGCTTCTCGCCGACCACCCGGGCCAGGTAGGCCGAGCCGAACCCGGCATCGAAGGAGCCGACCTTCGGCCCGGACTGACCGAAGCGAGCGCTCGAGGAGGCGATGGTCAGGTCGCACAGCACGTGCAACACGTGACCGCCGCCGATGGCCAGGCCGTTGACGGCGGCGATGACGGGCTTGGGGATGTCGCGGATCAGCTTGTGCAGGTAGCCGATCTCGAACATGCCGGACTCGGTGGGACCGTAGTCGCCGGTCTCGGCGCGCTGCTTGACGTCGCCGCCGGTGCAGAAGGCCTTCTCGCCGGCACCCGTGAGGATCACCGCCTGCACCGTGCGGTCCGCCCAGGCGGCGCGGAAGGCGGTGATCAGCTCCTCGACGGTGCGGCCGCGGAAGGCGTTGTAGCGGGCGGGCCGGTTCATCGTGATGACGGCGGTCGGCCCGTCGACCTCGTAGCGGATGTCCTCGTAGGCAGCGGTCGGGGTCTCGGTCGTCGTGGTCATGGTGATCCTTTCCAGCGGGTCGGCTCAGGCGAGGGAGCCGAGCAGGTCGGCATAGCGGTCGCGGGTCTCGGGCCGTAGCACGGCGGAGAGCGCGAGGGCGGTGTGGTCGGCGACGAAGTCCGCGTGCGCGATGCGGGTGCCGAAGTACCAGTGCTTCAGGGCCCAGGAGTGTGCGGTCATCAGCAGCTGGTAGGCGAAGACGGGGACGTTGACCGCACGGATCAGGCCGGCGTCGACCGCGTCGGTCACCGCGGCGACGAGCGGCTGCGCGGTCTGGATCTCCAGCTCCATGAGCGCGTGCCGGCCCGCGGGGTCGAGGGACTTCGACTCCCGGTAGGCCAGCAGGGCCGCCTCCCGCTCGTCCGCGATGACGTCGCAGTAGCCGGCGAAGGCCGCCGCGATCCGCCGGACCGGGTCCGGTTCGTCCCCGATCGCCTCCGTGACGCGGGCGGCGAACGACTCGAGCACGCTGACGATGACGGCCTGCAGCAGATCCTGCTTGCCGCCGAAGTAGCGGTAGATCAGGCCGACGCTGACGCCGGCCTCGTCGGCCACGGCCTGCATCGAGACGTTGGGCGAGCCGTGCTCGGCCATCAGGCGGGCGGCCGCGGTGAGGAGCTGGCGCCGGCGTGCGCCGGTCCGCGCGCCCTGGGCTGCCTCGGCGGCGTCCGGCGCCACGGCGGTGGATCGCATGCCCGTCCTCCTGCGGCCGATGAGCTAGTGAATGAGCGTTCATGATGAATGAATGCTCATTCACCGAAGGTAGTGGCCGGGATCACCCGTCGTCAAGAGGTCACCGGGAAGGGGAACGCACGAGGCCGCCGCCCCGCACCGCGGGACGACGGCCTCGTGAGGGAGGTGGACGGATCAGACCTTGGACGCCCGGTAGCCCGCGGCGATCGCCGCGGCCGGCGTCGTGAAGCAGATCTCCGGCTTGGTCCGGGTGTAGAACCGCTGGCCGGGCCGGTGGAAGATGTGGCTGGAGGCGTTGCCCTTGATCGGCGCCCACGAGGGGCAGTTCCAGGCGCTGACCGGCCGGGTCGAGCTGGGCCGCGGCGCGACGACCGTGACGGTGCGGCGCACACTGAGGGCGGACGGCTTCAGGCTCGCCGTCACGGCGGACCTGACGCTCCACACCCCGGTCACCGACGCGGTGAACCGGGTGCTGTAGCCGCCGTTGGTCGCGGCCTTCACCGTGCGCACCAGCGCGTTCGGGGCGGAACCGGCGGGATCGAAGTACACGGCGACGGGGGCACCGGCCGAGGCCCGCCAGGCACCGGCGGAGAGCTTCTGCACCGACCCGGACACCGTGATCGCCGCTCCGCGCGTCACCGTGGCGGGGCCCGCGGCGAAGGAGTACACCCGGGTGGTGACGGTGGGTGCGGCGTCGGCCGGCGCGGCGGCGACGAGACCCGTCAGGGCGACGGCGCCCGCGACGGCGAGCGAGGTGAGCGAACGGCGTGCAGGACGCGATGACGACATGATTCCCCCGTGTGAAGGGCCCCGGGATCGGGGCGACCACGCTGAAGCTTGATGCTTCAACCAGAGGCAGGATAACCGGTCCGGGGGCCGGGGGCGCGCGTGGCGGGATCGAGCCTTGACCACCGGTTCTCCGCGCGCGGATGATGGAGAGGTGGACCTGCCCGGGAGGGTTCACTCCTCCCCCTCCACCGCGCCCGCGCGGACCGGACCGGCGACCGAGCCGGCCGGGTTCCCGCTTGCGACCGCTCGGCCCACCACCGGCGTCACCGCCCCGCTGATCGCCTACCGGCTCGGGGGTTCGGCGCTTCCCCTCGCGCCCGCGGCCGCGGGACGGGACTGGATGGCGGCGACCGACCAGCACTTCGCCAGCCGCTGCCTGCCGCTGCTGATGGCCAACCAGTCCGGCTGGGTGCTGCTGAACAACGCCGGCCTCACCGCCCGGTGGTCGGGTGACGACGCGCTACGCGGCGTCGAGGTCTCCTACGACGACGGTCAGTGGCCGCTGGCCGGCAGCTTCTTCGGCTACGGCATCCTCACCTGGAGCATCCCCTATCTCTTCCGCACGCCGGTGGGCTGGGACCTGCTCGTCCGCGGCCCGGCCAACAGCCCGAAGCACGGCATCGCGCCCCTGGAGGGCCTGGTCGAGACGGACTGGTCGTCCTCGACCTTCACCATGAACTGGAAGTTCACCGCCCCCGGCGTCCCCGTCCGGTTCGAGATCGGGGAGCCGATCTGCATGATCGTGCCGCAGCCGCGGGCGGCGCTGGAGGAGTTCCGGCCGGTGATGATGCCGGTCGAGGCGGACCCGGAGCTGCACCGGCGGCACCTCGCGTGGGCACGGTCCCGCCACGACTTCCTGATCCAGCGAGCGGACGGCTGGCAGAAGGACTACGTCCGCGGCCGGCACGCCACGGGCGAGTCGGCCGAGACGCCGCACCGGACCCGGGTGCACCTCGCCGGGTTCGACCCGGCGGACGAGTCCCCCTCGCCCGCCGCACCCCATCAGTGAGCAGATCGGCGAGCGTGCTCGTCGCGAGCGTGACCAGGAGGATCCGATGCCCTTCCGAGCCAACCGATTGAGAGTCCAGATCCCGTGTGGTGGTTCGGGGTCGGTCCTGGCGGCGTGCGACGGCGGCTGCAGCGACTCGCCGCAGTCCGCCGTCTGCCCGCCGCCTCCGCCGCCTCCCCCGCCGCCGCCCCCGCCCTGTGGAGTTCCCAGCAACTTCTTCAACCCGTGGGACGACCTGCTGAGCCCGATCGTCAATCCCGTCGACATCACCGGTCGCGGCGACCCGGTGGTGCTCGACGCGGAGGACCTGCCCCTGCTGCGGCAGCAACTCGAACTCAAGCTCAAGCAGGCCGAGACCGCCGCGGGGCTGTCCCAGGCCATGATCCGCCACGTGCGGGCGGGGCTGGAGGACGTCACGCAGATCGAGAAGCAGCTCGCCGAGCGCCCCGAGTGACCGGGGACGGCGCCGGACCGCCCGGACCGGCGATCCGGCAGTGGGTCCTGCGGCTGAATCCCGGGTACGAGATCAGGGCCGACGCGGCGGCCCCCGACGACGCCGGGGCCGGGGCGGATGCGTACGGGCAGCTGGTCCCGCGCCCCGGATCCGGCTTGGCCCCGCGCGCGATCTCGACCGAGACCGCGCTGCTGCTGCTCACCCTGCGCACCGCCGGGCCGGTGCCGGGGTACGCCGTGCGGGCGGCCGGGCCGGACCTGGCCGACGACGTCCGGCGCCTGGTGCTGGACGGGGTGCTGCAGGTGCGGGACGGGGCGGCCTTCGTGCACGGCCCCGCCGCTCTCGCTGCGCTCGGCCTCGATCCGGCAGCCGGTGCGGGCGCGGACGGACCCCCGGATCTCGCCGTCGCGGCCCTGCGGTACGCCGAGCAGCTGATCTGGCTCGACGAGGCGGCACTCGCGCAGCGGCTCTACACGTGGGGCCGTCAGCCCGTCACTCCGGCCCTGGTCCGCCGGTGGGGGCCACCCGCTCGCGTACGGGACCGCCTGGGGCTGGGTGGCACCGGTGCCGTCGAGCGCCGCCTCGGCCCGGGGTGGTCGCCGGTGCCGGCACCGGGGGATCGGCCCGCCTGGTGGCAGTGGCTGCGCACGACGGTCTCGGTGCGCGATCCGCGGTCGACGGCGATGACGCCCAAGCTCTACGTCAGCCCGACGGTGGACCGGGTGGCGGACGTGCTCCCCGAGGTCGTCGCACTGGTGGCCGGCACGTCGGGGTGCACCGGGTTCAAGGTGGGCGCCGGCGTCGCCGGGCTCTGCCGGCCGGACAAGATCGTGCTGTACGCCGCGCGTCCGGAGGACCTGCAGGCGCTCGGTTGGGCGCTGGCGGAACGGATCGCCGGCTGCCCCGCCCTCCCCGTCCCGTTCACTGCCCGCGTGACCGGTGACGGCTTGCTGTCCGCCGGCGTCGACCCCCCGGCGGCATGGGCCGGCGGGCCGCTCCGCCGCACCAGCTGGCGGATGTGGCTGGCCGAGCGGTTGGCCGAGCACCTCAAGGCCGCCGCCGACGCCGGGGACGGGGCCGCCCCCTGGCGGTTCGCGCTGGCGCGGATGCGGCTGAGCGGGGTGGACACGACGACGTGGATCCCGGCCGACACGACGTGGGCGGACCCGTGATCGCCGAGGACGCGGCCGATGCCGACGGCGCTCGGGCCGCGGGAGCACCCCGGGACGACGGGGAGCGCGACGACCACGCCCGCCCGTGGTCCCGGTTCGACGACCCGTTCGTGCTCGCCCCCGGCGTCTCCGTCGACCCGGTCGCCGCGCTGCCGCTCGACCTGCGGGAGCGGCTCGGCGGTGACCCGTCGGACTACGTCGTCACCCGGCCGCGCACCCGGCGGCCGTCGACGGTGGTGGACCGGACCCTGGCCGGACTGCTCGAGCGATTCCGCTCCCCCACGCGCATCGTCGACGCGGTGCTGATCTACACCGCCGCCGACGGCGGGGACCCGCGCGCCGTCCTCGAGGCGGCATTCGGCCCCCTCAGCGCCCTGGTCGCCGACCGGCTGCTCGTACCGGCCGGCTCGGACGCCGACCGGCCGGTCGACCCGACGTTCGCCCCGGGCGCCGACCTGGCCGGCCTCCGCATCGTCGAGGTCGTGCACGTCCTGGACGACACCGAGGTGTACCGCGCCACCGGGCCGGACGGCACGGACGTCGCCGTCAAGATCGCCGGGCCGGCGGCGACGGCGCAGATCCTCGCCGCCCTGGCGAACGAGGAGGCCATCCTGCGCCGACTGGACGGTGACGTCGCCCCGCGCCTCGTCCGGTCCGGCGACGTCGACGACCGGCCGTATCTGGCCACCGTCTGGCTGCACGGCAGCGACCTGTACGAGGCCGCCGCCCAGGTGCGGGCTCTCGGGGGCCGCGAGGCACGGGCCGAGCTGCTGGCCCTCGGCGAGCGGGTGATCGCCGCGTACGCCCGCCTGCACACTCACGGGCTGCTGCACGGGGACGTCCATCCGCGCAACATCATGGTGGACGCGACCGGGCACGTCACCCTGCTCGATCTCGGTCTCGCGGTCCCCGTGCACTCGACCCGGCCCGCGCTGGTCGGGGGAATCGACATGTTCCAGGCCCCGGAGATCGCGTCCGCCGGTGCCGGGTCGGGCTCGCCGGTGCGGCCCCGACCCAGCGTCCCGGCCGAGATCTACGCCCTCGGGGTGATGCTCTATCAGGTGCTGACCGGCCACCCGACGCACGCCTTCTCCCTGCACCGGCCCGAGATGATCCGGCAGCTCACCGAGGATCCACCCCTGCCGTTCGCCCGCAACGGGGTGACGGGGATGCCCGCCGTGGAGCAGGTCGTCCTGCGGGCCCTCGCGAAGCGGCCCGAGGACCGCTGGCCGTCGGCGTCGGAGCTGGTGAGGGCCTTCCGGGCAGCGGGCCGCGCGGACGGGGACGGTGGTCCGACCGCGACGCGACCCGGGAACGACCCCGACGGCGCCGTCCGCCGCTGGGTGGACGCCGGCGCGAGCGCGGTCGACCCGCCGCCCCCGCGCACCCTGCCCCCACCGCGCGCGTCGGTGGTCCACGGCGCCGCCGGCCTCGCCTACGCGGTGCTGCGCACGGCCCGCCGCAGCGGCCGGCCGACCGACCTGGCGGGCGCCGACCTGTGGGCCACCCGGGCCGCCGGTGCACGGCGGACGGACGACGGGTTCTGGGCCACGGATCTCGGCGTCGAGGCGGACACCCTCGGCCGCACGTCCCTGTTCCATGCACGCGCGGGCGTGGACGTGGTGCAGGCGCTGGTGGCGCACGCCCTCGGCGACACGGCGCGCCAGCTCACGGCCGTCGACGCGTTCCTCGAGTCCACCCGGGAACCGGAGCACTGGGATCTCCTGTTCGGCCGGGCCGGGCTGCTGCTCGGCGCCACCCTGCTGCTGGACACGTGCCCGCCCGGTGATCCCGCCGTCCGCCTGCGCGCGCAGGGTGACCGGCTCGTCGGCGAGCTGTGGGAGATGATCGACCGGCAGCCGCCCGTGGCGGCCGGCACGGAGCTGCGGCTGCTCGGCCTGGGCCACGGCTGGGCGGGCCTGCTGTACGCGACCCTGACGTGGTGCGAGGCCGCCGACATGCCCGTCCCGGACGGCCTGCCCGATCGCCTCGAGCAGCTGGCCGCACTCGGGCGTCCCGACGGCCGGGTCCTGCGCTGGCCGCGGCGCAACGACGACGACGTCGGGTCGGACCTGGCCGCCAGCTGGTGCAACGGTGCCGCCGGCCACGTCCACCTGTGGGCCGCCGCGCACCGCCGCTACGGCGACGATCGGTCTCTCGACCGGGCCCTGCGGTCCGGGTGGGCGGTGCTGGAGGATCCGCCCCGCCCCACGGCGACGCTCTGCTGCGGTGCGGCCGGCCGCGCCTACGCCCTGGCCCGCCTGGCCCGTGAGGTCGACGACGAGCGGTGGCTCGGGCGAGCGGCCGCGCTCCTGCGCCGCGCGCCCGCCCCCGCGGCGGATGCACGGCCGGGCGGGGAACCGAGCCCGGGCCCGCGGTACCGGGCGCACAGTCTCCTGCACGGCACCGTCGGGACGGACCTGGCCCGTGCGGACATCGCGGCCGGTGGCGTCGACGGGATGCCGTTCGTCGAACGGGAGGGCTGGCCGGCCGGGGGCTGGTGAACCCGCCCCCGGCCGGCCAGCCGGCACGTCACGGGGGTGCGGCCGTCGGCACTAGGCTCGACTCCGTGACCGACACCACAGGCGACGACGCCACCCGCACCCCCACCCCGCTCGACGAGCTGGCGAACAGCTACACCCGCACGCTGTTCGACCTCGACCCCGCCTTCGCCACCATGATGGGCAAGCCAGGCCGGGAGACCGAGTACCGCGACTACTCTCCCGACGGCTACCGCGCCGCCGCGGACGCCGCCCGCGCCACCCTGGAGGCCGCGAGGAAGCTGCGCCCCGAGGACGACGTCGACGTCGTCACGCTCGACGCGCTCGGCGAGCGCCTCGGCCTGGAACTGGAGATCCACGAGGCCGGTCACGACGTCGGCGAGCTGAACAACATCGCCTCCCCGGCGCAGGAGATCCGCAGCGTCCTGGACCTGATGCCGACGGACACGGCCGAGAACTGGTCGCACATCGCCGGCAAGCTGGCCACCATCCCGGCCGCCCTCGACGGGTACGTCGCCTCCCTGCGCGACGCCGCCGGCCGCGGGCAGGTCGCCGCCGTCCGGCAGGTGGACACCGTGATCGAGCAGGTCGGCCGTTACCTCGCCGACGAGGGGTACTTCGCGACCCTGGTGGCCGGGGCCCGCACCGGCGAGGGCGAGCTGCCCGACTCCGTGGCGTCCGATCTGCAGCGCGGCGCCGACGCCGCCCGCGCCGGGTACGCGCAGCTGCGGGACTACCTGGCGACCGAGCTGCGACCCCAGGCACCCGCCCGCGACGCCGTGGGCCGTGACCGGTACGCCCTGCACTCCCGGGAGTTCCTCGGCTCCGCGGTCGACCTGGACGAGACCTACGCGTGGGGCGTCGCCGAGCTGGACCGGATCATCGCCGAGCAGGAGGAGGTCGCCGGGCAGATCCGCGCCGGCGCGACCATCCCCGAGGCGATCGACGTGCTCAACGCGGACCCGGCCCGCCAGCTCGACGGCACCGACGCCCTGCGCGCCTGGATGCAGACCACCTCGGACGAGGCCGTCGCCGCTCTGGCGGGCACCCACTTCGAGATCCCGGAGATCATGCGCACCCTCGAGTGCATGATCGCCCCCACGCAGGAGGGTGGCATCTACTACACGCCGCCCGCCGACGACTTCTCCCGGCCCGGCCGGATGTGGTGGTCCGTGCCCGCGGGCGAGACCAGCTTCACCACGTGGAAGGAGAAGACGACCGTCTACCACGAGGGGGTGCCCGGCCATCACCTGCAGATGGGTTACCAGACGGTCAAGAAGGATGTGCTCAACGACTGGCGGCGCAGCGCGTGCTGGGTGTCGGGCCACGGCGAGGGCTGGGCGCTGTACGCGGAGCGGCTGATGGCCGACCTCGGCTACCTCGACGACCCGGGCGACCGGCTCGGCATGCTCGATGCGCAGCGCATGCGCGCCGCCCGCGTCGTCTTCGACCTCGGCGTCCACCTCGAGCTGCCCGTGCCGGAGCGCTGGGGATCCGGCACGTGGACCGCCGACGCCGGCCGGGCGTTCCTGCGCAAGAACATCGCGATCTCGGAAGGCCAGCTGGACTTCGAGTTCACCCGGTATCTCGGTTGGCCCGGGCAGGCGCCGGCCTACAAGATCGGGCAGCGGCTGTGGGAGCAGATCCGCGACGACGTGAGGGCCCGCGAGGGCGACGCGTTCGACCCGCGGGCGTTCCACACGCGGGCGCTCTCCCTCGGCTCGGTCGGCCTCGACACGCTCCGCCGGGCGCTCCTCCCCACCCCCTGACCCCCCTCCCCCTTCGCCAGGTCGTCAATAGATGCACGATCCGGGCCCTCCGGGCCCCGATCATGTGCATCTATTGACGACCTGGCCCATGGGCTGGCGCGGGGTCGGGAATGGAACGGGCGACGCCGGGGTTATCGGTTCCGGCGACCGTGTGACGCAGTCGACGTCATAATTCGACATGTTCCCTGTACTTTGATATATAGCGTCGACTATTCTCTTCCGGTGACTTCCCAGACTTCTGCGGCCGATCGCCGCACTCGCACCCTGCCGCGGTGGATGACGTCCTTCGGCCCGCAGATCATCGTGGCGCTCGTGGTCGGCCTCGGCCTCGGCCTCGTCGCCCGCGCGATGGGCGGTGACCCCAAGACCTCCCCGAACTGGCTGATGGCGACGCTGCACACCATCGGCGCGGACTACGTCTCCCTGCTGACCGCCGCCGTCGTGCCGCTGGTCTTCACGGCCGTCGTCAGCTCCATCGCCAACCTCCGGCAGGTCTCCAACGCCGCCCGCCTGGCCTGGAACACCCTGCTGTGGTTCGCCATCACCGCACTGATCGCCGTCGTGATCGGCATCGGCCTCGGCGTGCTCCTCCAGCCCGGGTCGACCGCCAGCGCCGCCCCGCCGGCCGAGTACACGGGCAACACCGGTGACTGGTGGGCGTTCCTCCAGGGCCTGATCCCGGGCAACTTCCTCGGCCTCGGCGCCAAGACCACCATGACCGACGGCGCCGCCACCACGGCCGTCAACTTCAACGTGCTGCAGATCCTGGTGATCGCGATCGCCGTCGGTATCGCCGCCTTGAAGGTCGGCAGGCCCGCCGAACCGTTCCTCGACTTCACCCGGTCGGCCCTGGCCGTCATCCAGAAGGTGCTGTGGTGGATCATCCGCCTCGCGCCGATCGGCACCATCGGCCTGATCGGCCGCGCCGTCGCCGAGTACGGCTGGACCACGATCGGCTCCCTCGGCATGTTCGTCGTCGCCGTCTACGTCGGCCTGGCCCTGGTCGGCTTCGTCGTGTACCCGATCCTCGTCAAGTCGCACGGCCTGAGCGTCAAGCAGTACTACTCCGGCGTGTGGCCGGCCGTGCAGCTGGGCTTCGTCTCCCGCTCCTCGATCGGGACCATGCCGCTGACCCAGCGGGTCACCGAGCGCAACCTCGGCGTCCCCTCCGGCTACGCGTCGTTCGCCGTGCCGCTCGGCTCGACGACGAAGATGGACGGTTGCGCCGCCATCTACCCGGCGATCGCCGCGATCTTCGTGGCGCAGTTCTTCGGCGTCGACCTGAACATCGGCCAGTACCTGCTCATCGTCGTCGTCTCCGTGCTCGGCTCCGCCGCGACCGCGGGCACCACCGGCGCGACCGTCATGCTCACGCTGACCCTGTCCACCCTGGGCCTGCCGCTGGCCGGCGTCGGCCTCCTGCTGGCGATCGACCCGATCCTCGACATGGGCCGCACCGCGCTCAACGTCGCCGGTCAGGCGCTGGTGCCGACGATCGTGTCCAAGCGCCAGGGCATGCTCGACGAGACGCTCTACAACGCGCCGCGCACCGGGGACCCGTTCACCGAGGACGTCCGCGACGTCGCCCACGAGACCGTGGACACCCCGGCCGAGTCCACCGGTGACGGGCAGCGCACCGGCCTGGTCGGCTCGCGCAGCTGAGCGTCCCGCTTCACCGGCACGGGCCGGGCCGTCCCTTTCGCGGGGCGGCCCGGCCCGTTCTCGTTGCCGGGCCGGTCGGCAACCATCACGGATGCGAGCTCACCCCTCCCGGCTACGCTGAGCGGATGCCCGACCTGATCCTCGCCTCCGCATCCCCCGCCCGCACCAAGCTGCTCACCGACGCCGGCATCGCCCACCGGATCCGGGTCTCGGACGTCGACGAGGACGCCGTCGTCGCCCGGCACGGCGTCACCGACCCGGCCGAGACGGCCCTGCTGCTCGCCCGGGCCAAGGCGGAAGCGGTCGCGGCGACGCTGACGCAGGGGAACGACGCCGGCGTCCTCGTGCTCGGCTGCGACTCCGTGTTCTCCTTCGACGGCGTCGCCTACGGCAAGCCGCACACCCCCGAGCGGGCCACCGCACGGATCACCGCGATGAGCGGCCGCTCCGGGACGCTCTACACCGGGCACTGGCTGATCGACACCCGCTCCGCCGCACCGCGCGACGCGGACGGCCCCACCGCGGGGACGAACGGCCAGGCCGCCGCCGGCGCCATCGCCAGCGCCGAGGTCCACTTCGCGTCCATGACGGCGGAGGAGATCGCCGCCTACGTCGCCACCGGCGAGCCGCTCGCCGTCGCCGGCTCCTTCACCATCGACTCGCGCGGCTCGGCGTTCATCCGACGCGTCGACGGCGATCCCCACGCCGTCATCGGCCTCTCCGTGACCACCCTGCGCACCCTCCTGCACCGGCTCGGCGAGGACATCACCGCGCTCTGGAGGTGAGGGGGCACCGCCGCGGCCAGTTGTAGGGATCCCACAACGATCCGGGCCCCGCAACGCGTGGACCCGGTGATCCGTAGGTCGAAGCCACCAAGAGCGATAGGGTTCCCGAAGGTCACCGAAGGAGTTCACGTCCCGTGTCACGAGCCATCTCGAAAGTCCTCATCGCCAACCGTGGGGAGATCGCCGTTCGCGTCATCCGCGCCGCCCGGGACGAGGGCCTCGCCTCGGTGGCGGTGTACGCGGACCCGGACCGGGACGCCCTGCACGTGCGCCTGGCCGACGAGGCCTACGCCCTCGGCGGGACGACGGCTGCCGAGTCCTACCTCGTCATCACCAAGCTGCTCGACGTCGCCCGGCAGTCCGGCGCCGACGCCGTGCACCCCGGGTACGGGTTCCTCTCGGAGAACGCCGAGTTCGCCGCGGCGGTGATCGACGCGGGCCTGACCTGGATCGGGCCGCCGCCGGCCGCGATCGCCGCCCTCGGGGACAAGGTCTCCGCCCGGCACATCGCCGAGAAGGTCGGCGCCCCGCTCGTGCCCGGCACCGCGGACCCGGTGGGCTCCGCCGACGAGGTGGTGGCGTTCGCCGACGAGTTCGGCCTGCCGGTGGCCATCAAGGCCGCCCACGGTGGCGGCGGCCGCGGCATCAAGGTCGCCCGCACGCGCGAGGAGATCCCCGAACTGTACGAGTCGGCGGTGCGCGAGGCCACCGCCGCGTTCGGTCGGGGCGAGTGCTTCATCGAGCGCTTCCTCGACGCCCCGCGGCACGTCGAGACCCAGTGCCTCGCGGACGCGCACGGCAGCGTCGTCGTCGTCTCCACCCGCGACTGCTCGCTGCAGCGGCGCAACCAGAAGCTGGTCGAGGAGGCGCCGGCCCCGTTCCTCTCCGACGAGCAGAACGCCCGCCTGTACGCCGCGTCCAAGGCCATCCTCACGGAGGCCGGTTACGAGGGCGCGGGCACCTGCGAATTCCTCGTCGGCCAGGACGGCACCATCTCCTTCCTCGAGGTCAACACCCGCCTGCAGGTCGAGCACCCGGTCTCCGAGGAGGTCGCCGGTCTGGACCTGGTCCGCGAGCAGTTCCGCATCGCCCGGGGCGAGGCCCTCGGCTACGACGACCCGCCGATCCGCGGGCACGCCTTCGAGTTCCGGCTCAACGGCGAGGACCCGGGCCGGAACTTCATGCCCGCACCGGGCACGCTGACGGCGCTCTCGTTCCCGTCCGGGCCGGGCGTGCGGGTCGACTCGGGCGTCGAGTCCGGTGAGACGGTCAGCGGCAACTTCGACTCGATGATCGCCAAGCTCATCGTCACCGGCGCCACCCGGCAGCAGGCGCTCGAGCGGTCACGCCGCGCCCTGGCCGAGCTGGTCGTCGAGGGCATGCCGACCGTCGCCCCGTTCCACCGCGCGGTCGTCGCCGACCCGGCGTTCGCGCCGACCGACGGCTCCCCGTTCCGCGTGCACACGCGCTGGATCGAGACGGAGTTCGTCAACACCATCCCGCCGCACGGCCACGCCGGGACCGAGACGGCCGAGGACGATCGGCAGCGCGTCACCGTCGAGGTGGGCGGCAAACGGCTGGAGGTCGTCCTGCCCTCCTTCATCTCCTCGACGGTCAAGTCCGCGTCGACGGCGGTGCGCGCGTCCCGCAAGCCGCGCAGCAGCCGGTCCGCGGCCACGCCGGCCGCCAACGGGGACGCGCTCACCTCGCCCATGCAGGGCACCATCGTCAAGGTCGCCGTCGCCGACGGGGACACCGTCAGCGAGGGCGACCTGGTCGTCGTGCTCGAGGCGATGAAGATGGAGCAGCCGCTGACCGCGCACAAGTCCGGCACCGTCTCCGGGCTGACGACCGCGCCGGGGGCCACCGTCGCGGCCGGGGCGGTCATCGCGAGCATCGCCGACTGACCGGTCGTGCCGGCCGGTCCCGTCGCCCCCGCCGGCTCGCACCGACCGCGGCGGCACTGTCCATGGCTGTCCGGATGGCGGACGCAATTGTCCGCGATGTGGTCCAGGGCGTAGATTTCCTGCGTCTCACTCGCACAAGGAGCACCCGTGTCCACATCACTTCCGGGCTCGTCGCATCCCGCCGCCACCGGCGACGTCGACGCCCCCACCGTCCCCCGTCGGCGCATCATCCTGGCGAGCCTGGTCGGCACGTCGATCGAGTTCTACGACTTCTACGTCTACGCGACGGCCGCGATCTCCGTCTTCCCGCTGCTCTTCTTCCCGAAGGGCAACGAGGGGGCCGCGGTGCTCGCGTCGCTGGCCACCTTCGGCGTCGCCTTCGTCGCGCGGCCGATCGGTTCCATCCTCTTCGGCCACTTCGGGGACCGGGTCGGCCGGAAGGCCACCCTGCTCGGGTCGCTGCTGACCATGGGCATCGCGACGTTCCTCATCGGCCTGCTGCCGACCTACCAGCAGATCGGCGTGTTCGCGCCCGCGCTGCTGGCGATCATGCGCTTCGCGCAGGGGCTCGGGCTGGGCGGTGAGTGGTCCGGCGCGGCCCTGCTGGCCACCGAGACCGCCGCCAAGGGCAAACGGGCCTGGGCGGCCATGTGGCCGCAGCTCGGCGCCCCGATCGGCTTCTTCTTCGCCAACGGCCTCTTCCTCGTCCTGACCCTGCTCTTCGGTCACGACTCGACGAAGCCGCTGTTCGACGGCCCGTTCCTCACCTGGGGCTGGCGCCTGCCGTTCCTGCTCTCGATCATCATCGTCGCGATCGGCCTGTACGTGCGGATCAAGCTGGAGGAGACCCCGGTCTTCGCCCGCGCCGTCGCGCGCGGTGAGAAGGTCAAGGCGCCCCTCGGCGTCGTCTTCCGGCGCAACTGGGTGCAGGTCGTCCAGGGCACCTTCATCATGCTGGCCACCTACGGCGTCTTCTACCTGATGACGACGTGGATCCTCTCCTACGCGATCGGCTCGACCGCCCAGGGCAAGCTCGGCATCGGCTACCGCGACTTCCTGGTCCTGCAGCTGGTCGCGATCCTGTTCTTCGCCGCGTTCGTGCCGATCTCCGGCTGGCTCGCCGACCGCTACGGCCGCCGGCCCACCCTGCTGGTGATCACCGGCCTCATCATCGTCTTCGGCTTCACGTTCACCCTGTTCCTCAGCCGTGACGTGATGGGCACCGGAGCGTCCGCGAACATGGGCCTGATGCTGCTCTTCCTGTGCATCGGCATGGCACTGATGGGTCTGACCTTCGGCCCGATGTCCGCCGTGCTGCCCGAGCTGTTCCCGACCAACACCCGGTACACCGGCTCCGGCATCGCCTACAACGTGGCCTCGATCCTGGGCGCCGCGATCACCCCGTTCGTCGCGGACGCGCTCGTGCAGAGCGTCGGCGTCGGCTGGGTCGGCATCTACCTGGCGTTCATGGGCGCCCTGACGTTCATCGCCCTGTGGTTCACCCGGGAGACCCGCCACCGGAACCTGGACACGCTCGAGGACGAGGCCGCCACCGTCGCCGTGGAGACCACCTCCCCGTAGCACCCGCCCGGAACGACGAACGCCAGCTCGTCGATAGATGTGATGTCCAGGGAGGTTGTTCAGTCGGGTGATGGGTGGTTGGCCTCCGGTTGCGGTGTGGGGTCGATGGTGATTGTAGAAGTGCAGCCA
>NZ_BMJI01000025.1 GCF_014643255.1 Tersicoccus solisilvae | reverse complement strand
CACCCGCCCGCCGACCGAGCGAGTGATCCACGAATCACTGCATACGCGAGGCCCCGGCCTCAAGACCCAGGCAACCCGCACCCTCATAGGGTCTGATCGGTGGCCCGGCGTCGGCAACGCCGTCGGGCCACCGATGGACGACACGACAGAAGGCCCGTTCCCTCGAGGGGAACGGGCCTTCTGTCGTTGTCTCGGCCGGGTCGTCCGGTCCGCGAACGGTGCGGCCGGGCGCCGGAATCAGTCCGGGGCGCTCAGTCCGCCGCCGCGGGTGCCGCCGGCTCGTGGAGTCGGGCGGTCTCATCCTGCCAGGACGCGGCGAGCGGCCGCAGTCGGGCCTCGACCTTGCGCGCGTGGTGCGCGCAGAAAGCCAGCTCACCCCCGGAGGATTCGAGCACGACACGCACGTAGGCCTGTGCTCCGCAGCTGTCGCACCGATCCATGGCCGTCAGCTCGCGGTCTGCCACTGCTGTACTCATCACTACCTCCTCGCTGGATGCTGTACTCCATACAACCACTCGGAGGCCCCCGATCAGCCCAGGCACGGGCGTCTTTCGCTGACCGCGTACCGGGTGCGCCTGCCGGGGCGTGCCCGTGTGCTGGCCTAGGATCGAGAAGCCGACCCCTCCGTCCGGCCCCACCCACGAAACGGATCAGGATCACGTGACTGCGCAGCGCTCCGAATACACCGCCCGGCACCTCTCGGTGCTCGAGGGGCTGGAAGCGGTCCGCAAACGACCCGGCATGTACATCGGCTCCACCGACTCCCGGGGACTGATGCACTGCCTCTGGGAGATCATCGACAACTCCGTCGACGAGGCACTCGCCGGGTACGGGCAGAACATCACGGTGATCCTGCACGCCGACAACTCCGTCGAGATCCACGACGAGGGCCGCGGCGTCCCCGTCGACATCGAGCCGCGCACCGGCCTGACCGGCGTCGAGGTCGTCTTCACCAAGCTGCACGCCGGCGGCAAGTTCGGCGGCGGGTCCTACACCGCGTCGGGCGGCCTGCACGGCGTCGGCGCGTCCGTCGTCAACGCCCTGTCCGCCCGCCTCGACGTGCAGGTGGACCGGGGCGGGAAGACCTACCAGATGTCGTTCCGCCGCGGCGAGCCGGGGCGTTTCACCGACCGCGGCTCCCGACCCACCGCGGACGCCGCCTTCGCCCCGTTCGAGGAGGCGACGACGCTCGACGTCGTCGGGAAGACCAAGCGCGGCGTCACCGGCACCCGGATCCGCTACTGGGCGGACCGGCAGATCTTCACCCCCGACGCGCGGTTCAACTACGACGAGCTGGTCACCCGCGCCCGGCAGACCTCCTTCCTCGTGCCCGGGCTGCGGATCGCCATCCGGGACGAGCGCGGCCTGCCCGGCACGCCCGCCGAGCAGGGCGTCGCCGAGGAGGTCTTCCAGCACGACGGCGGCATCGCCGAGTTCGCCGAGTTCCTCGCCGTCGACGCCTCGGTCACCGACACGTGGCGCATCCACGGCAGCGGCTCCTTCACCGAGACGGTGCCCGTGCTCGACGAGTCCGGTCACTCGCGGCTGACCGAGGTCACCCGTGACTGCGAGGTCGACGTGGCCCTGCGCTGGGGGATCGGCTACGACACGACCATCCGCAGCTTCGTCAACATCATCGCCACCCCCAAGGGCGGCACCCATCAGTCCGGCTTCGAACAGGCCCTGCTGAAGACCTTCCGCAAGGCCGTGGAGACGAACGCCCGGCGGCTGAAGGCCGGCAGCGACAAGGTCGAGCGCGACGACGTGTTCGCCGGCCTCACGGCCGTGCTCACGGTGCGGCTCGCCGAACCGCAGTTCGAGGGACAGACCAAGGAGGTGCTGGGCACCTCGGCGGTGCGGGGCATCGTCTCCCGGGTCGTCGAGAAGGCCCTGACGGCGAAGCTGACGTCGACCGCGCGGGCCGAGAAGACCCAGGCCAACGCGCTGCTCGAGAAGATCGTCAACGAGATGAAGTCCCGCGTCTCGGCCCGCCAGCACAAGGAGACGCAGCGGCGCAAGAACGCGCTGGAGACCTCGACGATGCCGGCCAAGCTCGCCGACTGCCGGATCAACGACGTCGAGAAGTCGGAGCTGTTCATCGTCGAGGGCGACTCCGCGCTCGGCACCGCCAAGCTCGCCCGCTCGTCGGACTACCAGGCGTTGCTGCCGATCCGCGGCAAGATCCTCAACGTGCAGAAGGCCTCGATCGGGGACATGCTCTCCAACGCCGAGTGCGCGGCGCTGATCCAGGTGGTCGGGGCAGGCTCGGGCCGCACCTTCGACCTGTCCGCCGCCCGGTACGGCAAGGTCATCCTGATGACCGACGCCGACGTGGACGGCGCGCACATCCGCACCCTGCTGCTGACCCTGTTCTTCCGGTACATGCGGCCGATGGTCGAGGACGGCCGGGTCTACGCCGCCGTCCCGCCCCTGCACCGGGTGGAGATCGTCAACCCGGGCGGCAAGGCCAACGACACCGTCTACACATACTCCGATGCAGAGCTGCACCGGGTGCTGGCCGGCCTGGAGAAGTCCGGCCGCCGGTACAGGGAGCCGATCCAGCGGTACAAGGGCCTCGGCGAGATGGACGCCGACCAGCTCGCGGAGACCACGATGGACCCGCGGCACCGCACCCTGCGCCGGGTCCGCTACCAGGAGGCCGCCACGGCCGAGACGGTGTTCGAACTGCTGATGGGCTCCGAGGTGGCCCCGCGCAAGGACTTCATCGTCGCCGGCGCCGCGTCGCTGGACCGGGACCGCATCGACGCCTGAGCCGCGCGCGGCCGGCGGGGCGCTTCAGACGAGCAGCGCCGCGGGTGCGAGCACGAGCAGCAGCGCCACCAGCCCGACGGCGACGCGGGGGAGCGCGCCCAGCGGCGCCTGCGGGCGCAGCAGCCGCGTGACCCGGGCCGGCGTCACCCGCCGTGGCGTCGCCATCGCGTCCGCCTCCACCCCGTCGACCCGCACGACCGGGTCCACGGGCGTCACCGCGGCCGGCTCCGGTCCGTCGGCGTCGCCGGTGCCGGTCGACGCGCGCGAGCCGGTGCGGGGCCCGGCGGAGGCACCGCCCACGATGGCGATGGCCCGCACCAGGGTGGGCCGGTCGACCGTGTGCAGGGCGTCGTCGTCGGCCAGCATCTCCACCAGGTCGGTGACCGCGCCCAGAGCGAGCCGCGACGTCGGCAGCCACGGCAACGACGAGCGCCACGCCGCGAACGCGAGCAGCAGCAGGTGGTGGTGCTGCGTCAGGTGCGCCCGTTCGTGGGCGAGGACGGCGTCGAGCTCGGCCGGGGCGAGCGCCTGCAGCAGGCCGTCCGAGAGCACGGTGACCGACTTCGTTCCTCCGGGCAGGCAGTAGGCCAGGGGCGTGGGATGGTCGACGACGATCGTGCTGTCCCGCTCCGCGCCGTCGCCCCACCGACCGTCCTTCAGCCGGCCGTCCCGGTCCGCGGGATGGCTGAGCAGCCGCAGGGCGTCCCGGTGCGCGCGCCGGCGCTGGCCGATCCGCCGCCAGGTCAGCCCCAGGGTCAACAGCAGGTGGCCCCCCAGCAGCACGGCGGCACACAGGGCGAAGACGGGCAGCACGCCGAGGGTCAGGCCGGGGTCGGCCCCGCCGGACACGGAGCCCAGCAACGACGCGGCCGCGGCGGGCAGGTCGTCCCCGGCGGGGGCCAGGCCGAAGGCGAGCAGGGCACCGATCATGCACATGCCGCCCGAGAGGGCGATGGCCTGCCACAGCACGAGGGCAAGGGCCGGTCCGCGCGCGGTCCACCGGGCCCGGACCAGGATCATCGGCACCGGCCAGGCCAGGACGACGGCGAGCAGACCCAGGATCAGACCCGTGCGGACCATGCCGGCGTCAGCCGCGGCCGCGGAGGATCTCCCGCAGCAGGGAGGCGTCCTCCTCGGACATGGAGCCGACGAATCGGCTGAGCACGGCATCACGATCCGGTGCCTGGCCGAGCACCTCGTTCATCAGCGACACCGTGTGGGCCTCACGACTGGAGACCGCCCGGTACTGGTGCGGACGGCTGGTCCGGCTGCGGGCGACCAGGCCCTTCTTCTCCAGGCGGGAGAGCACCGTGAGCACCGTGGTGACGGCCAGTTCGCGGCCCGCGTCCGCGTCGGGCCCGTCGGCCAGCCGGTCCCGCAGCGCGGTCGCGGTCATCGGGTCCGCACTGGACCAGAGCTGGTCCATGATGGACCGCTCGAGGTCCCCGAGAGACGCCATACTCCCCCCTCTACACTGATGGCGGGTGCCCACGCGGGCACCGGTGGATGTCGTGTCGGTGACCAGATTACCGCGCGACGACGGGTTGTTCTACACTCGGTAGAAAGTACGGATTCTACGGATTGTAGAAATTGCGAGGTCGCGGCGGCTCGCCGCACCGATGCTCATGAGTCCCCCGGTCTAGGAGCGCACGGAATGGACCCTCTCGACATCGCCCGGTGGCAGTTCGGGATCACCACGGTGTACCACTTCCTGATGGTCCCGCTGACCATCGGTCTCGGCCTCAGCGTGGCCGTCATGCAGACCCTGTGGTACCGCACCGGGGGCGAGCACTACCTGCGGATGACGAAGTTCTGGGGAAAGATCTTCCTGATCAACTTCATCATGGGCGTGGCCACCGGCATCGTCCAGGAGTTCCAGTTCGGCCTGGCGTGGAGCGAGTACAGCCGGTTCGTCGGCGACGTGTTCGGCGCGCCGCTCGCCATGGAGGCGCTGCTGGCCTTCTTCGTCGAGTCGACGTTCCTCGGGCTGTGGATCTTCGGCTGGAAGAGGCTGCCGAAGCTCGTGCACCTGGCCTGCATCTGGGCGGCGTCGCTCGCGGCGATCGGCAGCGCCTACTTCATCATCGTCGCCAACTCGTGGATGCAGCACCCGGTCGGCGTGGAGATGGTGGACGGGCGTCCGCGGATGACCGACGTCGTGGCCGTGCTGACCAACAACACCGCCCTCGTCGCCTTCGCCCACACCGTCACGGGGGCCTTCGCCGTCGGCGGCGCCATGCTGTTCGGGGTCGGCTGGTACCACCTGTGGCGACGCCGGAAGGACGGCGTCGACACCGTCGACGCGAAGGGCTACGTCATCCCGGGCGCCGGAAAGGGCGTCGGCCGCGACGTCGTCGAGCACAAGGTGTGGTTCCGCTCGCTGGTGATCGGCGGCTGGATCGCCGTCGTCGCCTTCGCCGGCACCGCGATCACCGGCGACGCGCAGGGCAAGCTCATGTTCGAGCAGCAGCCCATGAAGATGGCCGCGGCCGAGGCGGCCTGCCACTCGGGCACCCAGTTCTCGGTCCTCTCCGTGGGCCAACTCGGTTCCCGCGACTGCAGCGACATGGTGGCCGTCTTCGAGGTGCCGGGCCTGCTCTCGTTCCTCGCGAACAACGACTTCGACACCCCGGTCAAGGGCGTCAACGAGCTGACCCCCGAGTACCAGCAGAAGTACGGCACGAATCTGCCGGACAACCCGATCTACGGCGACCGCGCCGGGCAGGCGATCCAGTACGTGCCCGTCATGGAGGTCACCTACTGGGGGTTCCGGATGATGATCACCTTCGGTGCGCTCTCCGCGCTCGCCTGCTTCCTCGGCCTGATCATCACCCGCAAGGGCACCGTGCCGCTGTCGAAGCCGCTGATGGTCAGCGCGGTCCTCGCCATCCTCGCTCCCTTCGGGGCGAACTCGGCGGGCTGGATCTTCACGGAGATGGGCCGGCAACCGTTCGTCGTCGCGCCCAATCCGGATCCCAGCGGCGTCGACCAGGTGTTCATGTACACCGCGGCCGCCGTCTCGCCGGGGGTGTCCTTCGGGGAGATCCTGTTCTCGCTGATCGCGCTGACGCTGGTCTACGCGGTGCTCGCCGTGCTCGAGGTCGGCCTGCTGCTCAAGTTCATCCGGGGCGGGGTCGCCTCCGCGATGCCCGAACTGGCGCACGCGCGGTCGGACGACGACGACGACCGCGGCGACCGGCCGAAGGGGGACGGGGATGTCCTCGCCTTCGCCTACTGAGTCCCGCCGCGCCGTGCCCGCCCCTGCCGCATCCACCCTGTCCGGAGGTCACTGATGGACGTCCTGCCCACCGTCTGGTTCGCGCTCATCGCCGTGCTGTGGATCGGATACCTCGTGCTCGAGGGGTTCGATCTCGGCGTCGGCCTCTTGATGAAGTCGCTCGCGCGGGGCGAGCAGGAGCGGCGCGTGCTGCTGAACACGATCGGCCCCGTCTGGGACGGCAACGAGGTCTGGCTGTTGACCGCCGGTGGCGCCACCTTCGCCGCCTTCCCGCTCTGGTACGCCTCGCTCTTCTCCGCCCTGTACATCCCGCTCGTGGTCGTTCTCCTCGGCCTCATCTTCCGCGCCGTCGCGATCGAGTACCGCGGCAAGCGGGAGTCGATCCGGTGGCGCAACGGGTGGGACTGGGCGCTCGCGGGCGGCTCGTTGATCGCGGCCTTCGGGGTCGGGGCGATGCTCGCCCTCACCACGACGGGCCTGCCCATCAACGCGAACGGCGACCGGGAGGGCGGTCTGTTCGCCTGGTTCACCTGGTACGCGGTGCTCGGCGGCCTCGCCGTCGTCGGGTTCGCCCTGGTCCATGCGCTGGCCTTCGTGGCGCTCAAGACCGACGGCGAGATCCGGCACCGGGCGCGGACCGCGCTGGTGCGGCTGCTGCCGGTCGGCCTGCTGCCGATCACCGCGTGGGTGCTCGTGGTCCAGCTCCGCAGCGGCAGCCTGCTGACGTGGCTGCCCATCGTCGTCGCCGTCGCGGCGGTGGTGATCGCCTGGATCCAGGCGCGACGGGGGCGGGAGGGCCGGGCGTTCGCCGGCCTGGTGGTCTTCCTGCTCGCCGGCGCGACGGCGATCTTCTCCGCCGCCTACCCCGTGGTGCTGCCCTCGACGTTGAACCCGGCGTGGGACCTCACCGTCTCGTCCGCCTCGTCGTCGGACTACACCCTCGGCGTGATGACCGTCGTCGCCGCCTTCGGGGTGCCGCTGGTGCTGGCCTACCAGGGGTGGACCTACTGGGTGTTCCGCAAGCGGGTCTCGGTCGCGCACATCCCCGAGGCCCACGACTTCGACCCCGTCGCCGCCGCCGACCGTGCCGCTCGCTGAGCGGCTCCGTGGTGGCCCGGCACGCCGGACGGACGCCGCCGGCACGGTGGAGGGCGGCGATCCGGCGGTCGAGCCCGCCCGGCGCCCGGTGACGCCGCCGTGGGCCGGTGTCGCCCCGCGGGCGCTGTACCTGCTCGGCCTGTGCGCGGCGTTGAAGGCGGCCGGCCTCGTCGCCGTCGCCCAGGGCATCGCCACGGCGATCGCCGACCCGGCCGCCGGCCGGGCCCCCGCCGCAGGCACCCTCGCGATCGGCGTCGCCGGCGCGCTCCTGCAGGCCGTCGCGCACTGGGCCGGTCAGGTCGCCGCCCGGCGGGCCGCCCTGGGGGAGAAGGAGCGCCTGCGCGCCCGGTTGACCCGGCGTGCCGTCGACGGAGCCGGTCGCGACCTGCCCGGTACCGGTGCCGGCTCCGTCGCGGTGCTCGCCACGCGCGGCCTGGACGACCTGGACCACTACTACACGCAGTACCTTCCGGCGCTGGTCGGCTGCGCCGTGGTCCCGCTGCTGGTCGGGCTGCGGATTCTCGCGGCGGACTGGGTCAGCGCGCTCATCGTCGTGCTCACCGTGCCGCTGGTGCCGGTGTTCATGGTGCTGATCGGGCTGGAGACCCGCGACGCCGTCGACGCGGCGGCGGGCTCCCTGTCCCGCCTGTCCGACCACCTCGTCGAACTGGCCCGGGGCCTGCCGGTGCTGGTCGGGCTCGGCCGGGCCGGGGCGCAGCTACGGGCGCTGCGGAAGCTCTCGGAGGACTACCGGAGCCGGACGATGGAGACCCTCAAGGTCGCGTTCCTCTCGTCGCTGGCGCTCGAGCTGATCGCGACCATCTCCGTCGCGGTGGTGGCCGTCTTCATCGGGGTGCGGTTGATCGCCGGGCAGCTGGACCTCCAGCTCGGGCTGCTCGCGTTGATCCTGGCGCCCGAGTGCTATCTGCCGTTGCGGCAGCTCGGGGCGGCCTACCACGCGAGCGACGACGGCCTGGCCGCCCGCGCGCGCGCCCAGGACATGATCGATGCGGCCCCGATGCACCGGCTCGCAGTCACCGGCTCCGCGTCCGACGCCGGTGACGGGCAGCGTCCCCTCACCGACGTGACCGTCGAGGACCTGACCATCACCTACCACGGTCGGGCCCGCGCCGCCGTGACCGGCCTGGACCTGACCGCCCCGGCCGGGGCCATCACCGCCCTCGCCGGCCCCAGCGGCTGTGGCAAGTCCTCCGTGCTGGCGGTGCTCGCCGGCACCCTGGGCGACCACCCGGCGGTGGCGAGCGTGAGCGGGCGGGTGCGCGGCATCCACCCCCACCGGGTCGCCTGGCTGTCCCAGCATCCCGTCACGACCGAGCCGACCGTCGCGGCCGAGGTGCGGGCCTGGGCCGCTGCCGCCGGGTCGGGGCCCGCCGACGCGGAGGGTCACGCCGATCCGGCCGGCGCTCCCGCAGCCGACCTCGATGCCGAGGCGCTGGTCGGGCTGCTCCTCGCCCGGGTCGGCCTGGCCGACCATGCCGACGCGGAGCCGGGACGGCTCAGCCCCGGACAACTGCGCCGGCTCGGGCTCGCCCGGGTGCTGGCGCGGGTCGAACGCGGAGCGACCGTCGTGCTGCTCGACGAGCCCACCGCCCACCTGGACACCGCCACCGCCCGGGTGATGGGGGACGTCATCGACGGCCTCCGCGGCCGCGTCACGGTGGTGCTGGTCGCGCACAGCCGCGCCACCCTGGCGCTCGCGGACTCGGTGGTCGAGCTGCCGCCGCCCGCCGCGCCGGAACCGGTCGGGTCGGCATCCGAGCAGGGGCCGGGCCGGGCCGGGGCGGCTGCCGCGATCCTGACCGCGCTGCCGACGCCCGGTGCCCGGGTGGACGTCGTGACGCCCGTCCTGCCGGAGGGCAGCGCGACGGTGGCCGCCGGCGCCGGGAGCGTCGACCTCGGCGCGTCGGATCCCGGGCCGTCGGTGGCCACGACCACCGGCGCACGGGGGAGGGCGTCCACCACGTCCGACGCCGGCGCCCCCGCGGCCGCGACGGGCCGCGGGCGGCCGCTGGCCACCTGGCGGGCGCTGCGACTGGCGCTGAACCCGCTGCGGCCCCGATTCCTCGGCGCCGTCCTCGTTGGCACCCTCTCCACCCTGTTCGCCGTCACGTTGACCGCCCTCTCGGGGTGGCTGATCGTGCGCGCGAGCGAGCAGCCGCCGATCCTGTACCTGCTCGCGGCCATCGTCGGGGTGCGGTTCTTCGGCATCGGCCGGTCGGTGCTGCGGTACCTGGAGCGGCTGTGGTTGCACGACGCCGTGTTCGCCGCCCTGACGGACCTGCGCACCACGGTGTGGCGATCGCTCGGCCGGCGGGCCGGGTCCCTGCGCGTGCTGGCGCGCGGGGAGGTGGCCGTGTCCCGGCTGATCGGCGACGTCGACCAGCTGCGCGATCTCGCCCCGCGCGTGTTGTTGCCGCCCATCGTGGCGGTCACCACCGCCGTCGGGGTGCTGATCGCCACGGCGTTGCTGGCCCCGCCGCTGCTGGGCGTCCAGGTGGCGGCGCTCGTCGCCGTGACGGTGCTCGCGCCCGTCGTCGCCCTGCTCGCGGACCGCCGGGCCGTCGTCGCCGAGCAGCGGATCCGGGGTGACGTGCTGCGCCGCACCGCCGCCCTCATCCTCGCGGCTCCCGACCTGCGGGCGAACGCGGTGGCCGAGCGGTTCCTCGCTGGCCTCGGGGCGGCGGACGGGAGGGCCACCGCCGCGGCGCGCCGGGCCACCGGTGCGCAGGGCGCCGGGGGCGCCGTCATCATCCTCGCCCTGCTCCTCTCGGCCGTGACCATGACGGCGATCAGCGCCGGTCCTATGCTCGCCGGCGCCCTCGATCCCGAGGCGGTCGCCGTCGTCGTGCTGACCCAGCTCGCCCTGGTCGACCCGTTCCTCGACACCGTCACCGCGGTGCAGCAGCTGCCGGCGCTGCGGTCGGCCGTGGACCGGTTCGCCGATCTCACCGGGCCGGAACAGGTGACCCCCCGCACCCGGCTCGAGGATGAACGCGAGGCCGGGCCCGTGTCGGCGGCGCCCCTCTCCGCGGCGGAGCTGGCCGGCGCGGTCTTCGCCTGGCCGGCCGCCGGGCGGCCCCGGGGCGGCACGGAGCCCTTCGCCGCCGGGCGGCCCCGGGGCGGCACGGAGCCCTTCGCCGTCGGGCCGGTGAGCGGGCTGCTGCCGGTGCCGGGTGCGGCCGGCGGATGGCTGGTGGTCACCGGGCCGTCGGGCTCCGGCAAGAGCACGCTGCTGTCCGGGCTGCTCGGGTTCCTGCCGACGTCCCAGGGGCCGTACCTGCTGGACGGCCACCCGGTGGTGAGCGCGCCCGAGAGCACTGCCGGCCGGCACCGGCTCTCCCGGATCGCCTGGTGCCCGCAGGACGCCCACCTGTTCGACTCGAGCCTGCGCGCCAATCTGCTGCTGGCGAGGCCCCGGGACGACGCGCCCACCGAGGACCGGCTGCGCCGAGCACTGGACGCCGTCGGACTGGGCGACCTGCTCGCGGACCTGCCGGACGGGCTGGACACCCGGATCGGCGCTTCGGGGAACGCCCTGTCGGGTGGTCAGCGGATGCGGGTGGCGATCGCCCGGACACTGCTCGCCGAGGGAGAGCTGGTGCTGCTCGACGAGCCCACCGCACACCTGGACACCGCCTCCGCCGAGGCGCTGATGGCCGACCTGCGGCGGGGCCTGCGGAACCGGATGGTCGTGCTCGTCACCCACGACCCGACGCAGATCCTGCCCGGTGACGCCGTCATCGACCTGCCGGATCCGGCGCGGGGGCCGGTCCTGGCGGACTGAGCGGTCCTCACCGTCGACGCGCCCGGCCCGGGGACCGGGTCCGGGCCGCGGATCAGCACGGGGGCTGCGGCAGCCCGCGGCCGCCGTTCCGTCCCGGCGATGCGACCCGGGCGATCCCCGTGGTGGTGCGGGGGACGAGGTCGATCACTGAGGCGCCCTCACGAGGGCCATCGTCATCTCGTCGGCCGTCGCTTCCTGCTGGAATGGTCACCGTGTCCTCCTCCCCTTGCAGCTCTGGCCTGTGGTCGTGGAATCGGGGTCAGTGGTTCAGCACCATGGCGACGACCGTCACCAGGCCCACTGACGCGACGAAGATTCGGAACGCGCCCGGCCTGAGGCGCCGGGCGAATCGTCCGCCCACGGTCCCTCCCAAGGCCGAGCCTGCCGCGATGAGGCCGACGAGGTGCCACTCGATCCTCGAGGGGGAAGCGAGGAGGAAGACCGAGGCGGCGATGACGTTCACCGCTGCCACGGTGAGGTTCTTGATCGCGTTCAAGTCCTGCATGGGCATCGTCGTGGTGATGCCCAGCAGTGCGATGAGGAGGATCCCCTGCGCCGCGCTGAAGTAGCCGCCATAGGTGCCCAGGAGGAGCGCGCCCACGACCGAAGCGGGCAGCGAAGCGCGCGTCGGGAATGCCGAACCGGAGGGGTAGGTGGTGCCGGGGGCCGTGGCTCCTGCAGCAACGTGATCGTGTCGGGTGACGCGCTTCTTGATGTCGGGTCCGAGAATGACCAGGACGGTGCCCACCGCGATCAGCCAGGGGACGACCGCGGAGAAAGCGCCCGAATCGAGGTGGAGGAGCAGGTACGCGCCGAGGATGCCGCCTGCGACCGAGGCGGGCAGAAGTACGCGGACGACGCCGCTGCGCGCCTGCAGCTCCCGGCGGTAGACGAGCACTCCTGACAGGCTTGCCGGGACGATTCCCATGGTGTTCGCGATCGTGGCGGCGAGCGGCGCATGTCCCAGGAGGACAAGGATCGGGAACGACACCAGAGTCCCGGCCCCGACCATGACGTTGATCGCCCCCGCAAGGAACCCCGCCCCGAAGACGGCGGTCCATCCCAGGACCTGGGCTGCATCGATCACGTGCACGACTCCACCTCTCTTGTCGATCTTCGGCCCGGCCGTGGAAAGCGCAGCATTCCCGCGCCGGCAGGCAGCACTACGGTCCCAGAACGGCAACCACCGATGATTGGTAGGATCAGAAGCCAGCTTCGACATATCGGAAGGGTCTCGATGCTGCCCAGCCTGCGCGACCTGGAACTCTTTGTCGCGGTGGTGGACGAAGGGTCGATCACCGCGGGGGCCCTCGCGGTGGGCCTCTCGCTGTCATCGGCGAGCACGCGCATCACCGCCCTGGAGAAGACCCACGGGGGACTGCTACGCCGCCAGCGAGCCGGGGTGGTCACCACCCCGGCCGGGGATCTGCTCACGACGCACGCGCGCCGGGTCCTGGCCGAGGCGCATGACCTCGATCGGCAGATGAGTGCTCATCGTCACGGCCTGCGCCACGAGATCCGTCTCGCGAGCAACACCTCGGCGGTGGACACGCTCACCGAGTTCCTCGCCTCGTCCCTTGCACGACTACCTGACATCCGGGTTGTTCTCAGCGAGACGAGCAGCCGCGCAGCGATCCAGGACGTCGTCAACGGCGCCGTTGACATGGCCGTGGTCTCAGCATTCCCGGAGCAGGCGGGCCTCGTCGCGCGGGACCTGTGGCCCGACCCGTTGGTGATCATCCAGACGTCTCGAGCCCGGTCCCGAGGTGCTCGGGCGGGCGGCCGTGCTACCTTCCGCGAGGTCGTTCAGGGCCCGATGATCGGACTCACCGAAGGCAGTCCCCTGCAGGAGCAGATCGACCAGCAGGCCCGACTGCTCGGGGTCGTTCCCTCCTATCGGGTGCGCCTGCCGACGCTCAGTGCTGTGCTGGCAGTGGCCACCACCGGAGCAGGGGCCGCCATCATTCCCCAGGGAGCCGCCCGCCGGCTGAAGGCTGCGAGGCAGTCAGTGCACCCGATGAGCGAGCCGTGGACGCAGCGACAGGCACTGCTCGTCACCACGAAGAACGCCCATGAACACGGTGTTGCGCGGGCGTTCACGGACGCCCTCCTGCGCTACGGCCGCGAACTGCCCGGCTGGACAACCGCCCCAGGTCGTCACCTGTAGGTCTCCCAGGGAGAAGCGTCCCTGTACCCGGTGGCTCAGAGTGTCAACGTCGGCGGAAAACTGAACCCTTCCCGTCGGTGAAAGGTCACCCCCCTCGGTGTGGGTTTCTCGTGGTCCGCCACGATCGACTGGCGCCACCTGACGCAGCCGGTGACCGGCGACGCCCAGGCCTTACCAGAGCGTCTCGGTGTCGTCATCCATGGTGACGTCCGCAGCCACGGACGAGGTGCCCGCAGCCGTGTCGACGATTGCCGCGGCCTCGTGAGCCGCCGCCTCGACCACCGCGATCGGTGCCGGGCCGATCGCGTCGATCGCCTGACCCGCCGGGACGCCGGACCCGTCCCGCCGGCCGTGCTCCGTGGGCAGCGCCCGGGAGGCCCCGTTGGCCGCGGCCGCCCGCGCCGGGCCGTGGCCGACCCACGCCAGTGCGAGCCCGTCCTCGCCCTTGAGGAACCGGTGCGCGCGCACCCCGCCGGTGCCGCGCCCCTTCGCCGGGTACTCGGACAGGGGAGTGACCTTGACGGACGGGCCCGTGCCGTCCTCATCCGAGCCGGCGGAAGCGGTCACCGTCACGACGACGGCGTCGGGATCGTCGGGGGTGACCACGCCGAACGCGATGACGGCGTCCCCGGCGCCCAGCTTGATGCCGGCCATGCCACCGGCGGTGCGGCCCTGCGGGCGCACCAGGCTCGCGCTGTACCGCAGCAGCTGCGCGTCCCGGGTGACGAAGACGACGTCGTCGGTGTCCGCGGCCGGAGCCATGTTGACCACGCTGTCCCCGTTCTTCAGCCCGATGATCTCCCAGTCGTCCCGGTTCAGCGGATACTCGGGGTTGACCCGCTTGACGACGCCGGCCGCGGTGCCGAGGGCGATCACGGCTCCCAGCGGCGCGAAGCCGATCAGCGACTCCCCGCGCTGCAGCGTGAGGAACTCCTTGACCGGCACCCCGCCGGCGAGGTTGGGCGTGCCGGCCGTGGGCGGCAGCTGCGGCAGGTCCACGACCTGAACCCGCAGCATCCGGCCGGTGTTCGTCACGGCGCCGATCTCCGCCCGCGCCGTGGTGCGCAGCACCGTCCGCCAGGCGTCGTGCCGCTGCCGCGGCGCCTGGACGGGCAGCGCCGCCGCGTCCGACGTCCGGGCCACCTGACCTGACGTCGAGAGCAGCACCCAGCAGGGATCATCGGCGATCTGCAGGGACGCCGGGGCGCCCTTCGCGGCCGAACCGGCGGGACCGGCCGAGACCGCCGCGGGCAGCGCCGGGGCCGCGTCCGCCTCGAGCAGCACCGTCCGGCGCGGCGTGCCGTACGTCGCCGCCACCTCGGCCAGTTCGTCGGAGACCACCTCGCGCAGCCGTGCGTCGGAGCCGAGGATGTCCTCCAGCTCCGCGATCTCGCGCCGCAGCTCCTCCTGCTCCTTCTCCAGCTCGATCCGGGAGAACTTCGTCAGCTGCCGCAGCCGCAGCTCGAGGATGTAGCTCGCCTGCGCCTCGGAGAGGTCGAACACCGCCATCAGCCGGGCGCGCGCGTCGGCGACCTCGTCCGAGGAGCGGATGATCTCGATCACCTCGTCGATGTCGACGAGCGCGATGAGCAGGCCCTCGACCAGGTGCAGTCGGTCCTGGCGCTTGGCCAGCCGGAACGCGGTCCGCCGGCGCACCACGCTGAGCCGGTGGTCGACGAACACCCGCAACAGCTCGACCAGCCCGAGGGTGCGCGGCTGCCCGTCCACGAGCGCCACGTTGTTGATGCCGAACGAGTCCTCCATCGGCGTCAGCTTGCACAGCTGGGCGAGCACCGCCTGGGGGTTGAAGCCGTTCTTGATCTCGATGACCAGCCGCAGCCCCTTCTTGCGGTCGGTCAGGTCGACGATGTCGGAGACGCCCTGCAGCTTCTTCGCCTGCGCGGCGTCCTTGACCTTCTCGATCACCTTCTCCGGCCCCACCAGGTAGGGCAGCTCGGTGACGACGATGCCGGTCTTCCGGGCGCTGACCTGCTCGATCGACACGGTCGCCCGTGTCTTGAACGAGCCGCGGCCGCTCCGGTACGCGTCCCGCAC
This sequence comes from Tersicoccus solisilvae, assembly GCF_014643255.1. Taxonomy (GTDB): domain Bacteria; phylum Actinomycetota; class Actinomycetes; order Actinomycetales; family Micrococcaceae; genus Tersicoccus; species Tersicoccus solisilvae. Next base: position 16,420 of record NZ_BMJI01000025.1, on the reverse strand, counting down.
CCCATCCAGCCCGACGATCCGCCCACCCGCGGGCAGATCCGGGCCCGGCACGAAGCGCATCAGCGCCTCGACGTCGGCCTCGGGGTTCGCGATCAGGTGCCGCGCCGCCTCGATCACCTCGCCCAGGTTGTGCGGTGCCATGTTCGTCGCCATGCCCACCGCGATGCCGGACGAGCCGTTGACCAGCAGGTTCGGGATGGCCGCCGGCAGCACCTCCGGCTGCATCAGCTGGTTGTCGTAGTTCGGGACGAACTCGACGACGTCCTCGTCCAGGTCCGCCGTCATCGGCTGGGCCGCCGACGCCATCCGCGCCTCGGTGTACCGGGCGGCGGCCGGTCCGTCGTCCAGGGAGCCGAAGTTGCCGTGCCCGTCGATCAGCGGCAGCCGCAGGGTGAAGGCCTGGGCCATGCGGACCATCGCGTCGTAGATGGCCGCGTCCCCGTGCGGGTGCAGCTTGCCCATCACCTCGCCGACCACACGGGCGCTCTTGACGTGCCCGCGGTCCGGCCGCAGGCCCATCTGGCTCATCATGTAGAGGATCCGCCGCTGCACCGGTTTGAGGCCGTCCCGGGCGTCCGGCAGCGCCCGGGAGTAGATCACCGAGTAGGCGTACTCGAGGAACGAGGTCTCCATCTCCGCGGAGACGTCGACGTCGAGGATGTTCTCGACGAAGTCCTCGGGCGGCGGGCCGTCGTGCGACGTCGGCTTGCGTCGTGCCATGGGTCGGGCGTCCTCCTGCGCGGCCCGCGCGACCACCGCCCTGTCCGGCGGCGCGCGAGGACCGACGGTGCGTGTGTCGTGGTGCGGTCGTGCGGGCGGTGACGTATCGGCTGGTCGGGTCGGTGACGAGACCGGGCCGGAACAGACAGGCGGTGGCGTGCACCGTACTGTGAGTCTATGGCGAACGGCGCCCCGACCCCGGGATATCCCCAGCACTGGGAGGCCGATGTCGTGTTGCGGGACGGCGGCACGGCGCACCTGCGGCCCATCCTTCCCCAGGACGCACCGGCCCTGCAGGCGATGCACATGGCCCAGTCGCAGGCCTCGATCTACCTGCGTTTCTTCACCTACAAGTCCCAGCTCTCGGAGCGCGAGCTGGCCCGCTTCACCGAGGTGGACCACGTCGACCGGGTGGCGTTCATCATCACCATCGGTGACGAGATCATCGGGGTGGGAAGGTACGACCGGCTCGAGGACTCCGACGACGCCGAGGTCGCCTTCAACATCTCCGACCACCACCAGGGCCGCGGCATCGGCTCGATCCTGCTCGAGCACCTCGCCGCCGCCGCCCGCGAGAAGGGCATCCGGACCTTCGTCGCCGAGGTGCTGCCGGAGAACCGGAAGATGCTCACCGTGTTCGCCGACGCCGGTTACGAGGTGCAACGCCATTTCGACTCCGGCGTCGTCGAGGTCAGCTTCGACATCGATCCCACCGACCGCTCCCGTGCCGTGATGGAGGCCCGGGAGCACCGTGCCGAGGCCCAGTCCGTCGCGGGGCTGCTCTCCCCGCGCACCGTGGCCGTGATCGGCTCGCCGGCGGACCGGCACCGGGCCGACGATCTGCTCGCCCACCTGCGGGCCGGCGGCTTCACCGGCACCGTGTACGCGGTCGCCGTCGACGGGGCGCCGGGGCCCGCCGACGCGGCCGCCGAGGACGGCGGAACGAGCACGACGACCGTCGCGAGCCTGGCGGAGATCGACGAGACGGTCGACCTGGCCGTCATCGCCACCGCGTACGACGACGTCCTGTCCACCGTGCGGGCCTGCGCCGCCGCCGGAGTGCGGGGGCTGCTGGTCGCCACCGGCGGCTACGCCGACGACGTCGCCCACGGGCAGGACCGGCAGCACGAGCTGGTCCGGGTCGCCCGCGCCCACGGGATGCGCGTGATCGGCCCCGCGTCCCTGGGCGTGGTCAACACCGATCCCGCCGTCCGGCTGAACGCCTCGGGCCTGCCGCCGGTCGACCGCGGGGTCCTCGGGGTGTTCACCCAGTCCGCGGCGCTGGGGGTGCTGATGGACTCCGCGGCCCGGCGCCGCCGGCTCGGCGCGTCCCACGTCGTCTCCACCGGCAACCGGGCGGACGTCTCCGGCAACGACCTCATGCAGTTCTGGGAGGACGACCCTCGGACCGGGGTGGTGGGCCTGTACCTGGAGTCCATCGGCAACCCGCGCAAGTTCTCCCGCATCGCCCGCCGGCTCGCCCGGAGCAAGCCCGTGATCGTCGCCAAGTCCGACACCATGGGCCTGCAGCTGCCCCCGGGACACGTCGCCCGCACCAGTCAGGCGCCCGCCGGTGCCCTGGACGCGATGATGCGCCAGTCCGGGGTGATCCGCGTGCGCACCAGCGAGAAGCTGATGGAGGTGGCCCAGCTGCTGGTCAGCCAGCCGCTGCCCGCCGGTGGTTCCCTCGGGGTGGTCGCCAACTCGCTGGCCCTGGGCGACGTGGTGGCCGACGCCGCCCGGGAGGAGGGACTGCACCTGGCCCGGATGCACGCCGACGTCCGGCCGGATGTCGACCCCGCCGCCTTCGCCGAGACGGTCCGCACGGTGCTCGCCGACGACGCCGTCCACCTGCTCCTGGTCACGCTCCTGCCGCTGGGCGACGTGCCGGTGGAGACCTGCGCCCGCATCGTGGCCGACGCCGGCGCCGCGGCGGGCAAGCCCGTGGCCGCCGTGTTCACCGGCACGGGAACCAGCCCGTGGACCGAGGGCGTCGCGCCGACGCGCGACCCCGGCCCGGCCGGGGGGCCGGAGCCGACCGGGTCCGCGTCCGCGGGCGAGGGGGCGGCCGGCGTCGGGGCCGATGCCACGCCCCGGCAGTCGGGTCTGCCCTGCTTCGTGGGGCCCGGTGCGGCGATCCGTGCCGTCGCCGCGGTCGTCGGCTACCGCACCTGGTTGGACCGGCAGGACGCCGACCTGGTGGAGCCGCCCGGGCTGCGCACCAAGGAGGCGGCGGGCCTGCTCGCCGGCTGGCTGCGCGACGTCGACGCGGGGGCGAGCTCCGGGGGAGCGGAGCTGACCACGCTGGACCCGGTCCGCACCGCGGCGCTGCTCGACTGCTACGGCATCGCCCTGCTGCCCTCCACCCCGTTCACCACCCCGGACGAGGCGGTGGCCGCCGCCGACGCCCTCGGCTGGCCGGTGGTGCTCAAGACGACGGACGAGAACCTGCGCCACCGCCTCGACCTCGGCTCGGTGCAGCTGAACATCCCCGACGCCGCGGCCCTGCGCTCCGAGATCGCCCAGATGACCGCGGTGCTCGACGCCCACGGCGCCTCCGGCATGGAGGTGCAGGCGATGGCGCCGACCGGCCAGGGTTGCGTGCTGCGCGGCCTCGAGGACCCGCTGCTCGGCCCGGTCGTCTCGTTCGGGCTCGCCGGCGACGCCGTCAACCTGCTCGACGACTGGGGTCACCGGGCGCCCCCGCTGACCGCGACGGACGTCGCGGACCTGATCCGCGCGCCGCGGGCGGCGCGCAAGCTCTTCGGCCACCAGGGGCAGGCGGCCGTGGACCTGGCCGCACTCGAGGATCTGGTCGCTCGCTTCGCGGTCCTCAAGGACGAGCATCCCGAGGCCGGCGTGATCGAGTTGAACCCCGTGCTGGCCGCCGCCACCGGGCTGACCGTGCTCAGCGCCCGCATCCGCATCGGCAACCCCGCGCAGCGCACCGACAGCGCCCGCCGCGCCCTGCGTAGTTGACGACACCGGGCAGTCGACGACGCCGGGCCGTCGACGACACGGGGCAGTCGACGACACCGGGCCGTCGACGACACCGCATGACGACGCCGTCGTCCCCACCCGGCGGTGGACACTCCGGCGGCGACGGCGATTCTGAGACACTGGGACCATGCAACCGTCCATCGGCTCGGCCTCCAGCGCGACCCGCAAGCTGAAGAAGACCCTCGACCACGCCGGCTTCTACCCCGCCCTCGTCCTCGACGTCATCCTCGACGCCCTCGACGGCCGCGAACCGGCCGGCGACCTCGTGCACCTGGAGACCCACGTCGAACGCACCGAGGTGCACCGCCACATCACCGTGCTGGTCCTGACCGAGGACATGCTCGTCGTCGCGCAGGCGGACGACCAGCACCTCGAGGAGGACGGCCCGGAACCGCTCGCGCACGTCTCCACCGAGTCCGTGCCGCTGGCGGCCGTCAGCTCCGTGGTGCTCTCCGCCGCGTGGGCCCGGCCCCAGGAGTACCGGCACGCGGATCAGCCGCGGGAGGTCACCCTCGCCATCTCGTGGAGCGGCGCCCAGCGCCTGGACCTCGTGCCCGCCGGCTGCGCCGACCCGCAGTGCGACGCGGACCACGGCTACACGGGCACCTCCGCCCTCGAGGACCTGGTGCTGCGGATCAGCGCGGATGCGGACGGCCCGGACGCCGTCCAGTCGGCTCGCCGCTTCGCCCGGTCCATCCGGTCGGCCAGCACCGTCCCCGACCCTCGCCCGCACCCCGCCCCGGCGCGCGGCGGCACCGTGCCCGCCCGGCTGGGCCGTCCCCACCAGCCGCGTCCGGGTGCCTGAGCGGTCCGCGGCCCCCGCCACCGGACTGGACGGCCTCGCCGGCCCCCCGGACTACGCGCGCCGCGCCGTGTCCGCCGTCTTCACCAGCGCAGCGGCCGTCGTCGGCGTTCCCGGCTTCGATGACACCCTGGGCCTGCCCGCGGCCACCCGGGTCTGCGTCTTCATGGTCGACGGCATGGGCCACGACCAGCTGACCCGGCGCTCCGCCCACGCCCCCGTGCTCCGGGCGCTGCTCGCGGGCGATCGCGGGGCGGCCACCCGCGTCATCGACGCCGCGTTCCCCTCGACCACGGCCGCGTCCCTCGCGGCGCTGGGCACCGGTCTCGCCCCGGGACAGCACGGCCTCGTCGGGTACGACGTCCTCGACCCCGACCGGGACGTCGTCGTCAACATGCTCGGCGGCTGGGACCCGGCGATCGACCCGGCGCGCTGGCAGCCGCACGCCACCGTGTTCGAGCGCGCCTCCGCCCACGTGCCCGTGACCACCGTCAGCCAGGCCCGGTTCGAGCACTCGGGCATGACCCGCGCGGCCCTGCGCGGCGCCCGGTTCCTGCCCGCGAGCTCCCTGCACGCCGCGACCGCCGCCGCCACCGAGGCGCTGGCCCCGGCCGGGCCTCACCTGCTCTACCTCTACGCCAACGACCTCGACAAGGCCGGGCACCGGCACGGCGTGGACTCCGTGGCCTGGGAGCACGCGCTCGAGGAGGTCGACGGCGCCGTCGGGCGGCTGCTCGCCCGGCTGCCGCGCGGCACCCTGCTGATGATCACCGCCGACCACGGCATGGTCGACGTCGACGAGGCCCACCGGATCGACGTGTCCGCCGACCCGGCCCTGATGGCCGGGATCCGGCACACCGCGGGGGAGCCCCGGCTCCTGCAGCTGTACCTGGCGCCCGGCGCCGAGCCCGCCGAGGTGGTGACCCGGTGGCGTGAGCGGTTCGGCCGGGTCGCCTGGGTCACGGACCGGCGGAGCCTCATCGACGCCGGTCACCTGGGCCCGGTCGACCCCGCCGTCGCCCCGCGGATCGGGGACGTCCTGGTCCTCGCCCGGGAGCCGGTGGCCTTCTACGACCGGTCGCGGGTGGGGGAGAACCCCCTGCGGATGGTGGGCCAGCACGGCTCGTGGACACCCGCCGAGCGCCGTGTCCCCCTGATCACCGTGGTCGCGCCGGGCCCGCAGGTGAAGAACAGCGGCGGCACGGGGAGGCGTCGTGGCTGAGCTGACCTTCTTCACGGGCACCATGGACTGCGGCAAGTCGACGCTGGCCCTGCAGACGGACTGGACCCACCGCGCCCGCGGCCGCACCGGGATCCTGTTCACCCGGCAGGACCGGGCCGGGACGGCGACCATCTCCAGCCGGCTGGGCCTGTCCACCGCCGCGGTGGAGGTCACCGACGGGACCGACTTCCGGGCCGAGGTGGCCGAGCGACGAGCACAGGCCGGCACCGTCGACTACCTGGTCTGCGACGAGGTCCAGTTCTATCGGCCGGAACAGGTGGAGCAGCTGGCGCGCGTCGTGGACGAGTTGGGCGTCGACGTGTTCGCGTTCGGGATCCTGACCGACTTCCGCACCCGCCTGTTCCCGGGCTCGGCCCGGCTCGTCGAGCTGGCCGACCGGATCCGGCTGCTCCAGGTCGAGGCGCTGTGCTGGTGCGGCCGCCGGGCGACCCACAACGCCCGCACGGTGGACGGCGTCATGGTGCTCGAGGGGGAGCAGGTGGTGGTGGGCGACCTCGAGCCCGATCGCCGGGACGGGGTGCTCTCCACGACCCCGCGCGGCACCGTGGGGTACGAGACGCTGTGCCGGCGGCACCACCGCCAGCAGGTCACCGCGCATCGCGCCGCTGGTCAGCCCACGGCCGACGGCGTCTGACCGGCGCCGCGCGGATCGGCGGCCCGGCCGTCAGCCGCTCTCACGCGACGCTCAGTCGCCGCGCTTGCCGAAGACGATGTCGTCCCAGCTGGGCACGCTCGAGCGGCGGGCCTTGGCCTTGCCGCCCGCCTCGCCCTTCCGGCCGGTCTCGGCCTTCGCGTCGTCGGCGTCCGTCCCGCGCGCGGCGGCGGAGGCGTGCTGCTCGGGACGGGTCTGCTCGGGTCGGGTGTGGTCGGGTCGGGGTCGGTCGGTGTCGCCGGACTCCCGGGTGCCGTCGTCCTCCCGGGTGCCGTCGTCCGTGGTCACGTCCGCCGGCTCGCCCGCGGCGTCGGCGGTCGGCGTCGGGGCGTCGGCCGTGCCGGTCTCGGCGTCGTCCGTCTCGATCGTCCCGGTCTCGGCGTCGCCGCCGGTGGCGTCCGCGCCGGCCTCGTTGCCCGGGACCTCGCCCCGATCGAAGCCGAGCAGGTCGTCGACCGAGACGTCCTCGGTGGTGTCGTCGCCGCGCCGGCCGCGTCCGCGCAGCCGGGACCGGCCCGACCCCCAGCGGTGGCCTTCCCGGGCCGGAGCCGCGATCGAGGCGTCGCCCTCGGCAGTCTCCGCGGTGTCGACCGCCGACGCGTCGTCGTCGGCGGGATCCGGCACCGGCTGGCCGTCCTCGTCGATCATGGCCGGCTGGCGATCGTCGGCCTCGGTGCCCGGCCGCGGGTGGGCCGCCGGCACCGGACCGCGGCTGAGCAGCAGCGCGAGGGCGTCGTCGGACTCCTCGTCGCTGCCGAGGCGCTGACCGCGCCGGGAGCGGAGCACGTCCAGCAGGTCGGCGGACTCGTCCTCGACCTCGGGCTCGGACTCCACATCGAACACGGCGTCGTTCACGGCAGCGAGCCGGCGCGGCGGGATCGGCCCACCGAGGGGCTCCAGCTCGCTGAGCACCTGCGCCCAGCGGTTCGCGTTGGTCAGGTGCTTGCGGGACGGGTCGAACACCCACTGGGCGGGCGGCTGCTCGCCGAGGTCGATGGCGGACTCCTCCGGCAGCTCGAACCGGGCGACCACGTCCCAGGCACCGTCCTGGCGTCGCCATGCGTCCCACTGGACGCCGGCGGGGTCCACGGAGAGGGAGCGCAGCCGCGCGCCGACCATCGCCTCCAGGGTCGCGGGCTGATCGCCGAACGCGGCGCGGTACTCGTCGTGATGGCTGGGGGCGGCGACCTCCACCTGGCGGGCCTGGCCGGCCAGCCAGTCGCGTTCGGCCCGCACGGGCGCCTCGTAACGGCGGATGTGGTCCAGGTCGTAGCCGCTCTCGACGGCGATCTGCTCGGCGCTCGCGCCGGCCCGGATCCGGGCCTGGATCTCCCGCGGGGAGAGGGGCACCTTGATCGCCGGGGTCTGCCGGGCCTGCCGGCGGGGAACCCGCTGGGTGGCCACGCGCAGGGTCTCGTCGATCCGCACCTTGTACATGGCGCCGGCGTCGTCACCGAACAGCAGGTGATCGCCGTCCTCGTGAACGCCCATCAACCGGAGTTCCTGCATCGATCGCCCTCCACGGCATGAGATTGGGACGGCGCCCGCACGCGCGCCCGCCCGCCAATGACAATGGCACTAGAACAATGGCACGGAATCGCGCCGTGTTCCACTTCGCGGCCCCGCCCGGGCGCGCCCCGCCGCCGCGGCCCGCGGGCGCTTCGCCCAGAGCACAACCGCCGTGCCTCGGGCATGAAATCGGGCCTCTCGCCGTTACAGCACCGCGGGAGCAGCGCGTGCTGAACCCGCCCGTCGGGGCCGTATAGTATCTTTCTTCCCGACCAGGGACCGACGCATGAACAACCGGAGCGTGAAGAGACACCAATGGCGACAGACTACGATGCGCCACGCAAGACCGACGACGAGACGAACGAAGACTCCATCGAGGAACTGAAGTCCCGGCGCACCGACAAGCAGTCGGCCGTCGTGGACGAGGACGAGGCGGAGGCGGCCGAAGGGTTCGAACTGCCCGGCGCGGACCTGTCCGGCGAAGAGCTGCTGATCCGCGTGCTGCCCGCGCAGGCCGACGAGTTCACCTGCGGCTCCTGTTTCCTCGTGCGCCACCGCTCGCAGATCTCCCGGCAGAAGGACGGCATGTTCATCTGCAAGGAGTGCGACGCCTGAGGCGCTCCGCGGTCCGTGTCCAGCAGCCGGCACGGCCCAGCACCGACGAACTGCCGTACCACCTGGTACGGCAGTTTTTTTCTGCCCGCACGTCGCTGCTCACCGGAGGAGGGGAAGGGGCTCGCGGCCGGGCGGCGCGGCCGTGGGCCCGTCAGTCCGCGGTGAGCACGCCGACCAGGCGGCGCGGGTGCCGCGTGGAGGTGATCCAGTACGGGGTGGGGTCGGCCGGGTCGGTGATCCCGACGGTGACGACGGGGTCGACCCACCCGCGAATGCACTGGTAGGCACGGGCGTTCAGTTCCATGCCGCGCTGCACCCGGGCCTCGTCACGGGTGAAGCCGGCCACCTCGCCGAGGAAGCGGCGCTCGATCTGTGCGCGCCCCACCCGCAGCTCCGTGGGGGTGACGACGATGGTCGCGGCCGAGCGGACCAGGGCGAACACGAGCAGGCCCGCCAGGACGAGGAACGCCACGACGCCGGCGGTCATGTTGATCGGCGCGAACACCACCAGCGAGCCGGCCGCCACCCCGATGCACACCACCCACACCCAGAAGGAGGGCCACAGCCGCTCGCGGTAGAGCACGACGTCGCCGTCCGGCCCTGCCACCGGCGACGGCTCCTCCGGCGTCGTCGACGTCGGGGCGGAGGACGGCTGGGCGGGGTCACGCTCGGAGCGGGGCATGCCTCCAGCATCCCACCGTCCGCGAGGCGGCGGCCAATCCACCCGTGCGGTGGGTCCGGGCGGCGAGGCGCTGGTTAGAGTGGGGGACTGTGACCGACGAGAACGCGCCGACCACCGTCACGGTCGCGGTGCAGCTGCTGGACCCCGGCATCGAGCCGCCCGCCTACGCCCACCCGGGGGATGCGGGCGCCGATCTGCGCAGCCGGGTCGACCTGATGCTCGAACCGGGCGAACGCGCGCTGGTGCCGACCGGGGTGGCGCTCGCCCTGCCCCCGGGGTACGTCGGTCTGGTCCACCCCCGGTCGGGCCTGGCCACGCGGCACGGCATCACCATCGTCAACGCTCCCGGCACGGTCGACGCCGGCTACCGGGGCGAGATCATGGTGACCCTGCTGAACACGGACCCCCGCGAGGCGTTCGGCATCAGCCGCGGCGATAGGATTGCCCAGCTGGTCATCCAGCGCGTCGACCACGCCGCCTTCGAGGTGGCGGCCGACCTACCGACTTCCGCCCGTGGCGCCGGGGGCTTCGGCTCCACCGGCGGGTTCGGGGTGAAAGGACAGAAGGACGCATGATCTTCGGACGCTCCAGGAAGCGCGACACCGCCGACCTGCCGATGACCCCGGCCGACCCGGTCGAGCCCCAGCCCGACGAGGCCCAGAACCTCGACAGCCGGCACCTCGACAGCCGGGACGCCGAGACGGCGGACGCGCAGCCCACGCCGGCCACGGCCTCCGCGACGCCGGCGACCGACTCGCCGTCCGCGGACGACACCGCGACGACCGCGCCGCCCGTCGACGCGCCGCCCGTCGACGCGCCGGCCGCGCCCGCCGCGCCGGAGCCCGCCGCGATCGAGGCGTTGGACCGCGCGGAGCACGGACCGCACGACCTGAGCGAGATCACCGATCGCGAGGGCTACCTCGATCTCGGCGCCGTCCTGATCAAGCCGGTGCCGGGGGTCATGCTGCGGCTGGAGGTCCAGGAGGCCACCAATCGGGTGCTCGCCGCCATCCTCGACCTGGGCGAGAGCAGCGTGCAGCTGCAGGCGTTCGCCGCCCCGCGTTCCGCCGGGCTGTGGGACGAGGTGCGCGAGCAGATCGCCGCCGACGTCGTCGCCCAGTCCGGTCAGGCCCACGAGGTGCACAGTCACTTCGGCACCGAACTGCTGGCCGCCGTGCCCGCGGTGGCCGGGGCCGACGCCGGCCTGCGCGTCGCCCGCTTCATCGGCATCGACGGTCCGCGCTGGTTCCTGCGCGGCGTGATCACCGGCGCCGCCGCCACCGACGAGGATCGGGCGTCGGCCATCGAGGCACTGTTCCGGGACGTCGTCGTGGTGCGCGGCACCGAGGCCATGGCGCCCCGGGACCTGCTGACCCTGACCATCCCGGGGACCGAGGAGGCCGGCGGACCCGGCGACGGATCCACCCCGCCGGGTCCGCCGGAGCGCGGCCCCGAGGTCACCCAGATTGGCTGAGCCCGCCACGGACCGGGCTCCTCGCCGGGTCACCCTGACCGGGAGCGTCGAGTGGGTGACCATCCAGCCGGTGGGCGCGCCGCCCTTCTACGAGGCGGTGCTCGATGACGAGGCGGGCGAACGGGTGCACCTGATCTGGCACGGGCAGCGGATCGTGCCCGGCGTCGACGCCGGGGTCACCCTGCGGGTCGAGGGCACCCTCTCCCAGCAGGACCGTCGGCCGGTCGTCTTCGACCCCCACTACGAGATCCTCCCGCCACGGGGAGGCGAGGGATGAGCAGCGTGCAAGGCCCTGACGACGGGCCCGACCGCGAGGTGCCGGCGGGGGATCCGGCCGGACCCGGCCGGCCCGGCGGCGACGACCTCCGGGGCAGCTTCGCCCGGATGGCCGGCAGCTCCCTGAGGACCGACGGGGCGGGGCGGATCGATGTGCTCGCCGCGATCGGGGGGCCCCGCGGCATCGTCGAGGCGGTGCTGCCGGGCCTGGTGTTCCTCACGGTCTTCACGTTCGCCCGCGCGCTGACCCCGGCCCTGGTGAGCGCGATCGCGGTGGCCGTCGTCTTCACGGTCTGGCGGCTCGTCGAGCGACGGCCCGTGGTGCAGGCGGTGTCCGGCCTGGTGGGCGTGGCCATCTGCGCCCTGTTCGCCGACGTGAGCGACCAGCCCCTGAACTACTACGTGCCCGGGTTCTGGACGAACCTGGTCAGCATCGTCGTGCTCATCGTCTCCGTTGTGGCACGCTGGCCGTTGGTCGGCGTCGTGTTCGGACTGCTGCGCAACGAGGGCAGCGCGTGGCGGACGGTCCCGCAGCGCGCGCGCGCCTACCGCCGGGCCACGTGGCTGCTGATCGGCATGTTCGCGTTGCGGCTGGTGGTCCAGTACCCGCTCTACCTGGCCGGGAACCTCGTCGCGCTGGGCACGACGAGGCTGCTGATGGGGGTGCCGCTTTACGCCCTGACCCTGTGGGTCGCCTGGCTGATCTCCCGCCCGACCGTCACCGGTCCTCGGTCGCCTCGCGCACCTCGCTGAGGTCCACCGCACTCGAGCCGCCGGTCCGGGCGTCGGCCGAGGAATCGGGGTCGGTGCCGGACAGGATCGCGCGCAGGTCGTTCTCCGCCCGGATGGTGGTGAGGAAGAACAGCTGGTCCCCGCCCTCGATCACGTCGTCCTCGCTGGGTGCGATCGGCACCTCGTCCCGCAGGATGGCCACGGCCGTCGAGTCCTCGGGCCAACGCACGAACGCCATGGTCCGGCCCACCAGCGGCGACTCGTCCGGCACGGTGAACTCCACCAGGGACGAGACGCCGGCGCGCAGGGTCAACAGGCGGACGATGTCGCCGACCTCGACGGCCTCCTCGACCATGGCCGTCATCATCCGCGGGGTGCTGACCGCGACGTCGACCCCCCAGGCGTCGTCGAACATCCAGTCGTTCTTCGGGTTGTTGACGCGGGCGACGGTGCGGCCCACCCCGAACTCCGACTTCGCCAGCAGGGAGACCACGAGGTTGACCTTGTCGTCCCCCGTCGCCGAGACGACGACCTGGGTGTTCGCGAGGTCCGCGTCGGCCAGGGTGGACAGTTCGCAGGCGTCCCCGATCAACCAGCGCGCCCCGCGCAGCCCGGACCGGCCGATCACCTCGGGCTTGCTGTCGATCAGCAGCACGTCGTGGTCGTGCGCGAGCAGTTCGCGCGCGATGGAGGAGCCGACGGCGCCGGATCCGACGATGACGACACGCATCGGCATGATCAGTTCACCTCCGTCGTGGGAGCGGTGGCCAGCAGTCTGGTGATCTCGTCCGACCGGTCGACCGGCATCATCACGTGCACGGTGTCGCCCGGCTGGTAGGTGGTTCCCGGGTCCGGGAGCATGCCCTCGCCGAACCGGGTCAGGTACGCCACCCGCACTCCCGCGAGGCGTTCGACGTCGGCCACGGGCCGGCCGGACCACCCCTCGTCCAGCGTCACCTCGCTGAGGATCAGCCGCCCGGAGGACTCGCGGTAGTCGCCGGCGAGGGCCTGCTCGGGCAGGATCCGGCGCAACACCTGGTCCGCGGTCCACCGCACGGTCGCGACCGTGGGAATGCCGAGCCGCTGGTAGATCTCGGCGCGCCCGGAGTCGTAGATGCGGGCCACCACGTGCCGCACGTGGAAGGTCTCCCGCGCCACCCGGGTGGCCAGGATGTTCGAGTTGTCGCCGCTGGAGACCGCGGCGAACGCGTACGCGTTCTCGATGTCGGCGCGCCGCAGCGTGTCCCGGTCGAAGCCGATGCCGCTGACCTTGCGGCCGCTGAAGCTCGAGCGCAGCCGCCGGAACGCCCGGTCGTCCTGGTCGATGATGGCCACGGAGTGGCCGCTGTTGTCCAGGGTGTGGGCCAGGGACAGGCCGACCCGGCCGCAACCCATGATGACGAAGTGCGCCACTGACGCTTCTCCCTCGTTTCCGGTCTCGATGGCAGCTCGGCGGCACGCGGTGTGGCCGATGCCCCCGGCACATCCTACGCACGCCGGGGGCGGGCCCGGCCACGGGCCGGGAGGGCGGTCCGCGACCGCGTGGCGGCACCTGCCGCAAACGTCTAGGTTTGCTCTGTGCTGACGTTCTTCAACGCGATCAAGCGGGTCCTGGTCGGCAAGCCGTTCCGCAACGATCGCCTGGGCCATACCCTGCTCCCGAAGCGGATCGCCCTTCCCGTCTTCGCCTCCGACGCCCTCTCCTCCGTGGCCTACGCGCCGGACGAGATCCTGCTCACCCTGGCGCTCGCCGGCGTCAGCGCCGTCACCATCTCCCCGTGGGTCGGCCTCGCCGTCGCGCTGGTCATGCTGACCGTCGTCGCCTCCTACCGGCAGAACGTGCACGCCTACCCCTCCGGCGGCGGCGACTACGAGATCGCCACGGAGAACCTCGGCAAGCCGGCCGGCCTGACCGTGGCCTCTGCCCTGCTGGTCGACTACGTGCTCACCGTCGCCGTGTCCATGTCCTCGGCGTCCAACTACCTGGTCACCGCGGTCCCGGCCCTGCACGGTCAGCAGGCCGGGCTCGCCGCGCTCGGCGTCGTCCTGCTCGTGCTGGTCAACCTGCGCGGCATCAAGGAGGCCGGCTCCGCGTTCGCGGTGCCGACCTACGTGTTCATGATCTCCATCCTCGGCATGAGCGCGGTCGGCATCGTCCAGTCCGCCCTCGGGGTGCTGCGCCCCGCCGAGAGCGCCGCGTTCGAGATCGTGCCCGAGGCCGGCATGGACCAGGGGCTGGTGGGGCTCGCCGGCGCCTTCCTCATCCTGCGGGCCTTCTCCTCGGGTGCCGCCGCCCTGACCGGCGTCGAGGCCATCAGCAACGGTGTGCCCAACTTCAAGCGCCCGAAGTCGAAGAACGCGGCCACCACCCTGCTGCTGCTCGGCGTCATCGCGGTCAGCATGCTCGGCGGCATCCTCTACCTGGCCAGCGCCACCCACGTGCACATCGCCCAGGACCCGTCCAGCCAGTTCCGGCTCAACGGCGCTCCGCTGCCCGAGGGATACATCCAGCACCCGGTGATCAGCCAGCTCGCCGAGGCCGTGTTCAGCGACGGGACGATCCCGTTCTACATCGTCGTCGCCGCCACCGGGCTGATCCTCGTGCTCGCCTCCAACACGGCGTTCAACGGCTTCCCCGTCCTCGCCTCGATCCTGGCCAAGGACGGCTACCTGCCCCGCCAGCTGCGCACCCGCGGCGACCGGCTGGCCTACTCCAACGGCGTGCTCGCCCTCGGCGCCGCCGCCCTCGTCCTCATCCTCGCGTTCAACGCCGACGTGACGCGGCTGATCCAGCTCTACATCGTCGGCGTGTTCGTCTCCTTCACCGCGAGCCAGCTGGGCATGATCCGGCACTGGGGCCGCGCCCTGCAGATCACCCGGGACGGGCCCCAGCGGCGGCGGATCCTGCGCTCGCGGGTGATCAACACGATCGGTCTGACCATGACGGCCACCGTGCTCGTCATCGTGCTGCTGACCAAGTTCGTGCACGGGGCGTGGATCGCCCTGCTGGCTATGGGCGTCATCTACGCGATCATGTGGAGCATCCACGCCCACTACGTGAACGTGGCGCGGGAGCTGACCGTCGACGGCTCACTCGGCGACAAGTCGGCGCGCGCCCTGCCGTCCCGGGTGCACGCCGTCATCCCGGTGGGGCACGTCCGCAAGCCCGTGCTGCGCGCCCTCGCGTTCGCCCGGGCCACCCGGCCCTCGACCATCAGCGCGGTCGTGGTCGACGTCGACCCCGAGGAGACGAAGCAGACCCTGGCCGACTGGGACCGGCTGCGGATCCCGGTGCCGCTGACCATCCTCGCCTCCCCGTACCGGGACACCACGACGCCGGTGCTGCGCTACATCAAGAGCCTGCGCCGGGACTCCCCGCGGGACCTGATCGTCGTCTACATCCCCGAGTACGTGGTCGGGAAGTGGTGGGAACAGCTGGTGCACAACCAGACCGCGCTGCGGATCAAGACCCGGCTGCACTTCGAACCCGGCGTGGTGGTCGCCTCCGTGCCGTGGCAGTTGGCCTCCTCGGAGGAGGCCGCGCGCTACCAGGAGATGCTGTGACCGGCGGGGGCACCGAGCTGGACCTGACGCTCGGGCCGATCGCCCACGGCGGGCACACCGTCGCGCGGCACGAGGGTCGCGTCGTGTTCGTCCGGCACGGCGTGCCGGGGGAGCGGGTCCGGGTCCGGGTGACCGAGGCCGCCCCGACCGCCTCCTTCTGGCGCGCCGACGTCGTCGCGGTGCTCGACGCCTCGCCCGACCGGCGGGAGCACCCCTGGGCCGAGGCCGACGCGCTGGCCGCGGCCGCCGTCGGATCCGTCCCGGTGGGCGGCGCCGAGTTCGGTCACATCGCCCTGCCCCGGCAACGCGAGCTCAAGCGCGACGTGCTCGCCGAGCAGCTGCGCCGCCTGGCCGGGCTCGACGCCGCGGACCTGCCGGCCCTGGAGGTGGAGGCGGTGCCGGACGAGGACGCGTCAGGGCTGCGCTGGCGCACCCGGGTCACGTTCGACGTCACGGCGGACGGCCGGGCCGGCATGCACCCGCACCGCAGCGACGTCGTGCTGCCCGTGCGCACGATGCCGCTCGGGGTGCCCGCCGTCGACGCGCTGGGACTGCCCGGGGTCGACCTGACCGGGGCCGCCCGCGTCGAGGTGGCCGTCCCCACGGACCGTCAGGGCGCGCCCGGCGGGATGCCGCTGGTCACGGTGTTCCCGGCGGTCGGCCCCGGGTCCGGGGGCGTCGACGAGGAGGCCCTGCGCCGGATCGTGGCGGACCTGCCCGGAGCGGCCGTCTGCTGGCACGACCCCGTGACGCACGAGATCCACGCGCTGCGCGGCGACCCCTGGGTGACCGAGACGGTGGGGGAACGCCGCTACCGGGTCACCGGCGACGGATTCTGGCAGGTGCACCGGGCGGCGCCCGCGGTGCTCACGGCGGCGGTGCGTGACGCCCTCGACCCCGTCGACGGGCTGACCGTGCAGGATCTGTACGCGGGCGCCGGCCTGTTCAGCGGCCTGCTCGCCGCCGCCGGCGCCGCCGTCACCTCCGTCGAGGCTGCCCGCGCGGCCAGCGCCGACGCCGTCCGCAACCTCGCCGACCTGCCGGAGGTGACGGTGCGCCACGGCGACGTGGCCCGTTACCTGACCGGGCCCGGCCGTTCCGGTCGGGCCCGGTCCGGCGGGGGACGGCCCGGCCGGGGCCGGCCTCGCGGC
>NZ_BMJI01000024.1 GCF_014643255.1 Tersicoccus solisilvae | reverse complement strand
GCCCGGCTCGCGCGCGGCGCCGGCAGCCGCTTCCGGGCCCCGACCGGACGCCGCCCCGGGTACCGCGCCCACGACGTCGACGGCCTCTGCCAGCGCATCGTCGGCCACCTCGACGGCGGCGCCCGCCTGCGCGTCGAGGACCTCCGCGCCGCCCGGTTCGCCCCCCAGCGCGGCCCCGACGCCTATGACGCCGGTCAGGTCGACCTCTTCCTCGACCGCGTCATCGACGTCGTCCGCTCCCACGGCTGACGCGGTTCACCGCTCCCCGCCGCAACCGGTGCCGGAGACCGACACGGGTCGTCGGGACACGCCGCAACCGGTCGGCAACCCCGATCGTCGGTGCCGACGGATAGCCTGTCGTCAGTGACGGAGATCACGTACGCCGCGCGTGGCCGGCCAGAAGTCAGGGGTCCCGCCGCTGGTTCGTGACGCTCCACCACCGCCGCCGCGCACCTGCTCATCCGTCAAGGAGGACCCTTGGGCAAGCACCGATCCCACGACGGCCCCGACCCGGGCCGCGACACCGACCCGCCGGTCGTCAGCCCCCACGCCGGCGGCGACGTCGGCCGGCACGCCGCACCGCCCGCCGCCGACCGGGACACCGCGTCCACCGGTGGGGCCACCGGCGTCACCCCCGTCGCCACCGGCAACGGGGCGGACCCGGCCGGCGTCCCCGAGATCGACTTCGAGGGCGTGCAGCGGGACGAGCGATTCGTGCATCTGCGCCGCAGCCACCGCAGCTTCGTCTTCCCGATGGCCGCGGCGTTCCTCCTCTGGTACTTCCTCTACGTGCTGTTGGCCGACTACGCGCACGACTTCATGTCGACCCGGTTGGCCGGCAACATCACGGTGGGGCTCGTGCTCGGCCTGGCGCAGTTCGTCACGACCTTCGCGATCACCATGGGCTACGTCGCGTACGCCAACCGCCGGCTGGATCCGCAGGCCGCCGCCCTGCGCGACGAGCTCGAGGGCGAGGACTCGCCGTACCACGTCGCCCCGGCCGGCGCCGGCGGCACCTTCGACGGCGACGTCGACGCGCTGGCCCACCGCGACGCCGGCACCCGCACGGCGCGCCCTGCCGACAACGACGCCACCCGTGAAGGAGACCCGACGTGAGCGCATCCCTCACCCCGATCGCCGCCGTTCCCGGTACGGTGCCGATGGCCACCGGCGAACAGGTCGGCACGCCCTGGGTCAACATGCTCATCTTCGGCCTGTTCGTGGCGGTCACCCTGGTGATCGTGCTGCGCGCCAGCCGCAACAACCGCACGGCGGCGGACTACTACGCCGCCGGTCGGTCCTTCTCGGGTCCGCAGAACGGCACCGCCATCGCCGGGGACTACCTGTCCGCGGCCTCGTTCCTCGGCATCGTCGGGGCCATCGCCGTCAACGGCTACGACGGGTTCCTCTACTCGATCGGCTTCCTCGTCGCCTGGCTCGTCGCCCTGCTGCTCGTCGCCGAGCTGCTGCGCAACACGGGCAAGTTCACGATGGCCGACGTGCTCTCGTTCCGATTGCGACAGCGACCGGTGCGGATCGCCGCCGCCATCACCACGCTCGCCGTGTGCTTCTTCTACCTGCTCGCCCAGATGGCCGGCGCCGGCGGCCTGGTGTCGCTGTTGCTGGGCATCCCGGACCGGCTGGGTCAGTCCGTGGTCATCGTCGTCGTCGGTGCCCTGATGATCCTGTACGTCCTCGTCGGCGGCATGAAGGGCACCACGTGGGTGCAGATCATCAAGGCCTGTCTGCTCATCGCCGGCGCCGCCGTGATGACCGTCTGGGTACTGGCCCTGCACGGCTTCAACCTCTCGGAACTGCTCGGCCACGCGGTGCAGACCGCCGGGGGCAAGGAGGCCATCCTCGACCCGGGCCTGCAGTACGGCAAGACGGAGACGTCGAAGCTCGACTTCATCTCGCTCGCCCTCGCCCTGGTGCTCGGCACCGCTGCCCTGCCGCACGTGCTGATGCGCTTCTACACGGTGCCGACCGCCAAGGAGGCGCGGCGCTCGGTGGTGTGGGCCATCTGGCTGATCGGCATCTTCTATCTGTTCACCCTGGTGCTCGGCTACGGTGCGGGTGCGCTGATCGGGCCCAGCCGGATCAGCGGAGCGCCGGGCGGGGTGAACTCCGCCGCGCCGCTGCTCGCCTTCGAACTCGGCGGCTCCCTGCTGCTCGGCTTCATCTCCGCCGTCGCCTTCGCCACCATCCTCGCGGTCGTCGCCGGGCTGACGATCACCGCGGCGGCGTCGTTCGCCCACGACATCTACGCCAACGTGGTGCGCAAGGGCGCGGTCGACGCCGGCGGGGAGGTCAAGGTGGCGCGGCGCACCGTCGTGGTGATCGGCATCGTCTCGATCCTCGGCGGCATCGGCGCGCAGGGGCAGAACGTCGCGTTCCTCGTCGCCCTGGCGTTCGCCGTGGCGGCGTCGGCGAACCTGCCCACCATCCTCTACTCGCTGTTCTGGCCGCGGTTCACGACCCGGGGCGCGGTGTGGAGCATGTACGGCGGCCTCGGGGCGGCGATCGTGCTCATCGCGTTCTCCCCGGTGGTCTCCGGCTCGGCGACGTCGATGATCCCCGGCGCCAACTTCGCGATCTTCCCGTTGTCCAACCCGGGCCTGATCTCGATCCCGCTGGCGTTCCTGCTCGGCTGGATCGGCTCGATCACCGACACGGCGGGGGAGAACCGGCGCAAGCAGGCCGAGATGGAGGTCCGCTCGCTCACCGGAGTCGGCGCCGAGAAGGCCACCGAGCACTGACGGCACCCGCGCGGACGCCGACGACGGGCGGGGACGGGTCCTCCGGGACGCCGTCCCCGCCCGTCGCGTCTGTCCGGTCCGCCTCAGTCCTGGCCGCGGCCCAGACGCTGATCGATCAGCGGCAGCACCCGGTGCTCGATGACCTCGTGCATCGAGATGGACGTGTCGATCCGCATCACCCCGGGGCAGGCGAGCATCGCGCCGTGGATGCGGAACAGGTCCTCGGCGTCCACGCCGACCACCCGGACCAGCAGATCCGCCGTCCCCGTGGTTCCGTGCGCCTCCACGATCTCGGGGATCGCGGCGAACGCCACGGCGATCGCCTCCAGCGCCGGCTGCTCGACCTGCACCGCCATGAAGGCGGTCAGCGGGTAGCCCAGCGCGGCCGGCGCCACCTGCCGGGCGAACGGCAGGAACGCCCCGCCCTCCTCCAGCCGGCCCAGCCGGACCTGCACCGTGTTGCGGGAGAGCCGCAGCCGGGACGCGATCGCGACCGCCGTCCGCCGCGAGTGGGACACCATGTCCCGCAGGATCCGCAGATCCGTTGAATCGGCAAGCATCATGTGCTCGAACCTAGTCACTCTGCTCAGAAATGCCCAGAGCTGCGCGCTGGCCGTGGGCGACATGCTCAACGTCTGCCGGAACCGTTGCGCGGTATGTCGACTATGAGTAGGGTCACAGGCAGGCGGCCGACGGAGCCCGCCTCGGGTGAGGACGCCACCGCGTCGAGCCCGTCCCTTGATGCGAAAGCAGCGTGTCAGCCGTGTCCGTGAACAGCCTGATCCTCGATGCCCTCAACCAGGGCGGCCAGCTCGTCGACGACCTCGTCCAGCTGATCACCCCCACGGGGGAGCGCCGGGCCAATCCCGCCTTCGACGCCCTCGTCGACGACATCGACGCCGACGCGCTCGCCGCCTTCTTCGTCGACATGACCGTCATCCGCCGACTGGACACCGAGGCGACGGCCCTGCAGCGCCAGGGCGAGCTCGGCCTGTGGCCGCCGCTGACCGGGCAGGAGGCCGCGCAGATCGGCTCCGGCCGCGCGCTGGCGCCCAGGGACATGATCTTCCCCAGCTACCGCGAGCACGGCGTCGCGTACTGCCGCGGCGTCGACCCGGTCGACATCCTCCGCCTGTGGCGCGGCGCCGCGTCCTGCGGCTGGGACCCGACGCAGACCCACATGGCCACCCCGCAGATCGTCATCGGGGCGCAGACGCTGCACGCCACCGGGTACGCGATGGGCATCGCCGCCGACGGCGGGGACGAGGCGGCCATCGTGTACTTCGGCGACGGCGCCACCAGCCAGGGCGACGTCAACGAGGCGATGGTGTTCGCGGCCAGCTTCGGGGCGCCGCTGGTGTTCTTCTGCCAGAACAACCAGTGGGCGATCTCCGAGCCGGTCCGCCTGCAGGCCCGCGGCCACATCGCCGACCGCGCGCCCGGCTTCGGGATCCCCTCCGTGCGCGTGGACGGCAACGACGTCCTCGCCGTCACCGCGGTGACCCGGAAGGCCCTGGCCCGGGCCCGCGCCGGGGAGGGACCCTCCTACATCGAGGCGGTCACCTACCGGATGGGCCCGCACACCACGGCCGACGACCCCACCCGCTACGAGGACCGCGGCCTGCGGGCCGAGTGGGAGGGGCGCGACCCGCTCACCCGGGTCCGGGCCCTGCTCGCCGCGGAGGGATACGACGTCGACGACCTGGACGCGCGGGCTGCCCGCGCGGCGGACGACGCGGCCGCCGGCCTGCGGTCCGGCATCACCTCGATGCCCGACCCGGCCCCGGAGACGCTGTTCGAGCACGTCCTGAGCACCCCGGACGCCTGGCTGGAGGACCAGCGGGACCGCTACCTGCTGTACCTCGACTCGCTCCACGGCGACGCCGGCTCCGGGCACGGGGCGTCGCCGTCCGCCGCATCGGACGGAGCACGCGCATGAGCACCATGACGATGGCCGGGGCACTGAACGCGGCGCTCGCGGCCGAGCTGGACCGGGACGGGAAGACCGTCCTGATGGGGGAGGACATCGGCGCCCTCGGCGGTGTCTTCCGGGTCACCGACGGGCTGCAGGCCCGGTTCGGGACGCACCGGGTGATGGACACGCCGCTGGCGGAGTCCGGCATCGTCGGCACCGCGATCGGGCTGGCGATGCGCGGGTTCCGGCCCGTCGTCGAGATCCAGTTCGACGGGTTCGTCTACCCGGCGTTCGACCAGATCGTCTCCAACCTCGCCAAGCTGCACTAC
Source organism: Tersicoccus solisilvae (assembly GCF_014643255.1). Taxonomy (GTDB): domain Bacteria; phylum Actinomycetota; class Actinomycetes; order Actinomycetales; family Micrococcaceae; genus Tersicoccus; species Tersicoccus solisilvae. The sequence goes on along the minus strand of NZ_BMJI01000024.1, from coordinate 29,293 downwards.
CGCACCCGTGGTGCGGTCAGCCTGCCGGTGACCATCCGCATCCCCTTCGGCGGCGGCATCGGCTCCCCGGAACACCACTCGGAGTCCCCCGAGGCCTACTTCGCCCACACGGCGGGACTCCGGGTGGTCACCGCGTCCACCCCGCAGGAGGCCTACAGCACCCTGCGGGCCGCCATCGCCTCCGACGACCCGGTGATCTTCCTCGAGCCCAAGCGCCGCTACTGGGGCAAGGGCGAGGTGGACGAGACGGCGACGGCGGACCTGACCCGCGCGGCGATCGCCCGCCCGGGAACCGACGCGACCGTGGTCGCCTACGGCCCGCTGGTGGCCACCGCGCTGGACGCCGCCACCGCGGCCGAGGACGAGGGCATCGACCTCGAGGTCATCGACCTGCGCTCGCTGTACCCCCTCGACCTGGCCACCCTGGAGGCGTCGGTGCGCAAGACGGGCCGGCTGCTCGTCACCCACGAGGCGGGCGAGTTCGGTGGCCTCGGCGCAGAGATCGTGGCCGTCCTGACCACCCGCTGCTTCTACTCGCTGCAGGCACCGCCGGAGCGGGTCACCGGCTTCGACATCCCCTACCCGCCGGCCCGTCTCGAGGACCACCACCTGCCGGACCTCGACCGGATCCTCGACGCCGTCGACCGGCTCGTCGGCCGCGACAACTCGCAGACCGGTTCCCGCTTCGACGCGCTCGCCGGCCCGTCGACCTCCTCCTCCCTGATCGGAGCCGCCTCGTGATCCGTGAATTCGCGCTGCCTGACCTCGGCGAGGGCCTGACCGAGTCCGAGATCGTCAGCTGGAAGGTCGCGGAGGGCCAGAGCGTGTCCCTGAACCAGGTGATCGCCGAGGTGGAGACTGCCAAGGCCGTCGTGCAGCTGCCCAGCCCGTGGGACGGCGTGGTCGAGCGGCTCCTGCAGGCCGAGGGTGCGACCGTCGATGTCGGCACGCCCATCCTCGCCATCGACGTGCCGAGCGCCGGCGGCAGCGGGGACGGTGGCGGTGAGCCGGGGACGGCCCGCCGCGAGCCCACCCTCGTCGGGTACGGCGCCGCGCCCGCCGGTACCGGGCGGCCCGCCCGGCGCCGGCGCACGACCGGTAGCCCCGCGTCGGCCGGGCCGTCCACCGCCACCGGGACCGGAGAACCGGATCCCGGCACCGCGCCGGACGCCTCGCCTCAGCCGGGTGCGCCGGGGGTCCCGGACCAGCCGGACGTGCCGGCGCCGGTCGGCCCGGACGAGCCCGACGTGCCCCTGCCGACGCGGCCGGACGAGCCGCTCGCGCCGAACGGTCCGGAGATCCCGCCGCTGCCCGGCGGCCCGGAGATCACCCCGCCCGGCAGCCCGTCGACGGTCGCGACCGCCCCGCAGAACGGCGCTGCGTCCCGCGAGCGGCACCTGAGCACCCCCGTCGTGCGCAAGCTGGCCCGCGACCTCGGCCTCGACATCGACGCCGTGACCGGCACCGGCCGCGGCGGCCTGGTCACCCGGGCCGACGTCACGGCCGCCGCCGAGGCGCGATCCACCGGAGTGGCCACGGTCGCGGCGACCGCCCCCGCCGTCACCACCGCCGCCGCGCCGACCGCCACGACCGGAGACGGTGGCCTCGGCCTCCGCGAGACGCGGGAGCCCATCCGCGGGGTCCGCAAGCACACCGCAGCCGCCATGGTCGCCAGCGCCTTCACCGCCCCGCACGTCACCGAGTTCCTCACCGTCGACGTCACCGAGAGCGTCGCCCTGCTGGACTCGCTGCGCGCCGACCGGGCGTGGGCCGAGGACCGGCCCACCATGACGGCCCTGGTCGCCAAGGCCGTGCTCGTCGCCCTGCGCCGACACCCGGAGCTGAACTCCCGCTGGGACGAGACGGCGGGGGAGATCGTGCGGTTCGGCTACGTCAACCTCGGCATCGCCGCCGCGACGCCGCGCGGGCTCGTGGTGCCGAACCTCAAGGACGCCGACGGGATGGACCTGCGGACCCTCAGCCGGGCGCTGCGCGAGCTGACGAGCGCCGCCCGCGACGGCCGGACCACGCCGGCCGCCCTGAGCGGCGGCACCTTCACCATCTCGAACGTCGGCGTCTTCGGCGTCGACGCGGGCACGCCGATCCTCAATCCGGGCGAGGCAGGGATCCTCGCCACGGGCCAGGTCCGGCGCACCCCGTGGGAGTACCGGGGGGAGATCGCCCTGCGCGACGTGATGACGCTGAGCCTGTCCTTCGACCACCGGCTCGTCGACGGTGAGGCCGGCTCCCGGTTCCTCGCCGACGTCGGCGCCGTCCTGCGGTCGCCCGGCGCGACGCTGACCCTGGTCTGACCGGACGGCCGATGGACACCCTCACCAGCACCCTCGACACCGCCACCGGCGCCGTCGACCCGGCCGTCGCCCGGCGCACCGCCGCGCACGCCGAGCTCGCCGCGGAGCTGCGCCGCCGGCTCGGCGCCGCGGCCCTCGGGGGCTCCGCGGCTGCCCGGAAGCGGCACCGGGACCGCGGCAAGCTGTTGCCCCGGGAACGAGTCGAGCAGCTGCTCGACGAGGGCAGCCCCTTCCTCGAGCTCTCGCCGCTGGCCGCGACCGGCATGTACGACGAGGCGTGCCCCGGGGCCGGCCTGATCACCGGCATCGGGCTGGTGGCCGGGCGGCCGGTGATGATCGTGTGCAACGACGCGACCGTCAAGGGCGGCACCTACTACCCGATGACGGTGACCAAGCATCTGCGCGCCCAGCAGGTGGCGCTGGAGAATCGGCTGCCCTGCCTGTACCTCGTCGACTCCGGTGGCGCGTTCCTGCCGCTGCAGGACGAGGTGTTCCCCGACCGGGAGCACTTCGGCCGGATCTTCTACAACCAGGCCAACCTCTCCGCCGCGCGGATCCCGCAGCTCTCCGCCGTGCTCGGCTCCTGCACCGCGGGCGGCGCGTACGTGCCGGCGATGAGCGACGAGACCGTCATCGTCGCCGAGCAGGGCACCATCTTCCTCGGCGGCCCGCCGCTGGTGAAGGCCGCGATCGGGGAGGACATCACCGCGGAGCAGCTCGGCGGCGGTCGGCTGCACACGGGCACGTCGGGGGTGGCGGACCACCTCGCCGACGACGACACCCACGCCCTGCAGATCCTGCGCGACATCGTCGCCACCCTGCCGGACCCGCCCGCCCCGGCGTGGACCGTGCGGGAGCCGGTCGAGCCCGCCGTCGACCCCGCGACCCTGACCGCCGTCGTCCCCGCGGACACCACCACCCCGTACGACGTGCGCGAGGTGATCGCCCGGCTGGTCGACGGCAGCGCGTTCAGCGAGTTCAAGCGCGACTACGGGTCCACCCTGGTCACCGGGTTCGCGCACCTGCACGGCCACCCGGTGGGCATCGTCGCCAACAACGGCGTGCTGTTCAGCGAGTCGGCCATGAAGGGCGCCCACTTCATCGAGCTGTGCGACCAGCGTGGCATCCCGCTGCTCTTCCTGCAGAACATCACCGGCTTCATGGTCGGGGCCGACGCGGAGGCCGGCGGCATCGCCAAGCACGGCGCCAAGATGGTCACCGCCGTCGCCACCTGCCGGGTGCCGAAGCTGACCGTGATCATCGGCGGCTCCTTCGGCGCGGGCAACTACTCCATGTGCGGCCGGGCGTACGGGCCCCGATTCCTGTGGATGTGGCCGAACGCCCGGATCTCCGTGATGGGGTCGGCCCAGGCCGCGTCCGTGCTGGCCACGGTGCGCCGCGACGCCGCCGCGGCCGCGGGCCAGGCGTTCACCGCCGAGGACGAGCGCGCCCTGACCGAGCCGGTGGTCGAGCAGTACGAGCGGCAGGGCAGCCCCTGGTACTCGACCGCCCGGCTGTGGGACGACGGCGTGATCGATCCGGCCGACACCCGCACCGTGCTCGGCCTCGCGCTCGACGTCGTCAGCCGGACCCCGCTGCCCGACGACCACCGCTTCGGCCTGTTCCGGATGTGAGACCCATGACGATCGAATCCACCCTGATGAGCGATGCCGGCACCGACCGGCTGTTCGCCACCGTGCTCGTCGCCAACCGTGGGGAGATCGCCTGCCGCGTCATCGCGACCCTGCACCGGCTCGGCATCGAGGCGATCGCCGTGTACAGCGAGGCGGACGCCGGTGCCCGGCACGTGCTCGAGGCGGACCGCTCCGTGCTGATCGGGCCCGCGGCCGCCCGGTTGAGCTATCTCGACGTCGACGCCGTCGTCCGCGCCGCGAAGGACACCGGCGCCCAGGCGATCCACCCCGGCTACGGGTTCCTCTCCGAGAACCCTGAGCTCGCCGACGCGTGCGAGCGCGCCGGCATCGTGCTGATCGGCCCCGGCAAACGGGCCCTGGAGACGATGGCCGACAAGATCCGGGCGAAGGCGCACGTCGCCGCGCACGGCGTCCCGGTGGTGCCCGGCGTGGACGACGCGGATCTCGCCGAGGAGGCGGGTGCCGGCGTCGACGACGGGCACCGGGACGAGCGCCTGCTCGCCGCGGCGGACCGCATCGGCTACCCGCTGCTGGTCAAGCCCTCCGCCGGCGGTGGTGGCAAGGGTATGGTCGCCGTCACCGAGGCCTCCGCGCTGCCCGGGGCGCTGGCCACGGCCCGCCGCACCGCCGCGGCCGCCTTCGGGGACGACACCCTGCTGCTCGAACGGCTCATCACCTCCCCGCGGCACATCGAGGTCCAGGTACTCGCGGACGACCACGGCGCCGTCATCCACCTGGGGGAGCGCGAGTGCTCCCTGCAGCGGCGCCACCAGAAGGTGATCGAGGAGGCGCCCTCGCCCCTGATCTCCGCGGCCACCCGCGCGGAGTTGGGCGCCGCCGCCTGCCGGGCCGCCGCGAGCGTGGACTACCGCGGGGCCGGCACGGTCGAGTTCATCGTCTCCGCCGACGAACCGGACCGGTTCCACTTCCTCGAGATGAACACCCGGCTGCAGGTCGAGCACCCCGTCACCGAGGCGGTCACCGGGCTGGACCTGGTCGAGGAACAGGTGCGCATCGCCGCCGGGCTACCCCTGCGGCTCACCCAGGACGACGTCACCCTCACCGGTCACGCCGTCGAGGCCCGGCTCTACGCGGAGGACCCCGCCGCCGGATTCCTGCCCACCGCCGGCACCGTCCTCGCCCTGTCCGAGCCGACCGGCCCGGGCGTCCGGGTCGACAGCTCCCTGCTGCCCGGCACCGTCGTCGGCACCGACTACGACCCGATGCTCGCCAAGATCATCGCCCACGGCGCCGACCGTGCGCAGGCCTTCGACCGGCTCGCCGCCGCGCTCGCGGACACGGTCGTCCTCGGCGTCGGCACCAACGTCGACGCCCTCCAGGCCCTCGTCGCGCACCCCGCGGTGCGGGCCGGGGACCTGGACACCGGCCTGATCGATCGCAGCCTCGACGAATTGACGGGCTGGCGGCCGTCGGACGCGGACGTCGCGGGTATCGCCGTCGCGCTGCACGCGGACCGCGGCGACACGGAGCTCGGGGACGAGGACGGCCGCGCGCCGTCCCGGCTCCACCGGGCGGGGGGAACAGCGGGAACGCGGATGGCGGGTCCGGCCTGGGCCGGCGCCACCGGGTTCCGGCTCGGCGGTCGGGTCGACCGCCTGCGCCTGCGTGACGGTGACGGTACCGACCGCGTCGTCGCCGTCACGCAGGCCACCCCCGGTCCCGGCACCCGGCCGGCGGATGCCGCCCTCGTCGACGGCGAGCCGGTCACCCCCACCGGTCCGTGGCGTGTGGTCGTGGCCGAGGACGCGGTGTACGCCCATGGCGGTGCCGGCGCGGCGCGCGCCCAGCCGCCCACCGCCGAGCGCCCCACCGCCCACCCGCACACCGTGACCCTGCACCGGATCGACCGGGCGGCGGCACTGGCGGCCGCCCGGGCCCGAGCGGTGCGCGCCGCGACCGGCGCGGATCCCGAGGTGCGCACCCCCATGCCCGGCACCGTCGTCGCCATGCTCGCCGAGACCGGCACCGTCGTCGCTGCCGGGGCGCCCCTCCTGGTCGTCGAGGCCATGAAGATGGAGCACACCCTCACCGCCCCCGTCGACGGCGCCGCGACGCTGTGCGTGACGGTCGGCGACCGCGTCGCCGCCGGCGCCGTCGTCGCGGTGATCGACGCCGAGACCGAGACCACCCCGTCCGAGGAGAACACCGATGACTGATGTCCTGAACAGCTCCCACCACGGCAGTGCCGACCTGAGCACCGCCGGGCTGAGCGAGGAGCTGGCGGATCTTGCCGCCATGGTGCGGGACTTCGCGGACCAGGTGGTCGCTCCCGCCGCCGTCATCCACGACGCCGCGCACACCTTCCCGTACGAGGTCGTCGCCCAGATGGGGGAGCTCGGCCTGTTCGGTCTGCCCGTGCCCGAGGAGTACGACGGGATGGGCGGGGACCACCTCGCCCTGGGCGTGGCGATCGAGGAGCTGGCCCGCGTGGACCAGTCCATCGCCATCACGCTCGAGGCGGCCGTGTCCCTGGGCATCTCCCCGCTGCTGCACTACGGCACCGACGAGCAGAAGGCCGCCTGGGTGCCCGACCTCGCCGCCGGCCGCGCGCTCGCCGGCTTCGGGCTGACCGAGCCGGAGGCGGGCTCCGACGCCTCCGGCACGCGCACCACGGCCCGGCTCGAGGACGGGCAGTGGGTGATCAACGGCAGCAAGGAGTTCATCACCAACTCCGGCACCGACATCACCCGGCTGGTCACGGTCACGGCCGTCACCGGGACGGGGGTGGACCGGAAGGGCCGGGAGCGCAAGGAGATCTCCACGCTGCTGGTCCCCGTCCCGACCGCGGGCTTCCGGGCCGAGAAGGCGTACGACAAGGTCGGCTGGAACTCGTCCGACACCCACCCGCTGACCCTGACCGACGTGCGGGTGCCGGAGGCGAACCTGCTCGGCGAGCGCGGCCGCGGCTACGCCAACTTCGTGCACACGCTCGACGAGGGCCGGATCGCCATCGCCGCCCTCGGCACCGGTGCCGCCCAGGGTTGCCTCGACGCGTCCGTCCGGTACGCCAAGGAGCGCCGCGCGTTCGGCTCGGCCATCGGGCACCACCAGGCGATCGCGTTCAAGATCGCCCGCATGCAGGTGCGGGTGCACACGGCGCGCCTGGCCTGGCGTGACGCGGCGGCCCGGATGGTGGCCGGCAAGCCGTTCAAGACGCAGGCGTCGATCGCCAAGATCGTCGCGGGCGAGGCGGCGATGGACAACGCCCGCGACGCCACGCAGATCTTCGGCGGGTACGGCTTCATCAACGAGTTCGTCGTCGCCCGGCACTATCGTGATTCCAAGATCCTGGAGATCGGCGAGGGGACCACCGAGGTGCAGCAGATGCTCATCGCCCGTTCGCTCGGACTGGAGTGAGCGTGACGGCGACCCAGCACGACGACGACCGCCCGCCCACCGGGTCGGTCCCGATCACCGAGGCGGTCCGGCAGCGCGGCCTGTACTTCGAGGAATACCGGGCCGGGGTGGTCTACGAACACCGGCCCGGGCGCACCATCACCGAGGCCGACGACGTGCTGTTCACCACCCTGTCCGGCAACACCCAGTCGCTGCACCTGGACGAGCACTTCGCCGCCAGCCAGCCCTTCGGCCGGCGCCTGGTCAACTCGATGTTCACCCTGTCGCTGCTGGTCGGCCTGTCGGTGGCCCAGCTGACCGAGGGCACCATCGTCGCCAACCTCGGCTTCGAGGCCGTCGAGTTCCCCGCGCCGGTCTTCCACGGGGACACGCTCTACGCGTCGACCGTCGTCGTCGGCAAGCGACTCTCGCAGAGCCGGCCGGGGCAGGGCATCGTCACGCTCAAGCACACCGCCCGCAACCAGACCGGTGCCGTCGTGGCCGTGGCGACCCGCTCGGTGCTGATCTGGTGCGAGGATGCGCACCGCCGGCACGAGAGCGCCGGGTCGGCACCGGCCTGATGCACGCCTTCGCGTTCGCCTCCCACGGCGGCCCGGAGGTCGCCGGGCACCTCGAGCTCCCCGTTCCCGCGCCCGGTCCCGGAGAGCTGCTCGTGCGGATGGCCGCGGCGGGCGTCAACCCGGCCGACGTCAAGGTCCGCTCCGGGCAGCGGCAGGGCGCCTTCGACGTGCGATTCCCCATGGCGATGGGCCGGGAGGCCGCCGGTGCGGTGATCGCGGTCGGTCCCGGAGTGGACGGCTGGACCGTCGGCGAGGAGGTGTTCGGTGCCGCCGCCGGCGGCACCGGGGCGCTGGCCGAGGCCGTGCTGCTGGACGCCGGGAGCGTGGCCCGCCGGCCGGACGGGGTGCCACCCGAGCAGGCCGCCAGCATCCCCGTCTCCGTCGGCACCGCGTGGGACGCCCTCGACGAACTCGACCTCCGCGCCGGCGCCACCCTCCTCGTGCTCGGCGCCGGCGGCGGCGTGGGCAGCGCGACCTGCGGGATCGCCGCCGAGCGCGGCCTGACCGTGCTCGGCGTCGCCTCCGCGGGCAAGCGGGACCTGGTCGAGGGGCTCGGCGCGACCCACGTCCCCTCCGGTGAGGGATGGACGGGGCGGGTGCGTTCCCTGGCCGCCGACGGTCGGGTCGACGGCGTGATGGACCTGGTCGGCGGCGACGTGCTGCGGGCCGGCGCCGCCCTCGCCCGTGATCCCCGGCGGATCCGCAGTGTCGCCGCCCCGCAGATCGCGGGGGAGCTGGGCGGCTCCGGCGTCACCCGCAGGCGCACCACCGCCGTCTTCTCCGCCATCGCGCAGGCCGTCGCCGCCGGCCGGTTCACCCCGGTCGTCACCCTCACCGTGCCCCTGGCGCAGGCCGAGCGGGCCGTCGCCGCCGTGGAGGACGGGCACGCGACCGGCAACGTCGTGGTCGTCGCCGACCGCTGCGCCGGAGCGCCCGGCTCGGCCCCGTAGCATCGACGCTGTGACGACGTCGACCTTCGCCCTCGGTCCTGCCCTGCTGTTCTGCCCCGCCGACCGGGCGGACCGCTTCGCCAAGGCCGCCGACCGGGCCGACGCCGTCATCCTCGACCTCGAGGACGCCGTCGCCCCCGTGGACAAGGAGACCGCGCGCGCCAACCTCGCCGAGCATCCCCTCGATCCTGCGCGCACCGTCATCCGGGTCAACGCGGCCGGCACCGAGGACTTCGACGCCGATGTCGCGGCCCTGGCGGACCTGCCGTACCGCACCGTGATGCTCGCCAAGACCGAGTCCGCCGCCCAGGTGCGGGCGCTGGGCGGTCACGACGTGATCGCGCTGATCGAGACCGCCGCCGGGGCGCTCGCGGTCGCGCAGATCGCCGCCGAGCCGAACGTCGTCGCGCTGATGTGGGGCGCCGAGGACCTCGTCGCCTCCCTCGGCGGTACGAGCAGCCGCACCGTGGACGGCCGGTACCGGGCCGTCGCCACCCATGTCCGCTCGACGACGCTGCTGGCCGCGGGAGCTCACGGGAAGGCCGCGATCGACGCCGTCTACACGGCGATCGGCGATGCCGACGGGCTGACCGCCGAGTGCGAGGACGCCGCCGCCACCGGATTCGCTGCCAAGGCCTGCATCCACCCGTCCCAGGTGGCCGCCGTCCGCGCCGCCTTCGCCCCGAACGCGGAGCAGGTGGCCGACGCCCGCGAGCTGCTGGCCGAGGCCGAGCACCGGCCCGGCGTGTTCTCCTGGCGTGGCGCCATGATCGACGAGCCCATCCTGCGGCACGCCCGCGCCGTCCTCGCCCGCGCGCATGGCGGCCGCGGGGACGGAACCGGCAGCTAGTCACGGTGGACGCGACGGACGAGTTCAAGACCGAACGGCCACGCCTCCTGCGGGTGGCGGCACGCATCCTGAACGACCCGGTCGAGGCCGAAGACGTCGTGCAGCAGGCATGGCTGCGCCTGCACGGCACCGCGGGGCCGATCGAGAGCCTGCCCGCCTGGCTGACGACCGTCACCACCCGGCTCTGCCTGGACCGGCTGAAGGCGCGAGTGGCCGTCTCGGTCGACCCGACCGCGCCGCCCGGGCCGCTCGAGGAGATCGCCGTCGTGCCGGATCCGGCCGACGCCGCTGTCCTGACCGACGCCGACGGCGGCGCACTCGGCGTGGTCCTTGACCGGCTCACCCCGTCCGAACGGGTCGCCGTCGTGCTGCACGATTCCTTCGCCGTCGACTTCCCGACCGTCGCCGGCATTCTCGACACCACCCCGGCCGCCGCCCGCAAGCTGGCCTCCCGCGCCCGGGCGAAGGTGGCCCAGCCGGGCCACGCTGCGGAGGACCCGGACCACCGCCCCGCCGCGTGGGAGGTGGTCGACGCGTTCCTGGCCGCGGCCCGCGAGGGCGACCTGGCCCGGCTCGTCGCCCTCCTGGCCCCGGACGCGCGGATCACGGCGGACGAGCCCGCCGTCCGCGCCGGCACCCCCGAGCGGATCGAGGGCCGGGACGCCGTCGCCGCCTTCTTCCACGGCAGCGCGCGCGCCGCGCTGCCCGTGTTCGTCGGCGACGGGCCGGGCGCGGCGTGGTACCACCGGGGCGAGCCCCGGGTGCTGTTCGACTTCACGGTGCAGGACGGCCGCGTCGAGGAGATCACCGTCCGCGCCGACGCGGTGGTGCTCGCGCGCGTGCGGCGTCGGAAGGGCGCGCAGTTCGCCTGAGGTCGGCGCGCCCGGACCGGTCACACTCGCGGTCTCCCGCTCGTCATCACGGGTGTACGACCATCACCCCCGCGCCTCCCGAAGGAGCCGACCAGGAAGACCATGACCTGCCGCGATCTCGGCGGCCCCTGCGACCTCGCCCACCCGCAACCCGCCAGCTCGTCAATAGATGCACACCGATGCCCGATTCGGGGCCGGCTGGAGCATCTATTGACGAGCTGGCGCAGGGCGGCTCTGCTGTCAGCGGATCGTGGTGACCGAGCGCCCTCGTCGCCCTACGCTGAGGCGATGGGCGACCTCATCCCCTTCCCGGGACGGCATCGGTCCGCGGCGCCGGACGACGACGCCGTCGTCGACGTGCCGCTGCGGACGGTGCTCGGTGACGTGCTGCGCGAAGCGCGGCAGGCACGCGGGCAGCGCCTCACCGACGTCGCCGCCGAGGCCGCCATCTCCGCGCAGTACCTCTCCGAGGTCGAGCGCGGGATCAAGGACCCGTCCTCGGAGATCGTCCGCGCGATCGGCCGGGCGCTCGACCTGACCACCCTGGACCTGCTCGAGCGCAGCGCCGACCGCCTCCGCCCGGCCACCACGGGACCGGTCCTGCTCGCGGCCTGACCGGCCGCCACCCCTGGGCTGACCAGTCGAACCCGACCGGACGCGGCTCCGCTCACCGGCGCGCGAGTTCCCGCTCGGTGGCCTTCCTCGAGTCGACGACATGATCCACGATCCCGTAGCTGCGGGCCTGCTCCGCCGTCAGCACGAGCGACCGGTCCGTGTCCCGCCGCACCTGCTCCGCCGTCCGGCCGGTGTGCCGGGCGAAGAGTTCCTCGAGCTCGGTGCGCACCCGTCCCATCTGCTCGGCCTCCACGATGAGGTCCGGGATCGCGCCCCGGCCGCCCTCGGCCACCGGCTGGTGCAGCACCACCTGCCCGCGCGGGAGGATGGCCCGCTCGCCCGGCGCGCCGCCCGCGAGGAGGAGGGCCGCCGTGAAGACGGCCTGGCCGACGCACGTCGTGCGCACGGGCGGGCGGACGTACTGCATCGCGTCGTAGACGGCCAGCATCGCCGGGATCGACCCGCCCGGCGAGTTGATGTACAGGTCGATCGGGGTGTCCGGGTTGACCGCCTCCAGGTGCAGCAGCTGGGCGATGAGCACGTTGGCGACCCCGTCGTCGATCCCGGTCCCGAGGTAGACGATCCGGTCGGTGAGCAGGCTGCTGAAGACGTCGAGGGTCTGGGACCCGCGGCCGTCCTGCCGGGTCACGTAGGGGACGGTGTAGCTGTTCACGCCGTCACCCCGATCGGGGTGCGCACCGGCGGGAGGACGACCGCGAGGTCGTCGACGACGCCGTCGATGAAGCCGTACGCCTCGGCCTCGCGCGCCGTGAACCAGCGGTCCCGCTCGGAGTCGGCCCGGATCCGCTCGATCGGCTGTCCGGTGTCCTCGGCGATCAGGCCGAGCACCGTGTCCCGCGTGTGCCGCAGATCCTCGGCCTGGATCGCGATGTCGCCGGCGGTGCCGCCGATCCCGGCCGAGCCCTGGTGCATGAGGATCCGGGCGTGCGGCAGGGCGAAGCGCCGACCCGGCGTGCCCGAGCTGAGCAGGAACTGGCCGGCGCTGCAGGCCAGGCCGAGCGCGAGGGTCGAGACGCTGGTCGGAAGAAGCCGCATCAGGTCACGGATGGCGGGCATTGCCGGGACGGACCCGCCGGGGGAGTTGATCCAGAGGCTGATCTCCCGGCGCGGGTCCTGCGCCGAGAGCAGGAGCAGCTGGCTGCACAGACGGTTGCCGGTGGTCTCGTTCAGTTCGGTGCCGAGGACGAGGATGCGCTCGGCCATCAGCTGCCGGGTCAGGTCCTCGTCCAGGGGGAACACGTCGATGGTCGTCATGGGTCCAGCCTCACCGGCGGACGACGGCACGGGAAGGCCGTGCCGCCGACAGCTGATCCGCCGTCAGCGGCGCGCCCGACGTCGCCAGGTCGTCAATAGATGCACACGCAGGGCTCGATTCGGGCCCCGATGGAACATCTATTGACGACCTGGGGGAGGGGGGAGGGCGTCGGTAGAGTGACCCGGGTGTTCGCCCTCGTCCTCGCCGCCGTCGTCGTCGGGGCCGTGGCGCAGCGCATCTCCGGTCTCGGGTTCGCGCTCGTCGTCTCCCCGGTGCTCGTCCTCGCGCTCGGCGCGTTCGACGGCGTCATGCTCGTCAACCTGTGCGCGGCGGTCTCGGCGTCGATGGCGCTGCTGCTGGTCCGGCGCGACGTGGACTGGCGCCGGTACGCGGCGCTGGCCGGCTGCGCGCTGGTCGGCATCGTGCCCGGCGCCTGGCTCGCCGCATCGCTTCCCGGGCCGGTGGTCGAGATCTCCATCGGCGTACTGCTGGTCGTCGCGCTGACCATCTCCGTGCTGCTGACCCGCACCTCCGTCGTCCTCTCCGGTCCGCTGACGCTGGCGACGAGCGGCGTCGCCTCCGGTCTGATGAACGCCGCGGCCGGCATCGGCGGCCCGGCCGTGAGCGTCTACGCACTGCTCAGCCGCTGGCCGCATCGCTCCTTCGCCGCGACCCTGCAGCCCTACTTCCTGACCCTCGGCCTGTGCTCGCTGGGCGCGAAGTGGGTCGCCTCCGGCGGCCGGATGCCCGGACTGGAGCCGTGGCAGTGGGTCACGATCATCGCCTGCACCGCCGGCGGACTGCTGCTCGGCCAGCGGATCGCCCCGCACGTGCCCGCCGCCGCGGCCCGCCGCATCGTCGTGGCCATCGCGTACCTCGGCGCCGCCTCCCTCCTGGTGAAGGGGCTGACCGACCTCTGACCCGGCCGGCGGCGTGATCGGCGATGAGGGCGGCATACTGGACGGATGCCGGTGACCCGCGACGACGACCCCCTCCCGCCCGGCCCGATCCGGCCGACCGACGGCGGACGGCGCCGCTCGGTGAGCCTGCTCGGGTCCACCGGGTCCATCGGCACGCAGGCCATCGCCGTCGCCCGCGCCAACCCGGATCGATTCCGCGTCACCGCGCTCGCGGCCGGCGGCCGGGACCTGCGCCTGCTCGCCGAGCAGACCGTCGCCGTGCGCGCCGAGGCCGTCGGCATCGCGACCGGTGACCCCGCGCAGCTGCAGGACGCCATCGACGACGCCGCCCGCGCCGCCGGACGGCCGGGCCAGCACCGGCCCCAGATCGAGCAGGGGCCCGACGCCGCCGCCCGGATCGCCGCGATCGGCGCCGACGTCGTGCTCAACGGGATCACCGGGTCCATCGGGCTGCGGCCCACCCTGGCGGCGCTGGACGCCGGCTCCACCCTCGCCCTGGCCAACAAGGAATCGCTCATCGTCGGCGGCCCGCTGGTGAAGGCGAAGGCCGCGCCCGGCCAGCTGGTGCCGGTCGACAGCGAGCACAGCGCCATCGCCCAGAGCCTGCGCGCCGGCACCGCCGCGGAGGTGCGCCGGCTCGTCGTCACCGCCAGCGGTGGACCGTTCCGCGGTCGCACCCGTGACCAGCTGCGCGACGTGACCCCGGCCCAGGCCCTCGCGCACCCGAACTTCGCCATGGGCCGGGTGATCACCACCAACTCGGCGACCCTGGTCAACAAGGGCCTCGAGGTGATCGAGGCGCACCTGCTCTTCGACGTGCCCATGGACGCGATCGACGTCGTGGTCCACCCGCAGCAGTACATCCACTCGATGGTCGAGTTCGTCGACGGCGCCGTCGTGGCGCAGATCGGCAGGCCGACCATGGCGGTGCCCATCGCGCTCGGGATGGGGTGGCCGGACCGGGTGCCCGATGCGGAGGTGCCGATCGACTGGACGACGGCCGCGGACTGGCGGTTCGAGCCGCTGGACGACGAGGCGTTCCCCGCCGTCGTGCTGGCCCGCCGCGCCGGCGCCGCCGGCTCGACGTACCCGGCCGTCTACAACGCCGCCAACGAGGAGTGCGTCGACGCGTTCCACGCCGGGCGGCTCGGCTTCCTCGGCATCACCGAGACCATCGAGCGGGTGCTCAGCGAACACCGGGCCGACGGGCAGCTCAGCGTGGATACTGTTCTCGAGGCCGAACGGTGGGCGCGGGCCCGCGCCCAGCAGCTGCTCGCCTCGCGCTGACACCCCGACCGACACCACCCCGCAGGACGGCCATGACAGTACTGCTCTTCATCCTCGGCGTCCTCGTCGTGGTCGTCGGGATCGTGGTCTCGATCGCGCTGCACGAGGTGGGTCACCTGGTACCCGCCAAACTGTTCGGGGTCCGCGTCACCCAGTACATGATCGGCTTCGGCCGCACGCTGTTCTCCGTGCGCCGGGGTGAGACGGAGTACGGCATCAAGGCCGTGCCGGCGGGCGGCTACATCGCCATGATCGGCATGTACCCGCCGGCCACCGCCGACGGCCGGGTTCGCGCCTCGACCACCGGGGTGTTCCAGACCATGGCCGACGACGCCCGCCGCGCCTCCGCCGCCGAGCTGCGGCCCGGCGACGAGAACCGCATGTTCTACCGGCTGCCGGTGATCAAGCGGATCATCATCATGCTCGGCGGCCCGTTCATGAACCTGCTCATCGGCACCGTGCTGATCGGGGTCCTGATCATGGGCTTCGGCACCGCGCAGCCGACGACGACGGTCGGGTCGCTCAGTCAGTGTGTCGTCACCGCCGAGCAGCAGCAGCGGACCGGCCAGACGGACTGCCTGGCCACGGACGAACCGTCCCCCGCGGTGGCCGCGAAGCTGCAGCCCGGCGACACCATCGTCGCCTTCGCCGGCACCGACGTCACCTCCTGGAACCAGTTGACCACCCTGATCCGCCAGAGTGCGGGCAGGACGGTCCCCATCGTCGTCGACCGCGACGGCACCCGGGTGAGCTCGACCATCACCCCCGTCGTCAACGACGTCTCGGTGTTGGACGCGAAGGGCACCCCGGTGCGCGACGCGAACGGCACGGTGCAGACGACGCGGGCGGGGTTCGTCGGCATCGGACCCGAACAGCGGATGGTGGCCCAGCCGATCACCGAGGTGCTGCCCACGGTCGGGCAGAACATCGGCGCGGTCGTCGGGGTGGTTCTGCACCTGCCCCAGCGGATGGTCGAGGTGGGCCAGGCCGCGTTCAGCGACGCCCCGCGGGACCCGGACGGGCCGATGAGCGTCGTGGGTGTCGGGCGCATCGCCGGCGAGGTCGCCGCGACCGACCAGATCGACGTCCGGTCCAAGGTGGCCGGGCTGATCGGCCTGGTCGGCAGCGTCAACATCGCCCTGTTCGTGTTCAACCTCATCCCGCTGCTGCCGCTGGACGGCGGCCACGTGGCCGGCGCCCTGTGGGAGGCGGCCCGCCGCGGCGTGGCCCGGGTGTTCCGCCGCCGCGACCCGGGCCCGGTGGACATCGCGAAACTGATGCCGGTGACGTACGTGGTGGCCGGGCTCCTGCTCGTGATGGGGGCGCTGTTGATCTTCGCCGACATCGTCAAACCCATCAGCATCTTCTGACGCGGCGTCGTCCGAGCCGGCCGTCCCCACGCTGCCGGCGAACGATCCGGCCGGCGGGTCGGCACCGAACGGTCGGAGGGGGATAATGGACGTCGGTCCACCGATCCGTGAGGAGAGACTTTGACCTCGGTCAGCCTGGGAATGCCCGCTTCACCGCCGCCGGTGCTCGCACCGCGCCGGAAGACCCGCCAGATCATGGTGGGCAGCGTCGGCGTCGGGTCCGACTACCCGGTCAGCGTCCAGTCCATGACGACGACGCCCACCACCGACATCAACGCGACCCTGCAGCAGATCGCCGAGCTCACCGCGTCGGGCTGCGACATCGTCCGCGTCGCGTGCCCGAGCCAGGACGACGCCGACGCGCTGCCGATCATCGCGAAGAAGTCGCAGATCCCGGTGATCGCGGACATCCACTTCCAGCCCAAGTACGTGTACGCGGCGATCGAGGCCGGCTGCGCCGCGGTCCGCGTGAACCCGGGCAACATCCGCAAGTTCGACGACCAGGTCAAGGAGATCGCCCAGGCGGCGAAGGACCACGGCACCTCGATCCGGATCGGCGTCAACGCCGGCTCCCTCGACAAGCGGATCATGGACAAGTACGGCAAGGCGACGCCGGAGGCGCTGGTCGAGTCGGCCGTGTGGGAGGCCTCGCTGTTCGAGGAGCACGACTTCCACGACTTCAAGATCTCCGTCAAGCACAACGACCCGGTCGTCATGGTGCGGGCGTACGAGCTGCTCGCGCAGCGCGGTGACTGGCCGCTGCACCTGGGCGTGACCGAGGCCGGGCCCGCGTTCCAGGGCACCATCAAGTCCGCCACCGCGTTCGGGGCGCTGCTGTCCCAGGGCATCGGCGACACCATCCGCGTCTCCCTCTCCGCCCCGCCGGTGGAGGAGGTCAAGGTCGGCAACCAGATCCTCCAGTCGCTGAATCTGCGGCCGCGCAAGCTCGAGATCGTCTCCTGCCCGTCCTGCGGGCGGGCGCAGGTCGACGTCTACACGCTGGCCGACAAGGTGACCGAGGGTCTCGAGGGCCTGACCGTCCCGCTGCGCGTGGCCGTCATGGGCTGCGTCGTCAACGGCCCCGGCGAGGCCCGGGAGGCCGACCTGGGCGTCGCGTCCGGCAACGGCAAGGGCCAGATCTTCGTCAAGGGCGAGGTCGTCAAGACGGTGCCCGAGGACCAGATCGTGGAGACCCTGATCGATGAGGCCATGCGGATCGCGGAGGAGATGGGGGAGACCGGTGACGAGGATGCCGTCCAGGGCAACCCCGTGGTCACCGTCGGCTGAGCTGCGTACCCCCGTGCCGGCCGGCGGCGACGGCGTCCGCGAGCTCGTCGCCGCGGACACGGCGATCCTGCGCGAGCTGATCGCCGCCGATCCGGTCGCCAACATCTTCCTCGACGCGCAGCTCGGTTCCCGCGGCATCAGTGCCGGCACCGGCCGGATCCTCGGCCACCTGACCGGCGGTCGGCTGACCGCGGCGTGCTGGGCCGGCGCGAACATCGTGCCGCTCGGCACCACCGCCGATGTCGCCGCCCCGATCGCGGACGCCCTGGTGGCGATGCGCCGCAGGTTCTCCTCGATCTTCGGTCCGGCCGAGGCGGTGCTGCCGCTGTGGGACGAGATCAAGGGCCGCAGCCCGCACCCGTTCGACGTCCGGCCCGACCAGCCGCTCCTCGCCGTCGGCCCCGAGGTGCCCGTGCGCGGGCCCGGCCTGGTGCGCGTCGCCGCGCAGGACGACTTCGACGTCGTGCTCCCGGCGTCCGTGGACATGTTCACCGAGGAGGTCGGGTACAGCCCGCTGCAGGCGGGGGAGCAGTCCTACCGCGAGCGGGTGCGCGGGTTCATCGCCGGCGGGCAGTGCCTGATCCACCGGGACCGGCACGGTGACCTCGTGTTCAAGGCCGACCTGGGCACCATCAGCGCCCGCGCCAGCCAGGTGCAGGGCGTCTGGGTCAATCCGCGCTTCCGCGGTCAGGGGCTCGCGGCGGGGTTCATGGCCGACGTCGTCACCCTCGCCCGCCTCCGCGCGCCCGTCGTCAGCCTCTACGTCAACGACTTCAATGCCCGGGCCCGCGCGGTGTACGACCACGTCGGTTTCACCCCGGTCGGCCGGTTCGCCACCGTCCTGTTCTGAGGGACGCTCAGCGCAGGAAGCGGGCCGGCGCCGTCGCGCGACGGATCGCGGTGAGCTGTTCGCGCTGGTCACCGGCGCGCCGTTGCAGCCGTTGCAGGGCCGGCCGGTCGAGTCCCGTGTCCGCCGGCAGCACCAGCAGGGTGTCCCACAGCGATTCCTTCATGTCGACCGCGGACTCCAGCGCCTCGATCTCCATCTGCGCCGCCTGGGTGCCGCGGCGGCGCAGGGGGTTGATCGGATCGAGCCGGGCGACGGTGGCCGAGGCGATGCCGATCACCCGGCGCACCGGGGGGATCCGGTAGCCGAGCCGGCGGATCAGGGCCGCCAGGTCGCGGCGGTCGGCGTCCACGTCCGCGGTCAGACGGCGCAGTGCCGGTCCGTGCTCCGTCGACCCCCACGTGCGGCTCACCGCCCGGAAGAGACGCAGACCGGAGCCGGCGGCGAGCAGGTGGTGCACGAGATAGGGGGCCAGTTCGTCGTCGTCGAGTCGTTCGTGTCCGTTCGCCATAGCGCCATTGAACACGTCGTGGGAGCGCTTCGCGAGTGCGCTGGTGGCCACTGCGGAGGACGCCGCGGTCACGGCCGCGACCCGGGGGAGGGGCGGGCGTCGCCGATGGCGTTCAGCCCCTCGGGCGGGGTTCCGTTGACGTACCAGTCGCCGATGGCGCGGGCCCGGAACACCGCGGGGTTGTGGGTGGCGACGGTCCGGGCGTTGCGCCAGTGCCGGTCCAGCCCTTTCGCGGTGCTGGTCGCGGAGGCGCCGGCGGCCTCGAACAGCTGCTGCGCCGCGGCCAGCGCGAGCTCGGGCACGGTCACCTGGGCCTGTTCGACGTCGACCTCCGCCCGCAGCTGCGCCTGGGTGGCCGGCGCCGGTTCCTCGCCCGCGCCGGTGGCGGCCGGGGCGCCGACCAGCGCCCGGTCGAGGCTGCGGGCGGCGGCCAGCACGGTGGCCTCGGCAGCGAACGCGTTCGCGGCGATCCGGCCGACCACCTGCTGGATCAGCGGGTCCTCCCGGAACGGCAGGCCCGACCCGGTGTTGAAGGTGCGCGCCCGGCCGGCGACCAGGGTCGCGGCGTCGTCGCGCGCGGACCGGGCGATACCGGCGAGGACCGCGAGCAGCACGAGCTGGAAGAACGCGGCCTCGTGCACGGCCTCCGCCGAGCCGACGACGCGGTCCAGCACGTCGACGTCGTCGACCAGGACGTCGGTGAACGTGGCGGTGCCGGTGCCGGTCAGGCGCTGCCCGAACCCGTCCCAGTCGTCCTCGACGGTGACGCCGACCGCGGTCACGGGGACGACGGCGAAGCGGCGGCCGGGCGCGTCGTCGAGGGCGGCGCTGACCCGGGTGTGGTCGGAGAAGATCGTGCCGGTCGTGTAGTACTTCGTGCCGTTGAGTCGCCAGACG
This sequence comes from Tersicoccus solisilvae, assembly GCF_014643255.1. Classification (GTDB taxonomy): domain Bacteria; phylum Actinomycetota; class Actinomycetes; order Actinomycetales; family Micrococcaceae; genus Tersicoccus; species Tersicoccus solisilvae. Next base: position 9,706 of record NZ_BMJI01000024.1, on the reverse strand, counting down.
CCGGCCTCGTCGCGGCCCAGCGTCGTGTTCACCGTGCCCAGGGCGTTGCCGCCGCGCTCGGTCGAGGCGTTGCCCACGGTCTGGCCGGCGGCGATCCGGCCGTACCAGCGCTCCCGCACCGCCTCCGGCTGCCAGCGCAGCGACTCGGTGAACCCGAGGTGGGACCGGTAGAGGTGGGCGACGTTCGAGTCGGCGGCGGCCAGGTCGACGAGCACCCGGATCACCGTCTCGACGGAGACCCCCGCGCCGCCGTGCGCGGCCGGCACCCGCAGCGCGCCGAATCCTGCCTCGTCCAGCCACCGCACCGGCTCGTGGGGGAGGGTCCGCTCCTGGTCGCGACGCCGTGCGCCCTCGGCGATGCGGGCGAAGATCGGGGCGAACCGGGCGTGCACCCGCGCGTACTCGGCGGCGGGGTCGACCGGCGGGACGAAGGACGCGGGCACAGGGGAAACGGTCGTGGTCATCGGCACATCAGCTCCATCGCACCTGGCGGTAGCACCGGCTCCGGAGAGTGGTTGCTGCGGCGTCGTGGAGCCAGGTCTCTCGGCCGCTCGGGATGGTGGGCGCCCCCGGGGGGGACACGCTCAGCCCAGACGACGACCGGGTGCTGCCGCAAGTCCGCGGTGGCGTGCACGGGACACACGAGGTCATACGCCCCTGGACAAGCAACCCGTGAGTTGCCTATTCTGACGCCGTGGACGACGGGTTCACCGCCATCGCCCATCCGGCCCGACGGGCCCTGATCGGCGAGCTGGCGGAGCGGAACGACCAGACGCTGTTCGAGTTGACCGTCCGGCTGCTCGAGCGGCACGGCCTGGCCCTGACCCGCCAGGCCGTGGCCAAACACGTCACCGTCCTGAAGGCGGCCGGCGTGCTCACCGTCAGCACCCGCGGGCGGACCACCGTTCACCACCTGCGCGCGGAGGGGCTGGCGCCGGTCCACGACTGGCTCGACCGGCTGCCCCGCCGCACCCCCGACACCAGCCCATCGAAGACCACCCGGGAGCAGTCATGATCATCACCACCATGAGCGTCTTCGTCGACGACCAGCAGAAGGCGCTCGAGTTCTACACCGGCACGCTCGGGTTCGTCCCGCAGCAGGACATCCCGCTCGGCGGCCCGCACCGGTGGCTGACCGTCTCCTCGCCCGAGCACCCCGACGGGGTGCAGATCTCCCTCGAGCCCGCCGAACATCCCGCGGTCGGGCCGTTCCGCGACGCCCTGGTGGCCGACGGGATCCCGTTCACCAGCTTCGGCGTCGCCGACGTCACCGCCGAGTTCGAGCGCCTGCGCGGCCTCGGCGTCGTGTTCACCCAGGAACCGGTGAACCACGGCCCCGTGACCACCGCGGTGTTCGACGACACCTGCGGCAACCTCATCCAGATCGCCGCGATGACCGGCACCCCGACCGACTGAGACGGTGCCGCTGCCGCCGATCCTCGGATCCTCGGAGGTCGGCTCAGGCGGGGTCGGTCGAGCCTTCCTCGACCGGAGTGACCGCCGCTTCCGGCGTCGCGTCCGCGGCGAGCGCCTGACGGCGGCGGTGGACCTGGACGCCGATCGCCACCGGGATGGCGGCGACGGCGACCGCCCGCATCCACGGCCGGTCCAGCACGTGGCCGGTGAGGGCGTCCAGTGAGGCGCGGCCGGGTCCGCCGACGGCGAAGGACGTGGCGGCCAGACCGAGCACCGCCGGGTACTCGAAGCCGCCCTCGGTGGCGAAGAAGCCGTTGGGGGTGTGCACGCTGGCGGCCACGCCCATCGTCGTGGCGGCCGCGGCGCCGGCCACCGGCGTCCCGAGGCCCAGGGCGAGGGCCAGTCCCGCCCCCGCCTCACCGACGCCGGCCAGCAGCGCACTGGTCCTCGCCGGCCGGAACCCCATGGCGTGCATGCCCTGGCTCGTCCCCTCGATGCCGCCGCCGCCGAACCAGCCGAACAGCTTCTGCGAACCGTGGGCGACCAGCACGCCGCCGAGGCCGACGCGGAACAGCGTGCGGGCGACGGTGGTGGCGACCGGGGTCGTGGTCTCGTGGCTCATGGGGATCCTTCCGGTGGGGACGGGGTCGAACGCAGGCGCCAGTCTACGGAGCCGGCAGCCGCCGGTGCCGGGACCGGGTGCCGTGCTCCCGGCCTCGGACGGCCGCCACGGGCCGTCGGACGCCCTGTAATACACTCGCTGAGGGCCGGATCGGCCCGACTCCTGCCGACGATCGGATCCCGCCCCCGTGGTCACCCGCCTCTCCCAGCTCTTCCTCCGCACGCTGCGCGAGGACCCCGCCGACGCCGATGTCGCCAGCCACCGGCTGCTCGTGCGCGCCGGGTACATCCGCCGCGCCGCCCCGGGCATCTACTCGTGGCTGCCGCTCGGGTTGAAGGTGCTGGGTCGGGTCGAGGCCATCGTGCGCGAGGAGATGAACGCGATCGGCGCCCAGGAGGTGCACTTCCCGGCCCTGCTGCCGCGGGAGCCCTACGAGGTGACCAACCGCTGGACGGAGTACGGGGAGAACCTGTTCCGCCTGCAGGACCGGCGCGAGGCCGACTATCTGCTCGCGCCCACCCACGAGGAGATGTTCACCCTCCTGGTCAAGGACATGTACACGTCCTACAAGGACCTGCCGGTGTACCTCTACCAGATCCAGACCAAGTACCGGGACGAGGCCCGGCCCCGGGCCGGGCTGCTGCGCGGTCGCGAGTTCATCATGAAGGACTCCTACTCCTTCGACGCCGACGACGAGGGCCTGCAGCGCGCGTACGACGCCCACCGCGCCGCGTACGTGCGGATCTTCGCCCGGCTCGGCCTCGAGGTGGTCGCGGTCAACGCCGTCTCCGGGGCCATGGGCGGCTCCCGCAGCGAGGAGTTCCTGCACCCCACCGAGGTGGGGGAGGACACCTTCGTCCGCTCCGCCGGAGGCTACGCCGCGAACGTGGAGGCCGTCACCACGGTGGCGCCCGCCCCCGTGGACGCCACGGACGCCCCCGCCGCGCACATCGAGGACACCCCGGACACGCCCACCATCGAGACCCTCGTCGCGGTAGCGAACGAGCGTTTCCCCCGCGAGGACCGCACGTGGACCGCGGCGGACACGCTGAAGAACGTGGTCATCGCCGTCACCCTCCCGACGGGGGAGCGACGCATCGTCGTGATCGGTCTGCCCGGGGACCGCGCGGTCGACCTCAAACGCGTGGAGGCGACCGTCGGGGAGCACCTGGGCGTCACCGGCGAGGTCGCGGTCGAGGCCGCCACCGAGGCGGATCTGGCCGCCAACCCCGGCCTGGTCAAGGGCTACATCGGCCCCGGCGTGGGCCTCGACGCCCCCGTCCTCGGCACCACCTCCCGCACCGGCCTGACCTACCTGCTCGACCCGCGCATCGTCGACGGCACCCGCTGGATCACCGGCGCCAACCAGCCGGGCCGGCACGTGTTCGAGCTGACCGCGGGGCGCGACTTCGTGGCCGACGGCGTGATCGAGGCCAGCGAGGTGCGCGCCGGCGACGAGGCGCCCGACGGTTCCGGGCCGCTCGAGCTGGCCCGCGGCATCGAGATGGGTCACATCTTCCAGCTCGGCCGCAAGTACGCCGAGGCCCTCGACCTGCAGGTGCTCGACGCCAACGGCAAGCGCGTGATCGTGACCATGGGCTCGTACGGCATCGGCGTCAGCCGCGCCGTCGCCGCCCTCGCCGAGAGCAACCACGACGAGAAGGGTCTCGTCTGGCCCCGCGCGGTCGCGCCGTTCGACGTGCACCTGATGGCCACCGGCAAGGGCGAGGAGATCTTCGCCGCCGCCGAGCAGCTGGCCACCGACCTGGAGGCGGCCGGCCTCGATGTCCTCTACGACGACCGACCCCGCACCTCCCCGGGCGTGAAGTTCGGCGACGCCGAGCTGCTCGGGGTGCCCACCGTCGTCGTCGTCGGCCGCGGCCTGGCCGACGGCGTCGTCGAGGTCAAGGACCGTCGCACGGGCGAGAGCGTCACCGTGCCGGTCGCCGACGCGCTCGGGCACCTGTGCGGCGTCGTCCGTGGCTCCTGAGGGCCGCCGCGTGCCGGCCCGACCCGTGACGACCCGCTCGTGACCACCGGCCTGGAGGCCGCCGACCCCGCCGTCATCGTCATGGTGATCGTCGCCGGCCTGGCCGCCGGCTGGGTCGACGCCGTGGTCGGCGGGGGCGGTCTGCTGCAGCTGCCGGCCATGCTGCTGGTACCGGGCATCACGCCGGTGCAGGCCCTGGCCACCAACAAGATGGGCTCCGTGTTCGGCACCACCACCAGCGCGGTGACCTACTACCGGCGGGTCCGGCCGGATCTGCGCACCGCGTTGCCGATGGCCGGGTTCGCCCTCGCCGGCAGCGTCGGCGGCGCCGTGGTCGCGGCGAGCCTGCCGCAGCAGGTCTTCAAGCCCGTCATCCTGGTCGCGCTGATCGCGGTCGCCGTCTTCACCGCGCTCAAACCGGACGCCGGCCAGGTCACGCGGCTGCGCCACCAGGGCCGCCGCCACCACGGCCTGGCCGCCCTGATCGGCGCGGTGATCGGCTTCTACGACGGGCTGCTCGGTCCGGGCACCGGTTCGTTCCTCGTGATCGCGCTGGTCACCGTGCTCGGCTACGCGTTCCTGCAGGCCAGTGCCAAGGCCAAGATCGTCAACGTCGCCACCAACATCGGCGCCCTGCTGTTCTTCGTCCCGCACGGCTCGGTGCTGTGGGGGCTCGGCCTCATCCTCGGCGCGGCGAACATGGTGGGCGGCTACCTCGGTGCCCGCACCGCCGTCGCCCGGGGCAGCCGCTTCATCCGGGTGGTGTTCCTCGTCGTCGTGGCGCTGCTCGTGCTCAAGCTCGGCTCCGACATCCTCGCGGATCTGCGCGCCTGAGCAACGGCGAGGGGCCGGCGTGCTGCCGTCCCCTCGCTGGTCGGTCGCCTGGCGCGCCCGCGGCCGGTGGATCAGCCGACGCCGGAGACGCCGAGGAGCTGACCGACGAGGAAGGTCGCGGCGAGGGCCAGCGCGCCGCCGATGACCAGCCGCAGCGTCGCCCGCAGCTGCGGTGCCCCGCCGAGGCGCGCCGAGACGGCGCCGGTGATCGCCAGGGCGATGAGGGTCACGACCATCGTCACCGGTACCCGCCAGCCGGCCGGCGGCAGCAGGATCGCGATCATCGGCAGCAGCGCGCCGACGAGGAACGCCCCGAACGAGGCGAACGCCGCGTGCCAGGGGCTGACGACGTCGTCCTGGTCGATGTTCAGCTCCATGGACAGGTGGGCGCTGAGCGCGTCCTTCTCGGTGAGCTCGATGGCGACCTGCCGGGCGGTCTCCTCGCGCAGGCCCCGCTCCCGGTACAGCTCGGTCAACTCGGCGAGCTCGCCGTCGGGATCGTCCCGCAGTTCGGCGGTCTCCTTGGCGATGAGCGCCTGTTCCGTGTCCCGTTGGCTGCTGACCGAGACGTACTCGCCGAGCGCCATCGACACGGCACCGCCGATGACGGCGGCGGCGCCGGCCACGAGGATCGGGCCCGGTTCCGTCGTGACGCCCGCGACGCCGACGACGACGGCGGCCACCGAGACGATGCCGTCGTTGGCGCCCAGCACCCCGGCGCGCAGCCGGTTCAGGCGCTGGGACAGGCCGGAGGCGGCGTGCGGCTCGGGGCGGTCGTGGAGGCGGGGCTGCGGCTGGTCCATGACGGCATCCAACACCCGGAGCGGGGTTCGTGCCAGGAAGGTTCGGCTTGCCTCACCCGGTCCGCTGCGGCCGCGCGGGGCGTTCGGCTCGGCGGTGGTGGTGGTGGACCCGGTGGTCGCCGGCGGGACCGAGTGGCGGCATGGCCGTGGTGGTCGGCCCGACGACCCGACGCACCGAGACGTTGCCGATCCCGACGTTGCCGATCCCGACGTTGCCGCTGATCCCGGTGTCGCCGGGCCGGACGCCGGCGTGCCCGGGACGAGGTCGTCGCTCAGTCCGGGGGCGGCGGCGATGCTTCCGGTGACGGCCGTCCGGGCGCGCGCGGCGTCGAGCAGGAGCGGCACGGCCCGCGCGCGGAGGGTCGCGTCGCCGAAGGCGACGACATCGCCCCAGGCCAGCGTGGAGTCCTGCTCGAGCCGGGCGATCGCCGCGGTCGCCCGCGTCGGGGTGTCGAGAACGGCGTGGTCGACGGCGAACGCCGGCCGCTGCGGTTCGACGGCCCGGCAGAGCGCCCGGGCGGCCTCGGCGGCGGTGGCCAGCCGGAGCCGGTGCGCCCGTTCCGCGGTCGTCGCCACGGGCAGGGCGGCACCGGCCCGGGCGCGCAGCACCTCGTACGTGTAGACGGCCCGCTGCTCGGTCAGCTGCGCCCGGGCGAGGGCCTCGGCCGGACCCGGCGCGGGGGACGGGGACGGCGTGGCACTCGGAGAGGACGGGTCGGACGTCGGGGTCCCGGGGGCGGCGCCGGTCGGGGTCGCACTCGGGCAGGCCGACGGCGTGGTGGGTCCGCCCGCGCTGGTGGTGCCACCGATCCGCCGGGTCGCGTCGGGCAGGGTGACGCCGGCGGCGCCGGCGAGGCGGTCGGCCCACTGCACCTGGGCGACGCCGGTCGCGGCGAGGACCCGGGCGATCCCGCCCTCCGCAGCCGATGCGGGGGACGGGGAGGGCACCCCTGCCGACGTCGTCGTGGACGAGGGGCCCCCCGACGCGACGGCCGGCGAGCCGAGGCCGGCCGCATCCGTGAGGCTGCGCACCCCGACGTCCTGCAGGGCACGGGCGACCGTCGCCGGGCTGACCCCCGCACGCGTCGCCGACCCGGTCGCGGTGGGGGCCCCGGCGCCGGCCAGCAGCCGCCGGTGCACGTCGATCGCCGGGATCACCGCTGTCAGCTGCGCCCGGACCGCCGGGGTCGTCCCGCCGCGGCGCAGCAGCAGACGCACGTCGCCGTCCAGCCGGGCCAGCGCGGTGGCCGCGACCTCCCGTGCGGATTCCGCCCGGGAGCGTTCGGCCGGCACGGGCGGGGACCCGGGCACCAGCAGGGGTCGGAGCAGCACCGCGCTCAGCGCGGCGACCAGCACGAACACCAGCACCCCACCGAGGGCCAGCAGCCACGGCCGGCGTCGGACAGCACGGTGGGGAGTCCCCGACCCGGCCCGGCTCGCTCCCATGACCCTCGATCCTGCCACGGTGAACCGCCCGTCACCCGGCATGCCGGCCGTCCCGGCGGACGGTGTCCCGACCCGGCGCCGGGACACGGTAATGTCGTTAGGCTGGAGCACAACCACGTAGCAGGAGGTCATGATGGCGGCCAGGTCCGGCCAGAAGCACGCGCCGGTGCCACGGCGCAACGCGCAGCCGGCGGCGGCCGACGTCGAACGCGTCGAGGCTCTGCTCGCCCCGCTGGTCGCCGACGCCGGCCTGCATCTGGAGCAGATCCGGGTGCACGGGCCCGCGACGCTGCGCACGCTCAGCGTGGTCGTCGACCTGCCGGAGGACCGGTCCGGTTCGCTGTCCCTCGACGAGGTCGCCGAGGTGTCCCGCCGCCTGTCGGACGCGCTCGACGAGCAGCCGGACACCCTGCCCGGTCCCGTGAACCTCGAGGTGTCCTCGCCCGGGGCCGAGCGGAAGCTGACGGAACCGCGGCACTGGCGCCGCTCGGTCGGGCGCCTGGTCTCGGTGGTGACGACCTCCGGGTCGACCGTCGTGGGCCGGCTCACGGCAGCCGACGAGACGGAAGCGACCCTCGTCCCGCGGCTCGAGGGTGCCAAGGGCACGAAGCCGAAGGACGGCGACCCGGTGCGCATGGCCTACGCCACGGTGACCTCCGCGCGCGTCCAGGTCGAGTTCACGGCCCCCGAGGACGAGGACCGGGACCAGCACGACGACACCGATCAGCACGACTCCGCCGAGGACGAGGAGGCCTGAGATGGACATCGACATGAGCGCCCTGCGACTCCTCGAGCAGGAGCGGGAGATCCCGCTGGACCGGCTGATCCCGGCGATCGAGCAGGCCCTGCTGGTCGCCTACCAGAAGAGCACCGGCCACACCCACCAGGCTCGCGCGGAGCTGGACCGCAAGACCGGTCACGTGACCATCTACGCGGCCGAGACCGACGACGACGGCAACACGGTGGGCGAGTACGACGACACCCCGGCCGGCTTCGGTCGGATCGCGGCCAGCACCGCCCGGCAGATCATCCTGCAGCGGCTGCGGGACGTCGAGGACGACGCCGTCATCGGCGAGTTCCGCGCCAAGGAGGGCGAACTCGTCTCCGGGTTGATCCAGCAGGGCCGCAGCGCCCACATGATCCAGGTGGACCTCGGCACCGTCGAGGGGGTCCTCCCGCCGCCCGAGCAGGTGCCGGGGGAGGACTACAAGCACGGCAACCGAATCCGCGCGTTCGTCGTCGACGTCCACCGCGGCATGAAGGGGCCGTCCATCCTGCTGTCCCGCTCGCACCCGGGGCTCGTGCGCAAACTGTTCGAGCTCGAGGTCCCCGAGATCGCCGACGGCAGCGTCCAGATCGTGGCGCTGGCACGCGAGGCCGGGCACCGGACCAAGATGGCGGTCGCCGCGCGGGTGCCCGGAGTGAACGCCAAGGGCGCCTGCATCGGCGAGATGGGGTCCCGCGTCCGGGCCGTGATGAGCGAGCTCGCGGGCGAGAAGATCGACATCGTCGACTGGTCCGACGACCCGGCGGTGTTCATCGCCCACGCGCTGTCGCCGTCGCGGGTCAGCTCGGTGACCATCGTCGATGCGGCGAGCCGGTCCGCCAAGGTCGTCGTGCCCGATTTCCAGCTGTCCCTCGCCATCGGCAAGGAGGGGCAGAACGTGCGGCTCGCCTCCAAGCTGACGGGCTGGCACATCGACATCGCGGCAGATACCGCGGCGAGCCGCGACCGCGCCGGCGGACCGACGTCGACCCCGGACGCCGCGGTCGACGGCGCTGCCGGGAATCGCTGACACGCCCCGGTTCGTGGCGCGCCGGGAACAGGGGCTAGACTTGAACGGTTGGGACAACCGCGAGGGACCCGTGCGCACGTGCGTCGGGTGCCGCCGCCGGGACCCCCAGCACCTGCTCGTGCGGGTGGTCCGCCTCTCCTCCTCCAGTCCCCGACTGCGAGTGGACGTGCGTCGCCGCCTTCCTGGCCGCGGGGCGTGGCTCCATCCGGAGCCGCAGTGCCTGCACCGGGCGCTCTCGCGCCGGGCGTTCGACCGGTCCTTCCGGGCCGCGGTCGACGCCACCGACGTCGAGTCCTGGATCGCACAGCACGTCCCGGGGACATCACCCGTCCCTGGGACGACCGTCAACCTGAAAGCGGGTCAGAACACTGATGGAAACCCGATGAGTGCCTCCCGATGAGTACGTCACTGTGCTCTCTCATCGCCGCTGACCGCGCCCCGCGCAACGGAAGCGGCAGTACGGAATAGACGGTCCGCCACCTGTCCGGCGCGGACCGAGACAGGAGAAATGTGGCCAAGGTCCGCGTTCACGAGCTCGCCAAGGAGCTCAACATCACGTCGAAGGACGCCCTCGCCAAACTGCAGGAACTGGGCGAGTTCGTCCGGTCGGCGTCCTCGACGATCGAACCCCCCGTCGCGCGCAAGCTGCGCTCGGCCTACGCGTCCGCGCCGGCCGCCGGTAACGGCTCGGCGCGTCCCGCCGCTCGGCCGTCCGCAGGATCGGCGGGCGCAGCGCCCAAGTCCAGCGCCGCCGCGCCGGCGGCCCCGGTAGCATCGGAGCAGGCCCCGGCCGCCGACG
>NZ_BMJI01000023.1 GCF_014643255.1 Tersicoccus solisilvae | reverse complement strand
GACCGACAGATCGAGCTCAAGACCCACGGTCAGTCAACAGACGAGTCAGGACGACCGCTGCGGGACACCCACCATCATCCTCACTGTCAATAGATGTTCCATCCGGGTCGATATCGACCCGGATGGAACATCTATTGACGACTTGGCGGAGGGTGGGCGGAGGGCTTGGCGGAGGGTGCGCGGAGGGGGGGCGGAGGGTGGATCGAGGCCGTGGCACAATGGCGCGGGTGACGTCCCCTGATCTGTCCGTGTGGTGGTCCGCGCCCGCAGCCGAGCGCGCGGGAACGCCGCTGGTCATCCTGCTCCACGGCTACGGCGCCGATGAGCGCGACCTCGCCGCGCTGGTGCCCTTCCTGCCGTCCGGCATCACCTACGCGGCCGTCCGCGCCCCGCATCGGATGGACCCCGGCTTCTCGTGGTTCGACCTGCAGTTCGACGACGCCGGCAGCGCCGTGGGCTACTCCACGAGCATCGCGATCGACGCCTGCCGAGCGCTGTTCTCCTGGCTCGACGGCGTCCGCGGCGACTTCGCCAGCGTGAGCCTGCTCGGGTTCTCCCAGGGAATGGCCGTGGCGACGTCGATGCTGCGCCACGCGCCGGACGACTTCGCGGTCGTCGTCGGCTGCTCCGGCTTCGTGCTGGTGGAGGACGGCAACATCGACGCCCCCGCCGACGGCTACTTCAACGACGCCGCGCTGGCCGCTCGTCGGCCCCCGATGTTCTGGGGCCGGGACCAGCAGGACGACGTCATCCCCGCCCCGCTCGCGGAGCAGACCGCCGGGTGGCTGCGGGAGAAGGTGGACCTGATGAAGGTGCTCTACGCCGGAATGGGCCACGGCATCAACGAGCAGGAGCTGCGGCACGTGAGCGAGTTCCTCACCCACCACCTGCTGCGCTGAACCGGCCCGGGGGAGCGGCCGTCAGGCGATCCGCACGCCCGTCCCGTTCACCTCGACGACGTCGCCGGAGCGCAGCTGGCGTCCGCGCCGGGTCTCGATGTCCCCGTTGACCTTGACCAGGCCCTCCTCGACCAGTCGCTTGGCGTCGATGCCGTCCTCGGCCAGGTTCGCCAGTTTGAGCAGCTGGCCGAGCCGGATGGTCTCGTCGCGCAGGCCGATCTCCTCGAAGTCGCTCACCGGCCCAGTGTCCCACGGGGTCGGATGGTGGGGTTCGCGGCGGGCGGCGGCGCCTGGCGATGACGCCGCGAGGCGGCCGGCCCCCGGCTCGGTCCTAGGCTGGGACGCGTGACTTCCTCCCCCGATGCCGCGGCGGTGACCCGCCCCCGGCGCACGTTGCCCATCCCCGTGGGCGTCCTGCTCGCCGTCGTCGCCGGCCTCGCCTTTGCCCTCCAGTCGCGGATCAACGGGGCGGTCGCGGGCCAGTTCCGCGACGGGTTCGCCGCGGCCGCGCTCAGCTTCGGCGTCGGCACCGTGGTCCTGGTCACCGGGGTCGCGGTGATTCCCGCCGGCCGCCGCCGGCTCGCCCGGGTGTTCCGCAGCGTGCGGGCCGGGGAGCTGCCGGCCTGGTACCTCGTCGCCGGCGCGATCGGCGCGAACGTCGTGCTGGCGCAGAGCCTGACCGTCGGCGTGCTCGGCGTCGCCATCTTCACGGTCGCCCTCGTCGCCGGGCAGACCATCAGCGGGGTCCTCGTGGACGGCACCGGCTTCGGGGCGCGCGAGCGACGGCCACCGACGCTGCCGCGCATCGCCGGTTCGGTGTTGACCGTCGTCGCCGTCGTGTGGGCGGTCGAGTCGAGCTTCGGCACCAGCACGGACCCGGCCGCGGTGGTCGGGCCGATCCTGCTGCCCGTCGTGGCCGGGCTCCTGTACGGCTTCCAGCAGGCCATGAACGGGCGGATCGGGAGGATCGCGGGCACGCCGATGATCCCCGCGGTCACCAACTTCACGGTCGGGCTGATCGTCCTGCTGATCGCCTGGGCGATCAAGCAACTCGTCGCGCCGACCACGGGGACCTTCCCGGCAATGTGGTGGGCGTACCTGCCCGGCCTGCTCGGTATCGTCGCCATCTCGCTGAGCGCGCTGCTGGCGCCGCGGCTGGGGGTACTCCTGCTCGGCCTCGGAACCATCGCCGGCCAGCTGCTCGGCTCCCTCGGCCTCGACGTGTTCGCCCCCGCGGCCGGCGCGCACGTCGCGCTCTCCACCGTCGGGGGGACGGCGCTCACCCTCATCGCGGTGCTCGTCGCCACCCTGCCGTGGCGTTCCCAGCGGCGCTTCGCCGAGGCCGGCAGGCGCGCCCACGACGAGGCCGCCCGCAGCGCCGGGCCCGCGACCGCCGAGCCCACCGGCGTGGAACGGCCCGCGCGGTAGGGTGGTAGCTGCCTTTCCCGGCCCGCCCCTCCGCGCGTCCGCGTGCGCGTTCGCCCGCGTCCGCGGACCCGGGGGACGACGTCCCTCGGCCTGGGCCCGCATCCAGCGGCCACGACCCCATTGGAGCTCACACCACATGCCAGCATCGCGCCTCGATTCCGTCATCAACCTGGCCAAGCGCCGCGGCTTCGTCTTCCAGGCGGGTGAGATCTACGGCGGCTCCCGCTCGGCGTGGGACTACGGCCCGCTCGGGGCGGAGCTGAAGGAGAACATCAAGGCCGCGTGGTGGCAGACGTTCGTGCGCGGCCGGGAGGACATGGTCGGCCTCGACTCCTCGATCATCCTGCCCAAGCGCGTGTGGGAGGCCTCCGGGCACGTCGCCACCTTCACGGATCCGCTCGTCGAGTCCCTGCACACGCACAAGCGCTACCGGGCGGATCACCTGGTCGAGGCGTACATCGCCAAGCACGGCAAGCCGCCGGTCAATGGCCTGGCCGACATCCGGGACCCGGAGACCGGCCAGGAGGGCAACTGGACCGAGCCGCAGCAGTTCTCCGGGCTGATGAAGACGTTCCTCGGGCCGGTCGACAACGAGGAGGGGCTGCACTACCTGCGCCCCGAGACGGCGCAGGGCATCTTCGTCAACTTCCTCAATGTCGTCACCGCGGCGCGGAAGAAGCCGCCGTTCGGCATCGGGCAGGTCGGCAAGGCGTTCCGCAACGAGATCACGCCGGGCAACTTCATCTTCCGCACCCGCGAGTTCGAGCAGATGGAGATCGAGTTCTTCACCGCTCCCGACGACGCCAACCGCTGGTTCGAGCACTGGGTCGAGTCCTGCTGGGACTGGTTCACCGACCTGGGCATCAACCCGGACAACATGCGCCGCTTCGACGTCCCCGAGGACGAGCGAGCCCACTACTCGGCCGGCACCATCGACCTGGAGTACCGGTTCGGGTTCCAGGGCAGCGAGTGGGGCGAGCTGATGGGTGTCGCCAACCGCACGGACTTCGACCTGACCAACCACTCCGAGGCGTCCGGCACCAAGCTGCAGTACTTCGACCAGAACTCCGGCGAGCGGTACACCCCGTACGTCATCGAGCCGTCCTTCGGCCTGACCCGGTCGATGATGGCGTTCCTCGTCGACGCGTACGCCGAGGACGAGGCGCCCAACGCCAAGGGCGGGGTCGACAAGCGGACGGTGCTCAAGCTGGATCCGCGGCTGGCCCCGGTCAAGGCCGCGGTGCTGCCGCTCTCCCGCAACGAGAACCTGTCCCCGAAGGCGCGGGACCTGGCCGCCGAGCTGCGCCAGCGCTGGAACATCGACTTCGACGACGCCGGCGCCATCGGCCGCCGTTACCGCCGACAGGACGAGATCGGCACCCCGTTCTGCGTCACCGTGGACTTCGACACCCTCGAGGACCAGGCCGTCACCATCCGCGAGCGGGACACCATGGGCCAGGAGCGCGTCTCGCTGGACCAGGTCACCCGCTACCTCTCCGAGCGGCTGGCCGGCGCATGAGCATCACGTACCGGCCGTGGGCCGACGGCGACGACCTGGCCCTGCTGCAGATCCTCGGCGACGCGTCCCACCCCGCGCTGGCGGAGGGCCGTGCCCTGTTGCGCCCGGCGTCGGAGTCGCCGTTCGTGCGCACCATCGTCGCCGAGGACGACGGCGTGCCCGTCGCGGCCGGCGTCGTGAGCGAGGCGTCGGTGCACCCGGAGCGACTGTGGGTGTACATCGAGGTCGCCCGCGAGCGGCAGCGGGAGGGCATCGGCTCCACCCTGCTGGCCATGCTGAGGCAGGAACTCGGCGCCGCGCCCGTGCAGCGGCTGCGCGGCAAGGTGGAGCTGGACTCTCCCGGCGCTTCCTTCGCCGCCTCGGCCGGCTTTGCCCCGCTGCAGCACTCGCAGGTCGTCGTCGTGCACCCGAAGGCGCTGCCGCTGGTGCCGCTGCACGAGGACGGCTCCCAGGTGATCGAGGACCTGGCCACCGGCTCCGTCGAGCTCACCCGGGCGCTGTGGGACTTCTACCGCGCGGTGCACGACTGGGACCCGCCCGCCGACCTCTCCGTCGGCCGCGTCAACCAGCTGTTCCTCGGCGACGCGTCCGGCGCCCACGGCGCCGTCGTGCTGCGGGAGAACGGCGCGATCCGCGCCTTCGCCATCAGCTACGCGGGCACCGCCCCGGACGACCCGACCGTCGCTCCGCCGGCGGAGCGGCCCGCCGACGAGCCGACCGACGTGCTGCTCGGCTACGACCCCTCCGTGCACAACCCCTCGTTCGCGCTGGGCCAGCTGCTCGCGCTGCTCGTCGCCACCTACCCGGTGGCCGTCGAGGTGGACGAGTCGATGGGGGACCTGACCGACCTGCTCGCCCCGCTGATCGCCGAGGGACGCGCCGAGGTCGTCCAGCGCACGCTCATCGTCGCGGACTGAGGTCTCGACCGCGTTCCCGACGGCGCCGGCCCCGTGGGGTCGGCCCCGGTCGGCGTGTCCGGGCTGGTGCCCGGTCACGTGCATCGGCCCGTGTTCCTGATCGCATGCGGTTCCAGTGGTTCAATGGGAACGTCGCCGCGCGGGTCCGCACGCGTGCCCGGGCGGCGTCACGGCGGTGGGGCCCGCCGTCCCCAACCTCGAACCCACGGTGTGCGTGCGGCTCGACAACGGTCCCTGTCCCGTCATCGGGCTGCCCTGCTGCGGGCGGCCCCGTCACCACGGACAGGAGCGCGCATGCCCGCCTCACCTCTCGTCCCGGACCGGCGCGGGCCGGTCGTGGTCGGCGTCACGGATCGCCAGCCCGGTCTCGTGCTGGAGACCGCGGCGGACTTCGCCGTCCGGCTGGGCGCGCCGCTGATCCTCGTCGCCGCCGACCCCACCCATCTGCCCGTCGACCCGAGGTCGGTCGCCGACCCGGACGCGCCGGTGGTGGCGCTCGACCCCGATGAGCAGGACGACGACGCCCGGCCCCGGCTGCGGGCGCTGCTCGAGGCGCGCGTCGCGGCCCTGCGCGCCGACCGGGGGCTCGATCCCGCGCTCCGGCTGCTGCCCGGCGATCCTGCCGACGCGCTGGCCGCGGTGGCCTCGGCGGTGGACGCGCAACTGATCGTCGTCGGGACCGCGGACCGGTCGTTCCGGGCCGGCGTGCGCGAGTTCGTCGAGGGCTCCGTGGCCACCCATCTGGCGCACCGGCAGTCGGTGCCCGTGCTCGTCGTGCCGACTTCCGCCGCCCGGGTGGCCGGCCGGACGCGGGGGCGCGCGTGAACGGGTCCCGGCCCGTCCATCTGCGGGTGCGCTGGGTGCTGCTCGTGGCGTTCGGCGGGGCGATCGGCACGGCGCTGCGGGAGGCCCTCGTGCTGGCGTTCCCGGCCCCGGCGCACGGCTTCCCACTGACCGTGTTCGGGATCAATGTCGCCGGCGCGTTCGTGCTCGGCTGGCTGCTCGAATCCCTCGCCCGGCAAGGACGCGACGAGGGCGGGCGCCGGGCGGCCCGCCTCGGCCTCGGCACCGGCGTGCTGGGCGGCTTCACGACCTACAGCGCGCTCGCGCTGGACACCGCCCAGCTGCTCGGCCCGGCGCTCGGCACGGGCCTGCTCTACCTGACCGGCAGCGTGCTCGTCGGAACCGCGGCGGCGTGGGCGGGTGTCGTGGCCGGCGCGGTGCTCGCACGGCGGCGGACGGCTCGCGGCGCGGCGGACCGTGACGAGGCGGCGTCGTGATCGGGCCGGCCCTGTTCCTCGGCATCGCCGCGTCCGGCGGCGTGGGCGCGGCGCTGCGGTTCGTCGTCGACGGCCTGGTCCGCGCCCGCACCCGCGGCACCTTCCCGTGGGCGACCGTGTTCATCAATGTCACCGGCTCGCTGCTGCTCGGCGTCGTCACCGGCCTCGCCGCGGCCCACGGGCTGGACCGCGCCTGGGTGCTCGTCCTCGGCGGTGGCCTGCTCGGCGGCTACACGACGTTCAGCACGGCCAGCGTGGAGACGGTGCGGCTCGCGCAGGGCCGGCGACGGCTCGCGGCCCTCGCCAACGCGGCGGGCACCGCCGTCGTCACCGTCGCGGCCGCCGCACTCGGCCTGTGGCTCACCGGCGCCCTCTAACCCCCTCCCGACCTACACACCGCCAGCTCGTCAATAGATGTCCGATCCGGGCCGAAATCGGCGCCGATGGAACATCTATTGACGAGCTGGCGAGGGAGGGGATCAGCTGTCGCGGTAGCGCTTCGCGTTGCTCAGGGCCGTGCGCAGGCCGTCGGCGTCGTACCGGGCCACGTACGCCTCGGTGTCCCGCTGGTACCGCCAGCCCTCGGCGAGCGGCCCGGCGTCGACGACGTCGAACCCGAAGTCGTTGATCAGCATCGCGACCTGCTGCTTGGCCGCGGCGTCGTCCCCGGCCACGGCCAGCGCCCGCCGTCCCGGAGTGCCCTCCGGCACGCCCTGCGTGGCGAGATCCTGGAAGTGGATGTGGTTGAACGCCTTGACGACGTGCGACTCGGGCAGGTGGGCCTGGAGCAGCTCGCTGGTCGTCGTCTCCTCCGCGTCCAGCTCGGGGAAGGACCCGTCCCGCTGCGGGTAGTAGTTGTTCGTGTCGATGACGATCTTGCCGGCCAGGGAGCCGACCGGCACGTCCCGGTAGGCCTTCAGGGGGATGGTGACGACGGCGATGTCGGCCAGCCGCGCCGCCTCGTCGGCCCGTTCCGCCCGGGCCTTCGGCCCCAGCTGGGCGACGAGGTCCTCGAGGGTCTCCGGTCCGCGCGAGTTGCTCAGCACGACGTCGTAGCCGTGGTCGACGGCCAGCTTCGCCAGGGTCGAACCGATCTTGCCGCTGCCGATGAATCCGATGGTGGTCATGGTGACGCCAACCACGCCGGCCCGGCCCCCATTCCCGGCCACCCTCCACACGCCAGGTCGTCAATAGATGTCGCATCTGGGCTCGATTCCGGGCGGATGGAACATCTATTGACGACCTGGCGGGGAGGGCGGGGAGGGCGGGGCTGGCGGGGAGGGGAGGGGGGAGGTCAGGGGGCGGTGCGGAGCAGCTGCTCGAGGGTGATCGGGGCGGTGCCGGTGACGCGTTCGACGTCGTCGGTCACCGCGGCCAGCACGCCCGAGGCGATCGACGTGTAGGTCGAGATCCAGGCCTCCACCTGCCAGTCCGGCGCACCGTAGGACGAACGGGACTCGCGGGCCTGGCCCAGCGTCTCGTCGACGTACCGGTACGGCTCGCCGCGCACCTCCGTCAACGTCGTCGCGATCTGATCCAGCGTCAGCGCCTGCGGGCCGGTCAGCGTGTACGTGACGTTCCGGTGCGCGGCCGGCTCCCGGAGGACGGCGGCGGCGACCCGGGCGACGTCGGCCCGGGCCACCGCGGCCACCCGCCCGTCCCCGGCGGGACCGCGGATCACCCGGTCCCGGTCGGCGAACAGTTCGAAGACGTCGAGGTAGAAGTTGTCCCGGAGCAGGGTGAACGCCAGCCCCGACTCGCGCAGCAGCTCCTCGGTCGCCCAGTGGTCGCGGCCCAGGGTGAACGTGGCGTCGTCGGCGGCGGCCGCGAAGGAGGTGTAGACGACGTGCTCGACGTTCGCGCGGACGGCGGCGTCGATGAAGCAGCGATGCTGCTCCACCCGGTCCGCGCTCTCGCCGGCGGAGACCATGAACAGCACGTCGGTGCCGCGCAGTGCCTCGACCGCGGCGTCGTGATCGGCATAACCGGCGACTCGGACGTCGGTGTTGGGCAGGTCGGGTGCCCGTGACGCGCTCCGCACCAGCAGTCGCTGGGCGACGCCGTCGGCGGCGAGAGCGTGCGCGACCCGGCCGCCGACCTCGCCCGTGGACCCCGTGATGGTCAGCGTCGTCATGACGTCCTTCCTCTCATCCCGCTGGCACCTCGTCAAGGGACGCCCGCGGGCGGAGCGCCCACGCTAAGATCAGGCGGTCCGTCAGGTGGTCCGGGGTGCCGAAGCGGTGCGCGGTGATGCTGACGGCCTGCTCGTGCAGGAACGGCAGCATCTCGACCCGGCCGGCCTCGGTGACCTCGCCGGCGTACAGCGCCACGTCCGGCCGGGCCCCGACGGCGGCCGCGACGGCGTCGAGGTGAGCCGCCGTGCCCGTCGCGCCGGCAGCACCGACCAGGCGGATCCGGCCGCCCGGCAGGACGGCGGCCCGGCGGGCGAACGCCTCGTCGGTCTCGACGACGGCGTCCACGTGCGCGGCGGCGAGGGCGGTGCGGACCGCCTCGGGAAGGCGCTCCGGCGTCGAGACGCCGAACCGCGACCCGGAGCGCAGCCCGGCGGCCGCCACCCGGAGCAGCTCCGTGACGTCGCCGCCCTCGGCCAGGCGTACCCGGACGGGCACGGGCAGGTACCGCAGGACGTTCCGCTCGGCGCGCAGACCGGAGACGTCGCGGGCGAGCCCGAACTCGCTCTCCCATGCCGCCTGGTCCGAGGCGATGGCGCGCGCGAGGAAGCCGTCGGAAGCGGAGCCGGCACCCGGAGCAGAAGCGGCTGCCGCGGCGAGCGCCGCCACCGCCGGGAGCAGCACGCCGGCGGGCGTCGCCGTCGCACGGCTGCGCCGCCATGACCCCAGCCCCATCAGGTAGCTGGGCCCCCCGGCCTTCGTGCCCGGTCCCACCGACGAGCGCTTCCACCCGCCGAAGGGCTGTCGCCGCACGATGGCGCCGGTGATGCCGCGGTTGACGTACACGTTGCCCGCCTCGACGTGCTCCAGCCAGTGGCCGATCTCCTCCGGGTCCAGCGAGTGCAGACCCGCGGTCAGCCCGTAGGCGACGCCGTTCTGCAGCGCGAGCGCCTCGGCCAGCGTGTCCGCCGTCATCACCCCGAGCACCGGGCCGAAGTACTCGGTCTGGTGGAACGGGGACCCGGCCTTGACGTTCATCCGCACGCCGGGGGACCAGAGCCGGCCCTCGCCGTCGAGCTGCCGCGGCTGCACCAGCCAGTGCTCGCCGCGCTCCAGCGTGGTCAGCGCGTGGGCCAGCTTGCCGGTGGCCGGTTCGATGATCGGCCCCAGCTGCGTGCGCGGGTCCTGGGGCCACCCGACCACCAGGGACCGGACGCCGTCCTCGAGCTGGCGCAGGAACCGCGCCGACCGGCGCACCGGCCCCACGAGGATGACCAGCGACGCCGCCGAGCACTTCTGCCCGGCGTGGCCGAAGGCCGACGCGATGACGTCCCGGACGGCGAGGTCCAGGTCCGCGCTGCCGGTGACGACGATGGCGTTCTTCCCGCTGGTCTCGGCCAGCAGCGGCAGGTCCGGCCGGAAGGACCGGAACAGCTCCGCCGTCTCGTAGGAGCCGGTGAGGATCACCCGGTCGACGGCCGGGTGGGCCACCAGCTCCCGGCCGAGCTCCTCCTCACCGACCTGCACGAACCGGAGCACCTCGCGCGGCACCCCGGCGTCCCACAGGGCCTGGGCCAGGACGGCGCCGCAGCGGGACGCGGGCCCGGCGGGCTTGAGCACGACGGCGCTGCCCGCGGCGAGCGCCGCGAGGGTGGACCCGGCGGGGATCGCGACGGGGAAGTTCCACGGCGGGGTGACCAGCGTCAGCCGGGCGGGCTCGAACGTGGCGCCGTCGACCGTGTCCAGGCCCCGGGCCTGATCGGCGTAGTAGTGGGCGAAGTCGGTGGCCTCGCTGACCTCGGGGTCGGCCTGGTCGATGGTCTTGCCCGCCTCGGCGGCCATCACCTCGATCAGGTCGAACCGACGGGCGGCGAGCATCTGCCCGGCCCGGTGCAGGATCTCGGCCCGCTGCGCGCCGCTGCGGGCGCCCCACGCGGCCCCGGCCTCCGCGGCCGAGCGCAGCAGCGTGTCGAGCGCGGCGGCGTCCTCGACCCGGGACGCCTCCAGCAGGTCGACGCCGGCGCGGGAGTCGCGGGCGCGGTCGAGCGCGAGCCGGCCCCACTCCCGGTTGGCCGGCAGCGACGGATCCGTGTCGGGGGTGTTGGCGAACCGGTCCGGGCGCGGCTCCTCCAACGGGCGCTCGGTGGCCCGGTTCTGGGTCCGTGCGGGCGGCGGGAGGGCGCCGTCGAGCGCGGGCAGGTCGGCCAGGGAGGCCAGGAACCGGGCCTTCTCCCGTTCGAACAGGGCGGGCTCGTCCGCGAGGTCCATGACGGCGGACATGAAGTTGTCCGGGCTGGCGCCCTCCTCGAGCCGGCGCACCAGGTAGGCGATGGCGACGTCGAACTCCTCCGGGTGCACCACCGGCGTGTAGAGCAGCAGCCGGCCGACGGTGCGGCGCACGGCGGTGGCCTGGGCCTGCGCCATGCCCAGCAGCATCTCGACGTCGATCAGCTCCGTCACGCCACGGGACTGGGCCAGCAGCCAGGCGAACGCGACGTCGAACAGGTTGTGCCCGGCCACGCCGATCCGCACGGCGGCCAGGTTCTCCGGCGTCAGCGCTCGCACGAGGACGGCCTTGTAGTTCGCGTCGGTGGCCTGTTTGGTCGGCCAGGTGGCCGCCGGCCAGCCGTGCAGGTCCGCCTCGACGTGCTCCATCGGCAGGTTGGCGCCCTTGACCACGCGGACCTTGATCGGCGCGCCCCCGGCGGCCACCCGCTCCTTCGCCCACCCGGTCAGTTCGTCCACGGCGGCGAGGGCGTCCGGCAGGTAGGCCTGGATGACGATGCCGGCGGTCAGGTCGGCGAACTCCGGCTGGTCGAGGACGGCCCGGAACACCGCGACGGTGAGCCGCAGGTCCTTGTACTCCTCCATGTCCAGGTTGATGAACTTGTGGGCCGGGGAGCCGGCGGCCTGCCGGTACAGCGGGGTGAGCCGGGCGACGATGTCCGCGACGGCCTCGTCGAAGGCCCAGAGCGGATGCGGGGTCACCGTCGAGGAGACCTTGATGGAGACGTAGTCGACGTCGTCCCGGGCCAGCAGCGCCGCGGTGCCCTCCAGTCGGCGGCCGGCCTCGGCGGTGCCGAGCACCGCCTCGCCGAGCAGGTTGATGTTGAGCCGGTCGCCCGCGGCCGCGATCCGCGCCAGCGCGGGCCCGAGCCTGTCCTCGGTCGCGTCGACGAGCAGGTGCCCGACCATCCGGCGCAGTGCGGCGCGGGCGGCGGGGATGACGACGCCGGGGACCACCGGGCCGAGGGCCCCGCCGGCGCGGACCGCGGCCCTGAGGTACCAGGGCAGGAACGCGGGCACGTCGGCGGCGATCTCGGCGAGCTTGCGGGCGGCGACGCCGTCGTCCTCGGGCCGGATCACGCCGTCGACGAAGCCGACCGTGAAGGGCAGGCCGGCGGGGTCGCGCAGCACGCCGGCGAGGTTGCGGGCGGAGGCGTCCACGGGGATGGCGGCCGCCTCGGCCAGCCACCGCCGGACGAGGGCGACGGCGTCGTCGGCCAGGGCACGCGGGTCGGCGGGGCGGGTGGCGGTGTCGGTCTGCGGGGGCGTGATCATGCTGGCGTGCCTTCCTCGTTTGCGGTGCTCTGTCCCCAGTATGGAAGCCGGCTTCGTCGGCCGAGAGCGTCGAGGACGGGCGTCGGCGGCGACCCTAGCTCGCCACCCCGGCGGAGGTCAGCAGGAGTGCGAGCAGGATCGACGTGCCGTTGAAGAACACATGGGTGAGGACGGCCGGCCCCAGCCGGCCGAACCAGAGGGTGAGCCCCGCGTTGGCCAGGCCGATGCAGAAGATGGACGCGAACTGGATGACGACGGAGCGGGGATCGTCCAGCTGACCGAGGTGGGCGCACCCGAAGACGACGGCGCTGAGCAGGGCGGCGATGACGGAGGAGCGGACCAGGGGGCGCTTGACGGTGGCCGGGCGCACCCGGGCCGGGTTCACCCGGGCCGGCTTCGTCGGCGGCGCCGCGGTGCCCGGGACCGGTGCCGCGGGCTGCCGCCGCCAGCGGCCCAGCCACACCTGGTTCTGCACCGCCCGCAGCAGCAGGCCGCGGAAGAACAGCTCCTCGAGCAGCGGCGAGATCAGGGTCGCCCCGATGCCGGCGTTGACGATCAACCAGACGGTCGAACTGCCGGCCAGGAAGAGGTCGCCATTGCTCTGCAGCGGCTCGGTCGCCCCGGTCAGCAGCACGACGATCACGGCGACGACCGCGGTCACGATCCGCAGGACCACCGATGCCAGCAGCCCGATCACCAGGTCCACCCACCGGAACCTCAGGCCGAAGTCGCGGGCGAGCGAGCCGAACCCGCGCGTCCGTGAGGAGATCAGGCATGCCCCGAGCAGGACCGTCCACGTCAGCACCAGGGACAGGAAGATGCCGCCGCCCTCGTCGAACGCGCGTCCGCGGAGCACGGGACCGAGCGCGAGCCCGAGGACCAGGGGGAGCACGACGAACGCCGCCGCCGCCAGCACGACGTCGATCACCGACCACCGCGGCCGCAGCGGGAACACCGGGGTCAGCTGGGCGGGATTCGCCCAGCGCAGCGCGACGGGGACCGGCGGGCCGGGCACGGTGCCGGTCGCGGTGTGCGGCCCCGGGCGGACGGCGCCCGGCGGGACCGGGGAGGACATGGGTGGGCTCCTTCACGAGGCGGTGCGTCGAACCACGTGCGTCGAACCTATCGTCCCCGGCTGGGCGTCGCCCCGCGGGTTGCACCCCCGTGCGGCGTGGATCATAGCGGTACCGGCCGGGCACCCGCTACCGTGAACCTGCGCCCCTCATCTCGAATCCCTGGGAGAACCATGGTCGCTGCCACCCCCGAACGCCCCGCGCCCGCCGGTGCCCGAGCGCCCCGGACGACGCAACGCGTCTTCTACTTCGACCTCACCCGGGGGATCGCCGCGCAGCTGGTGGTGGTGGGGCATCTGCTGAACATCAGCTACCCGCACATCTTCATGCCGCCCAAGGGCCAGGGACACCCGTTCTACATCCAGTCCTTCGCCGTCGTCGTCTTCTTCGTGCTCTCCGGGTACCTGATCGCCGGCACGGTCAAGCGCAAGGGGCAGGACCCCCGGTACACCTTCGGGCGGTACCTGGTGGACCGGGCCGCGCGGGTCCTGTTTCCCATGTTCGTCGCCCTGGCCCTGATCATCGGCGCGGACCGGTTGGTCTTCGGCGGCAGCGGCGCGACGCCGTTCCGGGTGGTGGACCTCTCGCCGTCAGCCATCGTGCAGGCGTTCCTGATGACCTTCAACCACCCGGCGCTGGCCACCGCGGCCCAGGCCACCGGCATCAAGCAACTGGCCGTGCACGCCGTCGGCACCGGGGCGCCCCTGTGGACCGTCGTCATCGAGTGGTGGATCTACGTCACCTTCGGCATCCTCGCGCTCGTGGTGGCCCGGCGCCGCAGGCTCGGCGTCATCGGCGGTCTGGTGCTCCTGTTCGCGGCGATGATGCCGCTGGCGTACCTGGGCCGGAACATCGCCCTGCCCCTGGCCTGGCTGATCGGCATGGGGTACGCCTTCGCCGCCGACCGGCTGGACGCCCTGCCCGCCCGGGTGCACGGGTGGCTCGTGGGCCTCGGGGTGGCGACCTTCGTCTACGGCTGCCTCACCTCGCACAACAACCTGGACTCCGCGGCCACCATCGTCCCGGCCTCGGTGGCGTTCTGCTCGCTGTACTTCCTGGTCAAGCGGATCCCCGCGTCCCTGGACCCGCAGGGCCTGACGACGCGGCTGGTCCAGTTCGTCTCGGACTACAGCTACTCCCTCTACCTCATCCACTTCTCCGTCATCACCTACCTGTGGGTCTGGCTGCACGACGACGTCCCGGCGTGGGCACTCGTGCTCGGGGGGTTCACGCTCTCGAACCTGCTCGCGATGGCGTTCTACGCCCTCGTCGAGCGGAATCACCGCAGGGTCGCGAAGCTGATGAGCCGGGCGCTGCCGTCGCGCCGTGAGGAGCGGCACGCCGCCGGCTGAGCCGCTGCCCCGAGGCCAGCGGAACCCGTGTCGGCCCGTCCGCGCGTCCTCTGTGACAATGGAGGGGTGACCGCGACCGTGACCGAGACCGCCGTGGCTCGCGCCGGCGCACCCGTTGCGCCGGGCGCGCCGGACGGCACACCCGACCCGAATCCGAGCGCCCCGCTCAAGCTCGACCTGCCGCCCCTGCGGCTGGGCCACCTGACCGTGGACACGCCCGTCGTGCTCGCCCCGATGGCCGGCATCACCAACACGGCGTTCCGGCGGCTGTGCCGCGAATACGGCGGCGGGCTGTACGTGGCGGAGATGGTCACGTCCCGCGCCCTGGTCGAGCGCACGCCCGAGTCGATGCGACTGATCAAGCACGACGACGACGAGGCCGTGCGCAGCATCCAGCTGTACGGCGTGGACCCGGTGACGGTCGGGGCCGCGGTGCGGATGCTCGTCGAGGAGGACCGCGCGGACCACATCGACCTCAACTTCGGCTGCCCGGTGCCCAAGGTCACCCGCCGGGGCGGCGGGTCGGCGCTGCCGTGGAAGACGGACCTGTTCACCGCGATCGTCAACGCCGCCGTGCGGGAGGCGGGCAGGGCCCGCGGCGGGGCCGGGATCCCGCTGACCGTCAAGATGCGCAAGGGCATCGACGAGGACCACCTCACCTACCTGGAGGCGGGCCGGATCGCCCGCGACGCCGGGGTCGCGGCCGTCGCCCTGCACGGGCGCACCGCGAACCAGTACTACTCCGGCACCGCGGACTGGGACGCCATCGCCCGGCTGCGCGAGGCGCTGCCCGACGTGCCGGTGCTCGGCAACGGCGACATCTGGTCCGCCGAGGACGCCGTCCGCATGGTGCGGGCCACCGGGGTCGACGGCGTCGTCGTCGGCCGCGGCTGCCAGGGCCGCCCGTGGTTGTTCGGGGACCTGCAGGCCGCCTTCGAGGGCAGCGACCGGCGGTTCCGGCCGGGCGTCGACGTCGTCGCGGCCACGTTCCGCCGGCACGCCGAGCTGCTGGTCGAGAACTACGGCGAGGAGCCCAAGGCGCTGCGGGACATCCGCAAGCACGTCGCGTGGTACTTCAAGGGCTACCCCGTGGGCGGCGACCTGCGCGCCCGGCTCGCCCAGGTGGAGACCCTGGCCGGGCTCGACGAGCTGCTCGGCGAGCTGGACCTGACCCTGCCCTACCCGGGTGAGGCCGCCGAGGGCCCCCGCGGCCGGGCGGGCAGCCCGAAACGCACCGCGCTGCCGGACCGGTGGCTCGAGTCCCGCGCCCTGAACGAGGAGCAGCGCGCCACCATCGCCGCCGCCGAACTGGACGTCTCCGGTGGTTGAGCGGGGGACGGACGGCAGGACGGCGGATCGCGGGACCACGGACGGCGCCGCCGGCGTGCCGGCCGATCGCCCGGCCGAGCCGCTGACCGCGCCGGCCGACGCGCTCCCCGCCACGGCCGAGCCGACGGCGTCGCCGGCCGGTACCGTCCGAGTCACCGCGCGGACCGGCGGCGCCGCCCTGCCCCCCGGGGGCCTGCCGGCCGGGTACACCGACGCCGACGTCGAGCGCTGGGTGCCGGAGGCCCCGAAGAAGCGGCACCGCACCGACTTCGAGCGGGACCGCGCCCGCGTGCTGCACTCCTCCGCGCTGCGCCGACTCGGGGCGAAGACGCAGGTCGTCTCCCCGGACACCGACGACTTCGTCCGCACCCGCCTCACCCACAGCCTCGAGGTGGCCCAGGTGGGCCGAGAACTCGGCCGGCTGCTCGGCTGCGACCCCGACGTCGTCGACGCCGCGTGCCTCTCCCACGACCTCGGCCACCCGCCGTTCGGTCACAACGGGGAGGCCACCCTCAACCAGCTCGCGCAGAACATCGGCGGCTTCGAGGGCAACGCTCAGACCCTCCGCCTGCTCAGCCGGCTCGAGCCCAAGGTGGCCACCGGTACGGGCGGGTCGGCCGGCCTGAACCTGACCCGCGCGAGCCTGGATGCGGCCTGCAAGTACCCGTGGTCCGCGAAGGATGCGCCGCTGATCCACGGCGTGCGCACCAGCAAGTTCGGCGTCTACGAGGACGATCTGCCGGTGTTCGCGTGGCTGCGCGACGGCGCGGAACCGGGCCGCAGCTGCATCGAGGCCCAGGTGATGGACCTGGCCGACGACATCTCCTACTCGGTGCACGACGTCGAGGACGCCATCGTCTCCGGCCACCTGCAGTTGGGTCTGCTCACCGACCGGGACACCCGGGACCGGGTGATCGAGTACACCCGCCAGTGGTACCTGCCGCACACCGACCCGGCCGAGGTGGACGCGGCCCTCGCCCGCCTCGAGGCCGACCCGGTGTGGGTGCTCGACGCCGGCGCCGACCGGGCCGGCCGCGCGGCCCTGAAGGACATGACGAGCCAGCTGATCGGCCGGTTCTGCCAGAGCGCGCTCGAGGCCACCCGGGCGATCTACGGACCGGACCCCCTGACCCGGTACGCCGCCGACGTCGTCGTCCCCGCCGACACCGTCACGGAGATCGCCGTGATGAAGGGCATCGCCACCACCTTCGTCATGACCAGCTACGACCGGCAGCCCGTGTACGAACAGCAGCGGGAGGTGCTCGCCGAGCTGGTCACCCTCCTCGCGTCCACCGGGGACCAGCACCTCGACCCGATGTTCGCCGTCGACTGGCGGGCCGCCGCGGACGACGACGCGCGGCTGCGGGTCGTCGTCGACCAGGTCGCCTCCCTGACCGACATGTCGGCCCTCGCGTGGCACGGTCGGCTCAGCCCGCTCGGCCGGCAGCGGACGCGGCTGTGGTGAGCGGCGACGGCGGCGGCGTCACGGTCGGCCGCGCCGCCCTGATCAAGGACCTCAAGCGTCGGGCGCAGGGCAGCCCGTTCACCGTCGAGCGCGCCGGCGACGGGGCCGTCGTCCGGCTCGCGCTGGCGGCCGGGGCGTGGGGCGGGCGGCTGCGCGACGCCGGGCTGCCCGTGGCCCCGGAAGTGACGCTCGATCTGGACGAGGCCGGCCGCACCTATGTGCTGCGCGCCGCCGCCCGGGAACTGGCGTGGCGGGACGGGGCGAACCCGGACCGGCCCGAACCGGTGATCGGCGGACCGGCGCTCGTGCCGCGCGTCGGTCGCGGCGGCACGGGCGGGCTGCGCCGTGACGGGGTCCGCTGGGATGCGCCCCGGGAGCTGGCCCGCAACCCGATCGGGTCGATCTTCGCCTTCGTCGACGACGCCCTCGCCGGCTCCGGCTGGACCCGGCGGGCCAACACCGGCCTGGCGGAGAAGAAGGTGCTCGTCGGGTCGATCGTCGCCGTGGTCGCCTTCGCCGTCGTCGGCGTCATCGCGTTCCTCCTCCTGCGCTGACCCTTCCGTCTCCCCCGGCCAGCTCGTCAATAGATGCTCCATCGGGACGCAAAATCGGTGCGGATGCGACATCTATTGACGACCTGGCGGTAGGGGAAGGAGCAGTCGACGGGCCGCGGCGGGGAGTGTCGGTGCCGCTGGCTAGACTGGATCCGTGGCGGGACTGATACGGCGGGAGGACATCGACGCCGTCCGCGAGCGCACGGATCTGCGCGATATCGTCGGGGAACACGTCACCCTCCGCACCGCCGGCGTCGGCAGCTGGAAGGGCCTGTGCCCGTTCCACGACGAGCGGACGCCGTCGTTCACCGTCCGGCCTCAGGTGGGCCGCTACCACTGTTTCGGCTGCGGCGAGAAGGGCGACGTCTTCGCCTTCGTCCAGGCCATGGACCACGTCACCTTCACCGAGGCCGTCGAGAAGCTCGCGCACCGGCTGAACTACGAGCTGCAGTACGAGCAGGGCTCCGGCCCGCGCCGGGAGGACGTCGGCAAGCGGCAGCGCCTCGTCGACGCGCACAAGGTCGCCGCCGAGTACTTCGTCGCCCAGCTGACCACGCCCGGTGCCGCCATCGCCCGCGACTTCCTCACCGAGAAGGGCTTCACCGGGCAGGACGCCGCCCACTTCGGCGTCGGCTACGCGCCGCAGGGCTGGGACCACCTGCTCAAGCACCTGCGCGGCAAGGGCTTCACCGACGAGGAACTCGGGCAGACCGGCATGTTCTCCGCCGGCAACCGCGGGCTCTACGACCGGTTCCGGGGCCGGCTGATCTGGCCCATCCGCACCATCGCGGGGGAGACCATCGGTTTCGGTGCGCGGCGCCTGCACGAGGACGACCAAGGTCCCAAGTACCTCAACACCCCCGAGACGACGCTCTACAAGAAATCGCAGGTGCTCTACGGGCTGGACCTGGCGAAGAAGGACATCGCGCGGTCCCGGCAGCTCGTCGTCGTCGAGGGCTACACCGACGTGATGGCCTGCCACCTCGCCGGGATCACCACGGCGGTCGCGACCTGCGGCACCGCGTTCGGTGGCGACCACATCACCCTGGTTCGCCGCCTGCTCTCCGACGACGGGACCGGCGGCGAGATCATCTTCACCTTCGACGGCGACGAGGCCGGCCAGAAGGCCGCGCTGAAGGCGTTCGACGAGGACCAGCGGTTCGTCGCACAGACCTACGTCGCGGTGGAGCCGACCGGCAAGGATCCCAACGACCTGCGGCTGACCGGCGGCGACACCGCCGTCCGGCACCTGCTCGAGTCCCGTCGCCCGCTGTTCGAGTTCGCCATCCGGGCCACGCTGAAGAACTTCGACCTCGACACCGTCGAGGGGCGGGTGCGTGCGCTGCGGGCCGCGGCCCCCGTCGTCGCCGGCATCCGGGACGCGGCGATCCGGCCCGGGTACGCGCGGGAGCTGGCCGGCTGGCTCGGGATGCCGGTGGAGGACGTCACCGCCGCGGTGGCCGCGGCGGGCCGCCCCCAGCACGGTCGCGACGGGAACCGTCAGGCCGGCCCGGACCGGCACGCGCCTGCCGGGCGAGCGCCCGAGCAGCCCGCAGCGTCCGCGTCGCCGTGGCGGCGAGACGACCGTGACCGGCCGGCCGGCGCCACCCGGGTGGACGGCGACGGCGTCCCCGCCCGCCCCCTGCCCGGGACGGGTCCGAGCTTCCCCCGGCCGGACTGGCGGGATCCGGCGGTCGGAATGGAACGCAAGGCCCTGGAGGTGGTGCTGCAGGTGCCCAGCGCCCTCACCGCGTCCGACTGGGACCGGTTCGACGCGGCGGTGTTGCGCGAGCCCGCGCACCGCGCGGTGCACGAGGGAATCGTCGCGGCCGGCGCCGCGGGAGCGCCCGCGTCACGCTGGGTCGACGCGGTGCTGGACGAGGTGCCCGAGGTGCTGCGCGGATTCGTCTCCGAGCTCGCGGTGACCCCGCTGCCGGCGTCCACCGAGGAGAATCTCCGGGCCTACGCCGAAGGGGTGTTGCACCACCTGTTCGACGCCCAGATCGCCCGCCGGAAGCAGGACATGCTGGCCCAGCTGCAGCGGCTGGACGGCGGCGCGGACGCGGACCGGGCGCGGGCCCTGCAGCGCGAGCTGATGGACCTGGAACTGCAGCGCCGGGCCCTGCGCCCGCAGTGATCCGCCGATTTCATCCGGGCCCGTGCGGGCTGGTACGGTAGTACCTGCTTCCTTCCCCCGTAGCTCAATTGGCAGAGCATTCGACTGTTAATCGAAGGGTTACTGGTTCGAGTCCAGTCGGGGGAGCACAACCGCCGAGGGCCCCGCGATCACATCGATCGCGGGGTCCTCGTCATACCGCCGGCGGCGGCGACGTTCCCGCTGATCAGCCCACTGATGTTCCCTTTCCGCGACCCGACCCTAGACTCGGGCTCGGCCGGACCACCCGGGTCCGGACGTGGAGGGAGATCGACCATGGCAGTGTCCGTAAATCTCGCCAAGCTCCTCGACCGCGCCTACGAGGACTCCTCCCTGGAGGAGGTCCTCGACGCGCCGGTCTCCGCCCTCGCGGGCGTCACCGACGCGAAGGCCGAGAAGCTCGCCGAGGCGCTGAACGTCAAGACGATCGGCGACCTCGGCGGCAATAAGTACGTGGCCGCGGCGGTCGCCCTCGCCCAGCTGGGCAAGCACGCCGGCTGACGCGGCGCGCGACGGGGCCGGCCGGCTGGCCCGGCCGGCCCCCGCCCGTGCGGGACCCGTGGATCTCGCGACCGGGAAACAATCGCCGCCCGCACATCGTTCTCACCGTCGGGCGATCAGCACCCGACCACCGGGCATCCCGGCGGCAGCAGGGCCGAACACGAACCGAGGTTCTCATGGCCACCTCGAGCACGACCGGGCTGCGGCCCCGAGGATCGCGCGGCAGGCACTCCGCGGCGGTGCCCGCCCGCGCCGAGGCATCGCCGCCGACGACGGACGCGCCGGACGGAGACGGAGCCGGAGCCGGCGACGAGCCGATCATGAGCCGCCGGCAGATCCTGCTGGTGATCCTCGGCCTGATGGCGGGCATGTTCCTCGCCTCGCTGGACCAGACGATCGTCGGCACGTCGATCCGCACCATCGGTGACGACCTGCACGGCCTCGACCAGCAGGCCTGGGTCACCACCGCCTACCTGATCGCCTCGACCATCGCGACCCCGATCTACGGCAAGCTCTCCGACCTGTTCGGGCGGCGCCCGCTGTACCTCTTCGGCATCACGGTGTTCATCGTGGGGTCGCTGCTCTCCAGCTTCTCGACGTCGATGATCATGCTGGCCGGGTTCCGCGCGTTCCAGGGCATCGGCGCCGGCGCCCTGATGTCCCTGCCCCTGGCGATCATGGGCGACATCCTGGCGCCCCGCGAACGGGCGAAGTATCAGGGCTTCTTCCTCGCCATCTTCGGCATCTCCGCCGTCCTCGGCCCCCTCATCGGCGGGGTCTTCGCCGGGGCGGACCAGGTGCTGTGGATCGCCGGTTGGCGGTGGGTGTTCCTCGTCAACGTGCCCATCGGCGTCGTCGCCCTGCTGATGGTCATCGCGTTCCTGCACCTGCCCCGGCTCGGCGCGCACCGCGTGCCCCGGGTCGACTGGTGGGGCGCCACCGCGGTCATCGTCACCCTGGTCCCCCTGCTGCTCGTCGCCGAGCAGGGCCGCGACTGGGGCTGGACCTCGGCCGGCGCCGTCGCCTGCTACGTGCTCGGCGCCGTCGGGCTGGTCGCCTTCCTGGTGGTCGAGCGTGCGATGGGCGAGGACGCCATCATCCCGCTGAAGCTGTTCGGCTCCCGTGCGTTCTCGATGGCCACGGTGCTCGGCTTCCTCGTCGGCTTCGCGATGTTCGGGGCGATGCTCACCCTGCCGCTCTACCTGCAGATCGTCGTCGGCCTCACCCCGACCGAGTCCGGGTTCGCGACCCTGCCGATGGTGCTCGGGATGATGATCGCCGCCGCCGGGTCGGGGCAGATCATCTCCCACACGGGCAGGTACGGCATCTTCCCGGTCACCGGCACCGCGGTCACCGCGCTGGGCTACCTGGTGCTGGTGTTCCTGAGCATCGACGCGCCGCTCTGGTACGTCATGATCGGCATGTTCCTGATCGGCCTGGGCCTCGGGCAGCTGATGCAGACCCTGACGCTGGCGACGCAGAGCGCCGTCGCACCGCGGGACATGGGCGTCGCCACCAGTTCCTCCACCTTCTTCCGGCAGATCGGCGGCACTATGGGCACCGCGGTGCTGCTCTCGGTGCTGTTCGCCGTCATCCCCGCGAACATCGCTCACGCGATGGGGGACCGGGACGACCTCGCCTCGTCGCTCGACGCCGCCCTGACGCCCTCGGTCGCGTCGGCTCCGGCCAACGCCGCGGTGATGGACCGGATCTGGAACCCGATCGTGGGACCGCTGAAGGAGAACGTCCAGTCCGGGCTGGACCAGGGCGCCCAACGGGCCCGGGAGGCGGCCGACTCCGAGGTCACCGGCCGGGTGACGACCGCGGTGCAGAGGCAGGTGGACGCGGGCCGGGTCCCGGCCGCCGCGGCCGCCGTGCTGATCGAGCGGCAGGTTGCGGCCGCACGCCCCGCCGCAGAGGCGCAGGCACTCGCCGCGGCGGCCCGCGAGGGGCAGGCCACGGTGTCCGGCGGCCGGCTCGTGGTGGACTGGGCCGACGCGGGCCAGCGGCGCCACTGGGTCGACCAGCTCACGCCGGCGATCGCGGACCGCGTGGGCGGGAACGGCGCGGGCGCGGACGAGGGGGGCGGGACGAGCGGCCTGACCAGCGACACGTCCTTCCTCAACGGGGCCGACGCGCGGTTGACCCGCACGTTCATGACCGGGTTCATCGACTCGGCCGTCACCATCTACCGGGTGGGCCTCGGCGTCATCCTGCTCGCGTTCGTCCTCTCCTGGTTCTTCCGGGTGCCGCCCCTGCGGCAGACCTCCGCCCTGCAGGAGGCCGCCGACCAGGAACGGGCCGCCGCGGCGCAGGCGGGACCCGAACCGGCCGTCACCGCCGCCGGGTCCGTCGTCGGGCCGGCAGCCGGTGGGCTCAGCCCGACCGCGTCACCCCCGCCAGGAACGCCTCGCTGATCGCCTCGGGCTGCTGGTCGGGGATCCAGTGGGTGCCACCGAGCTCGACGAACCGGTACGGCCCGCTCACGTGCCGGCCGCAGAGGTCGGCGGCCCGCCGGGAGACGGCCGAGTCGCCCGAACTCCACACGAACGCCGTCGGCACGGCGACCCGCGGCACCGGCGTGAGGAACGGCAGCGCCCGGTACCAGCCCAGCGCTCCCGGCAGCGCCCCGCCCTCCACCATCTCGTGCCGGTACCGCGCCAGCGCGACGTCGTCCATCCCGGCGCCCGCCAGCAGCGTCGGCCCGCCGGCCCCGGTGCGGGAGAGGACGCGTTCGGGCAGCCTCGGCACCTGGAAGAACGCCATGTACCAGGACCGCCGCGCCTGGTCGGGCGAGCGCAGCGCCCGGGAGAACGCCGCCGGGTGGGGCACCGAGGCCGCGGTCCACGTCCGGACGCGATCGGGATGGTGCGCCGCGACGGACCAGCCCACGGTGGCGCCCCAGTCGTGTCCGATCAGGTGCACGGGGCCGGTCCCGATCCGGTCGATCAACGCCACGACGTCGCCGGTCAGCTCCGCAAGCCGGTAGGCGCGTCGCCCGCGCGGCCGGGCACCGGGGGAGTAGCCACGCTGGTCCGGCGCCAGCGTCCGGTAACCCGCGTCGGCCAGCCGGGCGCTCACCCCGGCCCACGACGTGGCCGTCTGCGGGAACCCGTGCAGGAGCACGACGACCTCCCCGTCGAGGGGGCCGGTGTCGGTCACATCGAACGTCAGACCGGCGTGGGTGAACGACGTCAGCCGGGCGGCGCGAAAGCCCGGAGCCGGTGCGGTGCTCATCGGTAGTCGTAGAAGCCCTGGCCGGAGGCGACGCCCAGCTTGCCCTGGTCGATGTAGTCCCGCTTGAGGATCGCGGCGAACTCCCGCTGCTCCGGGTCGGGGCTCGTCCGGCTGAGCTGGTACGGCGTCTGCATCCCGATCACGTCGTAGATCTGGAACGGGCCCAGGGGGGCGCCGGTGGCCTTCCGCCAGGTCAGGTCGATGGTGGGCACGTCCGCCACGCCGCGGACGAAGAGCGTCGACGCCGCCGTCAGGAACGGCACCAGCAGCGAGTTCAGCACGTAACCGGGCTGCTCCTTCAGCACCGGGATCACCACCATCCCGATCTCGTCCGCGAAGGTCGCGACGGCGTCGAAGCACGCCGGATCCGTCCCCGGGTGGCCCATCACCTCGGCGGTGTTCTGCCGCCAGATGGTGTTGGCGAAGTGCAGGGCGAGGAAGCGCTCGGGCCGGCCGGTGGCGTCGGCGATCGCGCTGGGGAGCAGGGTGGAGGAGTTGGTCGCGAAGATCGTCCGCTCGGGGGCGACCCCGCCGACCGCGGCCCAGGTGTCCCGCTTGACGTCCAGGACCTCGGGCACCGCCTCGATGACGAGGTCGGCGTCGCCGACGGCGTCGGCCAGGTCGCTGGTCACCCGGATGCGGGCGACGGCGGCCGCCAGCTTCTCCTCGGAGGCGTCCGGCAGATCCCGGCGGTACTGGGCGGCCAGGTACTCCCAGCGTGCGGGCAGCTGGACGAGGATCGCGTCGTCCAGATCGCGCACCACGACGTCCTTGCCGTGGAAGGCCGACTGGAACGCGATCTGGGAACCGAGGACGCCACTGCCGAGAACCGTGACCTTCTGCATGTCTCCTCCTGAGGGAACGGGACGGGGTCGATCCGGCCGTCGCGGCCGACTGATCAGCAAACGTATCAATCGCGGTCCTGCCCTAGGGTGGGTGCAGACCGGGACGACCGTCGAGAGGACCATCGTGGAGCAACGGACCTTCGGACGGACGGGGCTGCGGGTCTCCCTACTCGGGCTGGGTGCCGGGCAGATCGGCGAGACAGACGTCACCGAGGAGGACGCGGCGGCCGTCCTGCACGGGGCCCTGGACGCGGGCATCACCCTGATCGACACGGCCGGCAGCTACGGCCTGAGCGAGGAACGGATCGGCCGGCACCTGTCCGGCCGCCGGGACGAGTTCGTGCTCTCGACCAAGGGCGGTCAGGCCGTCGACGGGCACGCCGACTGGACGCCCGGCGCCGTGAGCGCCGGCATCGACCGTTCCCTGCGCCTGACCCGGTCCGATCGGCTCGACGTCTTCTTCCTGCACTCCTGCCCGGCCGACGTGCTGCGTCGCGGCGATCTGCAGGACGCCCTCGACACCGCCGTCGCCGCCGGCAAGGTGGGGGTCGCCGGCTACAGCGGGGACAACGAGCACCTCGCGGCCGCGGCGGATTCGGGCCGGTTCGGGGCGATCGAGACGAGCATCAACGTGGTGGACCAGGCGAACCTGCGTCGCGTGGTCGCGCCGGCGGCCGCCGACGACGGCCGGCCCGGGGTGATCGCCAAGCGGCCGATCGCCAACGCCCCGTGGCGGTTCGCGGAGCGGCCGGTCGGCCACTACGGCGAGCTCTACTGGGAGCGGTTCCGTGCCCTCGATCTCGACCCCGCGGGCCGGCCCTGGAACGAGCTGTTCCTCCGTTTCACGGCCTGGGCCCCGGGCGTGGACACCGCCATCGTCGGCACCGCGAAGCCGGACCACCTGCGCCGCAACCTCGAGGCGGCCGAGCGGGGCCCGCTGCCGGACGACGTGCTGGCCGCCCTCGACGGCGCGTGGCAGCGGGTGGGCGCCGACTGGCCGAGTTCGACCTGATGGCACCGTTCGACGCGGACCTGGCCGCATCGGACCGCGTCGCAACCGACCCCGTCCCAACCGACCGCGTCCCAACCGACCCCGTCGCGCCGGTGCGCGGGTCGATGGCCCTGCTCGAGCGGGCGCGGGGCGGGCTGGACCGGCTCACTCCCGCGCAGGCCCTCGCCGAGCAGCGCGACGGCGCCTTCATCGTCGACGTGCGGACCGGCGCCCACCGGGCGGCCGCCGCCGGCCTGCCCGGCGCGCTCGTGATCGACCTGACCGTGCTGCCATGGCGGCTGGACCCGACCTTCGTGTACCGCATTCCCGAGGCCACGGCGTGGGACCTGCGCTGGATCCTCGTCTGCCGGCACGGGTACTCCTCGTCGCTGGCCGCCTGGAACCTGCGCCAGCTGGGCCTGACGCGGGCCACCGACGTCATCGGTGGCTACGAGGCGTGGGAGGCGGCCGGCCTGCCCGTGTCGCAGGAGCCCGCGGACGAACGACCCTGAGGACTCGGGCCGGTGCCCGGATCGTTGCCCGACGGGGCGTGCGGCGCGGATGCCGCCGTCAGCGCCACGACCGACGCGAGCTTCCCATTCCTCACCTGGATCCCCGCTATGAACAGCATGCATTGGACAGATGAGGCGGAGATCACGTGGAATCAGGGGACGGCGTCCGGTTCGCGCTCGCCGTCTCCAGCGCCCTGACCGTTCACCCGGGGCACCGACATTCCCGTGAGGTCCCGCATGACTGCCGAAACGATCGTCTCCGCCGACACCGACGCCTTCCCCGACGTGGATCTGTTCTCCGACGAGATCCTGCTGGACCCGTATCCGACGTTCGCCCGGCTGCGTGAGAGCGCCGCCGTCGTGCACATCGAGGCGAACGACCTCTGGGCACTGACCCGCTACGACGGGATCCGGGACGCGCTGGCGAACCCGGAGGTGTTCTCCTCCAACAAGATCGCCTTCAACGACCAGATGAACGAGGCGCTGCGGGGCACGACGCTGACCACGGATCCGCCCGCCCACGGCCCCATGCGGGCGGTGCTCTCCGAGAACCTCTCGCCGCGATCGCTGCGCAAGCTCAAGGGCGACATCGACGCCAAGGCGGACGCGATGGTCGCCGAGCTGGTCGAGCGGGGCCGGTTCGACGCGATCGACGATCTCGCCCGGGCCCTGCCGCTGCACGTGGTCGCCGACCTGATCGGCGTCACCGGCCGGCCGCGGGAGAACATCCTGCGCTGGGGCGAGGCCGCCTTCAACGTGCTCGGCCCGGCCAACCAGCGCACGGCGGAGAACTTCCCGGTCGCCGGCGAGCTGTTCGGGTGGGCGCACCACGTCAGCGCCTCCGACCTGACCGAGGGCAGCATGGGCCGGGCCATCTTCGACGCGGCCGACCGCGGGGAGATCGCCCACGAGACCTGCGGCATGATCATCCACCAGTACGTGGCCGCCGGCATGGACACGACCATCGCCTCGATCGGCAACGTGATCGCCCTGCTCGCCGCG
Organism: Tersicoccus solisilvae; assembly: GCF_014643255.1. Classification (GTDB taxonomy): domain Bacteria; phylum Actinomycetota; class Actinomycetes; order Actinomycetales; family Micrococcaceae; genus Tersicoccus; species Tersicoccus solisilvae. Next base: position 22,065 of record NZ_BMJI01000023.1, on the reverse strand, counting down.
CACCCGGATCAGTACGAACTGATCCGGCAGGATCCGTCGCTGCTGTCCGCCGCCTACAACGAGGGGCTCCGACTGGAGCCGCCGGTCAACACGTGGGGCCGGCTGGTGAAGGAGGACGTGAAGATCGAGGGCACGGTGATCCCCGCCGGGTCCCGGGCGGCCATCCTCTTCGGGTCGGGCAACCGCGACGAGCGGCACTACGAGGATCCGGACACCTTCCGGGTCGAGCGCAATCCGGTCGACCACCTCAGCTTCGGGTACGGCATCCACGGGTGCGCCGGTCAGGGCCTGGCCCGGCTGGAGGCGCTGGCCGTGCTCACGGCGCTCACCCGCCGGGTGCGCCGGTTCTCGGTCGGGGCGTCCTCGCGCGTGGTCAGCAACATGACCCGCAGCCTGGACAAGCTTCCCGTCGTCGAGCTCGAGGCCGCGTGACGCGCGCCGCCGGTCTGACCTGGGGGATCAAGGACAGCCTGATCGCCTACGTCGAGGGGCCTGCGGCCGGCGAGGTCGAGGTCGCCGACCCGGCGAACCGGACGGAGGAGGGCTTCCACTTCCCGTGGGCCGCCACCGACGTCGCGACCGACCCGGTCACCGCGCCGGCGGCGGCCGGGGACGGATCGTATGTCTTCACCGGTTCGGTGCGGTTCACGGGACACTGGGGCGCCCTGGACGTGCTGCTCGCCGATCCCCGGATCACCCTGACCGGGCGCACCGGGGAACTGGCCGTTCGGGACCGCGGCCACCGCGATCCGACGGCGACCCTGGTGATCGCGGACCTGGCTCTCGTCGACGACGCCGTGGAGGGCGCCGACGCGCGCACCCTGGAGCTGACGGCGACATTGACGGCGCACGGGCGGTTCCTGCTCGGCGCCCAGTACCGGATCGGCGAGGAGCTCGCCCCCGTCAGGCTCGTCCTTCCCGCCCGGGACCGGTAGGCCGCCGGGGAGGTGTCGGTGACCGGTGGTGCCGGTCTCGATCAGCACCATCCCGCCGATGATGAGCGCGGTGCCCAGCCCGATCCGCCAGGTCAGGCGCTCGTGGAACAGGACATGCCCGGCGAGTGTCGTGAGCGCGACGCCGACCGCCGTCCGGATGTCGCAGGCGACGCCGGTCGGCTCCGTCCGGCCCGGCGCCCGGCCCGGTGGCGACGTCAGTCCGCGTCGATCAGCGCGTGCAGGCGCCGCATCACCGCATCCTGGAGCTGGGGGAACGAGCGGGTCTCGCTCGGGGCGATCCAGGCGGCGAAGGCCGTGCGGAACACGGTGACGCCGGTCTCCGCCGCGAGGGCGGCGCTGGTGGGATCGACGCCCCGGTCCGTCAGTGCTCGGGTGAGCGCGGCGGCCAGGGAGGACAGCTTGAGCAGTTCCCGCTCCCGCAGCGCCTCGTGCGCGTCGATGACCTGCTGTCTGGCCCGGGACCACGGGCGGTGCTCGTCCGGGAAGAAGTCGGCGGCTCTGCCGATGGCAGCACCGATGCTGGTCATCGGCTCGTCCGATCCCGTCGCGTCGAGGCCCGCGAAGAAGAGTCGCTCGAAGGCGTCCTGACCGGTGAAGAGGACCTCCCGCTTGTCGGCGAAGTAGCGGAAGAAGGTCCGCTCGGTCAGCCCCGCCCGGGCGGCGATCTCCGCCACCGTCGTCCCGTCGAAACCCTGACTGCCGAACAACTCCAGGGCAGCACCCTGCAGGCGTTCCCGCGCGCCCGGCTCCCATCGCACCATGTCCCCATCGTAGTGGTGACAGTGGCTGACATCGCGCGTAGAGTGACGGCAGCGACTGTCATCAAAGTCGCACGATGAAGGAGGAACCATGCACGTCTTCGTCACGGGAGCCAGTGGGTGGATCGGGTCGGCGACGGTCGACGAGCTGCTCGCGGCCGGGCACGAGGTCACCGGCCTGGCCCGCAGTGAGACGTCGGCGGACGCGCTGGCGAGCAGGGGCGCGCGCGTGCTGCGCGGCGACCTGGACGACCCGGCCGCCCTGCGCCGCGGAGCCGAGGCCGCGGAGGGAGTGATCCACCTGGCCAACAAGCACGACTGGGCGAACCCGAGAGAGTCCGACCGGGCCGAACGGGCCGCCGTCGAGACTCTGGTGACTGCCCTCGACGGATCCGATCGGCCCCTGCTCCTCGCCTCCGGCCTGGCGGGGCTGGCCCAGGGCCGGCCCGGCGAGGAGTCCGACCCGTCCCGCGCCGTCGGCCCCGACTCTCCCCGCGGCGGCGCCGAGAACCTGGCGCTCGACCACGTCGCTCACGGCGTGCGCAGCATTGCCGCCCGCTTCGCGCCCACGGTGCACGGGATGGGCGACCACGGCTTCATCGCGCTCATCGTCGCGGCCGCGCGACGCCGGGGCGTCTCCGGCTACGTCGGCGACGGCACGAACGCGTGGGCCGCGGTGCACCGCTCCGATGCTGCTCGGCTCGTCCGGCTCGGGCTGGAGCAGGCGCCGGCCGGTACCCGGTTGCACGCGGCGGCCGAGCAGGGCGTGCCGACCCGGGACATCGCCGAGGCGATCGGACGGGCGCTCGACCTGCCCGTCGCCTCGATCGCCCCGCAGGACGCGGTCGACCACTTCGGTTTCATCGGGCGCTTCTTCGGCCTGGACATGAGTGCCTCCAGCGCCCGCACCCGGGAGCTGCTCGGCTGGAGCCCGACCGGCCCCACCCTGATCGAGGACATCGCCGCCGGCGCCTACGCGAAGGCCGGCGCCCCCGCCTGACCGACGCCCCGCCCGCCAGCTCGTCAATAGATGTTCACCGACGGCCGGATCCGGGCTGGATGGAACAACTATTGACGAGCTGGCGTGTCCTCGGCCGCGGGCCTCAGTTGCCCGAGCCCCCGAACCAGGCGAGCGCGGCCACGACGATGGCGGCGGTGCCGGTGGACAGCGTCGGCTCCAGCACCGGGGCGAACTGCGGGGAGTGGTTGGCCGGGATGTCGGCGCTGACGGTGCCCTTCTTCTCCGCCGCGGCGTAGGTGTCGGGGTCGACGCCCCCGATGCCCCAGTAGCTGTAGGGGACGCCCAGGGCGGAGGGGATGTCGCTGAAGTCCTCGCTCGCCGACTGGCGGCCGCGGTCGGTGACCTGGCCGCCGAAGTGGGCGGTGAACGCCTCGGTCAGCCGGGTGGTCGTCGCCTCGTCGTTCTCGGTGAGCGGGTAGTGGTCGTAGAGCTCGAACTCGGGCTCCTGGGGCGCGTCGGACGCCTGCGCCTCGGCGATCGCGATGCGCTCGATGGCGGCCAGCACCCGCTCGCTGACCGCGGTGTCGAAGGTGCGGACGTTGAGCTCGAGCACGGCCCGGTCGGCGATGATGTTGCTCTTGCTGCCGCCGCTGATCCGGCCGATGGTGACGACGGCGAAGTCGTCGGGCGCCACCTCGCGGGCCACGATGGTCTGCAGCCGCAGCACGATCGAGGAGGCGAGGACCACCGGGTCGACCGAGAGCTGCGGCATCGATCCGTGGGCGCCGCGGCCGTGCACGGTGATCCGCATGCTGTCGGCGCTGGAGAGGAAGGGACCGGCGTGCGGGCTGACCTGGCCGGCGGGGAAGGCCAGCACGTGCTGGGCGAACGCGACCTCGGGCGCCGGGATCAGGTCGGCCAGGCCGTCGTCGACCATCTCCTTCGCGCCCGTCGCGTCCTCCTCGGCGGGCTGGAAGAGGGCGACGAAGGTGCCGCTCCAGGCGTCCTTCGCCTCGGCGAGCAGGCGCGCGGCGCCCAGCAGGGAGGCAACGTGCACGTCGTGCCCGCAGGCGTGCGCCACGGGCACGGTGTTGCCGTCGGCGTCGGTCGCGGTGTCGGTGCTGGCGTAGTCCAGGCCGGTGTCCTCCTTGACCGGCAGGGCGTCCATGTCCGCGCGCATCAGCACGGTCGGGCCGTCGCCGTTGGCCAGCACGCCCACGACGCCGGTGGTGCCGATCTCCTCGGTCACCTCGTAGCCCAGGTCCTTCAGCTCCGTGGCAACCCGCTCCGCGGTCTTGACCTCCTGATTGCTCAACTCCGGATGCCGATGGAAGGTCCGGTAGAGGTCGTGCAGCCAGTCCTTCATGTCGTCCTGGCCGGCCAGGATCTCGGTGACGGCGTGGGCGCTCGCGCCGCCGGAGCGGGGGGAGTGCTCCGATGTGCTCATGTCGATTGCTCCTTCGGGTCGTCCACGGTGCTCGGTCGGTGCGGCGCGTCCTGCCGGTCCTGCTCATGGTCGCCCGTGCGGCCCCGGTTGCCGATGCCGCTCCACCAGCCACGCAGCCAGGTCGACGCCTGCTTGGCGCGCCGGGCAGGGTGCACCTCGGTGGGCAGGCCCCAGTCGAACCGGCGCGCGAGCAGGGAGAGCGCGGTCGCGCTCACGATCGCCGCGATCGATCCCAGCCACTGCGAGTTGACCGCGTAGAAGCCGACGGTGATGGCGCTGGAGAGCAGCGCGCTGGTGGCGCTGAGCGTGTTGCCGCCGAAGATGGCGGGCTTCTTGTTGAGCATGACGTCGCGGACGGTGCTGCCGCCCACCGCCGTGAGGGCGCCCATCAGCAGGGCGGGGATGACGGTGAGCCCGAGGTCGAGGGTCTTCTGGGCGCCGACGTTCGCCCAGCAGCCCAGGGAGAGGGCGTCGAGCAGGGCGAGGACGAGGCGCGGCATCCGGCCCCGGAAGGGGATGATGAAGGCGATCCCGGCCCCGATCAGCGCCATCACCAGGTACAGCGGGTCCGTCAGGGCGACGACCGGGCCCGCCTGCAGCAGGGCATCGCGGATCATGCCGCCGCCGAGCCCGGACAGGATGGCGAGCACCACGAACCCGACCACGTCGAGGCGGGCCGTGCGCGCCGCGATGCCGCCGAGCACGGCGTTCGCCAGCACCCCGGCGAGATCGACGAACCGCACGACCTGGTCCACGGTGGCGTCTGGCGACATGTGACCTCCCGCCGCCCACCCTAGCCCGATCGTCGATCAGTAGGCTGATGATGGCGGGCGTCAGCGCCCGACGGCGGCGACGAGTGCCTCGGCGAGATCGGCGGGGCGGGTGAGCTGTGGCCAGTGCCCGGTCGGCAGATCGACGATGTCGACGTCCCGGATGCGCGCCAGTTCGGCGACGAAGGGATGCCCCGCGGCGATCCACTGCCGCAGCTGGTCTCCGGGGAACTCGCACGCGATCACGGTGACCGGCACGTCGAACCGGCGCTCGTCGTGCAGGTGCTGCGGGTCGCTCGTCACGCGGGCCGGCTCCGGGACGGCGTGCGCCCGGAACGCGGCACGCAGCTGCTCGGTGAGGTCCGTCAGGTCCTCGTCCTCGAAGAACTCCCAGGGCGGCAACGGCGCATCCGGTCCGTCGGTGGGGATCTCGTCGTTGATCACCCCGCCCTCGCCCAGCGGGCCGCTGTCCACGTAGACGGCCCGCGCCACGCGGTCCGGGCGCGCATCGGTGGCCGCGTGGATGATCGCGCCGCCTCCCGAGTGGCCCACCAGCACCACGGGACCGTCGTCGAGGGCATCGATACGCGCGACCACGGCGTCGACGTGGTCCCGCAGGCCGATGCCGGCGCGATCGGCGTCCACCGACTCCTTGCCGGGCAGGGTGAGCGGGTGCACGCGGTGGCCCGCGGCCTCCAGGGGACCGGCGACCGGTGCCCAGGAATCGCCGTCGAGCCAGAACCCGGGAACGAGGAGGATGTCCATGCCGCGACCCTACGGCGGTCTCCGGACATCTTCGGTCCGCGATGGCGCGGCGCCCCGGCGAACGTACTGGTCGCCGGGGCGCCGTGTCGAGTCATCCCGGTCGGGGCGCAGGACGATCGACCGGGTCGCGAGCGAGGACTCAGTCGGCGACGTCGGAGGCGTCCGGCGAGCCGGCCGCGTCGCCCGCGTCGCCGTCGCCCCGGTCGACGACGCCGTCGGCGCCCTCGACGGAGGCCCCGGACACCCCGTCCTCCGCCGCGGCGTCGGACGTGCTGTCGGTCCACTGATCCGCGGCGCCGTCGGGTCCGTCGCCGTCCGCGACCGAGTCGTCGCCGGCCCCCGTGGTGTCGGTGGAGCCGGTGGCGTCCGAGGCGGAGCCGCCGGTCGCCACCGAGTCGCCGGCCACCTCGTCCTCCGGCTGCGGGCTGCCGTACCCGCCGGTCCCGGTCTCGTTCACGGCTCCGGCATCGTTGGTCTCGCTCATGGCCACCCCTTCGTTCACCTCGCGTGACACGGAGGACGTCCGCGCCCGGCACCGGCTCGGTGCCGTGGTCGTCACGCTAGCGGCTCGATCGCCTCCCGCGACAGTGATTTCTCAGTCGGCTGATGATCGCCGACGCCGACGCCGACGCCGTCGGCGCGGCCGGTGCCGGTCTCAGGCCACGAGGGAGAGGAACGCGGCGAGGGCGAAGCCGAGCACGGTGACCAGGCCGGCCGTGTTGCCCGACTTCTGCTGGGCCTCCGGGACGAGCGAATCCACCAGCATCACCAGCAGCGCGCCGGCGGCGAACCCGTCGATCAGCCCGCGCAGGCCGCCGGTGGCCAGGTCGGCGATGAGGTACCCCAGGACGGTCGACGCGAGGCACACCACCGAGACGGCGACCCACAGGCCGATCACGCGGCGACGGCTCGAGCCCGAGGCGAGCATGTCGCTGGAGGACCCGATCGATTCCGGCAGGTTGGACACGAAGATGGCCACCAGCAGCGAGGCGCTCACGCCCGCGCCCCCGGCCAGCCCGATGCCGAGCACCACCTGTTCGGGGATGCCGTCGAGCACCGCGCCGACGGCCAGCGACGTGCCGCCCGACTGCCGCCGCGAGTCCTGCGACCGCCGGCCCGGGTGCCGGCGCCGGTACGGCGTGAGTCCCTCGCCGGAGACGAGCCGGTTCGCCAGGTAGTAGCTCAGGGCGCCCGCGGCCAGGCCGACGCCCACCGGCCACGGGCCCCCGCGTTCGATGCCCTCCTCGGCCAGCTCGAACGCCACGCTCGCGATCAGCGCGCCGCCGCCGAACGCCAGCACCCCGCCGACCAGCGCGGACGGCCAGGACCGCACGATGCCGAGGATCGCGCCGATCAGCAGGGACGACGCGGCCACCGTCCCCCACAGCAGGGCGTCGATCATCGGCGGCGGAACGGGGCCACGGCACCGGTCACGGGGCCGGCCATTCGTGCACGGGCAGGTTGGCGTGCATGTGCTTCCGGTAGCGGCGGACGAGTTCGCGCATCGCCTCGTCCCGGTCCATCCCTCCGGCCTGGAGGGCTGCGGAGGTGTCGAGCTGCCAGCGCGCGCCGTTCTGCCCGCTCTTTGCGCGGTCGCGCAGGATGCCGAGGTAGTGGGCGACGAGGTCGGGGTCGACGCCGAGCTGGTGCAGCCCGGTCTCCGCCATCGGCAGCAGCTGCCGGACGATCAGCTCGTCGACCGGGACGTCCCCGACGCCGGGCCAGTACACCTGCGCGTCGAGCCCGTACTTGGCGCACTGCTCGAAGTTCTCGCGGGCGGTGGAGAACGCCATCCGGGACCACAGGGGTCGGTCGGAGTGCCGCATCACGTGCACGACGCCGTAGTAGAACGCGGCGTTCGCCACGATGTCGGCGACCGTGGGGCCGGCCGGCAGCAGCCGGTTCTCCACGCGCAGGTGCGCCTCGTCCACCCCGGGGTCGTAGATCGGCCGGTTCCACCGGTAGACCGTGCCGTTGTGCAGCCGCAGTTCGTGCAGCCGCGGCGGCCGGCCCGGCACGTCCGGCGGCAGCTTGCGGTCCTCCCGCAGTTCGGGCAGCAGCGCCGGGAACCAGCGCACGTTCTCCTCGAACAGGTCGAAGATCGACGTGATCCAGCGCTCGCCGAACCACACCCGGGGCCGGACCCCCTGGGCGCGCATCTCGGGTGGCCGGGAGTCGATCGCCTGATGGAACAGGACGACCCGGGTCTCGTGCCAGAGCCGGCGGCCCAGGAAGTGCGGGGAGTTCGCGGCGAGGGCGACCTGCGGACCCGCGAGCACCTGGGAGGCGTTCCACGCGGAGGCGAAGCCGGAGGGGGAGACCTGCACGTGCAACTGCACGCTGGTGCACGCCGCCTCGGGGGAGACGCTCTCCGTGTACAGCTGCAGGTCGTCCTCGCCCTGGATGTCCAGCTGCACGTCCTCGCCGCGCGCGGCCAGGATCGACAGGTTCAGCGCCTCGTACCGCGTCTCCGGGCTCATCCAGTCCGGGTCGGTGAGCAGCTGCTCGGTGATGGTGGGCAGGATGCCGACCATGACGATGCCGGCCCGTGCCTCCGCGGCGCGCTCCTCCGCGTGGTTGAGCCGGGCTCGCAGCCCCGCCTCCATGTCCGCGAGGCCGCGGCCGGCGATCATCGTCACCGGGTAGTTCATCTCGATGTTGTAGGCGCCGATCTCCGTCTGGAAGGCGGGATCGGCGATCCGGTCGAGGACGCTGGCGTTGCGCAGGCTCGGCCGGGAGGTGGCGTCCACCAGGTTGAGCTCGACCTCGAGCCCGATCGAACCGGTGTCCTGGAAGGTCGCTCCCGAGAGGTACCGGTCGAAGGTCTCGAGGCTCTCCATCAGGCGCCGGCGGTAGCGGGTGCGCTGCTGCCGGCTGTAGGTCGCGGAGGAGACGTCGTCACCCATGGCGCAACCCAACCACAGGCGGAACGGGTTGCCTAGTCGGAGCCACCACGACGGTGCCCGCCCGGCGCCGGATCCGGGCAGGAGGATCTCTCCATGATCGAGAGGACCGCGTAGTGTTGCGTCATGGAGCGCCTCAGCGATGCCCGCCCGGCCGACGTCACGGGTCACGACCAGACCGGTCAGGACACGTCCTCCGATCGGCAGCACCATGTCCTCGTCACCGGGTCCACCGGGTACATCGGCGGGCGCCTCGTGCCCCGGTTGCTGGCCGCCGGCCACCGCGTCCGCGTGCTGGTCCGCAACGCCGACAAGCTGCTGGACGTGCCGTGGCACGACGACGTCGAGATCGTCCAGGGCGACCTGTCCGAGCAGCGCGACACCGAGCGCGCCTGCGCCGGCGTCGACTCCGTCTACTTCCTGGTCCACTCGATGTCCTCCGGCAAGGACTTCGAACGCACCGAGGCCGCGATGGCCGGCATCATGGCCCGGTCCTGCGCCGCCGCGGGCGTGGAGCGGGTGATCTACCTGGGCGGCCTGCACCCGACCGACGTCGAGCTCTCCCCGCACATGCGCTCCCGCGCCGCCGTCGGCAAGGTCCTGCTGGACGGCCCCACCGACGCCGTCGTCTTCCAGGCCGGGGTGATCATCGGCTCCGGGTCCGCATCCTTCGAGATGGTCCGGCACCTGGCCGAGGAACTGCCCGTGATGCCGGCCCCGTCGTGGGTGCGCAACCGCATCGAGCCGATCGCGGTCCGGGACGTGCTGCACTACCTGCTGCACGCCCTCGACCTGCCCGAGGGACTGAACCGCACGTTCGACATCGGCTCCCGCGAGGTGCTGACCTACGCCGCCATGATGAACGGCTACGCCACCGCCGCGGGCCTGCCCCGCCGGGTGATCCTCGCCCTGCCGCTGCCCGCCCCGCGCCTGGCCGGCTGGTGGGTGGGCATGGTCACGCCGATCCCGATGTCCATGGCGTTCCCGCTGGTCCAGTCGCTGCAGCACGACGCGGTCAGCGCGGAGCACGACATCGACGACTACATCCCCGCGCCGCCGGACGGCCTGACCGGGTACCGGCGCGCCGTCGAGCTGGCCCTGTTGCGGATGCGCGAGAACGAGGTGGAGACGACGTGGGCCGGCGCGAGCGGTGCCACCCACGACGCCGATCCGCTTCCCTCGGATCCCGACTGGGCCGGCCACAAGGTCTACGTCGACGAGCGCACCCACCACTGCGACGCCGCGCCCGAGTACGTGTGGCGGGTGATCGAGGGGATCGGCGGGAAGAACGGCTGGTACTCCCTGCCGCTCGCCTGGGCGGTGCGCGGCTGGATGGACAAGTTCAGCGGCGGCGTGGGCCTCTCCCGCGGCCGGCGCGACCCCCAGCGCCTGCACACGGGCGAGGCCGTCGACTGGTGGCGGGTCGAGCACATCGAGCGCGGCCGGCTGCTGCGACTGCGGGCCGAGATGAAGGTCTCCGGCAAGGCGTGGCTCGAGCTCGAGGTGCGCCCCGACGCGGAGGAGACCGGCGACTCGGCCGGAGCGGATCACGAGGGCGGCAGCACCTACCACCAGCGGGCGATCTTCTTCCCCAAGGGCCTCACCGGCCGCGTGTACTGGCTGGCGATCCTGCCCTTCCACGGCGTGATCTTCCCCTCGATGAGCCGGAACATCGGAGCCGCGGCCGCCCGGCTGCAGCAGGCCGCCCGGCGCGACGACGCCGGCGACGACCGGCCGGCGACGGCCGCGGACGGCGCCCTGACGGGGACTCCCGCCACGCGCTGACCGTTCGATCACCGGCCCGGTCGGGCGATGACCGGGCACGATGAGGCACCCCCTTGCCCGGGCAGACCGTCAGCCGGTGATACTTTTGACCATGATCCAGGGTCAGGACGAACGGACGGAGCAGCAGCGATGAGTCACCAGGCCACCCCCCGCACCGGCAACTCCCGATCACTGGGGGGGATGACCACGGTCATGTCCCGCCTCGTGCCCAAGCAGCTCGCCGACGAGCTCAATCTCGCGATCCTGGAGATGAAGGCGAAGGGCATCCAGGTCGGCATCGCGGCGGCGTTCTTCGTCGTCGGGCTGGTCTTCCTCGCCTTCCTCGTGATCATGCTGCTGATCGCCCTCGTCTCGGGCGTCGCGAACTGGTTCAACTGGGGCATCTGGCTGGCCGCCCTCGTGGTCGGGGCCGTCTTCCTCGTCATCCTGGCGATCGCGGCGCTGGTCGGGCTGTCCCGGTTGAAGAAGGCGATGCCGCTCAAGCCCGAGCAGGCGATCCGCGGCGTCAAGTACGACATCGGGGTCCTCAAGGAGGGCCGCGATTTCGACGAGCGGACCCTGGACGCGCAGAAGACGCCCGAGCAGCGGGCCGAGGACGAGCGCAAGAAGCAGGCCAAGGAGCAGGAGAAGGCGGCGAACCCGCCGGCCACCGAGCACGAGCTGAAGACCCGCACGGGTCAGCGCCGCGCCCACTTGGCGAACCTGCGCGACGACCTCGGGCACAAGGTCGACGTCAAGAGCCAGTGGCAGGCGTTCAGCGGCCGTGCCGTCGCCCGGGCCGAGTCCTTCTCCGACGACGTGGCCACCCGGCTGCATGCCAGCTCCGGCAGCGTCAGCGGCACCGGCCCGCAGACGTCCGCCACCAACCCGGCCGGCGCGCCGCGCACGGCCGGCGAGCCCGCCGAGACGTTGCGGGATCGCTGGGTGCCGCTGAGCGTGTTCGCCGTCTCGAGCGGCGCGTTCGCGGTGTTCGTGCGCCGGCTCGTCAAGAAGCTCTGACCCATCCACCCCGCGCCCGGCCGGGCGTGCCCTGAGCGTGCCGGAGGGACCATGCGGTTGACCAGCGCCGGCGCCGCCGTCCCGGGACGGGCGCCGGTCGTGGACCGGTTCTGGACGGTGCCGAACGTCATCACGCTGGTCCGGTTCCTGCTCGTCCCGGTGTTCTTCGCGCTCATGGTGGCGCAGCGGTTCGGCTGGGCCCTCGCGGTCCTGGCCGTCCTCGGAAGCACGGACTGGGTGGACGGATTCGTGGCGCGGCGGCTGGGGCAGGTGTCCCGGGTCGGGATGATCCTCGATCCGCTCGCGGACCGGCTCGCCCTGATCATCGTGGCCATCGCGTTCGTCGCCTCCGGGATCGCGCCCCTGTGGCTGATCCTGGCGATCCTCGTGCCCGACGGGGTGCTGCTGGTCGTCTCGCTCGTCCTGTTCCGCAATCACCCGGACCTGCCGGTCAGCCTGATGGGCAAGGCGCGCACCGCGATCCTGCTGGTCGGGGCGCCGCTGCTGCTGCTGGGCCACCTCAGCCTGTTCGCGGGCACGCCGGTGACCGCGGTCGCCCTCGTCCTGCTCGGTCTCGGCTGCGTCTGCCATGTCGCCGCCTCCGCCGGATACCTGTGGTCGATGATCCGCAAGTTCCAGAGCCGACGGATCGTGGACCGTGAGGCCTGAATACGTCATCGCCATCGCGTGCGCCCTCGCCTCGGCGGTGTGCCTGGCCTACGGGAGCCAGCGGCAGGGCAGCGCGGTGCAGGCCCAGACCGGCGGCCTCTCCCTGCACGGCAGGGGCGCGATGCGCCTGCTGGCCAATCCGCGGTGGGTGCTCGGCACGGTGCTGATGGGCCTCGGCATGGGCCTGAACATCGCGGCCCTGGCCAACGCCCCCTTGATGATCGTCCAGCCGCTCGGCGCCGTCGCCCTCGTCATCACCACCGTGGTCAACGCCCGGGAGCAGAACCTCAAGCTCAACCGGGTGACCATCTTCTCCATCGTCCTGTGCATGTTCGGCAGCACGCTCTTCGTGCTGATGGCGCTGCTGATCACCAACCCGGCGCACGAGGGCACCACGGCGCAGGAGCTGACCACGTGCCTGCTGCTCGCCGTGGTGCTGCTGATCTTCGGGTCCCTCGCGGTCGGATTCCGCGGCCGCCTCAACGCCTTCATCTACATCGTGGGCGCCGGCGTGCTGTTCGGGTTCGTCGCCGTGCTCTCGCGGCTGCTCTTCACCCACCTGTTCGCGGGCGGCGGTGTGCACCTGCTGGGCGTGCCGGTGTACCTGTACATCGCCATCGTCGCCGCCGGCGGTCTCGGCATCTGGTTCGTGCAGAGCGCCTACTCGCACGGGCCGCCCGACCTGGTCATCGCGGGGCTCACCGTGATCGATCCGATGGTCGGCATCGGCATCGGGATCGCCATCCTGGGGGAGGCGCGGGCGAACCCGCCCGCCCTGGTGGCGATCGCCATGGTCATCGCGGCCGTCTCGGCCATCGTCGGCGTCGTCATGCTCTCGCGCTACCACCCGGACGTGATCAGCCGGAAGGCCGAGAAGCGGCACGCGAAGAACGCGGCGGCGGACCGCACCGGCGGCTGAGCCGGCGTCCGGGTCCCGCCGGAGGCGCGTCAGCCGAGCCGCGCGCCCGCCCTCTGATAGCGTCGCGGGTGACCCCGGGCCGGACGCCCGCGGCGGCCCCGATCCCCACCAGGAGCTCTTCCCCGTGACCTCAGCGCCCAGCGACGGACCGCTCAAGATCCTCATCGCCGCGGACACCTACCCGCCGGACATGAACGGAGCCGCACGTTTCTGCCAGCGGCTCGCGCAGGGCATGCTGGCCCGCGGGCACGAGGTCCACGCGGTGGCCGCGCGCAACGACGCCGGCCCGAGCTACGCCGGGATCGAGGACGGCGTCGTCGTGCACCGGCTCCGGTCCCACAAGGCCCCCACCCACCCGTACTACCGGCTCTGCCTGCCGTGGGAGATCAACGGCGAGGTGCGGCGCATCCTCGAGGAGGAGCGGCCCGACGTCGTGCACGTGCAGTGCCACTACATGATCGGCAAGTCCTTCGCGGACACGGCCGCGAAGCTGGGCATCCGGCTGATCGCCACCAACCACTTCATGCCCGAGAACCTGGACCCGTTCCTGCCGTTCCCGCGCTGGTTCCTGGACATCGTCGCGAAGAACTCGTGGCGGGACATGGGCAAGGTGATGGGGCAGGCTGCCGTCGTCACCACCCCGACGCCGCTGGCCGCGAAGGCGATGCACGACCACGCGTTCCTGCGCCAGGTGCTGCCCGTCTCCAACGGCATCGACGCCGCCAAGTACGAGCAGCTCGCGGGCGAGGAACTGGAGTCGCCGGCGCACCCCACCGTGCTCTTCGTCGGCCGGCTCGCGCAGGAGAAGCACGTCGACGTCCTGATCGACGCGGTCGCGAAGCTGCCGGCCGGCCTGGACACCCACCTGGAGATCGTCGGCGACGGCGAGGTGCGGCCGGCGCTGGAGGCGAAGGTGGCCGAGGTGGGCCTGGGGGACCGGGTCCGGTTCCTGGGGCTCGCCTCCGACGAGGAGCTCCGTCGCGCGTACCTGCGGGCCACCGTGTTCTGCCAGCCGGGCACGGCCGAGCTGCAGTCGCTGGTCACACTCGAGGCGATGAGCGCGTCCAAACCCGTGGTGCTCGCGGACGCGATGGCGCTGCCGCACCTGGTGGACGAGGGCCGCAACGGCTACCTGTTCCGGCCGAACGACAGCACGGACCTCGCCGACAAGCTGCGTCGCATCCTCGAACTGCCGGAGCAGGAGCGGCTGAGCCTCGGCAAGACGAGCCGCGAGATGGTCAACAAGCACGACCTCGGGGTGACCCTGGACACCTTCGAGGCGCTCTACCGCGGCACCGACTACACCGCGCTGACCGTCTGACCGTACCGTCCGCCGGTCAACCCGCCCGTCCGCCGGGCTGCGCCTAGGATGAGGATGCTCCGGCTCCGGCGCGGGAGCGAGGGGGCCGTAGCTCAGCTGGTCAGAGCAGAGGACTCATAATCCTTTGGTCGTGGGTTCAAGCCCCACCGGCCCTACCCTTCACGGCTCCGGCCGCCGTCTCGGCGACCGGAGCCGTGCCGCGTCCTCGGCCTTTCCTGTTCCGCACACAGCTGGCATAATCGGCCATTGTTACTGAGTAGTAACTTTCAGCAGCGATGGCCCGCCGACGCCGGTCGGCCACCGCGAGACACCCGACTCGAACAAGGCAGGCACGCGATGGCCCACGACGTCGATCCGACCAACCTCCCCTACGCGGACGGGGACTTCCTCCACTTCGAGGACCTCCTCAGTGCCCAGGAACGGGTTCGCCTGAAGGAGGTCCGCGAGTTCCTCGACGCCGAGGTGCGGCCGATCGCCCGCGACGCCTGGAACGCCGCCGAGTTCCCGCATCACCTGATCCCGAAGCTGGCCGAGCTGGACATCGTCTCGCCCGTGCGCCGGCTCGGCTACTCGCCGCTGCTGGCCGGGTTCATCCACGCGGAGTTCACCCGGGCCGACACCTCGATCGCGACCTTCATGGGCGTGCACGACGGCCTGTTCACCGGCTCCATCGAACTGCTCGCCTCGGAGGAGCAGAAGCAGGCCTGGCTGCCGGACATCTACGCGATGAAGAAGATCGGTGCCTTCGGGCTGACCGAGCCGCTCGGCGGTTCCGACGTGGCCGGCGGCACCCGCACCACCGCCGAGCGGCAGGGCGACAGCTGGGTGCTCAACGGCGAGAAGCGCTGGATCGGCAACGCGACCTTCAGCGACTGGGTGGTCATCTACGCCCGCGACGTGGCGGACGACAAGGTCAAGGCCTTCCTCGTCGACACCTCCCGTCCCGGCTACTCCGCCACGAAGATCGAGAACAAGATCTCCCTGCGCACCGTGCAGAACGCCGACATCACCCTCGCGAACGTGGTGGTGCCGGACGAGTTCCATCTGGCTCACGGCAACAGCTTCCGCGACACCAACAAGGTGCTGCGCTCCACCCGCATCGGGGTGGCCTGGCAGGCGGTCGGGCAGCAGATGGCCGCGTTCGACGTCGCCCGCAAGCACGTCGTCGAGCGGCACCAGTTCGGCCAGCCGCTGGCCGCGAACCAGATGGTCCAGGACCAGCTCGCCACCATGCTCGGCAACGCCATGGCCTCGATGGGCCTGCTGGTCCGCGTGGCCCAGCTCGAGGCGAACGACCAGGCCACCGAGGAACACGCCGCACTGGCCAAGACGTTCGCGTCCGCCAGGATGCGCGAGACGGTGGCGATGGGCCGCAGCCTGCTCGGCGGCAACGGCATCGTCGTCGACTTCGAGATGGCGAAGATCTTCGCCGACGCCGAGGCGATCTACACCTACGAGGGCACGCAGGAGATCAACAAGCTGATCACCGGCCGCTCCGTGACGGGCATCTCCGCCTTCGTGTGATCCCACGTCGCACCCCTCGCGGGCCGGCCCGGTCCGGCCGGCGGCGGACCCCTCGTCCGCGTCCTTCCCCCGCGCGACGGCGGCTGTCCGCCGATCACCGACCACGCCCCGGGGAGAGGGGCAGCAGGACCGACGGTCTCCGGTCGAGGATCAGGCTGAGCGGGTCGACGTAGTCCTCCCCGAGCCGGACGCCCCAGTGCAGGCAGGTGGCGGGCGAGCAGTGGGAGGGGCCGGCGATCAGGTGGCCGACGACCTGGCCGGCCGCCACGCGATCGCCCCGCTCGACCGCCGCGGTCACCGGTTCGACGCTGGTGCGCAGACCGTCGGCGTGGGCGATGGTCAGCACCGGGCGATCGACCACGACGCCGACGAACACCACGGTGCCCGCCGCGGGGGAGTGCACGGGTGCACCCGGCGCGCCGGCGAGATCGACGCCACGGTGACCCGCCGACCACCGCTGTTCCGGCGCGTCGAACGGCCGCACGAGCAGTGGTCGGGGACGCAGCGGCCACTGCCAGCCGCGGGGTGCGGGGGTCGGCATGGCCGCCACCGACGTCGCCGTCGTCGCCGCGGCGTCGGCCGGTACGGCGGCGGGGGACAGACCCAGCAGGCCCGCGAGCAGCACGACGCTCACCGGGGCACGATGCCGCGTCACTCCGATGGCGGCCCGGTCGCTGCGCCGGGCGGCGGGGGTGGCTCCGTCCGCGGCGGTCGACCCGGACCCGCTCGTGTCGGCATCGTTCGTGCCGCATTCCCGGGACCCGTTCTCGGCGATCGGCCGGGGACCATCGAGGTGCAGCCGGCCGATCGCGCACTGCCGCGGTCCCATGTCGGTTCTCATGGGCCGACCCTGCCCGACGACGGCGCGCCCCGGAGGTCCGCGGTGGTGCGATGGGGACAACGGGTGATCGCATTCGGACTGGGGAGGGAGAAGACGCCGTGGGGGAAACAGCGCCATGGCCCGGTCATTCCCGGTGTGTCGTGGGACGGGGCTCGGGCACACGCCGGACCCGCGTGGATCCCATCCGACCCATGGCCGGCACCCGGCCCACCGGCCGCCGCCGCGGACGCGAGCGCTCAGCGGCTGCGGTAGACTGGTGCCAGCAGCCGAGTGTCCTCGGCTGACTACGCGTGTCCGCGCGCAGACGTCGACGGTCGCCGGTTCCCGGTGGCCCTGACCGACGGTTCCTCCCCACGGTCCGGATGAGAGTCCGGTCGGGAGGTCCACGGTGATCCACCGTCCCGGGCACCAGGAGCGACCGCCCGCCGGGCGGCCCGGACGCACGTCCGGGAGCGATCAACCGTCAACAGGCAGCGCAGACAGGCCGGAGGGCCGCCGCTGCCGGAAGGAGTGTCGACATGCCCGTCGTCACCATGCGCCAGCTGCTGGACAGCGGCGTTCACTTCGGTCACCAGACCCGTCGCTGGAACCCGAAGATGAAGCGTTTCATCTTCACCGAGCGCAACGGCATCTACATCATCGACCTGCAGCAGTCGCTGTCCTACATCGACCGCGCCTACGAGTTCGTCAAGGAGACCGTCGCGCACGGCGGCACGATCCTCTTCGTGGGTACCAAGAAGCAGGCCCAGGAGGCCATCTCGGAGCAGGCGACCCGCGTGGGCCAGCCCTACGTCAACCAGCGCTGGCTGGGCGGCATGCTGACCAACTTCCAGACCGTCTCCAAGCGGATCTCCCGCCTCAAGGAGCTCGAGGAGATCGACTTCGACGACGTCGCCGCCTCGGGCCGCACCAAGAAGGAACTCCTGCTCCTGCAGCGCGAGCACGAGAAGCTCGAGAAGACCCTCGGCGGTATCCGCAACCTGGCGAAGACCCCGTCCGCGATCTGGATCGTCGACACCAAGAAGGAGCACCTGGCGGTCGACGAGGCCAAGAAGCTGGGTATCCCGGTCGTCGCGATCCTCGACACCAACTGCGACCCCGACGAGGTCGACTTCCCGATCCCGGGCAACGACGACGCGATCCGCTCCGTCAACCTGCTGACCCGCGTGGTGGCCGACGCCGTCGCCGACGGCCTGATCCAGAAGAACAACCGCGCGGCCGGGCGGGACGGTGCCACCGGCGCCGAGGAGCCCATGGCCGAATGGGAGCGCGAGCTGCTCGAGGGTGCCCAGGCCCAGCAGTCGGAGACCACCTCCGAGGCGGCCGCGGACGTCGAGGTCGCCGAGAACACGGTGACCGAGCCGGCCGACGCCGCCGCGGCCGACACCGAGACCGAGGCCACCGAGGCTCCGGCCGCGTCCACCGAGGCCGCCCCCGAGGCGACCGAGACCCCGGCCGAGTGATGACCGCGGGCTGACGCCCGCGGTTGCTCATCGATCCACCGGCGGCACTGCCGCCAGACTGCGGACCGCACTTCATCGGGGCGGTCCGCAGTCACGACTGGGGCCGCCACCCGAGCGGCCCGCACCGATCAACCAGAGGAGATGTCATGGCGAACTACACTGCCGCCGATATCAAGGCACTGCGCGAGCGCACCGGCGCCGGCATGCTCGACGTCAAGAAGGCGCTGGACGAGGCCGACGGCGATGCCGCCAAGGCCATGGAGATCATCCGTGTCAAGGGCCTCAAGGGCGTCACCAAGCGCGAGGGCCGCTCCACTGCGGAGGGCCTGATCGCCGCCCGCGTCGAGGGCAACGTCGGCGTCATGGTCGAGGTCAACTGCGAGACCGACTTCGTGGCCAAGGCCGCCCCGTTCGTCGAGTTCGGCACCAAGGTCCTCGAGGCCGCCATCGCCTCCGGCGCGACCGACCTGGACACGCTGCTCGCCGCCGAGATCGACGGCAAGCCCGTGTCCGAGCAGGTCACCGAGGCCGGCGCCCTGCTGGGCGAGAAGGTCCAGGTCCGCCGCGTGGTGCGGGTCGAGGGTGCCACCGTCGACGCGTACCTGCACAAGACGTCGAAGGACCTGCCGGCGCAGGTGGGCGTCCTCGTCGCCGTCGACGGCACCGGTGAGGCCGCACAGGCCGTCGCCCACGACGTCGCCGTGCACACCGCCGCCATGGCCCCGACCTACCTGAGCCGCGACGACGTGCCGGCCGAGACGGTCGAGAACGAGCGCCGCATCGCCGACGAGACGGCTCGCGCGGAGGGCAAGCCCGAGGCCGCGCTGACGAAGATCGTCGAGGGTCGCCTCACCGGGTACTTCAAGGAGGTCGCCCTTCTGGATCAGCCGTTCGCGAAGGACTCCAAGAAGACCGTTGGTAAGGTTCTCGAGGAGGCCGGCACGACGGCCGTGGGCTTCGCCCGCTTCCGCGTCGGCGCCTGAGCGCTCGGCCTCCCACCAGCAGCAGTACCCGGTCCGCCGCTGAGGCGGCGGACCGGGCCACGCGTCGACGGGGGTGGTCACCTGGATGCCCGGGTGACCACCCCCGTCGTCGCGTCCACCGTGAACCCGGAAGGCAGGCGCCCATGCAGACTCGCAACGCTGACCACGACCACGAGCCCGACGGCCGCCGCCGGCGGGTGCTGCTCAAGCTCTCCGGCGAGGTGTTCGGCGGGGGACGGATCGGTGTCGACCCGGCCACCGTTCGCGGTGTCGCCCAGCAGATCGCCGAGACCGCCGGCAAGGTGGAGGTGGCCATCGTCGTCGGCGGCGGCAACTTCTTCCGCGGTGCCGAGCTCTCCCAGGAGGGCATGGACCGCTCCCGCGCGGACTACATGGGCATGCTCGGCACCGTGATGAACTGTCTGGCCCTGCAGGACTTCCTCGAGCAGGCCGGCGTCGAGACGCGCGTGCAGTCCGCGATCACCATGGGCCAGGTCGCCGAGGCGTACATCCCGCGGCGGGCCATCCGTCACCTGGAGAAGGACCGGGTGGTCATCTTCGGCGCAGGCGCCGGCCTGCCGTACTTCTCCACCGACACCGTCGCCGTCCAGCGCGCGCTCGAGGTGCACGCCGACGTCGTGCTCGCCGCCAAGAACGGGGTCGACGGCGTCTACACCGCCGACCCCCGGAAGGACCCGACCGCGGTGAAGCTGGACCGGCTGACCTACGACGAGGCGCTGCGACGGGACATCCGGGTGATGGACCAGACCGCGTTCAGCCTGTGCAAGGACAACGGCATGCCGATGCTCGTCTTCGGGATGGAAGGCGCCGGCAACGTCTCTCGCGCGATCCTCGGCGAGGAGATCGGCACCATCATCACGGCCTGAGGTGGGACAGCCGCGCGGCGCACCCGGCGCCGGCCGGTGCCCCGCGCTGGATAGGATGACGAACGAGACGATGAGAACGACGACGCTGAGGAGACGCGCGTGATCGACGACACTTTGCTCGAGGCCGAGGACAAGATGGACAAGGCCGTCGAGGTGGCCAAGGAGGACTTCGCCTCCGTCCGCACCGGCCGCGCGAATCCCTCGCTGTTCGCGAAGCTGACGGTCGACTACTACGGGGCTCCCACCCCGCTGCAGCAGCTCGCGTCGTTCCAGAACCCCGAGGCGCGCACCCTGCTGATCACCCCCTACGACAAGGGGTCCCTCAACGACATCGAGAAGGCGCTGCGCGCCTCCGACCTCGGCGCGAATCCGGCCAACGACGGCAACGTGATCCGCATCGTGATGCCCGAGCTGACGGAGGAACGCCGCCGGGACTACATCAAGTTGGTCCGCACCAAGGCCGAGGAGGCCAAGGTGTCCGTCCGCAACATCCGCCGCAAGGCCAAGGACGACCTGGACAAGCTGGTCAAGGACGGCGAGGTGGGGGAGGACGAGGGGTCTCGTGCCGAGAAGGAACTCGACGCGGCCACGAAGCGGCACACGGACTCGATCGACGAGCTGCTCAAGCGCAAAGAGACCGAGTTGCTGGACGTCTGAATGAGCGACCTCCCGACGCCGGACGGGCCGGGGTCGCACCCGGCCGGTCCCGCGCCCGGGTCGCCGGTCCCGGCCGCCGCGACGACGGCCACACCCGGCCGGGGGATCCGCCGCTTCAGCCTGCTCCCCCCGGCGCACGGCCGCGCCAACCGGACGGCCCGCAAGACGCCGTCCCGGGCCGGCCGCAATCTCCCGGCGGCGATCGCCGTGGGGCTGGCCCTGCTCGGTGTGCTCATCGTCGGGCTGTTGTTCTCGCCCCTGCTGTTCACCGGCATCGTCGGGGCCTTCACCGTCGTCGGCGTCATCGAGTTCGCCCGGGCGATGGCGTTCCGGCAGGTGCTCCTGCCGCGGGTCCCGGTCGCCATCGGTGCCGCCGCGCTGCCCTTCGCCGCCTACCTGGGCGGCCCCGAGATGCTCACCCTGGCCTACGTCGGCGCGTGCCTGCTCGCGGTGCTGTGGCGTGCGCTCGATCCGCGGCCCGGAGCGCCGGCCGCGGCCCGGGCAGGCGTGCTCGCCCTCACGTGGATCCCGCTGATGGTCAGCTTCGCCCTGCTGCTGCTGCGCACCGACGCCGGACCGCTGAAGCTGATCACCATGCTGCTGCTGGTGGTCGCGAACGACACCTTCGGCTACATCGTCGGGGTGCTGTTCGGCCGTCACGCGATGGCCCCCCGGGTCAGTCCGAAGAAGACCTGGGAGGGATTCGGCGGGTCGATCGTCGGGGCGGCCGTGATCGGGTTGCTCTGCGCGACCCTGCTGCTCGGTCAGCCGTGGTGGGTCGGCCCCATCATGGCCGTCGCCACGGTCGGAGCCGCGACGCTCGGCGATCTGGCAGAATCCATGGTCAAGCGCGAGGTCGGGATCAAGGACATGGGCACCATCCTGCCGGGACACGGTGGAGTCATGGACCGGCTCGATTCCATCGTTCTCGCCTCGCCGGTGGCATTCTTGATGTTCGAACTGCTGATGCCGCAGTTGTGACTCCCCGGCGCTGATCCGCCGGACCGGACACGACGTGGGGCCACCCCCGGGCCACCCGCCCGGGCTCGGAAAGGACACGGCCGATGAGCGTCACGGGGGAGTCCGGCCCCGCCGCGACGACGGCGGACGCGCCGGGCGTCCCGCGGTCGACAGATCCGGACACGACGGGCGCGGCGCACGCGTTCACCCGGGTGCCCCACCGTCGCCGCGGCTACCACCCCGCCCAGGTCGACGCCTTGCTGGCCCGCGTGCGGCAGGCGTGGGACGACGATGCCGCGGACGCGCCGATCGGCAGCGGCCACGTACGCGACGCGGTATTCGCCCTCGTCCGCGGCGGGTACGACGCCCAGGAGGTCGACGCGGAGCTCGACCGGCTCGAGGACGCCTTCGCCCGGCGCGAGCGCGCCGACGCCGCCGCCACCCGCCGACCCGACCAGGCCCCCGCCGTCATCCGCGCCCGGCTCGCGCGCGGCGCC
>NZ_BMJI01000022.1 GCF_014643255.1 Tersicoccus solisilvae | reverse complement strand
GCCAGGACAACGCGCCCAACACCTCGTCCACGAATTGACCGCACTGGGATACCTCGTCACCACCCCCGCCACCACCTAAGTTTCACCTCAGATGTCGACGCAAGCGCTTCCGCAGCCCCGGATCGAGCATCTACTGGCGACCTGGCGACCTGGCGACCTGGCGACCTGAGCCGGGCTGTCGGGGGCCGGTGACAGACTGAGCCCGTGCTGCTCGATGACCTCGTCGCGACGACCACCGCCGTCACCGCCACCCGCTCGCGGCTGGCCAAGGTGGACGCGCTCGCCGATCTGCTGCGCCGCCTCGAGCCCGACGACGTCGCGCACGCCGTCGGGTTCCTGATCGGCCGGCCGCGGCAGGGCCGGGTGGGCGTCGGCTACCGGAGCATCGGCGCCATCACCGGCGACCCGGCCGCCGAACCGACTCTCACCGTCGCCGACCTGGATGCCTTCCTCGATCGGCTGGCGACGACGACGGGCGCCGGGTCGGACGCCGTTCGCTCCCGCGACCTGACCGGGCTGATGGCGCAGGCCACCGCGGGGGAGCAGGACTTCATCGCCCGCGTCCTGCTCGGCGAGGTCCGCACCGGCGCGCTGGAGGGCGTGCTCACCGACGCGATCGCCGCCGCGTCCGGCCACCCGGTCGCGCTCGTCCGGCGGGCCGCGATGCTCTCCGGCGACCTCGGCGGCACCGCCCGGCTCGCGCTGACCGCGGACGAGGACGCGCTCGCCGCCGTCGGCCTCGTCGTCGGGCGGCCCGTGCTGCCGATGCTCGCCGCCACCGCCGCGACCCCCACCGATGCACTGTCCACGACCGGGACGGCGTCCGTCGAGTACAAGCTCGACGGCGCCCGCATTCAGGTGCATCGCTCCGGCGACGATGTCCGTGTCTTCACCCGCAGCCTGGCCGAGGTCACCGACCGGTTGCCCGACGTGGTCGCCGCCGTCCGCGCCCTGCCCGTGCACGACGTCATCCTCGACGGCGAGACCCTGGCCCTCGACGAGGCCGGCGCGCCCCGCCCGTTCCAGCAGACGATGTCCCGGTTCGGCACCATGACCGACTCCGCGACCGCGCGCGAGACGGTGCTGACGCCCTGGTTCTTCGACGCGCTGCACGTGGACGGCCGGGATCTGTTGGACGAGCCGCTGGCGGTGCGGCTGGCCGAACTGGAGCGCATCGCGCCCGCCCTGCGCGTCCCCGGCACGGTCACCGACGACGCCGCCACTGCGGAACGGGTCTCCGCCGAGGCGCTGGCCGCGGGGCAGGAGGGCGTCGTCGTCAAGGGCATCGACTCGCTCTATGCCGCCGGCCGACGCGGGTCGAGCTGGATCAAGGTCAAACCCGTGCACACCTACGATCTGGTCGTCCTCGCCTGCGAGTGGGGCTCCGGCCGGCGGCAGGGCTGGCTGTCCAACCTGCACCTGGGCGCCCTGGACCCGGACGGCGAGTTCGGCGAGCCGGGCGGGTACGTCATGGTCGGCAAGACGTTCAAGGGGCTCACGGACGAGTTGCTGCGCTGGCAGACCGAGCGCTTCCCGCAGATCGAGACCCGGCGCACCGCGCACACCGTGTACGTCGAGCCGGTCACCGTCGTCGAGATCGCCATCGACGGCGTCCAGTCCTCGACCCGGTATCCGGGCGGCGTCGCGTTGCGGTTCGCCCGGGTGAAGCGCTACCGCGAGGACAAGCGCCCGGAGGACGCCGACACCATCGGCACCCTGCGGTCGCTGCTGCGCGCCTGAGGCCGGCGCCCGACGCGCCAGCTCGTCAATAGATGCACCATCTCCCTCGCCGGAAGCGGTTGCGTCGACATCTATTGACGACCTGGCGGGCGGTGCCGGAGCGTAAGGGGCATGTCAACCAAGGGTGAGTTCGGGGATCCGGTCGTGCTCGACGTCGACGGGTTCGACGTGCGCCTCTCCAGCCCGAACCGCGTCTACTTCGCCGCCCGCGGCGAGACCAAGCTCGACCTGGCGGAGTACTACCGCAGCGTCGGGCCCGGCATCGTGCGCGCCTTGCGGGAGCGCCCGTGCATGCTGCACCGCTTCCCCGAGGGGGCGGCGGGCAAGAAGGTGCACCAGAAGCGGCTGCCGCACGGCGCCCCGCCGTGGGTGGAGACCGTCCGCCTGCACTTCCCGCGCTGGAACCTGCACGCCGACGAGCTGTGCGTGACGAAGCTGGCCGACGTCGTCTGGGCCGTGCAGATGAGCACCGTGGAGTTCCACCCCTGGAACAGCCGCCGCGCCGACACCGAGAAGCCCGACGAATGGCGCATCGACATCGACCCGATGCCCGCCGCCACCTGGGCCGACGTCCGAAGGACCGCGCACGTCGCCCACGAGATCCTCGACGAACTCGGCGCCACCGGCTGGCCCAAGACCAGCGGGGGCGACGGCCTGCACGTCTACGTCCGGATCGCGCCCGACCACGGATTCACCGACGTCCGCCGCGGCGCTCTCGCGTTCGCCCGCGAGGTGGAGCGGCGACTGCCGGACGACGTGACGACGACCTGGTGGCGGAAGGACCGGGACCCGGCCGCCGTCTTCGTCGACTTCAACCAGAACGCCCGCGACCACACCATCGCGTGTGCCTACTCGGTGCGCGGTAACGACGTCGGCACCGTCTCGGCGCCGCTGCGGTGGGACGAGATCGACGACGCCGAGCCGGGCGACTTCACCATCGCCACCATGCCGGCCCGATTCGCCGAGCTGGGCGACCTGCACGCGGGCATCGACGACGCCGTCTTCGACATTGCGCCGCTGCTGGAGTGGGCCGCCCGCGACGAGGCGGCCGGCAGGGAGACGCCGCCCGAGCCGGAGGAGGGCGTCAAGCCATGAAGTCGATTGACTTTCGATAGGTATACACCGACAATCGAGTCATGTTCACCCTTCGTCGCGTGGTCGTCCCGCTCCGAGCGCTCCTCGCCCTGCTCTTCCTCGGTCTGCTCGTCGGGCAGACGCTGAGCTTTCCGGGCATGTTCGCCCACCAGGCGCGCGAGAACCCTCTCGCCGCCGGCTGGCAGTGGCCCCTCACCCTCGCCGCGGTGTTCGGCTTCCTGTGCGCGGAGGTGGTCGTGGTCTGCACGTGGCGGCTCCTCGGCCTGGTGCGCGACGGCCGCATCTTCAGCGCCCGGGCGTTCGTCTGGGTGGACGTCATCGTCGGCGCGATGGTGACGGCGTGGCTGGTGCTGGCGGCGATCGGCGGTTCGCTGTCCTGGTTCATCTACGTCACCCCGCAGCTGCGTGATCCGGGCGTGCCGATGATGCTGTTCGGCATGACCGTCGTCGGGGCCGTCCTCGTCCTCACCATGGTCGTGATGCGGGCGCTGCTGCGGCAGGCCACGGTGTTGCGTACCGAACTGGACGCGGTGATCTGATGCCGATCATCGTGCGCATCGACGTCGAGCTCGCCCGCCGAAAACTGAGCGTGGGCGAGTTCGCGGACCGCGTCGGCCTGACGCCGGCGAACGTCGCCGTGCTGAAGAACGGACGTGCCAAGGCCGTCCGCTTCAGCACGCTGGAGGCGATGTGCCGCGTGCTGGACTGTCAGCCGGGCGACTTGCTCGAGTGGGTCGAGGAGGACGACCGGGCTTGACCAGTCGCTGCGCCGGGGATTCACCACCTGCTCGAACCGGCAAGCTCCAGAAGCGTACGGTGAGCCCGGTCAGCGGAGTGGGCCTGCCCGAGGAGACCTAGAGCGTGACGTTGTTCTTCTCTGCGTACTCCTCCGCGGACAGCAGCGGGCCCTCCTCGTCGACCTCCACGGTGAAGAGCCAGCCGGCGCCGTACGGGTCCTCGTTGACCAGCGCGGGGTTGTCCGCGACGTCGTCGTTGACCGCGGCGACCGTGCCGGTGACGGGCGAGTACAGGTCGGAGACGCTCTTGGTGGACTCGATCTCGCCGCAGGTCTCGCCCGCGGTGACCGCGTCGCCCACCTCCGGCAGATCGACGTAGACGACGTCGCCGAGCGCGTCGGCGGCGACCTTCGAGACGCCGATCTTCGCGGGCGACGACGTGTCGACCCACTCGTGCTCCTCGGAGTACCGGAGGCCGGTCTGGACTGAACTCATGGCGTGTTTCCTCTGTTCGTGCTGACGGGGGAGGGTGGGACTACTGCTCGCGCCGGTAGAACGGCAGGGCAACGACCTCGAACGGCTCGGCCTTGCCGCGCAGGTCCACGTCCAGGCGGGTGCCCGGCTCGGACCGGGCGACGTCGACGTAGGCCATGGCGACCGGGAAACCGAGCGTGGGGCTGGGCTGGCCGGAGGTGACCTCGCCGACCTGCGCGCCGTCGGCCAGCACCGCGTAGTGCGAGCGCGCCGAGCGCCGCCCGAGGCCCTTCAGCCCCACCAGCCGCTGCCCGCCCGTGCTGCCCTCGCCCGCGTCCTTCGCCGCCTGCAGCGCTTCGCGCCCGACGAAGTCGTTCTCCTTGCTCTTCAGCGCCACGACGCCGCCGAGGCCGGCCGCGAAGGGGGTTCGGTCGCGGGAGAGCTCGTTGCCGTAGAGCGGCATGCCCGCCTCCAGGCGCAGCGAGTCACGCGCAGCGAGCCCGCAGGGGACCAGCCCGTGCTCCTCGCCCGCGGTCCGCAGCGCGCCCCAGAGGCCTGCGGCGTCATCGTTCGCGACGAACAGCTCGAAGCCGTCCTCACCGGTGTACCCGGTGCGGGCCAGCAGCACCGGCACCCCGGCAGCGGTGACCCGGACCGCGGCGTAGTACCGCAGGCCCGTGACGGAGTCCCCCTGCTCGGCCGGGACGACGGCGCGAACGATCGCCTCGGCGTTCGGGCCCTGCACGGCGATCAGCGAGGTCTGGGCGGACACGTCGGTCAGCGTGACGCCGTCGGCGTCGGTGCCCGTGAAGCCGGCCAGCCGCGTGGCCAGCTCGGACGACACGGTCGCCGCGTTGCCCGCATTCGGCACGACCAGGTACTCCTCCTCGGCCAGCCGGTACACGATCAGGTCGTCGATGATGCCGCCGTCCTCGGCGCAGATCAGCGAGTACTTGGCCTTGCCGACGGCGATCGCCGACAGCTTGCCGACCAGGGCGTGGTCGAGGAACGCGCCGGCCTGCGGGCCGGTGACCTCGATCTCGCCCATGTGGGAGAGGTCGAACAGACCCGCGGTGGCGCGGACGGCGCGGTGCTCAGCGAGCTCGGACCCGTACTTCAGCGGCATCTGCCAGCCGCCGAAGTCGGTGAACGAGGCGCCGAGCTCGGCGTGGGTGTCGTACAGCGCGGTGAACCGCTGGGTGCTGTCGGAATCGGCGGTGTCGGGGGCGGTGGTCTCGGTCATGGTGTCTCCGTCTTCCGGAATCAGAGGTCGATGAGTCGGTGGCGGCTGGGCGCGTCAGTTCTCGAACGCGCTCAGCGGCGGGCAGGCGCAGACCAGGTTGCGGTCCCCGCCGGCGCCGTCGATGCGGCCGACCGGAGCGAAGTACTTGTCCTGCGTGGGCGTCCCGCCGGGGAAGGCGGCCTGCTCCCGGGTGTAGGGCCGCTCCCAGTTGCTGGTCACGACGGCCGCCGCGGTGTGCGGGGCGCGGCGCAGCGGGGACTCGGCGACGGACACCGAGCCCTCGGCCACCTCCTCGATCTCGGCGCGGATGGCGATCATCGCATCGATGAACCGGTCCATCTCCGCCAGGTCCTCGGACTCGGTGGGCTCCACCATCAGGGTGCCGGCCACCGGGAACGACAGGGTCGGCGCGTGGAAGCCGAAGTCGATCAGCCGCTTGGCGACGTCCTCGGCGGTGACGCCCGTGCGGGCCGTCAATTCCCGCAGGTCGAGGATGCACTCGTGCGCCACCAGGCCGGCCTCGCCCGTGTAGAGCACGGGGAAGTGCTCGTTCAGGCGGCGGGCCACGTAGTTGGCCGCGAGCAGGGCCGACGTCGTCGCCTGGGTCAGCCCCTCGCCGCCCATGAGCTTGACGTACGCCCAGGAGATCGGGAGCACGCCCGCCGACCCGAAGCGGGACGCGGACACGGGGATGCCGGTGCGGTCCGGCCCGTCGAGGCTCCACGTCGCCGCGTCGCCGGGCAGGAACGGGGCGAGGTGCTCCCGGACGGCCACCGGACCGACACCCGGACCGCCCCCGCCGTGGGGGATGCAGAAGGTCTTGTGCAGGTTCAGGTGCGAGACGTCTCCGCCGAACTGGCCCGGCTGAGCCAGCCCGACCAGGGCGTTCATGTTCGCGCCGTCGATGTACACCTGGCCGCCGGCCTCGTGCACGGAGTCGCACACCATCGTCACGTCGCCGTCGTACACGCCGTGCGTCGACGGGTAGGTGATCATGATCGCGGCCAGGGTGTCCCGGTTGGCCTCGATCTTCGCCGCCAGGTCCGCGTGGTCGATCTCGCCGTTGTCGGCGGTGGCGACGACGACGACCTTCAGGCCGGCCAGGACCGCGGAGGCGGCGTTGGTGCCGTGCGCCGACGCCGGGATGAGGCACACGGTGCGCTGGGCGTCGCCGCGGCTGACGTGGTAGTTGCGGATCGCGAGCAGGCCCGCGAGCTCGCCCTGGGACCCGGCGTTCGGCTGGATGGACACCGTGTGGTAGCCGGTGATGGCCGCCAGATCGGCCTCGAGGTCGGCGATCAGCTCGCGCCAGCCCTCGGTCTGGGAATCCGGGGCGAACGGGTGGATGCCGGCGAACTCGGGCCAGGTGATGGCCTCCATCTCGACCGTGGCGTTCAGCTTCATGGTGCAGGAGCCGAGCGGGATCATGGTGCGGTCCAGGGCCAGGTCCCGGTCGGCGAGCCGGCGCAGGTACCGCATCATCTGGGTCTCGGAGCGGTAGGTGTGGAACACCGGGTGCGTGAGGTACTCGCTGGACCGGCGGACGGCCGCCGCCAGCGCGAACGAGTCCACCGGCGCCGGCGCCTCGTCGAGGTCTGCCCCGAAGGCGCGGGCGACGACGACGACGTGCTTGGCGATGGTCAGCTCGTCGCACGAGACCCCGACGGTGTCGGCGTCGACGAGCCGCAGGTTCACGCCCTCACGCTCGGCGGCGGCGACGACCTCGGCGGCCCGGCCGGGCACCGTGGCGGTGACCGTGTCGAAGAAGCTCGTGTGCGCCACGGTCACACCGGCGGCGTCGAGCGCGGTGGCCAGCTCGCGGGCGTGGCCGTGCACGCGCTCGGCGATCGCCTTCAAACCCTCCGGGCCGTGATAGACCGCGTACATGCCGGCGGCGATGGCCAGCAGGGCCTGCGCGGTGCAGATGTTGGACGTGGCCTTCTCCCGGCGGATGTGCTGCTCGCGGGTCTGCAGCGCGAGCCGGTAGGCGGGCACCCCGGCGTCGTCCTTGGAGACCCCGACCAGCCGGCCGGGCAGCTGCCGTTCGAGGCCGGCGTGGACGGCCATGAAAGCGGCGTGCGGGCCGCCGTAGAAGAGGGGGACGCCGAAGCGCTGGGCGGAGCCGACGGCGATGTCGGCGCCCTGCTCACCGGGGGAGGTGATCAGGGTCAGCGCGAGCAGGTCGGCGGCGACGGTGACCATCGCGCCCCGCTCCTTCGCTGCGGCGATCAGCTCGGTGGCGTTCTCGACCCGGCCGGAGGCGCCGGGCTGCTGCAGCACGATGCCGTTGATCGGCCCTTCGGGCAGGCCCCGGCTGAGGTCGGTGACGACCGCCTCGAAGCCGAGCGCCTTGGCGCGGCCGGCGACGACGGCGATGGTCTGCGGGAACAGGTCGGCGTCGAGGACGGTGATGCCGTTCTTCGCGTCCTTGTTCTTGTTGGCGCGCCGCATCAGCAGCACGGCCTCGGCCACCGCGGTCGCTTCGTCGAGCAGGGACGCGTTGGCGATGGGCAGCCCGGTGAGGTCCGCGACCGCCGTCTGGAAGTTCAGCAGCGCCTCGAGCCGGCCCTGGGAGATCTCCGGCTGGTACGGGGTGTAGGCGGTGTACCAGGCGGGATTATCGACGATGTTGCGGCGGATCACCGGCGGGGTCACGGTGTCGTAGTAGCCCTGCCCGATCATCTGGACGCGCTGCACGTTCTTGCTGGCCAGCGCGCGCAGGGCCGCCAGCGCGTCGGACTCGCTCAGCGCCGGACCGAGCTCGAGCGGCCCGTCCTGCTTGATGCTGTCGGGGACGGCGATGGCGGCGAGCGCCTCGACCGAATCCAGGTCGATGGCGTTGAGCATGTGCTTGACGTGCTCGTCGCGGCGGGCGCCGATGTGGCGGTCCGTGAAGGCCGAGGGAATGGACGAGATCATGGGGAACTCCGGAGGTCGGTCGGCCGGCGCGGGCGCCGGAACGGACGGGTCCCTCCCCGCTCTGTATCGGACCTGAGAGATTCCGCCGGCTCCACGATTGTCGGTCGTGGGCCCGCTTGCACCGTCGGTGAGCCCGCGAGGGCTGCTTTCCAGAGTCGGCTCGCCGCAGCGGTACAGGTGCCTGAGAGATTCCCGGGGAGGAATTTGCTCCTTCGGCGCCCGCCAGAGCGGGACTCTCCCGCCGCGGATCACAGCCTGCGGGACGACCGCCGTTGCCGGCGAAGCGTCCTGCGTCACATCAGGATACCCGACGACACGTTTCGGCCGCATGACCGCGTGGCCCACCCACCCCCGCCAGGTCGTCAATAGATGTTCAGCGGAGCCCGTTTTCGGCCCGGATCGTGCATCTATTGACGAGCTGGCGGGGAGGACCGGGGGTCAGGGGGTGAGGTCGTAGACGGTGACGCCGTCGACCGTCGTGGCCGTGTAGTTCGCCTGCACCCACGCGTCGATCGCGCTCGCCGCGTCGGACCCGCCGTTGGACTGCATCCCGATGGTGCCGGGGATCCAGTAGTGGATCTTCCCGTCCGCGACGAGCTGCTGGAACTGCGCGAGCGTCGGCGCCGGGTCCGTGCCGTTGAAGCCGCCGACGGCCATCACGGGCAGCCCGGTCGCCAGCTGATAGCCGGCGGCGTTGTTCGAGCCGACGACGGCGGCCGCCCACGTGTAGTCCCCGGCGTCCTTGGTCAACGCCGCCACCAGGGCCGTGCCCGGCGTCGTGGCGTTGAGCAGGCCGCCCATCCCACCCGCGCCACCCATACCGCCCTGCTGACCGGTCCCGGTGGGCGGCTGACCCGTACCGTTCGCCTGCCCCGCACCGGGAGCCTGGCCCGCGCCCTGCGGAGCCGTCCCGCCCTGACCGGTGTTCTGACCGCCCATGCCGCCACGGCCACCGAAGCCCGTGCCCGTGCTCGGGCCGGCCGTGACGATGGCGCCGGTGTGGCCCGTCGAAGCGGTCTGCACGGAGTACGACGTCGGGCCCGCGAGGGCGAGCACGACGGCCGCGGCGGCCACCGTTCGGGCCACGGGCCGGGTGACGTGCGGCAGGACGACCAGCCCCACGCCGGCCAGCATCCCCCCGAAGAGGATGACCCAGCGCAGCCATGGCACGAAGGTCGGCGTGCGGGCGAGGAGGATGAAGGCCCAGAACGCGGTCATCATCATGGTCGCACCGAGCAGCAGCGCCGGTACGGATTCGCGCCGTCGCTCCCACAGCAGGCCCACGCCGATGCCGACGACAGCGGCGATCGCCGGGGCGAGGGCGACGGAGTAGTACTCGTGGATGATGCCGGCCATGAAGCTGAACACCACGCCCGTGACCACGAGCCAGCTGCCCCAGACGAGCACGGCGGCGCGAGCGGGGTCGGTGCGCGGCTGCCGCCGGGTCGCCCACAGCACCACGACGAGCAGCACGAGGGCCGCCGGCAGCAGCCAGGAGATCTGACCCCCGAAGGACGCGGAGAACATCCGGAACAGGCCCGTCGTCGACGTCGCCCCACCGCCGCCGACGCTGCCCACCTCGTCGCCGGTGAGCCGGCCGAACCCGTTGTACCCGAAGGTCAGCTCGAGGATGGAGTTGGTCTGGGACCCGCCGATGTAGGGCCGGTACCGCGCCGGGGTCAGCTCGACCAGGGCGATCCACCAGCCGGCGGAGACGACCAGGGCCGCGAGCGCCCCGAGCAGGTGCAGCAGCCGGCGGCCGATCCGGTGCGGCGCGGCGACCAGGTACACCAGGCCGAAACCGGGGACCACGAGCAGCGCCTGCATCTGCTTGGTGAGGAAGGCGAAGCCGATCAGCACGCCGCAGCCGATCAACCACCGGGCCCGTCCGCTCTCGATTGAGCGCACCGTGGCGTAGGCGGCGAGGCTGAGCAGCAGCACGAGCAGGGCGTCCGGGTTGTTGAACCGGAACATCAGGGCCGCGACCGGGGTCACCGCCAGCACGGCGCCGCCCACCAGCCCGCCGACCCGGCCGGCCACCCGGGTGACGGCGGCGTAGACGGTGCCGACGGCGGCCACGCCCATCAACGCCTGCGGGAGGAGGATGGCGAAGGAGTTGAGGCCGAACAGCGTGACCGAGATGGCCATGAACCACAGCGAGGCCGGCGGTTTGTCGACGGTGATGGCGTTGGCCGCGTCGGAGGAGCCGAACAGGAAGGCGATCAGATTCTGGGAGCCGGCCTGCGCGGCCGCCGAGTAGAACGGGTTGGCCCAGCCCGAGGCGTCCAGGCCCACCAGATAGAGGACGGCCGTCGCGGCGAGCAGCGCGTACACGGGCCAGATCTGTCGCGTCGGCCGCACGCGGTCGAGGACGCGGGCCCCGAGCCGACGCGCCCGGAAGGCGCCACCGGCGGAACGCCGGCCTCGCCGCGGGGCGTGGTCACCGGCAGAGCCGCCGTCCGGATCGTCGGTGGGGGTGGCGCCGGTGCCGTGCCCGACGCCGTCGAACGTGCCGGTCGCTCCGGCGAGGGAGGTCGTCATGGTGTCTCCTTCCAGGGCCAGCTCGTCAATAGATGCTCGATCGGGCACGGAGATCGGGCCCTGGTGAACATCTATTGACGAGCTGGCGGGAGGTGGGGGGGCTGGCGGGAGGTGAAGGGGTCAGGAGCGGAGGTCGTAGACCGTGCTGGAGCCGACCGTGGTGGCGGTGTAGTTCGCGGCCACCCAGGCGGCGATCTCGGACGAGGCCGACGAACCGCCGCCCATCCCTCCGCCGCCACCCATGCCGCCACCGGAGATGAAATAGCTGATCTTCCCGTCGCGGACCATCTGCTGGAACTGGGCCAGCGTCGGGGACGGATCCGAGCCGTTCCAACCGCCGAGCGCGATGACCGACGTGTTGGACGCCAGCTCGAGATCGGCCGCACCGGTCGCCCCCGAGATGGCCGCGGACCAGGTGGTGGTCGTCTCCTGCAGCAGGGCGGTCAGGTCGGCGTCGGCGCCGCCCGCCTCACCCGTGCCGCCGGGTGCCTGCCCCGTCTCGGACTGACCGGTGGTGCCGGACTGACCGGTGGTGCCGCCGGGCGCCTCACCCGCCGCGCCGCCGGGCGCCTGGCCCGCCGCACCGCCGGGCGCCTGGCCCGCCGTGCCGTTCTGGCCCGTCGTACCGCCGGGCGCTCCGCCCATCCGGGTGCCCATGCCGCCCATCCCGCCGCCGGCGCTCGCCGGGCCGGAGGTCGGGATCGAGCCGGAGTGCGCGGAGGACGCCGTCGCGATCGCCCAGGACCCCATCCCGAGGCCCGAGGAGAGCAGGGCGGCGATGATCACGGCCACGCCCATCCGCCGCACGGCGTCGAGGCGGAACACCAGGGCCGTCGCCGTCAGCGCGCCGAGGGCCAGCTGCACCCACTTCAGCCACGGCAGCCAGTCCGACGCGGTGGAGAGCAGGGCGAAGGACCACACGGCGGTGGCGAGGATGCTGACCGCCAGGATGATGCGGGGGGCGAGATACGCCCGGCCCCGCCACAGCTCCACCGAACCGATGCCGACGAGGGCCGCGATCGCCGGGGCCAGGGCGACCGCGTAGTACGGGTGGATCGTGCCCTCCATGAAGGAGAAGATGCCGGCGGTCACGACCATCCAGCCGCCCCACAGGATGAGTGACGCCCGGGTGAGGTCGGTGCGCGGCGCTCGCCGGGTGAACCACAGCCCGGCCACGAGCAGGATCACGGCCGCAGGCAGCAGCCAGGACACCTCGGCGCCGAACGCGGAGTTGAACATCCGCAGCACACCGGTGGAGCCGCCGAAGCCGGTGTTGCCGCCACCCATGCCGCCGCCGCCACCGCCGTTGCCCGAACCGCCGAAGATCCGGCCGAGGCCGTTGTAGCCGAAGGTGAGCTCGAGGAAGCTGTTGGTCTGCGTGCCGGCCATGTAGGGCCGCGCCTCCGCGGGCGTGAGCTGGAAGACGAGGAGGTAGCTCCCGGCCACGACGACGATGCCGGCGAGCGCGGCGAGCAGGTTGAGGATGCGCCGGCCGATGCCGGTGTTCGCGGCCCACAGGTAGGCGAGGCCGAGCGCGGGGATGGTGAGGAAGCCCTGCAGCATCTTGGTCAGGAACGCGAGTCCCAGCAGCGCGCCGGCGAGGAAGAGCCAGCGGGCTTCGTGCTTCTCGATCCCGCGGACCGTGGCGTACCCGGCCGCGACGAGGCAGAGCGTGAGCAGCGCGTCCGGGTTGTCGAACCGGAACATCAGGGTGGCGACCGGGGTCAGCGCCAGCCCCGCGCCGGCGATCAGTCCCGCGGCCGGTCCGCTGGTGCGCTTGACGGCCGCGTACAGCAGCCCGACGGCGGCCACCCCCATCAGCGCCTGGGGAGCGAGCACGGTGAACGAGTTGAACCCGAACAGCCGCCCCATCAGGGCGGGCAGCCACAGGGAGGCCGGCGGTTTGTCCACGGTGATGGCGTTGCCGGCGTCGAGCGAGCCGAACAGCAACGCCGTCCAGCTCTTCGTGCCGGCCTGGATGGCGGCGGCGTAGAAGGAGTTGCCGTAGCCGGAGCTGGTCAGGTTCCAGAAGTAGAGGAGCCCGGTGCCCAGCAGCAGGGCGAGCGCCGACGGACGGACCCAGCGGGGCTGGTCCTGCTCCGACGACCCGCGGCCGGTGAACCAGCGGGCGGCCCGCGACCCGCTCCGGCGGTCCCGCTCGTCGTCGCCGGCGGCGTGTCGGTCCGCGTGCTGCTGCGGCCGGTCGATCACGTCGGTGGCCGAGGTGGCGTCGAGGAGGTAGCGCGGCAGCGCGGGGCGTCCCGGCGTGCTGCCGGTCGCGGAGGTCGAGGTGCTCATCGGTGGGAGTCCTTCATCGAGGTGGGAGCGGGGGTGAGGGTGGTCGCCGGGCCGTCGGCCGACGCGGGGAAGCGGGGCCGGAAGACCCACAGGCGGAAGAGCAGGAAGCGGACGAGAGTGGCGAGCAGGTTGGCGCCGACGACGGCGGCCAGCTCGACGGTGCGCCCGGGGGAGCCGGCGGCGTGCACCGCCGCCAGGGCCCCGGACGTGAGGGCCAGCCCGATGCCGAAGACGATCAGGCCCTGCGCGTGGTGCCTCAGCGCGCCGGTGGAGCCGCTGACGCCGAAGGTGAAGATCCGGTTGGCGGCGGTGTTGCCGATCGCCGTCGTGAGCAGTGCGACGAGGTTGGC
This sequence comes from Tersicoccus solisilvae, assembly GCF_014643255.1. Classification (GTDB taxonomy): domain Bacteria; phylum Actinomycetota; class Actinomycetes; order Actinomycetales; family Micrococcaceae; genus Tersicoccus; species Tersicoccus solisilvae. Next base: position 38,714 of record NZ_BMJI01000022.1, on the reverse strand, counting down.
CGCCTGGGGGTCCATCCCCAGCCGGCAGGCGGTGAAGATCGCGAGGTAGGCGAGGGTGGAGGCGACGCCGACGACGCCGAACCGCACCACCTGGGTGAACAGGGCGGAGGTCTGCCCGGGGATGGTGCCCCGTCCGACGGCGGTGCGCAGCTGCTCGACCGGGATCCGGCCGCGGACCAGGTCGCGGCTGATCCGCACGATGCCCCTGACGTCGTCGAGCGCGGTGCGGACGATGTCGACGCTCGAGTCCGGGTCGTCGGTCCAGTCGACCGGTACCTCGGCGATCCGCAGCCCGCTGCGCTCGGCGAGGACGAGCAGCTCCGTGTCGAAGAACCAGGCGTTGTCCTCGGTGTAGGGCAGCAGCATCTGCGCCACGTCGCCGCGGATGGCCTTGAAACCGCACTGCGCGTCGGAGAAGCGGGCGCCCAGCGAGGAGCGCAGCAGCAGGTTGTAGGAGCGGGAGATGAACTCCCGCTTGGCGCCGCGCACCACGCGGGAACCGCGGGCGAGCCGGGTACCGATCGCGACGTCGGAGTGCCCGGAGATCAGCGGGGCGACGAGCGGACCGAGCGCCGCGAGGTCCGTCGAGAGGTCGACGTCCATGTAGGCCAGCACGGGCGACGGGGAGTCGGACCAGACGCGGCGCAGTGCCCGGCCGCGGCCTTTCTCCTCGAGGTGGACCACCCGCACCTCCGGCAGTTCCCGGGCCACGCGCTCCGCCACCGGCAGGGTGCCGTCCGTGCTCGCGTTGTCCGCGACGGTGATGGCGAAGCGGTGCGGGAAGTGGTCGGTCAGGTGCCGGTGCAGGCGACGGAGGGTCGCCTCGATGTCCTTCTCCTCGTTGTAGACGGGGATCGTCACGTCGAGGACGGGGACGGGTCCGGCGGTGTCCACGGGCCCGCGCCGCAGGCGGGGGGCCACCGTCGGGGGGTCCGTCGCGACACCGGCGACGAGCAGGGGTGCGGTGATCGGAGCTGTCATACCGACCACTGTCGTGACGGGAGATTTGCCGTCCGTGGGGTCCGGCTGTGCCGCTGCTGTGGAAGCGGGCGCGGGCGTCAGGCCCGCGGCGCCACCGGGGTGGCGAGCGGCAGCCGGACGGCGAACTCGGTGCGTCCCGGCCGGGAGGAGACCTCGATGCGGCCGCCGTGCGCGGCCACGATGGCCTCGACGATGGCCAGCCCCAGGCCCGTGGTGCCGTCGGTGCCGCTGCGGGCGGCGTCGGCCCGGGCGAACCGCGCGAAGATCTGCTCGAGGAAGGCCGGGTCGATGCCGGGCCCGGTGTCGACCACGGACAGGACGGCGTCGTGCCCGTCGCTCGAGCGGGACACCGTCGTCGTCACCGTGGTCCCGGCGTCCGTGTGCTTGCGCGCGTTGGACAGCAGGTTGGTCAGCACCTGGGTGAGCTGGCGCGGATCGGCCCGGACGGGCACCGGGTCCTCGGGCACCGAGATCACCCAGTGGTGATCGCGCGCGGTGACCTGGGCGTCGGTGACGATCTCGACGACGAGTTCCCCGAGGTCGACGTCGGCGAACTCGGGCTGCTGGCCCTCGTCGAGCCGGGCGAGCAGCAGCAGGTCCTCCACCAGGGCGGTCATCCGCCGGGACTGCGACTCGACGCGGCCCAGGGAGCGGGCCCCGTCGTCGCTGAGGTCCTCGGTCATGCGCACCAGGTCCGTGTAGCCGCGGATGGCGGCGAGCGGGGTGCGTAGCTCGTGGGAGGCATCGGCGACGAACTGCCGCACCCGGGTCTCGCTCCGCTGCCGGGCGTCCAGGGCCGACGAGACGTTGTCCAGCATCTGGTTCAGGGCGTGCCCGACGGAGCCGACCTCGGTGTGCGGGTCGGCCAACCGCGGCGGGACGCGCTGGGCGAGCCGCACCTCGCCGGCGTCCAGGGGCAGCCGGGCGACCTGGGTGGCCACCGCGCTGACGTCCTCCAGGGGCCGGAGGGTGCGGCGGATCACGACGACGCCGAGGACGCCGGTCAGGCCGAGACCGCCGAGGCAGACGAGGGCGAAGGTGCCGGTGATGTCGCGCAGCAGGTCGTTCCGGTCCGCCAGGGGCAGTCCGGTGATGACGACGCCGTCGGTGACGCGGGTGGCGACCAGCCGGTAGTCGCCGATGGAGAGGGAGCGCTCGGCGGGCTCCGCCGTCGGTGGCAGGTCGAGCAGGGACGCCCGGTCGGCGTCGGAGAGGGCCTGCCGGTTGCCGCTGCGGTCGATGACGCCGGAGGCGTTGACGGCTCCATCCACGATCAGCGCGTTGAGCGTGCCCGCCCCCTGGCCGCGGGCCTGCAGCGGGTCCGAGGCGTCCCGGCCGCCGTTGCCGGGGGGCGGCGCGCTGAAGTTCACGGCCCGTTCGGACGCCTCGTGCAGCCGCCCGTCCAGCTGGTTGGTGACGAACAGGTTCACCGCCGTCAGGGTCACCAGCCCCACGGTGACGCAGATGGTGGCGAGCATGAGCAGGGCCACGGCGATCACCCGGGTGCGCAGGTGCCAGCCGGCCGGTCCCCGGACGCGGGTCGCCGGCGCGCCCGCGAGCGTGCTCATGGTCTCGTGCCTCCGATCGACGGTGTCGCGGTTCAGGGGGCCGGCTTGATCACGTAGCCGGCGCCGCGGACCGTGTGGATCATGGGCTCGCGGCCGACGTCGATCTTCTTGCGCAGGTACGAGATGTACAGCTCGACGATGTTGGCCTGACCGCCGAAGTCGTAGTTCCACACCCGGTCCAGGATCTGCGCCTTGGACAGCACCCGCTTGGGATTCTCCATCAGGTAGCGCAGCAGCTCGAACTGGGTGGCGGTCAGGGCAATCAGGTCCCCGCCGCGGGTCACCTCGCGGGTGTCGATGTTCAGGCTCAGGTCGCCGACCACGAGCTCGGCGTCGTCGATCGCGGCCACCCCCGAGCGCTGGACGAGCCGGTGCAGGCGGATCATCACCTCCTCCATGCTGAACGGCTTCGTCACGTAGTCGTCACCGCCCGCGGTCAGGCCCTGGATGCGGTCCTCGACGTCGTCCTTGGCGGTGAGGAAGAGGGCGGGCACGTCCGGGGCGAACTGCCGGATCCGCTGCAGCGCCTCCACCCCGTCGAAACCGGGCAGCATCCAGTCCAGGACGAGCACGTCGGGCCGGAACGCCCGGGCCCGGGTGACGGCGTTCTCGCCGTCGTGCACGGTCTCGACGTTCCAGCCGACCATGCGCAGCCCGATGCTCACGAGCTCGGCCAGGGACGGCTCGTCGTCGACGACGAGCGCTCGGATGGGGGAGCCGTCGGGGTGCTCGAGGCGGGGCAGGCTGTCGATCAGGGCGGTGCGCTGGCGTGCGGTCATGGTCTCGAGTCTCCGGTCCGGGACTTGCTCGCTGCTGGGCCGAACCTGTGCTGGGGCTGTGAGACGCAGGTCCCGGACAGCACGGGCACAGGATCGTGCGGTCAGCGTAACCGTCGCCGAGCGCCCGTCGACTGCGCCGCGTCCGGGCCGCCGTCGCGCCGCGACCGAACCGGGACCGCGGTGGCCGGCGGTGCACAGGCCCGCCCCGGACCGGGCACAGGCCCGGCACAGGGCGCGATCGAAGACTCGAGCCATCGACGATTCCGGTGCGCCACACTGCGCCCTGACGAGAGGACCCTGATGTCCGAGCACGATCCGTACCAGCCATACCAGCCGCGCGACGCTCGGCCCGCGGACCCGCACCCGGCGGCCGCCGACCACGCCTCCGATGGCGCCCCCGATCTCCGTCCGGCCGCCGATCACGACGGCGCGTCCCACCCGGCCGGCGGCACCGCGGCGCTGCCGCAGACCCCGCCCGCCGCGAGCGAGTACCGGCAGACGAGACGGCCCGGGAGCGAGCCCGGGGGAACCGGGTACAACGCGCAGTCCGCCCCCGCGGCACAGCGCCCCGGGGACACGGACCCGCGCACGACGTGGGGCGCTCCGCCGGCGGCGACCTCGGCCCGGCCGTGGACGCTGAAGAAGTCCCTGCTCGCCGCGGGGGTCGCGGTCGGCGTCGCCCTCGGTGGCGGCGCGGCCGCGGTGGCGGCATCCTCGGCGACGTCCGGACAGACCGGCGGCCCGGGCGGCGCCGGGGAGGGGTTCGGCGGTCAGGGCCGCGGCGGGTTCTCCGGTTCGGGCCAGACCGGGCTGGGCGGCGCCGCGGCCGGCGCGTCGTCGGAGCTGGGGTCCGCCCTGCACGGCCAGTTCGTCGCCCAGCGCGACGGCAGCGCCGTGACCCTCCTGCTGCAGACCGGCACGGTCACCGCCGTGACCAGTTCCTCCCTCACCGTCAAGAGCACCGACGGGTACAGCGCGACCTACGCGATCGGCGACAGCACCCGGATCACCGGGGTCACGACGACGGGGGCGGCGGCCGACGGCCAGGACAGCCAGGACGGGGCGCAGGTGCCGGGCGGCATGCCGCCCGGAGCGCCCGCTCAACAGGACGGTGGCTCGTCGGGCCAGAGTGATCAGTCCGGGGGCACCAGCCTGTCCGCGGACGATCTCACGACCGGCGCCACGGTGACGGTGGTGGCGACCTCCGCCTCGTCCGGCGCGGCGACCGCGACGAGCATCCGGGTGACGAGCGCGACCGCGAGCAGCCAGACCCAGAGCAGCCAGAGCCAGAGCGACCAGAACCAGAGCGACCAGAGCCAGAGCGACCAGAGCCAGAGCGACGAGAGCGAAAACGGTGCGCCGGGGTCGACCAGCGACGCATCGGACGATCTGACCAGCTAGCACTTGATTTTCCTGGTGCCAAAGGAGTAGGTGACGAGGCGCCGTTCGGCCGACATCGCCCCAGATCAGGCGGGCCACGCCGGTCGGCCGAGCGGAGTTCCTCTCGGCCGACCCCGGCGAGATGAGACACCCCGTCTCATCAGGTGGACAAATCGGCCCTATGTTACTTGCACGTACGGTTGCCCCCGCGACACAATCGAGACGTGAACAACACGACCGTGATCGCTCGCACCGGCGTCGACCCGACCGGGCGACGAATGTGTTGTCGTCGAATGCCCCGCTGAACGGGCTCACCCGCCCGTCGTCGCGTCAGGCGCGCGTTCCCCTCGAACCCCGCGCCACGCATTCACCGTTGTTCGCCTTCGTCGTCATGTGAGGTCCCCATGTCTGTCGCCTCGTCCGGATACGTCCACATCTCCCAGCGGAACCGGCAGAAGGCCGTCCCGCCGCGCGGCTTCGCCAATCGCCGTGCCCTCCCGCCCACGGGTCCGATGCCCGTCGTCGGCCACTTCCCGGGCCTGCGCTCGGTGCCGACCGGCTCCGACGCCACCGCCTCCTCCCTGTCCGACGAGGTGACCGCCTCGGAGTCGGAGAGCTCGGCGCGAGGCTTCGTCATCTACGTCGGTCTGGACGAGCAGGCCGCGGCGGAGAACGGCACCAGCCTCGTCAAGCTCGTGCAGGAGCTGCGCACGCACGTCCGCTCCGTCGTCCCGGGCGCCGAGAGCTATGCCGCGGTGGCGCTGGCCCCCAACGACGCCGTCGGCAGCGATCTCGAGGTGGTGCGCAGCACGCTCGGCGATCCGACCATCACCGGTGCTCGGTCCCGGCAGCCCGAACCCGCGCCCGCCCCGACCGTCAACCGGCCGACGGGCGTGCTCATCGACCTCTCGCGCCGGGAGGTGTTCCTCGACGGGGAGCTGCTGAACCTGACGTTCAAGGAGTTCGAGCTGCTGAACTTCCTGGTGGAGAACGGCGTGCGGACCGTGAGCCGGGACGAGCTGCTCCACGGCCTGTGGCGCAACGCCGAGGAGGCGCCCAACGAGCGCACCATCGACGTGCACATCCGCCGGCTGCGGTCCAAGCTCGGGCGTCTCGCCAACACCGTGCGAACCGTGCGGGGCCAGGGCTACCGGTTCTACGACCACCCCGAGGTGGTCGTCTGGGCCGCTCCCGAGTACTCCATCTGACGCCGACCCCCGCGCGCATCGGGGCTCGTCCGGCTGGCTAGACTCGCCGGATGAGCCCCGATCTGCGTCGTCTCCTCCTGCTGCGTCACGCCAAGGCGGCCACCGCGCCGGAGGTCACCGACCACGACCGGCCGCTCGCCACGCGCGGTCACGACGAGGCGCCCGCCGCCGGGCGGTGGATGCGCGACCACGGCGTCGTCCCGGACTTCATCCTCTGCTCCAGTGCGCTGCGCACCCGGCAGACCACCACGTGGGTGTGCCAGGAACTGGGGGAGAAGGCGCCGACACCGCAGCTGCGCGACGACCTCTACAACGCGGGCACCACGGGCATGCTCACCGTGATCAACCACGTCCCGGAGACGGTGCACACCCTGCTGGTCGTCGCGCATTTCCCCGCCGTGCAGAACGTCGCGCTGCGGCTGGCCTCGGCGGAGTCGGACCAGGACGCCGTCACCGACCTCGGCACCGATTATCCGACCCTCGGGCTGACCCTCCTCGAACACGACCTCCCGTGGGCCGAGCTGGACCGGCGCGACGCCGCCGTCACCGCGTTCGCCGTCCCGCGCTGAGGGACCTCCGCGCGTCGACCGGCGTCAGTCGCGCACCCACCCGCGCACCGCCGTCATGACGACGGCCACCGCGGTGTCCCGCTCCAGCGCCGGGCCGTGGTTGTCACGGGAGAGGCCGGCGAACATCGTCGAGCCCATCAGCGTGACCGCCAGCTGCTCCACCGGCACGGCCGGGTCGACGTCGTGGACGCGCGCCACGGCCTGCAGGCCCTCCCGGATCAGACTCAGCAGCCGGTCGCGCAGGGCGCTCAGTTCGGTCTGCCACTGGCTCGCCGGCCGCCACATCTCACTCATCCACAAGCGGGTGAAGGACGGGTACTCGGCGAGGAACTCGAGGGCGCGACCCACCATGTCGGCGACCCGATCGACGGGATCGGATCCGTCCGGGATGCTGCGCAGCCGCTCCTCCATCAGGTCGACCCCCGACTCGAGCACCTTCGCCACCAGGTCGGCCTTGCTGGAGAAGTTGTAGTAGACGGTGCCCTTGGACACCCCGGCGGCGGCCGCGATCTCGTCGATCGACACGTGGGCCGGGCCCCGCTCGCCGAGCAGGGTGATTGCCGCATCGAACAGCTTCGCCCGGGTCCGGGCGGTCCGAGCGGGGCGGCGGACGGGCTCTCGCGGGCCCGACGCGCCGGTCGGAGCACTCACAGGGCGATCTCCGGCTGGAGTCGGGACAGGGTCCAGTACTTGCGGCGTCGGGCGGCCAGGGTCGACAGGCATACGCCGATCATGACGTACATAAGCAGGCTCGCGAACACCGCGGGCAGGGCCGAGAGGTCGGCGCCGTAGATCAGGGTGCGCATCTCGTCGATGACCCGGCCCATCGGCAGCACCACGTGGACGAACTGCAGCGGGACCGGGACGGTCTGCCAGGGGAAGGTGCCGCCCGAGCCGACCAGCTGGAGCACCAGCAGGATGAGGACGGCGAACTTGCCGACGGCGCCGAGCAGGGCGATCAGTCCCTGGATGAGGGCGCTGAACGCCAGGGCCGCGGCCAGCATCAGCAACCAGGTGAGCACGGGGTGGGCCACGTCCAGGCCGAGGGCGAGGAGCACGACCAGGTACAGGGCGGTGGCCTGCACGAGAGCGACGGCGACGAAGGGCAGCCAGCCGCCGACGGCGATCTTCCACGCCGCCCCGTTGGAGGCCAGGGCGCGCTCGGAGATCGGCCGCATCGTCTGGGCCAGCATGAACAGGCCGATCCAGAGGGCGAGCACCATGAAGAACGGGGCGAGCCCGGCGCCGTAGGAGTTCGCCTTCGCCTGGTTCACGGCGTTGACGGCCACCGGATCACCGATGACGTCGGAGTAGTTCTGCTTCTGCTTCGCGTCCGGGTCCGGCACCTGGCCGGCGCCGCGCGCGAGCTGGTCGTGCAGCCGTCCGGAGCCGCCGTCCAGTTCCGCTGCCCCGTCCTTCAGACTCTGCGCCCCGGAATCGAGCTGCTGGGTGCCGGTGGCGAGCTTCTCGGCGCCCGTGAGCGCATCACGCTGACCCGCGGCGAGGGTCGAGGCTCCCGCGGCGAGCTTCCCGGCACCGGTGTGGGCGGTGGCGATGCCGTCGGTCAGCGCCGGGGTGGCGTCGGCGAGGGCGGTCGTGCCGGTGGCGAGCTTCCCCGCACCGGTGTGGGCGGCGGCGATGCCGTCGGTCAGCGCCGGCGTGGCGTCGGCCAGTGCCTTCGTGCCGGCGGCGAGCTGACCGGCGCCGGCGCGGGCGGAGGCGATGCCGGTGCCCAGCGCGGCGGTCCCGTCGGCCAGCCGCGCGGTGCCGTCGGCGAGCTGCCCGGCGCCGGTGTGGGCGGCGGCGATGCCGGTGGTCAGGGCCGGGGTGGCGTCGGCGAGCTTCGCGGCACCGGCGGAGACCTGGTTCGCGCCGGTCGAGAGGGCCTGGACCTGGCCGGCGGCCTGGGTGACGCGCTGGCGCGCCGCCTCCAGCTCCGCGGACTGCTGGGTGGCGTCGTAGCGGGCGAGGATCTGCTTCGCGGCCGCGTCGTCGATGACGCCCTCCGCGCGCAGCTGCTCGGTCGATGTCACCACGCGCTGCCATGCGGCGTCGGGCACGGCGTCGAGCTCGGCGACCATGCCCTGGACCGCCGTGTTCAGTGCCGCGTTGCCGGCCGCGACCTGCGCGGCGCCGTCGGCGAGTTGCCGGGTCTGAGCGGGAAGGCCGGCGGTGCTGCTCTCGAGGGTGCCGAGGCCGGTGTTCAGCTGGGCGGCGCCGTCGGCGAGTTGCCGGGTCTGGGCCGGGAGACCGGCCAGCCCGGCGTCGATCGTGCCGATCCCGGTGTTCAGCCGGGCGGCGCCGTCGGCCAGCCGGCGGGTCTGGGCGGGCAGGTCCGTGGTCTGGTCCGCGAGGGTGCCGAGGCCGGTGTCCAGCCGCGCGGCCCCGTCGGCGAGCTGCCGGGTCTGGGCCGGCAGGTCCGTGGTCTTGTCGGCCAGGGTGCCGAGGCCGGTGTTCAGCTGGGTGGCGCCGGAGTTCAGCTGGTCGGTCCCCGCGACCAGCTTCTTCTCCCCGTCGACCAGGGAGGCGGTGCCGCTGACCCCCTGCGCGGTGCCGTCCTTCAGCTTCGAGGCGCCATCGGCGAGCTGGTGGGCGCCGGTGCGCAGCTGACCGGCTCCGTCGGCCGCCTTGCCGAGCTGGTCGTGGATCGTTCCGATGGAGGTCAGCAGCGCGTCGGCGGTCTTCGTGCTCACCTGCTTGGCGACCGCGTCGTGAATCTGCGTCGTCACCTTCCCGGCGATGGTGCCGAGCAGGTAGTTATTGGCGTCGTTCGTCGTGATGTTCAACGCCGCCTGCTGGGCCGGCTTGCCGGTGGACAGGGTGGTCGGGGAGGCCAGCCGGGCGCTGAAGTCCGCGGGGATCGTCACGGCGAAGGCGTAGTCGCCCGATTCCACGCCGGCGTTCGCCTGCTCGGTGGACGTCACGGGCACCCAGTCGAACGTCCTCGAGTCCGTCAGGTTCTTCGCGACCTCGTCACCGACGTTCTGCTGTCTGCCGCCGATCTGCGCTCCCGTGTCGTCGACGACGAGGGCGGCGCGGATGCTGCCGAGATTGCCGTACGGATTCCAGTTCGCATAGAGATACATGGCGCCGTAGAGCAGCGGCACCAGGAGCATGGCGACGAGGGCGAGGACGGGCAGGCGCCCGCTGGTCATCCGCTTCAGCTCGGACAGGGCAAGTCTCAGGGTGGTCATCGGTCGTCCTTCGCCGGGTCGGCGGTCGGTTGGTGGGTCGTGGTGTCGGCGTCGATCTCGGCGAATCCGGGGATAAATCCGGGGACGGTGTCGCCGTCCTCGCCGTTCTCGCCCGTCCCGTCGTCGGCGCCGATGACGGTGAGCGGGCCGTCCCAGGTCGGCGGGACCGCCGTGACGACGGCGACCACCACGAGCCCATGCGACGCGTAGTCGGACAGGACGTCCAGCCACGCCGCGTCGTCGAAGGTCAACCGGTCGGGGCCGTCGAACACCAGCGCCGTCATCCGGTCGTCGGCCAGGGCCAGATCGGCCAGCAGACGCAGGCGGCTTGCGGCGTCGAGCTGCTCGGGCCAGCGATCGAGGGCGTCCCGGTGACCGTGCTCGATCGCCCACGACCGGACGGCGGGCCGCTGCCGGATCGGCTTCGGCAGCAGCGAGAGGTCCTCGGCGATCACGTCGCGCATCCGCTGGTGGCGCTCCGGCTCGTTGACGCCGGGGGAGTCCACCAGCCCGACGCGGGCGCGCAGCTTGCCGATGGCGTCGTCGTGCCCCCACATGACCGCGCCGCCGTCCGGGCGCATGCGGCCGCTCAGGGTCAGGGCGAGCGCGGTGCGCTCCTCGGTGGTCCGGCCGACGGCCAGATGGAGGACGCCCTCCTCGGCGGTCAGGGAAGTGGGCGGCAGGAGCGGACCATGGCGTCCGGCGACGGACAGGTGACGAGCGGTGAGCACCGATTCAGTCTAATTAGACTGACCGGTCAGTTCAAATAGCTTGTTCCTCACACCCCGCGGAACACAGCACCGCCCGGCTCGTGGAGAACCGGGCGGTGCGGGTGGGGGTGTCGTTCATGGCCGGGGCCTCAGCGGCCGGCTTTCTCCAGCAGCCGCAGCCATACCTCGCTGATGGTCGGGTAGGCCGGAACAGCGTGCCACAGGCGGTCCAGCGGTACCTGACCCGCGATCGCGACCGTCGCCGAGTGCAGCAGTTCGGAGACGTCCGGACCGGCGAACGTGACGCCGGCGAGGGTGTCGTCGGACGTGTCGATCACCAGCTGCGCCCAGCCGGTGTAGCCGTCGGCGTGCAGGGAGGAGCCGGCGACCGCGATCGGCAGCTCGACCGTCCGCACGTCCAACCCGGCGTCGCGCGCCTGCTCGACGGTGCGGCCGACCATGGCCAGTTCGGGGTCGGTGAACACCACCTGCGGCACCGCCACCTCGTCCGCCGTGGCGGCGTACCGGCTGAAGGGGCCGGCGTCGGGCGTGCTCCCGTCCGCACGGGCGGCGATGAAGTCGCCCGTCGCGCGGGCCTCGTACTTGCCCTGGTGGGTCAGCAGCACCTTGCCGGCGACGTCGCCGACGGCGAAGAGCCAGTCCGTGCCCGCGACCTGGCCGGTCGGGGCCACCTCGGGCAGCCCGCCCTTCTCGGTCAGCCGCACCCCGGCGTGCTCGAGGCCGAGGCCGTCCGTGGCGGGCCGGCGGCCCGTGGAGACGAGCAGGCGGTCGGCGACGACCGGATCGGCGCCGTCGAGCGTGATCGTCACCGTGCCGTCGTTCGCGGCGTCGACGCGGGTGGTCGCCGTGTTCTCGTGGATGGTGATGCCCTCGTCGCGCAGGGCGTCGAGGACGGTCTTGACGGCGGGCCGCGGGAACGTGGCCAGCACCCCGGAGCGGGCGATGACGGTGACGGTCGAGCCGAGCCGGGCGAACGCCTGGGCGAGTTCCATCCCGGCGACGCCGCCGCCGAGCACGGCGAGCCGGTCCGGCGCCTCGTGCGCCGAGGTGGCCTCGCGGGTCCCCCAGAAGGCGACGTCCTCGAGCCCCTCGATCGGCGGCGTGACCGGCGTGGACCCGGTGGCCAGGACGACGGCGTGCGTCGCGGTGATCACCGTGGTGGCGCCGTCGGCGCCCATGACCGTGACCTCGCGCTCGCCGCTGATCCGGCCGCGACCGCGCAGGAACGTCGCGCCGATGCCCTCGATCCACTCGACCTGGCCGGCGTCGTCCCAGTGGGAGGTGAACTCGTCACGACGCGCGAAGACGCGCTCGACGTCGACCGTGCCGGTCACCGCCTGGGCGGCACCGTCGACGGCCCGGGCGGCGTGCACCGCCGTCAGGGGCCGGATCAGCGCCTTCGACGGCATGCACGCCCAGTAGGAGCACTCGCCGCCGGCGAGGTCGGCCTCGACCACCACGGCCGTCAAGCCGCCGGCGATGAGGCGGTCGGCCACGTTCTCCCCGACCGGCCCGGCGCCGATGACGACGACGTCGGTGGTCAGGGCGCGGGCCTCGCCCGTTCCGTCACTCATGGTCAGTCGTCCGTGACGGTGACGGTGACGGGGATGTTGCCGCGCGTGGCATTGGAGTAGGGGCACACCCGGTGGGCGGCGTCCGCGAGTTCCTGCGCCTGCTCGTGCGGCAGGTCGGGGATGGTCACCTCCAGCTCGACAGCGAGGCCGAAACCCTCACCGTCGTCGTTGCGTCCGATGGAGACGCGGGCACCGACCGAGGAGTCGCCGAGGTCCACCTTGGCCCTGCGGGCCACGCCCTGCAGCGCACTGTGAAAGCAGGCCGCGTAACCGGCGGCGAAGAGCTGCTCGGGATTCGCGCCGTTGCCGTCCCCGCCCATGCTCGTCGGCGTGGCCAGCTGCAGGTCGAGGGTGCCGTCGGCGGTGCGGGTGCGGCCGTTGCGGCCGGCCCCGGTCGAGAGCGCTTCGGCGGTGTACAGGGAATCCATGGGTGACGCGCCTTCCGTGTCGCGGCGGGCGGGCCGGCCGGCCCGCCCTCACCGGTGCCAAGCGGGGCGCGTGCGCAGACATTCCCGGATCGCTCCCGGAAACGACAGCAGCCCCGGTCCACGAGGACCGGGGCTGCTGTCAGTGGTGCGCCCGAAGGGATTCGAACCCCCAACCTTCTGATCCGTAGTCAGATGCTCTATCCGTTGAGCTACGGGCGCCTGGCCGTCACTCGCACGTCGTCACTCGGGAGTGGGAAACGGCGAACGGGCCGGGTAAAACCATACACCGGGGCCGACGAGCGCCCAAATCCGCGGGCGACCGGCGACGTCGGCGGAGGACGACCGGAGACGCGATCCGTGTCACACGACTATACCGGTCTACGTGACCTGGATCACCGGCCCGTACGCTCGCCCTAGCGACGGCGCGTCGGCACGCCGGTGACGGTCCCGCCGCGATGTCGCGACCGGGGGACGCGATGCAGGGCTCCCCCTACGATGAGGTCACCCCAGATCCCAACGAAGGGAAACGCCATGGCCGGTACGGTTCAGGACACGAGCACGACGAGTCCGAGCGGTGCGAACTCCGCCGTGAGGAACGCGCTCGAGAACGCGCCGACCACTCACGCCCGGCTGCTCGCCTGGGTGCGTGAGGTCGCCGACCTGACGGAGCCGGACCAGCTGGTGTGGGTCGACGGCAGCGAGGCGGAATGGACCCGGCTGACCGACGAGATGGTCGAGGCCGGCACCCTGGTGCGGCTCGCCGAGGACAAGTTCCCCAACTCCTTCGCCGCGTTCTCCGACCCCGAGGACGTCGCGCGCGTCGAGGAGCAGACCTTCATCTGCTCGCAGGAGGAGCGCGGCGCCGGGCCCACCAACAACTGGATGGACCCCCAGGAGATGAAGGCGACCCTGCGTGACCTCTACCGGGGCAGCATGCATGGCCGCACCATGCACGTCATCCCCTTCGTGATGGGCAGCCTCGAGGCGACCGACCCGAAGTTCGGCGTCGAGGTCACCGACAGCCCCTACGTCGTGTGCTCGATGCGCATCATGGCGACCATCGGCTCCGCGGTGCTCGAGAAGATGACCGCGACCGACGCGTTCTTCGTGGAGGCGCTGCACTCGCTCGGCTTCCCGCTGGACGACGGCCAGGCCGACGTCCCGTGGCCCTGCAACGAGACCAAGTACATCGTCCAGTTCCCCGAGGACCGGGCCATCTGGTCGTACGGATCCGGCTACGGCGGCAACGCCCTGCTGGGCAAGAAGTGCTACGCGCTGCGCATCGCCTCGGCCATCGCCCACGACGAGGGCTGGCTGGCCGAACACATGCTCGTCCTGAAGATCACCGACCCGCAGGACCGCGCGCACTACGTGGCCGGCGCCTTCCCGTCGGCGTGCGGCAAGACGAACTTCGCGATGATCGAGCCGACCATCGAGGGCTGGAAGGCCGAGATGGTGGGCGACGACATCGCCTGGATGCGCTTCGACGACGCGGGCACCCTGCGGGTCGTCAACCCGGAGGCCGGCCTCTTCGGCGTCGCCCCGGGCACCGGCTGGTCCACCAACCCGAACGCGATGCGCGCCGTGGCGAAGGGCAACACCATCTTCACCAACGTCGCGCTGACCGACGACGGCGGCGTGTGGTGGGAGGGCATGACGGACGAGGTTCCCGCCCACCTGACCGACTGGCGTGGCCGCTCGTGGACCCCGGCGTCGAAAAACCCCGCCGCGCACCCGAACTCGCGGTTCTGCACGCCGATCAAGCAGGTCGACATCCTCGCCCCCGAGTACGACGATCCGGACGGCGTGCCGCTGTCGGCCATCATCTTCGGCGGCCGGCGCAAGACGACGGTGCCGCTGGTGCACGAGTCGTTCGACTGGGAGCACGGCGTGTTCGAGGGCGCGACGCTGTCCTCGGAGACGACCGCGGCGGCATCGGGAGCCGTCGGCGTCGTCCGCCGCGACCCGATGGCGATGCTGCCGTTCATCGGCTACAACGCCGGCGACTACCTGGCGCACTGGGTCAAGCTCGGCAAGGCCCACGCCGGGCACATGCCGACGATCTTCTACGTCAACTGGTTCCGACGGGACCGCGACGGCGCGTTCGCCTGGCCCGGCTTCGGGGAGAACTCGCGGGTGCTCAAGTGGATCGTCGGCCGACTCGAGGGCGAGGCCCAGGGCGAGCAGACGCCGATCGGCATCGTGCCCCGCCCGGAGGATCTCGACCTCACCGGCCTGGACATCTCCGACCAGCAGCTCGGCGACGCCCTGAAGGTGGACGTCGAGGAGTGGCGGCGCGAGCTGCCGGGCATCCACCAGTGGTTCAACGTGCTGCACGACTCGCTGCCGCCGGAGATGGTGCGCCAGTACCACCGGCTGGAGGTCCGCCTGGAGGTCTGACGGCACCGGCTCCGTGTGTGGCGGCGGCCCCGTTGCTCCCCGTTCGGGAGCTGCTCTTGACCGCGATCGGGACCGTTGTTGCCGTTGGCGCGGGTAGTTCGCGGCGCAGTAGCAAGAACGGTCCCGACGGCGGCACGTCGCATGGTGGCGGTGCCGCGTCAGTGCGCCCGGCCGGAACTCGTGGTTGTCCACAGGCAGCGCTCGGGCCTGTCCACGCGCTCGCCGGACTGCGACAGTAGCGGCATGCGAGAACGTCGGCCGGTCCCTTCGGCAACCGATCTGGGACTGCGGTCGCTGAGGTCACTCGAGTTGGCGGGGTGTTCTCCGGGCCGTGTGGGGAGGCTGGTGGAGAGCGGGGTCCTGCGCCGAGTGCGGCGTGGCTGGTACATCGCCGACGAGCGGTGGCAACGGCTGAGCCCTGAGCACCGCTACCTCGTCCGTGTCTACGCCGTCGGGCTGCCCCTGCCAGCATCGACGACGGTCAGCCACCAGTCGGCCGCCGTCCTGTCGGGCCTCGACCTCCTGGCGATCCCGGCGGACGTGCATCTCCGGCCGGCTACCCAACACGGCGGACGTGGGCCGCGCAGCGGCATCGTCCACCACCGGAGCCCGGTCCGACTGAGCGACGCGCGAACGATCCAGGGCGTTCGGGTCACCGGACCGGAAGACCTGGTGCGCGACACCGCGGCCACGCTCACCCATCGCGGCGCGCTCGTCATCGCCGATCAGGTGGCGGCGCAGGGCCTGGACACGGACGCGCTCCGGTCCTGGATCGCCGAGAACCCCGGCCGCCCCGGCGTGCGACGTCTGGCCCGAGTGCTCGATCGGCTGGACCCGGCATCCGAGTCCGCGGGTGAGACCCTGACCCGGGTGCTCCTGCACGAGTGGGCGGTGCCCCTGCCGATCAGCCAGTACTGGATCACGACCGCCATCGGCGATCACCGGGTCGACTTCGCGTGGCCGGACCGCCGCCTCGTCCTCGAGTTCGACGGCCGCGGGAAGTACTTCGACTACCGGCCCACCGCGGAGGCCCTCTACGAGGAACGACGGCGGGAGAAAGCCCTGGTCAACGCCGGGTGGCGGGTCATCCGCATCGGCTGGCCCGACGTCACCGGTCGATCCGATGCGCTGCGCCGGCTGCTGCTGACCGCTCTGGCGGCCGCAGCGGCCTGACGGATCGGGTCGACCGGCGTGATCGGGACCGTTGTTGCTGTTGCGCCGGGAAGAAACCGCGCCGACGTCAAGAACGGTCCCACTCGCGGTCACGCGGGACGCCGGTGCCCGGACGGTCCCCGGACAGCCCCGGTGCCCGGCGAGCCCCGGGCGGCGCTACGCCCGGACGAGGGCCAGCACCCGGTCCCGGATCCGCTCCATCAGCGCCCGGTCGGCGGCCTCCCCGTTGTACCGCAGGAAGGGCTCCGTGTTGGACGGGCGCAGGTTGAACCACCAGGAGCCGTCGGCCGCGCTGAAGGTGGTGCCGTCGAGTTCGTCGATGACGACGTCGTCGCCGGCGACGTCCGCCCGGACCCGGTCCACGGCCCCGGCCTTGTCCTCGACCGTCGAGTTGATCTCCCCGGAGGAGACGTAGGGCTCGTACTCGGCGCCGAGCTCCGAGAGCGGGCGGTCCTGCTCGCCGAGCGCCGCGAGGACGTGCATGGCCGCGAGCATGCCGGTGTCGGCGTTGAAGAAGTCGCGGAAGTAGTAGTGCGCCGAGTGCTCGCCGCCGAAGACGGCCCCCTCGGTCGCCATCACGGCCTTGATGAACGAATGCCCCACCCGGGTGCGCACCGGCCGGCCGCCCTCGCGTTCGACCAGCTCCGGCACCGCGCGCGAGGTGATCAGGTTGTGGATGATGACGGGGTGCTCCTCGCCGGCGGCCTGCGCCCGGGCGATCTCACGCTTGGCGACCAGACCGGTGACCGCCGACGGCGAGACGGGCTCACCCTTCTCGTCGATGACGAAGCAGCGGTCGGCGTCGCCGTCGAACGCCAGGCCCAGGTCGGCGCCGTGCTCGACGACGGCGGCCTGCAGGTCCCGCAGGTTCTCCGGCTCGAGCGGGTTGGCCGGGTGGTTCGGGAAGCTGCCGTCGAGCTCGAAGTAGAGCGGCACGATGGTCAGCGGCAGGGCCGGCAGGATCGCGTCCCCGAGCACGGCCGGCGTCGTCATCCCCGCCATGCCGTTGCCCGCGTCGACGACGACCTTCAGCGGCCGGATGCCGGTCAGGTCGACGAGGGAGCGCAGGTAGGCGGCGTAGTCGGCGAGGACGTCCGTGACTCCGATGGTGCCGCGTCGAGCGGCCGGCTCGACATCGCCGGCCGCCAGGTACCGCTCCGCCGCCTCGCGGATCTCGTTCAGACCCGACTCCGAGGACACCGGGACCGCGCCGGCCCGGGACATCTTGATGCCGTTGTACTCGGCGGGGTTGTGCGAGGCGGTGAACGTGACCCCGGCGGCGTCCTTCGTCCCGCAGGCGAAGTACAGCTCGTCGGTGGAGATCAGGTCGAGCAGCTGCACGTCGGCGCCACGGGCGGCCGCTCCCGCGGCGAACGCCTTCGCGAAGGCGGGGGAGGAGGGGCGCATGTCGCCGCCGACCAGGACGGTCTGCCCGGCCAGGTCGAGGACGTCGACGAAGGCGGCGCCCGTGGCCCGCACCGTCTGCTCCGTGATGGTCTCGCCGACGATGCCGCGCACGTCGTAGGCCTTGAACGACGCGGTCAGGTCGATGGTCTCGGACGGCTGCTGATTCACGGGAGTCTGGTGGGTCACGCGACAAGGGTAACCAACGCCGCGGCTGCGGCCGGACGTGACGGCGTCGGCCGGTCCCGGTGGGCCGCCGGGCTACCGTGAACGCGTGAGCAGGACCGATGACCGCTGAGTTCGCCGGCTACCGACGAGGCAGCCCCGGCTACCGGCGCGTCATCGCCGCCCTGGCCTGCGCGGGCGTGGTCACCTTCGCGCAGCTCTACTCCCCGCAGGGCGTGCTCCCGCTGATCGCCGCGGACCTGCGGATCGGCGCCTCCGACGCCGGATTGACGATCTCGGCCGCCACCGCGGGGCTGGCCCTCTCCGTCGTCGTGTGGTCGTTCGTGGCCGACCGCTTCGGCCGGGTGCAGACGATGCGCGTCGCCATCGTGCTCGCCACCGCGCTCGGTCTCGCCGTCGCGGTCACTCCCGACTACGGGGTGCTGCTGACCCTGCGCGTGCTCGAGGGCGTCGCGCTCGGCGGGGTGCCGGCGCTCGCCATCGCCTATCTGAGCGAGGAGATCCACCCGTTCCACGCGGCGCTCGCGGCGGGGACCTACGTCGCGGGCACCACGGTCGGCGGTCTGCTCGGCCGGATCGTCGCCGGTCCCCTGGGTGAGTGGCTCGGCTGGCGGGCGGGGATGCTGACGGTGTCCGTGCTGGCCGCCGTCGCCGCCGTCGGATTCGTCCTGCTCGCCCCGACGCCGCGGGGCTTCGTCCCGTCCCGTCGGGCGGACCGGGACGAGGGCGGCCTCGCCCTGCTGCTGATGCACCTGCGCAACCCCCGGATGCTCGCGGTCTTCGCGCAGGGCATGCTGCTGATGGGCGGGTTCGTCGCCGTCTACAACTATCTCGGCTTCCGGCTCGAGGGGCCGCCGTGGCACCTGCCGCACGCCGTGATCAGCGCGATCTTCGTCGCCTACCTCGCCGGCACCGTCTCCTCGCCCCTGGCCGGACGGCTGGCTGCCTCGCGCGGGCGCCGACCCGTCCTGCTCGGCGCGACCGGGGTGCTGATCGCCGGCGTGCTGATGACGGCGACGCCGTGGCTGCCGGTCATCCTCACCGGGGTGCTCGTGCTCACGGCGGGTTTCTTCGGCGCCCACGCGGTCGCGTCCGGCTGGGCTGGTGCCCGGGCACGAACCGGGCGGGCGCAGGCCACGTCCCTGTACAACCTGGCGTACTACGTCGGGTCGAGCGTGTTCGGCTGGCTGGGCGGTGTGCTGTTCGGTTGGTGGGGCTGGTCCGGGACGGCCGCGCTCGTCGTCGGGCTCGCGGGCGTCGCGATGGCCCTCGCGCTGCTCGTGCTGCCGAAGGACCCGACGCGCGCGACGGGCCGCTGACCTGCCCCGCAGCGGGGGTCTATGCTGCCGGACAGGACGGCAATCGCAAGGGAGCTTACCGATGGCGCAGCAGCTGGAGACGATCGACACCCGCATTCCCGGCCGCCTGGATCGGCTGCCGTGGGCGGGCTGGCACTGGATGATCGTCGTCGGCCTGGGGACGGTGTGGATCCTCGACGGGCTCGAGGTCACCATCATCGGCTCCATCAGCGACCGGCTGACCGAGGGCGCCTCCGGTCTCGGCCTCACACCGGCGGAGATCGGCCTGGCGGCGGCCATCTACGTGACGGGCGCGTGCGTCGGTTCCCTCGTGTTCGGCTACCTGACCGACCGGTGGGGCCGCAAGCGCCTCTTCATGATCACCCTGTTGCTGTATCTGGCCGCCACGGTGGCCACGGCCTTCTCGTTCAACCCGATCTTCTTCTTCATCTGCCGGTTCTTCACGGGTGCCGGCATCGGCGGCGAGTACGCGGCGATCAACTCCGCCATCGACGAGCTGATCCCGGCCCGCCACCGTGGTGTCGTCGACCTGGCCATCAACGGGTCCTACTGGCTGGGCGCCGCCGCCGGTGCGGTGCTCTCCGTGGTCCTGCTCAACGAGAGCTTCTTCGCCGCGGACATCGGCTGGCGACTCGCCTTCGGCCTCGGTGCGGTGCTCGGCCTCGTGATCCTGCTGGTGCGGCGGCACGTCCCGGAGTCGCCCCGCTGGATGTTCATCCACGGCCACAACGACGAGGCGGAGGAACTCGTCGACGGCATCGAGGAACGGGTGCAGCGCGAGACCGGCAAGGATCTCGAGCCGGTCGAGAACACGCTCACCATCCACCAGCGCCACTCGACCGGCTTCGGGACGATCATCAAGGTCGCCTTCGGCCAGTACCCCAAGCGCTCGGTGCTGGGGCTGAGCCTCTTCGTCGGCCAGGCGTTCCTCTACAACGCGGTCTTCTTCACCTACGCGCTCGTGCTGACCAAGCTGCTCGGCGTGCCCGGCGACGCGGCCCCGTGGTACCTGGTGCCGATCGCGCTGGGCAACTTCGCCGGTCCGCTCGTCCTCGGCCGGCTGTTCGACACCCTCGGGCGCCGCGCCATGATCTCCGGCACCTACATCGGCTCGGGGCTGCTGCTGGTGGTGACCGGGCTGCTGTTCCAGGCCAAGGTCCTCGACGCCGTCGCCCTGACCGTGTGCTGGTGCATTGTCTTCTTCTTCGCCTCGGCCGGCTCCAGCTCCGCCTACCTCACGGTCAGCGAGATCTTCCCGATGGAGACCCGGGCGATGGCCATCGCGTTCTTCTACGCGGTGGGCACCGGCCTGGGCGGCATCATCGGGCCGCTGCTGTTCGGCCAGTTCGTCGAACAGGGGATCGGTGCGGTCGCGGTCGGTTACTTCATCGGGGCCGGCCTGATGATCGCGGCGGGCGTCGTGGAGATCGTCCTCGGCGTGGACGCGGAGCGGAAGTCGCTCGAGGACATCGCCGCGCCGGTCTCGGCGCAGCAGCCGGCGGTCGACTCACGCTGACGCCGGTCCCCGGGCAGACGAGGACGGCGGCCCGCCCCGTGAGGTGCGGGCCGCCGTCGTCAGGGAAGACCGTGGTCGCGGTCAGTCGAACTCGGGCCAGGCGCTGCCGCCGGTGACGAGGACGTCGCCCCGGTGGGTGGTGCGGAAGTCCTGGACGTCCTGGAGGTAGCGCTCGCGGCGGGCGGCGCTGGCGCTCATGGGCATGGGCCGACGGAGCCGGGCGAGCAGGGACAGCCGCGTGCGAGGCTCGGCGGGACGGACGGTCATCAGGGCGGCGGTGTTCAGGGCGCTCATCGTTCTTCTCCTGGCGTGTCGTGGTGAGGGTGCGGTGATGGTGGGACGGGTCCGGTGGACTGGCCGTCGAGAATCGGGAACAGGCTGAACTGGAGCTGGACGGCTCGCCGGTCCTCGGCCGGTTCCCGGTTGCGATAGGGGGCGACGGCGGTCTCGACGGCGCGCGTGATCGCCCGGTTGATCTCCTCGAGCTCCTCGAGGCCGACCTGCAGGTTCACGGCCTCGACGATGCTGGCGTCGAACCAGCGGCGAGGCAGCTCCCGGTGGCCGCGTTCCTCGAAGTCGGCGACGAGCTCGGCGCGGTTGCGCCCCCACTCGCGCACGATCACGCGGGCGGCCTCCAGCCCGGCGGGGTTGTCGGCCACCGCCAGCGGGTTCACCGAGACGCCGCCGGGCGTGCGCTGCCACCAGCGATCGCGCGCGTTGCCCCGGTCGGGGAGCTCCCGGATGAAGTCGTGCCTGGCCAGCTGGCGGAGGTGGTAGCTGAACGACCCGCTGGTGCCGCCGAGCCGGTGAGCCAGCGAACTCGACGTCTGCGGTCCGAACTGGCTGAGCACGTTGAGGATCTGCACGCGGATCGGGTGGCCGAGGGCCTTGAGCGATTCGACGCTGACGTCCCGGTCCGGGCTGCCCAGCACGGGCAGGGAATCGGTGGGAGGGAGCTCGGACATGTCTCCAGTCTAGAACCGCAAAGAGGCGTTTGCAAACGGTTCTTTGTGATCTGTGCCATGCCGACGGCGCGCGGTTTTGTGTCCCTCGGGCGGCGTTCGGTACGCTGGGGGACGCTGGTGACAGCGATGGAGACGTGCCAGAGCGGCCGAATGGACTTCACTGCTAATGAAGGGTCGGGCCAAAACTCGACCGGGGGTTCAAATCCCCCCGTCTCCGCCGAACGGCGCCACCCGGCGTCGGCAGCACCACCGGGAGCAGCCCGGGTCCGTCAGGACCCGGGCTGTTGTCGTTCCCGGCGGTCTCAGCGCGCCGGGAACGACGTCGCTGTCGGCCACGTCCGCGGCGCAGGCGGTGCGGCGCCGTTCCACGGCCTCGACCTGCAGGGCGAGCGCCTCGACGTCGCGGGCGTGCTGGTCCGTCAGTGGTCGCCGACTCAGTCGGCGAGGTGCTGCCAGAGGAACTGCGAGCTCAGCGCCGCCATCTGCGCGGCCTGCCGGTTGTCCGATGCCGCGGCGTGGCCGCCCTCGAGCGCCTCGTAGAACCACACGTCGTCCACGCCCATCGCCTCCATCCGGGCGGCCATCTTGCGGGCCTGCACGGGCCCGACCCGATCGTCGGAGGTGGCCGTGTAGATCAGCGTGGCCGGGTAGTCGGTGCCCGGAACGAGGTTGTGGTACGGCGAGAACGTGCGGATGAACGCCCACTGCTCGGGGTCGTCCGGGTCGCCGTACTCGGCGATCCAGGAGTAGCCGGCGGACAGCTTCGTGTAGCGGCGCATGTCCAGCAGCGGCACCCCGCACGAGATGGCGCCGAACAGGTGCGGGTAGGTGGTGAGCATGTTGCCGACCAGTAGCCCGCCGTTGGAGCCGCCCGAGCAGCCCAGGTGCGCCCGCGAGGTGACGCCGCGGTCGATCAGGTCCTGCGCGACGGCGGCGAAGTCCTCGTACGCGCGCGGCCGGTTCGCCTGCAACGCCGCGCGGTGCCACCCCGGCCCGTACTCGCCGCCGCCGCGGATGTTCGCGATGACGTAGACGCCGCTGCGGCCTTGCGCGGTGCGCCGGGTCAGCCAGCTGCGGCCGATCGCGCCGCTGTAGGCGGGGGTGCGGGAGATCTCGAAGCCGCCGTAGCCGTTGAGCAGGGTCGGGTTGGCGCCGTCGAGGACGAGGTCCTTCGGCCCGATCTGGAAGTAGGGCACCCGGGTGCCGTCGGCGGAGGTGACGAAGTGCTGCTCCACCCGCAGGCCCTCCCCTTCGAAGAACGACGGGGACGTCTTGACGGTGCGCGCGGGTTCCCCTTCGCTGCCGGCACCGCCGAGCCGGCCGCGCTGCAGCGTCGTCGGGGTGAGGAACCCGGAGACGGTGAGCCAGTAGTCGTCGCCCTCCTCCGGGTCCTCGTCGTCGACCGCTGACGCGCTCACCGTGCTCAGCTCCGGGGCGTCCGGCAGCTCCGTGCCGGTGAACCCGGCCTCGGGGTCGAGGACCAGTACCCGGGAGGCGACGTCGGTGAGCAGGGTGAGGAGGAGGTGGTTCGCCGTCCAGCTCCAGCCCTGCAGGGAGGTCCGCTCGTCCGGGGCGAAGACGACGGTCAGCTCCCGCCGGCCGGCCAGGAAGTCCTCCAGCGGGGCGACCGCGAGTGTGCCGGCGGGCACGGTGGTCCCGTCGTGGTCCCAGTCGGTCTGCGGGCGGAACAGCACCCACTGCCGGTGCAGGTCGACGTTGACGTCGTCGGGCACGTCGATGTGCCGCCAGGTGAGGTCGGCGGTGCCCTCGGCAGCGTCGGCGACGTGGGTGCGGGTGCGGAAGAAGTCGATGACGTCGACGGCGACGTCCCGCTCGAAGCCCGGCGTGCGGTCGTGCGCGAGGACGGCCATCAGGTGCTCCTCGGGCACCTCCCACAGCACGGGCGCGTCGGCGAGGTCCTGGCCGCGGGTGAGGCGGCGCCCGGTGCGCGGGTAGGACGACGTCGTCATCGAACCCGGGCCGGTGTCGGTGCCGACGAAGATCGTGTCGGCGTCCACCCAGCTGACCTGGGTCTTGGCGGTCGGCAGGTCGAAGCCGTCGGCGACGAACTGCCTGGTCTCGACATCGAACTCCCGCACGCGCACCGCGTCGCCGCCGTCGGGGGAGAGCTTGACCAGCCCGCGCCGCCAGGGTTGGCCGGGCTCGGGACGGAGCAGGCTCGCGCCGGCGAACACCCACGGGGTGCCGTCGGTCGTGGCGAGGGCGTCGACGTCCAGCAGCACCTCCCACTCCGGCTGCTGCCGCTGGTAGGACGCCCAGGTGGTGCGCCGCCACAGGCCGCGCGGGTTCGTCTCGTCGCGCCAGAAGTTGTAGTAGTACGGGCCGCGCTTGGTGACGTCGGGGATCTTCGCGGTGTCGTCCAGGACGGCGAGGATCTGCTCGCGCAGGCGGTCGTACGCGCCGGTGCCCAGCGCGGCCAGGGTACGGCCGTTCTGCTGCTCGGCCCACGCCAGCGGCTCGCTGCCGTGGATGTCCTCGAGCCAGAGGAACTCGTCGGCGGGTTCGACGACGCCCGCGGGCGCGTCCGTGGGAGGGGTACCGGGGGTGGCGGTGTTGGCCCGCTGGTCGCTCATGGTGCCATCGTAGGGTTGCTCCGCGCACCGCCTCGTGGCGGCCCCGGGCGCCGGCGGGCGGGAATGGGGCCGGACGGCCCGGCCGGCGCTGCCCGTTAGGCTGGCCGGATGGGTCAGTCGCGGGAGGTCACGGTCGCCGTCGTGGGCGCCGGACCCCGCGGTACCTCGGTCCTGGAGCGTCTACTCGCCCACGCCCGGGTTCACGACGACGTCCGCCTGACCGTCCACCTGATCGACCCGCACCCGGCCGGGCCGGGCCGGGTGTGGCGGTCCGACCAGTCACGGTTGCCCCTGATGAACACGCCCTCCCTGTTCCCGACCGTCGTGCCCGACGGCGTGCTGGAGGTCCCCGGCGTGGCCGGTTCCACGTTCGACGGCTGGCGGCAGCGGCTGACCGGCCCGGGCGGCCGGGCCGCGGCGGACGGCCGCGGTGACCGCGGCGACGCCGCCGGCCTCGACGCGGGGGAGTGGGCCGAACTGTGCGCGCTCACCGCCGGCGACTTCCCGACGCGCCGCCTCTACGGCCGCTACCTGGCCGCGACCCTGGCCGAGCTGCGGGCCGCGGCCCCGGCCGGCGTCACGGTCACCGAGCACCGGGCCACCGTCACGGCGCTGACCCGGCGCACCGATGCCACCTCCGTGGCGGCGCACCGTTTCGTTCTCAGCCTGGACGACGGGGGCGGGTTGACCGCCGACGCGGTCGTCCTCGCCTACGGCCACCAGGAGAGCCGGCTCCGGCCGGACCAGCGGCTGCTGCGCGACGCGGCCGCGACCCACGGGCTGCACTACCAACCGCCCGCGATCCCGGCCGATGTCGACCTCACCGACGTGCGCGCCGGTGAACCGGTGCTGATTCGGGGCCTGGGGCTGAACTTCTTCGACCTGATGGCCGAACTGACCGAGGGCCGGGGCGGCGTGTTCGCGCCGTGGCGGGACGGGCCCCGCACCCGCTACCGGTACCGGCCCTCCGGCGCCGAACCGGTCCTGTACGCCGCCTCGCGCCGCGGCGTCCCCTACCGGGCCAAGGCGGTGCTCGAGACCTACATCCCGCGCCGGGTGCGGCTGCGGTTCTTCACCGACGACGCCGCCCGCGCGCTGCGCCGCGAGGGTGCCACCCTGACGTTCCGGCACGACCTGTGGCCGCTGCTGCGGCGGGACGCCCTGTGGGCGTACTACACGACGATGGCCGAGACCACACCGGCCGATCTGCTCGACGAGGGCTCGCGCTTCCTGACCGAGCTGGACGCCCTGCTCACCGAGCCGGCCCGCGGCGACGATCCGGCCTGGGACGAGCGGCTCGGCGCGCTCACCGGCCGGTACGTGCACGAGCACGCCCGGATCAACCCGGACAAGCTCGCCCAGCCCCTTGGGCGTCGCCCCTTCGACGGCGCGGAGGACTTCGACGCCGCGGTGCTCGGCTACCTGCACGCCGACGCGGCGGGGTCCGCGCGCGGGGAGGACGATCCCTTGAAGGTGGCGATCGGGGCGCTGAACGCGGGGCGGTACCTGCTCAAGATGGTGGTCGCCGACGGCGGTATCAGCGACGAGTCCTGGTTGCGGGAGCTGCGAGGCTGGTTCGAGCCGTTCGTCGAGGGACTGGCCAGCGGTCCGCCGGTGCAGCGGATCGAACAACTGATCGCCCTCGCCGAGGCCGGCGTCGCGCACTTCGTGGGGCCGGACCCGCAGTTCGGCGTCGCCGAGTCCGGCGAGACATTCGTCGCCTCCTCGCCGTGGGTCGCCCGCCCCCCGCTGGCGGCGCGGGTGATGATCGAGGCGACGGCCCCCGCCAACGCGGTTGCGCGGGCGCAGTCGCCGCTGCTCACCGGCATGCTCGCCGACGGGCTGGTCCGGCCCCGATCGATGATGGGCGTCACCGGCACCCCGGAGGTGACCGCCGGGATGGACGTGACGCTGCCGCCGTACCGGGCGATCGACGCCGCCGGCCGCACCGTCGAGGGCCTCTACGTGATCGGCCTGCCGCTCGCGTCCGTCCAGCTCGGGACGGCGATCGCCGCGGAAGCGCACAGCTCGGCCCGGTCCGGGGGGCGCACCCTGTGGGATGCGGACCGCATCGCCGCCGACATCGTCGAGGGCGCCGCGTCCTGACGACGCGCGACGGGGGTGTGGGCCCGGCGGACGCTGCGAGCCCCGGGTCGCACGTCCGGGTACACCCGGAACGCCGCAGGGGCACCCCGGCGTGAACCGGGATGCCCCTGCGGTCGGTGGTGGCCGTCGATCAGCCGGGGACGATCATCCGCGCACGCGGCAGATCCCGTAGCGGATCAGATCCGCGAGGTACCGCAGCCAGGCTCCGATGCCGCCCGACGTCGGCGGTGTCGGGGCGACGCACTGCGGCCCCGGCGGCGGGGTGGCTGCCGTGACCGTGACCGGCACCGAGACCGTGGTGGACGTCGGCGCCGCGACCAGCCGCACCGTGCCCGCACCGGCGGCCGCCTTCGCCGGGACGGTGACCGTGACGGTGGCCGACCCGTTCGACACCGGGGTGGTGCCGAGCGTCGTGGTGGTGCCCTTCGCGTCCGTGAACGTCGCCGCCACGGACGTGTTCGCGGGGCTGCCGAGCGAGGTCAGGTCGAGTCCGGAGAGCCCGACGCTGACGGAGGAACCCGCGGCGACCGGACCGGTCGGCAGGCCGGTGGCCTGCACGCCGCGCCGGGCGAAGTCCGGCGAGACCGGGCTGTTGGCCTTGAGGTAGGCGATCCAGGCGTCCCGGTCGATCAGCCCCGAGTCACGCGTGTTCGTGCCCTTCGTGAAGGCAGTGAAGTTGTCGCCGCCCTGCGCGAGGAAGCTGAACGTGCCCACCCGGTAGGACCGGGCCGCGTCGATCGGCTGCCCGTTGATCCGGACCGAGGTGACGCGCGACCCCGCCGGCTGGGCCGGGTCGACGGTGAACGCCACGTTCTTCGAGACGCTCAGGGCCAGGAACGGCCGGGAGTTGCCCGCCGGCTGCCACTGCTGTTCGAGCAGCTCCTTGACCTGTGCGCCGGTGAGCGACGTGGTCCACAGGTTGTTCACGAACGGCAGCACGGCGTTGGCCTCGGCGTAGGTGATGGTGCCATTCTGATCCAGCGGATTGTTCGGGTCGGCCGACGCGTAGTAGAGCTCGTTGCGCAGGCCGCCGGGGTTGACGACGCTGATCTCCGCACCGCCGACCGTCGGGTCCTTGAGCCGATCCAGCAGGGCGTCCGCGACCAGGTGACCGAGGGTGGACTCGCTGGCACGGTCGTCCCGCTGGCCGGGACTGGTCGCGGTGCCGCCGGTGAACGCGGTCGTGATGTCCGCCGTCACCTTGCCGACCGGCTGGTTGCCCACCTCGGTGGCCTTCGCCAGCGCGGCGTCGGTGATCTGCTTGACCTTCGCGACGGCCGGGTAGGTCGCCACCAGCTGGTCCGCCGGCGTCGTCGTGCGCGGCACGTTCCGCACGGTGTAGCCGCTGACGGCGGAGGCGGTCGGATCCCACGTCAGGACGATCTGGCCGATGTTCTCCCCGTAGCTGCCGGTCTGCAGGATCGGGCGGGTCTTACCGGCCTGCCCGGGCACCGGGCCGTCCCACGCGTACTGCTTGTGCGTGTGGCCGGTGAAGATCGCGTTCACCCACGGGCTGGTGTCGGTGACGATCGTCGCGAACGCGCCGCCGCCGGCGATCTCCTGCTCCAGGGTCGCCTTCTCCGGCGTACCGGCGCCCGCGCCCTCGTGGTACTCGGCGACGATGACGTCGGCGAGCTTCTGGTCGTGCAGCCGGGTGGCCACGCGGTTGACGGCCTCGACCGGGTCCCCGAAGTCGAGGTCGGCGATGCCGCCGGGGCTCACGAGGCTCGGCGTCTCCTGCGTGACGGTGCCGATCACGGCCACCTTCACACCCTTGACGTCGACGATCCGGTACTCGTCCAGCACCGGGTTCTTCGTGCCCTTGGCGTAGACGTTGGCGCCGAGGTACTTCCAGTTCGCGGCGGCCCGGACGCGGTCCCGCAGGTCGGCCCAGCCCTGGTCGAACTCGTGGTTGCCGACCGCGGACGCGCTGAGCCCGAGGGCGTTGAGCACGTCGATGGTCGGCTGGTCCTGCGCCAGGGAGGAGGCGAACAGGGAGGCGCCGATGTTGTCACCGGCGGAGAGGAACACCGTCTGACCCGCGGGAGCGGCGGCCTTGAGCTGCTCCACGGTGCCGGCGAAGGCGACGGTGTTGCCGTCGATCCGCCCGTGGAAGTCGTTGATGTTCAGCAGGTTGATCTCGGTGGTGGCCGGCGCCGGCGGAGCCGGGTTCAGGCCGACCACGATGGGGTCGTGGTCGCTGGACCGGAAGGCGTCGGGCCGGTAGAAGTTCGTCGCGTTGTCGTTGAAGCGGCTGTACTCCAGCGCCACCGACTCGTCCGCGTTGATGTCCCACACGTCCGCACCGGTCACCGTGGCGTCCGCCTCGGGAGAGGCGAACACGTGGTCGAGGGAGCCGACGGCCCCGCCGAAGGCGTAGGTGTGCTTGCCGGTCTTCGCCTCCTGGCTGACATACCCGGCGCCGAGGATGTGCTGGACCGGGTCCTCCTTCGCATAGGAGTTGAAGTCGCCGACGAGGAACAGCCGGTCGACACCGGTGTCCTTCTTCCGCGCGTCCGCAAAGGCGAGCAGGGCGTCGGCCTGCTTCACGCGGGCGGCGTTGTAGGCGCCCTGCCCGTCGCCGGAGTCGACGTCCGCCCCGGTCGCGCCGGAGGCGCCCTTGGACTTGAAGTGGTTGCCGATCACCATGAACCGGGACGCGTCAGGCGCACCGACCGGCTTGAACACCTGCGAGAGCGGCTCGCGGGCGTTGCTGAACGCGGCCGAGCCGATCAGCATCACCGAGTCGCCGACGGGCTGCACGACGGCCTTCTTGTAGATGAAGGCGGACCGGATGACGTCCTCGTCCGCGAGCGGCGGGACGGCGGCGGGCGAGGGCACGAAGGCCCAGGTGTCCGCCCCGGTGCCGGCGTTCAGTGCGGCGACCAGGTTCTTCAGCGCGTCGTCCCGGTTCTTGCCGAACTTCGCCGAGTTCTCGATCTCCTCGAGGGCGACGACGTCGGCCGTCAGCCCGTTGATCGCGGCGACGTGCTTGTCCTGCTGCCGCTTGAGGTTGGCCGCGTCCCAGGCGCCGCGGGCGTCGCAGCCGCCGTTGACCGTGACGGGCTTGCCGTCCCGGTCGGTGTAGGGCGTGCACCCGGTGAGCGAGTCGCCCGTGGTGGTGAAGTAGTTGAGCACGTTGAAGGTCGCGATCTTCACCCCGCCGCCGACGTTCTTCGGGGCGGCCTGCCGGGTGTCGCTGAAGGTGGCCGGCTGCACGGTGGCGGCGTTGCCGGCGGTCAGCGCGGTGAGCGGCTGGTACTTCCAGGCGCTGTTCCGGTAGTCGAGGACGACGTCGGTGGTGAAGATGGCCTTCGCCCCGACTCGGATCGGCTTCTCCGGCGTCAGGTACGGCAGCGGGATCGCCTTGTTCGCGGCGGCGCCGAGGAAGTTCGTGGTCGCGCCGTCGTCCAGCTTGACCGTCTTCGCCGTGTTGTCGGCGGCGGCGGTCTGCGCGGGTGCCCCCGGGGCGACGGCCGCGGTCGGGTTCAGCAGCGGGCTGGTGCCCGGAGTCAGTCCGATCTCGCCGTACTGGTTGAGGCTGTAGTTGTCGGTGACGGTGAAGTCGCCGGCCGGGGCGATGAGCATGCCCTCCAGCGACTCCTTCTGCGCCTCGCCCGTGGGCAGGCCGACGGTCGCGGCCTTCACCTCCGGCGCGGCTTCGGTCAGGGCGGTCAGCCCGCCGACCGGCACGGAGAGCTGAGTGAGGCCGAAGTATTCGCCGACCGTGCCCGTGACCTGCACGTCGTCGCCGACCTTGACGTCACCCACGGTCGCGGGGGAGTACACGAAGATCGCGTCCGATGCCCGGTGGGTGGCCAGGTCGACGTCCCCGCCGGTGCCGGCGGTCTGCAGGTAGTAGCCGTTGAATCCGCCCGTCGGGTAGGCGGCGGTGACGCGGCCCCGCGTGGTGACGGTCTGGTTGATCAGTCCGCTGCTCGCTCCGGTGCCCTGGATCGTCGCGATCGGCGTGACGTCGGCCGGAGCGGTGGGAGACGCCGTCGGGGAGGCGGTCGGGCTCGCGGTCGGGGACGCCGTGGGCGTCGTCGGCTGCGGAGTCGGCTCACTCGGGGAGGCCGCGGTGTTCTGCGGCGTCACGTCGCCGGTGAGCGCGAAGTCCGTGCTGTTGTCGTCGGTGTCCGTTCCGGACCGGGTGATCGACTTCGGATCGGTGTTCGCGGCGGGTGCCGTCGCAGCCTTCGTCTCGAAGGTGTTGGAGGTGCCGTAGCCGAGGACGTCGACGACCCCGGGCACACGCTGGGCACCGTCGATCGACCCGGTGGGCAGGGCGGTGATCGCGGTCGCCTGGTTCGCGAGGACGAGGGTGCCGGCGGTGCCGGCGAAGGAGGTGCCACCGGTGACGTCGGCGGTCGGAAGGGCGGCGCCGGTCGCCCCGTTGGAGGCGGCGGCGACCAGGTAGTGGCCCTTCGCCGGGATGCTGCCGCGCAGCGGGATCACGCCGGACGGGGCGGCCGTGCCCGTGGCCGAGCGGTACTGCACGGACCACCCGTCCACGCTCACCGGGACGTCCGAGCCGTTGTAGAGCTCGACGAACTTGTTCTTGTACGGGGCGTTGGCGCTGCCGCCGTTGGTGTACGCCTCGCTGATGACGACCCCGGAGTCCGAGGAGGCGGGGGCCGCCGGAACCGCCGCCGCCGGGAAGGCGAGCAGCGGGGACGCGATCAGGGCGGTGGCGAGGGCGGCGCCGACCGCGCCTCGCCGGAGGTTTCTGACAGCTGGTGTTCTCAGGACTGGTCTCATGGTGCTCCCGTTCCGGGCCCGGCCGCGGATGGGGGCGGCCGGTGTGAGTGATGGTGGTACCGATGCGAGGAGGCTATCGGTGACCTCCGACACAACCGGCCGGGAGTATCAGATCAGGCGTGCGTGAACGGGAGGTGGCGGTCGTGCGTCGGCGGGGTGTGTCCGGCGACGGGGCGGAGCGTCACGCGGGCGAGGTCAGGAACGGCGCCGCGGTCGGCGGACGTCGTCGTCCGCATTCGCCAGCGGGCCGCCGGACTGGCGGTCGAGCAGGGCCTCGCGGAGGTAGGGCAGCGCGAACTCGACCAGTCCCGTCCCGGCGGGCCGGACGAGTTCGTCCTCGATCAGACGGGCACGGTAGACGGACTGGTACTTCACCGTCACGCCCATCCGCTCCGCGATGTCGGCGACGCGTGACGGGCCGGCGTCGGTCACCATGGCGAGCAGGTAGTCCGTCTTCCGCCGGGTGAGGCCGCGCAGCGCCGGGCCGTGCACGTTGCGGATCATCTCGGCGATGACCTCGATCCGGATCCGGGAGACGTCCTCCCGTTCGATCGTGTCCGCGTCTCCACTGCTCTCCCAGGCGCGTGCACCGACGAGTTGGATGAGGTACGGGTAGCCGCGCGAGATGTCACCGGCGAGCACCGCGGCGTCGGGAGTGATCGACCGGGTGGTGTCGGCCACCGTCTGCCGGATCGTCTCGATCGCGGCGCTGACCGGGACGCTGCCGAGCTCCACGCGGTGCGCGCGCCGCAGGAAGGTCGTCTTGTCGTGATCGAGGAGATCGTCGACGCCGGTACGGACACCGGCCGCGACGAACCCGATCGGAAGCCCGTGGCGCACCAGATCCTGGACGTGCTGGGTGATCTCGTGCAACTGCTCGGGGTCGACCGACTGGATCTCGTCGAGCATCAGCAGCAGGCCGCCGCCGGCGTCCCGGCAGAGGGCCGCGAGGCGATCGAGGAGCGCGCCGAGCGGGCGGCGTTCGCCCGCGTAGTGGTCAACCACCTCCCGGCTGGCGGTGAATCCGGAGGCGCCGCCTCCCACCAAGCGGGACGTCTCGGCGTCCGGATCGTTGGCACGAAGACGGTCGACGATCGACTCCCGCAACTCTTCCGTCAGGGAGGAGGCTCCGGTGTGCAGGATCATCGTCGTCCAACCGTTGTCGGCGGCGATGCTCTCGAACTCCGTGAGCAGGACCGTCTTGCCGGTACCTCGAGCGCCGGAGATCAGGACGTTCCGGGCACGGGAGCCGGCGGTCGCCAGGGCACGTTCGAAGTCGTCGACCACGGCGCCGCGACCGGCCAGGATGGCGGGAGTCTGACCGAAGCCCGGTCGGAAGGGGTTCGCCTCGATGTCCACCTCCGCAGTCTTGTTAGTACGTGTTAGAAAGTGCAGCACTGTTAGTCGATGTTAGAAGCGGTCGGCCGCGCTGACAACGATCTCGGTCATCATGGAGGAATGACTCCGCGTCGACCGAGCGGGCAGGACCCGACCGGGACGGGCGAGACGGCCTGGCTGCTGCCGATCGACCCGGCGGCCCACGCCGAGCACCAACCTCGCGACTGGCGTGAGCGGAAGGAGGCCACGGCGGTCTGGGAGGCGATCGGCCGGTCCCAGCCGATCGACCGGTGGTGCCTGCGCACGGGATTCCGCACCATGCGGCCCGGGGACGCGATCTGGGCCTACCTGTCCCGCCGGCAGGAGCTGTGCGCCGTCGGTGTCGTGCGCGAGCTCAGCGAGGTGGACGGCAGCTGGTTCGTCCACGTCGACTGGGACGACGCGCGCACCGCCCGCCTGTGCCGGGATCCGCTGCCGCGCGAACACTTCGGTCAGGTGCCGATGTCGGTGTGCCGGGCGAACCCGAGGACCGCCGCCGTGCTCGCCACGCGGTACGAGCAGCTGGCACGGTGATGCCGTCGGTGGCCACCTCGAGATCGGGACGGGCTCACAGTGCGGAAGGTGAGGGATTCGAACCCTCGGTACGGGGTCACCGCACACTGGTTTTCAAGACCAGCTCCATCGGCCGCTCGGACAACCTTCCTGGGTCTGCCAGTCTGGCACGGTCAGCTGTGCGGTCACAAAGTCGGGGGGTGGAAGCGGGCACAATGGGCCGGGTGAAGGCCATCGAGATCCAGTCCCCGGGCGGCCCCGAGTCGCTCGTCCTCACCGACCAGCCCGACCCGCAGCCCGTGCCGGGTGATGTCGTCATCGACGTCGTCGCGGCCGGCATCAACCGGGCCGACGTCAACCAGCGCAAGGGGCACTACCCGCCGCCGCCGGGGGAGTCGGAACTGCCGGGCCTGGAGGTGTCCGGCACGATCAGCGCGCTCGGTGCCGGCGTGGACGGGTTCGCCGTCGGGGACGAGGTGTGCGCCCTGCTCGCCGGTGGGGGGTACGCCGAGAAGGTGGCGGTCCCCGCCGGGCAGGTGCTGCCGGTCCCGGACGGCGTCGACGTCGCCGACGCGGCCGCCCTGCCCGAGACGGTGGCGACCGTCTGGTCCAACCTCTATCTGCACGCGGGCCTGAAGCCGGGGGAGACCGTGCTCGTGCACGGCGGCGCCGGGGGGATCGGGACGACGGCGATCCAGCTGGCCACCGCGCTCGGCTCACCCGTGTACGTGACGGCCGGCTCGGCCGAGAAGATCGCGGCCTCGATCCGGCTCGGGGCGATCGCCGGCATCGACCACACCGGCGAGGACTTCGTCGAGCGGATCGGCGAGCTGACCGACGGCAGGGGCGTGGACGTGATTCTCGACGTCGTCGGCGGCGCCTACCTGGACCGCAACCTGCAGGCGATCGCCCCGAACGGCCGGCTCGTCATCATCGCCACGCAGCAGGGCAGCCGCGCGGAACTGAACATCGGGCGGCTGATGGGCAAGCGGGCCTCCGTCATCGGCACGACGCTGCGGGCGCGGCCCCGGGCGGAAAAGGCCGGCATCATCGACTCCGTGCGCGAGCGGGTGTGGCCGCTGGTCGCCGCGGGTGCGGTGCGGCCGCTGATCGACCGGCGGTTCCCGCTCGCCGAGGCCGCGGCCGCGCACGAGTACTTCGATTCCGGCAGCCACATCGGCAAGGTCCTGCTGACCACCTGACGCGGGCGGAGCGTCCCGTGATCACCGCCACGTTCCGTCGGTGGCCGGGGGTAACCTCGACGAAGGAGCGACGCCGCGGGCCGGGCAGCCCGCGGCGTCATGCGCTCGCCATCATCACGAGGACACCCACGAGAACACCGAGGAGCAGGTCATGGGCTCACACCGCAGTGACGACGACCGCCGAACCGACGACCAGGCCGGAGGCAGCCACCGGGACGGCGACCACCGAGTCGACGGCCACCGGGACGGCGACCACGACCACGACCAGCGGCATGCCGCGGGCGCCGCGTCCCCGGCGGCCACCCTGGCGCCGGACGCCCCCGACGCCGACCTGCCGCCCGCGGCGGTCGACGCCGACGCCCTGGAGGCCGAGCACCGGCGCTGGACGCCGGCGAAGATCGCGCTGTGGGTCGCCATCGCGCTGCTCGGCGGTGTCGCCTGGGTGATGCTCGCCCTCGTGCGCGGCGAGACGGTCAACGCGATCTGGTTCGTGTTCGCCGCCGTCGCGACCTACCTGATCGCGTACCGCTTCTACTCCCGGTACATCGAGCGCTGGATCACCCGGCCCGACGACCGGCGCGCCACCCCGGCCGAGTACAAGGCCAACGGGCGAGACTACATGCCGACCGACCGGCGGGTGCTCTACGGGCACCACTTCGCCGCCATCGCCGGCGCCGGGCCGCTGGTGGGTCCCGTCCTCGCGGCGCAGATGGGCTACCTGCCCGGCACCATCTGGATCATCGTCGGCGTCGTGCTCGCGGGCGCCGTGCAGGACTACCTCGTCCTCTTCTTCTCCATGCGCCGCGGCGGCCGCTCGCTCGGGCAGATGGCCCGCGACGAGCTCGGCGTGATCGGCGGCATCGCCGCCCAGCTGGCCACCCTCGTCATCATGGTCATCATCGTGGCGATCCTCGCCCTCGTCGTGGTCAACGCCCTCGGCGAGAGCACCTGGGGCGTCTTCTCCGTCGGGATGACCATCCCGATCGCCCTGTTCATGGGCGTGTACCTGAGGTTCATCCGTCCCGGCCGGGTCACCGAGGTGTCCCTGATCGGTTTCGTGCTGCTGATCCTCGCGATCGTCGCCGGTCGCTGGGTCGGGGAGAGCGAGTGGGGCAACGCCCTCTTCCACCTGGACAAGGTGACCCTGGCCTGGATGATCATCATCTACGGGTTCATCGCCGCGGTGCTGCCGGTGTGGCTGCTGCTGGCGCCGCGCGACTACCTGTCCACGTTCATGAAGATCGGCACCATCGCGCTGCTGGCGATCGCGATCATCGTCGTCCGGCCCGAGGTCTCCGTGCCGGCGTTCAGCGAGTTCGCCGGCAAGGAGAACGGGCCCGTGGTGCCCGGCTCCCTGTTCCCGTTCCTCTTCGTCACCATCGCCTGCGGCGCCCTCTCCGGCTTCCACGCCCTGATCGCCTCCGGCACCACGCCGAAGCTGATCGAGAAGGAGCGGCAGACCCGCCTGATCGGGTACGGCGGCATGCTGATGGAGTCCTTCGTCGCGATCATGGCGCTGGTGGCCGCGATCTCGATCGACCGGGGCATCTACTTCGCGATGAACTCCTCGGCCGCGGCGACCGGCGGCACCGTCGAGGGCGCCGTCGCCTTCGTCAACAGCCTCGGCCTGCAGAACGTCAACCTGACGCCGGACATGCTCACCCAGACCGCGAACGACGTCGGGGAGCAGAGCATCGTCTCCCGCACCGGTGGCGCCCCGACCCTGGCCGTGGGCATGGCGCACATCATGCAGCAGTGGTTCGGCGGCGGCGGGATGATGAGCTTCTGGTACCACTTCGCCATCATGTTCGAGGCGCTGTTCATCCTCACCGCGGTCGACGCCGGTACCCGCGTCGCCCGGTTCATGCTGCAGGACTCGCTCGGCAACGTGATCCCGCGGTTCCGGGACGCCTCCTGGACCGTGGGCTCGTGGATCACGACGGCGATCATGGTCGCCGCGTGGGGGGCGATCCTCATCATGGGCGTCACGGACCCGCTCGGCGGCATCAACACCCTCTTCCCGCTGTTCGGCATCGCCAATCAGCTGCTGGCCGCGATCGCCCTGGCGGTGTGCATGGCGATCATCGCCCGCCGTGGCGTGGTCGGGAAGCTGTGGGTGGTCGTCGTCCCGCTGGCGTTCGCCGCCGTCGTGACCATCACCGCGTCGATGTTCAAGATCTTCTCGCCGGTGCCGGCGGTCGGGTACTGGGCGCAGAACGCCTCCTTCCGGGACGCCCTGGCGGCGGGGAAGACGAGCTTCGGCACCGCGAAGACCACCGAGGCGATGGACGCCGTCGTCCGCAACACGGTCATCCAGGGCACCCTGTCCATCATCTTCGTGACCCTGGCGATCATCGTCATCATCGCCGCGATCGTGACCACGCTGCGGGCCCTGCGCCACGGCGGCGGCCCGGACAGCGAGGATCCGCCGGTCGCGTCCCGGATCTACGCCCCGGCCGGTTTCGTGCCGAACCGGGTGGAGAAGGAGCTGGAGCAGCGGTGGGCAGCGGTGCCGGCCGAGGCGCAGCCGCAGCGCGTGGGTCACTGATGTCGTTCCCGCCCGTTCCGTACTCGTCCACCGGCGGGGCCGCCGGACGGCCCGCCGGGTCCACCCGGCGGCCCCGCGGGTGGTGGGCCAGCGTGCGCTGGTACGTGCGGGGCGTGCTGGGAGAGGACGCCTACGACGCGTACGTGGCGCACCGGCGGGCGACCCACCCGGGGCAGCCGGTGCTGACCGAGCGGGAGTACTGGCGGGCGCGCACCGACTGGCAGGAGAAGAATCCGCAGGGGCGCTGCTGCTGACCATGGCCGGGTTCTTCTCCGGGGCGCGCGCCGCCCGTCGCGACGATGCCCGGCTGGGTCGCGGCGTGTGGCGCCGCGCGCACGACCGGTTCCGGCGTGGCCTGGACCGGTACCACCAGGTGATCGAGGAGATCGACGACGA
Source organism: Tersicoccus solisilvae (assembly GCF_014643255.1). GTDB lineage: Bacteria > Actinomycetota > Actinomycetes > Actinomycetales > Micrococcaceae > Tersicoccus > Tersicoccus solisilvae. The sequence goes on along the minus strand of NZ_BMJI01000022.1, from coordinate 1,842 downwards.
CGCCGTCGCCAACGCCCTGGTGCTCGTCGCGGACGACCTCGCCGGTCTGCTGCCCCGGGTGCGCGCCGTGTGCGAGGCCGCCCACCGGGCCGCGCCCAGCGAGGGCAGCGACATCCCGGCTTCGGCGCACGGGTGGCTCAGCGACGTGCACCGGGCCCTGACCCGCAGCGGCAACGCGCTGGCCGCGACCGCCGAGGCGGCCGCGATGGTCCGGCTCGGTGCGGGCGGCCTGGACGCCGTCCAGCGGCGCGCCACCGGGGTCGAGGAGTTCGTCCGCGCGGCCGAGGAGGTGATCGCGGCCGGTCCCGGCGGCGACGGGTGACGGCCGTCAGCGGGCCAGCGGTGCCTGCAGTGGGTAGTCCTGGTCGGTGAGGATGACCTGGGTGCCGGTGCCGGTGCGCTCGTTGAGGACGACGGGGGCGAGCAGATTGACGGTGGTGGTGTCCCGTCCGGGCGTGGCGACGACGAGGACCCGGGCCGCCTCCCCGGCGACCAGTCCCAGGCCGGCGGCGGCGGCGCCCAGATCCGGCGCGTACTGCGGCACGTACACGGACGCGTCGAGGAGGAAGAGGCGCAGATCGGCGTTCTCCGCCGGGCGCAGGCTGAACAAGCCGGGGGCCCCGGCCACCGCCTCGAGCGTGTAGTCGGTCCAGGGGTCCAGCCCGGGCATCGGCTCGGTGAGGGTGAGAGCGGTCATCGCAGAAAATCCATCAACGTCGGTTGCAGCGTCTTCGCGGTCACGGCGAGGGCCGCCTGGTAGCTGGTCTGCTGGACCTGCAGGTCCAGGACCGCGGTGCCGAGGTCGACGTCCTCGAGGGCCGCTCGGTCCGCCTCCAGCGCGACCTTCGCCGCCTGGTTGGCGTCCTTCGCGGCCTCCAGGGTGGTCAGCCGGGCGCCGGCGTCGGCCCGTGCGGTCCGCAGGGTCGCGCGGGCGGAGTCCAGGTCGTCCAGACGGGACGCCGTGATGCCGCCGGCTCGCAGTTCCGCGGAGATGGCGTCGAGCGTCGCGAACACCGAGGTCGGGCCGGTGCCGAAGATCGCGGCCCCGTCGGCGTCCACCCGCACGCTCTGGTTCTCCCCGAACCGCCGATGCACCGCGTCGCCGGTGACGCCCGTGAAGGTCGGGGGATTGCCGTCCACGAACGCGGGCTGGTCCGAGGTGCCGGCGAAGAGACTCCGGCCGAGATAGGTGGCGTTCGCCCTGCCGAGCAGGTCCGCCCGGAGCCCGTCGATGACGTCGGCGAGGGCGATCCGGTCGGCCGGGGTACGCGCGGCGTTGAGGCCCTGCTGCACCGCGTCCCGGGCGGAGTCGAGGAAGCGGGTCGCGTCGCCGAGAGCGGCGTCGACGCCGGTCAGCCACGCGGTGCCGTTGTCGATGTTGCGGCCGTACTGGGCGTTCGCGGCCACCTCGGCCCGCACCCGCAGCGCCTGCGCGGCGCCGGCCGGGTCGTCCGAGGGACGGGTGATCCGGCGCAGGGACGTGGCCGTGTCCTGGGCGTCGGCAAGCCTGGCCTGGGCGGCGGCGAGCTGCCGGGTCGCGGAGGCGGCCATGGTCTGGGTGGTGATGCGGAAGGTCATCGCAGTCCTACGGTACCGGTGCGGTTGATCAGGATGTCGAGCATGTCGTCGATGGTCGTCAGCACTCGCGCCGCCGCCTGATAGGCGTGCTGCGCGGCGAGCAGGGAGACGTTCTCCTCGTCGAGGCTGACGGAGCCCGACGCGGTCTGGGCGGCGCGCGCGGCGCCGGCGGCCGCGGCGGTGATGGTCTGCTGCCCGGTCGCGGAGCGGGCAGCGGTCCCGAGCGTCGCGACGGCGGCGGCCCAGCGGCGGTCGGGGGAGCCC
>NZ_BMJI01000021.1 GCF_014643255.1 Tersicoccus solisilvae | reverse complement strand
CACTTCTACAATCACCATCGACCCCACACCGCAACCGGAGGCCAACCACCCATCACCCGACTGAACAACCTCCCTGGACATCACATCTATTGACGACCTGGCACGAAGAAACGGAGGTCAGGCGAGGAACGCCGTCGCCGCGTCCTTGAAGGCCCGGCTGGTGACGGCGGTGAGGTGATCCCGGCCGGGGATCCGCAGGGTCTCGGGGTGACCGCCGGCGTCCTCGAGCAGGGTCACGAGGTCGCCCATGCCGGCCGCGAGCTCGTCGTTCTCGCCCGCGACCAGGAGCACGGGCTGGCGAGGCACCATCGTCTCCGGGTGGTACGGCTCCTGCTGGGCGGCGTGGATGAACGCGAGGATCGGATCCATGGGGTTGCCGGCCGCCTGGGCCATGGAGAGGAACATCCGCGTCTCGTCGTGCGCGATGCCGGTGCCGGAGGCCAGGTGCGCGCGGGCGCTGGCCAGGTCGAAGGCGACGAAGCGGTCGTTGGCCGCGGCCCCGCCGAGCACGATCCGGCGCACGAGTTCGGGCTGGGCCGCGGCCAGTTCCCACGCCAGCCGGGCGCCGAACGAGTAGCCGATCAGATCGGCACCGCCGCCGTCGGGCCCGATCGGGCGGACGTTCTCCTGGGCGAGGATCTGGAGCAGGTCGGCGCGGATCCGGGACGGTAGGCACGCCTCGACCGGGGCGACGCCGGACCGGCCGTGCCCGGGCAGATCCACGGTGAGCACCGTGCGACCCGCCCGCGTCAACTCCCGGACCCAGCCCGGTCGCTCCCAGTTCAGCTCCGACGACGACGCGAAGCCGTGGAGGAGCAGCACCGGAGGGCTGTCCGCCGCGACCGAGGTCTCCGGTGAGAAGCGTTCGACGTGCAGCCGGGCGTCGACCCCCTCGACCACCTCGTGGTTCAGGACGTGCTCCGTGGCGGGCTGGTGGGAATCGCTCATGCCTCCATCATGCCCGGCCAGCGGCGGACCGGTCCCCGTCGTCCACCGCGTCCGGAACCGTGACGGCGCGGCCGTGAGCGGTCTGCCGCCGGTTCCACGCCCAGCAGCCGAGCGCGATGGCGGCCGTCAGCCCGGCGGTCGCGAGGAGCTGGAGGCGGGCGGCGGGATCGAGCAGGGCCAGCACGACGATGCCGGCGAAGAGGACGCAGGCGAGGCCGGTGAGCCAGGGCCACGCCCACATCCGCAGCGGCAGGTCGGTCCCCTCCCGCTCGGCGCGGCGGCGCAGGATGACGTGCGAGGCGATCGACGAGCCCCAGATCACCAGGATGGTGGCGCCGACCAGGTTGAGCAGGACGTTCAGCACCGTCTCGGGCCACAGGTAGTTGGCGAGGACGGCGAGGAAGCCGAAGGCGACCGACGCGAGCACCGCGGGCACGGGCACCCGGTGGGCGTTGACCCGGCCGAACACCGCGCCGGCCTGGCCCCGGCTGGACAGGGAGAAGATCATCCGCGAGGCGCCGTAGAGGTTGGCGTTCAGGGCCGAGAGCAGGGCGATCACGATGACGATCGTCATGGCGGTCGTGGCCCAGCCCACCCCGGCGAGCTCGAGCACCGCGACGAACGGGGTGGCGGCGAGCAGCGGTGAGTCCCACGGCAGCACGGTGACCATGACGAACACCGAGCCGATGTAGAAGACGAGGATCCGCCACAGCACCGTGCGGATCGCGCGGGCGACGTTGCGCCGAGGCTCCGCCGTCTCGGCCGCCGCCACGGTGACGATCTCGGTGCCGCCGAACGCGAAGATGACGACGAGCAGGCCGGCCGCGACGCCGGCCAGTCCCTGGGGAGCGAAGCCGCCGTGGCCCAGCAGATTGCTCAGCCCGGGCGCGGGCACGCCGGGCACGACGCCGGCCATCAGGGCCAGGCCGAGGGCGAGGAACACGACGATCGCGGCGACCTTGAGCACCGCGAACCAGAACTCGAACTCGCCGAAGCGCGCGACACCGGTGAGATTGACGGCCGTGAAGAGGACCATGAACGCCAGCGCCAGCACCCACTGCGGCACGGCCGGCACCAGGGTGGTCAGCAGGGCCGCGGCGGCGGTGGCCTCGGCCGCGATGACGACGACCAGCTGGACCCACCACATCCAGCCCACCGTCGCGCCGGCGACCGGACCCATCGCGCGGTGCGCGAAGACCGAGAACGCCCCGCTGGACGGGTGGGCGGCGGCCATCTCGCCGAGCATGCGCATCACGAGGATGACGAGCAGGCCCGCGAGGGCGAAGGAGATCAGCACGGCCGGGCCGGCCACGGCGATGCCGGCGCCCGTGCCGACGAACAGGCCCGCGCCGATGGCGCTGCCCAGGCTCATCATGATCAGTTGTCGCGGTTTCATCGACCGGCCCAGGTGGGTCGACCGGGTCGGCGACGGGGCGGGACGACGCGGGGCGGCCGCGGGGTCGGCGTGCGAGACGGGGGCGGTCGGGCGGGTGGTGCTCATGCGGTCTCCTGAGCGGCGGGAGTGCCGTGCGGTCGTGGGTGTCGGCGCGTGCGCGCGGTCGGCGCAGCACCCGGCACGTGATCCTAGTCACGCCGCCGTCCGGTGTGCCATTCGTGCGCACCTGGATGAACAGGATGAGCACTAATCGCGCCTCTGTGCGGGTTTGCGCTGTACAGTTCGACCAGTGCGGCGGCGATCCGGTCGTCGCGTTGTCATCTCGGGGCACTGGAGTCAGGACATGGACGCACTGGACGGTCGAATCATCACGCTGTTCACCGCCGAACCACGCGTGTCGGTGCTCGAGGCCGCCCGCCGGCTCGGCGTCGCGCGCGGCACGCTGCAGGCCAGGCTCGCCCGGCTGGAGGCCGAGGGGGTCATCGCCGGCTGGGCGCCGACGCTGAATCCGGCGGCCTTCGGCTTCCCGGTCAGCGCGTGGTGTTCCCTGAGCGTGCGGCAGGGCTCGAACGCGCAGGCGGTGGAGGCGCTCAGCGCCATCGACGAGGTGCAGTCCATCCACCTCGTCACCGGCCCGAGCGACCTGATGGTGCGCGTGGTCGCCCGGGACAACCCCGACCTGCAGCGCGTCATCGAATCGATGCAGGCCACCGGGCTGCTGCTGCGTTCGACGACGGTCGTGGTGCTCACCTCGCCGGTCGAGGCCGGGCGGGCGGCCCGTCTTGCCGCCGTCGCCACCGCCGGCTGACGGACGACGGACGACGGACGACGGACGACGGACGACGAGAGGGCCCGGCGACCGCGTGGCGGTCACCGGGCCCTCCCATCGACGCCGACGGGTCGGTGGGTCAGACGTCCTCGCGCCGGGTGCCGTACTGGTGGCTGCCGGGCTGGTGCTTGAGCACCGCGTCCGGGACGACCGTCGCGCCGGGCTTCTCGTCGGCATCCCGGTCGCCCTTGCCGTGCTTGCCCGAGTCCCGGCCACCCTTGCCCGAGCCCGTGCCCGCGTCGGAATCCTTTCCGGACCGCGCGCCCGCCGCCGCGCCGGGTGCGCCGTTCTGCTCGCTCTCCTCGCGCAGCTCGCGGCCCTGTTCGACCAGGTTCTCCGTCTTGGCGGCCACCTTGTCGGACTGCTTGGTGTCCCGCGGCGGGAGCTGGATGGTCTCCTCCGCGACGATGCCGGCCTGCAGCTGCCGGCCGCGTTCCAGCTCGGCGTCGAACTCGGCGCCGAAGAGCAGCGAGATGTTCGCGATCCAGATCCACAGCAGGAAGATGATGACGCCGGCGATGGACCCGTAGGTCTTGTTGTAGTTGCCGAAGTTGCTCACGTAGAACACGAAGAGCAGCGTCGCGATGATGAGCACGACGACGGCGATGATCGCGCCGCCGGAGACCCAGCGGAACTTCGGCGGCTTGACGTTCGGGGTGGCCCAGTAGAGCACCGCGACCGCCAGCATGACGAGGACGAGCATCACGGGGATCTTGGCGATGTTCCAGACCGTCACGGCCGTGCCGCCCAGGCCGATCACGTCGCCGATGCGCTCGGCGATGGGGCCGGAGACGACCAGCATCAGCCCGGCGGCGGCGACGATGACGACGAGGATCAGCGTCACCAGCAGCATCATCGGACGGAGCTTCCAGATCGGGCGGCCCTCGTCGATCTCGTAGATCCGGTTCATCGCGCGGCTGAAGCCGCCGACGTACCCGGAGGCGGACCAGAGCGCGCCGAGAATACCGACGACGAGCGTGATCCCCGCACCCGTGGAACCGGTCAGCTCCTTGAGGATGTCCTGGGCCGGCGTGATGGCCTCGTTGCTGAGGTACGGCCGGACCAGGTCCAGCATGGCGTTCGTCGTCGCCTCGGCCTGCCCGACGACGCCGAGCAACGACACGACGGCCAGGATGGCCGGAAACAGGGCCAGGACGGCGAAGTACGTCAGGCCGGCCGCCAGATCGGTGCACTTGTCCTTGGAGAACTCGCTCAGGGTCCGCTTGAACACGTACCCCCACGACGGCTTGGCGACGTCCGTGGGAGAGTCGGGTTTGCGGTCGTCCTCCGGATCAGGCGCATTCGCCCTGCCGCGCGCGGTCTGCGCGTCGTCGTCGGTCGGGGTGGTGGTCGCCATGGTCGCTCCTGGTCCGTCGAGGGAGACCGCGCAACCGCGATCACCCGGGCAGTGAGATCGTTGTCTCAGGCTAGTACACACTGATCACCCTGCTGACGACCCACCGGAGGTTCCATGACACGCGAGGTGTCCGCTCACATCACCGGCCAGGTCGGTGACGGCACGCGACTTGTGTTCGCCGTCGCCGCCGTCGACAATGCCGGCTACGACCGGTTCGAGGAGGACCTGCGGATCACGGTGGACGGCCGGCAGCTCGACGTCACCGAGATCCGCGAGAGCCACGGGGGCCGCCTGCACACGGTCACGGCACCGGACTCGGGCGAGGTCGTCCTCGACTACCGGGCGCGGATCGAGGGCCGGTCCACCGTCGAGCCGGTCCGGGAACTCGAGCTGATCGAGTACCTGCGACCGAGCCGGTACTGCGAGTCGGACACGCTGATGCCGACCGCGGTGGCCGAGTTCGCGCAGCTGCGCGGCACGGAGCTGCTCGACGCCGTCACCCGGTTCGTGCACCGCGAACTCGCCTACGTCTCCGGCTGGAGCCGACCCACCGACGGCGCGGTGTCGACGCTGCTCAGCCGCCGGGGCGTGTGCCGGGACTTCGCGCACCTGGCGATCGCCCTGCTGCGGGCCCGCAACGTGCCGGCCCGGCTGGTGGCCGTCTACGCGCCCGGGCTGACGCCGATGGACTTCCACGCCGTGGCCGAGGCGTTCGTGGACGGGTCCTGGTACCTGCTGGACGCGACGCGGATGGCGCAGCGCCACCAGGTCGTGCGCATCTCGACCGGCCGGGACGCGGCGGACACGGCCTTCCTCACCGCGATCGACGGCCCGTTCACCTTCGGGCAGCTCGCGGTCACGGCCACCGCCGACGGCGACTGGCCGGCGGACACCGGCGCCGCCGACGTCGTCATCGGCTGAGGCGGCCGGGAGTCAGCCCAGCGGCGGCAGGCCCGCGCGCAGCCGGTCGGTGAGGGCGGCGAGGGCCTCCATCTCCTCCCGGGAGAGGGCGGCGGCGAACAGCCGTTCGATGGTGCGCACGTGGACGCGGCCCACCTGGCGCTGCATCGCGGTGCCCGCCGGGGTGAGCCGGATCTGGACGCCGCGGGCGTCGTCGGCGGCGCGGCGGCGTTCCACCAGACCGCGGTCGTCCAGCCGGTCGAGCATGCGGCTCAGGCTCGGCTGGCTCATCAGCAGGTGGGCGTTCAGCTCGTGCTGCCGGATCCAGCCGTCGCACCGGGACAGGTTGAACAGGACGTCGTACTCCCGCATGGTCAGCGTGGCGAACGCGTCGTCGGCCAGCAGGTGCCGCATCACCTCCACCTGCGCGCGGAACAACGACTCCCACGCCACCACGGAGGTGCGCAGGTCGGAACGCCCGGACGGGGACGGGTCGCCGTCCGGCGTCGGCCGCGCGGTCCCGTCAGTCGGCGGCATGGCGTCCCCGATGTCCGTTCGAGGCCGCCGCGCCCGCCGGGGCGAGCAGCCCCGCGCCCGCCGCGGAGCCGGCGCCGGTGATGCGGTGGGGCTCCTCCGCGCCGGCCGGCTGCCCGCGCCGCGCGGCCCGGCGTTCGCGCCAGCCCTCGAGCAGCCGGTACAGCACCGGCACGAGGATCAGGGTCAGGGCGGTCGAGGAGATCAGCCCGCCGATGACGACGACGGCGAGGGGCTGGGAGATGAACCCGCCGCCGCCGGTGAGCCCGAGCGCCATCGGGATCAGCGCGAAGATGGTGGCCAGCGCCGTCATCAGGATCGGCCGCAGCCGCCGTCGGGCGCCGGTGGTGATGGCGTCCGCGAGACTCATCGCCGGGCGGTCCGGCCCGGGCCGGCGGTACTGGTTGATCAGGTCGATCAGCACGATGGCGTTGGTGACGACGATGCCGACGAGCATCAGCAGCCCGACGAGGGAGGCCAGGCCCAGCGGGATCTGCGTCGCCACGAGCAGCCCGATCGCCCCGGTGGCGGCGAACGGCACGGAGACGAGCAGGATCAGCGGCTGGGCGAGGGACTTGAACGTGGCGACCATGATGACGTAGACGATCGCGATGGCCGCCAGCAGCGCGAGCCCGAGCTGCTGGAACGAACTGGCCTGCTGCACCGCGGCACCGCCGATGGCCGCCTCGGCGCCGGTGGGCAGGTCGAGGGTCGCCAGCCGGTCCTGCACGCTGCGGCTGACCGCGCCGAGATCCGTGCCCGCCGGGGTGACGGAGACGACCGCGGTGCGCTGACCGGAGGAGACGGTGATGCTGGTGGCCACCTGCTCCTGGCTGACGTCCGCGAGCCGGCTGAGCGGGACGGTGGTGGGGCCGGCCGGGATCGGCAGGTTCCGCAGCGTGGCGACGCTCGTCAGCGCTGGCGGATCGCCGATCTTGACCTGGTAGTCCGTGTCGTTCAGCCGCACGGTACCGCCGGGGATCGGGGAGAGCCGGGCGGCGAGGATGCCGGCCAGGGCGTTCTCGTTGACGCCGAGGCGGGCCGCGGCGGCCCGGTCGACCCGCACCTGGACGACCGGCTGGTTCGCGGCCAGGTTGCTGGAGACGTCCCGTGCGTCCTGCACCCCGGTGAGCCCGCGCACGACGACGTCGTTGGCCTTCGCCAACAGGTCCGACGTGGGCGCGGTGACCGTGACGTTCACGGTGCTGCTGGTGCCGAAGCCGCCGCTCTGGGTCGACAGGGTGACGGTGCCGACGTCGGGCAGCCCCGTCACGGCCCGCCGGACGGTCTCCCGCAGGTCGGTCTGGTTCCGCTTCTCGTCCGTGATGACCGTGTACTGGGCGGTGGACGCCCCGGCGGTGAGGAACGCCGACAGGCCGCCGCTGGCGTTGCCGATGTTCACCTGCACGGTGCGGACGCCGTCGATGCCGCGCAGCGTCGACTCGACCCGCTCGGCCGCGTCGCTCGTGGCCTGCAGGCTGGTGCCGGCCGGCAGGGACTGCTTGATCGAGAAGCTGTTCTGCCCGCTGTCGCCGAGCAGGTTGGTCTTCATCAACGGCAGCATCAGGGCGGTGATGGCGAGGATGAGCGCGGCGGCGGCGACGGTGATGACGGGGTGGCGCTGCGTGCCGCCGAGGATCGGCAGGTAGGCCCGCTGCAGCCACGGCAGCCGGTCGCCGCGGCCCCGGTCCTCCCGCGGGCCGGCGACGGTCGATCCGGTGCCGTCGGCGGCCGCGACGGTCGACCCGTCGGCACTCGAGACCCGGGTGGTGCGGTCCCGGCCCCGACGCGCCGGCCGGTCCCCGAGGAACCAGTAGGCGAGCACCGGGACGATGGTCAGGGCCACCAGCAGAGAGGCGAGCAGCGCCATCGTGACCGTGAGCGCGAACGGGCGGAACAGCTCGCCCGCGAGGTCGCCGACGAAGGCGATGGGCGCGAACACGGCGACCGTCGTCAGGGTCGAGGCGGTGACCGCACCGGCGACCTCGCGGATCGCCTCGAGGATGGCCTGCAGCTTCGCCTGCCCGTACTCGAGGTGCCGCTTGATGTTCTCGATCACGACGATCGAGTCGTCCACGACCCGGCCGATGGCGATGGTCAGGGCGCCGAGGGTCAGGATGTTGAGCGAGTACTTCAGGCCGGTCATGCCGATGAACGTGATGAGCAGCGACAGCGGGATCGAGATGGCCGTGACCAGGGTGGAGCGGACGGAGAGCAGGAAGACGAGGATCACCAGCACCGCGAAGCCGAGCCCCAGCAGGCCCTCGGTGGTCAGGTCCTTGATCGACTTCTCGATGAAGGGGGCCTGGTCGAAGACCGTGGTGAACCGGGCGCCGCCGCCCACCTCGGCCTGCACCTGCGGCAGCAGGTCGCGCACCTGGTGCGAGATGCTGACGGCGTCGCCCTCGGGCTTCTTCGTCACCGCGACCGACAGGGTCGGCTCGCCGTCGGTGCGGGTGATCGACGTCGCGGCGTCGTCGGTCAGGGACACGGACGCGACGTCGCCGATGGTGACCACCCGCGGGTCCCGGCCGGAGACCGGCAGCGCGCGGACGGCGTCCAGCGACGCGATGGGGGACCCGAACTGCACGTCCAGGGCCTGGCTGCCCTGCCGCACCGTGCCGGCCGGCAGGAGGTCGCCGTTGTTCTGGAGGGCGTCGCGGATCGCGGTGACGGAGAGCCCAGCCCGGGCGAGCTTCGCGTCGTCGGGCAGGACCCGCACGGACTGGGTGGCGCCGCCCGCGACGTCGGCGGACCGGACACCGTCGATCTTCTGCAGCTTGGGCACCGCGGCCGTGGTCAGCCGCTGCCGCAGGGCGCTGAGCGACTCGTCGTCGGAGGAGACGGCGAGGTAGACGATCGGGAGGTCGGAGATGCTGCCCGTGATCGACTGCGGGTTCGCGTCGTCGGGCAGCTGGCGGCGGGCGTTGGAGATGGCCCGGTCCACCTGGCTGCGGGCGCGGTCCAGGTTGGTGCCGTAGACGAACTGGAGGTTGATCGTCGAGACCCCGGAGCGCGACGTCGCCGTCGACGAGTCCAGGCCCTCGACGGCGTTGAGCGCGGCCTCGAGCGGCTCGCTGACCTGCTTGTCGATCACCTCCGGACTGGAGCCCGGCATCGACGTGATCACCGAGACCTGCGGGAACTCGATCGACGGGATGAGCTCCTGCTTCAGGGAGGTCATCGTGATCACCCCGAACACCGAGGCGAGCACGGTGACCAGCGCGATCAGCGCCCGGTTGGCGAGCGAGAGGTGGGCGAGGCGGAACACGGTGGTCCCTTCGGTGCGGAGCCGAGCCCCGGGCACGCGCGGCGTCCGGGGCGGTGGGTCAGGCGAGCGCCAGAGCGCGGTTGGTGGCCTCGAGCACCTCGTCGGCGAGCTGCGGGTCGTCGTTGAGCTTCCGGCCGTACGAGGGGATCATCTCGGTCAGCTTCGAGGCCCAGCGATCCGCGTAACCCGGGAACGAGCGCTTGAGCAGGTCGATCATGATCGACGTCGCGGTGGAGGCACCCGGGGAGGCGCCCAGCAGCGCGGCGATGGACCCGTCGGAACTGGTGACCAGCTCGGTGCCGAACTGGAGCACGCCGCCCCGCTTGGCGTCCTTCTTGATCACCTGGACGCGCTGGCCCGCGGTGATCAGCTCCCACGACGCCGGATCGGCCTCGGGGTAGAACTGGCGCAGGCTGTCGTCCTTCGCGGACCGGGACTTGAGCACCTCGGTGACGAGGTACTTCGTCAGGTCCATGTTGTCCTTGGCCACCGCGAGCATCGGGACGATGTTGCTCGTCCGGATGGACAGCGGCAGGTCCAGATAGGTCCCGGTCTTGAGGAACTTTGTGGAGAACCCGGCGTACGGCCCGAACAGCAGGGAGCGCTCGCCGTCCGCGAACCGGGTGTCCAGGTGCGGCACCGACATCGGCGGGGCGCCGACGGAGGCCTGGCCGTAGACCTTGGCGTTCTGCTGGTCGGCGATGGCCGGGTCGGTGCAGCGCAGGAACTCACCGGAGACGGGGAACCCGGCCAGGCCCTTGCCCTCGGGGATGCCGGAGCGCTGCAGCAGGTGCAGGGCCCCGCCGCCGGCGCCGATGAACACGAACCGGGCGTCGACCGACGTGCGCTGCCCGGTCAGGCGGTTCTTGACGGAGACCTGCCAGCGGCCGTTGGTGCCGCGGGTGATGTCGGTGACCTCGTGGCCGTACGCGACCTCGGCGCCGTTCTCGGCGAGCTTCGCGGTCAGCTGGCGGGTCAGCTCGCCGAAGTTGACGTCGGTGCCGCCGACCACACGGGAGGCGGCGACCCGCTCACCCCGGGGACGGCCGGCCATGGTCAGGGGTGCCCACTGGGCGATGACGTCGGGGTCCTCGCTGTGCTCGATGGTCTCGAACAGCTTGTTCGGCTTGAGCGCCTCGTATCGGGTCTTCAGGTAGCGGGCGTGGTCCTCGCCGAACACCAGGCTCATGTGCGCGACGGGGTTGATGAAGCTCTTCGGGTCGGCGAGCACGCCCGTCTGAAGCAGGTGGGACCAGAACTGCCGGGAGAGCTGGAACTGCTCGTTGATGACCAGCGCCTTGTCCGCGCTGACCGATCCGTCCTTCGCCTGCGGCGTGTAGTTCAGCTCGCACAGGGCGGAGTGACCGGTGCCGGCGTTGTTCCACGGGTCGGAGCTCTCGCTGCCCGCCCGATCCAGCCGCTCGAACATCCGGATCGTCCAGGTGGGCTCGAGCTGCTGCACCATGGTGCCCATCGTCGCGCTCATCACGCCCGCCCCGATGAGGACGACGTCGGCCTTCTCGGTGACTGGTTCTCCGGACATTGACAACCCTCCATCAGCAGTATTGCTCGCTTGACGAGACTACCGTCTGGCACCGAGCGCTCCGAACCGCGCTCAGTTCAGGCGGATGGCGTTGAACACCTCGTTGTAGGTGGAGGAGACCGGGTAGGAGGCCACGCGGGGCGAGACGGCGAGCGCGGAGACGGGGAAGGCGAGCGGGACCGCGGGGACGTCCGAGGAGACCTGCTCGGCGATGTTCTGGTAGGCGGCGGTGCGGTCGGCGCCGTCCGGCAGGGTCCGGGCGCGGGCGACCTTCGTCTCCACCTGGGCGTTCCGGTATCCCAGTTCGGGTGTCGCGGCACCGAAGAGCGGGCCGACGAAGTTGTCAGGGTCGCGGTACGCGCCCGTGAGCCCGAGCAGGTGCAGCCCGTGACCGGCGCCGGTGACGACGTCGTCGGCGTACCCGTCCGCCCAGGCGATCGGCACCGGTTTGATGGTCAGCCCGATGACCGTCAGCTGCCGGGCGATCTCGGCGTAGACCTTCTCCGGGGCCGGCAGCCACGGCAGGGTGGCGTTGCGCGGGTAGTAGAACGGGATCGCCTGACCCCGGTAGCTGGAGGCGGCGAGCAGCTGCTTGGCCCGGGCGACGTCCGTGTCGTACCGCTGGACGTTGTCGCTCGTGACCGCGAGCCGCGGCGGCACGAACTGGTTGGCCGCATCGGTCCCGTCGATGAAGTAGTTGCGCAGCAGGGTCTGCCTGTCGATGGCGTAGGCGATGGCCTGGCGGACCCTGAGGTCGGAGAGCGGGCCGAACTCCTGGTTGATGCCGAGATAGGCCACCGAGTAGGGGTCGCGCTGGATGATCTGCTGTCCGGCCTGGGCGAGCGGCGCGAACGCATCGCGCGTGACCCCGTCGAACCCGTCGACGGTGCCGGCACTCAGCGCGGCCAACCGCTGCAGCGGGTCGCGGATGGTCCGGAACGTCAGGGACCGGATCTGCCCGCGTTCGCCCCAGTAGCGATCGAACGAGGTGAGCACGACGTCCTGCCCGGTCCAGGCGGCGAACCGGTACGGTCCCGTGCCGACCGGGTGCTGCCCGAACGCGGAGATCGCCCGGCCGGCGCGGCGCTGCGTCAGCTGGTCGGCCGCCAGCGACGTCAGCGAGGCCGGGGACGCGATCGCGAAGGCCGGGGCGCTGAGCGCCTTGAGCAGGGTGGGGAAGCGGTCGTTCAGGGTCAGCGTCACCTTGCCGGTGCCCTGCGCGGTGCAGCCCCGGTAGACCGACAGATCGGGCTGGTCCGCGTAGGCACCGAAGACGTTCTTGAAGGTCAGGGTCGCGCGGCCGGTGCGCAGCGAGACGGGCAGGGTGTACCAGCGCTGGAAGTTCGCGCACACGGCGGCCGCGGTGAACGCGGTCCCGTCGTGGAAGACGACGTCCGGGCGCAGGGTGAAGGTCCACGCCCGGCCGTCCGCGGACGTGGTCCAGGACTGGGCCAGGGCCGGTTTCGGCTCGGCGGTGCTCGGATCGGCGGTGACGAGTCCCTCCATCACCTGCCGGCTGACACGGGTCGCCTCCACGTCCCGGGTCAACGCCGGGTCGAGGCTCGAGGGCGCCGCCGGGGTGGCGAACACGAACGACGCCGACGGACCGGTGGGGGACGCGGACGTCGACGGGGGCGGGGTGGGCGGGGTACCCGTGCAACCCGCGAGCAGCAGGCCGGCCACGGCGGCACCGGCGACGGCCAGGCGTCCCTGCGCGCGGCGTCGTCGTGCTGGGCGCGGCACCGTCCGCCTCCTCTCGCGTCGGGGCGCCCGACCGGCGAACGGCCCGGTCAGGCGCGTGCGGGTGGGCGGTGGATCAGGCGCCAGTGTAGCCCAGCGGCCACGCCGGCCCGGTGCGCCGTGACGCCGCCGGCGGCCGGCCTGCTGCCCCTTGGCGTCGCGGTGAGGCAGCATGGTGACATGGACAACACGGTGCCGCCGACCGCGGACACGGACTCGACCCCGCCCCTGCTCAGCGTCACGGACCTGTCGGTGAGCTTCGGCACGGCCCACGGATCCGTGGCCGCCGTGCAGGGCGCGTCGCTCACCCTGCACCCCGGCCGGACGCTCGCGATCGTGGGTGAGTCGGGGTCCGGCAAGTCGACGACGGCGATGAGCGTGATCGGCCTGCTGCCCGGCAACGGCCGGGTGACCGGTGGGTCGATCGTCTTCGACGGCCAGGAGCTCGTGGGGCTGCCGGAGTCACGCCTGCGCGCCATCCGCGGCCGGCAGATCGGCCTCGTCCCGCAGGACCCGATGTCCAATCTCAATCCCGTGACGAAGATCGGCACCCAGGTCGCCGAGACGCTGCTCGTGCACGGGCTGGCCACCCGCAAGGACGTGGACGCGAAGGTCGTCGCGGTGCTCGAGGCGGCGGGGCTGCCCAACGCGGCCGAGCGGGCGAAGCAGTACCCGCACGAGTTCTCGGGCGGCATGCGGCAGCGCGCCCTGATCGCGATCGGGCTGGCGTGCCGGCCGCGGCTGCTGATCGCCGACGAGCCGACCAGCGCCCTCGACGTCACGGTCCAGCGCACGATCCTCGACCAGATCGGGGCGATGACGGACGAGCTGGGCACCTCGGTGCTGCTCATCACCCACGACCTCGGCCTCGCCGCCGAACGCGCGTCCGACGTCGTCGTCATGCACCGCGGCCGGGTCGTGGAGCAGGGGCCGGCGCAGCAGATCCTCCAGGACCCCCAGCACCCCTACACCCAGCAGCTGGTCAAGGCGGCGCCCTCGGTGGGCGTCGCCCGGCTGCAGCCGGCGGCATACACGCACGGCTCGACGGCGGTGGGCGCCGGCGCCCCCGGGGCCTCCTCCTCGGCACCGACGACCGCCGCGACGTCGTCGGACGGGCCGGACAACAGGGGCACCATCGTGGAGATCACCGGCCTGTCCAAGGTGTTCAAGGGCCGCGCCGGGGCCGAGGACTTCCGCGCCGTGCACGACGTCAGCCTGCAGATCCCGCGGGGCTCCACGGTGGCGATCGTGGGCGAGTCCGGCTCCGGGAAGACGACGACGGCGCGGATGCTGCTGAAGCTGATCGAGCCGACCAGCGGCACCATCACGTTCGACGGTACCGACATCACCGCACTCGACCGGGCGGGGGAGAAGGACTTCCGGCAGCGGGTGCAGCCGATCTTCCAGGACCCGTACTCGTCGCTGAACCCCATGTTCACGATCGGGCGGATCATCGAGGAGCCCCTCTCGACGTACCACCGCGGGTCGAAGGCGGAGCGCGCGGCGCGGGTGCGGGAGCTGCTCGAGGCGGTCGCCCTGCCGGACTCGATGGTGAGCCGGTATCCCGCGGAGCTCTCGGGCGGGCAGCGGCAGCGGGTCGCGATCGCCCGGGCGCTCGCGCTGCAGCCGGAGCTGATCGTGTGCGACGAGCCGGTGTCCGCGCTCGACGTGCTGGTCCAGGACCAGATCCTGCGGCTGCTCGGCGACCTGCAGCGCGAGTTCGGGCTGAGCTACCTGTTCATCTCCCACGACCTGGCGGTGGTGCGGCTCATCTCGGACTACGTGTGCGTCATGAAGGACGGCGAGCTGGTCGAGGCGGCCAGTTCCGAGGAGATCTTCGTCAACCCGCGGCACCCGTACACGCGGAAGCTGCTGGCCTCGATCCCGGGCAACGAACTCGGCATCGAGGAGGCGTCGTAGAGGTTTCGTCCGCCGGATCCGCTGAGTCCGTCACCTCCGCCCGCTGGATCCGGTGAGTCCGTCACCTCCGCCCGCTGGATCCGGTGAGTCCGTCACCTCCGCCCGCTGGATCCGGTGAGTCCGTCACCTCCGCCCGGACGCGCCTGTCTTTGACCGGGGTCGCAGGGCAGAACTGACGGACTCACGAGCGTGATCGTGCACCCGGCGACCACGACGCCGCGCGGCTCCGGTGCACCGTACGGGCGGACGGCGTCGTTGTCCACAAGCGTCGGCGGAGCCTTTCGCGGGGGGTAGCGCAACGGCGACAGTGAGCCATGCGCGCATTCTCCCCTCGACCCACCGGACATGAACTGGGCGTCCGGACGACGGGTCAGCTGCTTCACGCCGGGTACGGGTCGAATCGCCTCGACCGGCTCGTCCGGACGGGCGCCCTCATCCGCATCTGGCGCGGGCACTACGTCGCGGCGACGACCTGGAACGCGCTGACGCCGGAGGACAAGCAACTCGCGCGCCTGTTCTGTTCGCAGGCCGTGCCGACCGGATCTGAGCGGGTGCTGTGCCGCCAGAGTTCGGCCCTGGCCCACGGGCTGTCGCTGCTCCGGCTCGATTCGTCGATCCACGTGGTCGCGAGAACCAAGCGGGCAACCGGTGAGCGGCACGCCGGGCTGCGTTTCCACCTGACGGAGGAGGAGACGCCCGTCGTCGCGTTGCCTCACGGACTCCTGGTCACCACGGCAACGGCAACGCTGATCGATTGCGCCCGGTTCCTGCCCCACCGGGACGCCCTGGTGATCGCCGACCAGTTCGCCGCCGCCGGCGTGGACCCGGACCGTGTTGCCGCGTGGGCGACCTCCCATCCCGGCTGGAGGGGCGTTGCTCGGCTGCGGCTCGTGCTCGAGCGCGTGGACCCGCTGTCGGAGTCGGCGGGCGAAACGCTGACCCGGATCCGGCTGCACGAGTGGGCGGTCCCGCTGCCGGTCAGCCAGTTCGAGATCGAGACGCCGCTCGGCCTGTTCCGAGCGGACTTCGCCTGGCCCGAACTCATGCTGATCCTCGAGTTCGACGGCAAGGCCAAGTACTTCGGCGAGACTCCGACCGCGGAGGTGCTCTTCAAGGAGCGGCAGCGTGAGAAAGCGCTCGCAGCCCTCGGCTGGACGGTCTTGCGCACCGACTGGGACGAGGTGAACCGCCGCCCGGAGGCCCTCCGCGCGAGGCTGACGTCGGCCTTGGCGCGCGGCCGCCGAGGAGCGCTCCGCGCCTGATGCCACGAGACGACGAACGTGCTGGATGAGTCCGTCAGTTCCGCCCTCAGGAGGTGGTCAAAGACCGGGGTGGAAGGGCGGGACTGACGGACTCACGCGAGACCGAGGGCGGGACTGACGGACTCACGCGAGACCGAGGGCGGGACTGACGGACTCACGCGAGACCGAGGGCGGAACTGACGGACTCACGCGAGACCGAGGGCGGAACTGGCGGACTCACGCCCGACCGGGGACGGGCCTCAGACGCTGCGCGTCTTCGGGTCCAGTGACTCCCGCAGCGACTCACCGAGCAGGGTGAAGCCCAGCGCGGTGATGGCGATGCAGATGCCGGGGAGGAAGGCCAGCTGCGGGGCGACGGCGAGCTCGTTCTGCGCATAGGTGAGCATCCGCCCCCACTCGGCCGTCTCCGGCCGGCCGCCGCCGAGTCCGAGGAAGGACAGGGCCGCCGCGTCGATGACGGCGGTGGCCAGCGTCAGCGTCGCCTGCACGATGACCGGCCCGATGCTGTTCGGCAGCAGGTGGTTGATCGTGATCCGGCTCCGGGAGAGGCCCAGGGTGCGGGCGGCGAGCACGTAGTCGGCGCCGCGCTGCGAGAGCATGGACGAGCGCAGCAGCCGGGCGAAGATCGGCACCTGCGAGGCGCCGATCGCGATCATGACAGCGGCCGAACCCTGGCCGAGCACGGCGGCGATGCTGACCGCGAGCAGCAGGTTCGGCACGGAGAGCAGGACGTCGACGACGCGCATGATGATGCTGTCCACCCACCCGCCGAAACCGCCCGCGAGCAGGCCGAGCAGCATGCCGCCGGCCAGGCCCAGTGCGGTCGAGACGATGCCGATCAGCAGGGACGCCTGGGCGCCCCAGATCAGCTTCGAGAGCACGTCGCCGCCGAACCGGTCCAGCCCGAGCGGGAAGCCGTCGACCTCCCCGAAGCCGGGGATGTGGGTCGGGGTGATGTACTGCCGGCCGGGCAGGTCGTCCCCGCCATGGGGGGCCAGCACCGGCGCGAGCAGCGCGACGAGCACGAACAGCACCACGATGACGGCGCCGGCGATGGCGGCCGGGTTCCGGCGCAACCGCAGGAAGGCCTCGTGCCAGAGGCTGCCTCCGCCGCGGGCGTCGACCGCGGTACCCGGGCCGGGCTCGGGTGCCAGGCTCGACGACGGGGTGGAGGCCGGGGGAAGAGTCGCACTCATTGCACACGCACCCTGGGGTCGATGAGGCCGTAGCTGATGTCCACGATCAGGTTGATCAGCGAGTACATGATCGCGATCAGGATGATGAAGCCCTGCAGCACGGGATAGTCGAGATTGAAGATGGCGTCCCGCAGGAACCGGCCGATGCCGCTGAACGCGAAGACGGTCTCGGTCAGCACCGCGCCGGAGATCAGCAGGCCCAGCTGCAGACCGATCGTCGTCACCACCGGCAGCAGCGCGTTGCGCAGCACGAACCGGTCGCGGATGGTCGCCTGCCGCAGGCCCTTCGCCCGGGCGGTGCGCACGTAGTCGGCGTTCTGCACCTCGAGCACCGAGGCGCGGGTGATGCGCACGATGATCGCCAGCGGGATGGTGCCCAGGGCGATGCCGGGCAGGATCAGGTGGGTGAAGGCGTTCCACGCCGAGTCGAGCTCGCCGGTCAGGAACCCGTCGAGCACGAAGAACCCGGTGGCGTGCGTGGCGTCGATCCGGGGGTCCTGCCGCCCGTCGGTGGGCAGCCAGTGCAGCTGGATGGCGAAGATCCACTTGAGGATGAACGCGAGGAAGAACACGGGCACGGTGATGCCGAGGAGGCTGAGCACGACGGAGCCGTGGTCGACCAACCGGCCGCGGTAGCGTGCGGCGACGTAGCCCAGCGGGATGCCCAGGCCGATGGCGAAGACGAGGGCGACGATGGTCAGTTCCACCGTGGCCGGGAACCGGGTGGCGAACTCCTCCAGCACGGGCCGGCTCGTCGTGATGGACGTGCCGAAGTCGCCGGAGAGCAGCTTGCCGAGGTACGTGACGTACTGCTCGAGGATGGGCCGGTCGAACCCGTAGGCGGCGTTGATCTGGGCGACGGCCTCGGGCGTGGCGCGGTCGCCGAGCAGGGCGGTGGCCGGCCCGCCGGGCAGGGAACGCACCCAGGCGAACAGCAGGATGGACAACCCGATGAGGGTGGGGATCAGCAGCGCGATGCGCTTGCCGATGACTCGAAGCACGGTGCTCCTCGTGGCTGACGACGGCGGTCCCGCCGGACGACGGTGCCGCGCCGCCGCGGCGGACGGCCGGGCGGGCCGGCGGACGGGGGCGGGGTGGGCCGTGGGCCGCCGGATCGCTCCGACGGCCCACGGTGGGTGGTCAGCTGGTCAGCTTGATCTCGTTGAACACCTCGTCCTGGACGGGGCTGGCGGGGTAGGACTCGACGCGGGACGCGAAGCCGAGCGACGGCGCGGGGTGCGCGAGCGGGACGCCCGGCACGAACTTCATGATGTCGTCGTTGATCTTCTCGTACAGCGGGGTCTGCTCCTCGAGCTTGCTGACGCCGCGGGCCTTGGTCAGCTCGTCGAACAGGCTCGGGTTGGAGAAGCCCCACTCGGGCTTCTGGTGGCCGAAGAACACGCCCACGAAGTTGTCCGTGTCGTTGTAGTCGCCGGTCCACCCGAGCAGGTGGATGCCGTGGTCCGCGGTGCCCTGCGTCTTCTCCAGGTAGTCCGGCGACCACTTCAGCGGCTTCGGGTTGACCTTGATGCCGACCTCGGCGAGCTGGGCGCTGAGGTTGGTGAAGGTCTGCTCCGGGGTCGGCATGTAGGGCCGGGACACGTTGGTCGGGTAGTTGAAGTCGATCGTGAACCCGTTGGGGTACCCGGCCTCCTTCAGCAGCTCCTTGGCCTTGTTCTTGTCCGTCGGGTAGCTCGTGACGTCCTTGTTGTAGCCGTTGACCGACTCGGGCACGAACTGGGTGGCGACCTTCGTGCCCTCGGGCAGGGTCTGCTTGACGAGGGCGTCCTTGTCGATGGCGTAGGCGATGGCCTGCCGCACCCGCACGTCCTTCAGTTCCTTCTTCGCCTGGTTGAAGCCCAGGTAGAGGATGTTGAACGGATCGCGCTGGATGACCTTCATGCCCTTGTCCTTCAGCGACTGCGTGTCGGCGGGCGCCACCAGGTCGTACCCGTCGATGCTGCCGGACTCGAGAGCCTGCCGGCGGGCGTTGGCGTCGTCGATCACCCGGAAGATGATCTTCTTGATCTGGCCCTTGTCGCCCCAGTAGTCGTCGTTGCTGGACAGCTCGATCTGCTGGCCGACGTCCCACTTGTCGAACTTGAACGGGCCGGTGCCCACCGGGTGCCCCTTGGCGTACTCGCTCAGCTGCGGCGAGTCCGCGGTGCCGGCGACGGCGTTGGCGTTGTACTTCTGCAGCGCCGTCGGGCTCTGCATGCCGAACGCGGGCAGCGACAGGGACGCGATGAACCCCGCGAACGGCTTGGCGAGGGTGACGGTGGCCTGCGCGTCGCCGGTGGCGGAGCAGGACTTGTAGACCGCGTTCTCCGGCTTGTCCTTGAAGCCCTTGAACAGCGAGCCGTAGTAGTACGCCAGGTTCTCGGACTGCTGGATGCCCTTGAAGTTGTACCAGCGGTCGAAGTTGGCGCAGACGGCGGCGGCGTTGAACGGGGTGCCGTCCTGGAACTTCACGTCCTTCTTGAGCTCGAAGGTGTGCGTCAGGCCGTCCGCGGACGTCTTCCACGACTCGGCGAGCAGCGGCGCGGGGTCGGCGGTGCCGGGCTTGGTGCCGACGAGGCCCTCGAACACCTGCCGGCTCACGCGGAAGGACTCGCCGTCGCTGGCGAAGGCGGGGTCGAGGGACTTCGGGTCCGACGACGCCGCGAAGACGAACGTCGAGTTGACGGACCCGCCGCCGTTGCCGGACTCCGTCCGCTGGCTCTGGACGCAGCCCGAGAGCGCGAGGGCGCTGGTTACCAGGATGGCCGTGGCGCCGGCGGCGCGAAGGCGCGGGCGGCTCCCGCGCCCGGCCGGGGGTGTTGCTGACATGGCATCTCCTCCGATGCGAGTGATCGGCGGGGACCGCTCCTGCGTCCCGCCCCGCGGGCGGCTGTGGCGCGCCTCACGGTGGTCAGGAGCCTAACCCGCCGGTAACGGTTGGGGGAGCGTCGCCACGGCGTCGGGCACGATTTCCCGCGGCCGGGCCGGGTGGGTGCGCGAGGCGGGACTCGAACCCGCACACCCGGGGGCACAGGAACCTAAATCCTGCGTGTCTACCAGTTCCACCACTCGCGCGCGCCCCGTCGGCAGGGCGCGGTCAGTCTACCCGCGCGTCCGAGGCCGACGTCGGCCTGGGTCACGGCGCCACCGCCCGTCCGGACCTCAGTCGATGCCGAGGTCGCGGCGAAGCTTGGCGACGTGACCCGTGGCGCGCACGTTGTACTGCGCCAGGTGGACGACGCCCTCCTCGTCGAGCACGACGGTGGACCGGACCAGCCCATCGTAGGTCCGCCCGTAGTTCTTCTTCTCGCCCCAGGCGCCCCAGGCCTCGGCGACCGCGTGGTCGGCGTCGGAGAGCAACGGGAAGGTCAGCGCCTCCTTCTCGGCGAAGGAGGCCAGCTTCGCGGGCGGGTCCGGGCTGATACCGACGACGGTGTAGCCGGCCGACTGCAACGAGGCGAGGCTGTCACGGAAATCACAGGCCTCCTTCGTGCACCCCGGCGTGCCCGCCGCGGGGTAGAAGTAGGCGACGACCTTCCGGCCCCGCAGGTCGTGCAGGTGCACGGCGGTGCCGGTCGCGTCGGGAAGGGTGAAGTCGGGGGCGATGTCGCCCCTGCTCAGTCGCTGCATGATCCGCACTTTCGGCCGGTGGAGGCGGGGGAGGCGTCGTCGCCCCACCCAGCGTATCCCGACCCCTCGACGGCCTCGAGGCGTACTTTTCATGCCCGGGTGAACCATCAGTCGGCTGACGGACGCTATAATTCTGTGCATGCCTCAGCCGTCACTCTGGCCGACCAGCCGTTTGCTGTCGACGGCGGCGCGTCTGGTCGAGCACTCCTGGAATGAGAATCTCGCCTCCATCGGCGTCACCCACGCCGGTGTCATCGCACTCGACGTCCTGGCGGCGTACGGCCCCATGACGCAGGCGCGTCTCGCCTCCCTCGTCAAGGTGCAGGCCCAGACCATGGGCAAGACCCTGCACCGGCTGCAGATCCACGGCCACGTCAGTCGGCAACGGGACGAGCAGGACCGCCGCAGCCACGTCGTCACGATCACCGATGCCGGCCGCACCGCACTCGAGCGGTCGCGGCGGATCGAGCGGGACCTCCTGCCCGGCGGCGATCGCAGCAGCGACGAGCTGCGCGCGCAACTCGTCGGCATCATCGCGAGCCTCGGCGACGCGCGGTGGCAGAGTGCCGGGATGCTCCCGGATGACGACGATCTCTCGTCGGCCGCCACGTCCTGACCCGGGCACGGCCGGATCGCCCGATTTCGTGATCGGACGATCCAGCTGCTAGGGTTTCATGCTGTTGCCGACGACGTCGGAGAGGCTCCCGGACACCGGTCCGGAACCGCTCCCGACGGCCCAGGGAACACGCGCCTCTAGCTCAATTGGCAGAGCAATTGACTCTTAATCAATGGGTTCTCGGTTCGAGTCCGAGGGGGCGCACCCCAGAAGAAACACCCTCCGGTCCATCGGGCCGGGGGGTTTTCTGTTGTCGGTGTTCTGCTGTCGGGCTGGTCTCGCGGTCCGAATCGTCTGCTCCCGGATCCCCGCGCCCGGATGAGAGGATCCAGGGCATGGCCGAGACGACCGGAACGCACCGCAGCGACCAGCCGCAGACCGACCGTGCGGCGGCCGGCCTGCTCGACACCGACCTGCCGATCGTCGCCGCCCCCATGGCCGGGGGTCCCGGCACGGCCGACCTCGCCCGGGCCGTCGGCGCGGCCGGTGGCTTCCCCTTCCTCGCCGGTGGGTACCTGACCCCCGAGGCGTTCGCCGAGGCCCTGGGCTCGTACCGGCGGCTCGGCACGCCGTTCGGCGTCAACCTCTTCGTACCGGGGACGGGCGACGACGTCGACCCGGGCGCCTTCGCCGCGTACGCCGCCCGCCTCGCACCCGAGGCCGAGCGCTACGGACTCACCCTCGACCTGGAACCGGTGATCGGCGACGTCGACGCCTGGCCGGACAAGCTCGCCCAGCTGCTCGCCGATCCGGTCCCGGTCGTCTCCCTCACGTTCGGCCTGCCCGCCACCGAGGACATCGCGGAGCTGCGCCGCGCCGGCTCACGGGTGCTGGCGACGGTGACGACGCCGCGGGAGGCGCTCGGCGCGCGGGACGCGGGCGTGGACGGACTGGTCGTGCAGGGACCGGCGGCCGGCGGCCACAGCGGCACCTGGGATCCGGCGCGCCCCCCGACGAAGATCGCCACGGCGGACCTGGTCCGCGAGGTGGTGGCGGCCGCGGGGCTGCCGGTGATCGCCGCCGGGGGCGTCGACGGAGCGGCGGCGGTGCGGGGGCTGCGGGACGCCGGGGCCGTCGCCGTCGCGGTCGGCACCCTGCTGCTGCGTACCGACGAGGCCGGCACCTCCCGCACGCACCGGGACGCCCTGACCGATCCCGCGCTCGGGCCCACCGTGATCACTCGCGCCTTCACCGGCCGGCCCGCCCGCGGCCTGCGCAACGCGTTCACCGAGCGGTTCGAGGCGGACGCTCCGCTCGGTTACCCGGCGATCCACCACCTCACCCGGCCGTTGCGGCGCGCCGCGGCGGACGCCGGCGACCCGGACCGGGTGCACCTGTGGGCCGGGACCGGCTACCGCAACGCGCCGCCTGGCCCGGCGGCCGACGTGATCCGGGCGCTGGCCCGCGGCTGGTGATCCGGTCCACCGTGGCGGCGAACCGACCCGGCCGTCGCCGGCGGCCCGGGACCACGGCCGGTCAGCCCACCTCGACCCGCAGGATGGACGAGCCCGCGCCCTGGTCGGTCAGCACCCACAGGGAGCCGTCCGGCGCACGCTCGACGTCCCGCAGGCGGCCGTACCGGCCCTGCAGGTGCGCCACCGGATCCCCGGCACGGTCTCCGTCCAGCGGCACCTGCCACAGGCGCTCGCCGCGCAGTGCGCCCACCCACAGGGAGCCGTTCACGATCGCGGCGCCGGACGGCGAGCTGTCCGCCGTCGACGGCCAGACCACGGCCGCGTCGACGTACTCCGCCCGGTGCGGCGCGCCGGTGACCTCCGGCCAGCCGTAGTTGCCGCCGGCCCGGATCAGGTTGACCTCGTCGTCCACGGTGGGCCCGAACTCCGTCGCCCACAGCCGGCCCGCCGCGTCCCAGGCCAACCCCTGCACGTTGCGGTGCCCGTAGCTGTAGACGGGGGAGTCCCCGAGCGGGTTGCCCGGTGCCGGGCGGCCCTCCGCCGTGATCCGCAGGATCTTCCCGTTCAGCGCCGCGCGGTCCTGGGGCGCCCCGCGGTTCTGGGCGTCGCCCGTGCCGACGTAGAGGTAGCCGTCCGGGCCGAAGGCGATGCGCCCGCCGTTGTGCGTCGTGTTCTTCGCGATGCCGGAGAGGATCACGCGGCCCTCCGTCAACCGGCCGTCGGCGTAACGGAACGACTCGACCCGGTTGTCGGACGCGGCCGTGTAGAAGAGGAAGACCCGCTGGTCGCGGGCGAATCCCGGGGAGAGGGCGATGCCGAGCAGGCCGCCCTCCCCGGCGGGGCGAGCCGCGTCGATCCGTGCGACCTCCGTCGCCGTGCCGTCCCGCACCAGCCGCACGGTGGCGGGGTCGCGCTCGGTGATCAGCGCACCGCCGTCCGGCAGGAACGCGACGGCCCACGGGGTGTCGAGACGCTCGACGACGGTCCGCACCCGCGGCTCGGGACCGGGGGGCGCGGTCGGTCTCGCTGTCGCGTCCGGACCCGAGGCGCGCGATGACGTCGGCAGAGGCGTCGTCGACGACGCCGCCGGGGATCCCGCCGCCCCGCTGGGGGATGGGGAACCGGCCGCGGGGCCGCCCCCGGTGCATCCGGTCAGCGCCAGGACGATCGCGGCCGACGCGGCCAGCGGCGCGAGGACGGCGCGCGGGTGGGAGTGGACGGGGTGGGAACAGGACGGGTCGGGTCGCATGGGGGTCCTCCGTCGGCGGCTACCGCGATGGTACGCGGTGCCCCCGGCGCCGCGCTGGGTCCGGCCGCCGCCCCGGGCACGTGACTAGGGTGGACGGCATGGACCCGACGCCCTCCCTCACCGCCACCGTCCCCGAACGCTGGATGCTGGAGGGCATCGGACCGGTGCCCGGCGTCGAGCTGGTGGTGTGGGACGCGAACGCACCGGCGCCGGTGGAGGCCGCCGACCGGATCGGTGCCGTGGTGCTGCCCTACGGCCGCGGCTACGACGGTGACGCCGTGCGCGCGCTGCCGCGCCTGCGGACGGTGCTGACGGCGACCACCGGGTACGACGGGGTGGCCGAGAAGGTCGGCGACGGCCCGGCGATCGTCACCGCGGCCGGCGTCCACGCCGCCGCGACGGCCGAGATCGCGCTCGCCCTGACGCTGGCCTCCCTGCGCGGCATCGACATCGCCGTGCGGGACCAGCTGCACGAGCGCTGGCGCCCGGAACGGCGACTGTCGCTGGCGGACCGCCGGGTGCTGCTGGTCGGCGTCGGCGGCATCGGCGAGCAGATCGCCCGCCGGCTGGACCCGTTCGAGGTCACGCTCACCCGGGTGGCGTCCCGTGCCCGCACGGACGAGCGGGGCCCCGTGCACGGCACCGACGAGCTGGCGGCCCTCGCCGCCGACCACGACGTCCTCGTCGTGGTCACTCCGCTCACGCCGGACACACACCACCTGGTGGACGCGGACGTGCTGGCCGCCCTCCCGGACGGCGCCCTCGTCGTCAACGTCGGACGCGGAGCGGTCGTGGACACCGAGGCCCTCACCGCCGAGGTGACGGCCGGCCGCCTGCACGCGGCGCTCGACGTCGTCGATCCCGAGCCGCTGCCGGCCGGTCACCCGCTCTGGTCCGCGCCGAACGCCCTGATCACCCCGCACGTGGGCGGCAACGCCTCCGCGTTCGAGCCGCGGATCGTGGAGCACCTGCGGCGCACGCTCGGTCAGCTGGCCCGCGGTGAGGAGCCGGCGACCCAGGTGCGGCCGGCGGCCGGCTGAAGGTCCTCCTGCCGACCGGCGGACCGGTCGCCCGGCTCAGAGGTCGACGAACTCCTCGGCCATGAAGCGGGCGAAGTCGTCGGCGTCGTCCCCCTGGTCCAGCCACGTCGTCGACCCGTCGACGGCGAGCCGGGCCCGGCCGCGGACGGTGACCCCGAAGCGGACCCCGATGTTGGTCTCCACCTCGTACCAGGAGTCGGTGCCGATCTCGGCGAACGCCAGGTTGGTGGCATTGACGGCCGTGGCGGGTTCCACCGGCGTCAGTGCGGGCAGCAGGAACGGGGCGAACACCACCTCGACCGGCGTCATGCAGTACCCCACGATGAAGTCCCGCCGGGTGCCCGGGGCGATCCCGGCGCGCGGCGGGGGGTACTCGGCCGAACCGTACCCGTAGAGCAGGTTGTACGAGCCGAAGGTGGAGATCTGCCGGTCGAAGATCCGGTGCAGATCGGCCTTGAGCCGGGCACCGTCGTCGGTCGTCATCGCGCCTTTCAAGGGAGCGAGGCAGCGGCTGGGGTCGTGCCGTGACCACGCCCCGCGGGAGTGGGGGGGTGCTCTCAGTCTAGGGAGGACACCCACCGGGCCGGCCGCGAACGACGGCGTGTGACGGCGACGAACCCGCGCCGGAGTACGCGCCGCGGTGCCGTTCCGGGGCCGGGACGACGACGGCGGCCGGCCCCGGAGGACCGGCCGCCGTCGTCGGCGCACGTCAGCGCCGCACGCGTGGGGAGCGGACGCGTCAGAAGGTCAGCACCAGCCGGCCCCGCGTGCCGCCGGCCTCCAGCCGGCGGTGGGCCTCGGCGGCCTGCTCCGCCGGCAGCGTGTCGGCGACGCGCAGCGTCAGGGCGCCGGCCTCGACGGCCTGCCGCAGGGCGTCCAGCTTGGCACCGGAGTGGTACTCGGCGAAGACCCAGATCTTGTGGACGGTGACGTCGCTGCCCTCGACGCCGCCCCAGTTGCGCACGGTCGCGAAGCCGCCGCCCGAGCGGACGGCGGGCAGGGCCTTCTCGTTCATCACGGCGGCGTCCAGCAGCCCGTCGACGCCCTCGGGCACGATGGCCCGGATCCTCGCGGCGACGTCGTCCCCGCGCTCGACGATGTGGTCCGCCCCCAGGGAGGCGACCAGCGCGCGGTCCTTCTCCGCGGCGTCGGCGATCACCGTCAGGCCGCGCTGCTTGGCCAGCTGCACCGCGTAGTTGCCGAGGGTGCCCGCGGCCCCGGTGACGGCGAAGGTGCCGCCGGCCGGGATGGCCAGTTCGTCGAGGGCCTGCACGGCGGTCAGGCCGTTCATCGGCAGCGAGGACGCCTCCTCGAGGGAGGAACCGGCCGGGATCCGGGCGAGGGAGTCGGCGTCCGCGACGAGGTACTGCACGTAGGCGCCGCCGTGGCCCTTCCGCGGCAGGGCGATCGCCATCACCTCGTCGCCGACGGACCAGCCGGAGGTGTCGAGCCCGCGCGTCGGGTCCGGATCGCCGACCTCGTCGATCACGCCGGCCGCGTCCATGCCGGGCACGACCGGGAAGGGCAGCTCGCTCTCGCCGTAGGCGCCCTCGCGGACGTTCGTGTCGGTGGGGCTGACCGCGGCGGCCCGGACGCGGATCCGGACCTCGCCGGGCCCGGCGTGCGGGGCGGGGACCTCGTGGACCCGCAGGTTCTCGGGGCCGCCGTACGTGTCGACGCCGACGGCGGTCATCGTGCTGGTGCTGGTGGTGGTGTCCATACCGGGGCGAACAGATCCGCGCGCGGATAATTCCCGGGCGCCCGCTCGGCGGGGCGGTTCGTCGCCCGCGTCACGGAGTGGTCCCGGGACGGGGCCGCAGGTCCGCCCGGCATAGACTCCGAGCATGAGCGTTGAGAACACGGTGGACATCAAGCCCCGCAGCCGGGACGTGACCGACGGTCTGGAGAAGACCGCCGCGCGCGGCATGCTACGGGCGGTCGGCATGGGCGACGAGGACTTCGGCAAGCCGCAGATCGGCGTCGCGAGCTCGTGGAACGAGATCACCCCGTGCAACCTCTCGCTCGACCGGCTCGCGAAGGCGGCCAAGGAGGGCGTGCACGCCGCCGGCGGCTACCCGCTGGAGTTCGGCACCATCTCCGTCTCGGACGGCATCTCCATGGGCCACGAGGGGATGCATTTCTCGCTCGTCTCCCGCGACGTCATTGCCGACTCGGTGGAGACCGTGATGATGGCCGAGCGCCTCGACGGCTCCGTGCTGCTGGCCGGTTGCGACAAGTCGCTGCCTGGCATGCTCATCGCCGCGGCCCGCCTGGACCTGGCCTCGGTGTTCCTCTACGCCGGTTCCACCATGCCGGGCCGGGTCAAGCTCTCCGACGGCCAGGAGAAGGAAGTGACGATCATCGACGCGTTCGAGGCCGTCGGCGCCTGTGCCGCGGGCCTGATGAGCCGCGACGACGTCGACCGGATCGAACGCGCCATCTGCCCGGGTGAGGGCGCCTGCGGCGGCATGTACACCGCGAACACCATGGCGTCGGTGGCCGAGGCCATGGGCATGTCAGTGCCCGGCTCCGCGGCCCCGCCGTCGGCCGACCGCCGCCGCGACAACTTCGCGCACAAGAGCGGCGAGGCCGTCGTCGAGATGCTGCGGAAGGGGATCACCGCCCGGCAGATCATGACCAAGGAGGCGTTCGAGAACGCGATCTCCGTGGTGATGGCCTTCGGCGGCTCGACCAACGCCGTGCTCCACCTGCTCGCCATCGCCCGCGAGGCGCAGGTCGACCTGACCCTGGACGACTTCTCCCGCATCGCCGAGCGCGTCCCGCACCTGGGGGACCTGAAGCCCTTCGGCCGGTTCGTCATGAACGACATCGACCGGATCGGCGGCGTGCCCGTCGTGATGAAGGCCCTGCTCGACGCCGGGCTGCTGCACGGGGACTGCCTCACCGTGACCGGGAAGACGGTCGCCGAGAACCTCGCCGACATCAACCCGCCGGATCCGGACGGGAAGATCCTGCGCGCGCTGGCGGACCCCATCCACCCGACCGGCGGCATCACCATCCTCAAGGGCTCGCTCGCCCCCGAGGGCGCCGTCGTCAAGTCCGCGGGGTTCGACTCGGACGTCTTCGAGGGCACCGCCCGCGTGTTCGACGGGGAGCGGGCCGCGATGGACGCGCTGGAGGACGGCACCATCGCCGCCGGCGACGTCGTGGTCATCCGCTACGAGGGTCCCAAGGGCGGCCCCGGCATGCGGGAGATGCTGGCCATCACCGGGGCGATCAAGGGGGCGGGGCTGGGCAAGGACGTCCTGCTGCTCACCGACGGCCGGTTCTCCGGCGGCACCACCGGCCTGTGCGTCGGCCACGTCGCCCCGGAGGCGGTGGACGGCGGCCCGATCGCGCACGTGCGCGACGGCGACCGGATCCGGCTCGACGTCGCCGGCAAGACCCTGGACGTGCTCGTCGACGAGGCCGAGCTGACCGCCCGGGGCGACGGCTTCGAACCGCGCGAGCCGCGCTTCTCCACCGGCGTGCTGGGCAAGTACGCCAAGCTGGTCCATTCGGCGTCCGAGGGCGCCTGGGTCGGCTGAGCAGCGCCGCCGTGTGGACGTCTCGTCTCACGATGTGAGACGAGACGTCCACACGTTGACACCGTCGGCGCCCGGGGACGACACTGGGGACATGCAGAAGCTGAGTGTTCTCGTAGTCGACCGGTGCGTGGCGTAGGAGCCCCCTCGGAAGCTTCTGCCACCCACGCCCACCCCCGCGCCGCAAGGCTGAGGGGTTTTTTTATTGGGGTGACCCTCCCGCCGGGACGGGGGAGGATCGCCGCGGGCGACCACCACGAGCGAGACCGAAGGACGAACCGATGAGCAAGGGACAGACCGTCAGCCCGGCGCTGATGGCGCACACGTCCCGGGCGGGTGCCCGGGAGACCGCACCGGTGCCCCCGGCGGTTCCCGGGGGCACGAGCACCGCGCGGGCCACCACCGGGGAGACCGGCGTCTCCCCTTCCGGCTCCTCCGTCCAGGGCCCGAACCGCGTCGTCGAACCGGTGCGGATGACCGGGTCGCAGGCGATCGTGCGCACCCTGGAGGAGCTCGGCGTCACCGACGTCTTCGGCCTTCCGGGCGGGGCCATCCTGCCGACCTACGACCCGCTGATGGATTCGACGACGATCAACCACATCCTCGTCCGCCATGAGCAGGGTGCCGGTCACGCCGCGCAGGGCTACGCGATGGTCACCGGGCGGGTGGGCGTGTGCATCGCGACGTCCGGCCCCGGGGCGACGAACCTCGTCACCCCGATCGCGGACGCGCACCTGGACTCGGTGCCGATCGTCGCCATCACCGGTCAGGTCTCCAGCGCCGTGATCGGCACCGACGCCTTCCAGGAGGCGGACATCGTCGGCATCACCATGCCGATCACCAAACACTCCTGGCTCGTCACCGACCCCGAGGACATCCCGCGGGTCCTCGCGGAGGCGTTCTACATCGCCGGCACCGGGCGCCCCGGCCCGGTGCTCGTGGACATCGCCAAGGACGCCCAGCAGGGCATGATGACGTTCAGCTGGCCGCCGAAGGTCGAGGCCGCCGGGTACCGACCGGTGCTGCGCGGGCACGCCAAGCAGTTGCGCGAGGCCGCCCGGCTGATCGCCGCGTCCTCCCGGCCCGTGTTCTACGTCGGCGGCGGGGTCGTCAAGGGCCACGCCTCCGAGGAGCTGCGCCAGCTCGCCGAGTACCTGGGCGCGCCGGTGGTGACGACGCTGCAGGCCCGCGGCGTGTTCCCCGATTCCCACGACCTGCACTTCGGCATGCCCGGCATGCACGGCGCCGTCTCCGCGGTCGCCGCCCTGCAACAGGCGGACCTGCTGATCACCCTCGGCGCCCGCTTCGACGACCGCGTGACCGGGCAGCTCTCCAGCTTCGCCCCGGGAGCGAAGGTCATCCACGCCGACATCGACCCGGCGGAGATCTCCAAGAACCGCACCGCGGACGTGCCGATCGTCGGCTCGGTCAAGGAGATCATCCCGGACCTCACGGACGCGCTGACCGCCGAGTTCGAGCACGCGCAACGGCCGGACCTGACGCCGTGGCTGGCCACCCTGCGCCGACTGCGGGAGACCTACCCCCTGGGGTACGCCGAGCCGTCCGACGGGCTGACCGCCCCGCAGAAGGTGATCTCGCGGATCGGGGAGCTGACCGGACCGGAGGGCGTGTACGTGGCCGGCGTCGGGCAGCACCAGATGTGGTCCGCCCAGTTCATCCAGTACGAGCGCCCCCACGCGTGGCTCAACTCCGGCGGCGCGGGCACGATGGGCTACGCCGTGCCGGCCGCGATGGGCGCGAAGGTCGGCAACCCCGACCGCGTCGTGTGGGCGATCGACGGCGATGGCTGCTTCCAGATGACCAACCAGGAACTGGCCACCTGTCGGATCAACGACATCCCCATCAAGGTCGCGGTGATCAACAACTCCTCGCTCGGCATGGTCCGCCAGTGGCAGACCCTGTTCTACGACGGTCGCTACTCCAACACCGACCTCAACACCGGCCACGACACCGTGCGCGTCCCCGACTTCGTCAAGCTCGCCGAGGCGTACGGCTGCGCCGCGCTGCGCTGCGAGCGCGAGGAGGACATCGACGCCACCATCGAGCAGGCCCTGGCCATCAACGACCGGCCGGTGGTGATCGACTTCGTCGTCAGCCCGGACTCGATGGTGTGGCCGATGGTGCCGTCGGGCGTGAGCAACGACCTGATCCAGGTGGCGCAGAACATGACGCCGCAGTGGGAGGAGAACGACTGATGGCTCGCCACACCCTGTCCGTGCTGGTGGAGGACAAGCCCGGCGTGCTCACGCGCGTCGCCGGCCTGTTCGCGCGCCGCGCGTTCAACATCCACTCGCTCGCGGTCGGGCCGACCGAGGTGCCCGGGGTGTCCCGGGTGACCGTGGTTGTCGACGCCGACCCCGAGCTCCTCGAACAGGTGACGAAGCAGCTCAACAAGCTGATCAACGTCCTGAAGATCGTCGAGCTGCTGCCGGAGACCTCGGTGCAGCGCGACCACGTCCTGATCAAGGTGCGCGCCGACGCGGCCGCGCGCCTGCAGGTCACCCAGGCGACGGACCTCTTCCGCGCCTCGATCGTCGACGTCGCCCCCGACTCGGTGGTGATCGAGGCGACCGGGACGGCCGAGAAGTTGAACGCGCTGCTGGCGGTGCTCGAGCCCTTTGGGGTGCGGGAAATCGTCCAGTCCGGCACGCTGGCGATCGGCCGAGGCCCCCGCTCGATGAGCGACCGCGCGCTGAGGAGCGCGTAGCGCCAGCGGAGCGCGACCGAAGCGCGCAGACCCAGCACCGCGCGCTGAGGAGCGCGTAGCGCCTGAGTAGCCCACTCATTCCCGCAACACATCCAAGGAGAGACTGAACCCCCATGGCAGAGATCTACTACGACGACGACGCCGACCTCTCGATCATCCAGGGCCGGCACGTCGCGGTCATCGGCTACGGCAGCCAGGGCCACGCCCACGCTCTCAACCTGCGCGACTCGGGCGTCGACGTGCGGATCGGCCTGGCCGAGGGGTCGACGTCCCGCGCCAAGGCCGAGGCGGAGGGCCTGCGGGTGCTCTCGGTCGCCGACGCGGTCGAGGAAGCCGACGTCATCATGATCCTCACGCCGGACCAGGTGCAGCGGACCGTCTACGCGGAGTCGATCCAGCCGCACCTGACCGCCGGTGACGCCCTCTTCTTCGCCCACGGCTTCAACATCCGCTTCGGCTACATCAGCGCGCCCGAGGGCGTCGACGTCGCCATGGTCGCTCCGAAGGGGCCCGGCCACACCGTGCGCCGCGAGTTCGAGGCCGGCCGGGGCGTGCCCGCGCTCATCGCCGTCGAGAAGGACTCCTCCGGCAACGCCGAGGCCCTCGCCCTCTCCTACGCGAAGGCCATCGGCGGCACCCGCGCCGGCGTCATCAAGACCACGTTCACCGAGGAGACCGAGACCGACCTCTTCGGCGAGCAGGCCGTGCTGTGCGGCGGTGTGTCCCAGCTCGTCCAGTACGGCTTCGAGACCTTGACCGAGGCCGGCTACAAGCCCGAGATCGCCTACTTCGAGGTGCTCCACGAGCTCAAGCTCATCGTCGACCTGATGATCGAGGGCGGCATCGCCAAGCAGCGCTGGTCCGTCTCCGACACCGCCGAGTACGGCGACTACGTCTCGGGCCCGCGCGTCATCGACCCGCACGTGAAGGAGAACATGAAGGCCGTGCTCTCCGACATCCAGGACGGCACCTTCGCGAAGCGGTTCATCGACGACCAGGACAAGGGCGGCCCCGAGTTCAAGGAGCTGCGCGCGAAGGGCGAGGCGCACCCGATCGAGGCCACCGGCCGCGAGCTGCGCCAGCTGTTCTCCTGGATCAAGTCGAACGACGACTACACGGAGGGCCAGGTCTCCCGCTGAGACCGCGCTGACCCGTTTGACCGCCGGTGAGGCCAGTCTCACGGTGTTGCCACCGGTGACACCGTGGGGCTGGCCTCGCGCCGTCGTGCGCCCGGCCTAGGCTGGAACCCGCTGCCCGTCCATCCCCGTTCGCCCGTTGTGAAGGAACCGTGTGACCACCGCACCCGCTCCCACCCGTCCCGTCGTCCTGATCGCCGAGGAGCTCTCCCCGGCCACGATCGAGGCCCTCGGCCCCGACTTCGAGATCCGCCGCGCCGACGGCGCCGACCGCGCCGAGCTGCTGCCCGCGATCGCCGACGTCGACGCCATCCTGATCCGATCGGCCACGCAGGTCGACGCCGAGGCCATCGCCGCGGCCTCGAGGCTGAAGGTGATCGCGCGAGCCGGCGTCGGCCTGGACAACGTCGACGTCGCCGCCGCCACCCGCGCCGGCGTGATGGTGGTCAACGCCCCGACGTCGAACATCATCTCCGCCGCGGAGCTGACCGTCGGCCACATCCTCTCCCTGGCCCGCAACATCCCCCAGGCCAACGCCTCCCTCAAGGGCGGCGAGTGGAAACGCTCGAAGTACACCGGCGTCGAGTTGTTCGAGAAGACGATCGGCATCATCGGACTCGGGCGGATCGGCGGCCTGGTCGCCGACCGGGTCAAGGCCTTCGGCACCGAGGTCATCGCCTACGACCCGTACGTCACCTCCGCCCGCGCCGCCCAGATGGGCGTGCGCCTGGTGGACCTGGACACCCTGCTCGCCGAGGCGGACTTCATCACCATCCACATGCCGAAGACGCCCGAGACCCTGGGCATGCTCGGCGCGGACGCGTTCGCGACGATGAAGGACACCGCGTTCGTGGTCAACGTGGCCCGCGGCGGCCTCGTCGACGAGGCGGCGCTGGACGCGGCGATCACCGCGGGCACCATCGCGGGCGCCGCGATCGACGTCTTCACCTCCGAGCCGGCGACGGACCTGCCGTTCATGGCGCACGAGAGCGTCGTCGTCACCCCGCACCTGGGCGCCTCGACCGACGAGGCGCAGGAGAAGGCCGGCGTCTCCGTCGCCCGCTCCGTGCGGCTCGCCCTCGCCGGGGAGCTGGTGCCCGACGCCGTCAACGTCGCCGGCGGCGTCATCCACCCGGACGTGCGCCCCGGCATCCCCCTGATCGAGAAGCTCGGCCGGATCGTCACCGCCCTGGCCGCCGGCTCCGTCACCCAGGTCGAGGTGGAGGTCGCCGGGGAGATCGTCGAGCACGACGTGAAATCGCTCGAGCTGGCCGCCCTCAAGGGCGTGTTCCAGGACATCGTCTCCGAACACGTCTCCTACGTGAACGCCCCGGTGCTGGCCGAGCAGCGCGGCGTGGCCGTGCAGCTGACGAAGACCGCCGAGTCCCCGGACTACCGCAACCAGCTGACGGTGCGCGGCGCCCTCTCGGACGGCCGCCGCGTGGAGGTCTCCGGCACCCTGACCGGGCCGAAGCAGAACCAGAAGCTCACCGGGATCAACGGGTATGAGCTCGAGATGCCGCTGGACGACCACCTCATCGTGGTCATCTACCGGGACCGACCCGGCGTCATCGCCGTGATGGGCTCCGTGCTGGGGGACCGGGACGTCAACATCGCGGGCATGCAGGTGGCCCGCACGTCCGAGGGCGGCCAGGCCCTGTCCGTGCTCTCCGTCGACTCCACCGTCACCGGCGAGCAGCTCGACGAGATCAGGGAGCGGATCGGCGCCGAGACGGTCCGCCAGGTCGACCTGACGGAGTCCTGAGCGCCGGACCGCATCCGCTGTCCGAGGGCGTCGTCGGCCGTCACCGAACGGGGCGGCCGACGGCGTTCACCTAGACTGTCCCGGTGACGTCCCGCCCTGCCTACTACCTGACCACCGCCATCGCCTACCCCAACGGGGAACCGCACATCGGGCACGCGTACGAGTACATCGCCACCGACGCGATGGCACGCTTCAAGCGGCTGGACGGGTACGACGTCTTCTATCTCACCGGCACCGACGAACACGGTCTGAAGATGGAGCAGACCGCGCAGAAGCTGGGTCTGACGGCGCGGGAACTCGCGACCCGCAACGCGCAGCTGTTCAAGTCGATGGACGACGCGCTCGGCATCAGCTACGACCGGTTCATCCGCACCACCGACGCGGACCACTATGCCGCAGCCCAGGAGATCTGGCGCCGGATGGAGGCCGCCGGTGACATCTATCTCGACGCGTACGCCGGCTGGTACTCGGTCCGCGACGAGCGGTACTTCGGCGAGGATGAGACGACGGTGGGGGAGGACGGCGTGCGCCGGGCCACCGAGACGGGCACCGAGGTCACGTGGACGGAGGAGGCCAGCTACTTCTTCCGGCTCTCCGCCTACCAGGACCGGCTGCTGACCCTCTACCGGGAAAAGCCCGAGTTCGCGGCGCCGCGGTCCCGCTTCAACGAGGTGATCCGCTTCGTCGAGGGCGGACTGGAGGACCTGTCCATCTCCCGCACCAGCTTCGACTGGGGCGTGCCGGTGCCCGGGGACCCGGACCACGTCATGTACGTGTGGGTGGACGCGTTGACCAACTACCTGACCGGCGCGGGCTTCCCGAACACCGACTCGGAGCAGTACCGCACCTACTGGCCGGCCGACCTGCACGTCATCGGCAAGGACATCTCCCGGTTCCACTGCATCTTCTGGCCTGCGTTCCTGATGAGCGCGGATCTGCCCCTGCCCCGGCGCGTGATGATCCACGGCTTCCTGCACAACAACGGCGAGAAGATGTCCAAGTCGCTGGGCAACGTCGTCGCCCCGCGGGACTGGGTGGCCCAGTACGGGCTGGACGCCGTCCGGTTCTTCCTGCTCCGGGAGATCCCGTTCGGCGCGGACGGCTCCTACAACCACGACGCCGTCGTCGGGCGCAAGAACGCCGACCTGGCCAACAACCTCGGCAACCTCGCCCAGCGCTCCCTGTCCATGGTGGCGAAGAACTGCGACGGCGTGGTGCCGCAGCCGGGGGAGTTCACCGCCGACGACGAGGAGCTGCTTGCGCGGGCCGCGGACCTGTTGCGCGTCAACCGGGAGGCGTACGCGGTGCAGGACTTCCACGGGGCGCTGGAGGAGACCTGGCGGGTGCTCGGGGACACGAACGCCTACTTCGCCGAGCAGGCCCCGTGGGTGCTGCGCAAGACCGACCCGG
Source organism: Tersicoccus solisilvae (assembly GCF_014643255.1). Lineage (GTDB taxonomy): Bacteria > Actinomycetota > Actinomycetes > Actinomycetales > Micrococcaceae > Tersicoccus > Tersicoccus solisilvae. The sequence goes on along the minus strand of NZ_BMJI01000021.1, from coordinate 18,098 downwards.
CGCGGATGGCCACCGTCCTGTACGTGACGCTGCAGGTGGTGCGCACCGTGGCCACCCTGGCCCAGCCGGTGATGCCCCACTCCTGCGGTCGCCTGCTCGACCTGCTCGGCGTGGCCGACGATGCCCGGGACTTCGCGTCGCTCGGCACCCCCCTGACGCCCGGCACCGCGCTGCCGGCTCCGGTCGCGGTGTTTCCGCGGCACGAGGAACCGGCCGCCTGAGACCGATCACACGCACGCGCGCACGGTGGTCGCGGATCCCGGCCCGGGACCCGCGACCGCCGTCGTTGGGCGGGCCTCAGACCGTCGCCAGTCCCTGCACCGGGCTGAGCCGGGTGGCGCGGCGGGCCGGCAGCACGGACGCGAGCAGACCGGCGACCAGCGCGACGAGGAGGACGGCGGCCAGCTGGCCCCACGGCACGGCGGGGCTCACCGGCCCGAGCGCACCGAGGACGGACTGGGCTCCCGCCCAGCCGTACCCGACCCCGGCCACGAGCCCGAGCGCCGCGGCCACGCCGGCGAGCAGCAGCGCCTCGAGGACGAGCATCCACCGCAGCTGACCCCGGGTCAGCCCCAGGGCCCGCAGCAGCGCGTTCTCCCGCGTCCGCTCCAGCACCGACAGGGACAGCGTGTTCGCCACCCCGATCAGGGCGATCAGCACCGCGACGCCGAGCAACCCGGTCACGACCCACAGCAGCACGTCGAGGATCTGGTTGAACGCCAGGCGTTGCAGCGCGCCGCCGCCGACCTGGGAGACGTCGATGCCGGCGGTGGCGGCGACGTCGTCGCGCAGGGCGCTGACCGCGGCCGCGTCGGCGCCCTCGGCCAACGCGGACCAGACCAGCGGCGCGGCGTTCCCGGACAGGGCCGGCCCCGTCGCCGGGCCGTCGCGCAGCACGCGCGCCGCGGTCGCTGGCGTGACCACCACCGGGAACGAGGAGGACCGGCTCCTCACCACCGGCACGGTCACGGAGATGCCGCCCCGACCGGTCAGCGTGAGGGTGTCGCCGTCGTAGCCGGCGGGGACCAGGGCCACGCCGTCGCGCAGCGTCAGCGATCGATCGTCGACGACGTCGGCGACGTCCTGGGGCGTCGCCTGGTACGCGGGACCGGCCGGGGTGTCCACGCCCGTGGGACGCAGCGTCGTGGTCGCCCGCACGGCCTCGGCGGAGCGCAGGGCCGCCTCCACCTGCCTGGCCTGGCCCTCGTCGGTCACGTCCACGCCGACGTCGACCGGGTACGCCTGCGCGATCGCGTCGCCGAGCGACTGCCGGGCGGTCTGGGCGCCGGTCATCATCAGCGCGACCAGCGTGACCCCGAGCAACAGGGCGGTGGCCGTCGTCGCGGTCCGGCGCGGGTTGCGCACGGCGTTCAGGGCGGCGAGGCGGCCCGGGACCGAGGAGCCGCCGACGAGGCGACCCACCGCCGCGGCCACCCGGGGCAGGAAGAACGGCACGAGCATCAGCAGTCCCACGAAGGAGAGCATGCCGCCGGGCAGCGCGATGAGCACCTGCGAGATCGCCGCGCCGCCGATCATGAGGACGGTTCCCCCGACGAGGAGCACCAGGCCCCCGACCAGCCGGAATCGGGAACCCAGCCGCTGACCGGACTCCTCCGCGGAGGGGCGCAGCGCCGCCAGCGGCTTGACCCGCGTCGCGGCGGAGGCCGGGCGCCACGTCGCCACCAGCGTGAGCGCCAGGCCCACGACCAGCGGCAGCACGATGGCGATCGGCGAGACACCGAGTTCGAACGGGACCGCGTCGGGTTGGGTCCGCAACCAGGCGCGCAGCCCCGAGAGCAGACCGAGGGCCAGACCCACCCCGGCGACGGAGGCGACCGCCCCGACGACGGCGCCCTCGGCCAGCACGGACCGGCGGATCTGCGCCCGGGTCGCCCCGACGCAGCGCAGCAATGCGAGGTCCCGGATGCGCTGGGCGATCAGCACGGCGTACGTGTTGCCGACCACGAGGATGCTCACGAGGACCGCGATCGCGGCGAAGCTCAGCAGCACGGTGGTGAGCACCCGCTCACCGCCGGTGAACCGGGCCACCTGGGCCTCGACCCGTTCGTCGGCGGTGGCGACCACGGGATCGGCGATCCCGGCGCCCGCGGCGGCGCGGTGGAGCGCCGTCGCGACGGTGCCGCGGTCCGCACCCGGCGCGAGGGCCACCTGGATCTCGCTGGCGGGGAGCGCGTCCGCGGATAGCCGCGACAGCACCGCAGGCGGTGCGGAGACGAGGGGCATCCCGGCGCGCTGGGGCGACTGCGAGGGCGCGGTGATGCCGGACACCGTCACCGTGACGGGCTTCCGGGCCGAGCCGGACGATGCGCCCGGGTCGAGTGGGGCGAGGGTGAAGCGGTCGCCGACGGCCAGGTGCTGACGGGTCGCGGTGTCGGCGTCGACCGTCACCCCGTCCGGGCCGGCCGGGGCGGACCCGGCGGTGAGGGTGTCCGTGCTCAGTTGGGCCGGGGGCGCGGCGGAGACGAGCGGTCGGAAGACGCGGTCGCCGGCGGCCGCCGTCGCCAGCGTCTGCCGCGGGGCGAACGCCTCGGCCACCCCGTCGGTGCGGGCCGCGGCCGTGACCGCGGCGTCGGACAGGGGAGCGTCGTCGCCGGCGGAGACCACGAGATCGGCCTTGGCGTAGGCCTCGCCGACGGTGGTGCGCAGGGTGGCGCGGGACGAGTCCCCGAAGAGCAGTGCCGCGCACACGAACGCGACGGCGATGGCCACGGCGAGGACGACGGCCGTGAACCGACGGGGCTGGGACTTCAGCTGGGAGAGGGTGACGGTCAGCATGTCAGCCCTCCAACCGGGCCAGGGCGGCCAGGATGGACTCCACCGTGGGGCCGGCGAGGTCGTCGACGAGCAGTCCGTCACTGAGCACGACCACCCGATCCGCGTAGGCGGCGGCCGCCGGGTCGTGCGTGACCATGATGATGGTCTGCCCGCGGTGGCGGCACGCCTCCCGCAGCAGGGCCAGGACCTCGTGGCCCACCCGGGAGTCCAGGTTGCCGGTCGGCTCGTCCGCGAACACGACGGCGGGCCGGCTCAGCAGGGCGCGGGCGATGGCGACCCGCTGCTGCTGACCCCCGGAGAGTTCGTGGGGGCGATGCGCCAGTCGGTCGGTCAACCCGAGCGACGCGGCGATCTCCGCCAGCCGGTCGGCATCCACGGCGCGGCCCGCCAGGTCGAGGGGGAGGGCGATGTTCTGCCGGGCGGTCAGCGTCGGCACCAGGTTGAAGGACTGGAAGACGAAGCCGGTCCGCTCCCGCCGCAGCACGGTCAGCTCGTGTTCGGTCAGCCCCTCCAGCGCGGCACCGTCGAGCAGCACCTGACCGGCGTCGACGGTGTCCAGGCCCGCCAGGCAGTGCATCAGCGTGGACTTGCCCGAACCCGAGGGTCCCATGATGGCGGTGAAGCGGCCCCGCTCGACGTCGAGGTCGACCCCCCGCAGCGCCTCCACGCGGGCGTCGGCCGTCCCGTAACCCTTGCGCACGCCGCGGGCGGCGACGGCGACGTCCGTCCGTTGCCGCGCGTGCTCTCCGGCGATCGTGGTCTGTTCCATGGCGGTCCTCTCTCGTGATCCTCGCGTGACGCGCTCCACGCTAGGGACGAGCGGGCCGGCGACGCCTCGGGCGCGGGCGGGAGATCCGGGCGCCGTCTCCACCCGCAGGATGAGGCCGTGAGGATGAGGCCGGCGCCCGCGGGCCTTCCCGCCGGGGCGGTGCTGCCGGCGGGGACGCGTCAGGGCGCGACGAGCCCGGCCCGGTAGGCCATCACGACCAGCTGCACCCGGTCCCGCGCGGCGAGCTTGGTCAGGATGTGACCCACGTGCGTCTTGACCGTCGCCTCCGAGACCACGAGCCGGGCCGCGATCTCGGTGTTGGACAGCCCGTCGGCGATCAGCAGGAACACGTCCCGCTCGCGGGCGGTGAGCGATGCGACCAGGTCCTTCGCCGCCGTCCGTTCGCGGCCGGGGCGGGTGAGCAGCGGGCCGACGTGGTCGAGCAGCCGCCGCGTCGTCGAGGGCGCGATGACGGCGTCCCCGCGGTGCACGGTGCGGATCGCGGCGAGCAGCTCCTCGGGCGGCGCGTCCTTGAGCAGGAAGCCGCTGGCGCCCGCCTGGATCGCGGCGAGCGCGTACTCGTCGAGGTCGAACGTGGTCAGCACCACGACGCGCAGGTCGCGCCCCGAGCGGTTGCCCCCGTCGGCGAGCAGGCGGCGGGTCGTCTCGATCCCGTCCAGCTTCGGCATGCGCACGTCCATCAGCACGACGTCCGCCGCGACCGCACGCAGCGCCGCCAGCGCGTCGACGCCGTCACCCGCCTGGGCGACCACGGTCAGGTCCGGCTGGGAGTCGATCAGCATCGAGAAGCCGCTGCGGACGAGGTGCTGGTCGTCGACGACGGCGACCCGGACGGGGCGGACGTCGTCGGTCTCGAGGGGCACGGGTCAGCCTTCCGGGTAGGGGAGCGTGGCGCGGATGCGGAAGCCGGTGGCGGTGGGACCGGCGCGCAGCGTGCCGTCGTAGAGGCGGATGCGCTCGGCCATGCCGACCAGGCCCTGCCGGGCGCCGGCCGTGGCGTCCAGGGCGGCCGCGCCGCGCCCGTCGTCGTCGACGATCACCGTCAGCCCGGCGAAGTCCCACGTCAGCTCGACGAGTGCGGTCGCGGAAGGCCCGGCGTGCTTGAGCACGTTCGTCAGGCCCTCCTGCACGACGCGGTAGGCGGTCAGCTCGGCGCCCGGCGCCAGGGCCGCGCGTTGCCGGCCGGTGACGCGCGCCTCGACCTCGAGCCCGGAGGACCGGATCGTGCCGACCAGATCCGCGACGTCGGCGAGCGTGGGGGTGGGGCGGGTGCCGGTGTCGGCACCGGCGCGGAGCACGCCCAGCAGGCGGCGCATCTCCCGCAGGCTGGCGCGCCCGGTCTCGGCGATGGTCTCGAGCGCCTGCGGCGCCGCCTCCGGGTGCTGCACGCTCGCGTACCGGGCGCCGTCGGCCTGGGTGATCATGACGGTGAGCGAATGCGCGATCACGTCGTGCATCTCCCGGGCGATGTGGGTGCGCTCGTCGGCGGCGGCCAGTGCCCGCTCCTGCTCCCGCTCCACCCGCAGCCGGCGGTTCGCCTCGGTCAGCTCCTTCAGCCGCAGGCGCCGGGTGCGGGCGAGGTCGCCGAAGGTCCAGGCGACCAGCACCAGCAGCGCGCAGACCAGGAAGACACCGACGACGGCCGGCGCGGAGAAGAAGGGGGTCCACCGCTGCAGGTACACCGGCAGCGCGGCGAGCACCGCGCCGGTGAGGCCGAGGCCGAGCACCGTGCGGGATCCGGCGCGTCGGCCGTGGGCCGCGGCGGTGTAGACGACCAGGGGCACGGCGATCTGCGCGGGAACCGGCGCGATGCCGAACACCCACTGGACGAGGCAGACGGCGGCCACGGCCAGAGCGGTGCCGATCGGCCAGCGGCGGCGCACCGCGACGGGAACCAGCAGCGCGGTGCCCACGACCGCAGCCGTCGCGTCGGCCCGGCCGGCGAGGACGGCGGTCAGCAACCACAGGAGGACGGCGACGGCGACGTCGACGGTGCGCGGCCGGTCGCGCATCCATCGGGCGAGGCGTTGGTGCAGATCCATCGCTCTCGACTCTAGGGCGGCGTCCGGCGGTTGCGCGTCATCCTCCGGTCGGAGCCGGAGCGGAAGGGCCGGACGGGCGGCCGGGTCGCGCGGCTGCCTCGGTGCCGTGGTGTGCGCGCCGCTCGCCGATCCGCCGCTGACGCGCGGGACGAGGCCGTGGTCTCGTCCGATGTGGTCACATCCTGAGATCCGTTTCTCACGATGCAAGACGCCGAACTACGGTGGTGGCCATGAGCGAGACGATTCGGCTGGCAGTCATCGGTGGCGACGGGATCGGTCCGGAGGTGGTCGCCGAGGGGCTCAAGGTGCTCGACGCCGTCCTCGTGGGAACCGACGTCAGCGTCGAGAAGACCGACGTCGAACTCGGTGCCGACCACTGGCTCAAGACCGGCGAGGTGCTCGCCGACGAGACCCTGGAGCGGCTGCGTGGCTTCGACGCGATCCTGTTCGGCGCGGTGGGCGCGGCCCCGGGGGACGCGCGGGTCCCCTCGGGCCTGATCGAGCGCGACCTGCTGCTCAAGCTGCGCTTCAGCCTGGATCAGTACGTCAACCTGCGCCCGTCGCTGCTGCCGGCCGGGGTCGCGAGCCCGCTCGCCGATCCCGGCGAGGTCGACTTCGTCGTCGTCCGCGAGGGCACCGAGGGCCCGTACGCCGGCAACGGCGGCGTTCTGCGCGCCGGAACCGAGGCCGAGATCGCCACAGAGGTGTCGGTCAACACGGCGTTCGGGGTGCGCCGGGTGGTGCGGTACGCGTTCGAGCAGGCCGCGGCCCGGCCCCGGCGGAAACTGACCTGGATCCACAAGACCAACGTGCTGGTGCACGCCGGCCGGCTGTGGAAGCGGGTCGTGGAGGAGGTCGCCGCCGACTACCCGCAGGTGACCGTCGACTACCTGCACATCGACGCGGCCACGATCTTCATGGTCACCGACCCGGCCCGGTTCGACGTCATCGTCACCGACAACCTGTTCGGCGACATCATCACCGACCTCGCGGGCGCCGTCGCGGGCGGCATCGGCCTGGCCGCGTCCGGCAACATCAACCCCGACCGGACCGCCCCGAGCATGTTCGAACCGGTGCACGGCTCGGCCCCGGACATCGCCGGGCAGGGGATCGCCGACCCGACGGCGGCCATCCTCTCGGTCGCCATCATGCTCGAGACGCTCGGCCAGCCCGAAGCGGGCGCTCGCGTCCGGGCCGCGGTGGCCGCGGACCTGTCCACCCGGGGCGCGGAGCGGCGCGGCACCACGGCGGTCGGCGATGCGATTGCTGGTGCGGTCGCGGCGCGAGCACAATAGGAACGCAGCGGCGCACGTGGCCGCACGATCGACGAACGGTGAGGACGAGATGACGACGGTGGCCGAGGGCTTGACCTTCTCACGGACCCTGAACGCGAACCCCCGCAGCGACGCGGAGCGGGAGAAGATCCTGGAGAACCCGGGGTTCGGGGACTGGTTCACGGACCACACGGCCGTCGTCGACTACCACGACGGTGCGTGGCACGACGCCCGGATCGAGCCGTACGGACCCATCCCCATGGACCCCGCCTGCGCCGTGCTGCACTACGCGCAGGAGATCTTCGAGGGACTGAAGGCCTACCGGCACGCGGACGGGTCGATCTGGACCTTCCGGCCGGAGAAGAACGCGGCGCGGATGAAGCGGTCCGCGCACCGGCTGGCGCTCCCGCAGCTGCCGGAGGAGCTGTTCGTCGAGTCCCTCAAGCAGCTGGTCGACATCGACCGCTCCTGGGTGCCGGACGGGGACGGCGAGAGCCTCTACCTGCGTCCGTTCATGTTCGCGACGGAGAACTTCCTCGGCGTCCGGCCCTCCCGCGAGGTCACCTACCGGGTGATCGCGTCGCCGGCCGGCAACTACTTCGGCGGCGAGGTGGCGCCCGTGTCCATCTGGTTGTCCGAGCAGTACGCGCGGGCCGGCCGGGGCGGCACCGGCGCCGCCAAGTGCGGCGGCAACTACGCGGCCTCCCTGCTGCCGCAGCTGGAGGCGGAGGCGCACGGCTGCAAGCAGGTGCTGTTCCTGGACGACGGCGCCGTCGAGGAGCTGGGCGGCATGAACGTCTTCTTCGTCTACGCCGACGGGCGGCTCGTCACCCCGGCCCTGTCCGGGTCCATCCTCGAAGGCGTCACCCGGGACTCCGTCCTGCAGCTGGGCCGGGACCGCGGCCTGGACGTGCAGGAGCGGCAGGTGATGATCGACGAGTGGCGCACCGGCGTCGAATCCGGCCAGATCGCGGAGGTCTTCGCGTGCGGCACGGCCGCCGTCATCACCCCGATCGGCGAGCTGAAGACCGAGAAGGGCACCGTCTCCTCGCCCGCGGCCCAGGCCGGCGGCGTCACCATGAGCATCCGCGAGGAACTGCTCGGCATCCAGACCGGCGCCGTCGAGGACACCCACGGCTGGCTGACCCGCTTGGTCTGACCGCGCGCTCGTCCGGGCCCGGCCGGCACTCTCGCCGAGTGTGCGGTCGATGTCGTTCTGACCACGAATGCGAGCAGGAGCCGCACACTCGACGGCGGTGCCGGTGAGGAACGCGCTCCGTACCGGCGTCCGACGCGGGCGTGAATGCCCCGCGAACCTCGGCCCGGGGCTCTGGACGGGTCCTGCACGGCGTCCTAGTCTGACGCTGGACGGCGCTGATCCGGCAAACCCGGCCGTCCCGGGCGAAGGGGCGTGGGATGCGAACGACGATCGTGCGGGTGCTGGGGATCTTGACGCTGCTGGTCGCCCTGCTGGGGTTGACGGCGACGTCCGCGCAGGCGGCCTCGATCGCCCCGGTGACGGCCACCGTCGCCGCCGCGGAAACCGACTACTGCGGGACGCCGAGCACGGCGTGGGTGCCGGACGGCTGGGGTCGCGCGGACTTCCGCTCCGCCTGCGGGAAGCACGACGACTGCTACAGCGCCGCCTCCACCACCGGCCGGCTCGCGTGCGACCAGGCGTTCCACACCCGGCTTCGCACCTCCTGCGCGGCCGCCTACGGGAGCTGGGACCCGCGGCGCTACACCTGCTACGGCGTGGCCTGGACGTACTACGAGGCGGTCCGCGAGTTCGGCGCCTGGGCCTACTCCGGGCAGGGCTCGCGCGCCTGACGCGGCCGCCCACCGGGCGGATGCCGGCGTCGGGCCCTTGCGTGCCGCTGTCCTAGGGTGGACCCATGCGCATAGCCCGGTTTGCCACCAGTGATTCGGAACCCTCCTTCGGCGTCGTCCACGGCGAGCCGGGCGCGGAGGAGGTCTTCGCCATCAAGGGCGACCCCTTCTACCAGCAACTGGTCCCCACGGGCGTGCGGCATCCCCTTGAGGACGTGCGGCTGCTCGCCCCGATCATCCCGCGCAGCAAGGTCGTCGGCGTCGGGCGCAACTACGCGGACCACGCCGCCGAGATGGGCAACGAGCTGCCGCCCTCGCCGCTGCTGTTCTTCAAGCCCAACACCGCGGTGATCGGGCCGACCGATCCGGTGCTGATGCCCGAGTTCTCCGACGAGATCTCCTACGAGGCCGAGCTCGCGGTCGTCATCGGCAAGATCTGCAAGGACGTGACCCCGGATCGGGTCAAGGACGTCGTCTTCGGCTACACCTGCGGCAACGACGTCACCGCTCGCGACATCCAGCGCACCGACGACCAGTGGGCCCGGGCCAAGGGGTTCGACACCTCGTGCCCGCTCGGTCCGTGGATCGAGACCGACCTCGACCCGGACAACCTGCGGATCACCGGCACGCTGGACGGCGACGTCGTCCAGGACGGCAGCACCGCCGACATGATCTTCGGCGTCACCGACCTCGTGGTCCACGCCTCCCAGGCGTTCACCCTGCTGCCCGGCGACGTCATCCTCACCGGCACGCCCGCCGGTGTCGGCACCATCCGGGAGAACCAGCGCTTCGAGGTCGACATCGAGGGCATCGGCACCCTGAGCAACCTGTTCCTGCGCCGCTGACGGCCCTCGTCGGCGCGCCCGACGACGGGGTGCGCACCCGACCCGGGGCGGGTCCCGGGACACGCCGGGCATTCTCGGGATGGGGCGCCATGTCCCGGGTGATGCCGGTGTGCCGCGGGACAGGGCTCGCCCGCTCTCGGGGGCGGGGCACCGCTCGCCGACGGAGTCCGCCGGTTCCGCCCGCCCCGCCCGGTGAGTCCGCCGGTTCCGCCCTCAAGGGGTGGAAAGAGACCGGGGCTCGAGGGCGGAACTGACGGACTCGGCGTGAGTCCGCCGGCTCCGCCTCCCAGCCCGCCCCGCCGGTTCCATCAGTTGGCAGGAGCTCGCCGGGAGCGGGGTGCGGGGTGCGGAGGGAGTCAGCCGCCGAGCAGCAGCGTCAGCCCGAGGGCGGCCATCACGACGGCGATCGCCCCGTCGAGGACGCGCCACGTCGCGGGGCGGCGGAACCAGCCGGCGAGCAGGCCCGCACCCCAGCCCAGCGCCACGAACCACACCACGCTGGCCAGCATGGCCCCGCCGCCGAACCACCAGCGGCCGGGCTCGCCGTGCACGGCCGCCAGCGACCCCACGAGCAGCACGGTGTCCAGGTAGACGTGGGGATTGAGCCAGGTCAGCGCCGCCCCGGTGAGCAGCACCCGCCGCCGGGAGAGCGACCCACCGCCGGCGTCGGCGCTCATCCGGCCCGGGCGCAGAGCCCGCCGCGCCGCCAGCACCGCGTACCCGAGCAGGAACGCCGCCCCCACGACGCGGACGCCGGTCAACACCGCCGGGACCGCGGTGACGAGCGCCCCCAGGCCGGCCACGCCCGCGCCGATGAGCACGATGTCGGAAGCCAGGCACAGGGCCACCAGTCCCGCCACGTGCTCGCGTCGGATGCCCTGGCGCAGGATGAACGTGTTCTGGGCGCCGATGGCGACGATGAGACCGAGGCCGGTGCCGAGTCCGGCGAGGGCGGTGGTGAGAGCGAGGGGCACGCCGCCACGCTAACCATCCATTACGATGAAAACCACTTAAGGATTCTCCAGGAACATGAGAGTTGCTTCATGAACCTCTCGACCGATCAGCTCACGGCCCTCGTCGCCGTCGTCGACGAGGGCAGCTTCGACGGTGCCGCCGCGGTCCTGCACCTGACGCCGTCCGCGGTGAGCCAGCGGATCCGGGCCCTCGAGGAGTCCCTCGGGCAGGTGGTGGTGCGGCGGAGCCGGCCCGTCCAGCCGACCGACGCCGGGCGGACGGTGCTGCGGACGGCCCGCCAGGTCCTGCACCTGCAGCACGACCTCGCCGCCGACCTGGGCGGTGGCGCCGGCGGGACGAGCGGCGAGGGGGGAGCGGCGCGCCCGACGGCGACGGTGTCCGTCGCCGTCAACAGCGACTCGCTCGCCACGTGGTTCATGCCGGCGCTCGAGTCCCTGCAGGGGTGGGGCGACGTGGCCGTGGAACTGCACCGCGACGACGAACTCCGCTCGGCGGACCTGCTCCGCGACGGCCGGGTGATGGCCGCTGTCGCCGCGACGCCCGTGCGCGTGCAGGGCTGTTCGGTGACCCCACTCGGCGCGCTGCGGTACCTGCCGGTGTCCAGCCCCGGCTTCGCGTCCCGGTGGTTCGACGGCGGCGCCACCCCGGCCCTGCTGCGCCGCGCGCCGGTCCTCGACTTCGACCGCGACGACAGCCTGCAGCGCCGGTTCGCCGCGTCCGTCGCCGCGGCATCGGGTGACGAGTCGGCCGTCGGCGACGCGCCCGGCTCCGCGCCGCGCAGCTACGTGCCCAGTTCCCGCGAGTACGCCGATGCGATCCGGCTCGGGATCGGCTGGGGCCTGGTGCCGACGGACCAGCTGGACGACGGGCTCGTGGCGCTCGACGTCGGACCCGGTCACCTCGACGTCCCGCTCTACTGGCTGCGCTGGACGCTCGACTCGCCCGTCCTTGCCGCCCTCACCGACGCCGTGCACGCCGCGGCCCGCGCCCGGCTGCGGCCGCTGCCCGCGTCCGTCATCCGCTGACCGACCGGCCACGCGGCACGGGATTCCCGCCGACGGCCGTGAGAGGCCGTCGATAGACTGGCCCCATCATGACCGACGATGCCTCCGTTCCCCCTGCCACCCGTCCTTCCGGTGTTCACGTCCACGCTCCCACGGACGTCGCCGCCGGTGCGCCGACCGCCCCGAACGCCTCCTCGGCCGGATTGCCCGCCGTCACCGACGACACCCCGGTCCGGGTCCGGTTCTGCCCCTCTCCGACGGGCACGCCCCACGTCGGGCTCATCCGCACCGCCCTGTTCAACTGGGCCTACGCCCGGCACACCGGCGGCACGCTCGTCTTCCGGATCGAGGACACCGACGCCGCCCGGGACAGCGAGGAGAGCTACCACCAGCTGCTCGAGGCGCTGCGCTGGCTCGGCCTGGACTGGGACGAGGGCGTCGAGGTCGGAGGCCCGCACGGGCCGTACCGCCAGTCCCAGCGCGGCGACGTCTACACGAGGGTCCTCGCGCAGCTGACCGAGGCCGGCCACCTGTACGAGTCCTTCTCGACGCCCGAGGAGATCGAGGCGCGCCACCGCGAGGCCGGCCGCGACATCAAGCTCGGCTACGACAACCACGACCGGGACCTGACCGACGAGCAGCGCGCCGCGTTCCGTGCCGAGGGCCGCGAGCCCGTGCTGCGGCTGCGGATGCCGGAGGAGGACATCACCTTCACCGACCTGGTCCGCGGCGAGATCACCTTCCGCGCCGGCTCGGTGCCGGACTTCGTCGTCGCGCGCGCCAACGGCAAGCCGCTCTACACGCTGGTCAACCCGGTCGACGACGCGCTCATGGGCATCACCCACGTGCTCCGCGGCGAGGACCTGCTCTCCTCCACGCCCCGCCAGATCGCCCTCTACCGGGCGCTGATCGACATCGGGGTCGCCTCGTACATGCCCCTGTTCGGGCACCTGCCGTACGTGATGGGGGAGAAGAACAAGAAGCTCTCCAAGCGGGACCCCGAGTCCAACCTCTTCCTGCACCGGGACCGCGGCTTCATCCCGGAGGGGCTGCTGAACTACCTGGCGCTGCTGGGCTGGTCCCTCTCGGCGGACGAGGACGTGTTCGGCGTCGAGCAGTTCGTCGCGGCGTTCGACGTCCACGACGTGCTGCCCAACCCGGCCCGGTTCGACGTCAAGAAGGCCGAGGCGATCAACGGCTCCCACGTGCGGCTGCTCGACGCCGACGACTTCCGCGACCGGCTCGTCCCGTACCTGCGGGCCGCCGGCGTCGTGGGGGAGACCCTGACCGACCGCGAGCAGCAGATCCTCGCGGCCGCGGCCCCGCTGGTCCAGGAGCGCATCACCCTGCTCGGCGAGGCCCCGGCCATGATCGGGTTCCTGTTCGCAGCGGACGCCGACATCACGGTCGACGCCGACGCCCGCAAGGGCATGCCGGAGAACCTCACCGAGGCCCTCGACGCGGCGATCGACGCGCTCGAGCCGCTGGACACGTTCGACGCCGAGGCGATCCAGGCCGCGCTGCGGACGGCGCTGGTGGAGCAGCTCGGACTCAAGCCGCGCCACGCCTTCGGCCCCGTGCGCACGGCGGTCTCCGGGCACCGGATCTCGCCGCCGCTGTTCGAGTCCCTCGAGATCCTCGGCAAGGACTCCGCGCTGGCCCGGCTGCGCGCCTTCCGGGCCGACGCCGCGGGCGAGGCCTCGTGAGCCACGCCGGCACCGACCGCACCACGACGGTGACCGCGGCCGGGCCGTTCGACGGCTCCCTCGCCGTGGACGGCGTGCTGCTGGACATCGACGACACGATGGTGGACCTGCACCGGGCGATGGACGCGACCCTGCGAGCCGTGGCCCGCCAGACCGGCCTCGCCGTGCCCGCCGAGCTGGAGGAGGAGTACTCCCTGTCCTTCTCGCGGGACCCGGACGGATTCTACGACCGGTACCTGGCCGGTGAGCTGGACTTCGCCACGCAGCGCCAGTACCGGGTCCGCGCCGCGCACGAGCGGCTCGGCCTGGAGCCGATCGCCGACCTGGACGGGTGGGATGCCATGTACACGGCCATCCTGCCGACCCACTTCACCGCGTTCGACGACGTCGCACCGCTGCTGGACGCCCTCGACGCCGCCGGGATCCCCTACGGCGCGCTGAGCAACAACGTCGCCGACTATCAGCGGGCGAAGCTGGACCGGGCCGGGCTGGAGCGGATCCGGGTGCTCATCGGCACCGACACCCTCGGGGTGGCCAAGCCGGACCCGGCCATCTTCCTCGAGGGCGCCCGGCAGCTGGGCACCGCCCCGGGGCGGACGCTCTACGTGGGCGACAATCCCGCCGTCGACGCCGTCGGGGCGACCGACGCCGGGCTGATCGGCGTCTGGCTGGACCGGCAGCGCGCCGGAGGCAGGGGCGCGGTGGGTCAGGGCACGGGTCTCGACACCGCTGCCGAGGAGACGTTCGCCGGTCCCGTGGTGGGAGCCCTGACCGACGTGATGCACCTCATGAACGGCTGACCCGTTCTCGTTTTGCTCGAACGGGCAGGGCTACGGTAGTATTTCTAGTCGTTGCCCGAACGATGCGGACACGCTCCACGGGGAGTGCTCGACGGGATTCGGCAGCAATGGGATGTGGTGTAATTGGCAACACTACGGTTTCTGGTACCGTCATTCTAGGTTCGAGTCCTGGCATCCCAGCGCGGGGTGGTCGGTGCGAAACACCACCTCCCGCCACACGAGGCCCCATCGTATAGCGGCCTAGTACGCCGCCCTCTCACGGCGGTAACGCGGGTTCGAATCCCGCTGGGGTCACGGCCGAAGGCCGGTTCCGAGTTCGACTCGGAACCGGCCTTCCTCGTTTTCCGGCAAGATGAACGCGTGAGCTCCTCGACTCCACCGCCACCCCCGGCCCGTCGGCCGCGCATCGGCGACGACGCCGCTGCCCGGAACGCTGCCGCCCGTGACGACGAGATCCGTGACGACGTCGTCGCCGGTGGCGGTTCGGACGGCGATCCCGTCGAGCTGCTGCGGCACACCCGTGATGCCGTTGCCGGGCTCACCCTGCCGCTGGACCTGCCGGACGTGCCACGGATCCGCGCGGCCGCCTCGGACGCCGTCGCCCAGCTCGACGACTACATCGTCCCGCGCTTCGCCTCGCTGCACGCCCCGCTGCTCGCCGTCGTCGGCGGCTCGACCGGCGCCGGCAAGTCGACCCTGGTCAACGCCATCGCCGGGCACCCCGTCACCCGGGCCGGCGCCATCCGGCCCACCACCCGCCAGCCGATCCTGCTGCACCACCCGGCGGACGAGCACTGGTTCACCGACCAGCGCGTCCTCGGCTCCCTGGCCCGGGTGCGGGGCGGAGGGAGCGCGACCGGCAGCTCGCTCGTCCTCGTCGCCGACACGGCGATCCCGGCGGGCATCGCTCTGCTGGACGCGCCCGACATCGACTCCGTCTCGGACGAGAACCGGCGCCTCGCCGGTCAGCTGCTCTCGGCCGCGGACCTGTGGCTCTTCGTGACGACGGCCAACCGATATGCCGACGCCGTGCCGTGGGACCTGTTGCTGAACGCCGCCGGACGCGACATCACGGTCGCGGTGGTGCTCGACCGGGTGCCCGCCGGCGTCGAGGACGAGGTGGCCGCGGACCTGCGCCGGATGCTCGCCGCCCAGGGTCTGGGCGGGTCGGCGCTGTTCGTCGTGCCGGAGACCCGGCTGGACGACGCGGCGATGCTCCCGCCCGTGGCCGTCGAGCCGATCCGTCGCTGGCTCACCGACATCTCCCGCGACGCGCAGAGCCGGGCGGTCATCGCCCGGCGCACCCTCGGCGGGGCGATCCGCGCGCTCGCCGCTCGGCTCGACCTGCTCGCCGAGGCCCAGCGCGACCAGCGCACGGCCGCCGCGCGGCTGGCGGACGACGTGCGCGGCGCCTACGCCCGCGCGGCGTCCGAGGCCATGGAGAGCACGCGCGACGGCAGCCTGCTCCGCGGCGAGGTGCTGGCCCGCTGGCAGGACTTCGTCGGCACCGGCGAATTCTTCCGCGGGGTCGAGGCCAACCTGAACCGGGTCCGGGACCGGGTCGGTGCGTTCCTGCGCGGCGAACCGGCGCCCGTGGCCCAGGTGGAGAACGCCATCGAGACCGGGCTGCACGCCGTCATCGTCGCCCAGGCCGCGCGCGCCGCCGAGCAGTCCTACGATCGGTGGCGCGCCGACCCCGCGGGGCGGGCCCTCGCGCAGGACGGTGATCTCTCCCGGCTGCCGGCCGGGTTCACCGACGCGGTGGCGCAGCAGATCCGCCAGTGGCAGGGCGACCTGCTCCAGCTGGTGCAGACGCAGGGCGCCGACAAGCGGAAGAAGGCCCGCGCGCTGTCCTGGGGCATCAACGGGGTCGCGGTCGCGCTGATGGTCGTGGTCTTCGCCTCCACCGCCGGGCTCACCGGGCTCGAGGTCGGCATCGCCGGCGGCTCCGCGGTCGTGGGGCAGAAGCTGCTGGAGACCGTGTTCGGGCAGGACGCCGTGCTCGAGCTGACCGCCCTGGCCCGGACCAACCTGCAGGACCGGGTCTCCGCCCTCCTGGACGCCGACGCGCGCCGGTTCCTCGACCGGCTGCCGCCCGACGGCGTCGCCGCGGACGAGGTCGCCGGCGTCGGGGCCGCGGACGACGATGCCGACGCCGCCGGCGCCGTGCCGGTGCCGATGGCCGAGCTCGCCGCCCGCCTGCGGCTGTTGGCGGACGCCGCGTGATCCGCTCCCGGCCGCCGGCCCTGACCGAACGGATCGAGGCGCTGACGGACGCGCGCCGGCTCGCCGACGGCGTCCTGCCGGACTCGGACCTGGCCGCCGTCGACGCGGTGCTCGCCCGGGCGCACACCCGGCGCGCCCTCTCCGCCGCGCACACCGTCGTCGGGTTCTTCGGCGCGACCGGCAGCGGCAAGTCGTCCCTCTTCAACGCCGTGGCGGGTGCGCCGATCGCGCGAGCGGCCGCCACCCGGCCCACCACGTCCCGACCGCTCGCCGCGGTGTGGGGCGGACCGGACAGCGATGCGCTGCTCGACTGGCTGGACGTGCAGGACCGGCACGTGCTGCGGGAGGACATCGGCGACGGCGGCCTGATCCTGCTGGACCTGCCCGACTTCGACTCCACCCATCGGGAGCACCGCGAGGTGGTCGAGCGGATGGCCGCGATGGTCGACGTGCTCGTCTGGGTGCTCGACCCCCAGAAGTACGCCGATCTCGCCGTGCACCGGGGTTTCCTGCGGCCGCTCGCGTCCCACGGCCCGGTGATGCTGGCCGTGCTGAATCAAGCGGACCGGCTCCCCGAGCGCGAGCTGCCCGGCGTGCTCGGCTCCCTGGAGGACCTCCTCCGCCGGGACGGTCTGCCCGGGATGGAGGTCCTGGCCACGTCGGCCGCGACGGGTACGGGCGTGGACGCCCTGCGGACGCGGATCCGCGCCGTCGTCACCGCGCGGACCGCGGCCGTCACCCGGCTGGAGTCCGACGTCGTCCGGGCCGCGCGGACCCTGGAACGCGCCGGGCAGGGCACGGGCGACGCCGCCGGCGACGTCCGGGGTCGTGAGCCGGGCACCGGCCGCGGCCCGGCCGTCGGCAGGAGCGAACGCACCCGGCTGTCCCGAGGGCTGAGCGAGGCCGCGAACGTGGAGACGGTCGCGCGCGCCTCCGGCCGCTCCTGGCGCAAGCAGGCCGGGCGGCACACGGGCTGGCCCGTCACCCGGTGGATCGGCTCGCTGGGGCCGGATCCGCTGCGTCGACTGAACCTGCACCGCCGGACCGCCGACCCGGCCGTGAACCGTACCTCCCTGCCTCGGGCGAACGCCGCGCAGGACGCCATGATCGACGGCGCGGTGCGGGACTACCTGCAGGCAGCGGGCGCGGGGATGCCGGAGCCGTGGCAGCGGGAGCTGCGGGCCGACGTCCGGCGCCGGCAGGAGGAGTTGCCCGACGCGCTGGACCGGGCCATCGCCGGCACCGACCTCGGCGCCGGCCGTACCGCGTGGTGGTGGCCGCTCGTGTCGGTGGTCCAGTGGCTGGCCCTGGCCGCGGCGCTGGTGGGCGTGGCCTGGCTCCTGGTCCTGGCCGCACTGGCGTGGTTCCAGCTGCCCGTGCCGCCGACCCCGCGGGTGGAGGGCTGGCCGGTGCCCACGTTGCTGATCCTCGGCGGGGTGCTGATCGGCGTCCTGCTCGGTGGACTGCTCAGCGTCGTCAACGGGCTCGCCGCCGCGGCCCGGACCCGACGCAGTCGACGCCGGCTGCGGGCCGCCGTCGACGACGTGGCGCAGCGGTTGATCGCGGCACCGGCCGAACGGTTCTGCGCGCGGTACGCCGACTTCGCGGTCGCCGTGCAGCGGGCACGGGCCTGAAGGAGCACCCCGAGGTCGGCCGGGAGGCGAAGCGTCTGACGGAGCAGCGGCAGCGCCGCGGATGACGGCGGGGAGCGGCTTCAGACCCTATGAGGGTGCGGGTTGCCTGGGTCTTGAGGCCGGGGCCTCGCGTATGCAGTGATTCGTGGATCACTCGCTCGGTCGGCGGGCGGGTG
>NZ_BMJI01000020.1 GCF_014643255.1 Tersicoccus solisilvae | reverse complement strand
AGCGCGGACGGGTCCGCGGGCACGACGCTCAGTCCCGCGGCCGCGGGGCGTCCGGGGTCGAGGGCGAAGAAGGCGCCGGCCGGGGTCCCGGCACGCGTGGTGCCCGCTGCGTGGGCGGCGTTCACGGCGTCGGCCAGTCCGGTGGCGATGCCGTCGAGGGCGGCCGCGGCCTGGGCGATCGCGCCGCCGGTGCCGCTCCCGTCGGCGGGGGCGAGCACGCTCAGGGTTCCGGCGAGGCGGCCTCCGGTCAGGGGCACCGGGGTGCCGGGAGCGTCCTGCCAGGCGACGCCCACGGCGGCGGGGCCGGCCATACCGGCGGCCGCGTCGGCGGGTCCGGTGACGACCAGCGCGCGCGACGCCGTGCCGCTGACCAGCCAGGTCCCGTTCAGGCGGACGGTCATGCCGCCGTCGGCCTCGACCCGCGCGGTCGCCCCCGCGGTCGACGCGAGCTCCTCGGCCAGCCGGGCCCGCTCGTCGATCAGTTCGTTGGCGGCCCCGCCGGCACCGGTGGCCGTGCTGATCGCCCGGTTGAGGTCGGCGAGCCGGGACGCGGTCGCGTTGACCTGGGCGACCTGGGGGTCCACGCCGGCCCGGCGGTCGGTCCACTGGGTGGTGACGGCCATACGCGCGGTCTCCAGGCCGGCGGCGACGTCCCGTCCGGACTGGAGCACGGCGACTCCGGCCCCGGGCTCGTCCGTGTTGGTCGCCAGGACGTCCCACGCGGACCAGAACGCGGTCAGCTTCTGCGAGAGGGCGGTGGGTCCGGGCTCGCCCCAGGCGTCCTCGAGGGAGGTGTACGCGGCCGCGCGGACGTCGGCGTACCCGGCGGCGGCGGCGCTGGTGCGCACGCCGGTGTCGAGCAGGGCGTCGCCGAGCCGGCTGATGCCGGTCACGGTGACGCCGGCGCCCACGGGCGAGCCGACGCTGCCGAAGGTGGCGGTGGCCGGCGCGAGGGAGGCCTGCTCCACCCGCTGCCGGGTGTACCCGGGTGTCGCCACGTTGCTGATGTTCTGGCCCGTGATCAGCGTCGCCTGCTGGGCGGCGTTCAGGCCGCGCTGGGCGAGCTGGAGTCCCGCGAAGCTGCTCATGGTGCCTTCCCGGCGGTCAGAGGGTCTGGTCGAGGAACCGGGACAGCGACGACGGCGCCGCGGAACCGGTCGAGTCGTAGGTCCGGGAGGACGGCGCGATGGTGGCCATCGTCTCCTCGGTGGCCCGGGACGCGGCGCGCAGGAACTGCTCGTTGGCGTCGCGCAGCGACCGGATCGTGGCGGTCTGCTCGACCATGGCGGACAGGTGGGAGACGAGGATGTCCTGCCAGGCGCCGTCGGGCGCGACCTCGGCCAGTTCCCGCAGCGTGGATTCCAGGGGAGCGCCCCACTCGGCGGCCAGGGCGGCCACGATCACGGTCCGTTCCAGTCCCGCGACGGCGAGCTGGTCGACGACCTGCTCCACCTCGGCGGTGGCCTGGGGCAGGCGCCGGGTCCGTCCGGCGGTCAGCAGTAGCTGTTCCACCTCCAGGCGGAAGGTCAGCGTGTCCAGCAGCTCGCGTTCCCGCCACAGCTGCGCCGACAGGTCGGTGAACGACATGCCCGGGCGTCTCCTTCGTTCATCGCATCCGGGGGCGTCCGCGGGAACGTCCCGCGTGCGGTCCACCGGCAGGGTGGGGCCGTCGCCGTCTTCGGCTCCGGTACCCATCACTATCGGCGTGGTGGGCCGTGCGGTAAGGCCGGCGGCAGTCGGTTCCGGGGCCGGTGGGGACCTGAAGAGTGAGCCCGGTATTGCCGGAGGCGCCCCCTCACCGTGCACATCATCGGGCGGGTCTATCGTGCACCCGCTCGTCCAGTCGCCACGCGGTGAGGTCGAAGGCCGCGGGATGTCCGATAGACGTTCGTCTATCGGACACCAGCGCGGTCGTCATTCCAGGCGGGGCTCAGGGAAAGCGGCGGTTCCTCGGCCTCGGGTCTCGCAGCCCGTGTGCAGTCAGTGGTCCGATTCTCCAAGTACGTGGATCGGGTTGGCGTGGGTGACGTGGTCGAGGGCGAGTTGGAGCAGGGCACGGACGTGGGCGTCATGGAGTTCGTAGTGGGCCTCGCGACCCACGCGGTGCACCCTCACGACGTGGTGCGCCCGTAGAAGCCGTAGGGCGTGCGACACGGCTGATTCGCTGGATCCGACGGTAGCGGCCAGGTCGCGGACCCGCATCCGCTCGTTCAGCAGTGCGGTGAGGATTCGGACCCGCGCGGGGTCGCCGAGCAGCGAGAACACGTCAGCGACCTGCAGGACGCTCTCCTCGGCCGGTATCTCTACCCTGACGTGCTGCCCGTCGTCTCCGTCAGGTTCCTGTGGAGCTCCCATGGAGTGTCACTCTAGCTAGACCGGCAGCTGACGCTCGTCGGTGAAGGTGACCGGTTCGCACTGAATGGTGGCGTGGTGGATGCCGTGTTCGTCGAGCACGGCATGGGTTGCCTGGAGGACCGTGGCGAAGTCGGCGCCGGCGGCGATGCGGACGTGTCCGGTCGCGTTCTCGATGCCCGAGGTGAGTGTCCAGACGTGCAGATCATGCACGCTGTCCACGCCCGGCAGGGCTTCGATCTGGGAGGTCAGCTTCGGCACGTTCACGTGGGCGGGAGCCACCTCGAGTAGGATCCGCAGGGCCTGGCGAGTGAGGATGAACGTGCGGGGGAGGATGAACAGGCCGATGCCGACGCCGATGATGGGATCGGCGTAGGGCCACCCGGTGGTCCACAGAATGATCGCGGCGACGATCACACCGACCGATCCGAGCATGTCGCCCATCACCTCGAGCATCGCCCCGCGTAGGTTCAGACTGTTGCGGGCTCCAGATCGCAGCAACAGGAAGCTGACCACATTGACGGCCAGGCCGATGACCGCGGTGACGAGCAGCGGCGGCCCGGGTACCGACGGAGGGTCGCTGATCCGGCGCATGGCCTCGACGATCACGTAGCCGGCCACTCCGAACAACAGGATCCCGTTGGCCAGGGCTGCCAGCACCTCCAGCCGATACAAGCCGTAGGTGCGCTGGGCGGTTGCGGGGCGGCGAGCCAGCAGGATGGCGGCAGTCGCCATGCCCAGGCCGAGGACGTCGGTTCCCATGTGTCCGGCGTCGGAGATCAGGGCCAGCGAGTTGGTCGTGAAACCAACCACAAACTCCACGACCATGAACCCGCCGGTGAGGCACAGGGCCGCGATCAGAGCCCGCAGATGGCGTCCGCTCGCACTTCCACCCGTGCTCGGTCCGTGCTGATGCCCCGCGCCCATCTCCCACCTCGCTTATTCATATGATCAGGTATTCAGATGTTAGCCTAAGTGCAACACCGGGAACACACCGTCCTTGAGGGCGGCGAAGTGGGCCGTGACTGGTCGACGCTCGCGTCCCGCGTCGATGCAGGACGCAGAGCGGCCCCGCCGGCGTGGAGGCCGCCCGTGTGCTTGTGGACCACTTCGACGGAACGGAATCATGACCACCGACAAGACCTCCCGATCCTTCCGCCGGTGCAACGATTCGATGGTGAGCCGGCGGTGAGCAAACGCGGACGGGTGCCCTCGCCGTACCAGCGGAACGCCGCCGCTCCCGGTGCCGTTGCAGCTGCGGCACTCTTCCTCGCCCCGGTTCTGACCGGAGCGGGCTGGGGTCCGGTCGTGTTGTTCCTGACCGCGATCCTGGCGATGATTGTCGGCTGGTTCGCGGTGCAGGCCAAGCAGTGGTGGTGGGTGGCGGTCTTCGCCCTGATTGCCGTGGTGTGGAACCCGGTCTTCCCGCTTTCCTTCGCCGGTCCGGTCTGGGGTGCCGCTCAGCCCACCGCGGCGGTCGTCTTCCTCGTTGCCGGTGTGACGATCAGGGTGCGGCGATCGTGACCGGCAACGCGACGATCCTTCCGCCGCCGACACCAGAAAATTTGGCGGCGTTCTGGCCCGTCGGTGTGTCCGTGGTCGCGCCGATCGCCGTGGTGCTCGCCGTGTTGTACCTGCTCGGTGCGGTGGCGCTCTGGCGGCGGGGACGTCGCTGGTCGGTATTGCGCACGATCTCGTTCCTGCTCGGCTGCGGGATCCTGTTTCTCACTGGAAGTCTGGGGCTGAACCAGTACGCAGAGTGGCTCGTCGGAGCGCTCGTGTTCCAGCAGATCACCCTGATGACCGTCGTGCCGCCCTTACTCATCGTCGGTTCGCCGGGCCGGCTCATCCTCCGGGCGACACCGCACCGGGGGATCGGTCGTGTGGCGTTGCGCGTCGCACATGGTGGGCTGCGCTCCCGCGTCGCCAGCGCGGTCCTGCATCCGGCCGTCGCCATCATGGTCGCGGCCGCGCTCTACCTCGGGCTCTATCTCACTGACCTCGTCAGCGTGGCGATCGCTTTGCCGGCGGGTCACGAGCTGCTGCTGATGACCTTCCTCGTCGGCGGAATCGTCGCCGCCGTGCCGCTCTGGTCCTCGGATCCACTGCCGAGGGCCCCGTCCTATGCGGCCCGGCTGGCCGACGTAGGAATCGAGCTGCAGATCCACGCCATCTTCGGCCTGGTCCTGCTACGCACGCCCTCGCTACTTTTCTCAGCGCTCTCCAGCCCGCCCCCATCATGGTCGGTCGACCCCCTCTTCGACCAGGCAGTCGCAGGCACCCTGGCGTGGACCTACGCCGAACTGCCCTTGTTCGTCATCCTGATCGTGACCCTCGCCCGGTGGGGCAGTCGGGACGCGAAACTCGCCGCCCGTCATCAACCACGGCACGAAGCCGACCTGGAGGAGTACAACGCCTACCTCGCGTCCCTCGAGGGACGAGGCTCGTCGTCTGCCGGCGACGAGCAGGGCCAGCGCGGTGGGTAGCGGTGGCCCTGGGGGTCGTGTCGAGAGCGGTCGGCAGGTCGTCGGCGCGGCTCGACTCGACCTTCTCTGCGGCGTGAGGCCCGGGAACGCGGCGCGTTCATGGCGTCGAGTGCGATGAGGCAGCGGCAACTTCCGTATTCACCCGATCTAACGGCTTGTCTTCACGTAGACACACACGAATGTCGCTTGTGATCATCGATGGCGAAGGGGAGTAGTTCCGTCCTGGTGCAGCACCGGACGCGGCGTGTCGACATAGTGGCGATCAGGACGATCCGCCCGGTACGTCACCTCAGGTGATGAGGCGAGCGAGACCTTCGGCCCAAGGGCCGGAGTGTGTCGCGCTCTGGCGTCGTGCTGATCATTGGAGTGAACTCATGCCCGCTGCACTGTTGCGCCGTGTCGCATTGTGCCTGGCCATCGCGGCCCCGGCCGTCATCGTCCGTCTCTCCGGCCTCGAGATCCCACCCCTCGCGGTCATGCTGGTCTTCGGTGCGGCGATCGTCGCGTCCGCCTTCCTGCTGGCGTGGGCCGCAGAAGCGGCGCAGAAGGACATCTCCGGGGCCCTGGCCATCGCCATCCTCGCGGTGATCGCCGTACTGCCCGAATACGCCGTCGACCTCTACTACGCCTTCCGGTCCGGCACGGACCCGACGTACGAGCAGTACGCGGCCGCGAACATGACCGGATCGAACCGGCTGCTGTTGGGTTTCGGTTGGCCGCTCGTGGTGATCGTGGCCCTGCTGGTGGCCAGGAAGACCGCCAAGGCGGAGGGCCGCCCCACCCTGGGATACCTGCCATTGCCGCGCGGCAGCCGCCTGGAGATCGGGTTCCTGGCCCTCCTGGGCTTGCTGGCCTTCGTGATCCCCGTGCTCGGGCAGATTCCCTTCGCGTTCGGCGTCCTGCTGGTGCTGGTGTTCGTCTGGTATCTGTGGCGTTCGGGTCAGGCCGAGAGCGAGACCGAGGAAGAACTCGTGGGGCCGGCCAGGCTGATCGGTGATCTTCCGCAGAAGACGCGCCGGGCGACAGTCATCGGCCTCTTCGTCGTCGCCGCATCCCTGATCCTGGCGTCGGCCGAACCGTTCGCGGACGCGCTCGTCGAGTCCGGGTCATCGCTCGGCATCGACAGCTTCTTCCTGGTCCAGTGGCTCGCGCCCCTGGCGTCGGAGGCGCCCGAGTTCATCATCGCGGCGATGTTCGCCCTGCGGGCGCCGTCTTCACGGTGTCCACAGCTGATCCGAAGACGACCGGAGACCGGTCGTCGTAGACCTGGCGTGTCGGTCGAAACGGACCGGTTCTGACACGTTGCTGCGACCGCCGTCGAAAACCCATAACCAGCAGGTCAGAATGCATGTCCAATGACATACTGTGTCAGAACGAGACCGAGTTGGATTCTGGAACATTTGGGGGAGTGGGATGCCGTCACGCTTGACGGTTGTCGATGGGACTGGCCGTGAGGTCGACGTCGAGGAGCCGCGAATCACGCCCAACGGCGTGAGCCTGGGCTACGCCCGCACGTCGACGAGGGATCAGTCGCTCGAGCTGCAGCGCCGGGCCCTGGAGGCTGCCGGCTGCTTCGACGTCTACGCCGACCGAGGCGTGTCCGGGAAGACGATGGCGCGGCCGCAGCTCGACATGTGTCTCCGCGCTTTGCAGCCGGGCAACACACTGGTGGTGTGGAAGCTGGACAGGCTCGGCCGGACGGTGAAGGGCCTCGCGGCCCTGCTCGATGAGCTGGCGGACCGCGGTGTTGGGTTCCGGTCGCTGACCGAGGGCATCGATACCGCGACTCCCACAGGCCGCCTCATGTTCCACGTGATTGCCTCCGTCGCGGAGATGGAACGCGAGCTGATTCGGGAGCGGACGAAGGCCGGTCTGGCCGCGGCGGCCGGCAAGGCCGGACGCCCACGAGCCCTCGAGCCGCACGACGTCGACCTGGTGCGCCGGCGGCGGGCCGAGGGGTGGACGCTGAATGCCATCGCAGCGGACCGGAAGGTCAGTCGGTCCACCATCATCCGCGCCCTCGACGTCGACGGCAATACGGAGCTCTGACGGGGCATGGCGGCCGTGGATCCGGACTGCATCGAGTACGGGTGCACGCACCCGCACGTAGGCCTGGACGAGTGGACCCTGATGTGGATGCACGGCCTCGAGCCACGCGAGATCGCTCGACGCTGCGGCGTGGACTCGTGGCGGGTGAACCAGGCGATCGCCGTGCGCGTGCGCCGCGACCCGACGATGCCGGCCCGTCGGCTCAAGAGGCACCTGCACCCGTTGCCGGCGACCCTCACCCAGAGGCAGGACTTCGGTCAGAAGATGGCCGACTACCGGGTCTGGCTGCAGCGCAACGGGCGCGAGCCCCGCGAGAACAGCGGGAGCCGGTATGAGAGGGAGCTGTACGGGTGGCTGGCCCGCCAGCGGGCTGCCGAGCGCCGGGGGAACCTCAGTGCTGACAGGGCGGCAGCACTGGACGGGGTGAGTCGGTGGCGCCGGCCAGCGCTTGGCGCGTTGCGCGACGAGCACTTCGCTGAGCGGCTCGAGCAGCTGGCCGCGTTCGTCGATCAGCAGCATCGGATCCCGACCCGGTACGGGGGCGCGGGCGAGGAGGAGCGGCGGCTGGCGGTTTGGCTGATGGGGCTGCGAGCCGCCTCCCGAAGGTCCTGGCTCACGGCACACCGCGTGGAAGCGCTCGACGCCGTGGCGCCGGACTGGCGCGGGCGCAGGAGCCCACGGTTGCCGCAGGAGTAGGGCAGGGGGGGTACTCCGGGAAAAGCATGACAGCCGTGGACGGTCGGGCCGCATAGAGCAGCCGTGACCCCTTCACACAACAGGACCGTCCGGGCGCTCGTGAGCGTCGCCCTGGCCATCATGGTCCCCTTCGCCCAGCTCGCGGACCACTCTCCAACCCAGGTGATCCCGGCTGTGCCGGCGGCGATCACCGTCAACCCGCCGGCGACGTCGGTGGACGCCCGTCCCGTGGCTGGCGTAGTCATCCGCAGACGATGCTGATAGGTGCTCGACTACGCCCCACCCGGGTGACGTGACGCTGCTGCGGAGCCGCCGCCGGCGGCCGCCAGGCGGGCCGCGACCATGGGCACGGTCGCGCGGGCGACGTCGAGGTCGGCGCCGGCGTCGACGCACAACCGCATCGCCGCCACCGCCCACCAACACCCCGACGTCGGATCGGCCATCGCGGCCTTGTAGGTGCCGGCGGCCGCTCCGAGGAGGTCGCCGCGGCCGCCGGCATCCAGGTCGCCCCCATCGCCGTCCCGGCCGGGTTCCCCTCGCCGGCACAGGACTACTACGACGGGTCCGTCGACCTGAACGAGCACCTCATCCAGGACCGGACCTCCACGTTCGTGGTCCGGGTGTCGGGGGACTCGATGACCGGGGCCGGCATCAGCGACGGCGACGAACTCGTCGTCGACCGCGCCCGCCGGCCCACCGACGGTGCCGTGGTCGTCGCGATCCTCGACGGTGAACTGACCGTCAAGAGGCTCCGTCTCACCCGGGCCGGTGTCGTTCTGGCCGCGGAGAACCCGGCCTACCCCGAGTGATGGCTTCGCGCGGGATCTTCCAGACCTCCAAGCTGAAGCCACTGCTCGAGGAACGCGGGATCGACCTGTCCAGGGAGCAGGTGTATCGGCTGGTGACGCAACCGCCTCAGCGGGTGCGTCTCGACGTGTTGGCGGCGTTGTGCGATGCGCTGGAGTGCTCACTCGACGATCTCGTGACAATCGCTCGCCGAGAGGCATCGACCCCGGTGGCCGTGGGCGAGGAAGCGACGCGCGGGTCGATCGGTGATCTCCGTCCTGTCCGCGCAACCATCCGCCGTCCGCGTACGAAGTAGCCACGGTGGCCAAGCCTCCGCAGCAGCCGAGAGTCACGGAAGTTATCGACCTCGTGCGTCCCCTCGTTCCCGAGATCTTGCCCGAGCGTCTCGCTGAGATCGTGCATTCGGTTGCGCCAGTGCCCCTCACGCAGCGGCTTCTTGAGCTCGCGCTGATCAAGCAGCCTGGGGTCCTCGAGGGGCGGCATGCGAATGTGCCGGTGACCGTCCAGGATCTGGCCCGCGCGCTGGTAGAAGAAGGAGCAGACCGGGTAGTGCTGCCGACGTGCGAGTCCTGCGGCCGCTCGGTGAGAATGCCCCACAAGACGCCGAGCGGTGGTCGGCACTGCTCTCGTTGCGAGCGGAACGCCAGGTCCGTCTCCTGCGCTTCCTGTGGCCGGGTCCGACCCGTGCAGCGCACGATCGACGGACAGCGCTTCTGCCGCGAATGCTGGCGAGCCGACCCTCGATCGTTCGGTGACTGCTCGCGGTGCAGGCAGCACGCGACCATCATCGTCCGCCGCCCGGAACTCGTCTGCCTGGCCTGTTATACCGCACCGATCAAGACCTGCGGTCTCTGCGGAGAACCTGGCCGGGTCGCCTCCCACCTTGACGGGCGACGGGTATGCGCACGCTGCTATTACGCGATGCGTAGACCGCAGCCCTGTCCCGAGTGCGGGCGCAGGGTGTTCTTGACCGGTTTCATGAACGGTCAGAAGGTCTGCGCCGACTGCGCGGGCGCTCCGGTGACGATGGCCTGCCCTGGGTGTGGCTCGATCGAGGAGATCCGCAAGCATCATCTCTGCGTCGAGTGCCGCCGGCCCGTCGCGATCCAGCAGTTGCTCGCCGACGACGCGGGAGAGATCCGCGCGGACCTCCACCCCCTTGCGGACTATCTGCTCACGCACCACAGCAAAGCCGCATCGCTCGAACGCTGGATGCACAAGAGCAAGTGCGCGATGGTGCTCCGCGAGATCGCGGACGGAACCCTGCCACTCACCGCCGAGGCGATCATCACCCGAGCTCGGTCGGGACAGTCGGTAGCGTTCCTCCTCTCGCTTCTGGTCCGCTCAGGAGTGCTTCCGGAGATCGATGTCGAAGGCACGCGCTTCGACCACTGGCTCGATGGATGGTTGGCGGGCATCGAACATGCCGAGGACCGGCTGGTCCTGCGCCGGTACTGCACCTGGGAGCTCCTCCGGTCCACCCGGGCTTTCCGAGCGGTACCCCGCAGTACATCGAGTCCAGCCGCTGGCTTCCAAAGGCAACGGGCCGCGCTGAAGTACTGCGCCGCGCTTCTTCGAGAGATTCGGTCACAGCAAGAGACGCTGGCAACCTATCCGCAGCGCCGGCTCGACGCATATCTGACTGATTCACCGAGCCAGCGTGACGCGCTGGCACCATTCACTCGCTGGCTACGACGGCACCGGATGAGCACCCTCCGAGTCGAGTTCCGAGCCCATCGCCTCGAAGGGCGAAGCTACGCCTCCGACCACCGATGGCAGATGGCTCGCAAGTTCCTGTCGGATGCCGGCATGGACCCGAAGACCCGGGCAGCCGGGCTCCTCGTACTGCTCTACGGCATCCAGCTGACCCGCATCGTCACGATCACCCGGACACAGATCGATACGAGCTCGCGGCCCGTCACGCTGACCGTCGGGGCCGAGCCGATCGGGCTCCCCGAGATCCTTGGCGACGCCATCAGCGATCTCGCCGACGCCGCGAAGCACCATCCTGAAGGATGGCTGTTCCCCGGCCGGAACCCAGGCAATCACCTCACCCCGGGCCCGCTGAGCCGTCGTCTTCGCGCCGAAGGCCTGCTCGCGGGAAGCGCACGCACCACAGCGCTCATCGAGCTCACCCGGCAAATGCATCCCCGGATCGTCTCGGATCTCCTCGGCATCACGACCTCGTCCGCCGCCGCATGGTCGCGTCTCGCCGGCGGTGACTGGTCCGACTATCCGGCACTCCGTTCCGACCACGCCTGAACGAGCATCACACGTCAGCGCCCGGGCCGGAAATCGCTTCGCGCAACTGCTCGACGGTCGGCGACCCGGCGATCCCAGCTGGCGTGCGGAACATCCGGCAGGCGAGCCCGACGTGGGTACGCTCGTCGGCGAACGGGTCGATGCCGTCGACGAGCACGGTTGGGGAGCCGTGGAACCCGAGGCGCACGGCGTCCTCGGGGGTCTCGACCAGCTGACGTATGACCCTGACATCGGATCGGTCGTTGACTACTTCAGCGAGCCGCTGGTCGAGCACCTCCCAGTTGGGGCAGCCGTTGAAATACTGCAGGATGATCTCCATGATGGTCCTCTCAGTTCTCGTTGCCGCGGATCATCAGAAGCGCTCCGGCGATCGCGGCGGTGACGATCACGACGTCGGCGACGTTCCCGATGAACCAGTTCCCGTAGGCGAGGAAGTCCACGACGTGCCCCTGGGCGAACCCTGGAGCACGGAAAAGCCTGTCGCCGGCGTGGGAGGCGGCGGCCCCGCCAAGCGCGCCGATCACGATCGCCCACCCGGGGTGTCGGACACGGAACGCGAACACGATCGCGGTGACGGTGGCCGCGACGGCCACCAGCGCGAACACCCAGGTGGAACCCTCACCGAAGGAGAACGCCGCGCCGGGGTTGTAAGCGAGTTGCAGGCCCAGCAGGTCGCCGATCAGCGGGAGGCGCTCACTTACTGTGAGCGTGGCCTCCGCCCATGCCTTCGTCCCCTGATCGATCAGGAGGACGAGCCCGCCGAGCGCGAGTGCCCCCGCCGTGAGCCGCCAACGCCCCCTCTGCTGCCGCTCTCCCGACGTCAGCTCAGCATCGGCAGCCGCGTCCGGGGTCATGCGAGGACCTCGACGAGGCGGACGATGACGCCGGAATCGATCAGGATGAACAGGCCCAGGCCGATGAACACGACGGGTACGAGCCAGTGCTCGACGCGTTCAAGCGTTTCGGTGACGGCCTTGTGGGTTCCGATCAGGCGTCCAGCAGCGCACCAGACGGCGACGAGGACGAGGAACACCGCGATCATGACGACGACGTCGCCGGGCGAACTGGTGCGGAGGATCGGCGTGTAGAGGGAGATGTTGTCGGCCCCGTTGGCGATCGTGATCCCGGCGACGCCCCACAGCCCGACCGCGGTGATCTTCTCGTCGTCGTCATCGTCGTCACCGTTGCGTCGCAGGCCCCGCACGAGGGTCCAGATGCCGATGCCGAGCGGGATCAGGCCGAGGAAGCCCACCCATTCGTCGGGGACGATGGTCAGGCCGAGCGCGGCGATCACGCTGATCACGACGAGGGTGATGAACCCGAGGTACTGGCCTGCGACGATCTGCCACGGTCGCGGCTTCCCTCGGCTGGAGGCCAGGAACAGCACGGTCAGCACGACGATGTCATCGATGTTGGTCGCAGCAAACAAGCCGATCGCTGAGCCGATGGTCGCAAGCATCAGCTCTCCAGCCGTGGGGTACGCGTGCGGGCGGCGCGGAGTCCGTTGAGGATCACGACGACCTCGGCGATCTCGTGGACCAGCACCACAGCGGCGAGTCCGAGGACGCCGAACAGCGCGAGCGGCAGCAGCGCGGTGATGATCAGCAGCGACAGGACGATGTTCTGGTTGATGATGCGGCGTCCGCGGCGGGCGTGGTCGAACGCGCGCGGGATGAGGCGGAGGTCGTGGCCGGTGAACGCGACGTCGGCGGACTCGATCGCCGCGTCCGAGCCGGTCGCGCCCATCGCGATGCCGATGTCCGCGGCGGCCAGAGCGGGGGCGTCGTTGATGCCGTCGCCGATCATTGCAACCGACCCCGCCTTTGACAGCTCCCCGATCGCGGTCGCTTTGTCTTCGGGACGCAGTTCCGCGCGCACGTCGCTGATACCGGCCTGCGCTGCCAGCGCCCGTGCCGTGCGGGCGTTGTCGCCGGTGAGCATCGTCACCCCGACGCCCTGCGCCGCGAGAGTCCGCACCACTTCGGGGACCTCGGGACGCAGCTCGTCGCGGACGCCGATCGCGGCGACAGGGGCCCCGTCGCGGTGCACGATCACAACGGTCATGCCCTGCTCCTCCAGGCCCGCGACCTGGTCGCCGAGCACCCCGGCGTCGAGCCAGCGGGGGCTGCCGACGGTGATCCGAGTCCCGTCGATCTTGCCCTCGATGCCGTGCCCGGCCTGCTCGGTCACGCCCTCCGCAGCCTGGGCTCCGGGGGCTGCGGCGGTGATCGCCGCGGCCAGCGGGTGCGTGCTGTGCTGCTCCAGCGCGGCCGCCCAGGCCAGCGCCTGGGCGTCGGTCACGCCGTCCGCGGCGAGGACCGCGGTGACGGCGGGCTCGTTGCGGGTGAGGGTGCCGGTCTTGTCGACGGCGACGTGGCGGACCGTGCCGAAGCGCTCGAACACCGCGCCGGACTTGATGATCACGCCGAACTTGCTCGCCGCGCCGATCGCCGCGACCACCGTCAGCGGCACCGAGATCGCCAGCGCGCACGGGGAGGCGGCGACGAGGACGACGAGGGCTCGGGTGATCCACAGCTCCGGGTCCCCGAACAGCGAGCCGACCAGGGCGACCAGGGCCGCGAGGACCAGCACGCCCGGGACCAGCGGGCGCGCGATCCGGTCCGCGAGGCGCGCTCGCTCGCCCTTCTCCGCCTGCGCCTGCTCCACCAGCTCCACGATGGTCGTGAGCGAGTTGTCGGTGCCCGCCGCCGTCGTCTCGACCTCCAGCGCACCGGCGCTGTTGATCGCGCCGGCCGACACGGCGTCGCCGGGCTCGACCTCGACCGGGATCGACTCGCCCGTGATCGCCGAGGTGTCCAGGCTGGAGCGCCCCGCACGGACGACTCCGTCGGTCGCGATCCGCTCGCCGGGACGAACCACCATGACCTGCCCGACCGCGAGGTCCTTCGCCGCAATCTCCACCGAAGCGCCGTCGCGGCGCACGGTCGCGGTGTCGGGGACCAGCTTCAGCAGCGCTCGCAGCCCGCCGCGGGCGCGGTCCATCGCCTTGTCCTCCAGCGCCTCTGCGATCGAGTAGAGGAACGCCAGCGCCGCAGCCTCTTCGACGTAGCCGAGGACGACTGCGCCGACCGCGCTGATCGTCATCAGCAGCCCGATGCCCAGCTTGCCCTTGAACAGCTTCCGGATCGCGCCCGGCGTGAACGTCGACGCGCCCAGCAGCAAGCCGACCCAGAACAGCACCAGTGCCGGGATCTCCATGCCGGACCACTCAAGGATCAGACCAGCGAGGAACGCGACACCGGAGAAGACCGGCACCATGATCCCGCGGTCCCTCCACCAGGGCCGCTCCTTCTCCTCGCTCTCATCGACTGCCGTGGTCGTCGGCTCGTGCTCGCAGCCGCATGCCGCGCTCACGCGTCTGCTCCCGCTCCGCAGCAACCCGGAACGGTGCACGACGAGTCCACGCACGGAGCGTGCTCGTCGACAGCCAGAGTCACATCCACCAGCGCGATGAGAGCGGCCGCGAGGTGCGGATCAGCGATCTCATACCTAGTCTGGCGACCCTCCGGCTCAGCGACCACGATGCCGCAGTCGCGCAGGCAGGTGAGGTGGTTCGACACGTTCGAGCGAGTCAGCTCCAGCTCACGCGAGAGCACCGCCGGGTAGCTCGGTCCCTCGAGCAGGGTCATCAGGATCCGGGAACGCGTCGGATCCGCCATGGCCCGGCCGAGCCGGTTCATGACGTCGAGTCGAGAAGCAATAGTCAGCATGCACTGAACTATACAGCACAGGCTGATCAATCGCCGGATGCATCAGCCTCCGCCACAAGGCGAAACAGCAGTCGACATCTGATGAATACGCGACTCAGCAACAATCGGTGCTACCAGTAGAGCTGCTGGGCCGGTATGCGGCCTGGCAGGAGGTCTACTCCATCGACGAGTCCTTCCTCGGGCTCGACGCCCGCCGCGGCGCCTACGTCGATCAGGGCCGGGTGATCCGGACCGCGGTCGCCCGGCACACCGGCCTACCCGTGTGCGTCGGGATCGCCCGCACGAAGACGCTGGCGAAGTTCGCCAACCGGATCGCCAAACGGAACCGGCACCTGGGCGGGGTGTGCGACCTGGAGGCGATGCCCGCCGGCCACGTCGACGCCATCATGGCCCGTGTCCCGGTGACCGGGCTGTGGGGGATCGCCTCCCGGTTGGGCAAGCGGTTGAACCTGATGGGGATCGAGACGGTCGCGCAGCTACGCGACGCCGACCCGGTCCTGATCCGGGACCGGTTCAACGTGGTGGTGATGCGGACCGTGCTCGAGCTGCGCGGCATCCCGTGCATCGAGCTCGAGCCCGTCCGCCCGGACAAGCAGCAGATGATCTTCTCCCGCTCCTTCTCCACCCCGGTGCTCGGTGCGGAGCGGATGGCCCAGGTGATGGGCCTCTACGCCCAGCAGGCCGCCGCCCGACTGGCCAAGGAACACCAGGTCGCCAAGATCATGACCGTCTTCGCCTCCACCAGCCGGTTCCGGAACGACGTCGTCTCCTCCATCGTCTCCACCACGGTCCGGATGCCCAACCCGACCGCCGACCCGGTCCTGATGTCCAAGGCCGCGATCGAGACGATCCGGGCCCGCGTCGTCGACGACGCCCCCTACGTGAAGGCCGGCGTCATGCTCACCGGCCTCGAACCGGCCGGCGCCGCCCCCGTCTTCGACGAGTTCGTCAGCGTCCACGAACACCGCAACATCGGCGCCCTCATCGGCGAGGTCACCACCCGGTTCGGCACCCACACCATCGGCCTCGGCCGCGCCGGCCTCACCCGACCACCCGAGTGGACCATGAAACGGGAGCGCATGTCCCCGCGATACACCACCCACTGGCAAGAGTTGCTGACTGTCCAGGCTCGCTGATGAGGCACCACCGGTGGCGGCCGCAATGCCTGATCAACCGAGCGGGCACGCCGAGGTTGTGGCAGGTGAGGGTGCTGCACGCTAGGCTGATTCGCGTCGCAGAACCTCAGTTTCGGGAACAACTACGCCCAGGTGGCGGTGCTAGTGGTGCGATTCCGCTGGCTGACGAGCTGTGGGGAAACGGCCGAGGCGCGGCATTACTCCGTAGAGGTGTTCCCGGTTGAGCCCGGGTTGGAGCGTCGTTTCCCTGCTGGCTCATCCGACACGGAAGGGCCAGCAGGGGGACATGCCCGCTAGTAGGGAGACTCCTCGACGGGCCGGCGAACCGCGTTGTTAACCCGGACCCCAGCTGCACGTAGTTCCCTAGCGAAGCGTCGGAGGTCCACGCGCGTAGCCTCTGTCTTGCCCTTCGTGAGGGTGTAGAGCCGCCCTTGTGGAGATCGGAGTCGCAGCGTAGTAGCGCTGTCGGTCTTGACCGACCAACCTTGAGCCTGAGCGTTGGCTCGGAGAAGTGCAATCTCAGTCGCCAGGGCGTCGCCTGCCAGGTGCGGGCCAGCGCCGACGACAGCCTCCGCCTCCCGCCGACCAAGCGACCCAACCTGGCGGCCGATCTGCAAGGCGGCCGTGTTGACAGCAGCCTGCACGTTCCCATCCGGTCGTGGGTGATATGGGAGCCGCGTGAGCCCCAACGCGTCGGTCGGAAGCTTGGCTGACCCGGTGGCCAACAGGTAGGTGCGTTCCCGACCAAGGGCGCCCATGAACAGTCCGAACTCCAGAATGACGTTGTCACGGATGGAGGCACTGGTGTCTCCACGGCTCTCCGTTACGTCGTCTGGTGAAGCCACCAGAACGGCGAAGTCCGAGCGGCGCGCAACGCCGAGTAGAGCATCGAGCGGATAACTCGACGGGTCGAAGACCCCTTGGTCCCAAACGACGACCTGGCAGATCCCCCGTTCCTCGAGCACGGCCTGCAAGTTGTGGGCAACCTCGCGGCCCTCGGCGGACGAGCCGATGAAGAGGCGGGCTGGTTGCATGCTGGTCACCGGCTCAGCCTACGAGAGATCACTGGCCCAAAGTGGCGTCGGGCGAGGGTGGCGCCGTGAGGGTCACAAATGACGGTTTCTGACACGCGAGGGGGTGAGATCGGCTTGACCATGGTGAGGCCGGGCTCGGGAGTCTCACTCGTGAACTAGTGGCGCCGGCTGGGACCGCTGCTATCGACCGCGGTGGCAGTCCCACGCGGATCGACGGCGTCAGGGGAGACCCGATCAGGAGTAGCCTCGGTGCCGCTGCCCGACACGGACGTGGTCTTGGGGCGTGAGCCTGCTGTCCGTACGAGAGACTTGGACGGTGACTACTTCCCCTCTCGTCAGTGATTCGGCCGAGTTGAGGAAGGCGCGTGGAGCTTTCTTCACGCCTGCGCCCGTCGCTCGCTACATCACCGACTGGGGTATCCACCACGCCGCGGATCGGGTCCTGGAACCCTCGTGTGGGGAAGCGGCGTTCCTGCTCAGTGCGGTCGACCGCCTCCAACGTCTGGGTGCGTCCCCGGCGGACATGCGCCTGGATGGGGTGGAGCTACACGAGAGCTCGGCGGCGACGGCACGTACCCTGCTGGCGGACGTCGACGTGACGGCGGATATCAGCACGGGTGACTTCTTCGAGGTGACACCGACTGGCGCCTACGATGCTGTGATCGGTAATCCCCCCTACGTGCGGTATCAGGACTTCACGGGCGAATCGCGGGCCAGGTCCCGCGAAGCCGCGCTGCGGGCGGGCGTCTCCTTGAGTTGAGTCCCGCATAGTGGTGTAGCGCGGTGGCCCGTGACGTCGTTGAGGACGTGGGCGCGGCCACCGTGTGATCCTTCGAGTTCACCTCTCACAGCTCTCTCGAATGGAGTCATCACGATGACCGCTGCCCATATTGTCGACCCTGCCGGGCTGCTCGGCGAAGCCCTGTCCGAAGCGTCCCCGGACCTGATGCGCCACCTGCTGCAGACCATGATCAACGCCCTGCTCTCCGCCGACGCGGACGCGGTCGTCGGAGCCGAGTGGGGCCGGCCCTCCCCGGAGCGGACCGCTCAGCGCAACGGGTACCGGCACCGGGACCTGGACACCCGGGTCGGGACCATCGACGTGGCCGTGCCGAAGCTGCGCTCCGGTACCTACTTCCCGGAGTGGCTGCTGGAGCGGCGCAAGCGGGCCGAGACCGCGCTGATCACCGTCGTCGCGGACTGCTACCTCGCCGGGGTCTCCACCCGGCGGATGGACAAACTCGTCAAGACCCTCGGGATCAACGCCCTCTCCAAGTCCCAGGTGAGCCGGATGGCCACCGAGCTGGACGAGCACGTCGAGTCCTTCCGCCACCGGCCCCTGGGCGAGGCCGGCCCGTTCACGTTCGTCGCCGCGGACGCGCTGACCATGAAGGTCCGTGAAGGCGGCCGCGTGGTCAACGCCGTGGCCCTGATCGCCACCGGGGTCAACGGGGACGGGCACCGCGAGGTCCTCGGGCTGCGGGTCGCGACCAGTGAGACCGGGGCCGCGTGGAACGAGTTCTTCGCCGACCTGGTCGCCCGCGGCCTGACCGGGGTCCGGCTGGTCACCTCCGACGCCCACACCGGGCTGGTCGAGGCGATCGCGGCGAACCTGCCCGGCGCGGTCTGGCAACGGTGCCGCACCCACTACGCGGCGAACCTGATGGCCGCCACCCCGAAGAGCATGTGGCCGGCGGTCAAGGCGATGCTGCACTCGGTCTACGACCAGCCCGACGCCACCGCCGTGGACGCCCAGTTCGACCGGCTCATCGACTACGTCACCGGCAAACTCCCGGCCGTGGCCGACCACCTCGGTCAGGCGAGGGAGGACATCCTCGCCTTCACGAGCTTCCCGAAGGACGTCTGGACACAGATCTGGTCCAACAACCCCGCCGAGCGGCTCAACCGGGAGATCCGCCGCCGCACCGACGCCGTGGGCATCTTCCCCAACCGGGCCGCCATCGTCCGTCTTGTCGGAGCCGTCCTGGCCGAACAGACCGACGAATGGGCCGAAGGCCGCCGCTACCTCGGACTCGACCTCCTGAACCGCAGCCGGCTCAGCCTCATCGAGGACACCGGAAACGAGGTGAACACCGGCACCGACACCACCCTCGAACTCAGCGCCTGACCACCCAGCGAAGGATCAAACCGCTACACCACTACCAGGGACTTGACCTCTCCTTGACGGCGCTGGCGTCGAGTTGGGCCGCGTTCACGGTGCATGCCGCGCTCTTCCTCCGGCCAGGCGGCCGCCTGGGTCTTGTGCTGCCGGCCGAGCTGTTGAGCGTGAACTACGCGGCGGGAGTCCGCCAGTTCCTGATGGAGCGGTTCCGCCGGGTCGACTTGGTGATGTTCACCGAGCGAGTCTTCCCCGGCGTTCTAGAGGAGGTCGTTCTTCTCCTGGCGGAGGGTTACGACGAAGGCCCGGCGGGTCACTTCTCGGTGTACCAGGCCCGCAACTCCAGTGAGCTGAACGACCTGAACCTGTCCCATACGTGGACGCCGCTTCGGCCGGGGGAGAAGTGGACGGCGTCCATCATGGGCGCGGACGCACTCACGGCGTACACCGCGATGACCAGCCATGATGCCTTCGTCTCCCTCGAGGCTTGGGGGGACACCACCTTGGGGATAGTGACCGGCAACAACAAGTACTTCACCCTCTCGCCCGCCAAGGTGGCCGCTTTGGGGCTGAAGCAACGTGACCTGATCAGGATTTCGCCGCCCGGGAGTCGCCACTTGCGCGGTCTGACGCTGACCTCGCCAGCTCTGAAGCGACTCGGTGCGGAGGGGGCGGCCACCTACTTGTTTCGGCCAGCGAAGACGCCCTCCCCTGCCGGATGGGCTTACATCGGCGAGGGTGAGGCCGCAGGGGTGCAGGAGGCGTACAAGTGCCGGGTCCGGGACCCGTGGTGGCGGGTGCCGTTGGTTCGTCCGGCTGACCTGTTCATCACTTACATGAACGCCGACACCCCGCGGATCACCACCAACCGGGCGGCCGTGCGCCACTTGAACAGTGTCCACGGCATCTACCTGGCCGAGCAGAACGTCGAGATTGGGCGCGAGCTGCTGCCACTGGCGGCCCTCAACAGCGTTACCGTGCTGGGTGCTGAACTCGTCGGTAGGGCTTACGGCGGCGGGATGCTCAAGCTGGAACCACGCGAAGCTGACCGGCTCCCCATTCCAGGGCCGGGCACCGTCACCGCGGTGGCGGATTCGTTACGCCAGATCCGAACCCGGGTCGCCAATCGACTGCGCCGGGGAGACTTGACTGGAGCCGTGGCGATCGTCGATGAGGTCGTGCTGATCGGCGGGTTGGGTATCAGCCCAGACGCTGTCAGCTCCCTGAGGGACGCGCGCAACGTCCTCGCCGCCAGGCGTCTCGCCCGCGGTGCGGCCTCCGGGGACCGTCGATGAGCAAGTCCGACGCCTTCAGCGACTTCGATCCTGTCCTGGCCGCCCAACCGTTGACGGATCCCTGGACGCACAGCGCCGGGCAGCAGCCCGTGTACGCTCCCGACTACGACTTGCTGGGGAAGCTGCTGACCATTCCCGTGGCTGCGGGCAGCGCCTCCGAGAGCGGTCGCTTCGCCCGTGGCATCGACGCATGGCTTGCCCACGAGCTTCGCCGGGCGGGATTCAGCTCCGATGAGGTGTGGCCACGTGCGGAGCGCCCACGGGTCCTGCCCCGGGACTTGGCCGTGCTCCTGGAGAAGCTGCCGGATAGGGTCTCGCAAGACCTCCGTGCCCGGATCAGCAACATTCCCTCCGTTGCCCCCACCGACGCGAAAGTCTTGGGCAGGGCCTATGACAAGCAAGTTGACGTGGCCGTCGCCCGGTGGGATCGAGGCCCGGAGATCCTGCTGAGCACGAAGGCGCAGGTCTCCTCGTTCGCGAAGAACCTACCCAACCGGTTCGAGGAAGCCTACGGCGACGCCGGAAACCTCCGCGGCCGTTACCCACTAGCTGCGGTGGGGTTCTTCTTCCTGCAACGCTCCACGATCCTGACCAGGGAGCCGGATGCGTTCGAACGCACCGTCGACATGATGCGTAAGCTCCGCGATCTCGGCGGAAGCAACGGATACACGGCGACCGGGATGGCATTGGTCAGCTGGGACGAGACGCAGCCCAGCCCCACCGTGCGCGTCGAGTTGGACCGCGTCCCCGAGGACGTGGCGCCCCCGCAGTTCCTCGCGGCCATGATCCGTCAAGTCTTGGTCGTGACCCCCGTGGTCCATCACGTCGACGTTCGAGAGAGGATGGAGCGCCGAAACATTCCTGTCCCGGAAACCGACGACGTTGACACCAGTGACGTCGGTGTACGGGAGAGTTGAAATAGGCGCAAGCGGAGGACACCGGGCTCTCTGATCCACTCCTGGCTCGCACCAGCAGGAAAGCTTCGTTCGCGGTTCGCGGTTCGCGGTTCGCGGCTGGACCGGTGGACTGAAGCCACATGTGCCCGTAGGCGGGGCAAGGGTAACGGCTGGACCTCGGTCGCACCGCGGTGAGACGCCACCCCACCGCAACGCCCGAACCAGCGGTCAGGATCGAGGACCCGGCAGCCAGCACGGTGCGACCGAGGTCGAGGCGTTGCCCGACGGCGTGAAGGCCGAGCTCGGCGAGGCGGCAGAACGTGGTCAGCTCAGGTTAGGCGAAGGTAGCGTCGCGCACGTCGATGTCTTCCAGACCATCCTCGGGAGGGCATCGACGTTTACGCCGTCACCGACGCGCCCACCGGCAGGCTCACACCCTCAATTGGGAAGAGCGGTCTAGGGTGATGAACATGGCAGAGCAGCAACGGATCTTGATCACGGATC
Organism: Tersicoccus solisilvae; assembly: GCF_014643255.1. GTDB lineage: Bacteria > Actinomycetota > Actinomycetes > Actinomycetales > Micrococcaceae > Tersicoccus > Tersicoccus solisilvae. Next base: position 43,014 of record NZ_BMJI01000020.1, on the reverse strand, counting down.
TCGACAATACGTTATGGGACTGGTTTGATGCTTGGTATCAGTCATTCTCGGCGCTTCTCGATGGACTTCAGGCGATCAGCGGCCTAGACCGTGAACTCCTGGAGATTCAAATCCGGGAAGTCCACCAACGGCGAGGAACGACCGAGTACTCGAATCTAGTTCGCGAAGTGCCCGCGCTTGTCGAATTCTCAGGTACGCGCGATCCGTTCGAGGTATTCGACGATGCCCTCCATGCGCAGAGTTCGGCGCGCAGACGCGAAACAAAGCTGTATCCGGGCGTCCGCGAAGTCCTCGATCAACTTAAAGCTCGAGGCATAAGAGTTGTCGCATACACAGAGTCCACGGCCTACTGGACAGAGTGGCGCATTAAACATACAGGATTAGACGGCGTCATCGACGTTTTGTACTCGTCTCCTGATCATGATTTGTTGTCGGGTATCGACCCGGCCGCCCTCCGTACTGGACGCTATCGTGGACAATTCGGGCTGCGCAGCACCATTCACCGCCAGGTTCCGCTAGGGATACTTAAACCGGACACGCACGTCATTTCATCAATCCTACAGGAGGAAGAAGTGCCGAGATCGAATGCACTTTACCTTGGGGACAGCCTGATGAAGGACATAGCGATGGCTCAGGCTGCTGAGGTTCTCGACGTGTACGCTGAGTATGGCCGGGTGCAGGATCAAGAAGAGTATGACCTGCTCCGTCGCGTCACCCACTGGTCCCAGAAGGACGTCGAACGAGAGCGCGCGCTAGCCGGACCAAGAGCGGACGTCATCCCCACGGCGACGTGTCACGAGACCATCAACGAAATCCTGCCGATTTTTGGCTCATCGTTTGCGGGGCTCAGGTGACTGCCGGCACGAACGATGCAGAAGACACGCCGGATGGCGCGACAACGCCATTGCATCAGACAGGAACGTCGTTAACCCCGGACCAAGAGGTCGGCTACTACATCGACATGTGGAAGAAAAGTGTCGAGGTACAAATTCACTTCAATGATATCGAGTGGCGAATAAGGAGCCTGGCGCTCACCGCAGCAACCTTCGCCTTGGGTGTCGCCGGAGTTGCTGCAAAAGACAATACACGCGTTTGGTTCGTCTCGCTCGGGTCCCTCATCATCCTGGCCGGACTGATTCTTTGGTACGCCTTCTACTTCGTTGACGCACACTGGTACCACTCCTTGCTCAAGGCTTCTGTCGCCCATGGTACGGAAATCGAAAGGCAAATAAAGGAGACGCTGCCGGCTGCAGGGGTGACCGCTTCTATTACCCAAGGCAGCGGATATAGAACCAAAGGTTTGGTAAAGCTGATAACTGGTAAGGACGAGTTACGTTCGGAGGATAAGCTTAAATGGTTCTATCGGGTTGGTGCGGGGGCTTTAATCGTTGCCGCGATCGTCCTGCAGGTCGGTGCCTTCATCGGACCAACAGGTAAGAGCCCAAGTGTGCCAACCCCTGCTCCTGTTTCAACATCCACGGCGGGACCGTGATGCGTTGGCAACATCTATATCCGACTGAGGCTAGCACTGTCCGTGACGGCGCGATCATGTAGGTGCCGGATAGTTTTATCGCATCTGCGAGTATAGGGCGCCTCGGTAAGCGTTACTACCACGTCGGTCGAATCAGTTGTTTTGTTCGACCGACGTCGTTAGGGGCGGGTACTCGTGGCTTCTAGTGGAGCTCCCGACCTCTTTCGAATCTCCCGGTACACCGTGGCTCGGGAGACCTGGAAGAGCTCGGCGAGCTCGGTGTGGGTGTGGTCGCCGGCGTCGACGAGGGTGAGCAGGTGCCGGCGCCGGCTGGGGGAGAGGGACGGGGCCCGGCCCTTGAGCCGGCCGCGTGTCTTGGCGATGGCCATGCCTTCGCGGGTGCGCATGCGGATGAGGTCGGCTTCGAACTCGGCGACCATGCCGAGAACGTTGAACTGTGAACAGCTTCGCTCTGTGTCGTCCTTCTGGCTTCGCTTCGTGTCGGGTAGCCCGGTCGCTACGGCTGCAGGAGCTCTCGTTCGATGCGTTCTGCGACGGCGTCCCGCATTGGTCGCACGTCTTCCGGTGACCAGGAGTTGGGGTCGGGGAACGACCACTCCAGGACCGTGCCGCCAGGTTCTGCGGGGAGTTCGAGTCCGGGCTTCATGAGGACGACGATGTCCGCGTGTTCGAGCAGGTCGGGCGTCACGCGCCGCGGCATGCGTGCGGTGATGTCGAGGCCGAGTTCGCCTACGGTCGCGGCGATCGAGGGGTTCACCTCGTCGGCCGGGGTGATGCCGGCGGAGGTGGCCGTGTATCGGTCGGGTGCGGCGAGTTCGAGGAGTGCTGCGCCGAGTTGTGAGCGGCCGGCGTTGTGCTTGCAGATGAACAGGACAGTGGGCTTCGTGGTCATGGATGCAAGTCCGGTCAGTTGGTGCAGCACGAGGTGTTGCCGGTAGCCGAATCAAGCGGAGTGCAGCAGGCAGCGTCCTCAGCGGCAGGAGTGGCGGTGGCGGGCGGGGTGGTGCAGCAGGAGCTGCCGCCGATGTCGGTGGAGCAGACACCCGTTTCGGGGAGGACGAGTTCGAGCTGTCGGGCTGCGGTGTGGTCGCCGGCGAGTTCGGCGGCGATGGAGCGGACCTGCTCGTAGCCGGTGAGGAGCAGGAACGTGGGCGCGCGGCCGTAGGACTTCATGCCGGCGATGAAGAAGTTCGGCTCCGGGTGCGCCAACTCGGCGACACCGTGCGGGGGAACGGAGCCGCAGGAGTGCAGGTTCGGGTCGATCAGTGGTGCGAGGGCTCGGGGTGCTTCGACGATGTCGTCGAGGCCGAGGCGGATCTCGCGGAGCATGTCGAGGTCGGGCCGGAATCCGGTGGCGTTCACGATGACGTCGACAGTGACCGCGAACGGCTCTCCCGCGCGCCGGCCGGTGACGGTGACCTGGTCGCAGTCGGCGCGGACGTCGTCGATCTCGTACGAGGCGATCTGCTGCAGCTGACCGGACTCGACGAGGCCGTGGACGGTGGACCCGAGCTGACCCCTGGCCGCGAGGCCGTCGGCTGCGTCGGCGCCGAGCCGGGCGGTGCCGGCGTTTCGGACAGCCCACAGCACTTCGGTACCCGGCGCGGTCTTGGCGAGGCTGGCGAGCTTGATGAGCGTGTTCGCCGCGGAGTGGCCGGCACCAACGACGAGGACCCGCTTCCCCGAGAACCGGGCCCGGTCGGCGCCGAGGACGTCAGGCAGTGCGTGGACGACGCGGTCGCCGAGGTCCGCGGCGGGTGCGAGCCCAGCGGCAGTGAGGGGGTTCGGTGATGTGTAGGTGCCGGAGGTGTCGACGACCGCACGCGCGGTGATGTCCGTGACGCCGTCGGCGGTGTGGAGGCGGAGCAGGAAGGGGGTGTCGGCGCGGCCGGTGGAGCGGGTGCGGTCCATGCCCTGCCGTGACACCGCCTCCACCCGGGTGCCGTAGCGGATCACCGGTGCGAGCTGCGGGGTCGCAGCCAGGGGCGCCAGGTACGTGTCGACGAGGTCCTGGCCAGTGGGCAACGACGCCGCTCGAGGCGCTTCCCAGCCGGTGGCTTCCAGGAGACGCTGCGCGGCAGGGTCGATGACGTACTGCCACGGGGAGAACAGGCGCGTGTGTCCCCACGCGCGGACGCTCGTCCCAACCGTCGGGCCAGCTTCGTAGACGACGACGTCGAGGCCGCGCTCGAGGAGGTGCGCGGCGGCAGCGAGCCCGACGGGGCCGGCACCGATGACCGCGACGGGCAGCCCGGTGAGGCGGTCCGCGTCGGTCCGGGGTGGGACGGTGAGGGTAAGCGTCATGGTCTGCGGCTTCCTGGTCGTTACGCGGTTGCTTCGGTGGGCAGCAGCTCGGCGAGGAGCGTCTGGACGCGGTGCTTGACGTCGTCGCGGATGGGGCGGACGTCCTCGATGCCGCGGCCGGCGGGATCGGTGAGTTCCCAGTCCTCGTACCGCTTGCCCGGGAAGATCGGGCACGCGTCGCCGCACCCCATGGTGATGACGGCGTCGGAGTCGCGGACGGCGTCGGTGGTGAGGATCTTCGGCTGGTTGCCGGCGATGTCGATGCCGTCTTCGGCCATCGCCTGGATCGCGATCGGGTTGATCTGGTCCTTCGGCGCACTGCCGGCGGAGAGGACCTCGACGCGGTCGCCGCCGAGTGCCTGCGCGTAGCCGGCGGCCATCTGGGAGCGTCCCGCGTTGTGGACGCAGACGAACAGGAGAGTGGGCTTGTCACTCATGGGTGTGTGTCTTTCCGGGTTCAGCGGATGAGGGTGAGCCAGCCGGCGAGGGCGGCGAGGGTGACGGCGAGGACGGGGACGGTGAGGACGATGCCGGTGCGGAAGTACTGCCCCCACCCGATGTGGATGCCCTTCTTCTCCAGCACGTGCAACCACAGCAGGGTCGCGAGGGAGCCGATGGGGGTGATCTTCGGGCCGAGGTCGGAGCCGATGACGTTGGCGTAGACCATCACCTCGTGGGTGAGCCCGGTCGCTCCGGCTCCGCCGATGGCGAGGGCGGCGATGAGGACGGTGGGCATGTTGTTCATCAGGGACGCGAGGATCGCGATGGTGAACCCGACGCCGAGCGCCGTGACGAGCACCCCGTGGTCGCCGAACACGTCGAACAGCTTCGCGAGGTGGTCAGTGAGGCCCTGGTTCTGCAGGCCGTAGACGACGAGGTACATGCCGATGGAGAACAGCACGATCTGCCACGGCGCCTCCCGGATCGTCTTCCACACCGGAATCACCCGCCCCGACGGCGCACCCGCACCGCCACCGGCGGCACCGACGGTGGCGGTGCCGCCGGTGGTGACCAGGACCGGTGCGGCCTGGGCGCGGGCGAAGAGGAACGCGGGCTGCCGGGCGGCAACGAGCACGATCACGACCGCCCCGACACCAGCGACGGCCGCGAGCGGCACACCGAGTGGGTCGGCGGCGAAGTAGCCGACGAGCAGCAGGGCGAGGACGACCCAACCGGCGCGGAACGTCGCCCGGTCCGTGATCGCGGCGGTGGGGCTGGTGAGGGCGAGGACGTCGTACCGCTTCGGGATGCTCTTGCCGAAGTAGAGCAGCAGCATGCCGAGGGAGGCGAGGACGGAGACGATGCCGACGGGGATCATGACGGCGGCGTACTCGGCGAAGCCGAGGTGGAAGTAGTCGGCGGAGACGATGTTGACCAGGTTCGACACCACCAGCGGCAGGCTGCCGGTGTCGGCGATGAACCCGGTGGCGAGGATGAACCCGAGCGCTGCCTTCTGCGGCATGTTCAGGGCCCGGAGCATCCCGACGACGATCGGGGTGAGGATCAGTGCGGCCCCGTCGTTGGCGAACACGGCCGCGATGACGGCACCGAGGCCGACGATGAGGACGAACAGCAGCCGTCCGTTGCCGCGGCCCCAGCGGGCAACGTGGAGGGCTGCCCACTCGAAGAACCCGGCCTCGTCGAGGATCAACGAGATCAGCACCACCGCGACGAACGTCAGTGTCGCGTTCCACACGATCCCGACCACTGTCGGGATGTCGGAGAGGCCGACGACGGTGGTGGCGAGGGCGATGACGGCGCCGATGAGCGCGGTGTAGCCGATCGGGAACCCCTTGGGCTGCCAGATCACCACCACGAGCGTCGCGACGAAGATCGCCGCAGCCACCACAGCCATCACCATCAGCCGATCACCGCAGCCTGGTTCACTGCAGCCTGGTTCGCTGCGGCGGCGGCGCGTTCCCAGCCCTGCGCGGCGACCTGCACGGCGTCCCACGGGGACCCGAGCGGCGGCGTGTAGGAGAGGTCGAGGTCGATGACGTCGTCCACGGTGAGCTCCGCGTGGAGGGCAGTGGCGAACGTGTCGATGCGCTTGCTGATCTCTGCCGAGCGCTGCCCGACGATCTGCGCACCGAGGAGCCGACCGGTGCTCTGGTCGCCGGTGACGCTGATCGTCAGCGGGACCGCGCCCGGGTAGTACCGCTTGTGGTCATCCGCCACCGTCACCCGCGTCAACGGAGACACCTCCAGAGGGCCGGTCTCGTGCTGGCGGAGGCCGGTGCGGGCGGCGACGAGATCGAACACCTTCACCACCTGCGTCCCCACCGAGCCTGCGAAAACCTTGCTGCCGCCGAGCATGTTTTCCGCGGCGACGCGGCCCTGCTTGTGCGCTGTCGTCCCGAGCGGCAACCACGTGGTGCCGAGGAGCCGGTGGTGCGTCACGACGCAGTCACCGGCAGCCCACACATGCGGCACCCCGGTCCGCATCGATTTGTCGACGACGATCGCGCCGGCCTGACCGAGCCGTGCCCCAGCGGCGACCGCGAGGTCCGTGACGGGATGGACGCCGACGCAGACCACGACGAGGGCGAACGTGCCCTCCGCGTCACCGGACGTCGACCTGGTGGCGACGCGCCACTGCCCACCGCCTGTCGGGGCGATCCCGGTGACGGTCGACCCGGTCAGGACGGCCGCGCCATGGCGGCGGACCTCGGCGGTGACGAGGGACCCGAGCTCCGGGTCGAGGGTGGAGAGCACTTCCGGGCCACGCTGAATCAGCGTCGTCTCGAACCCGCGCGCGACGAGCCCTTCGGTCATCTCCAGGCCGATGTAGCCAGCACCGACGACCGCCACCCGGCTCCCCGCCGGCAGCAGCTCGAGGGCAGCGACCACCTGCTCCGCATCAGTCATGGAGTGCAGCAGGTGGATGCCAGATTCCCCGAACGGGACCCCGGCCGGGCGCACGGGCTCGGCGCCGGTGCCGATCAGCAGCTCGTCGTAGGAGATCTGCTCTTCCCCGGCAGCGCCGGTGACGGTGAGGCGGCGGCGGTCGACGTCGACGGCGGAGGCCCAGGTGGAGGAGCGGACGGTCATGCCGGCGGCTTCGAGGTCCGCGCGGGTGCGGTGCGCGAGGGACGCTTCCGTCGCGACGTCGCCGGAGACCCAGTACGGGATGCCGCAGATGGAGAAGTTCGGGAACTCGTCCGCGAGTACCACCGTCACATCGGTGGTCGGGTCAAGTTCGCGGGCGCGGAGCGCTGCGGCGATGCCGGCGTCACTGCCGCCGACGGCGAGGAGGTGAGTCATCAGGCTGGTCCTTCACGGATCGAGCGGGAGCCGAAAGCCGGCCCGTACATCGAAGCACGTCGATATCGATGAACGCAAATATAGACGCCCGTCGAAGTCGGTGGGAGGATGAGCCCATGACGATCGAGCTGCTTCCCATCCAGGACGTCACCGCGTGCTGCTCGCCCGTCACCACCGAGGCGATGGACCAGGCGTCCGCCGAGGTCCTCGCGAAGTCGCTCAAGGCGATCGCGGACCCGGCCCGGCTCCGGCTGATCTCGATGGTCGCCGCGCACGACGGTGCCGAGGCCTGCGTCTGCGACCTGCAGGAACCGCTCGGCCTGTCCCAGCCGACCGTGTCGCACCACCTCAAGGTCCTCGTCGACGCCGGGATCCTCCACCGCGAAAAGCGCGGCACCTGGGCCTACTTCTCCCTCATCCCCGGCGCCCTGGACACCCTCGCCGGCCTCATCACCGCGCCGGCGAAGTAGTCCACCGCGACATGGTGGCGCGAAGTGCTTGCCGAATGTCCGCCGGCCGTGTCAGAATCGTCCTGCGTTCATAGTGTGCGCCTACAGCCGGTCCTCTGGATCGGCTTTTTTCATGCCCGCCTGCTCCGCTACCCTGAGGCTGCTCGGCACGCGTCTGCCCGGGAATCTCGCGGGTGTCGCATAGGCGCTGTACGCTGACACTCAAGGCAGCACGACGCTGTCTCCGGCCGGCCCTCTCAGGACCGGCCTTTTTTATGCCCTGATCTGACTCGGGCATTCGCAGGGAGCTCTCGACGCTCCTGCCATCCGCTGCCACGCCTCGTTGCGCGCCGGCGGTCCTCATGCCCCCACCCGAGGACGGGTGGGTTCTGGCCGCAACTGGCCAACCCCGAAGGAGGCATCATGCCCATCACCGACACGGTGGACATGCTGACGGCCTCCGGTGGTACTGCTGCCCTGACTGGCGTCATCGCCGTCGCCGGCGGCGTGCTCAGCGCGTTCCTGTCCAAGCAGGTCGTCGCGCTGATCCAGCACGTCATCGACGTCATCGACGACCGCACGCTGGCCAAGGATCCCGAGCGAGCTCGCATCGTCGCAGAACTGCGTCGAGCCCGCCGCGGGCAGCAGTAACCACCGGTTCAAAAAGCCGCCCCTCATTCGGCCAGGAGGGCTCTGTCTCCATGTTGTAGCGAAAACGAACGATTCCGCTACAACTATCCGTACCGACGCCCCGCCAGGGTGCGAGGCGGCGTGTCATGTAACGGAACCCAGTCCCGGAATCTACGTGCCACCACTACCCCTCCGGATCGAGTTTCGCTACGTTCTCTTCATGGGCCACCTCCTCGGGTACGCGCGCGTGTCCACTACTGACCAGGACGCGGCGCTGCAGATCGACGCGCTCAACGCCGCCGGCTGCTACCGCGTGTTCGTCGACACCATGTCCGGGTCGCTCCAACACCGGCCCGAGCTGGACAAGCTCCTCGACCAGCTCCGCCCCGGCGACACTCTCGTCGTCTGGCGACTCGACCGGCTCGGCCGGTCCATCCGGCACCTCATCGATCAGCTGCACGCTCTCGCCGAGCGCGGGGTCGGGTTCCGGTCGCTGCAGGAGACCATCGACACCACCTCACCCGGCGGCCGGCTCGTGTTCCACGTCTTCGCCGCTCTGGCGGAGTTCGAGCGGGACCTCATCAAGGAACGCACCAACGCCGGCCTCGCCGCCGCCCGAGCCCGCGGCCGGACCGGCGGCCGACCGTCTCGCCTCTCCGCGGACCAGGTGCGCACCGCGCGCCGGCTGTACGAGCAGCAGGACATGACCGTCGCGCAGATCGGTGACGTGCTCGGCGTCAGCCGCACCACCATCTACCGTGCACTCGCGAAGCACGCCGAGCCCGTCGTGGCGCGACGAACCAAGCCTTCCCCAACGATGTAGCTACCCATGGACGCAAGCGAGCGGTGGGGCATCCTTCGACTGCACGTCGAGGACGCCATCCCGCTCGCCACCCTCGCTCGCACCACGGGCGTCGCCGAACGCACCCTGCAACGCTGGCTCGCCCGCTACCGAACCGGCGGATACCCGGCTCTCGCCGACGGCACCCGCACCGATCACGGCGCCCGACGGACGGCACCGGAACTGGTGCGCCTGATCGAGGGGCTCGCGCTCACCAAGCCACGACCCTCGATCGCCACGATTCACCGCCAGGTCGACAACCACTGCACCAAACGAGGTCTCTCAGCGCCGTCGTACTCGGTTGTGCGGTCGATCGTGAACGGGCTTGATCCCGGGATGGTGACGCTCGCGCTCGAGGGGCCCGCGTCATATCGGGACAAGCACGAACTGTTGCTCCGACGTCGTGCGGATCGCCCCAACGCGATCTGGCAGGCGGACCACACGATGCTCGACCTGCTCATCGTCGGACCCGACGGCAAGCCGGAACGGCCGTGGTTGACGGTGATCCTCGACGACTACTCCCGTGCGGTCTGCGGGTACATGGTGTTCCTCGGCGCCCCATCCGCCGCGAACACCGCGCTCGCGCTCCGGCAAGCGATCTGGCACAAGCCGGAACCAGACTGGCCCGTCTGCGGGATCCCGGACGTGCTCTACACGGACCACGGGTCCGACTTCACCAGCCACCGCCTCGGCGACACCGCCGCCGTGCTGCACCTCCGCATCATTTACTCCCAGGTCGCTCGACCACAGGGCCGCGGGAAGATCGAGCGGTTCTTCGGCACCATCAACACCGAGCTGCTCCCAACGCTCCCCGGCCACCTCGCGCCCGGATCCTCCGCGCCGACGCCGGCGCTAGATCTCGCCGGTGTCGAGAGTGCCATGAACACGTTCATCCGCCGCTACAACGCCCGCACCCACCGCGAGCTCCGGAAGAGCCCACTGGAAGCGTGGATCGCAGACGGGTGGCTGCCACGACTGCCGGACTCCCTCGAGCAGCTCGACGGGTTCCTGCTCACCGTCCCGACCACGCGCGTCGTGCAACGAGACGGCATCCACTTCGAAGGGCTTCGCTACACCGCAGCCACCCTCGCACCCTTCGTGGGCAGCACCGTCAGCGTTCGGTACGACCCCCGCGACGTCACCGAGATCCGCGTCTTCCACCGCGACGCGTTCCTCTGCACCGCCATCAGCACCCAGCACCAGACCGAGACGATCAGCCTCAAACAGATCCAAGCCGCCCGGAACGCGCAACGCAGAGCCCTGCGCGGGCAGATCCGCGAACGCATCGCGATCGTCCGCCCCACGCCCGATGATCACACCCCACCAGCACCCGCACCGGATCAACGGCGACTGAAGACCTACGAGGAGGACCGGTCATGACGAGCCAGTTCATCATCACGAAGGAACACCGCCGGTTCGCGGAGTTCGCGGATGCCGTTCGGAAGCAGAACACCATCGGCGTCTGCTTCGGCCCCGCTGGCGTCGGTAAGACCCTTTCCGCACGCCGCTACGCCCACTGGGACAGCATCGGCCCATTCATCGCCAGATGGGCCGCACGCAGTGAAGACGACACCAAGATCTACGCCGCCGCACACCGTGCCCGCACGGTCTTCTACACGCCCGAGGTCTCCGCCACGATGCGAGCCCTGCAGGACGACCTCCGGCACGGCCCCAACCCGTCGCTGCTCGAGCTGATCATCATCGACGAGTCCGAACGCCTCACCGGCAACGCCGTCGAGTGGCTCCGTGACCAGTACGACCGCACCGGCATCGCGATGATCCTCATCGGCATGCCCGGCATCGAGAAGCAGTTCAGCCACTACCCGCAGCTCTACAGCCGCCTCGGATTCGCCCACCAATACCGTCCGCTCGGCCACGACGAGCTGCTCTTCGTTCTCGAACGTCAATGGCGCAAGCTCGGCAAGACGCTCGACCCCGACGACTTCACCGACGCCCAAGCCATCGCCGCCGTCGAACGCATCACCCGAGGCAACTTCCGACTCCCCGAACGCCTCCTCCCACAGATCCAACGCGTCCTGAAGATCAACGAGCTCGACGTCATCACCAACGACGTCGTCGAAGCCGCCCGCAGCACCCTCGTCATCGGCACCACCTGACCCGACACCGACCGCAGCGAAAACGACGACACAGAGCGAGGCTGCTCACACCTCCGACCCCAACAGCTGCGCGGGCGAGTCGGGGAGTGGGGGAGTGTCCGTTAGACGTTCGTCTAACGGGCGTCACCCGCGCGGCGGGCGAAGTCAGGGCGGAACTGGTTGGCTCTGCGGGGGCGTATGCCAGTTCGACGCGCCGGGCCGCCGTCTTTTTCCGCGCCCGCACCGTCCCGATCGACCTCGCAAAGGCAGAATTTGTCGGAACGCGAGTGTCACCACTGCACCAGGGCCGGGACGCTGAAGGCGACGATGATCAGCGCACCGAGCGTCACGGCAGTGACCGCCTGCAGCTGCACAGCGGAGGTGCGCGACCGCGGTGCCGCTGGCCGTTGGAAAGCCGTTGACACCCAACGCAGCGCGTAGAACAGCGACGCGACCGAGACGGCGGCAGCGATGACCACCAGCCACGACATCCCGCCTTCCCAGGCCGCCGTGAAGACTGCGAGTTTGCCCACGAAAACCGCGGTCGGTGGTGTCCCGACGAGGCTCAGCAGGCCGACCAGAACGACACCCGTGATGACGGGATGTTCCCGTGCTGCACCACGCCAGGAGCGGACCATCGTGCGGTCCGGGAGCGCGGCGATCGCAGCGAACAGGGCCAGGTTCGTCACGGCGTAGACTACCAGGTAGGTCAGCAGGGCGGGGCGGGCAGACGGTTCGACGCCGATCACGGCGACGGGCATCAACATGAAACCGACTTGTCCGACTGTGGACCAGCCGAGCAGCCGTGGGGCGTTGCGTTGCCAGAACGCCGCGAGAGTGCCAAGGATCATGCTCGCAGCAGCGAGCACTCCGACCAGCAGCGGTGCGTCCACGGTGTCAGGCATGACGACGACGAGGCGTGCCAGTGCGATCAGGGCGCCGAGCTTCGGGACGGTGGTGATGAACGCCGCGATGCCGATACCGGCACCCTCCGCCGCGTCCGGGACCCAGAAGTGTCCCGGGACCGCGCCGGCTTTGAACAGCAGGCCGGCGAGGAGCCCGATGAACCCGAGCGCGGCCGCTGCCGCCGGTACATGTGGTAGCGCCCGTTGCAGCTCGGGGTAGGTGCTGCCGCCGGCGACACCGACGAGGACGGCGATGCCGAAAAGCATCACGACGCCGAAGATCGCGCCCAGCAGGTACGTCTTCATCGTCGCCTCGGCCGCGGTCGAGGAGCGGGACAGTCCGATCAGCGCGTAGAGCGGCACTGTCGCTAGGAGGAACCCGGTCGCCACGATGAGCAGGTCGTTCGCGCCGGTGAGCACGACCGTGCCGAGTGCAGCCAGGAGCAGCAGCGAGGCGGTCTCGCTCTCTCGAGCGGAGCCCCGGGACGACTGTCGTCCGATGAGCATCACGATCGCGGTCGCCACGGGTACGAGGATCCTGATCGTCGTCGTCGCATCGTCGAGCGCGTAGGAATCGCTGAAGACGGTCGGCGGCCCGATCCTCAGGGCGGCCGTGACGGCACTGACGCACGCCACCACGATCGCTGACCATGTCACGAATGCCTGCCTGCGTCGCGGAAGGAAGCTGCCGCCGAGCAGCGCGGCGATCGCACCGCCCATCAGGACGATCTCCGGCAGGAGGGCACCGTAGTCCATGTTCACGCTGGACCTCCGACCAGTGCGGACAGCTGCCGGGCGGCGGGAGCGATGAGCTGCAGTAGTGGTCCTGGCACGACGCCGATGGCCAGGGAGAGCAGCAGGAGCGCCCCGACCGTCGCGGTCTCCCGAGTGGTGACGTCGGTGAAGTCTTCGGCGAGGCGTTCCGTCGGTCCGGTGAACATCTTCTGCACGGTGCGGAGGAACAGGGCCGCGGTGATCAGGATCCCCGGCAGCGCGATCGCGGCGATCGCTGTTGCTCCGATGCTGCCGGCGAAGATCTGGAACTCGGCGATGAAGCCGCTGAAGCCGGGGATCCCGAGCGACGCGAACGCGGCGACGGCGAAGAGTCCGAAAAACCGTGGAGCGGGCTTCGCAAGACCGCTGTAGTCGCTGATCTCGTAGCTGCCCCGCCGGTCGTGGAGGACGCCCGCGAGCAGGAACAGTGCCCCGGTGATCAGGCCGTGGGACACCATCTGCACGGTCGCGCCGGTGATCGCCAACTGCTGCGCCTGCGCGGAGGACGACCCGGTCAAGCCGGCGGCGCCGATGGCGAGCACGACGTAGCCCATGTGGTTGACCGAGGTGTACGCGATCAGTCGTTTGACGTTCGTCTGCGCCAGCGCGACGAGGGCCCCGTACAGCACGGACACGAGGCCGACGATCAGGATCACCCACGCCCAGGACCGCCACGCATCCGGCAGCATCGGCATCGCGATGCGGAGGAATCCGTAGGTGCCCATCTTCAGTAGCACGCTCGCGAGGACGACGGAGCCGATGGACGGTGCATCGGTGTGCGCCGGAGGCAGCCAGGAGTGGAACGGCACGGTGGGGGTCTTGACGGCGAAGCCGACCACGATCGCTGCGAGGACGGCGCCAGCGGCGAAGGGTGTGCCGGTGAAGCCGTGCCGGGCCAGCTCGACCATGTCGAATGTGTGTGGTGTTGCTCCGAGGTAGAGGCCGATGAAGCCGAGCAGGAGCGCGAGGGACCCGAGGAACGTGTAGAGGAAGAACCGCAGCGCGGACCGCTGATGGTTGCCGTGCCCCCACCCTGCGATGACGAAGTACATGCCGACGATGGACAGGTCGAAGAACACGAAGAACAGCAGCAGGTCCTGCGCGGCGAAGACCCCGAGGCAGGTGGTCTGCAGGAACAGGAACAGTGCGGCCTGCGGGCGAGGCCGGTCGGTGTCCCGCATCGCCCAGAGCGCGCAGGCGAGGAACACGACGTTGGTCAGGAGCAGCAACGGGGCCGAGAAGCCGTCGATGCCGAGGTGATAGCTGGTGCCGGCGCTCGGCATCCACTCCACCCGCTCCTCCCACCGCAGCCCCGCCGTGTCGGTGGTGGGGATGGACACGAGGATCCCGAGGGCAAGCTCCACGACGCTCGTCATCAGCCACACCCAGGCGGCTCCGCGCCCGGACACGGGCCGCGCCAGAGCGAGGATCGCCGCGGCGGCGACAGGAAGGAACACGATCAGACTGAGCACGATCACCTCACGACCAGGAGCAGGACGGCTGCGACGGCAACGGTCACGGTTGCGCCGATGTAGTAGTGGTGGACCTGGCCGGTCTGCGGGCGTCGAGCCAATCGACCGAGTACCGCGACGCCGGAGCCGACCCACCCCGTCGCGGCGGCTGGTCCACGCTCGTCGAGCGCGCGTACGGCGCGGGCAGCCTGCCCGAGCGCACGCCCCGACAGGTCGACGGCTGTGCCGAAGCGGTCATCGAGACGTGCGAGGACGGCAGCCAGCCGCAGTGTCGGTGTGGCGACGACCGTGACAGCGGCACGTTCGAGTCCGAACCAGTGCGCCCCGATGCGGATGATGGGTGTGCGCCACAGGGTCAGGAGGATCACGATGACCGCGATCGCGGCGGACGCGGCGAGCTCCGGCCACGACACCGCCGGCCCGGAGAGTGGAGCGAGCAGCGGATGCAGCAGCGGTGTGCCGAGGAGCGCGAGTCCGGCGGCAGCGGCGGTGAGCACCACCATCGGAACGATCGCCAGGCGCGGCACCTGTCGGGTGCCGTGTTCCTCGTCGTCCCAGGACGCTTCCGGTGTTCCAGCGCGCCGCCACAGCAGCGCGATGATTCGGGCGGAGTACGCCGCTGCCAGTGCCGCTCCGGCGAGACCCGCCGTATACAGCCACGGTTGCTCCTCCAGGGCGGCGGCGAGGACGACGTCCTTGGCGTACCACAGGGACAGTGGCGGCAGGCCGGCCAGCGACATCGCACCGACGGTGGCGAGGACGCCGACCGCGGGCCACCGGGCGGCGACACCGCGGAGACCGGTGAACTGTTTCGTCCCGGTAGCCGTGAGCCACGCCCCCGCGGTGAGGAACAGCAGCGCTTTCGTGGCGGCATGGGCGACGAGCTGCGCGGCACCGCCGCTGACCGAGCCGACGCCGGCGGCGAGGACGACGAACCCCAGCTGGGATGCCGTCGATGCGGCGAGGACCTGCTTCAGATCCCGCTGCGCTAGTGCGACGATGCCGAGGACGATCGCCGTCGCGGCACCCACCCACGCCGCCGTCGGCCCTGCCCAGCCGGTGCCGCCCAGAAGCGGATCGACGCGGAGGAGCAGGTAACCACCCATGGCGACCATCGCAGCGGAGTGCAGCAGTGCGCTCACCGCGCTCGGGCCTTCCATGGCTCGGGAGATCCAGAACGAGAACGGCAGCTGCGCCGCCTTCCCGAAGCCCGCAGCAAGCAGCCCCGCAGCGGCGACGTGCACCCACGGACCGGGCAGCGACTGCAGGGCAGTGAGCGACCAGGAGCCGCCGCCGGCGACAACCGCGCCGGCGGCGAGGTACATGCCGAGGTCCCCGGCGCGCGTCACGGTGAACGCGGTGAATCCGCCGGCGACGCGGGCGCGGTCCTGCCAGCGGAACCCGATGAGGGCGTAGGAGGTGGCGCCCATCACCTCCCACGCGGCGAGCAAAAAGGGCAGGCCGGTCGCGGTGACGGTGACCACCACAGCGGCGAGGAAGATCAGCATCAGCCCGTGGAATCGCGCCGCCGGACGGGTCCGGTCCGCGGTTGCGAACACGAGCACCAAGAATCCGATCCACACCACGGTCGGCAACACGACCGCGGCCAGGGCGTCGACACGGAAGTCCGGGCCGGAGTCCGTGAGCAGCCTCGGAACCCCGCCGGTCACCTCCGCACGCGTGACGGCACCGATCGTGGCGGCAATCGCCATGATGGCTGCCGTGGCGAGGCTGACGGTGACGGCGGCCCGTTCGGCGAAGCGTCCACCCGTTGCCAGTGCCGCCCCGACGAGGGCGGGCAGGACGATGGCGGTGATCAGCGCGGCGCTCACTGAGTGAGGTCCGTTGCGGAGTCGGTCATGTCGGAGTTCCGGGAACGGTGCAGGATCGTCGCGACCGCGAAGCCCATCGCCATCTCGATCGTCATCGCCGCGATGATCACCAGCAGCAGCACCTGTCCATCGACGGTCGGTGTGAGATACCACCAGAACGCGGCGGCGGCGAGGATGACGGCGTTGATCATCACCTCGATGCCCATCATCACCATCACGACCACCTGCTGTGAGATCGCGCCGTACAGTCCGATGGCGAACAGCGCGGCCACGACCAGCAGGACCAGTTGCAGGCTCATCGCCCCATCCCTCCCGGCTCCGGGTCGGCGGGGGTGTCCTGGAGGTCGTCGCCGAGCCGGTCGTACCGGCCGCGAGGGTTCGCCAGCACGAGGGCGGCAATGATCGTGGCGAACAGGATGGGGCTGATCGTCAGCATCACGAGCATCTTCGACCCCATGATCGCCTCACCGAGTGCCCGGGTGGTGTCCGCCGGTGCGGTTCCGGCGCGGGCGGGCCACGGAATGAGGAGCGCGGCCGCGGCGAGGCCGACGAACACGGTGGCCGCGATCACTGCCGCAGGGCGTTTTGCGTGGGTCATGTCCATCGGCATCAGCGCCGGGTTCATGCCCATGTAGGAGACCATGAACACGGCCATCACGGCCATCTCCATCACCATCATCAGGATCGTCACGACGCCGATGAAGTCCAGGTGTAGCACCAGGATGGTGACACCGACGCCGATGAACGACACCGCCAGTGCGTACGTCGCACGTGCCATCGAATCGACCCGGAACACCGCGGCTGCGGCGAGCACCGCGACCACGGCCGCGACCCAGAACACGATCGTCGCCATCGCAGTTACCCCTTTCCCATCACAGCCAGCACCGAGGTGACCAGCAGCTGCAGCAGAACCACCGGCAGCACGACGACCCAACCCAGTTCCGCGAGCCGCTGCGGCCGGACTGCCGGTATTGCGCGTCCGAGTAACAGGAACACGGCGAGTAACGCACACGTCTTCACCAGCAGCCACAGTGCCGGCGGGAGCAGCGGACCGGCCCCACCACCGAGGAACATCGGCACCGCGAACGCGGCGCCCGCAACAAGCAGGCACCACCTTCCAGCCAGGACGAGCAGCCGGTCGACGCCGGAGAGTTCCCCGAGGACACCCCCGGCGATGTCCGTGCCGGCGGGAAGGGAAAACGGTCCCCACGCAGAGAACGCGGCGACCGAGGCGCAGTAGACGACGAACGCGACCGGCATCGTCAGTGCGAACCAGACGGGTTGCTGCGCCGTGACGACATCGGTCAGCCGGAGGCTCTGCGCGCCGATCGCGGGAGCAGTCAGGGCGAACATCAGCGGGATCTCGTACGCCAGGGCCTGCGCCAGGAACCGGTACCCACCGATCAGCGGGTGCACACTGTTGCCACCCCACCCGAGCAGCCACCACAACGCCCAGAGGCTGACGTCAACGGCGTTGAACCACACCACGCCAACCGGGATATCCAGCGGCACCAGCGTGCCGACGGGAACGACGAGGGCGGCGAGGAACGCGGCGACGATGAGCCCGGACCCGCCGATCCGCCATAAGAGGAAGTCCGCGCCGAGCACGGTGCGGCGTTGCTGGCGGAGGAGCCGGCCGGTTTCCCGGAATGGTGAGAGGACCGCAGCGCGCAGCGGTGTCCCGCGGTCCCGTGCCACCAGGGCGGCGTTGCCGCCAGCGGCCGCGATGGCGAGGACGACGACGACGGCGGGCAGGACGAGCGCCCAGAGGGCGCTTCCGACGTCAACCATGGTGGTGCCGTTTCGCCGCGCCGGCAGGATCGGTGGTGTCCGTGCGACGACCGGGGTGCACGGTGAGTGCGGCGACGACGAGGCGGGCGCTGCCGATGTCGCGTCCTTCGACCAGTGCCGGAATCTCATCCACCGTCGTCGCCAGCTCCGGCTTCGGCTGGCGTCCGTTGAGCGCGGCGTCTGCGCGCTCGAGGCGCTCCAGCAGGACGGTGCGGACATCGACGCCAGGTCGAACCTGGGTGCCGCGCAGTGACCAGCGGAGCATGACGGATCGCTCGATCCGGCGGTGCAGCGGCCGGATGCGTTCCCGCGCCTGGTCGCGGTGGCCGGTCACGGTGAGGTCTCGGATGCGAAGCGTCCGCGCTGCCGCGGCGTCCCATCCGGCAACGGCGAGCACTTGGGCGGCCTGGTCGAGTGCGATGGCCGCAACGTTCTTTGGCTCCGCCGGCACGTGATCGTCGGCGTCGACCATCGCGGCGGCGGCGTCGGTGATGGTGTCGCCGGCGAGCGTCACGTCCAGGACGACGTCCGCGGGCCAGGCCGGCAGGACCGGGCCGAGCCGCCGGTGCAGCACGTCCATTTCCAGGCCGTCCCGATCATCGGCACCCTCGGCGAGCGGGTATCCCCCCGGACCGCTCATCGACATGTGATCCATCGACATGTGATCGTGAGCTCCCATGGTCATACCGTGGTCGTGCATCGATTCGTCAGCGTCACTGCCGTGAGCGTCATCCGAGTGCTCGTGGTTGGAGTATTCGTCGTCCGGATGCTCGTGATCGTTGAAGGCCTGAGCATCGTTGTTGTCGATCGTGTTCTCGCGGGCGGCCAATCGCTGTGCGTCTCGATCCGCGAGGGCCTCCAGCGCGGTCGCGAGGGCGGCGTCGATCTCGTCGGGGCTGGTGAGCGTGGCGCGGTGCTTCGGATAGGGCATCTGGTCCCACACGCGGTCGATGAAGGTGTGCAGCTCTGGTCCGGGTGTTCCGCACACGAGGAGGACGTCGCTCTCCGCTGGGTGGATGGCGATGGCGTGACCGGTGGTCGCGGCCGCCGCTTCCAGTTCGATTCGGACCGCACTGCCGCCGGGGGCCTCGACGAGGAGCACATGCATAGGGGTTCGATGCGGACCGGCGATTACACCCATCGAAACGCTCCTTCGCGCCAGGCCCAGACCACGCCGGCGACCAGAACCCCGAGGAAGACGAACATCTCGATGACCGCCTCCGCGCCCATCTGGGCGACGACGACCGCCCATGGGTACATGAACAGCATCTCCACGTCGAACGCGAGGAACACCAGCGTCATCGGATACCAGCGGGTGTGGAAGCGTGAGAGCGCGTGTTCCTGGAGATCCCACCCGGACCCGAACGGCAGCACGTCCTTCCGAACCCGAGCGACCGTCATCGCTCGCGCCAGCAGCACCAGGGCGGCGATACCGAGCAGCGCGATACCGAGCACGATGCCGATAGCGATGTACGCGGACATTCGATCTCCTTCCCGAGCCGGAGTACCCCCGCAGGGTAACGCGGATGCGCGTAGGCGGGTGGCGAGACCAGTGCAGTGGATCGCTGGGACATGCGTTGCCAGCAATTGGAGGTGGGTGTTCCTAGGGCCGGGTCACCGCGATCCCGCGACTGCGTAAGCACGAGGGGCTCACGCAGGCGAGGGCGGCTGGAAGCTCACATCTGTTTGATAAGGCCTTCACTTCATTGATCCCCTTGCTCTGGAACGCAACGACGGGCTTCGCCATCGCCACCGCATCGGGGTTCTCTCCGCTGGTGGCCTCGGTCTTAGCCGTGCTGACCGGCTCCTCACGGTGACCGACCTGACCCGCTGGGCATGGCGCTCGGCTGTCCACAGGTGCCCGAAGTCGCCGACGATGCCGGAATCCGGCTTCGTGCCGCTCTCGACGCGGTCGATGAGGGTGCCGCGTAGGCATGGTTTCGGCCCCGGCTGCCCGCGCGGACCGTGCGTGCACCCCGCCCCTGCGGGGCGCACGCACAGTCCGCAGCCATGGCGGTACTACATCTGCGCCAGAATGGCCTTCATTTCGTCGATCTCCTTCGTCTGGGAAGTAACGACCGACTTCGCCATGGCCACGGCGTCAGCATTCTTGCCATCGGCAACCTCGGTCTTGGCCATGCTGACCGCCCCCTCGTGGTGAGCGATCATCTGCGTCAGGAACAACTTCGACGCGGCCGCGCCGTCCGCGGCCTTGAGCTTGGCCATGTCATCGCCGCTCATCATCCCGTCCATGCTGTGACCCGAGTTGCTGGCCATCGCGCTCGGCTGTCCCCAGCTGCTCAACCAGCCACGCATGGTGCTGATCTCTGGGGCCTGAGCCGCCTTGATCTGCTGGGCCAGCTTCTGGATGCGCGGGTCGATGCCCTGCTTGGCCAGAAGCATGTCGCTCATCTGCACGGCCTGCTCGTGGTGGGGCAGCATCATCTGCGTGAACATGACGTCCGCGTCGTTGAAGGTGCCTTGAGAGGGCGATGATGACGGCGACGAGCTGCTCATCCCGCTCATGGCCCCGTGATCCATGGACCCCATGCTTGAGGAGGCAGCGGGAGCATTGTTGGAGGCTTGGTTGGTGCCGCATCCGGCGAGGAGGAGCGCGCCGGTCAGGAGGGCAGCGGGTAGGGCAAGCGTCTTGATGTTCATGAGTTTTCCTTCGATTCAGGCGAACGGTAATGAGTCGTGGCGCAGCACGGCACCAAGCCGTCACGTTCGGCTGATCGAGAGAAGTGCGAGGTCAGGTGCCGGGTCCGTGGTTCGAGGGCCAGGGACAAGCGCCCGCGGCGAGAGTGCGATCAATGCGTCGGAGCGGGCAAGTGCCGCGATGGCGGGCGGGGCCGGAGGAGCTGACCCGGGGGCGGGAACGCACTGTGGGTCACCGGGTTGGGCGCAAGGATGATCATGGGTGTGGGCGTCGGAGGCTGCGGCGGACCGGTCGCCACCGACAGACGCATGATACGCCGAGGTGAGGGTGGGTGACTGCTCCAGCGGCGCCGCTGCGGTCGACCCGAGGTGGGCCGTCGTGTTCATCGCTCCCATGCCGTCCGTGCTGACGGCGTGCCCGCCGAGCACGTGCATTCCGATGAGTCCGAACGCCACGCTCAGGACCGCCAGTGCGGTCAATGCCGCACGCGCCGCTGGGGAAGGTCGAAGCATCTGGCGAAGTCCCGTCCGTGACAGATCGACATCGTATGAGTGGCCGCCCGGCCGGCCGAAGTTGACGGCGCGTGCGTCCCCGGGCCCGCCGGGGACGCACCGAGTTCAACATCTTACCCCTAGGGGGTATAGTGGGTCAACGTAAAGCCACCCCCGAAGGGTCATCAGATCATCGATCCGATGGTGTGCGCGAGTGGTCGAGGGTGGCCGTCCGGCCTGGCGGTCGCTGGGTGTAGAAGGGGAGCGAAGTGCGAGCAGCGTGTCGCGTCGGCCGTGCCGCGTTCTCCGCAGCAACGATGCTGGTCGCCGTCTTGGGTGTGCTCGTGGGCCTGTTGGCTATGCACATCCTGGCCTTGGACCAAGCTGTGATGATCCCTCTCACATCCTCACACGCCGTCACGTCTCACGCCGGTGCCAAGTCCGCTGAAGCGCCGGCGGAGACCGCCGGTGCTTCGTGCCCAGTCGGTCACGGATGTGCGGGTGCGGGCATGCAAGCACCCTGCACTCCGGGAAGCGCCCCTCACCCGACACCCATCTCGGAGCCAGGATCGTGCGCGGCACCCGCATCGCAGACGGGAACCGCGGCCATCGGCCGCGCCGCGCATCGGCGACCGCCCGCGCGGGCGCCGAGCCTGATCGAACTCTCGATCAACCGAACGTAGAACCGCGACACCCGGGTGCCTCGCCCACCGGGCTCAGCGTCACGTTCCCTGCCCACCCGCACGTGCATTGCCGCGCGTGTGGTTTGACCGGAAGTCATCATGCACAAGTTCATCACGCGATCCGCCGTCGGCGCGATTACTCTCGCCGGAGCAGTAGCGCTCAGCGGCTGCGAGGTTCCCTCCCATTCCTCGATGGCCGGGATGGGTGATCGAGCAACGCCATCGGGCGTCGCTAGCACCGAACCCACCTCCGTCGTGGATTGGTCCCACGCCCACGGCGTCCACGTCACTCCGGACGGTGCAACCGTCCTGGTCGCCACCCACGAAGGCCTTATCGATTATTCGAAGGGTCGGCCCGAACGAATCGGGTCGGCCAACGACTACATGGGCTTCACCGGGGGAGGGGCGACGCTCTACGCCTCCGGTCACCCCGGGACCGGCTCGAATCTCCCGGACCCGCTGGGCCTGATCGGCTCCACCGACACCGGGCGAACCTGGGTCGACTTGTCCCGCCAAGGCGAGTCCGACTTTCACGCCCTGACCGTCACCCGGGGCGGTCTGGTCGGTTTCGATGGGACCCTGCTCACCACCCGAGACCTGAAGACGTGGACCAGGGCGACCAACCAGATCCGGCCCTACGCCCTTGCCGGCCGCCCCGACACCCCCGTGGTCCTGGCGACCACCGAGGACGGCCTTCGCCGCTCGACCGATGCCGGCCGGACCTGGACGACCGTGCCGAATGCGCCACTAGTCCAATTCGCAGCCCTGTCCGGCCCCTCGACGGCGGTCGGGGTAGCCCCAGATGGCACCGTGCACACCAGCACCGACGCCGGACAGACCTGGAAACAGGCTGGCACCGTCCCGGAACCCGTGCAGGCTATGACCGCCACCGAGGTGGGCGGCCAGATCCAGGTCTGGGCCGTCACCGGTTCCGGTATTCAGCGCTCCCCCGACGGCGGCAACACGTTCAACCCCTACACCGGCAAGGCCGGCCAATGAGCATCGGCCACTTCTTCGCGTCGGTGGTCTCCTCCGGCCCCCTCCTGGCGGCACTGCCCTTCGCCATCATCGCCGGCGCCGTGTCTTGCCTCTCGCCGTGCATCCTGCCGCTGCTGCCCGGATACCTGGGGTACGTGTCGGGTCTGAGCGGCGACAGCGGACCGCGGCCACGCGGACGCGTCCTCACCGGGGTCGGGCTGTTCGTTCTCGGCTTCGCTGCCGTATTCGCGGCCTATGGGGCGGCGTTCGGCATCCTCGGATCCTGGCTACTGCGCTGGCAGGATGCCCTGATCCGCGGGCTCGGCGTCCTGGTCATCGTCATGGGACTCGCCCTGCTCGGGTGGATCCCCTGGCTGCAGAACACCCGCAAACCCACCATGCGCCCCCGCACGGGACTGACTGGTGCGCCGCTGCTCGGTGTGGTCTTCGGGCTCGGCTGGACCCCCTGCATGGGACCGACCCTGGCCGCCGTCCTTGCCCTGAGTGCTTCCACCGCTGACGCCGGGCGCGGTGCCATCCTCGCTTTCGCCTACGCCGTGGGCATCGGCATTCCCCTCACCGTCCTCGCCGCCGGCTTCGGATGGACCACCCACGCCTTCGGATTCGTCAAACGGCACCTGCGTGCTGTGAACATCGTCGGCGCCGGCCTGCTCATCGCCGTCGGCGCCTTGATGGTCACCGGCGTGTGGACCACGGTCATCTATTGGCTGCAGAACCTCTCGGCCACCTACACCACCCCCATCTGACCCGCCCAGGACTAACGCCTCATGAATTCCTCCCCAAGCCGACGCCAGTTCCTCGGACTGTCCGTTGCCGCCGCTTCCGCCGCCCTCCTGACTGCCTGCACCAGCGGCGGCCAGGACACGGCCACGTCCACCGCCTCCGGACGAACCCGGATTCTGCCCACCGACCGGCTCGTATCCACCACCGAGAACCGGCGACCCACCACGGGAAAGACCGTCTCTGCCGCCCTGACCGCGGCCCCGTTCACTGCGGCCCTGGCCGAGAAGAAGATCGGAACCTGGGGGTACAACGCGTCCCTGACCGGGCCCACTGTCCGCGCCCAGACCGGAGACACCATCAAGGTCGATCTCCGTAACCGTTTGCCTCAGCCGACCACCATCCACTGGCACGGGCTTGCGCTGCGCAACGACATGGACGGTGTCCAGGGCCTGACCCAGGACGCGGTCCCGGGCGGTAGTGCATTCGCCTACCAATTCACGGCACCGCACCCCGGCACCTACTGGTACCACTCCCACATCGAGCTGCAGCGGGAGCGTGCCCTGTCCGGGGCGCTGATCATCGAAGACCCCAAGGATCCCGTCACCGCAGACCACGAATGGGTCATTGTGCTCGATGACTGGCTCGACGGGATCACCGGCACCCCGGACCAGGCCTACGCCGCCGTTTCCGCCGGGATGGGATCCATGAACATGGGCTCGAGCTCTTCATCCAGCGGCATGGGCGGCATGGACCACTCGAATATGGGCGGCATGGGCGGGATGGGAGGGTCGGGATCTTCCTCATCGCCAGCAGATGGGAAGTCCTTCATGTTGATGGGTGCCACCAGCGACTACCTCGGCGGGGACGCTGGGGACGTGCGCTACCCGTTGCACCTGGTCAACGGGCGCACCCCCAACAATCCCGACACTCTCGCCGCCGCACCTGGGGACACGGTCAGGTTGCGCATTATCAACGCCGCCGGCGACACCGCATACCGCGTGGGCATCCCGGGGCAGAAGATCACCCTCACCCACACCGACGGATACCCGATCGAGCAGGCGCAAGTCGATGCCGTCGTACTGGGCATGGGGGAGCGGATCGATGCCCTCCTCACCGTTCGGGACGGCTTCACCCCACTGTTGGCCCGACCCGAAGGCAAGACCGGGCTCGCCCTCGGACTGATCAAGACCGGCACCGGCAAGCCCCCCATACCCGAGGCGCTGCCCAGCACCATCACCGGCACCGTCACGGACGGGTCCCGGCTCACCGCCCACCCCTCCGCGCGGCTTGCGCAGAAGAAGCCCGACGTCGTGCACCGGGTCCGGCTCACCGGGTCGATGATGGCCTACGACTGGGGCATCAACGGACGCCAGTTCGACGAGAAGAACCCATTCAACGGGGCCTTCGAGGTCGAACCCGGTCAACGGGTCCAGATCGATTTCGTCAACGAGACCCCGATGTGGCACCCCATGCACCTCCACGGCCACACCTTCCAGGTCGCCACCAGTGGGGCACGAAAAGACACCGTGATCGTCCGCCCCAAGGAGACGGTCAGCATCTTCTTCGACGCTGACAACCCCGGCCAATGGCTCCTGCACTGCCACAACGCCTACCACGCACAGAAGGGCATGATGGGCGTCCTGTCCTACGTCCAGAGGCAGAGCCGGTGAGCCCGGCGATGGAACCGTTCCTGCCCTCGCCGGCCGCAGCCGGTTTCACCGTGGGGCCCTTTGCTGTCCGCTTCTACGCGCTGTGCATCCTTGCCGGCATCGGTGTGGGTTTGTGGATCACCGCTCGGCGCTTGCGCGCCCGCGGTGGTCACAGCGGGCAGGTCGCCGACATCGCCGCATGGGCCGTCCCCTTCGGCATCGTCGGCGGACGCCTGTACCACGTGGCCACCGACCCACAACTCTACTTCGCCCCGGGCCGAGACCCGTGGGGGGCGGTGCGGATCTGGGAAGGCGGCCTCGGGATCTGGGGAGCCGTCGCCCTGGGCGCCGTGGGCGCCTGGATCGGCGCCCGCCGGGCCGGGGTTCCCTTCGCCGCCTTCGCCGACGCGGCCGCCCCGGGGCTGCTCGTCGCCCAGGCCATCGGCCGATGGGGCAACTGGTTCAACAACGAACTTTACGGCGCACCAACGGACCTGCCCTGGAAGCTGCAGATTCACCAGATGGACCCGGGCACCGCCCTGGCCGTCACCGGACCCGGAGGGGCGCCCGTCGTCCTGGGGTACTTCCAGCCGACCTTCCTCTACGAGAGCCTGTGGAATCTCGCCGCCGCAGCCATTCTCATCTGGGCCGACCGCCGATTCCGTCTCGGGGCCGGGGCGGTGTTCGCGCTCTACCTCCCCACCTACACGGCGGGCCGGTTCGTCATCGAACTGATGCGAAGCGACCCGGCCAACACGATCCTCGGGTTACGGGTGAACACGTGGACCTCCGCTCTGTTCTTCGCGGGCGGCTCCCTCCTGGTGGTTTTCCTGGCCCGCCGTAGGCCGCCCAGTGCGGTTCCGGGCCGTGTCGAGCCGGTCCCGGCATTGGAAGAGGTCACATGACGGCGCCCAGCGGCCGCGCCGCCACGGCCGCCGCGATCCTCACCGGCCTGGCTGCCAGCAACCTCGATCCGATCGTCAGCCCCAACGCGACGGATCACGACGACGTGGAGGCCACCGCCGGGGGTGTTCAACCCGACCCGGACACCACCGCCGACGAATGGCTTATCGCCTTCGTCACCACCCACACGCGCGGCCCGCAGACTCTGGAACCCGGCGCCGCCCGCACGAGAGGGACCGACGGATGATCTCAAACTCGCCCGACCAGCCCAACCGCAACGATGCCGAGGCCCGCTGGCGTCGTTATCGGCGGCTCCTCCGCGCCGGGCAGGCGGTCATGGCCCTCGGCGGGCTGGTCCTGTTGGCGCACTGGATCGCCCATCTGCAGCCGCCTCCCGGCCCCAGCGCGATCGAGGACATCTTCGCCGGCTATCCCGCCGGAGTACTCCTGCTCCTAGGCGGCGGCATCATGGCAGGCCAGAGGCACCCCTGACGAGTTCGATCCAGCCGAAGAGGGCAGCAGCGGCCTGACGGGCCAGTCTGCGGTCGACGTCGGGCTTGCGGAACATTTCCCATCGAAGCATCATTACCTATACCTAGTAGGGGTATAACGCGAGGAGCAGCAATGACTAGCATTGAGAACGAGTACCAGGTGACCGGCATGACCTGCGGGCACTGTGAGGCAGCGGTCCGGCAGGAGGTCGATCAGATCCCCGGGGTCGAGAGCATTCGAGTCAGCGCCCAGGCCGGAACCCTGATCGTCAACAGCTCCACCGAGATCGACGACGCCCAGGTGGTCGCGGCCGTCGAGGAGGCGGGATACACGGCACAGAGGGTACGGTGAGCGCTGCGCCCTTCCTGAAGGGCTCAGTCGGTATCGAGCTGCAGATCGGCGGCATGACCTGCGCGTCCTGCGCCATGCGGGTCGAGAAGAAGCTGAACCGGCTCGACGGGGTCACGGCGACGGTGAACTACGCCACGGAGAAGGCGAGGGTGACCGTCCCGCACGGGTATGACCCGGCGGCACTGGTCGCCGAGGTGGAAAAGACCGGATACACCGCTGCCTTACCTACACCGCCCATCAACTCCACACCGGTCTCCGATGGAGACATCGACCCGGAACTGACCGCGCTGCGGCAGCGGCTGGTGGGCGCTGTCGTGCTGACCATCCCCGTGATCGCGATGGCCATGATCCCGGTCCTGCAGTTCACCTACTGGCAGTGGGCATCCCTTGCGCTGGCGTCTCCGGTCATCGTCTGGGCGGCCTGGCCCTTCCACCGCGCTGCGTGGGCCAACCTCAAGCACGGCACCGCCACCATGGACACCTTGATCTCCCTGGGCACGTCCTCGGCGTACCTGTGGTCTGTGTATGCCTTGTTCTTCGGCACGGCCGGGGTGCCCGGGATGAGGCACCCGTTCGAGCTGACGCTCGCCCCGTCCCACGGGGCGGCGAACATCTATCTCGAGGTCGGTGCGGGGGTGACCATGTTCATCCTTGCCGGCCGCTACTTCGAGAAACGGTCAAAGCGGCAGGCCGGCGCGGCGCTGCGGGCACTGCTGGACATGGGCGCCAAGCAGGTGTCCGTGCTCCGCGGCGGTGTCGAGACCCAGCTCCCCGTCGAGGATCTGCAGGCAGGGGACGAGTTCATCGTGAGGCCCGGGGAGAAGATCGCGACCGATGGGCTGGTCATCGCCGGGACCTCCGCGGTCGACGTCTCGATGCTCACCGGCGAATCGGTTCCGGTCGAGGTGGCACCGGGCGACCCGGTCACCGGCGCCACCGTCAACGCGGGCGGCCGGCTGACGGTGCGGGCAACACGGGTCGGCACCGAGACCCAGCTTGCCCAGATGGCCAGGTTGGTCGAAGAGGCGCAGACCGGCAAGGCCGAGGTACAACGACTGGCGGACAGAGTCTCTTCCGTGTTCGTCCCGGTCGTACTGGCCGTCGCCATCGTCACGCTGGCCGCTTGGCTCATCACCGGGCACCCAGCCGCCTCTGCCTTCACCGCTGCCGTCGCCGTGCTGGTGATCGCCTGTCCGTGCGCTCTGGGATTGGCGACGCCGACAGCTCTGCTCGTCGGCACCGGCCGCGGCGCTCAACTTGGGGTGCTGATCAAGGGGCCGGAAGTTCTTGAATCAACACGCAAGGTTGACACGGTTGTCCTGGACAAGACCGGCACCGTCACGGCCGGCAAGATGACCCTGACGGAGGTGGCGGTCGAGCCCGGAACCGACCCGGGGAAGCTGCTGCGACTCGTGGGGGCTCTCGAGGATGCTTCCGAGCACCCGATCGCACGAGCGATCGCCGAGGCAGCGGCCCGGGCCGGGTGCCCCCTACCCGCCGTCACGGAGTTCGTAAACGTGCCGGGCAGGGGAGTGCAGGGTGTGGTCGAAGGCCACGCCGTGCTGGCCGGCCGCGACTCATTGCTCGCCGAACGGGCTCAACGCCTCAGCGTTGAGCTGGCGGCCGCCAAGCGACGGGCGGAGCAGGAGGGCAAGACCGTGATCGCAGTAGGCTGGGACGGCCAGGCCCGCGGACTCGTCGTGGTGACCGATACCGTCAAGCCCACCAGCGCCGACGCCGTCGCTCGGCTCAAGCGACTTGGGCTGACACCGGTCTTGCTGACCGGCGACAACGACGCCGTCGCCCGGCGGATCGCCCACGAAGTCGGTATCGATCAGGTGATCGCCGAGGTCCTCCCGCAGGACAAGGCGGACGTGATCGCCGGCATCCAGGCACAAGGCAAGGTCGTGGCGATGATCGGGGACGGCGTGAACGACGCGCCCGCCCTGGCCCGGGCCGACCTTGGCCTGGCGATGGGCACCGGCACCGACGCGGCGATCGAAGCGGCCGACATCACCCTCGTCCGTGGCGACCTGCGCAGCGCCGTTGATGCAATCCGCCTTTCCCGAAGGACTCTGGGCACCATCAAGTCCAACCTGTTCTGGGCCTTCGCCTACAACGTCGCGGCGATCCCGGTGGCCGCGCTCGGGCTGCTCAACCCCATGCTCGCTGGGGCAGCCATGGCCCTGTCCAGCGTGTTCGTGGTCGGCAACAGCCTCCGACTGCGGACCTTCACCAGCACGACCACCTGACGGGCGCTGAAACCTGACGCAGCACGAAACGCATCACGGAACAGAGGGAGAGATCCATGACCAGTTCCCACCCGACCCGCCACCACGCGGCCGCCCACGACCCTGCCGACGAGGTGGCGGCCTCCGCAGTCACCGCCGAGCACGGGCAGGCCGTCCCCCGCGGCGAGCACCAGCGGAACGGCGGGGGACACGGCGGCCACGGTGACCACGTGGGACAGTTCCGCCGGCTCTTCTGGATCAACCTGGTCCTCGCCGTACCCGTTGTCGCTCTCTCACCCATGTTCGCCATGCTCCTGGGCTACCGGGTGCCCCCGGCGCTGACCCTGGTGGCTCCCTTGGTGGGCACCGTCATGTATGCCTGGGGCGGCCGGCCCTTCCTCACCGGGGCCGTCAGTGAACTGAAAGCGCGTCAACCCGGCATGATGCTGCTGATCGGCCTGGCGATCACCGTGGCGTTCGTCGCCTCCTGGGGGGCCACCCTGGGGTTGTTGGACCACGAGCTCGAGTTCTGGTGGGAACTGGCCCTGCTGATCGTCATCATGCTGCTGGGTCACTGGGTCGAGATGCGCTCCCTCGCCCAGACAACCTCGGCCCTGGACTCCTTAGCCGCTCTGTTGCCCGACGAAGCGGAACGGGTTGAGGGTGACCAGATCGTCTCTGTCGCCCCGAGCGACCTGAAGGTCGGGGACACCGTCATCGTCCGTCCCGGCGGGAACGTACCCGCCGACGGGCGGATCATCGACGGCACCGCAGCCATGGACGAGTCCATGGTCACCGGTGAGTCCCGGCCCGTGGCGCGCGGGGTCGGTGACACCGTGACCGCCGGCACCGTCGCCACCGACTCCGGCCTCCGGGTGACCGTCACCGCCACCGGCGATGACACCGCCCTCGCCGGGATTCAACGCCTCGTCACCGAGGCCCAGAACTCCTCCTCGCGGGCCCAACGGATCGCTGACCGGGCCGCGGCCCTCCTGTTCTGGTTCGCGCTCACCGCCGCCGCGATCACCGCCTTGGTGTGGAGCCTGACCGGGAACGTGGACGAGGCCGTGGTGCGCACCATCACCGTCCTGGTGATCGCCTGTCCCCACGCCCTTGGCCTGGCCATCCCCTTGGTCGTCTCGATCGCGACCGAGCGGGCCGCCCGCGGCGGGGTCCTGGTCAAGGACCGGCTCGCCCTGGAAAGCATGCGCACCGTCGACGCCATTCTGTTCGACAAGACCGGCACCCTGACCAAGGGCGAGCCCACCGTCACCGCCGTACAGCCCGTCCACGGCCGCGACGACTCGGACGTGCTGGTACTGGCCGCCGGCGCCGAATCGGACAGTGAGCACCCACTGGCCAAGGCCATCGTCCGGTCAGCCCACGAACAAGGCTTGACCGTTCCCAGTGCATCCGGTTTCTCCTCTTCACCCGCCGTCGGAGTCACTGCCACCGTCAACGGCCAGCAGATCCGCGTGGGTGGACCGAAGCTGCTCGACGAGGTCGGTGCACACGAGATCGACCAGGCCGACCAGTGGCGTTCCGAGGGGGCGATCATCCTTCACGTCGTCCAAGACGGCACCGTCATCGCCGGGCTCAAACTCGCCGACGAAATCCGCCCCGAATCCGGCACCGCGGTCGACGCCCTGCACCGCAGCGGGGTCGAGGTGGTCATGATCACCGGTGACGCCCAAGCCGTCGCCGACGCCGTCGCATCCGAACTCGGCATCGACCGAGTATTCGCCGGCGTCCGACCCGAGGACAAGGCCGCCAAGGTCGAACAACTGCAAAGTGAAGGCAAGAAGGTCGCCATGGTCGGGGACGGCGTCAATGATGCCCCCGCCCTGGCCCAGGCGGACGTCGGTATCGCCATCGGCGCCGGAACCGACGTGGCCATCGCCTCAGCCGGCGTGATCCTCGCTAGCTCCGACCCACGGTCCGTGCTCTCCGTCATCGAACTCTCCCGGGCCGCGTACCGGAAGATGAAGCAGAATCTGTGGTGGGCGGCCGGCTACAACCTCATCTCCGTGCCCTTGGCCGCCGGCGTCCTCGCGCCCGTCGGATTCGTTCTGCCGATGTCCGTTGGTGCCATCCTGATGTCCTTGTCCACAGTCGTCGTCGCTCTCAACGCCCAACTGCTGCGCCGCATCGACCTCACCCCTGAAGCGAGTACCCGATCCGTCCTGGAACGGTAGAACGGAAACACCGGCATGACTGCTCCCTCCGAGACCCACGACCGAGCCCACGGGTACATCACCGACAAAGAGAGGTACCTCCAGCGTCTGCGCCGCATCGAAGGTCAGGCGCGGGGCATCTCCAAGATGGTCGATGAGGAGAAATACTGCATCGACATCCTCACGCAGATCAGCGCACTGACCAGCGCCCTGCAGGCTGTCGCCGTGGGCCTGCTCGACGACCACCTCAAGCACTGCGTCATGGACGCCGCACGTGAAGGTGGCCCTACCGCGGACGCGAAAATCAAGGAAGCCAGCGACGCCATCGCCCGCCTGGTTCGTTCCTAGACCGGGGTTCAGTGTGTCGGCACCCGGTGCCGGCACACTGCCGCCCGATCCTCCAACCCCGACGAGAACCGGGCGGTGAGGACGGAAACCGTGGCTCTCTCCACACACGGAGCTCGGCATCCCCGCCAACACACAGTCGCCTCACCATGGTCGCCGAACCGCTGCCCGCCGTCGATCGGCAGCGGTTGCCCCTAAACCTGCCGCCCGCGCCTCCGCCAGGTATGCCGGCCTGACGGCCGGCATACCGCGTGATCGAGCCCACAGGCGCGGCCAAGCGCAAAGTCTTTCACGTCGCCATCTCACGAATCGTCCGGCCCCACCGTTGTGCGGTGTCCGCGTCCAACACGTACCTGGGTCCACACAACGGCAGGGGGCCGGACGTCACACGATCCGGATATTGACCTCGCTGCGCTCGGACTGGGGAGCCAGCCGTCCGGGTCTCCGCAAGCTCCGCCCCGGCCGTCTGGCTCTTCTTGTTGTGTGCCTGCTGTCCTGCGGATTTTCGCGGCCGCTCCACCCCGGTCAAGCCCCTCCGCTGGCGCTCCGGGGCCGGCTCCTGCCGAGATTCTGCCGGCGCGCTCCTTCGTCGCTCACATCGCCGGCAGATTCTCTCCACCCGCGCCCTTCGGGTGGACCGGGGCTCCGTCGGCCGCCGCTCGGCAAGCTCGCCAGCAGGCACACAACGACGGGGGAGAGGGACGGGCGCTGGTCTAGTCCCAGCCCCCACTCGCCAAAGGAGCACGACATGTCCGAGAACACCACCACCCAGAGCAACACCACCCCCACGCTCGTCGAGTTGGACCCGACCACGCTGACCGTCGACACCAACGTCCGCGCCGACGCGGGGCTGACGCCCGCGTTCGTCGCCTCCGTCAAGGAGCACGGCGTGCTCGTGCCCGTGGTCGCCCACCGGGCCGAGGACGGGACCGTGAAGGTGCTGATGGGCCAGCGGCGCACCCTCGCCGCCGTCGAGGCCGGACAGCCCACCATCCCCGTGCATCTGGTCGCCACCCCCGAAGAGGCGGACTGGCTGGCCCGGCAGGTCGTGGAGAACGACCAGCGGACCGGGCTGACCGAGACGGATCGGGCCGAGGCGATCCACCAGCTGAGCCTGCTCGGGGTGTCCCCGATCCGGATCGCCAAGCGCGTCGGTGTCGACAAGGCCACCGTGGAGACGACGCTGGCGGTGAAGGCCAACGCAACCGCCACGGAGGCGCTGAGCGTGGGCCTGACCGTCGATCAAGCCCTCGTCCTCGCCGAGTTCGACGGCGACGACGAGGCACAGGAGCAGCTGACCGCCGTCGCCCTCCGGTCCCCGGACTCGCTGGCGCACGAAGCGTCCCGGTTGAAGAAGTCCCGTGAGCGGGCTGACGTGATCGCGGCCGCGCAGGCCGCCGCCACGGAGCGGGGTCTGACGATCCTGGACCGCAACCCCGACGCCTACGGCTACGAGGGGGACGCGGTCCCGGTGGCCGAGCTGGCCAAGCCGTCCCCGACCGGTCCGGTGGCACTGACCGAGGACGACGCGAACGCCGTCTACGTCGGCGCGGGCTGGTCCGGGGAGGTCGTGCACTCCTACGCGGTGCTGGACTGGAAGGCCTGCGGCTACAGCCGCCGCCGCACCAGCGGCGACTACGGGGCCGCCGGTGGCGGGATGACCGAGGAGCAGAAGGCCGAACGCCGGGCCGTGGTGGAGAACAACCGGGCGATGGAAGCGGCCCAGGTGGTCCGCCGCGAGTTCGTGGCCACCTTGCTCTCCCGCAAGACCCCGCCCAAGGACGCGGCCCGGTTCATCGCCGCCCGCATCACCGGGCACGCCTACCAGGTCGGCCACAACATCATCGAGTCGATCCGGGTGGCCAAGGGCGAAGACGGCCCCGCGTGGGCCGCGAAGCGAACCACTGACCCGACGATGGTGGCCCTCGCCGCGGTGATCGGGTGCATCGAGGCCGACATGGATCGCGGCTCGTGGCGGAACCGGCCCTCCGGGGCGGGGGAGTACCTGACCGCCCTGATCGGCTGGGGCTACACGCCCGCCGACGTGGAACGACTCATGGTTGGTGATCACCAGACGAAGTAGCCTCGCAGATGGTGAGGGGCCCGGCAGATACCCGGCCCCTCACCCCGCGGCCGAGGGGGTGCCGGACGTCGACGCGTAAAGGACTATCGCCAGCTGGTGTACTGCCAGGTCGAGCACGTAGGAGCGCACACCCGGTATTGCAGGCGCCAGGTTGCAACGTCGGGGGTTGCGGCACTGGCGTAAACGGACTTCGTCGTCCCGGTGCTGTCGATCACCTTTACTTTCGATGTCTGCACCATGCCTGACTTGAGGATCCACTGGTACCGGACTTGCAACTCCACCGGCCGACCGTTGCCGGCCGTGTCCGTGAGCCTTCCGGAGATCGACCATGAGTCGTTTCCGTAGTAGTACTCCTGGTGGTAGATGGTTCCACGGAAATAGCCGCCGTCTGTGGTCGCGCTGGCGGTCGTAGCTGCCTGGGCTGGGGTCGCGCCCATGGCGGTGATTCCGAGGCCGAGGATGAGTGTTGCCGCTACGGCGCGTAGGCGCCGACCTGTCAGAGTGATCATGCTCACGAAAATACCCAACGAGGTGCTGCCGACGTCGGGTTTGCCGCCACCACGCGTGGAATCAGTCGCTCGGCCGGGTCCACCATCGCAGGCGTGCCTGCCCCGGCGAGGGGCGTGCAGGGACAGGGCCCGGTCCTCGCACGCTCGGACCGGGAAGCGGTCGTCGCTCCACTCGGGCTGATGAGCAACCGCCGCCGGCCTCCGCAAGCTCCGGACCGTCGTCCGTGCCCCCCTTGTTTTTCCGGCTGTCCTTCGGATTATCGCGGTCGATCCAAGCGGTTCAAGCCCCTCCTTCGTCGGGGCCGGCTCCTCCGAGATTCTGCCGACGCGCCCCTGCGTCGCTCACATCGCCGGCAGATTCTCTCCACCCGCCGCCCTACGGGTGGACCCGCTTTCCGTCAGCCGCAGCTCGCATGCTCGCCAGCCGGACAAACAAATGGGGGAGAGGGACGCGGTTGGTCCAGTCCCAGCCCCCACTCGACAAAGGAGCACGACATGAACGAGAACCCGACGCTGCGCAACGACGTGGACGTGCTGGCGCTGATGGAGCTGACCCTCGGCAAGCGGCCCGCCGAGTCGTATCCGATGGGCACTGCATGACCCAGACGATCGGATCGACCGGACCGCTCAGGCGCGCCGAGCCGAGAGCGCGAACGCAGAGGGCATCGACCTGTTCCGCTTGTGATCCAGTGCGTCCGCACGACGGGTACGCCGGAGAAACATCCACCCCCTGCCTAACCACCGTCTCGACCGTGCCGATAGATCAGATTGCGAGCCCACGGACGGGCTCAGGCACCACCCGACCCACTCACGGAGGATGAATCACCATGGGCATGACCATCAACACCAACCTGGCCGCGAACAACGCCTACCTGAACCTGTCCCGCACACAGACGGACATGTCCAAGTCGATGGCGAAGCTCTCCAGCGGCCTGCGCATCAACACCGCGTCCGACGACGCCGCGGGCCTGGCGATCTCCGAGGGCCTGCGTTCGCAGGTCAACGGCTACAACATCGCGGCCCGCAACGCCCAGGACGGCATGAACGTGCTGCAGACCGCGGAGGGCGCGCTCACCGAGGTGCACTCCATCCTGCAGCGCGTCCGTGACCTCGCGGTCCAGGCCGGCAACGACTCCAACAACACGGATTCGCGCGCCGCCATCACCACCGAGGTCACCGGCCTGGTGGACGAGCTCAGCCGGCTCGCCGACAACACCAACTTCAACGGCATCGACCTGCTCAAGGGCGCCACGTCGGGCCCCGCCGGTGACGGCAAGCTCACCTTCCAGGTGGGCGCCGGCTCGACCGCGAACGACCAGATCGAGGTCGACCTCGGCTCGATGAGCGGCGCGGACATCAAGACCCTCGCGACCGACCTGAAAGCCGCGATCGTCACCACCGACGGGTTCGCCAGCGCCGCCACGGCCCTGACCACGATCTCCACGGTGGACACCGCGATCAAGGACGTCTCGACCGCGCGGTCCTCGCTCGGCGCCGTCGCCAACCGGTTCCAGCACGCCATCAACTCCCTGCAGGTGACCGCCCAGAACCTGTCGGCCGCCCGCTCGCACATCACGGACACCGACATGGCGGCCGAGATGGTGACCTACACCAAGGACTCCATCATCGCCCAGGCCGGTACCGCCATCCTGGCGCAGGCCAACCAGTCCGGCCAGGGCGTGCTCAAGCTCCTCGGCTGATCGACGGACCGCCCACAGGGGCGGCCCCGGTGACCCGGGACGGCGGCGGCCGGCACCACAGCGTGCCGGTCGCCGCCGCCCCCGGGCCACGCCGACCCCGCTGACCGGGGACGGCAGGACCCCTCGGCAACGGAGAACCCATGGCCTCGATCGACGGACTCGCCAGCGGACTGGACACGACGTCGCTGATCAACGCCCTGATGAAGGTCGAGCAGCTGCCCCAGCAGCAGCTGTCGGCGCGCCGGCAGACCGGCCAGACCCTCATCAGCGCCCTGCAGCAGCTGAACACCAAGGTGGCGGCCCTCGCGGACGCGGGCCGCGCCCTCGGCGGCCCGACCGCCGCGTCCTCCCTGTCCGCCACCACGTCGGCGGCGTCCGTGACGGCGACCGTCGCGAAGGGCGCCCCCGGCGGCAGCTTCGCCCTGACCATCGACCGGCTCGCGCAGAGCCAGGTCGGCGTCACCGGTCCGATGACGACGTGGCCGACCGCCGCAAACGGCAGTGCGGCGACGCTGACCCTGGTCGACGCCGCGGGCAAGCGCACCGAGGTGACGCCGGCCTCGACCGCGCTGGCCGACGTCGTGGACGCGGTCAACGCGGCCGGCGGGCCGGCCACCGCGGTGCGGGTCCGGGCGGGCACCGACGCGGACGGCACGGCGCGGTACCGGCTCCAGTTCACCGCGACCGGCTCGGGCACGGCCGGCGGTTTCACCCTCCATCGGGGCACCGCCGCCGACGTCGACGCCGGCGTCGCGACGGACCTGATGACCGAGCCCGGCGCCGCCGTCGTGACCGCCGCGCAGGACGCGTCCGCCCGGCTGTACGCGGGCACCGCGGCCGAGCAGGTGCTCACCTCGTCCACCACCACGTTCACCGGCGTGCTGCCCGGCGTCGACGTGACCGCGACGACCGTGCCGGACACCCCGGTGACCGTCACCGTCGGGCTGGACACGGACGGGATCGTCGGCCGGGCCTCCGCCCTGGTGGACGCCCTGAACGGGGTGCTCTCCTCGATCGCGTCCCAGCGCAGCGTCAGCACCAGCGCCGCCGGCGGCGTCTCCACCGTCAAGTCCGGCGTGTTCACCGCCAACTCCACCGTCACGCTGGTCAACGACCGGATCGCCGCCGCGGCCTACCAGCCGGTCGGGGGCGCCTCACCGGCCACCTGGGGCATCGAGCTGAACCGCGACGGCACCTTCACGTTCGACGAGGACACCCTGCGCGCCGCCCTGGCCACCGACCCGGCAGGCACCCAACGGGCCCTCGCCGACATCGCCGTCCGGGTCACCGCCGCGGCCAGGGATGCCTCGGCGCCGTCCTCCGGGTCCCTGTCCAGCCTGATCCAGGGCCGGCAGGCCGAGCTGACCGACCTGACGGACCGGATCGGGGACTGGGACGTGCGCCTGGCCGCCCGCCGGGAGTCCTTGCAGGCGTTGTTCAACGCCATGGAGGGGTCCCTCGGAGCCCTCCAGAGCCAGCAGTCCTGGCTCACCAGTCAGATCGCCAGCCTCCCCACCCCCACCCCGAGCTCCAGCTCCCGCTGAGCTCCCGCTCCCGCTCCCGCTTCCGCTCCCGTTTCCGCTTCCGCTCCCGCTCCCGCTCCCGCTTCCGCTCCCGTTTCCGCTTCCGCTCCCGCTCCCGCTCCCGCTAAGGACCAGTGACGTCGATGACCGCCTCCTCGCTGCAGGCCCGACAGCGCGCCCAGTACGCCCGGGACGCCGTGCTCTCCGCCAGTCCCGCCCGCCTGCTCACCCTGCTCTACGACCGGCTGCTGCTCGACCTGCGCCGGGCCGAGGCGGCCCAGCTGGAGCAGCGCTGGGCGGCCGCGTCCACCGACCTGGTGCACGCCCAGGACATCATCACCGAGCTGTCCGCCAGCCTCCGCCCCGACGTGTGGGACGGTGCCGAGAGCCTGCGCGGCATCTACACCTATGTGCACACGGCCCTGATCACCGCGAACGTGCGCCGCGACGTCGAGCGGACTCGCGAGGCCATCGCCCTGCTCGTCCCGCTGCAGCAGAGCTGGCACGCCGCCGCCGACGCGGTGCCCGCCCCGGCCGCCCCCGCTCCCGCCACCCGCGGAGGGTGGAGCGTTGGCTGAACCGGCCCCCGACCCGTACGCCTCCTTCCAGGAGCACAACACCGTCCGCTGGCTGGCGGTCCTGGACGCGCTCGAGCTCGCGCTCGACGCGGCCGACCGCCTGCTCGCGGATCCGTCAGCCGCCGGAATGGGGGGACCCGGGTCACCGGCGGCGCGGGGGGTAACGGTCGGGGGACCGCTACTCGCCGGCGCGTCGGCACCGGTGGCTGCCGGTGCCGACGTCGCCGGTCCCGGCACGCGGCGCGCCCGGTGGGTGCCGCCCCCGGGCCTCGGGCCCCTGCCCGACTACCTCGGCGGCCGGGTGCAGCGCCTCATCGTCCGGCAGCGGGCCACCGCCGCGCTGCTGGAGGCGGCCAAGGGCGCCACCGCCCGGCACCTGGCCGCCGTGCAGGCCGTCGGCTCGCGCAGCGGGTCCACCCCCGCGTACGTCGACGTGCTCGGGTGAGACGTCCCGGGCGCGGTGCCGGCGGGCCGCCGGCACGGCGCAGGATCGGTGCCCATTCCGGCGCTGACCACGGCTAACGCCTCCGCGGCGGTGGCCGATAGAGACCGGTGAGCACGGATCGCTCGCCTCCCGGCCACGGATCGGCCGTCATCGCTGCAGGACAGGCAGGACAGCCGTGCTCGATTCCGTGACGAACACCGCGCTCGCCAGCGCTCTCGACGGGCTGGCGGCGCGGCAGCGCGCCATCGCGGACAACATCGCCAACGTCAACACCCCCGGGTACCGCGCCCAGCGGGTGGCCTTCGAGGACGCCCTGGCCGCGTCCGTGCGCGGCGGCAGCGGCCAGGTGAGGCCGACGACGGCACTGTCGCTGGAGCCCACCCAGCTCAACGGCAACAACGTCAACCTGGAGACGGAGACCCTCTCCAACATCGACACCGTGCTGCGCTACCAGTTCGCCTCGTCCGCCATCGGCAACCAGTCCGCCGCGCTGCGCGCCGCCCTCAGGACCGCCTGATGACCTTCGACGCGATCGGCATCGCCGGCTCCGCCCTGACCGTGCACCGGAAGTGGCTGGACGCGATCTCCGACAACATCGCCAACGCCAACACCGTCTCCCGGACCACGGACGAGGCCTTCCGCGCCCGGTACATCGAGGCCCGGGCCGGCGAGGGCACCAGCGGCGTCTACATCAGCAGCACCCCCGAGGGAGACGCCGAGGGTCGCATCGTGCACCAGCCGGACCACCCGCTGGCCGACGCGGACGGCAACGTCAAGTACCCCGACGTGGACCTCAACGAGCAGATGACGTCCCTGATCATGGCCCAGCGCGGCTACCAGGCCAGCGCCCAGGTCGTCGACCGGGCCAAGGAGACCTACCAGGCCGCCCTGCAGATCGGGAAGAACGCATGAGCGAGCTGGCCTTGGGCGCGGTCAGCGGCGTCACCGGGACCGGGTACGTCGGGCGAGCCGCCGGCGCCGGCGACAGTGCCTTCGCGGGCACCCTCGCCGGGGTGCTCGGAGACCTGCAGGCGCAGCAGACGACGTCGAACACCCTCGCGGTGCAGGCCGTCACCGGTGACCTCACCGACATCCACCGGGCCACGCTCGCCGCCAGCCGCGCCCAGACCACCATGGAGCTCGTCGCCACCGTGCGGAACCAGGCGATCAGCGGCTTCAACGAGATGATGAGGATGCAGGCCTGATGCCCCCCGCCCTGAGCACCCTCGCCCGCCGCTTCACCGCGACCGTGGGCCGGTTCAGCGTCGCCCAGCGCACCATCGCCCTGATCGGCATCGCCGTGCTCGTGCTCGGCGGGATCGCCCTGACCAGCTGGCTGACCCGCCCCACCTACAGCCCGCTGTTCTCGGGCATGAAGGACGCCGACGCGAGCGCCGTCGTCGAGCAGCTGCGCAAGGACAACGTGCCCTACCAGCTCGCCGACGGCGGCTCCACTGTGCTCGTGCCCGAGGACAAGGTCTACGACGAGCGGCTCAAGGCCGCCGCCGCCGGCCTGCCCGCGGCCCCCGCCACCGGGTACTCGCTGCTGGACTCCATGGGCGTGACGTCCTCCGAGTTCCAGCAGAAGGTCACCTACAAGCGCGCGATCGAGGGCGAGCTCGCCGCCACCATCGGCCACCTCGACGGGGTGGAGACGGCGTCCGTCCAGCTGGCCATCCCCGACAAGACGGTGTTCACCGCCCAGGCGGCCGATCCGACGGCGTCCGTGTTCATCAAGACCCGGCCCGGCCTGGCGATCAGCACCGACCAGGTGCAGGCGATCGTCCACCTGACCAGCGCCTCCGTCGAGAAGCTGACCCCGAAGAACGTGTCCGTGGTCGACAGCACCGGTGCCGTGCTCTCCGCGGTCGGCACCGGCACCGCCGGCACCACCTCCGGCCAGGCCGCGGACTACCAGAAGCAGACCCAGGCCTCGGTGCAGGCGGTGCTCGACCGCGTCGTCGGGCCCGGCAACGCGACCGTCGCGGTCACGCCGGAGATCGACACGCAGTCCGCCGAGCAGACCACCGAGTCCTTCACCACCACCAAGGACACCCAACCGCTCAGCGAGACCACCACCACGGAGGCCTACGCGGGCAACGGCGCGAGCGGCTCCACCGGCGTGCTCGGGCCGGACAACATCGCCGTCCCGGGGGCCACCCCCACCAGTGGCGCGACGGCCGGGGCCACCGGCAACGGGAACTACACCTCCAGCGCCACCACGAGGAACAACGCGGTCAACAAGCAGACCGAGCAGCGCACCGTCCCCGCCGGTGCCCTCAAGCGGCAGTCCGTCTCGGTGGCCGTGAACCAGTCGGCGGCCGGCGGCCTCAACGTCGCCTCCCTCAACCAACTGGTCTCCGCCGCGGCGGGCATCGACACCCAGCGCGGCGACACCCTGTCCCTGCAGGTGGTGCCGTTCAGCACGAGCGCCGCCCAGCAGGCCGACGCCGCACTGAAGGCCGCCCAGGCGGAGGCCGACGCCCGCGCCAACCAGCAAATGTGGACCAACATCTTCCTCGGCATCGGCGGGTTGTTCCTGCTGCTGATCATCGTCGCCGTCCTGTGGCTGCGCTCCCGTCGCACCGCCCGCCAGCCCCTGGAACTGGGCGGGTCCCCGCTGACGCTGCAGGAGATGGTCGACGCCCCGGTGGCCGTGGAGGGCCCGGCGGTCGAGGCGATCGGCGCGGCCCCGATGACCTCCGCCATCCCCGTCGCGGCACCCCTGGAGGCC
This sequence comes from Tersicoccus solisilvae, assembly GCF_014643255.1. Lineage (GTDB taxonomy): Bacteria > Actinomycetota > Actinomycetes > Actinomycetales > Micrococcaceae > Tersicoccus > Tersicoccus solisilvae. The sequence goes on along the minus strand of NZ_BMJI01000020.1, from coordinate 1,892 downwards.
GTCGGCACCGCCGGTTCCGACATCGAACTGCGGCGCTCGCAGGTCGACGCCCTGGGCGGGACGGACCCGAAGGTCGCGGCCGACTACCTGCGCGGCATGATGGATGAACGGGTCGGGGCGTGAGCCAGCAGATCGCGCCGCCACCGCGCGTGCTCACCGGCACCCAGAAGGCCGCCGTCGTGCTGATGCAGATGAGCGCCGAGAACGCCGCCCGGGTCCTCGCCCAGTTCAGCGAGGCGGAGGCCGAGGAGATCGCGGCCGAGATCGTGCGCCTGAACCGGGTCGATGCGGAGACGGCCGAGTCCGTCATCGCCGAGTTCCACGACATCGCCCTCTCCGGCCGGCGCACCCCACTCGGCGGTCGAGGCGTGGCCGCGGACCTGCTCGAGGCGTCGTTCGGCGCCGAGCGGGCCGCCGGGGTGATGGACCGCGTCACCTTCACGGCGGCGGGCCGCTCCTTCGAGTTCCTCGAGGACATCGAGGCCGGGGACCTGGTGAACCTGCTCGACGGCGAGCTGCCGGAGACGGCGGCACTGGTGCTCGCCCACCTGGACCCGCAGCAGGGGTCCGCCGTGCTGGCGGGCCTGGACCGGTCCCGGTCGGTGGAGATCGCCCGCGCCATCGCCGTGATGGGCACCGCCACCCCCGAGGCGATCGGCGTCGTCGCCGAGACGCTGCGGGCTCGCGTCGGCACCTCCGGGGTGCCCCGCCGCGCCGCGACGGTCGGCGGCCTGCAGCCCCTGCTGAACATCATCAACCGTGCCGACGTCGCCACCGAACGGGCCGTCCTCGACGGGCTGACCGAGCGGGACCCCATGCTCGCCGAGGAGGTGCGGGCCCGGATGCTCACGTTCGAGGACCTCGTCACGTTCGAGCGCCGCGACGTGCAGCGCATCCTGCGCGGCCTGGACGCGGCCGTGCTGGCCCGGGCCATGAAGGGCGCGCCGGCGCCGGTGGTCGAGGTCGTGCTCGGCAACGTCTCGGACCGCAACCGGGAGATCCTGCAGGCGGAGTCCGCGTCCACCGGGCCCGTGCGGGCGTCCGAGGTCGAGCAGGCCCGCGCCGAGGTGGTGCGCAGCATCCGCGCGCTCGAGGCCGACGGCGAGATCACCCTGCGCCGGGGGGACGACGACTATGTCGACTGACACGCACGCCGACGCCCGGCTCCAGCCCGTCCCCGTCGTCTTCCCGCGCATCACCGCGCCCGGCGCGGACCGCACCCGGACGGAGGGCTTCACCCGTGGCCACGCCGCCGGGTACGCCGCCGGCCTGCGCAGCGCCGAGGTCGCCGCGCACCTGAGCCAGGACCGGCTCGAGGCGGAGCAGCGCGCCCGGGCGGACGCCGCCCGCGCCCGGCTCGACGCCGCCACTGCCGCCCTGCAGGCCGCCGCCGCGCAGGTGCGCGCCCGCACCGTCCCCGTCCTGGCCGAGTGGGACGCCCGGTACGTCGACGCCGTCATCGCCCCCGCCGACACCCTGCTCGGTGACCACGCGCGCCGCGACCCGTTCGCGGCCGCCCGCGCCGCCCTCGCCCGGGCGGTCGCCGCCGACGACGCCGAGGACGTGATCCGGGTGCGGCTCAACCCCGCCGACGTGGCGGTGCTGCGGGAGGCAGGAGCGGACCGGGAGCTGCTGCCCGCGGCCGCGAGGCTGATCGCCGACCCGGCGATCGCGACCGGCGATGCGCTGGCCGACTACCCGGCCGGTACCCTCGACGCCCGGCTCACCACGGCCGTCGCCCGGGTGCGCGCCGTCCTGGCCGAGGCCGAGCCGGGCGCGACCCGAGCGGAGGGAGACGCATGAGCACGGCGACCCTGCCGCTGTTCCCGGTCGGGCCGCCGTCGCCGGCGCCGCCGACCGAGCCCGCCCGGGCGGACGCCACCCGCTTCCCG
>NZ_BMJI01000019.1 GCF_014643255.1 Tersicoccus solisilvae | reverse complement strand
CAAAGACGTCATCCGCTGCCTCAAACGCCACATCGCCCGCGAGATCTACTCAGTCCTCACCCACCCTTGACATCCATAGGAGCATCGAGCTGGCGCTCCTGGCGGTGGCACGATGTGCGGGTGAGTGAGAACGCGAACGAGGCGAGAGAGCCCGTGCATCCCTGGACCCGGTACGTCGCCCTGGGCGACTCGTTCACCGAGGGCATCGGCGACCCGGAGCCCTCGGCGCAGGGCGGTCACCGCGGCTGGGCCGACCGGCTCGCCGAGGAGCTGGCCCACACCGCGCGGGACTTCGCGTACGCCAACCTGGCCATCCGCGGCCGGCTGCTCGACCAGATCATCGCCGAGCAGCTCGACCCGGCGCTGGAGCTCAAACCGGACCTGGTCACCATCTCGGCGGGCGGCAACGACATCATCCGCCGCGCCGATCCCGACGCCGTCGCGGCCCGGCTGGACGCCGCGATCGGCCGGCTCGCCGCCTCCGGCGCGACGGTGTTGCTGTTCACCGGTCCCGACATCCGGGACACCCCGGTGCTCGGGGCCATCCGGGGCCGCGTCGCGATCTTCAACGAGAACCTGCACACCGTCGCGAAACGGCACGACGCCGTCATCGCGGACATGTGGTCCCTGCGCGAGCTGCTGCAGCCCCAGATGTGGGCGCCGGACCGCCTGCACTTCTCCCCGCTCGGGCACCACCGGATCGCGATGATGGCCCTGGACTCGTTGAACGTGCCGCACGACCTGCACCCGCTCGAGGCCAAGCCCCTCCCCACCCGCACCTGGCGGCAGGCTCGGACGGAGGACCTGGTGTGGGCGCGCGAGTACCTGGCGCCCTGGGTGCTGCGCCGGATCCGGCGGGTCTCCTCCGGCGACCACGTCACCGCGAAGCGCCCCGTGGCCGGCCCCGTGTTCGGTCCCGGCATGCCGCCGGGCTCGGAGTAGGGCGGGTCCTCGCTTCTCCGATCCCGGGCACGGCGACGATGACGTCACCGTCACCTTCCCGCAGGATCCGCCGTCGTTCGCCGGCGCCGCGAGGGGGACCGTTCGTGCTGTCGGAGCGGGTTGATCCGTCCCGAACGGCACCACCGGTCCCACCGGCCGTCCCTCGACGCAGCCGTTGCCCGGCGCCGCCGGGGGTGACGGTCCGAGCGTCCGGGCCGATGCGGCAGGTGGCCGTCGTCGGCCCGCCGGGCCTGGGAGCGCGGGACGCCCCGTAGCCTGATCCGGTGACGATCCTCGACGCCGTCCTCGCCTTCGCCGTGGTCGCCGGGCTGCTGACCCTGGTGCCGGGCCTGGACACCGCCCTCGTGCTCCGGTCCTCCCTCACCCGGACCCGACCGTACGCCTGGGCGACCGCGCTCGGCGTCGCGACCGGCGCGATGGTGTGGGGTATCGCCGCGGCCGTCGGCGTCTCCGCCCTGCTGGCCGCCTCGGAGGTCGCGTACCGGGCGCTGACGATCGCCGGCGCGGGGTACATGCTCTGGCTCGGCGGGTCCATGATCGTCCGGTCGGTGCGCCACGGCCGGACCGCGCCGCAGCAGCTGCACGACCAGTTGCCGCCGGTTCCGACCTCCGCGGGGCGCGGGTGGCTGGTGGGAGCGGGCACGAATCTGCTCAACCCCAAGGTCGGCGTCTTCTACCTCGCGACCGTCCCGCAGTTCCTCCCCGCCGGGGTGCCACCGCTGCTCATGGGGGTGATCCTCGCCGGCGTGCACGCCACCCTGACCATGACGTGGTTCGGCGTCCTGATCGTCGGCGGCCGCTGGGCGCGTCGGTGGCTCTCCAGCCCGCGGTCCCTGCGGATCATCGACCGGATCACCGGCGTCGTCCTGCTCGGCTTCGGCGGCACGCTGGCGGTCGAGTCGGTCACCGGCGGAGCGCCGACCGCCCGCTGACCCAGGTGGGCGGAGCGTTGGCTACACCGAGTGTGACGGATGTGGCGGCAGTGAACCCGTCGGCGCCTCATCCGTCCCACCGGCAACACTCACCGTAGCCATTGCTCCGGAGCGCTCCGGAACGCTCCGCAGAGCCGCCCAAGAACCGCCTCAGCGGCCGAAGACGTGCGCGTCCAGCAGGGCGCCGAGTTGGCCCATCTCGGTGAGGAAGCCGTCGTGCCCGATGGCGGCGTCCACCAGGTGCACCGGGACGTCGCCGGGCAGCGCCGCCGCGAGCTCGAAGGACTGCTCCGGCAGGTAGAGCCGGTCCGAGGTGACGGCGGCGACGAGCACCTCGGCCCGCACCCCGGCGAGCGCCTGCTCCAGGGTGCCGCGGCCGCGGGCGACGTCGTGGCTCATCAACGCGTCGGAGAGCACGATGTAGCTGTTGGCGTCGAACCGACCGGCCAGGGACGTGGCCTTGTGGTCGAGGTAGCTCTCGACGGCGTACCGGCCGCGGGAGGCGTTGGTGCCGCTGAGCGGGTCCTCCCCCGGCTGCGCGCTCCGGCCGAACCGGGCCCCGAGCTCCGCCTCGCTGCGGTAGGTGATGTGGGCGATGCGGCGGGCGATGCCGAGCCCGGCGTCCGGGGTGTGCCCACCGTAGTAATTGCCGTCGGCGAAGTGCGGGTCGTTCCGGATGGCGAGGACCTGCGGCTGCGCCCAGGCGATCTGCTCGGCGGTCGAGGCCGCGCCGATCGCGAGCACCGCGCAGTGCCGTACCGCGTCGGGGTGGGTCACGGCCCATTCGAGGGCGCGCGCCCCACCCATGGACCCGCCGATGACGAGGGCGAACGCGTCGATGCCCAGGGACTCCGTCAGCCGCCTCTCGGCGTGCGCGGCATCCCGCAGGGTGATCAGCGGGAACCGGGATCCCCAGGGCCGGCCGTCCGGGGCGATCGAGGAGGGGCCGGTGGAGCCGTAGCAGCCGCCGATCATGTTGATCGAGACGACGAACAGCTCATCCGTGTCCAGCGGGCAGCCCGGCCCCACCAGCGCGTCCCACCAGCCCGGCACGTCCGTGTCCCCGCGCGCCACGTGCGAGGACCCGGTCAGCGCGTGGTGGATGAGCACCGCGTTGGACGCGTCCGCGTTCAGGGTGCCCCACGTCTCGTACGCGAGCACGACGTCGGGCAGGACGCCGCCGCGCTCCAGGGCGAGGTCACCCACCGACGCGAACCGCACGGCGGCCGCCGCGTCGCCGAGAGAGGCGAGCGCGGACCGACCGTCGTGCTGCCGGCGGTGCCGCGGGAGCACGCTCATGCGGCGCGGGCCTCCCGGACGGCGGCGAACCCGGTCTCGAGGTCGGCGAGGATGTCGTCGATGTGCTCGAGCCCCACCGAGAGGCGCACCAGCCCCGGACTGACCCCGGCGGTCAGCTGGTTCGCGTCCGAGAGCTGGCTGTGGGTGGTCGACGCCGGGTGGATGACGAGCGAGCGCACGTCCCCGATGTTCGCCACGTTCGAATGCAGGGTCAGGGCGTCGACGAACCGGCGGCCGGCCTCGGCGCCGCCGTCCAGCTCGAACGCCAGCACCGCGCCCGCTCCCTTCGGCGCGTACTTCCGGCCCAGCTCGTACCACCGGCTCGACGGCAGCCCGGCGTACGCGACGGAGAGCACGTCGTCGCGCTCCTCGAGCCACGCCGCCACCCGCTGGGCGTTGGCGACGTGCCGGTCGATCCGCAGGCTGAGGGTCTCCAGGCCCTGCGCGATGAGGAACGCGTTGAACGGGCTCGCGGCGGCGCCGGTGTCCCGCAGCCACTGCACGCGGGCCTTGAGGATGTAGGACAGGTTCGCGCCGAGCGCGCCGCCCTCCCCGAGGTCCCGGCCGAACACGAGGCCGTGGTACGACTCGTCCGGCTCCGTGAACCCGGGGAACCGGCCCGGCTCGGCGGTGTAGTCGAACCGGCCGGCGTCGACGATCACCCCGGCGATCGCGTTGCCGTGCCCGCCGAGATACTTGGTGGCGGAGTGGACGACGACGTCGGCGCCGTGCTCGAACGGCCGGATCAGCCACGGGGTGGCCACGGTGTTGTCCACGATCAGCGGCACCCCGGCGGCGTGCGCGGCGTCGGCGACCGGGCCGATGTCGAGCACGTCCTGGCGCGGGTTGGAGATGCTCTCCCCGAAGAAGGCCTTGGTGTTCGGCCGGACGGCGGCGGTCCAGGACGCCGGGTCGTCGGGGTTCTCGACGAAGCTGACGCTGATGCCGAGCTTGGGCAGCGTGAAGTGGAAGAGGTTGTGCGTGCCGCCGTACAGGGAGGGGCTGGCGACGATGTGGTCACCGCTCTGCGCGACGTTGAGGATCGCGTAGGTGGTCGCGGCGGACCCGGACGCGAGCAGCAGGGCGCCGACGCCGCCCTCCAGCGACGCCACCCGGTTCTCCACCGCCTCGTTGGTCGGGTTGCCGATGCGGGTGTAGATCGGACCGAGCTCGGCGAGCGCGAAGCGGGAGGCCGCCTGATCCGCGTCGTCGAACACGAACGAACTCGTCTGGTAGATCGGCAGTGCCCGCGCCCCGGTGGCGGGGTCGGGCTGCTGACCTGCGTGGATCTGGCGGGTCTCGAAGGACCAGGTGTCGGACATGCCGTTCCTCTCGGACGGGAGCCGGCGAGTCCGGGCCGCGGGTGCGCCGCCCTCGGGACACACCGGCCCGCGCTTGCGACGCGCGAACGCGCGCCGCCCGGTCTTCACCCGGGGCACCCCACCGCGGTTGGAGGGTTGCCGGTCAGCGAGCCGGGGCTGCATGTCGCTGACGCTCATGACCTGCGCACCAGTGTTCGGTGCGCCGGCCCCTCCGCGCAAGTCGATGACGCCCGGCGAACCGGCCCCGGGTGATTAGGGTCACCTAACCCGCGGGCGAAAGGTGCCGGTGCAAGGATGTGGGCATGCGCCTGGATCACGTCTCGTTCGCCTGCGGACCCGCGGGCTTGACCGCCTGCGCCGACGAGATCGGCCAGGCCCTCGGCATGCACCCGGTGACCGGCGGCATCCACCCCCGGTTCGGCACCCGCAACGCGATCTTCCCGCTGCAGCACCACCGGTACATCGAGGTCGTCGAGGTGCTCGACCACCCGTCCGCGGACAAGGCGCCGTTCGGCCAGGCCGTGCGGGCGCGATCCGAGCTGGGCGGCGGCTGGCTCGGCTGGGTGGTCAGCGTGTCGGACCTCGCCCTGTACGAGAAGCGGCTGGGCCGCGAGGCCGTGCCGGGCAACCGGAAGTTCCCGGACGGCCGGGAGCTGCAGTGGCGCCAGATCGGGGTCAAGGGCCTGATCGCGGACCCGCAGGTCCCGTTCCTGCTCCACTGGATCAGCCCGCCGGACCTGCACCCGTCGATGGCGGCCCCCACGGACGTCGCGCTGGCGAAGCTGCAGATCGCCGGCTCGCCGTCCCGGGTGACCGACTGGCTGGGCCGGGACGTGCGGGACGCGCTGGCCGACGTCGACGTCGACTGGGTGGCCCCCAACGGCACGCCGGGCGTCCTGTCCGTCACGTTCGAGACCCCCCGCGGCACCGTCACCATCTGACGACGGCACCCGCGCAGGTCCGGCCGGCGTCAGCCGTCCTTGACGGGCAGCCGGATCAGCAGGCCCCCGTGGTACGGGGTGTGCATGGTGCCCTGCACCGGGTTGAGCGCCTCGAACACGCCGCCGTTGCCGTCGTAGATGCCGATGTGCTGACCCGGGATCCAGATGATGTCGCCGGGGCGGCCCTCGGCGAGCGGGATCTGCTGGGCCCCGAGGGCGGTGGCCATCGCGTCCCCTCCGAGCACCGGCAGGTCGAAGCCGTGCTGCCGCAGCACCCAGCTGACGTAACCCCCGCAGTCCCAGCCCGTGACCGGGGACGTGCCACCCCACACGTAGCGGTGGCCCACCCCGTTCTGGGCCGTCGCGATGACGGCGTTGCGCAGCGCGGCGGCGTCGCCGGTGGCGACCGCGGCGGTCGGGGTGCGCCACGTGGTGACCGGACCGAGCGTCGTCGGCAGGGTGGCGCGGATCCCCGTGTCGGGGATCGGCCAGGCGGCGTCCGTGACCGGCGTGGTGGCCGCGGTGCTCGACGACGGCGCGGGCGCGGGCGCGACGAGCCAGTGCGCCTGGGCGGGGGCGGCCAGGCCGAGGGTGACCGCGCCGGTCAGCGCCACCGTGGCGGCGCCGGTGGCCGCCCGTCGACCGCAGCGGGCGAGGGCACCGTCGAGCGCCCGGCCGAGAGCGCTGTCGACCGCACCCGACGTGACGGCGCTGGCCAGTGCGACAACGACGGACCCGGCGGACCGGGTGGGCTCGGCGCGATGCCGGGCGGAGTGAGCGGTCATGACATTCCCCCTGTGACGGCGACGGCGGCGTCACCGATGCTGTGAAGAAGTGCCGGCCCCCGCACTCCCCCGGCGGGCCGGGCGAGTGAACGGTCCGCCCCGAGCGCCGAAGCGGCCGGCACGATGAGACTCACCCTAGAGCACCCCATGCCGGCACGGCCACGGTCCCTGCCTGCGATGATGCTGGGAATCCCCCCGGCCGGGTCACCCACCCCGGACCTGGAACGCCCGTCAGTAGGTGGCGCGACCGCCCGAGAGATCGTGCACGGCGCCGGTGGTGAAGGTGCACTCCGCCGACGCCAGCCAGGCGACGAGCGCGGCCAGTTCATCCGGCTCCCCGGCCCTGCGCATCGGAATCTTGTCCAGCAGCCGGGCGAAGGTGTCCGGGTCGGTCTCGGCGTTGAGCGGGGTGCGAATGATGGCCGGTGCCACGGCGTGCACGAGGACGCCGGTCTCGGCCAGCTCCTTGGCCAGCGCCTTGGTGAGCCCGATGACGGCGGCCTTCGACGCGGAGTAGGCGCTCTGCCGGGCGTTGCCCTCCTTCCCGGCGATGCTCGCGAGGTTGATGATCCGCCCCCAGCCGCGAGCCGTCATGCCGGGCACCACCGCGCGGCACAGCAGAAAGGTGCCGTCCACGTTGACCCGGAACACGCGCTGCCAGTCGACCAGGGTCGTCGCGGTGAGCGGCCGTTCGAGGCCCTGGATGCCGGCGGAGTTGACGAGAACGTCGACCCGGCCGACGTGGGCCGCAAGCGCCGCGACGGCCGCCTCGTCGGTGATGTCGCAGCGGATGTCGGCGTCCGGGTGCAGGTCGGCGGTGACGACGTCGACACCCTCGGCGCGCAGCCGCCGCGCGCAGGCGGCCCCGATGCCCCCGGTGCCGCCGGTGACGAGCGCCCGCGCGCCGTCGGGGTACCGCGCCACGGGCCTCACCACCCCGCCAGCGGGCGTCGCGTCTGCGCTCCCGGAAGCGGATCGCCGCCGACGATGGCGCGGACGGCCGCGTAGGCGAAGACGAGGCCGGGCCCGATGGTGATGCCGGGCGCGGGATAGGTGCCGCCCATCACCGACTGCATGTCGTTGCCGACGGCGTAGACACCGCCGATCGGGGCGCCGTCGGCGCCCAGCACCGCGGCCGTCGCGTCGGTTTCGAACCCCGTGGACGCGCCGATGTCACCGGGATAGATCCGGACCGCGAAGTAGGGGGCGCCGTCGACCGGGGCGATGTTCGGGTGCCCGGTCTCGGAGGCGGGGTCGCCGTTGAACCGCTGGTAGTCGTTCAAGCCCCGGTGAAACTCGGGATCCTCGCCGCGGGCGGCGGACGTGTTGGTGTGGGCGATGGTTCGCTCCAGGTTGTCGGCCGGGACGTCCAGCCGTTCGGCGAGCTCGGTCAGGGAGTCGGCGCGGACCAGGTACCCGTCGTCGAGGTAGCGGCGCAGCGCCCGCTCGCGCTGGAACGGGCGCACCATGCCGAGACCGTACGTCCACATGCCGGTGGCGTCGGTGATGAGGAACGACGGCGCAGCGGAGCCGGGATCCTCGTGCTCGTGCATGACCATCTGCTTGCCGAAGAGGTGATAGCTGGTCGCCTCGTTGACGTAGCGGCGACCGTGCTGGTCCACGACCACCATGTGCGGCTTCGCGCGATCCATGACGAAATGGGGGAACACCGCCCAGCTGCCGTCCTCGCGCCGGCGGGTGGACACCGGGGCGTAGAAGGTGTGGGCGAACCCGGCGGTACCGTAGTGGCCGCCGAGGCGGTCGACGAGGTCGTGCGCCTGCCCGGTGTGGCCGGGTGCGCCGGGGCACCAGGAGACGTCGAGACCCGGGAGCAGGGCCGCGCGCCGGCCGGGGTGCCGATTGAATCCGCCGGAGCCGATGACGAGGTTCCGGGCGGTCACGCGCCGGGTGGTGCCGTCCTCGTCGACGAGCACGTCCCACCCGGTCTGGCGGCGGGTGACAGAGGTGACCTCGCTGCGGGTGAGCACCGGGACGCGCCGCTCGTCGAGGGTGTGCAGCAGCCCGGCGATCAGGGCGTTGCCCATGGTGCGCCGGGTGTCACGCCCGTGCTCGGCGACGGCGTCGCGATAGGCACGACGCAGGGCGAGCAGGTGCCGCCGGGACTCCTCGGTGGGGCGGGCACCCGCGAGGTGACCGATGTCGTCCCGCTCGATGGACATGCCGCCGAAGGCGGTGAACTCCGGGAGCGGGTCGCGCACGAGGGCGAGGCGCTCGCCGAGCCGGGCGCCGTCGAAGGTGGTCGGCTCGAGCGCCCGCCCGGCGAGCCGGGATCCGGGCAGCTGGGTGAGGTAGTCCGGGTGGACCTTCCGCGCCACGTACTGCACGGACGAGCCAGCCTCCATGACGGCGACGGCCTCGGGGCCGAGGTCGAGGAAGGTCTCCCGCAGCGCTGCCGGGGCGTGCGGCCCGACGGCGGCGTCGAGGAACGCCGCGGCGTCGGCGCGGGTGTCGGCCGCGTCGACCTCGGCGGCGTGGTGGGTTCCGGGAACCCAGGTGGTCCCGGCGGTCCACGCCGTCGTCCCGCCCACCCGGTCGGTGCGCTCGATGACGGCGACCCGCAGGCCGGCGATGGCGGCGTACACCGCGGCCGACAGACCGGCGCCGCCGCCACCGATGACGACGACGTCGAGCGCGTCGCCGTCGTGGAGGGCGGCGGCGGGCTCGCCGGAGGGATACGGGATGGTGGTGCCGGCGGGGACGTCGGCGGCGGTGTCGGAAACGGCGGGCCTCATGCGGGGAACTCCTGGAAAACGGTGGCAGTGCGCGTGGCAGCGGCGTCATCGGGGTGGGGGTCCGGTTGCGCCCCGGCATGCGCAGCGGCAAGCCTGCCGGCGTGCTCACCGGCAGCGAACCCGCGGGTGACGGCGGGGCCGAGGGTGGAGCCACCGCCGGGGTAGGCGCCGCCGAAGGGCGTGGCCGAGACGTTGCCGGCGGCGTACAGGCCGTCGATCACGCTGCCGTCGAAGCGGAGCACGCGGGCGTGGTGGTCGGTGGCGAGGCCACCGGAGGTGCCGAGCGCTCCGCAGTGCAGGGGAACGGCGTGGAACGGCGCCTCGGTCAGCGGCCGCAGGCACGGGTTCGGGGTGACGTTCGCGTCGCCGAGGAACCGGTCTTCGGCCGTCGACCCGCGGCCGAAGACCCGGTCGATGCCGTCTGCCGCGTCCGCGTTGAAGCGCGCGACCTCGTCGGCGAGTGCGTCTGCGTCGACCGCGATCCGCATGGCGAGCTGCTCGACGGTGGGCGCGGAGACCATGCCGTCGGCCGGTGATCCGGGGGTCGAGCCCGCGATCGGGTAGGTGTCCAGGTAGCGGGTGTCGACGATGAGCCAGGCGGGCAGTCCCTTGGGCACGAGCCGGTGCTCGTCGACGGCGCCCATCACGTGGGAGACGTCGTGGTAGTTGAGGGCCTCGTCGACGAAGCGCCGGCCGTCGGCGCCGACGGTCATCGAGCCGGGCAGGGTCATCTCGACGTTGCCCATCCGCCCGGACGGCCGGCCGTCGTAGACGTGCCCGGGCGGGGTGATGACGGGAACGCCCCAGAATGTGGTCATCGCGGCGACGGCGGCGCCGAGCTCGAGGCCCAGCCGCAGACCGTCGCCCTCGTTCGAGGGGGCGGAGATCGGTGTGACCGGGTGCGGGAGGAAGGCCCGCTGCAGTTCCTCGCTCCACTCGAAGCCGCCAGAGGCGAGGACGACGGCGCGCGCGGAGATCCGGGTGTCGGTCCCGGCGCCGCCGGAGACGGTGACGGTCCAGCTGTCGTCATGCGGCTCGAGCCCGGTGACGGGAGCACCGGCTGCGACCGCCACGCCGCGGTCCAGCGCGGAGACGAGCAGACCGGCGACGAGCGCCCCGCCCATGGTCCGCACACCGTCGTCGGTACGGCGAGACAGGAGTGCGGGGTCCGGGGCAGCGCCGTTGAGGGCATCCCGCTCGGCCATGGTCAGGAGCGGGAAGTAGCTCGACGGCCGGATCGTTTCGGGGAGCCCGGGGACGGCGCCGACGTCGAAGGCCTCGTTGTCGAGGCTGCGCCCGCCGCGGGTGGCACCGGGCCAGCCGAGGCGGTAGTCGGGGCGGGCCAGCGGGGTGAGCCGGACGCGTGTGTGCTCGGCGAGCCAGTCGACGGCCACACCGGAGCGGTCCACGTACCAGGCGACGTCCTCGGGTGCCATGGTGCCGCCGGTCGCGGCGGTCAGGTAGGCGAGCGCGTCCTCACGCGAATCGGCGTAGCCGGCTGCGGCGCCGAGCCGGTTGGCCGGGGCCCACAGCACCCCGCCGCCGGCCGCCGTCGTCCCGCCCAGCTGCGCTGCCTTCTCCAGGACGACGACGCGGGCACCGGCGTCGGCGGCCCTCGTCGCCGCGGTCAGCCCCGCCGCCCCGGAGCCGACGACGACGACGTCGACGTCCGTGGGCAGGTCCCCGACGGGAGTGAGGATCGGCGTGGTGGGGGCCGTCGTCGTCATGACCGACCGCCTGTGGGCATGTCGATGAGGATCTTGCCCACCCGCTGCCCGGCGTCGTGCATGGTGGCGAAGGCGGTGGCGAGTTCGCGCACCCCGAACCGGTGGGTGATGAGGCCGCGCACGGTGTCCGGGTGGCGGGCGATGAGTTCGAGGGCCTGCGGAATCAGACCCTGGCTGTTGCGGCTTCCCAGCAGGTCGATCTCCTTGAACGGCAGCAGATTGAGCGGGAAAGCGGTGGGGCGCACGGAGATGCCGACCTGGACCACCCGCCCGGCGGGGGCCACGGCGGTGACGGCGTTGGTCAGGGACGCCGGCACACCGGTGGCCTCGAGCACGAGCTGCGGCCCGTCGGCGGCGGTGTCGGGCAGCGCCGCGTCGAGCTCGTCCGTGGGGAAGGGCGCGGCGGGGTCGATGAGCAGGGTGTGGTGAGCGCCGAAGTCGCGCGCCAGCTCGAGCCGTCCCGGGATGGTGTCGGCGGTGATCACCGTGCACCCGAGATCCCGGAGGGCCAGGGTGGCGAGCAGGCCGATCGGCCCCGCGCCGAGCACGAGCACGGTCTCCCCCGCGGCGGCGCGACCACGGGAGACGGCCTGGAGGGAGATCGACACCGGCTCGGCGATGGCGCCGAGCTCGGACGGCATCCCCGCGGGGAGCCGGTGCAACCGAACGGCGGAGACGGCGAGGAACTCGGCGAGGCCGCCGTCGCAGTAGCAGCCGAACACCACGAGGCGGCCGCACACGTTGCCACGTCCCTCGCGGCAGGCTCCGCACTCCCCGCAGGGGATGAGGGGATCGACCGCCACCCGGTCGCCGGCGACCAGGGTGTCGACCCCGGGCCCCACCGCGACGACGGTACCCGCGAGCTCGTGACCCTGCACGAGCGGCAACTCGGAGGCGTAGTCGTCCTCGAAGATGTGCAGGTCGGTGCCGCACAGGGCGACGTGGTCGATCCGGACCAGGGCCTCCCCGGTCCCCGCAGTGGGCCGGGCGACCTCGACGTAGTCGAGGGTGTTGGCGGCGACGGTCCGGACGGCCAGCATGGTGCCGTTGCCGGTGACCGTGGTGGTGCCGGTGCTCGTCGCGCCGGTGCTGACGGTCGGGGTGCTCATCGGGCGGCCGCCGATCCGGTCTGCACGGTCTCGACCACGGTCTCGGCGAGGCGGGCCGCCCCGAACTTCGGAGCCCAGGACCGGGTCGTCCGCTCCACGTAGCCTTGCCGCGCGAAGGGGTCGCCCGCCATGGTCGCGTCGACGTCGTCGACGGAGTCGCCGCGGACGACGAGCAGCGCGCCGGGCTCCGGACCGGTGGCGTCGGTGGGCCCGGAGACGACCAGCCGGCCCTCGTCGAACAGCCGCTGGAGGAAGGCGAGGTGGGCCGGGCGGTGTTCGTCGCGTCCGGCGCCGGACCCGGGGGTGTAGCGGTAGGTGACGGTGAACAGTGACATGGGTGACCTCCTGTGGTCGTTGGTCGGTCGGCGCCCGGGCAGCACCGGATGGTGCGGGCACCGGGCGAGGCGTGTCAGGTGGTGGGGACGGGCTCCCCGGCCCGCTCGGGCTGGGAGCCGGCGGCCGGGTCGGTGGCGGCGAGGTCGAGCGCGGCGATGTACCCGAAGGTCATGGCCGGTCCGATGTTGACGCCGCCGGCCGGGTAGTGGCCGCCGAACACGTTCTTCTGGTCGACGCCGACGACGTGGACGCCGGGGATCGGCACCCCGTGCTCGTCGAGTAGCCGGGCGCGTTCGTCGGCGCGCAGGCCGGCGAAGGTGCCGAAGGATCCCTGGCGGACGTGGACCGCGTAGAACGGCGCCTTCTCGATCGGCGCGAGCGACGGGTTCGGGCCGACGTCAGGGTCCCCGCCATAACGATTGAACGGGGTCTGCCCGCGATGGAAGGCCGGATCCTCGCCGCGCCGAGCGTGCTCGTTGAACGCGGCGACAGTGGCCGCCAGCTGCGCTGGATCGATCCCGCACCGCTCCGCAAGTTCCTCGAGCGTGTCGGCCTTGACGAGGTATCCCGAGCGCAGGAACGGCAGCTTCGGAACCGGGCGGGGCATGGCGAAGCCGAAGGGATAGCGGGCCACGGCGCGGGCGTCGGCGATCTGCCAGGCCTCGGCCTGCTCGCCGTCCGGCGTCGCCTCGTTCATGGCGGTCACGTAGTCCCAGTACCCGTTCGCCTCGTTGACGAATCGTCTCCCGTCGCGGCGGACCCCGATAGCCCCGGGCTTCGCGCGGTCCATGATGTGCGGGAACACGCCGCTGCGCCCGTTGCGGTAGGGCACGAGGGAGACCGGGCACCAGGCCGCCGCGGAGGCGCCCGTGGCGTCCAGCACGCCGCCGACCGACCGACCGAGGGCGATGCCGGCGCCGTCGGCGGTGGCCGGCGCGAGAGTGACGTGGTCGTCGGCGTCCCGGTTGTGGGGGAAGAACTCGCGGCGCATGGCCGCGCTCGCGGAGAAGCCGCCGGTGGCGAGGACGACGCCGCGGCGGGCGCCGATCGTGCGCCGACCGCGAGGGGTCTCGACGACAACGCCGCTGACCCTGCCCGCGTCGTCTCGGGTGAGGGCGGTGACGCGGTGGCACACGCGGATGTCGACGTCGGAATCGACGGCGGATTTCACGAGCCGCCCGGTCAGGGCGACGCCGTTGACCCAGTGCTGACCCGCACCGGTGGTGAGCAGGTCGCACAGGTAGCCGAGCACGCGCCGGGCCGAGTGGACCCAGCCGTGCAGCTGGAACTTCGACGCGGCGAGGAATCCCTGCAGATCCGGGCCGGCCATGATGCCCATGCCGAGGAAGGAGGTCTCCCAATACTGGGGTGCCAGGATGCGGCGCAGGCTTCGCGGGAGGGTGCGGCCGTCCAGTGGAGCGGGACCCACCGAGCGGTGCCCGGTGCCGGCGTGCGGGAGGTCGCCGTAGATGTCGTTGATCTTCTCACCCGGGGTGAACTGCAGGACGGTGTGGTGCTGGAAGAAGGAGACCATCTCCGGGGCGCGGCGCAGGAAGGCGTCGACCCTGGTCTCGTCGTAGTCGTCCCCGACGGCGGCCCGCACATACTCCTTGACGTCATCGAGCGACTCGTCGACGCCGTCGGCGCGGGCGAACTCCGTGCGCGGCGTCCACATCCATCCCCCGGACCGGGACGTGGCACCGCCGCAGTGGCGGCCCCGTTCGAGGACGAGGACCCGCAGTCCGTGGTGCGCGGCCGTGACCGCCGTCGAGAGTCCGCCGGCCCCCGATCCGACCACGACGACGTCGAACTCCTCGTCGGTGGGTTCTCTGGGGCCGGCCATCGTGTCGGTCTTCCTCGTCGAGCTGTTCACCGTGCCAGCGTCGTGGCGCGGACCACACCGACACAAGATCTTCCGCCGATTCATTCACGATGGGTCAGATACTGTGTAATCGAAACGACATAGTCTGATATGTCGGACTGGAGCGGGAGGTCGCTGTGGAGGTGCGCTGGCTCGAGGCCTTCGTGGCCGTCGCGGAGGAGATGCACTTCGGTCGCGCGGCCACGCGCCTGCACATGGCGCAGTCGCCGCTCAGCCAGGTGATCCGTCGGCTCGAGCGGGAGATCGGAACTCCGCTCTTCGAACGGAGCACCCGCTCGGTGGCCCTGACCGGATCGGGCGAGGCGCTCCTGCCCTACGCCTACCGCACGCTCCGGACCCTGACCAACGCCGTCGACGCCGCGCGCAGCGCCGAGGGCGTGCCGACCGGCCGATTCACGCTCGGATTCTCCGGGGTGCACAACCACCACACGCTTCCCCGCATCACCCAGGCCCTCCGCCGGGACTTCCCGTCCATCGAACTGCGCCTGGCGGGCGGGGTGCGTACCTTCGACGGCATCCGATCGGTACGCAACGGCGATCTCGACGCCGCCTTCATCGGACTCGTCGGTGACGTCGACGCCCCGCTGCGCGCCCGGGAGATCTCCCGGCAGCACATCGGCTGCGTCGTGCCGGCCGATCATGCCCTGGCCGGACGGGGCCCCGTGGCGGTGGGCCGGCTCCGCGGCGAGCCCTTCGTCATGGGCCCGGTGGACGGCAACTCCTCGATGACCGTCGTGGCGCGGCAGCTGTGTCAGGCGGCGGGGTTCACGCCCGAGGTCGCCCAGACGGTC
The DNA here is from genome assembly GCF_014643255.1 of Tersicoccus solisilvae. Taxonomy (GTDB): domain Bacteria; phylum Actinomycetota; class Actinomycetes; order Actinomycetales; family Micrococcaceae; genus Tersicoccus; species Tersicoccus solisilvae. Next base: position 53,330 of record NZ_BMJI01000019.1, on the reverse strand, counting down.
AGCGACCCCTTCCTCATCCTCTCCATGGTGGCCGCGGGGGTGGGCATCACTCTGGTGAGCTCCGAGGTGGTGCCGATCCTGCCCGCATCCGCCGTCTGGGTGGAACTGGACGGCGAGCCGGTGATCTTCCGGCACGGCGTGCTGTGGTCCGAGGAGAACGAATCGATACCGCTGCGGGCGTTCCTCCGCGTGCTGGACGACGTCTTTCCGGCGCGCCCCGATCCGGATTCCGTTCCCGCGTCCTGACCCCAGGGAGCACCGTCAGCCAGGCCGATTATGTGCCCTGACAGCATGGTCTGTGACTCACTACGTCCTGGAGTTTTCTCGATTCGTGCTCCACGCTCGATGTGTCGCCGGTCACGTCCGGCCGGCACCGTCAATCGAGAGAACCATCCCGGCCGAGCACACGACGGAGTGCGACTCCGGTACGACGCAAGGGGTATCCCCATGAACACGAGCACGGCAATGACGCCGGACGCGGTCCGCGCGGAGAAGAAGCGCCGGAACGCGCGTAACGCCGCCATCTCGGGCTTCGCCGGCAGCGCCCTGGAGTACTACGACTTCTTCATCTTCGCCACCGCCGCGGCGCTGTACCTCAGGGAGCTCTACTTCCCCGGTGCCGGTCCGGCCGGTCAGCTCTTCTCGCTGGCCACCATCGGCGTCGCCTACATCACCCGCCCCCTCGGCGCGCTGCTGTGGGGTCATCTCGGCGATGTGATCGGGCGCAAGAAGGTCTTGATCATGGTGCTGGTGCTCATGGGCGTCTCCACCTTCGTGGTCGGCCTAATCCCCACGTACGACGCCATCGGCGTCTGGGCGCCGATCATCATCATCGTGCTGCGCCTGGCGCAGGGGCTCTCGGCCGGAGGCGAGTCGCCCGGCTCGGCGTCGCTGTCGATGGAGCATGCGCCCGACCACCGGCGCGGCTTCTTCTCGAGCTGGACGATGGCCGGCATCACCTTCGGCATCGTGCTCTCCTCCGCGGTCTTCATCCCGCTCCAGGCGCTGCCCGAGGAGGCGCAGCTGAGCTGGGGCTGGCGCATCCCGTTCCTGATCTCGGCCGTCGTCACGGTCCTGGCGCTGATCCTGCGCCGCACCCTGGACGAGCCGGAGGTGTTCACCGACACCAAGGAACTGAACCTCGTCGTCAAGGTGCCGGTGGTCGAACTCGTCCGCCGCCACCCCCGCACCCTGCTGCTGGTCACGGGGATGAGCCTGTTCACCATGGTGAACACGATGATCAACGTCTTCACCCTGTCCTACGGCACGGCCGTCTCCGGGATCCCGCGGGACGAGATGCTGGCGTTCATCAGCGTGGCCAACCTCGTGGCCGTCGCGGCCCTCCCGTTCTGGGGCCACCTCTCCGACCGCCTGGGACGACGGCCGGTGTTCATCACCGGGGCCGTGGCCCAGATCGTCCTGATCTTCGCGTTCCTCTGGGCCCTGGCCAACGGCGATCCCGGCAACACGTGGCCCGTGTGGGTGCTGGGCATCCTCCTCGTCGCCGGCGCCTACTCGGCGAGCAACGCCGTCTACCCCGCCTACTTCCCGGAGCAGTTCCCGGCCAACGTGCGCTACTCCGGCATGGCCATCTGCCTCATGCTCGGCCTGCTGCTGGCGGGCTTCACGCCCGCCATCGCCGAGGGCATCTCGGGTGCCGAGCACAACTGGGTGGGCGTGGCCGTCTTCTCGGCGATCTGCGTCGCCGTCTCCGGGCTGTGCGCGGCCCTGAGCCGGGAGACCGCCGGGACGCCGACCGCCGAGCTGGGTCTCGGCACCGGCCGCGGCGGCCGCACCATCACGCCGGCGTCCACGGACTCCGCGTTCGCCGCGACCACCCGCCGGGAGGCATGAACCCATGACCCACCCACGACTGCGCATCGGGATCATCGGATGCGGTGCGATCGCCGGCAACCACGTCACGGCCTACCGCGCCCAGCCGGACGTCGACGTCGTCGCCTGCCTCGACGCCGACGCCGGCCGGGCGACGACCTTCGCCACCGACCACGGCATCGCGACGGGCACCGCCGACCTCGAGGAACTCTTCGCCGCGGGGCTGGACGCGGTGAGCGTGTGCACGCCGCACCCGACCCACGAGGCGCTGGTGCTCGCAGCCGCCGCGCACGGCGTGCACGTGCTGTGCGAGAAGCCCCTCGCCGTCGACGCGGCGGCGGCCGAGCGCATGGTGACGGCCTGCCGGGCCGCCGGCGTGCGCCTGGGCGCCGTGTTCCAGCGGCGCTGGTGGCCCGCGGCCCGCCGCATCCGGGACGCCCTCGACGACGGGACCCTCGGCACGCCCGTCCTCGGCCGGGTCGAGGTCCTGCTGCACCGGGACGCCGCCTACTACACGGCCACGCCGTGGCGCGGCACGTGGGCGACCGACGGCGGCGGGGTACTCATCTCCCAGGCCATCCACTACCTCGACCTGCTGCAGTGGTACCTCGGCGACGTCGCCTGGGTGATGGCCGCCGCGGACACCTACCGGCACGGCGAGTACATTGAGGTGGAGGACACCCTCGTGGCGACGCTGCGGTTCACCAGCGGCGCGGTTGGCCAGATCGTGGCCACCACCGCGATGACCCCGGGACTCGGCGAGCGCGTGACGGTCACCGGGGCCGGTGGCGCGACCGTCGGGCTGCTCGAGTACCCGGAAGGCACGCCCGCGATCAACGACGTGTGGGCGGTGCCCGGTGCCGAACAGCTGGATCCGCCGACGGCGGTCCAGCCGGACGTGGACCTGGCCACCATCAACGCCGCACTGGTGCCCTTCCACACGGTGCAGATCGCCGACTTCGTCGAGGCGATCCGGGAAGGTCGGGACCCCGGGGTCACCGGGGAGGACGCCCTGCGCTCGCTGCGCACCCTGACCGCGATCTACGCGTCGGTCCGCAGCGGGCGGCCCGAACGGCCCGACGCCGTCTCGTCCCTCGACGCCGCGTCCACCGCCGTCGCCGAGCGAGCCGTCCGATGAGGGAGATCGGCATCGCCCACCTCAGCCTCCTGCACCTGGACCCGGCGGACCTGGTGACCGTGGCCGCCACGGCCGGGTACGACTTCGTCGGCATCCGGGTCCGTGGGGCCACGCCCGCCGAGGACATCCCCGACCAGTCCCCCGGCTCGGCCGCCTCCCGCGCCGCCGTGGCCCGGTTGGACGAGACCGGCCTGCGGGTGCGGGACATCGAGTTCCTCTCCCTCGACGGGAGCACGGGACGCGAGGCATGGCTGCCCATGCTCGAGGCAGGGGCAGCGTACGGAGCCGACACCCTCAACGTCGCCGGCCAGGATCCCGACCGGGAGCGCCTCGTGGACACCCTGGCGACCCTGGTCGAGGACGCCGCGGGGTACGGCATCGTCCCCGCTCTCGAGGCGATCAGCTACAACGTGATCGCCACGGCCGACGACGCATCTCGGGTCGCGACGCGGGCCGGTGCCCGGGTGATGCTCGACCCGCTCCACCTGGTGCGCGGCGGCAGTTCGATCGCCGATGTCGCCGCCCTCGACCGGAGCCTCATCCCGGTGCTGCAGCTGTGCGACGGGCCGGCAGCCGTGCCGGCCTCCCTGGCGGTGCCCACGCCGCTGCCCCGCGGCATGACCGCCGACGGCGAGCCGCGGAAGGTCGAGTCCCGGGCGCTGCGGCTCGCGCCCGGCACCGGCGAGTTCCCGCTGCGGGAGCTGCTGCGGGCGGTCCCGACGGACACGCCGCTCAGCCTGGAGGTGCCGGACTTCTCGCGGGCGGCCCGGCTCGGTGCCCTCGGCTATGCGGAGCACCTGCTCGCCGCCACGCGCGACCTGCTGGCGAGGAACCCCGAGGAGACCGTCACGCGCTGACGAGTGTCCCCAGCGCACCCGTCAGCCGAAGCCGGTGGCCCGGCCGAGCAGGGCGAAACCGACGAACGCCCCGACGTCGAGCAGGGCGTGGGCGACGATGAGCGGCATCACGCGCCGCACCCGCAGGTAGACGGCGACGAACACGAGGCCCATCACCACGTTGCCGAGAAACGGCCCGAAGCCCTGGTAGAGGTGGTAACTGCCGCGCAGCAGCGCGCTGACCACCAGGATGGCCGGCGTCGACCACCCGAGTTGGCGCCACCGCAGGGTCAGGTACCCCACGACGACGATCTCCTCGAGCAGGGCGTGCCGGATGCCCGAGAGGACGAGCACGGGCACCGTCCACCAGTACGTCCCGAGCGCGGCGGGCACCAGCGCCGTCGTGATCCCGAGCGCCCGGCCGACGGCGTAGAGGGCGAGCGACCCACCGGCCATGACGGCGAACAGCGCCACGCCCTGCCCGGTGTCCACCCAGGGCCGCGTTCCGTCGACCCCCAGGCGGCGCAGCGGCCGGAACCCCGAGCCCGCGAGCAGGAACAGCACGAGCACCACCGGGACCAGGGAGAACCCGATGCCGAGCAGCTGGTAGGTCAGGTCCAGGTACTCCCGGTCGCTGCGGGTCGGGTTCAGGGTCGTGGTCTGCCCGCCGAGCGGCCCCCTGGTCAGCTTGTCGATGAGCTGGACGACGGCGTAGACGGCCGACTGGCCCAGCGACAGCCCCAGCACGATGAGGATCTCGGCACGAAGCCGCCGGCGGCCGGAGCCGGTGGCGATCTCCGCCGCCTCGGGGCGGCCGGTGTCGGTGGAGTCAGCGGGCACGCCCACACCCTAGACGACCGGCGCCTCCTAGGATCGAGTCATGACCGACCACCCCGCTCTCCCCTCGTCCGCCCCGGCCGCCGACCTGCCCGCGGCGCCCGTCGCCCGGAAGGTCCCGGTGGAGCGCACCCACCACGGCGACACCCTCGTCGACGACTACGAGTGGCTGCGGGAGAAATCCGACCCCGAGGTGCTCGCGCACCTGACCGCGGAGAACGCCTACACCGACGCCGTCACGGCCGGTCAGCAGGAGCTGCGCGAGCGGATCTTCGACGAGATCAAGCGCCGCACCCAGGAGACCGACCTGTCCGTGCCCTCCCGCCGGCACGGCTGGTGGTACTACAGCCGCACCGTCGAGGGTGGCCAGCACGCCGTGCACTGCCGGGTGGCCGCGGAGGGCGACGGGTCCGAGCTGGCCCACTGGGAGCCGCCGGTGATCGAGCCCGGCGTGCCGCTGACCGGGGAGCAGGTGCTCCTCGACGGCAACGCGGAGGCGGAGGGCGTGCCGTTCTTCTCCCTCGGCAGCTTCGCCGTCAGCGAGGACGGCACCCTGCTGGCGTACGGGGTGGACAGCGCCGGCGACGAGCGGTTCACCATCAGGATCAAGGACCTGCGCACCGGTGAGCTGCTGCCCGACGTCATCGAGGACACCTTCTACGACGCCCAGTTCCACCCCGACGGGCGCAGCCTCTACTACACCGTCGTCGACGCCACCTGGCGCCCCCACGAACTGCGCCGGCACGTGCTCGGCACCCCGGCGACCGACGACGTCGTCGTCGCCCGCGAGGACGATCCCGGCATGTGGCTGGGCGCGGAGGTCTCCGCCAACCGGCGGTGGCTCGTCGTCACGTCCGGCAACTCGGAGTACAGCGAGGCCCGGCTGCAGCGCCTCGACGGGACGACCACCGCGGACGGCGGCTTCCAGGTGGTCATCGACCGGGCCGACCGGGTGCTGTACGACGTCGAGCCCGTGCTGCTGGACGGGCAGGACCGGTTCGTCCTGCTGCACAACCGGCAGGCGATCAACTCCGCCGTCGCCCTGATGGACCCCGCCGACGCCGGCAAGCCGGTCGCCGAGCAGACCTGGACGCCCGTCATCGAGCACCGCAGCACCGTGCGCCTGAGCGGCATCGCGTCCAACCGCACCCACCTCTTCGTCGCCGCCCGGCGGGAGACGACCGAGCGGGTGCAGGTGCTCGAGCTGGCCGGCCTGGGCACCGCCGAGCAGCGGCCCGAGACGGAGCCGCGGTTCGACGAGGAGCTGTACTCGGCGTCCCTGGTGGGCGCCGAGTACGACGCGCCGGTCGCCCGGCTGACCTACACGTCGTTCCTCACCCCGCCGCGGGTCTACGACTACTTCCCGGCCCTGGACGGTGCCACCGACGACGCCGGCGCCTCCGCCACCCTCGCGCTGGCCCTGCGCAAGGAGACGCCCGTCCTCGGCGGGTACGATCCCACCGCCTACCGGGCGGAGCGGGCGTGGGCGACCGCGCGCGACGGCGTGCAGATCCCCGTCTCCATCGTGCGGCGGGCCGACGTGGAGCCCGGCGGCCGGCACCCGGTGATCCAGTACGGGTACGGCAGCTACGAGATCAGCATCGACCCCGCGTTCTCGGTGGCCCGGCTCTCGCTGCTGGATCGCGGGGTCGTGTTCGTGGTCGCGCACGTGCGCGGCGGCGGCGAACTCGGCCGGGCCTGGTACGAGGACGGCAAGAAGCTCGCCAAGCGCCACTCCTTCACCGACTTCGTCGACGTCACCGACTACCTGGTCGAGTCCGGGTGGGCGGACCCGGCGCGGATCGTGGCGACCGGCGGATCAGCGGGCGGGCTGCTGATGGGCGCGGTAGCGAACCTGGCGCCGCGGACGTACCGGGCCATCGTCGCCGTCGTGCCGTTCGTCGACGCGTTGACCACCATCCTCGACCCGGAGCTGCCGCTCTCGGCGCTGGAGTGGGAGGAGTGGGGCAACCCGATCACCGACCCGGAGGTGTACGCGTACATGCGCGGCTACTCCCCCTACGAGAACGTCGCGCCGGTGGCCTACCCGCGGATCGCGGCGATCACGAGCCTGAACGACACCCGCGTGTTCTACGTCGAGCCGGCCAAGTGGGTGGCCCGGCTGCGGGAGGTCGGCACCGGCACCGAGCCGATCGTGCTCAAGACCGAGATGGACGGCGGCCACGGCGGCGCCAGCGGACGGTACGAGAAGTGGAAGGACACCGCCTTCCAGTACGCGTTCATGCTGGACGCGCTCGGCGTCGTCTGAGCGGCGCTCTCAGTGCACCGCCGGCGTGCGGCCGAGGTCGGCGGACGGCCGGGTCGGCATCCGGCGCACGGGTGAGAGCGCGGCGAGGATCGCCTCGGCGCTCGGCTCGTCGTCCCGGCCCGCTGCCGTCGCGTCCGCGGTCTCGCCGCGCTCCGTCCCCTGGCGCTCGAGGATCATCCCCGCCGCCAGGTCGGCGAGCGCGGGGGCGGTGTGCACGACGCCGTCCCCCTGACCGGCGAGCCAGAAGAAGCCGTCGGCCTCGCCGTCGTACCCCACCACCGGCAGCCCGTCGCGGCCGCGGGTGCGCACGGCGGTCCAGGCCCGGTCCAGGTCCCCGAGCGGGTGGCCGGTCAGCGTCGCCGCGGCGCGGCGCAGGTTCTCGACCGCGGCGGGACTCGGCGGGACGAACCCGGCGTTGCCCGGGGAACCGGCGACCGAGGCGACGAGCAGGCCGTCGCCGTCGGGCCGGATCATGACGCCGTCGCGCACGAAGAGCGGCGTGTCCGGGTCGATCGGGGCGTCGAGCGCGAACACCGCGGCGGTGTGGCGGTGCGGCTGGAGGCCCTGGATCTCGACGGCGGCCACGACGGCGATCGGGTCCGCCCAGGCGCCCGCCGCGTTCACCACGGTGCGGGCGGTGATTCCCTCCTGCCCGGCGCCGATCACCCAGCCGTCGCCGGTGCGGGCCGCGGTGTGGACGTCCGCGACGGGGATGATCTCGGTGCCGGCGTCCAGGGCCAGGTCACGGTAGCGGTCCTGCAGGACGCCGGCGTCGATCTCGAGCGCCTCGTCCGTCGCTGCCGCCACGGTGGTGTCCCGCGCGCCGGCCTGCCGCAGCACGCCGGCTGCGTCCTCGGCGACCGTCAGGCCGCCGGCCGCGGCGAGGTCGCGCACCTGCTGGTCGGCACCGGCGAACACGCGCCGGCGGGGGCGTGCCGCCTCCCCGGCCGGGCCGGCGATCAGGGCGGCCGAGCGGCGCTGCAGGGCACGGAGCACGGGCGGGTCGATGGTCGGCTCCAACTGCCGGGCGGCCCGCGCGGACTGCCGGTAGGCGACGGCGGGCTCCGCCTCGACGATGACGACCTCCGTGTGCGGGGCGAGCGCCGCCGCCAGGGACAGGCCGGTGATCCCGCTGCCGATGATCAAGACGTCGGTGTCCATGCGCCGATCGTGTCACAGGTCGCGCGCCGGGGACACACCCGCGGCGCGGGGCCGCGCTTGTGCCGGTGCGACCCGCTGGGAAGACTGAGCCCATGACCGTCGCTCCCTCGTCCCCCTCGTCCTCCTCCCCCGGGTCCGCCTCGTCCGACCGGGTCGCGCTCGTCGTCGGCGCCTCGCGCGGCCTCGGCCTGCTGATGGCCCGCGACCTGCTCGAGCAGGGTTACCGGGTCGTCATCGCGGCGCGCAACGACCAGACCCTGCGCGCCGCGGCGGCCGATCTCGACCCCTCCGGCGCGCGGGTCCTGCACCGGGTGGCCGACGCCGGGGATCCCGAGTCGATCGCCGATCTGGTCGCGTTCGCCGAGCGGCAGGGCTCGCTCGACGTCGTCGTCCACGTCGCCGGGATCATCCAGGTCGGCCCGCTCGCGGCCATGAACCGCGGGCACTTCCGGGAGGCGATCGACATCATGACGTGGGGGCCGATCAACGTGGCCCTGGCCGCGGTGCCCGGGATGCGGGCGCGGGGCCATGGCCGGATCGGCATCGTCACGTCCCTGGGCGGCAAGGTCAGCGCCCCGCACCTCGTGCCGTACTCGACCGCGAAGTTCGGGGCGGTGGGGTTCACGCAGGGGCTGGCGGCGGAGCTGGCGGGTACCGGGGTCACGGCGACGACGCTCGTGCCCGGACTGATGCGCACGGGCTCGCACCTGCAGGCGCAGTTCGTCGGCGACGTCGCGAAGGAATACCGGTGGTTCGCGCTCAGCGCGACGCTGCCGTTCATCGCCATGACCGCCGAGCGGGCCGCCCACAAGATGGTCGCCGCGACGCTGGCCGGCAAGCCCGTGGCCGCGATCGGCGTCTCGGCGCAGGCGGCGACCCGGTTCGGCGGCCTGGCGCCGTCGATCACCGTGCGCGGCATGGGCATCTTCGCGCGGCTGCTACCGCGCACCGCGGACAGCGGGCCGCACGTCCGCTCCGACGACGCGACGACGGTCAAGGGCCAGGACGCCCGCCGCAGGCTCGCCTCGCCGCTGGTCAACGCGCTGACCGGCCTCGGCGACCGGGCGGCGAAGAAGAACCTGGAGCGGTAGCCGGCCGCCGGGGCGCGTTCCGGCGTCGTTCGGACGCTGACGCTGTCCACCTGATGCGGGCTCGGGAGCGGTGACCCGGTGATGCTCGGCCACCGGGACCGCTCTTGCCGTTCGGGACGGTGTAACGCGGCGCAACGGCAAGAACGGTCCCATTCGCTGTGGGGACGGCCGCGGCCGTCCGGGAACGACGCAGCTCAGCCGCAGGGGTGCCAGACCTTACCGCCCGGTTCGTAGCAGCGCGGACCGTGGTAACCCGGTTCGGGGTCGGCGGGAGCCGGATCTGGAGCCGGCACGACCTGCTGCTGTTCCGCCCACCGGGCGGCCGCCTGCTGACGTTCAGCCTCCGCCGCCTGCTGCGCCGCCGCTTCGGCCTGAGCAGCTTGTTGCGCAGCCGCCCGAGCCGCTGCCTGGCGTTCCGCCTCCTGCCGGCGCTGTGCCTGAGCGACTTGCGCCGCTTGCCTCTGCCGGGCCGCCTCGTTCGCCGACAACGTCGCCGCCGTGGACACTGCCCTCGCCCGGGAGCCCCTCGCGCGGTCGATCAGGGGCGCGAGGTCGGACGCCGCGAAGGCGGCTGCGGCGGCGAAGTACGACGACGGTTCTTCCAGCAGCGACCGAAGCGCCTCGAGCCGGGCGCTCTGCGCGGTCAACGCCTCCGCCGTAGCCGTCGCCGCCTCAGCGGTCTGTTCGCCACCCGCCGCGGTGATGGTTTGACTCAATGCCTGCTGAGCGGCCGGAACAGTGCAGGCCATCGCGGGGTCGAACAATCCACGCTTGCCCGCCGACGCCTCGCTCTGCGCCTTCTTGACGGCGTCGTACCACTTGACGTTCGGCTGGAAGGCGACCGCAACGCCGAGGCCCAGGCGCGCCAGCTCGGTGTTGACGAAGACACCGGTCGGCCCGGTGACGCCGGCCAAGGTTCGCTTGTACTTGTCCAGCCGCTCGACGTCGTAGTCCAGCGACACCGTCGAGCCCACGGGGAGAAGAGCGGTGAGCGCTCGGGTTGCTTCGGGCCCCTGGCACTGCACAGCCTTGTTCGGGTGTTTCGTCTCCGGCGTGTCCACGTTGAGCAACCTGATTCGAGTCACCTCGCCGTGGAGATTCGCGTCGAAGGTATCGCCATCGATCACGCGGACGACGGTCGCGGTGTCGCCCTCCGCGGCGGCGTCCTCCACCATGACCGCCTCGCCGGACGCAATACCGGACTCCGCCACGGGAGCCCCCTGCCCGGACGTCGGTGCGGTACATCCACTGACCAGCAGCACCGCGCTGAGGGCAAGAGCGCCCGACCATGACCTGAAGCTGAACACGCGGTGATCCCCGATCTCGGTGTGGTCCTGAGCGTGCGCGACCGTGCCGCGCCACCCTGCACTCTCGACGCGGAGCCGGCGGCCGTAAGGTCGCCGCCTCCGGGCCGCCGGTGGCGCGTCACCGGGACCGCTCTTGCCGTTCGGGACGGTATAACGCGGCGCGACGGCAAGAACGGTCCCATTCGCTATGGGGACGGCTATGTGCCGAGCGGCACCGGCGACGAGCTAGGCGCGGTGACGCGGAGCCCGGCGCGGCCGGTGGTCTCTCGACGTCGCCGCTGCGGCGTCGCCGGACGGGTTCGACGACGCGGTCCCGTCGGACGGTGTCACGGTCCCGGACGGACCGGTCGACCCGTCGCCGTTCGCCGACGTGGCGGCCGCGTGGCGCCCGCCGCTCGGCGGCGCTCCCACCGACACGAGGTTGTCGTCGGTCTGCGGCTCCTCGACCGAGCCGGCTGACGCCGGGCCCGCCGAGGCCGTGCCCGAACCAGCACCCGCCACCGCCGGCATCGGCCCCGTCATCGGGTGCTCGCGCTCCAGCTGGGCGCCCTCGACGTCGACGTCCGGCAGGATGCGGTCCAGCCAGCGCGGCAGCCACCAGGCGGACCGGCCCAGCAGGTGCATCACCGCGGGGATGAGCAGCATCCGCACGACGAAGGCGTCCACGAGGACACCGAAGGCCAGGCCGAAGCCGATGGGCCGGATGGTCGAGGACTCGGAGAAGATGAAGCCCGCGAACACCGACGTCATGATGATCGCCGCCGCCGTCACCACGGCCCGGCCGGCGTGCAGGCCCCGCTGCACCGCGACCTTCGCCGGGTGCCCGTGCGCGTACGCCTCCCGCATGCCCGAGACCAGGAACAGCTGGTAGTCCATGGCCAGGCCGAACAGGATGCCGATCTCGATGATGGGCAGGAAGCTGAGGATCGGGGCCGGGTCGTGCACCCCGAAGATCGCCCCGAGCCAGCCGAACTGGTAGATCGCGGTGATCCCGCCGAATGCCGCGAGCAGCGACAGGACGAACCCGAGCGTCGCGGTCAGGGGCACGAGGATGGATCGGAACACGAGGATGAGGATCAACAGGGACAGGCCGACCACCACGACGAGGTAGATCGGCAGCACGTCGGCGAGGTTGGCGGAGACGTCGATGTTGGCGCTCGCGTTGCCGGCGACGCCGAAGGTCGCCGTCCCACCGTCGACGCCGACCGAGAGGCCGCGCAGGTCACGGACCAGTTGTTCGGTCGCCTCGCTGTCGGGCCCGCTCTCCGGGACCACCTGGAAGGCGATCACGGTGCGGTCGTCGGACGTGCCGATCGGGGCGACGGCCGCCACGTCCGGCTTCTCGGCGATGGCCCGGCCGAGGGCGATCTGGGTGTCGGTGACGTCGGCCTGGTCCACCGCCGAGGGCAGCTCCGCGACCGCCAGCAGCGGGCCGTTCTGACCGGCTCCGAACTTCTCCTCGAGGGTCTTGTAGGCCTGGTACTGGGTGGATTCGGTGGCCTCGGAGGCGCCCGACGGCAGGCCGAGCCGCATCTGCGCGGCCGGCAGCGCGACGACGACGAGGACGGCGATGCCGGCCACCAGCGTGACGATCGCCCGCCACGTGGCCATCGGCGTCGTGGGTAACCGCGGCGCGGTCCCGTCCCGGCCGATCGCGGCGCGCTCCTTCTTCCGCAGGATCCGCATTCCCAGCAGGGACAACAGGGCCGGCGTCAGGGTGATGGCGATGACGATGGCGACCAGCACCGCGCCGGCGCCGACCGTGCCCATCAGGCCGAGGAACGGGATGCCGGTGATGTTCAGGGCGAGCAGCGCCACGATCACCGTCGAGCCGGCGAAGACGACGGCGTTGCCGGACGTGCCGTTGGCCAGGCCGATCGACTCGTGCACGGACATGCCCCGCTTGAGCTGGGACCGATGCCGGTTGAGGATGAACAACGAGTAGTCGATGCCGACGGCCAGGCCGAGCATGACGCCGAGCACCGGGGTCACCGAGATGAACTCGACCAACCCCGAGAAGGAGAGGGCCGCGAGCGAGGCGACGGCCACGCCGAGGAGGGCGCTGACCAGGGGCAGCGCGGCGCCGATCACGGTGCCGAGCATGACGAGCAGCACGATGGCGGCGATGACGACACCGATCACCTCGCCGGGCCCGAGCACACTGGGCACCCCCTGGGCGATGTCGTGCGACACCTCGACGCTCACGCCGTCGATGCCGGCGTTCGCCGCCTTGTCGCTGATGGCCTGCTTGTCCTCCTGCGGGGTTGCGAAGGTCGACTGGTCGAAGCGGACGGTGCCGACCGCGGCGCTGTCGTCCTCGGAGACGAACCGGATGTTCGTCGACAGGTCCAGCAGGGCCGCGCCCTGCTCGAGCTTCGTCTCCTGCGTCTTCAGTTTCGCGCGGTTGTCGCTGATCTCCTGCTGCCCCGCGGCGAGCTGCTGCTGCTGCGCGTCCAGCTGCGCCTGGGCGCGATCGAGCTGCGGCTGGGCCGCCGCCAGCTGACCCGCGGCTCGCGCCTGCGCCTCACGCTGATCGAGCTGGCGCTGCGCGGCGGTGAGCTGGGCCCGGCCGTCGTCGATCCGCTGCTGGCCGGCGTCGAGCTTCGTCCGGGCGTCGGCGATCTGCTTCCGGCCGTCCGTGACCTGCTTCCGGGAGTCGTCCAGCTGTTTCTGCTGGGCGAACGGATCGATGGTGTCCTTGACCCCGTCCATCGTCTTCAGGTCCGCGAACAGGGCGGTGATCTTGCGCTGCTGGTCGGCGGTGAACGCTCTGCCGTCGTCGGTGGCGACGACGATGCTGCCCGAGCCGCCGGTGGCAGCGGGGAACTTCTCCGCGAGCCGGTCCTGGACCTTCTCGGTGGCCGTGCCCGGGATCGAGATCGCCGAGGAGATGCTGCCGGAGAAGAGGGCGAACGTGCCGCCCGAGATGGCGAGCACGAGGATCCAGCTGATGATCACCAGCCAGTGCCTGCTGGCGCAGAACCGCCCGAGGCGGTAGAGGAGACCGGCCATGCCGTCCCGCTCCTTTCGTGAGTGCTGTCGTGCCCGCGAGGGGCGTGGATCGGACGAGGGGACACCGCGCGGGTTCAGGTGGCGGGCAGGTACCCGTTGCGGACGCTGCCGAGCAGCCGGGTGAGCAGGTCCTGCCAGGTGGCGCGGGCATCGGCGTCGAGGCGCCCCCCGGTGAGCTCCACCCAGTGCCGGGCGATCACGACGACGCCGCTCATCAGCGACTCGACCAGCAGTTCGGCTTCGAGCGGGTCGGCCGCGGGATGACGGCGCAGCACCTCGGCGAGCAGCCGGTCGGTGACCCGGGAGAACGCCGCGTCCGACAGTGGCGACTTGTGGTCCTTCGCGGGCGAGGAGCCGCCGAGGATCCGGAGGATGGTGGCGATGGCGGCGGGCAGGTCGGCGTCGTGCATCGCGGTGGCGATCTCGTCGAACATGGCGGACCGGCTGCCTTCCCTCAGCGGGGTGCGGGCGATGCGGGCGAGGAAGTCGTCGACGACGACGGCGAGCGCGTCCTCGCACACGGTGAGGAACAGGTCGTCCAGCGACGGGAAGTGGTTGAAGACCGTGCGGCGGGAGACGTCGGCCCGCTCGGCGAGTTCGTCGACCCCGAACACCGGGCCGCCCCGCTCGTCGATCAGCTCGCGGGCGGCGTCGACGATGGCGGAACGGCGCTCCGCCTTCTGCGCGGTGCGGCGGTCGAGTGTCGAACGGGTCACGGTCTCTACACTAGGTGCAATCTTGCACTGGATGCAAATAATCGTTTACCGAGACGATTGCCCCTGAATGGTCAAGAGATGCGGCGAGATTCGGCCGCTCAGCGGCTCGAACGCGCATCTCTTGACCACTCAGCGTCGGGCTCGGGCGTCAGACGCCGAGCTTCTCCAGCACGATCTCGCGGACGCGGCCGGCGTCGGCCTGGCCGCGGGTGGCTTTCATGACGGGGCCGATCAGCGCGCCGACGGCCTGCACCTTGCCGCTCTTGATCTTCGCGACGACATCGGGCATCGCGGCGATGGCGTCGTCGACGGCGGCACCGAGCGCGCCGTCGTCGGAGACCACGGCCAGGCCGCGGGCCTCGACGATCTGGGCGGGCGTGCCCTCGCCGTTCAGCGCGTGCTCGAGCACCTGCCGGGCGATCTTGTCGTTGATCTTCCCCTCCGTGATGAGGGCGTCCAGCTCGACGATCAGCGTCGGGGTGGCGCCGACCTCGGTGGGCTCGACGTCGCGGGTCTTCGCGACGCGGGAGATCTCCCCCATCCACCACTTGCGGGCCACCGCGGCCGAGGCGCCGACGGCGATGGTCTCCTCGATCGCCTCGAGCACCCCGGCGTTGACGACGTCGCGGAACTCGGCGTCGCTGTAGCCCCAGTCGGCCTTGAGCCGCTTGCGGCGCTCGGCGGGCGGCTCGGGCAGGGAGGCGCGCAGCTCCTCGATCCACTCGCGGCTGGTGACCACGGGGACGAGGTCCGGCTCCGGGAAGTACCGGTAGTCGTCGGCGTCGGACTTGGGCCGGCCGGACGTGGTGGACCGGGTGTCCTCATGCCAGTGCCGGGTCTCCTGCACGACCTTCTGCCCCGCGTTCAGGACGGCGGCGTGCCGGGAGATCTCGTGCCGGACGGCGTGCTCGACGGCGCGCAGCGAGTTGACGTTCTTCGTCTCCGAACGGGTGCCGAAGACGGTGGCGCCCTTGGGCATCAGGGAGACGTTGGCGTCGCAGCGGACGTTGCCGCGCTCCATCCGCGCATCCGAGATGCCGAGGCCCTTGACGATCTCGCGGACCGCGGCCACATAGGCGCGGGCGAGTTCGGGGGCGCGGGAGCCGGCGCCGACGATGGGCTTGGTGACGATCTCGATCAGCGGCACGCCGGCCCGGTTGTAGTCGACCAGGGAGTAGTCGGCGCCCTGGATGCGGCCGGCCGCGCCGCCGAGGTGGGTCAGCTTGCCGGCGTCCTCCTCCATGTGCGCCCGCTCGATCTCGACGCGGAACACCTCGCCGTCCTCGAGCTCGACGTCCAGGTACCCGTCGTGGGCGATGGGCTCGTCGTACTGGGAGGTCTGGAAGTTCTTCGGCGTGTCCGGGTAGAAGTAGTTCTTCCGGGCGAAGCGGCACGACGGCGCGATCGAGCAGTTCAGCGCCAGGCCGAGCTTGATGGCGGACTCGACGGCGGTCTTGTTGACCACCGGCAGCACGCCGGGCAGGCCCAGGTCGACCGGGGCGACGTTGGTGTTCGGCACGTCCCCGAAGGCGTTGGGGGCGGCGGAGAACATCTTCGTCTTGGTGTTCAGCTCGACGTGCACCTCGAACCCGAGGACCGGGTCGTAGGTCGCCAGCGCCTCGTCGAAGGGAACCAGGGTCTCGGTGCTCACTTCTCGCCTCCGGTCGTGGTCAGGGATGCAGCCAGGTCCGGCGCCTTGTCCAGCAGCGGCCCGCCCCAGCGCCGAACCAGCAGCCGCTCGAGCGCGGCGCCGGCCCGGTAGAGCCGCTCGTCCTCGCGGGCGGGGGCCAGCAGCTGGATGCCGGCCGGCAACCCGTCCTCGGTGGCGAGGCCGCTGGGCAGCGAGAGGCCGGGCACGCCGGCCAGGTTGGCCGGGATGGTGGCGACGTCGTTGAGGTACATGGCCAGCGGGTCGTCCGTCTTCTCCCCCAGCCGGAACGCCGTCGTCGGCGCCGTCGGGGAGATCAGGATGTCGGCCTGCTCGAACGCGGCGTCGAAGTCGCGCTGGACGAGCGTGCGCACCTTCTGGGCCGAGCCGTAGTACGCGTCGTAGTAGCCGGCGGACAGGGCGTAGGTGCCGAGGATGATCCGGCGCTTCGCCTCGTCGCCGAAGCCGGCGGCGCGGGTCGCGGCCATCACGCGCTCGATGGTGAGCGGGCCCTCCGTCGGCAGCGTCCGCAGGCCGTAGCGGACCCCGTCGAACTTGGCCAGGTTGGAGGAGACCTCGGACGGCATGATCAGGTAGTAGGCGCCGAGGGCGTACTGGAAGTGCGGGCAGGAGACCTCGACGATCTCGGCCCCGGCCTCGCGGAGGAGGTCCAGCGACTCGTGGAAGCGGTCCAGCACGCCGGCCTGGTAGCCCTCGCCCTGCAGGTCGGTGACGACACCGATCCGCAGGCCCTTCACGTCGCCGTCGGCCGCGGCCGCGGCGAACGCGGCGACCGGGTCGGCCAGCGAGGTGGAGTCGCGCGGGTCGTGGCCGCCGATCAGCTCGTGCAGCAGGGCCGCGTCCTCGACGGTGCGGGCGACGGGCCCGATCTGGTCCAGCGAGGAGGCCATCGCGATCGCGCCGTACCGGGACACGCCGCCGTAGGTCGGCTTGACGCCGACGGTGCCGGTGACCGACGCGGGCTGGCGGATGGACCCGCCGGTGTCGGTGCCCAGGGCCAGGGGCGCCTCGAACGCGGCGACGGCCGCGGCGGACCCGCCCCCGGAGCCGCCCGGGATCCGGTCCAGGTCCCACGGGTTGTGGGTGTTCCCGAACGCGGAGTGCTCGGTGGAGGAGCCCATCGCGAACTCGTCGAGGTTGGTCTTGCCGAGGATCGGCAGCTTTGCGGCGCGAATCTTCTCGATCACGGTCGCGTCGTAGGGGCTCATCCAGCCCTCGAGGATCCTCGAGCCCGCCGTCGTCGGCTGCCCGACGGTGACGATGAGGTCCTTGATGGCGATCGGGACGCCGGCGAGCCGGTGCAGCGGCTCCCCGGCGGCGCGGGCGGCGTCCACCTCAGCGGCGACGGCAAGCGCTTCGTCGGTGTTGACGTGCAGAAACGCGTGGATGGCACCGTCGACGGCGGTGATCCGGTCCAGGTGAGCCTGCGTGAGCTCGACGGAGGTGATCTCACCGGTGGCGAGCTTGTCCGCCATCTGCGCGGCGGTCAGGGTGATCAGGTCGGCGCTCACGCTCACTGCTCCTCGTCCAGGATGGCCGGGACCTTGAAGCGGCCGTCCTCCTCGTCGGGGGCGCCGGAGAGCGCCTGCTCCTGGGTCAGGGTCTCCCCCACGACGTCCTCGCGGAACACGTTGGACAGGGCGATCGGGTGGCTGGTGGCGGGAACGTCGTCGCCGGCCACCTGGGAGATGGAGGCGATCGAGTCGACGATCACCGCCAGTTCTCCGGCCATCGTCTCGAGCTCGGCCTCGGACATCTCGATGCGTGCCAGGTGCGCCAGGTGCGCGACGTCGTCACGACTGATCTGAGCCACGGTCCTCCTCACAGGGACGGGGTGGGTTTTCCGCCCTCCATCCTACGGCGGCCCCGGCTGGCGGCACGACGGACAGGGGGCGCCGAGCTTCGGCTCGCCGGTCGGTGGGGCGCCGCACCCCGGTCAGTGCCGCGGCGGCCATCACCACGGCCACGCCGTCACGATCGGCCTGCGCTATGGCACGACCGGCCGCCCGGAGCATGAGTGCCGCCGGTCCGCGGGTTGGGGGTCAGCGGTCGCTGTCAGGGTCAGCGGCTGGCAGGGACCGGCGTTGTTGCAACCGTCGGTAGGTCCCCCGATCGCCAGGCCGGCGACCACCGCAAGCACCATCATGAGCGCGAAGGACAACCCCTCGTCCACCCCCGCGGACAGTCGCGTCCGGCGTCAGTCGGCCTTGTCGAGCGACTCCGGCTTGTGCACGGCGTCCTTGCCGGTCTTGTCGCTCTCGACCAGGTACTGCGGGTCGTCCTTGTCGGCGCGGACGGTGCGGCCGGCCGCCTCGGTGTCCTCGGTGATCTTCTTCTGCACCGTCCCCTCGACCGTCTGCCCGTGGCTGTGCCACTCGACCTTCTCGCCCTTGCGCAGGCTCTTCTCGCTCATGACCTCACCGTAACGACATTCGTCTCGATGTTCGAGAGGTCGACTCGTCAGGAGCGTCACCCCTTTCCCGCGCCCTGATCCGACCCGAGAATGACGGTGAGAGCGACTCCATCGTGGGGACTGCGGGAACGGAGCGGGATCATGAAGGTTCTCGTCGTGGGGGCCGCCGGGAGGACCGGCCGGCCCACCGTCGCGCGCGCCGTGGAGGACGGCCACGAGGTCACCGC
Organism: Tersicoccus solisilvae; assembly: GCF_014643255.1. Classification (GTDB taxonomy): domain Bacteria; phylum Actinomycetota; class Actinomycetes; order Actinomycetales; family Micrococcaceae; genus Tersicoccus; species Tersicoccus solisilvae. Next base: position 34,821 of record NZ_BMJI01000019.1, on the reverse strand, counting down.
GTTCGTCCACCACCGACCCGACAACGGACTGCCCGGAGTGCGCCTGGTCGTGGGCGACGTTCTCGACGCGGACGCCGTCGACGCGGCGATCGACGGGCAGGACGCCGTGATCGACACCGTCGGCGCGGCCGTCCCCTGGCGCCGCACGACGCTGGAGACGGACGCCGTCGGCGTCGTCATCGCGGCGATGGACCGGCACGGCGTCCGCCGGCTGATCGTCACCTCGTCGGTCGGTGTGGGTGAGAGCATCGCCTCCGTCGCGCCGGTCCTGCGGGTCTTCCTGCCGACGTTCCTGCGCGGTGCCATGCGGGACAAGGACACGATGGAGGCGGCGGTGCGGGCCAGCGCCCTGGACTGGGTGATCACCCGGCCGGCTCTGCTGAAGAACGGGACGGCCACCGGTCGCCTCCGGGCCATCCCCGCGGGCTCCTCGGCCCGCGCCGGATCGATCACCCGGAACGATCTGGCCGACTTCCTCGTCACCCAGCTCACCCAGGACGACCACCTGCGCACGGAAGTCACGGTCGCCAACGGCTGACGTCCAGTCGTTGCCTCACGCGACGGTTGCGACGGCGTGGGGTCTCGTTCGGGACCGCTCGTGCCGATGCGCCGCGATGAACCCGCGCCGTCGCAACAGCGGTCCCGATCGCGAGCGGGGCGAGTCCACGGACGCCCGCGAGACCGGCCGCGCGCGCGGCGACGCCGCCCCGACCGCCCAACGCGGCACTGGGCGTCAGCGCCGCGAGCCCAGGGCCGTCCGGTACCGCGTCGGGTTCGTGCCGACGAGGGCGCCGAACCGGGTGCGCAGGTTCGCGGCGGAGCCGAGCCCGGACGCGGCGGCGATGCGGTCGACCGACCAGTCGGTGGTCTCGAGCAGCCGTTGCGCCCGCCGGACCCGGGCACGCGTGAGCCACCCGCTCGGGGTGACACCGAGCTCGTCGGCGAAACGGCGGTTCAGCGTCCGGGTGCTGACCGCGGCCGCGCGCGCGATGTCGGACACGGCGACGGGCCCGGCGGCGTGTTCCTCGATCCAGGCCAGGGTCGCGGACAGGCCGACGGCACCGAGCTCGTTGTCCCGGATGTACTGGGTCTGGTCGGCGTCCCGGGTGAGGGGGACGACGGCACTGCGGGCGGTCTCGGCCGCGATCGCTCCCCCGAGATCGCGGGCGACCAGGTGGAGACACAGGTCGATGCCCGCGGCGGCCCCCGCGGAGGTGAGGACTCGGCCGTTGTCGACGAACAGCGCCCTCGCGTCGACGTCGACCGCGGGATGTCGGGCGGCCAGCAGCGCGGCGGCCTTCCAGTGCGTCGTCGCGCGCAGCCCGTCCAGCAGTCCGGTGGCGGCCAGATCGAGGGCCCCGACGCAGATGGACGCGATCCGCGCCCCCCGGTCAGCGGCGTGGCGCAGGGCCCTGGCCGCGCGGGGGTCCATCGGCGCCTCGGGGTCGGCGCGACCGGGCACGATGACGGTGTCCGCCCGGGTGAGTCGGTCGAGTCCGTGCGGCACGGACAGCGTGGTGGGTCCCGCGGTGGCGGTACGCCGCGGGCCCGCGACGATCACCTCGTACGCGGGTGCGCCTCCGGCCGTGAGCGTGCGGCCGAACACCTCCACGGGGGTGGCGAGATCGAACGCGATGACGCCGTCCAGCGCCAGAATCGCCACGGTGTGCATGCCGGGACCCTACCGCACCCGGTGGCGAGATCGTATCGAAGGGTGGCACATCCGCCACTCGTGGGCGATCGCCGCCGACCGTAGCGTGGAGCTCATCCCGAGGAGAGGACCCCGATGCTCGCCCAGATCGTCCTGTTCGACGGCGTCGACCCGCTCGACGTCATCGCCCCTTTCGAGGTGCTCAGCGCCGGCTCCGACGCGCTCGGCGGCGACCTGGAGGTCCGCCTCGTCGGCATCGACGCGGCCGGCCCGGTCACCAGCGGCACTCGCGGTCTGCGGCTGGAGGCGACGGACACGCTGCGCCCCGAGGAACCGGGGATCGTCATCGTGCCCGGGGCGTCCGGACCCGTCGAGGGTGACCCGGACGAGGTCGACACCATTCCGGTCCTGCTCGCCCGGGTGGGCCGGACGGCTCTGCCGGACCTGATCCGGCGAGCGTTCGCCGCACCGGACACCCTGGTCGCCGCGGTGTGCGGCGGCTCGCTGGCCCTCGCCATGGCCGGTCTGCTGGACGGGCGCACTGCGGTGACCCACCGGCTCGGCAACGACGTGCTCGACGCGACGGGCGTGACCGTGGTCGACGCTCGCGTCGTCGACGACGGCGACCTCGTCACCGCGGGCGGTGTCACGTCCGGCCTGGATCTCGCGCTCTACCTGCTCGAGCGGGAGTACGGACCGCGCATCGCGCACGCCGTCGAGCAGCTCTTCGAGTACGAACGTCGTGGCACCGTCTGGCGTGCCGACGGTCCAGCCCCGCTCCCCGTCTGACCAGCCGACCGTTCCCTTCGTCGAAGGACTCCTCATGACCACCCTCCCGGGCCGCTGGGCCCTGACGATGCGAACCCCGATCGGCCGGCTCGAGGCCGAGATGACGTTCGCCGGCGACGACGACGCGCTCACCGGTTCCGCGAGCGCCCCGGGTGAGACGGTGCCGCTGCGGGACATCCGCACCGCGCCGGAGGGCGACGGCGAGCACGTGACCTGGACGCAGACGATCACCCGGCCGCTGCGCCTGACCCTCGACTTCGACGTCGTCCTCACCGGTGACTGGATGGAGGGCCACTCGCGCGCCGGGCGCCTCCCGCGCACCACGGTGACCGGCCGGCGGATCACGCCGTGACGACCGTCCTTCCAGGCGGTGCCCTTCCCGACCGCTCGGACCCCCGCGAACGGAGACACCCGTGACCTCGACCGGGGCCGTCCTGCTCGACACCTCCGTCGACGGCCTGAAGGTCACCCCGAGCGCGCGGCTGCCCTACCAGGCCGACGTCGTCGTGCGGTCCTTCGTGCTCGACCGACCCCACGGCACCGTCATCGTGTACAACTCCCCGGGCATCACGGCCGCCGCCACGGCGATCGAGGCACTCCGGCCCACCCGGCTCCTGATCAACCACGCGCATGAGGCGATGTACGGGCCGCCCGGCCTGGACGTGCCCGTCCTCGTGCACGAGCGGGACCGGGCCGAGACCGCCCGCGCCCTGCCCGTGGCCCAGATCGTCGACGGGCGGCAGTGGATCGACGACGACCTCGAGGCGATCCCCACGCCCGGGCACACCGCGGGCACCACCTGCTACCGCTGGACCCACGACGGGCGCCGGGTGCTGTTCACCGGCGACGCCGTCTGGATCGAGCACGGTGCGTGGAAGGCAGTGGTCCTCGATCCCGGCCTGCGCGACGACTATGTGGCGAGCCTGGAGCTGATCCGGGGGCTCGACGTGGACGTACTGGTGCCGTGGGGCACCACGGACGACGGGCCGCCGCTCGCCCTCACGGACCGGGCGGACTTCCGGTCGCGGATCGACGCGATCATCGGCCGGGTCCGCGCCGGCGGCACCCGGTAGCGGCGCCCGGTAGCGCGACCCGTGGATGGGACCGTTCTTGCCATCGCGCCGGGATCAACCCACGCCATCGACAACAACGGTCCCGATCACGGGGTGGCCCCGTCGACGCTCCGGCGTCAGGGCGACGCGAGCCCGGCGGCGTCGGCGCAGCGGCGGGCAAATGCGTCGAAGACCGGCGCGAAGGCGGCGGCGACCGAGGGGTGCTCGGCCGCGAAGGCAGCCCGCAGGGCGTCGGCCGCCGTATCGGCATCCTCACCCGGGGCCACGAGGTCCGCCCGCATGTCCGGTTCGTCCAGCCAGCGGTCGAGCATCGCCGGCGTCAGTTCGGGGTGGAACTGCAGGCCCAGGGCGCTGCCGACGGTGAACGCCTGCACCGGGCAGCCGGCGGACGAGGCGAGGACGACGGAGCCGTCGGGCGCGTCCACGTTGTCCCCGTGCCAGTGCAGCACCGTCGTCTCCCCCGCCGGGAACCCGAGGCCGGGCACGTCGAGCCCGGTCCGATCGATCTCGTCGCCGCTCTCCGGCGACGACCACGGACCGGTGGCGTGGACCGGCAGCAGTCCCACCTCGTGGGTGGCCCCGGCATGCAGGGCCGCGCCGAGGGCCGTGGCGATGATCTGGTGCCCGAGGCACACGCCGAGCACGGGCACCCGCGCGGCGACGGCCTCGCGCACGAGCTCGGCCTCCCGGGCCAGCCCGGGGTGCGCGGCGTGGTCGGTGGCCCGCATCGGGCCGCCCATCAGCACGACGCCGGCGAGGTCGATGACCGCGGGCAGCGCATCGTCGGGACGATCGATGAGGTGGCGCACCGACAGGGTGAGCCCGGCGGCCGTGAGGGCGTCGCCGATCAGGCCGGGACCCTCCCAGACGTTGTGCTGGAGGACCAGGACGGGCGCGGTCATGCGCTGCGCCAGTAGAGGCTGCCGTCGGTCTCCCGGGTGAGGAAACCGAAGTCGACGAGGGCCCGGCGCAGGGAGGGGACGTCGCGGGTGACGGTGGCGAGCAGCCGGTTGACCTCCGCCTCGGTCAGGACGTCCTCGACGCCGAAGAGCCGGATGGCCAGGTGGCCGAGCAGCTCGTCGCGGTCCTCCGTCCGGCGCGGGACCGCGGTGATGCGGCCCTCGCGGAAGAACCGGTCGACGCCGGTGGGCTGCGGGACGGCGGACGCGGCGAGGGCGGCCCGGAACACCGACCCGTCGACGACGACGGCGCCCCGCGGGTCGGTGGCGAGCAGGCCGGCGTCGGTCAGCTTGCGGGTCTCCCGTTCGTCCAGCCGGTCGACGCCGTGCACGACGGCGCGGCCGTACGCCAGGCGCAGCTTGTCGTTCGCCAGCGCCGCGAACACCCGCTGCCACGGGACGGGCTCACGGTCATTCCTGGGGGAGGTCACCACCCCGTCATGCTAGTCAGCGCCGGCGGGGCCAGGGCTCCCATCCACCCGCGACATCGGCCAGCCGAGCGAGGACGGCGGCGAGGTCGGCCGACGGCTGGTGGTTCGACGACGTCCCGCTCTCGCCGCGGTCCACACTGGCCAGCCGGGTGGTCTGCTCGGTGCCGTCGGCGCTCAGGCGTTCGGTGAAGCCGCCGCCGGCCACGGTAAGGACCGTCCACTCCAGGTCGTCGACGGAGGACTCCAGGGGTTCGTCGCACGCGTCGCACCCGCAGAACGGCGTCAGACGTTCGGTGAAGACGCCGGTCGCGACGACGACGGAAGGGTAATCGGTGTACCGGAAGCGCAGGTCGGCGCAACGGGGCAGGCCGGTGCTGACGACGACATCGCGCACGGTGGCGTGCAGCTCCTCGACGCCGTGCGCGGTCGGTCCGGCGGGCTCACCCCCGCCGTCGCGCACCTCGCACACGAAGGTCGTCGCCAGATAATCGATGAGCGCGTCGGCCACCGTGTGCAGCGGACGATAGCGCTCGATCCGGGTCGTCGCCGAGTACTCCTCGTCGCGCGGCTGCTCGCCCATCGCCCGCGGCGGATACCGTCGTGCGTCCGCCGCGATCGCCTCGTCCACGGCGGGCGGACGGCGGTAACCCGCCGCCACCTCGACCACGTCCGGGACGGCGTCGGGGTCACCGAGGGCGATGATCGGGTCGACCCAGGGCGGGTCGGTCATCCAGGCGTCGATGCTCTGGGCGAACATCGACCGGAGCTGCTCCGGCTGCGGGAAGTCCGCCGGATCCACGCCGGCGTCCACGGCGGTCCGCACCCCGACGAGCATGTCGACGGCGATTCCGGGGTCCATGCCGCGACCGCCGTCCCCCACCATCAGGCCGCTGCCGCCGGACGACGTCATCCATGCACTCCCCTCGCGGACGGCGACCAGCGCGTTGCCCCAGAAGACGGCGGCGCTGCGCCGCAGGGCCGGATCGCCGACCAGGACGTCGGTCAGGTCCCGGACCAGCGGCACGAGCAGGTCGGGGCGCCTGGCGAGCAGCCGGACGTCCTGGGCTCGGCGCGTGAGCAGGTCGGCGAAGGCGTCGTAGCCCGTGGCGTGGTGCACCGTGGGCGGTGCCGGTGCCTCGGCCACGAGCCGGTACTCCGCGTACCCGCGCGGTATCTCCTCCGCGACGGGCAGGGGCCGTGCCGGCCCCGGGAACAGCCGGTGCGACCTCACGCGCCGCCGTCGCTGAGCTCGAGGAAGAAGCCGAGCGCGCGGGCGTCGCGGATGCTGGCAGCGGCGGTGATGCCCTCCTCCCGGTACTGGGAGGAGGGATCGATGCGCGCGACCGCCTCCGTGGGCCGGTGCACCCAGCACCCCGCCTCCTCGGCGATGAGGGCGCCGGCCGCCCAGTCGTGTTCGTGGAGCCCGCTCTCGCGGTACGCGTCCAGCGTGCCGTCCGCCACCAGGCACAGGTCGAGGGCGGCCGCTCCGAGGCGTCGGAGGTCGGCGAAGCCGCTCATCATGCCGCCGAGTTCACCGAGCTGGCGAGTGCGGGACACACCGTTGTAGGCGAAGCCGGTGGCGATGAGTTTGCCGGACCGGTCGGGATCCGGTCCGGACAGTCGCCGGAGCTGCTCGACGTCGGGCGTTTCGACCGAGGAGCGGCGCCAGGCCCCGGCCCCCGCCGCCGCCCAGTACTCCCGCCCGAGGGCCGGGGCGTTGACCACGCCGGCGAGCCAGCGACCGTCCTCGTCGACGACGGCCACCGAGGTGCCGTAGTAGACGATGCCGCGGATGAAGTTGGTGGTCCCGTCGAGCGGGTCGATGGACCAGCGCAGGGCAGGCACAGGACCGCCGACGCCCGTGGCCGCCGTCGTCCGGGAAGCTTCGGCGGGTTCCCCGGCATCCGCGTCGGGTGAGGCCGCATCACCGGCCGCCCCGGAGGTGCCGAACTCCTCACCGCTGACGATGTCGTCCGGCCGTTCCGCGGCGAGCACCGCCCGGACGGCTCGCTCGGCGTCCGTGTCGTAGGCGGTGACCCAGTCCGACGCCGACGACTTGTTCCGCGCCTCCATCCGGTCCTCGTCCCGGCCGGCGAGGACGGCGGCACCCGCGGCGGCGGCTCGCCGGGCGGTGGTGAGCAGCGCGTCGAGGTCCGGCCGGCGTGGACCGCTACCGGCGGTGCCGGCGTGAGGCGTGTCCATCACGCCTCCCCGGTGGCGAGCAGCGTCTCGAAACCGGCCTCGTCGAGGACCTTGACGCCGAGCTGCTCGGCCTTGTCCGCCTTCGTGCCGGCGTTCTCCCCCACCACCACGTAGTCGGTCTTCTTCGACACCGAGCCGGCGGCCTTGCCACCCCGGGTGAGGATCGCCTCCTTCGCCTCGTCGCGGCTGAAGTTCTGCAGCGAGCCGGTGACGACGACGGTGAGCCCGGTGAGGGTGCGCGGCACGGACTCGTCGGACTCGTCCGCCATCCGCACCCCGGCGGCCGCCCAGGTTTCGACGATCTCCCGGTGCCAGTCCTCGGCGAACCACTCGGTCAGCGCCTCGGCGATGGTCGGCCCGACCCCGTCCACGTGGGACAGCTCCTCGACGCTCGCCGCCCGGATCGCGTCCATCGACCCGAACGCCCCGGCCAGGGCGCGCGCGGCGGTGGGCCCGACGTGCCGGATGCTCAGCGCCACGAGCACCCGCCACAGCGGTTGGCTCTTGGCCTTCTCCATCTCCTCGAACATGTGCCGGGTGTTCGCGGTCGGCTCCGGGGGCTTCTTCGCGGTGCCGCGCGTGTAGAAGTAGGGCACCAGCTCGGTCTCGCCCGTGGCCACGCCCTTGACCTTCTTCTCCCGTTCGATCCGCACGTCGGCGAGCTTCTCCGGGGTCAGGTCGAAGAGGTCGGCCTCGGTGGTCAGCGGCGGCGTCGCGGGCTCCGCGGGGGCCGTCAGGGCGATGGCCGCCTCCCAGCCCAGGGCCTCGATGTCGAACGCGCCACGGCCGGCGATGTGGAACACGCGCTCGCGCAGCTGGGCGGGGCAGGACCGGGCGTTGGGGCAGCGGATGTCCGCGTCGCCCTCCTTGGCCGGGGCCAGCTCCGTGCCGCAGGACGGGCAGTGGGTGGGCATGACGAAGTCCCGCACGGGCGGATCCTGCGCTTCGCGCAGGGCAACGACGGGCCCGACGATCTCGGGGATGACGTCGCCGGCCTTGCGGAGGACGACGATGTCGCCGATCTTCACGCCCTTGGCCTTGACGACGTCCTGGTTGTGCAGGGTGGCCATCTCCACCGTCGACCCGGACACCTTCACCGGGACCATCACGCCGTACGGAGTGACCCGGCCGGTTCGGCCCACGTTCACCTGGATGTCCAGGAGCTTGGTGTTGACCTCCTCCGGCGGGTACTTGTAGGCCACCGCCCAGCGGGGCACGCGGGAGGTGTGGCCGAGCCGGCGCTGGGTTTCCAGGTCGTCGACCTTGATCACGATGCCGTCGATCTCGTGCCGCAGGTCGTGCCGGTGCTCCCCGTACTGCTCGATGAAGGCGAGCACCTCGTCGTAGGTGGCCAGGACCTTCGTGTAGGGCGAAACGGGCAGGCCCCACCCGGCGAGCAGGTCGTACGTGGCCGACTGGGTGGTGGCGGTCAGCCCCTCGCGGGCGCCGATGCCGTGCACGTAGACGTGCAGGGGCCGGGACGCGGTGACCTTCGGGTCCTTCTGCCGCAGCGAACCGGCCGCGGAGTTGCGCGGGTTGGCGAACGGCGCCTTCCCGTCGGCGACCATCTGCTCGTTCAGCGCGAGGAAGTCGGCGCTCGGGATGAACACCTCGCCGCGGACCTCGAGCCGCTCGGGCCAGTCGGAGCCGCTCAACCGGCGCGGCACGTCCTCGATGGTGACGACGTTGGCGGTGATGTCCTCCCCGGTGATGCCGTCCCCGCGGGTGGCCGCCCGGACCAGCATGCCGTTCTCATAGAGCAGGTTCACGGCCAGGCCGTCGATCTTGACCTCGGTCAGCCACGCGGGCGCGGGCAGGTGCAGCTGCTCGATCTGGGCCTCGGCGCGGGTGAACCAGGCCTTCAGCTCGTCGAGGGAGAAGACGTCGTCGAGGCTGTAGAGCCGCTGCAGGTGCGTCACCGGGCTGAAGGCGGCGGACACCTCACCGCCGACCTCCTGGGTCGGCGAGTCGTTGGTCTGCAGCTCGGGGTGCAGCGCCTCGAGCTCCTCCAGCCGCCGGTACAGCCGGTCGTACTCGGCGTCCGAGAGCGTGGGCGCGTCGTTGGTGTAATACGCGACGCGGGCGCTGCGGATCGCGTCGACGGTCTCGTCGTACGCGCGCTGCAGGTCGTCTGCCGGGGCCTCGGACTCGGGGATCTCCGCCTCTGTGCTCACGGCAACATTGTGCCGCACCCCACCGACGGAACTGCCGCGGATCAGCCGGTCACGCGTCGGCGTGCGGCAGGTCCTCGAAGCGCTCCTGGATGCCCTGCAATCCCTCGATCTCCTCCTGCCGGGCGGCGGTCCAGTACCAGCCGGCGTCGAGCTTGTGCAGGCTCATGCCCTCGGCGAACTCGGCGTCGTGCCCGATGTAGGCCAGCCGCAGCACGGTGCCGTTCTCGTCCTGCCCGCTGTCGGTGACCAGGCACGGCAGGCCCCGGTAGCGACACTCGAGCCGCATCCGGAAGACGTCGGTGACCTCCTCGGCCGGTACGACGCGACGCCACGCCGGGCCGCGGGTGGCCTCGAAGCCGTCGAGCTGCTCGGCGGCGAGCAGGACGATGCCGTCCCTGGTGACGTCGGCGACGAAGTCCTGGCCCTGCCAGATGGCGTGCCACGCGAGCGTGGAGGGCAGGATCGGCACCCGCGGGACCGGCTCGCCTCCGGCGACCTGCAGCCAGCCGGTGGCGACGTCGGGGTGGACGGCGACCAGGTCCTCGGAGCCGTCGGCGGACACGCGCCACATCTCGGCCCCGGCGGGCAGCGGCGTCTCGTCGAGCAGGTAGACGGGGGCGACGTGGTCCGGCCAGGGGGCGAATCCGGTGCCGGTGTAGGGCGGGTGATCGACGACGGCGGGACTGATCGCGTCGTGGATGACCGGGCCGCGCGGGGGCTGGAAGCGGATGACGTCGACGAAGGGAGCGTTCGGGTCGTAGGGCGAGCCGGGGTAGCCGAGCGCGAACGCCTCGTGGAGCTGGGCCGGGGTCTGCGCGGCGACGGCGTCCTGCGCGCGCAGGACGAACCCGCCGATGCGCTGGAGGCGTCCGGACAGGAACTCGTCGCGCAGCGCCGGGTAGAGCACCTTCTGCAGGACCACGGTGGTGTTTCCTCTCGTCACGCGGACACGGTCGGTGGTTTCACCCTACGGGGCGGGCGGGGTCACGCGAGCGGACCGTGTTCCCAGCGTTCCTCGACACCACCCACCGGGCTCGAGCCCTCGTACCGCTGCACGAGCGACACGACGTCGGCGACGTCGGTCTTCGGCAGCGTTCCCTCGACGACGTCGTACGGGTCGCCGTCGATACCCGGCTGGTCCTGAGCATGGTGCGCCCATGCGTCCCGGGCGTTCGCGAACCCCACTTGCCATCGCTGGTCGTCCGGCTCGCCGTCGATGATGACACGACACCGACTCCACGTTCCCTCCACCTGGACGAGGACGACGTCGCTCACCTCGGTGGCCTCCACGCTCAACTGATGACGGAAGCGGATCGGAGCTTCTCCACCCAGACGTGCCGACTTCCACGGTGATGGCAACGGATCATGGGTCCATCGGAGCAGCCACAACTTCCCTCCATCGGGCACCGCCCCGAGCAACGCATGGCATTCTCCCCGCCAAGTGCCATAGGCGCCCGTCAGAAGACGCCCGTCCCTCGTCGTCCTCATCGATCTCGCTTCCTGCGGGCCGGCACCCGCGGCGGCCGCCGGGTGGCCCTGCCTCGCTCAGCCAAGCGGACCGTACTCCCATCGCTCCTCGGGGTGGCCGGAGAAAGAGCGACCGGCGTACCGCTGGACGTGAGACGTGAACGGCGCGAGGTCGTCCGTGGACATCCACCCGGTGAGGCGATCGCGGGGGTCGCCGTCGATGCCCGGGAGGCGTTGCGCACCGGCGGCCCACGCTCGCGCGCCATCGAGGAACTCCACTTCCCACCGGCCCTCCCCCAGATCCTCGTGGACCAGCACCTCGCAGTCGCGCCACGAACTGGTAACCCGGACGGAGAACACGTCCGTCACCTCGGACTCGTTCACTGTCACGGACTCAGCCCGGCCGTGCTCGTCCGCCACGACGACGTACTCGCCCGGCGACGGCGTCGCCTTGAGCAGCCGACGCCTCCGGCCGGAGTACATGCCGTAAGCGCCGGTCAGCAGGCGGCCGCCGGTACTCGTCACCGATTCTCCTCAAGGACTGTGTCAGCGTGGTGGCGCTGCAGATCCGTCAGCCGAGTGGACCGTACTCCCATCGTTCTTCGGGGTCGCCCACCGGCTTGCCGTTCTCCCAGCGTTGGACGAGGGATCGGAACTCACCCAGGTCGTCCCCGTCGATCCAGCCGGACACCCGGTCGTAGGGGTCACCGTCGATTCCCGGAAGATGCTGCGCGCCGGCGGCCCACGCCTGCGCGCCGTCCCGGAAGGTCACCTTCCACCTGTTCTCGGGCAGGGCCTCGTCGACCAGCACGTCACAGTGCCGCCACTCCGAGCGAACGCTGACCGAGAATACCTCCGGCACATCCGCGGCGGGGACTTCCTTCGTGTTCTCCCACCGTGGCGTCCGACCGGACATGAATGCTCTGCTCGTCCAGCCTTCGCGCGGCTCATTCGAGGTCGAGACCACCAGATAGGTTCCATGGCTCGGCGACACCCGTGAAAGGGCATGGACGACGCCATCCCAGTGTCCGTAGTTTCCCGTGAGCAGACGCTCGCCGACTGACCCGCTCACACCCGCTACAAGGTCCTGCTCAAGCGAGCGGACCGTACTCCCACCGCTCCTCCGGATTCCCCACCGGTTTTCCGTCCTCGAATCGTTGCACATGGGAAACGACGCTCTCGACATCGGCCTTCGGCAGCGTTCCGCCGACCGAATCGTAGGGGTCGCCATCGATTCCCGGCTGGTCCTGGGCGTGATGGGCCCACGCGTCGCGCCCATTCACGAATCCGACCATCCAGGAAAGATCATCCGGCTCGTCGTCGATCACGAGGGCACAGTTGTTCCAGCTGCCGTCCACCTGAACGGTGAACACGTCACTCACCTCGCTGGATTCGACACTCAGCTTGTTGCGATAGCGAGGCGATGACTGCCCGGGGAGTTGAGCGGACTTCCATGGTGGCGGCATGGCAACGTCGCCCCATCGGAGCAGGAGCAACCGTCCTCCGTCCGGCACCGCCCCGAGCAACGCGTGACGTTCTCCCCGCCATGTCCCATACGTACCGGTCAGGAGGCGGCCGTCCCTGCTCTCACTCACAAGCGCACCCAGTCACCCTCATGGAAGATGCCGACCAGTTCTTCCTTACCCTGCTTGTCGATCTTCCACATCTGGGCGCCATTGCGAATCGGTGCATTGGGCTTGTCGATAGAGAGCTCGGGCATGATCTCGGCGCCGTCGACGCGGCTGCTTGTGAGGCCTGTGCCAGTGTTAGGCCACTGAGAGGGATCGTCGGGCATCAGCTCGTTGCCGTTCTCGTCATACAACTGTCCGGCGTCGGCCTCATGCCCAGGAGTGCGATCCTGCAGTAGACCCTCTTGCTGGTCCACCCATTTCTGGTTGGCCGCGTCGTCGATGTGCGTTCGAGACAACCCGACAGCATCCGTGTGGTAACGGATGGCGAGCACTTCATCGATCTCCCGAGAGTCGTAGCCGAATTTCGGGAGGCCATGCACGTCTCGGCCCACGATGTAATCGAGCCGCAGGCCCTGAATGATCTCGTCCACCGTGTGGAGCCCTCGAGAGTCCGCGGCGTGGGTCACGTATCCGCCGATTGTCAGCCGACGATCGTTGGAGGGGTCGAACATCGAGTCGAAGAAGCGGGCGGGCATGATCTTCTGGTACAGCGTCGACTCGTCCCCGACCGGGAACTGGTTGCGCAGGTCGCGGATGAATGCCGCCTGGTCGTGGGGCAGGTCGTAGTAGTACTGGTGCACCCACTCGTTCGGGTGGCCGAGCCGCTGCTCGATCAGACGGTCGACGGCCTGCGCGGTGGCCTCCGGCGGCAGGCTGCCGTCGGGGAGCCGCTCGGCGTCCAGCGCCCGGTAGTCCGCGGGGTCCATGTGGTTGCGCAGGAACCCGTCCGGATCAGCCCAGCTGCGCGGATCCGTGGACGGCGTCAGGTCGTTCAGCGACGCACGGTCCGTGTCGATCTCGTAGCGGCGCCCCTCGATCTCGACGGCGGTCGGCTGCCCCTCCGCGTTGCGGTGCACGATCGGGTCGTCCACCATTCCGGCCGGCTGCGCCGGGGCATCGGAACCGTCGGGCGTCGTGTCGACGCCCGCGCTCGTCGGGTGCTCGCTGGCTCCCGGGCCCGTCTCGGTGCCAGCCGGGTTGCTGTCCCTGTCCGGCATGTGCGTCTCCGCGGTCGAGGGGCCGTTCCCGTGGTCCGCGACGTCGTGCGCGGCTGCCGGCTTGGCCGAACCCTCCGGGGCCTCCGGATGCGTCGTCGACGCGGCCGGCTTCGCCGAGCCCTCCGGTGCCTCCGGGTGCGTGGTCGTCGCAGCCGGCTTTGCGGAACCCTCCGGGGCTTCCGGGTGGGTGGTCGTCGCGGCCGGCTTGGCCGAGCCTTCCGGGGCGTCCGGGTGCGTCGTCGTCGCGGCGGGCTTGGCCGAACCGGCCTCCGGGGCCTCCGGGTGCGTCGTCGTCGCGGCAGGCTTCGCCGAACCGGGCTCCGGGGCCTTCGGGTGCGTCGTCGTCGCGGCAGGCTTCGCCGAACCGGGCTCCGGTGCGTCCGGGTGTGTGGTCGACGTGACGGGCTTGCCCGACGGGGTGCCGTCCTCGGTGCGGACCCCGAACCGCGGCTCGCCCGCCGGAACCGTCCGACCACCGGTACCGGTACCGGTACCGGACCCCGTGCCCGGGTGCGCCCCCGTCGTGCCGGTCGGCCGGGACGGGGTGTCCGCGCCCAGGTGCATCACCGTCGGACGCGTGGACGCACCGCCGGCCACGTCGCCCATCCCGTGGGCCCCAGCGGTCGCCAGGCGCGGGCCGCCCAGGCCCAGCTGGTCCGCCATCGCCGCCACCCGGGTGCTGAGGTTGCTCGTGCCGCCGGAGATCTTCACCGGCAGCTCCGCGATCTTCGTGCCGGCGATCTTGATGCCGTCCGTCGCGATGGTGATGCCCTTGATCTTGAGCATGTTGGTCAGGTCGATGCCCTTGATCGTCACGTTCGCCAGCGAGGAGATCTTCGTCGCGTTCAACACCGCGCCGACCTTGCCGCCGGCATTGGAGATCTCCGCGATCTTGCCCGCCACCGACCCGGTCTTCGCCACCGCACCACCACCGGCCGTCAGCAGGATCGTCGCCAGGTCGAACGTCGTCGCCCCGGCCGCGTACGCCGGGTCCCGCTTCCAGTCGTCCCAGTGGATCGCGGCCTTACCCACCGCGAGCAGCTCCTGACCGGCCTTGTCCACCACGTCCCCATGACCGGTCGCCCGCATCGCCACCTGCGCGATCGGCGAGGACACGATCGCCACGTTCAGGGCCAGCTTCCCCAGCCCCGTCCACGTCGCCTTGAACGTGTCCATGTCCGTCACGTTGACCATGTTCCACAGGCCCTTGACCGTGCCCGTCACCCCGGACCAGACGCCCTTGCCGAACGAGCACACCCCGTCCCACGCGTCCTTGTACCAGGGCTTGTCCCACTCCGTCGGCTTGCCCCACGGGATGTTGCCCTCCGTGGACGCCGCGTCCAACTGCTCCTTCGTGTACCCGTACGCGATCTGACCGGCCTTCGGCCCGTCCTGCGTCACCAACACATACGTCGGGCCGCCGTAGATCGCATTGATCGCATTCGCGCACGTCATCTGCGCGGTCTGCAGGTCCGCATACAACCCGTTCAGGCCGCCGATGATGTCCTGCTCCTTCTTGACCAGGCCCTCATCGTCATCCCAGTCATCCCGCGACCGGCCCGCGATCTCGCTCTCGAACGACGCCGCGTCCGCCTTGATCCCGGCCAGCTTGGTCTTGATCGTGTCGACGTCGTCGGCGAACCCGTCCGTCGCCGTCTTCACCGTCCCGACATCCGTCACCAGATCCGACGCCGCCGTCGTCACCGGCCCGAACGCCGAGAACACCACCTCATCCCCCGGCGCCGAATACACCCCCTGGTGCTGCAACTTCGCCCACGACGACGACGTCGACGACGCCTTCGACGAGAACGAATCCGCCTTCGACTTCAGCGTGGTGCCGGCGGTGCGGACCGTCTCCGGATCCGGCAGATTCTTCTCGAACGCCGCAATGTCATAACTCACGAGCACTCCCCCTGCATCATCGCGCGTTGCGCGGCGTGTCCCTTGCGTCTCATGTCTTCCCGTTCTGGTCGATTCTGCCGCGTCGAGCCTGAAACCATCTATCCCGCCGAACGCGTGCCCGGTTCCGTGTTCGTTATCGTGGCGGCGACGGCCCGACGGAAGGGATCGCCGTGGACACCCCCGCGACATTCGAGAACGAGGACACCCTGTGGGACGAGTTCCCCTACGATCCGTACACCCCTGCCGGCATCGTCTCGACAGCCCACCCCGGTGACCGCCGCATCGTCGGGCGAACCCCCACGGGCGACGTCGTCTGCGTCACCGACCTACCCCGACACTTCTGCCTCGACGACGAACCCGGCAGCCTCACCCACACGATGCAGTTCTTCACCACCCCGCGCACCTACCTCGAGTGGCTCACCGAGACCTGTCGACGCACCCGCTTCACCGATCGTGCTCCCGACGACCCTCAGCAACGCTTCACCATCGCTCTCGGCGCCACCCTCGCCGGCCTGGAATGGGACCTCGACGGCAACATCCTGGTCGAACCACCCGCACCACTGCCCTTCGGCGCTCCTCGACGCAGAGACGAGTTCGTGATCGCGCCCGTCGACTTCACCACCTGGACCCTGCGCCACCGCGACGGTTCCATCCTCACGTCAGAGGAACGCGGGGAGATCCTCGACCGCAACCTGTGGGACATCGCCTACGACGACGGAGTCATCAGCTTCATCACCGAGATCCCCACCACCGGCTGACCCAGCCCCTGCCCACCAGGACGCTATTCCGTCCTGCCCGCCGCATGGTCCCGGACCTTCTGCCGCAACCACTCCGGCAGATGCGCATCGTCGCGGGGAAAAGCCTCGAGGTCAGTGGCGTAGACCTGCGGGTCCACCGGGAAAGGCCACGTCGGCTCGTCGTCGTAGTTGTAGGACGCGTCGGCCTTCCCGGCCGCGGTCACCGTCAGTACGGCGCTGAACCATGTTCCGGATCCGGGTCTGTACATCGCGGCTCTGAGGTCGTCGACTGCGTCGTCGACCTCATCACTGCCTTGAAGCGACTGTCTGTTGCCTTGCTGATCCTCAGCGGTGATGACCGAGGTTTGAACCGCGTGTGTTGCCGACACCCGCATGTCGATCTTCTCGAATGCCGGGGGGATCAAGGCGTGAAGTTGTCTCGCAACGGCGATGAACTTCTCCTGCTCTCCTGACGCATCAGACATTTCTGAACCTGGCACGTTGCCACTCCCCTCCGTTGATCCGGTACTCCGCTCGAATGAGCTGCGGAACGTCTCCATCTCCGCTGAAGCGCGGCCGGACGTTGACTTCGATCGTCGGCCTGGGTGTTTCGTCCAGGAGTCGCCTCAAGTCGCCTTCGAGGTTACCGAAGCTGTGGCCGCTACCCCGGTTGACGTCGCGGAGCATGGCCACGAGGTTGATGTCCTCGGTTCCGCCGCCGAATGCCTTACCCAGCAGGTGCCCGCCCTCGTAGCCGATGCCGCCTTCGCGACCGACCCGGCCGGTGACGCTGGACGAGCGGTAGGCGTCGCCCCGGAAGAGGTCGTCGACGTGGGCCAGGACGGTTCGCGACGATCCGTCGGTCTGGAACACGTGGTTGTCGCCGACGACGTACGTCGTGTCCGGTGCGGGGTCCATGAGGTCCGGATTGAGGTTGCCCTTGGTGCCGTAGTCCGTCTCGACGTAATGGACACGTCCTTCGCCGTTCGTGTAGAACGTGCCCCGGCCCGGCACCTCGTAGGCCGTCGACGGCTCCAGGCCGCCGTCTCGGCCGAACCCCGTCCTCGCCCCCGGGACGTCGTGCGCGGGAACCTGCACGGTGTGCTGCACCTCCGGCCGCGGGTAACCCTCCGGACCGGCGGGACGAGCCGGCTCCCCCGCCTCGTGCGGTGCCGTGTGCTCGCCGGCGTCGTCCGGGCCCGGTTTCTCACCATGACCGTCGGGCCCGCCCTGAGCCGGTCGATCACTCGTCCCGAGGTCGAGCTGGGTCTCGTGCCTCGTCATCGGGGCGTCCTCGAGCGGTGCGCGTCCCGCCGCCGTTTCCGGCGACGCGGCCGCGGGCCGCGACTCGGGCGCCTCGGGGTGCGTCGTCGTGGCGGGCTTGGCCGTGCCGGATTCCGGTGCGTCCGGGTGCGTCGTCGCGGCGGCGGGCTTGGCCGTGCCGGATTCCGGTGCGTCCGGGTGCGTCGTCGAAGCGGCCGGCTTGGTGGAGCCTTCCGGTGCGTCCGGGTGCGTGCCCGTCGTGACGGGCTTACCCGACGGGGTGCCGTCCTCGGTGCGGACCCCGAACCGCGGCTCGCCCTCGGGCACCGAACGGGAACCGGAACCCGCGCCCGGGTGCGCCCCGGTCGTCCCGGTCGGCCGGGACGGGGTGTCCGCACCCAGATGCATCACCGACGGACGCGCCGACCCACCGGTCGCCACGTCACCCAGCCCATGACCACCACCGGCGGTCGCCACCCGCGGGCCACCCAGGCCCAACTGGTCCGCCATCGCCGCCACCCGGGTGCTGAAGCTGCTCGAGCCGCCGGCGACCTTCACCGGCAACTCCGCGATCTTCGTGCCCGCGACCTTGATCCCGTCCGTCGCGATGGTGATGCCCTTGATCTTGAGCATGCTCACCAGGTCCACGCCCTTGATCGTCACGTTCGCCAGCGAGGAGATCTTCGTCGCGTTCAACACCGTGCCGACCTTGCCCCCGGCATTGGAGATCTCCGCGATCTTGCCCGCGACCGACCCCGTCTTCGCCACCGCACCACCGCCGGCCGTCAGCAGAATCGTCGCCAGATCGAACGTCGTCGCCCCGGCCGCGTACGCCGGGTCACGCTTCCAGTCATCCCAATGGATCGCGGCCTTGCCCACCGCCAGCAGCTCCTGGCCGGCCTTGTCCACCACATCCCCGTGACCGGTCGCCCGCATCGCCACCTGCGCCACCGGCGAAGACACGATCGCCACGTTCAAGGCCAGCTTCCCCAGCCCCGTCCACGTCGCCTTGAACGTGTCCATGTCCGTCACGTTGACCATGTTCCACAGACCCTTGACGGTGCCCGTCACGCCGGACCAGACGCCCTTACCGAACGAGCACACCCCGTCCCACGCATCCTTGTACCAGGGCTTGTCCCACTCCGTCGGCTTGCCCCACGGGATATTGCCCTCGTTCGACGCCGCGTCCAACTGCTCATTGGTGTACCCGTACGCGATCTGACCGGCCTTCGGCCCGTCCTGCGTCACCATCACATACGTCGGGCCACCGTAGATCGCATTGATCGAGTTCGCGCACGTCATCTGCGCGGCCTGCAGGTCCGCATACAACCCGTTCAAGCCGTGGATGATGTCCTGCTCCTTCTTGACCAGACCCTCATCGTCATCCCAGTCATCCCGCGACCGGCCCCCGACCTCACTCTCGAACGACGCCGCATCCGCCTTGATGCCCGACAGCTTCGTCTTGATCGTCTCCACCTCATCGGCGAACCCATCCGTCGCCGTCTTCACCGACCCGACATCCGTCACCAGATCCGACGCCGCCGACGTCACCGGCCCGAACGCCGAGAACACCACATCGTCCCCCGGCGCCGAATACACCCCCTTGCCCTGCAACTTCGCCCACGACGACGACGTCGACGACGCCTTCGACGAGAACGAACCCGCCTTCGCCTTCAACGCCGTCCCCGCCGTGCGAATGACCTCCGGATCCGGCAGATTCTTCTCGAACGCCGCAATGTCATAACTCACGAGCACTCCCCCTGCATCATCGCGCGTTGCGCGGCGTGTGCCCGGATCCAGTGGTGGCGCCCGGAGCGTCGTCGGCCTTGGCCTGCTGGGCGCTGGCTGCCTGCTCGCGCGCCGTCTGGGACATCGTCGAGTCCGCGTCGGTGAGGATGGTGACCACCTGGTTCACCGCGCTCAGCGCGGTGCCGGTGCGTCCCACGACGTTGGTGATGTCCGGGCTGAAGGCCTTCTCGGAGGCGCCCTGCAGCGCGGTGCCGATCGGCTCGGCCTTGGTGGCCGTCGCCAGCGCGCTCACCGCCTCGCCGAAGCCGGTGACGAGCTTCTCGTACGTCGTGTACACGCCGTTGACCTCGTTGAGGACTCCCACCACGGCGCTGGTGGACACGTCGAAGGACATGCTTCACTCCTGCGGATACCGGCCGGCGACGGGCGCCGGCGCGTGGACCAGTCGGTGAGCGCTGCGCGTCGGGCCGGCGTCGACGACGCCCGGCCCGGCAGCGCTGTGGAGCGGCTCAGCCGATGTTGTTGACCGAATTCCTCGCCTTGACGCCGGCCTGCGCGGCCGTCTCGTCGTTCAGGCCCAGGGTCTGCTTGACCAGCAGGATGATGTTCTTGACCTCGCCGGCGGCGTTCTTCCAGCGCTGCTCGACGTTGTGGTAGTCGTCGGAGACGCCATCCGCCTGGAAGTCGGCCATCGCCGTGGCGACGTCCCGCTCACGCGCGGCGATCAGCGTCTCGAGCCGACCGATGGTGGACTGGATGTCGCCCTGGACGGACGTGGAGACGCCGGTGTCGTAAGAGATGCGATCCAACATGATTCTTTCCCCTCGTGACGGCGGGTCGGACGCCCGCCGGATGACTGTGGTGGCTGGTGTGGTGCCGGTCAGCGGCGCGACTTGAAGTCGGCAGCGGCGAAGTCTGCCGAGCTGCCCGCCTGCGCGGCGTTGTCCGCGGTCTCCTGGTCGCCGGTCTGGAAGGCGAGATCCATTCCGGACTGGCCCTCGAGGATGGCGCCGAGCGAGTTGTTCAGCTCGTTGGCGATCTCGTCGGTGCGGCTCTTGAAATCGTCGAAGCGCGCGCGGCCGGAGCCGTTGAACTTGCCCTCCAGCGGCGCGACGTCGGCCACCAGCTTGCGGACCAGGGATCCGAGGTCCTCACTGTTGGTGCTCGTCTGGTTGGTCAGCGTGCTCAGGGTCTGCGTCCCCATGTCGAACTTCATGCTCATGTCCGATTTCCCCCTTCAGGTGGTGGCGGGATCCGGTCGATCCCATGCCGTTCTCAACGCTCCCTCCCATGGAATCGGAACCGATCGCGCAGCACAACCACCGGGCATGGGGAGAACTACCCATCCCGATCACCGCGGATGGTCCCCTCGTGGCTCGCCGGGATGGAAGGATGGTGCCGACCGAGCGTCCCTGGGGGAAGGAGATCGGTGGCCGCCGACTACGACAGCCAGCTCATCGAGTCCGTCGCCGTCCGACGCAATCGCCTGCAGACGGCGCTGCTGTACGGGAGCAACCCGCTGCAGCGCCGCTGGTCCGACGGCGTGCGCACCTTCTTCTACAGCGTCGCCGTGGCGGCCCTCGTCGCGGCGGTATGCGT
The DNA here is from genome assembly GCF_014643255.1 of Tersicoccus solisilvae. GTDB lineage: Bacteria > Actinomycetota > Actinomycetes > Actinomycetales > Micrococcaceae > Tersicoccus > Tersicoccus solisilvae. The sequence continues at coordinate 14,136 of NZ_BMJI01000019.1, read as the reverse complement.
CGGCTACTCCTTCGTGGCGAACCTGCTGGCCGAGCAGAGCGCCAAGCAGCAGCAACAGGAGCAGGAACAGCAGCAGCGCCAGCAGGAACTGGACAAGCAGCGCCAGGGCGCGCCCGCACCGGACCGCACCCGCACCGTTCGCGTCCTGCTCCCGCCCCTCCCGGCGCCCTCCGCCCCGACGATGGAGGTCCTCTGACCATGGCCACGGATCTCACCCGGGTCACCGTGCTCGGCAGTCATCGGCACGCCGACCTGCTGCTGCCCTCCGACCACCCGATCGGGGCCCTGGTCCCCCGCGTGCTGGACCTGCTCGAGGAGCCGGCCCGCGGCCGGGCCGCCGAGAAGCTGCTGGTCACCGGGACCGGGACCACCCTGCCCGCCGACGGCACCCTCGAGCAGGCGCAGGTGCTCGACGGCGCCGTCCTGACCCTCGTGGACCGCGCCGACGCCCCGCCGCCCCCGGTGATCTACGACGTCACCGACGCCGTCGTCGAGCGCACCGACGCGATGGGCGGGGTGTGGACGCCGGCCTGGCGGTCCTCCGTCGCGGCCGTCGCCGGTGCCCTGCTGCTCGCCGGGGTGCTGTGGGTGCTGTCCCCGCTCGCCTCCCCGCCCGGGCTGCTGCCCCTGCTCGGCGGCGCCGTCGCCCTGGCCGCGGGAACCGCCGCGCTGCCGCGACCGGCGACCCGGATCGCGGGTGCCCTGCTGCTCGGCGCCGGGGTCGCGGCCGGGGCGCTCGGCATCCTGCTGCTGCCGGCGACGCCGGCGCTGCACGCCCTCGGGCTGATCGGCCTCGCCCTCGTCGTCCTGCTGCTGCTGACCCTGGTCTCGCCCACCCGTGCCGTGTACCTCGGCGGCGCCCTCACCCTCACCGTGCTCGCGGCCCTGTGGGGGCTGATCTGGGTGTGGACGGCGACGCCGCCGCGGGCCGGGGCGATCATGGGCATCGTCACCCTGCTGGTGCTGGGCCTCGTGCCCAGGATCGCCCTGTCCGGGTCGGGGCTCGCCGCGCTCGACGACCGGCGTGCCGCCGGCGGCACCCTGCGCCGCACCGACGCCGTCGCCGCCATCGCGTCGGCGCATCGCTCGCTGACCATGGGCACGGTGATCTGCGCCGTCAGTCTGGGCGCCGCCCTGTGGCTGCTCGGCTCCGAACGTCGCGAACCGGTGTGGGGGCTGCTGCTGCTCGCCGTGCTGACCGCGGCCACGGCCCTGCGGGCCCGGTCGTTCCCGCTCGCCGCCCAGCGGACCGCGCTCTACGCGGCGGCCCTCACCGGCCTCGTCGCCCTGGTCCTGGACCTGCTCGGCCGCGGGACGGCGCTGCGCTGGCTCGCCGTCGCGGCCCTCGCGCTGGTGGTCGCCGGCATCCTGACCGGCCTGCTGGTCCGGGCGCCCGCGCACGTGCTGGCCCAGTTGCGGCAGAACGGCAACCGCGCCGAGACGCTGCTGATCCTCGCCTCGGTGCCGCTGGCCGTCGGGCTGTTCGGCGTGTTCGCTCAACTGCTGACGAGCTTCGGGTAAGGGGAACGATGAGCACGCACACCGGTGTCCCGTCGGACATCCACGGCGACTTCGAGTCGGTTCGCGACCAGCAGCGGCGGCGCCTGCGCGGCACTCCCGGCGAGAGCTGGGCCGCGCGCGCCGTCCGGCAGGTGACGGGAATCGTCACCGCCGACCCCTATCCGCAGCAGCTCACCGAGGCGGCCGCGGGCGTCCAGGGTGCCGTGACCACGGGCCGGCGCGTGGCCGTGATCGGCACGCGCGGCGGTTCCGGGCGGACCACGACGGCGGCGCTGCTCGCCCGCGTCATCGGTGCCCTGCGGACCGACCCCGTGACCGTGCTCGACGCCGCCGGTGCCCGCGGCACGCTGGCACTGCGGCTGGCCCCCGACCGCGCGCTGCCCCCCGCGCGCGAGGTCCTCGACGCGGCCGGGCGGGTGCCCGCCTCGGTGGCCGACCTCACCGGTGCCCTGGCCCCCGCCGGGCGCAACCTGTGGGCCGCATCGGCGAGCGCCGCCGACGGCGCGCTCGAGGACCTCGTCGTCGCCGCCTCCCGGTTCTGCGCGGTGACGCTGGTGGACGCGCCCGTCCTCCACGGCGACCCGGCCGCCACGGCGGGCTCGCCCGCCGGGTTCGCGGGGGCCCACGCGCTGCTGCAGGTCGCCCCGTGCACCGTCGCCGGGCTCGACGACGCCCGCTGGCTGGCCGGGACCCTGGCCGCCGGGCCGGCGTCACCCCCGCTGCTCACCGTCCTCGTGGACGTCCAGCCGGGCGCGGGTCTGGACGTCGACGCCGAGGCGCGGCAGCTCGACCACGACGGCGTGCCGGCGCTGCCCCTGCGCCACGACCGCCACCTGGCCGCCGGTGTCGAGTTCGACCTGGCGCTGCTGGCCCGCAGCACCCGGCTGCAGGCCACGGCGCTGGCCTCCGCCCTGGTCAGGACCGCCATCGCCGGCGTCCCGGTCACCACCGCCACGCCGGGAGCCGGCACCGGCGGCGGGCCCGGTCCCGGGAGCGCGGCCCGATGAGCGTGCGCCTCGTCCATCGCCCGGGACGGACCACGCCGCCGTCGCGCACGCCCGAGCCGTTCGTGCTGAACGCGCCGCCGCCCGTGGAGGGCGGCCGCGGCGGGATGAACATGATGTCCCTGATCCCGCTGCTCGGGGCCGGGGCGTCCATGACCGTGATGATGCTGTTCCGCGGGTCCAGCCTGGCGGCGGTCGGCGCGTTGATGATGATCGTCACCGTCCTGGCGTCCATCGTCATGCTGATCAGCCAGCGAGGCAGGGCGGGGCGGCAACGGCGCGAGCAGCGCGAGAACTACCTGGACTACCTCGAACGGACCCGCGCCGAGCTGCGTGCCGGCGAGCAGCGGGCGGTGCGGGTCGCCCAGGAGGGCAACCCGGTGCCGACCGCCCTGTTCGACGTCGTCCGCAACCCGGCCCGGCTGTGGGAGCGGCGGCGGGCCGACGAGGACTTCCTGCACGTGCGCCTCGGCACCGGCACGCGGCCGCTGCGGCCCATCACGGTCACCGAGACCGCCGGCGCCCTGCAGCAGACCGACCCGTTCATGGACTCGGAGCTGCGGCTCCTGCAGCGCCGTTACGAGGCGTCCCCCGGCCTGCCGTTGACCGTGCCCCTCGACTCCGCCGGCAACGTCAGCATCGTCGGGGACCGGGACTTCACCCTCGCCGTCGCACGGGTGCTCGTGATCCAGGCGGCCGCGTTCCACTCGCCCGAGGACCTGCACCTGGCTGCCGCGGTGCCCGAGGACCGGCGCGACGACGTCGGCTGGCTCACGTGGTTGCCGCACCTGGCCGACCAGAAGCACGCGCACGCCACCGGGCCGGTGCGCCGGCTCGCCCGCAGCATGGACGAGCTGACCGACGTCCTGGCCGACGACCTGAACGCCCGGTCCACGCTCGCCGCCGAGGCGCGGAAGAACTTCCTGCGCGCCGGCGTCGGGAGCGCGCTGCCGCGACTGCTCGTCGTCTCCGACGCCTTCGGGGAGCTGCCCGGGGAGCTCGCGCTGACGGACAAGCGGGCCACGCCGGGCTCCCTCGGCATCACCACGCTGCACCTGGTGCGCGAGCGCACCCAGGAGCCCTCGGACGTGGGCCTGCGGATCACCCAGACCGCCGAGGGCTACCGGCTGGAGAACCACCTGGCTGACCCGTTGTCGCCCGCCGTCCAGGAGGGTCAGCTGACGCCCCTGCCCGTCGCCACGGCCGCCGCGCTGGCGCGTGAGCTCGCGTCACTGCGCCTGTCGGCGGATTCCCTGGAGCACGAGAGCACATCCGGCACCGACGACTTCCTCACCATGCTGGGCCTGCGGGTGGACGCCACCGAGGAGGACGTGCGCCGGCTGTGGGCCCCGCGCGCCGAGGTCGACTTCCTGCGGGTGCCGCTCGGACCGGACGACCGCGGTCGGCCGGTGCTGCTGGACCTGAAGGAGTCCGCCCAGTTCGGCATGGGCCCGCACGGGCTGTGCGTGGGCGCCACCGGTTCCGGCAAGAGCGAGATGCTCCGCAGCCTCGTCCTGGGGCTGCTGGCCACCCACGCGCCCGACGTGCTGTCCATGGTGCTGGTCGACTACAAGGGCGGTGCCACGTTCGCCCCGTTCGCGGGCGCCCCGCACGTCGCCGGCGTCATCACCAACCTCTCCGACGACGTCGCGATGATCGAGCGCGTGTACGCCAGCCTGGCCGGGGAGATCCAGCGTCGGCAGGAGGTGCTCAAGGCGGCCGGGAACATCGCCAACATCACCGACTACCAGCTGCACCGGCGCGAGCGGCTCGAGCGCGGCGAGCACCTGGCCCCGCTGCCGCACCTCGTCGTCATCATCGACGAGTTCGGGGAGCTGCTCACCGCCCGGCCCGACTTCATCGAGCTGTTCCTCTCCATCGGCCGGATCGGCCGCTCGATCGGCGTGCACCTGCTGCTCTCCAGCCAGCGCATCGAGGGCGGCAAGCTGCGCGGCCTCGACACCTATCTCTCCTACCGGATCGGGCTGCGGACCCTGTCGGAGGCGGAGAGCCGCACCGTGCTGGAGACCCCCGACGCCTTCCACCTGCCGCCCGTGCCCGGCTTCGGCTATCTGAAGGTGGACACCACGACCTACACCCGGTTCAAGGCCGGGTACGTCTCCGGGCCGGCCGAGGACCTGCGCCGGGCGGAGGACGCCGCCCCGGCGGCGGTCGAGCCCGCGGTGGCGCTGGTGCCCCGGTACGCCGCCACGCTCGACGCCGGGGAGTCCTCGGCCGCGTCGGCGGCGGTCGTCTCGGAACACACCTTCACCGGGACCGGCGCGTTCGGCGGCACACGGGCGCGCACCGGCCGGTCCGCGTCGCCCGGCGCCGGTCCCGCCCCGGACGTGCCGGCCGTTCCGGCGGCCGCGGCGGCCGCCCCGGGGTCCGGCCCGTCGCGCCGCACCACGGGCCCCACGGTGCTCTCGACGCTGATGGGCGTGCTGTCCCGGTTCCCGCGGGCGGTCGAGCCCATCTGGCTGCCGCCGCTGCCCGCCGCGATGGCGCTGGACACGGCCGCCGGAGCACCCCAGAGCACCAGCGCGGGCCTGCGCATCCCCGGCGGCAACCTGCGGGTGCCGATCGGGCTGCTCGACGACCCCGCCAAGCAGTGGCAGGGCCTGTGGCAGCTCGACCTCACCGCCGCCGGCGGCAACCTGCACATCGTCGGCGGCCCGTCGTCCGGCAAGTCGACCCTGCTGCGCACGCTCGCCGCGTCGCTGGCCCTCACGCACAGCCCCGCGGAGGTCGGCATCTACGCCGTCGACCTGCTCGGCAGCGCGCTGCTGCCCCTGCAGGACCTGCCCCACGTCGGCGGCGTCGCCGTGCGCACCAACCGCGAGGTCGTTCGGCGCACCGTGGACGAGCTGATGGGCATGCTCGCCGTCCGGGAACGGCTCTTCGAGGAGCGCGGCATCGACTCCCTGACCACCCTGCGCCGCCTCGCCGGCCGTGGGGAGGCGCCCGGCGTCGCCAGCGCCGACATCGTGCTCCTGCTCGACGGGTACGGCCAGCTGCAGGACGAGTTCGAGGACGTCGAGCGCAACGTGCACGCCCTCATCTCCCGCGGCGGCGGGTACGGCATCCACGTCATCGTCACCTCCACCCGGACGAACGAGGTGCGGCTGGCCCAGCAGGCCTTCTTCGGCAACCGGATCGAACTGCGGCTCGGCGAGCCGGCGGAGTCCCAGCACGGCAGGAAGCTCGCCGAGGCCATCCCCGCGGACCGGCCCGGCCGGGCCCTGACCGACGGGAAGCTGCTCGGGCACGTCGCCCTGCCGCGGATCGACGGCGTCGACGACGTCGACACCGCGCAGGAGGGGCTGCGCTCCCTGGTCGCCGACGTCGCCGCCTCCACCGAGGACCGGGCGATGGCCGTGCGCGTGCTGCCCGCCCTCGTCGAGGCGGACACGGTCCCGACGCCGCGACGGCGCGGGCGCGTGCCGCTGGGGCTGCGGGAGAGCGACCTGGAGCCGGAGCTGCTGGATCTGCGCGGTGCCGACCGGCACCTGCTCGTGCTCGGCGACGACGGCTGCGGCAAGACCAACCTGCTGCGCACCCTCACCCGGCGGCTGCGGGAGCAGTACACGTCCGAGGACATCGTCTTCGCCGTGTTCGACCCCCGGCGCAGCCTGGAGGGCGAGATCCCCGACGAGTACCTCGGGGGTTACGCGCCCAGCGCCGCCCTGGCGGAGCAGCTCGCCGGGGCCGTCGCGACCGAGCTCGCCGAGCGCGTGGCCGACGCCGACCACGCCGCCACCGCCCCCGCCGTCGTGCTGCTCATCGACGACTACGACATCCTCACCGCGGGCGGCACCGGCCCGCTCTCCCGGCTCACGCCGTACCTGCCGCTCGGCGCGCAGATCGGCCTGCACGCCGTCCTCACCCGGCGCGTGCGAGGCGCCAGCCGCGGCATCTACGAGTCGTTCTTCACGGCCCTGCGGGACTCCGGCGGCACCGGCCTGCTGATGTCCGGCGACCGTGGCGAGGGCGTGCTGCTGAACGGGCTGCGGGCGCGCCAACTGCCGGTCGGGCGCGCGCAGGTGCTGCGGCCGGGCCGCGCACCGGAGACGGTGCAGCTGTTCCACAACCCGGTGGCCGAGTCGGACGAGGTCGGCGAGGGCACCGTGACCGGTCCCCTCGGTCTCGTCCCGTCCGCCCGTTCCGACGAAAGGAGCCCCTCGTGAGCGCCGACTGGGTGGTGGCCTGCCGGAACCAGCCGGAGCCGGAGAACCTGGTGGCGGCCGTGGCCGCCGTCGCCGGCGACCGGTTCGTCCGCGAGAGCGCCGAGGGGCTGCTGCTCGAGGTGGCGACGGCCGAGGACGGGCCGGCCGACGTCGTGGTGGAACTGCCCCGGCTGATCCGGGTGGGCGCCGAGCCCGGCCGCGTGCTCGCCGGCGCCACCATCACGGAGCTCGGCCCGCCCGCCGACGGCACCGCCGGCCCGGCCGGCTTCCCCTCGCTGTCCCCCACCGCCGAGCCGGTCTGGTGGGTCGAGGTGCACGCCGTCTCGCCCGCGGGCCGGCCCGTCGCCGAGCGGCTCGCTCTCATCATCGGCGGGGCGTTCGGCGGTCACGTCGCCGGGCCACCGCCGGGCCCGGCCGACTCCTCCGACGCGCCGGGGGGCGACCGATGAGCCTGTTCGACTTCACCACCGCCGACACCGCGGTCCTCTTCCAGGACAAGCCGGTGGTGCACCGATCCGCCTGGGTCGACCTCGCCGCCGCACGCGCGGCCGAGGAGGGCCGGTTCCTCGCCCTGATCACCCCGCCGGACAGTGCCCTCACCCTGCCCGCGAACGACCTGCTCTCGCAGCCGGGCCGGCGCTGGTTGGTCACCCGGCACGACGGCCGGTTCCACGACGGCTACACGGGCCGGGTGCACGGCTGGGACGGCGATGCGTTCACCACCGTCGACGAGCTCGCCGAGGAGTTCCTCGTCGCCGACGCCCGGCCGGACGGCGCCCTGCACCTGCGCGCGGACGTCATGCATCCCGCCGCGCACGGAACGCGCGTCGGCGACCTGGCCGAGACGCTGCTGACCCTGCTCACCGGCCAGCCGCCGACCGGGTGGGGCACCCACGAGCCGGCCAGCGAGCCGTGGGACGTGAGCGCGCTGACCGACCACTGCTTCCGCATCTCCCCGCACCGGTCACGCCTCGTCGTGGTCGGCGCTCCGCAGCCGGGCAGCCAGGTGGCCGCGGTCGGCGTGCTGGACGTGCAGCGCACCGCCACCGGCGTCAGCGAGACGTTCGAGCTGCTGGTGGAGGCCGACGACCCGCTCGACGACGCCGCGCTCGGCTACGTCGGCCGCGCGCTCACCCGGCACGCGGTGCGCAGTGCGCTGGTGGGGCACGCCCTCGGACTGCCGGCACTGAACCGGCCGGCCCGGTTCACGGGGGCGTCGGTGCCGGGCCTGGCGGTCTTCGGGCCCGACGCAGTGCGGTCGGCCGGGCCGGAGGCGGCCCGGAAGCTGGCCGGGGACCGGGCCGAACTGGTCGGGCCCTCGGCGGCGCCGTCGCTCGTCGTCGCCTACGACCAGCAGCCCGAGGGGGTGCACCCCCTCGAACAGCACGCCCGCTTGGTGCAGCGCCTCGCCGGCTGAGGCCCTCGGTGCTCGAACTCCGTCGCCTGATCTCCGTTCTTCGGCCGCTTCGGTCTCCGTTCTTCGGCCTTCGGTCTCCGTTCTTCGGTCTCCGTCATGAGTCCGTCAGTTCCGCCCTCGAACGGGAGTCTTTGACCGGGGCATGAGGGCGGAACCGACGGACTCAGCGAAACCCGAGGGCGGAACCGACGGACTCAGCGAAACCCGAGGGCGGAACCGACGGACTCACGGTGCCGCGGCACTCGGTCCCGCGGCGATGACGCCGGAGGCACTCAGTCGTCGATCGGGGTGTCCAGCAGAGCCAGGTCGTCGACCGTGACGAGGTGCGACGTGATGGCGTGTTCGACGAGACGCGCCCGGCGGTTGGACGCCGGTCCCCCGCCCGTCGCCCGCAGCCCGGTGACGCCGACGCGGTCGAGCTTCTCGCAGACGTTGTCGAGCTTGCGGTTGAACTTGGACTGCGACCAGTCGAGGCGTTCCGCCGCCTTCGCCGACGACGGGATGTTGGCGAAGCCGGTGCCCCCGCGGCGCAGGGACGGCTCGGCCAGGGCCAGGATCAGCGCCTTCTGGGTGGGGGTGAAGACCACCATGCCGATCGTCGTCTCGCCCGACGCGTCGGTGGTGCGGGGATCGGCCCGGAACGTCGGCGTGGCGATGTGGACGGCCAGCTCGTAGGTGGTCGCACCGGCGGTGAACACCACCGTCGTCTGCCCGAACACGAGCGGCAGCTGGGCGCCGGGCGCGAGCCACGCCTGCATGCCGCCGGACCCGTCGGCAACGGTGGCGGAGAGCAGCGAGCCGACGTTGGTCAGCCACCACAGCCCGTCGCGGCACACGATCTGCAGGAAGGTCCGGTGCAGGTAGGGGTTGTCGTCGATCCGCAGGTCGCCCTCGCGGCCGATGGTGAAGACGTCCTCCGGCGCGGGGGTGTACCACTCGCCGCAGAACTCGACGGTCAGCTCCGCCATGTCGTCTCCCCCGGTGCGCCGGCGTCCGCGGATCCCCCCTGGACCCGGCTCGACGCGGGAGCGCGGCACCATTGTGACACAGGGCCGGCCCGGCGTCGGGGCGGGCGGCGCGGGCGACCGCCGGTCACGCGAGGTCCTCCAGCGTGGCGGTGACCCCGTCACCGAGGTCGATGCCGTCACCGGACCGCAGGAGCAGTGACCTTCCCTCCTGCAGGCGGCGGGCGGGTTCGCCCGGGTGCGTGAGGACGGTGCCGTTGGTGGAGTGCAGGTCCGTCGCCCGCCAGCCGTCGGCGACCCGCTCGATCCGCAGGTGGGAGCGCGAGACGTCCGCCTGGGGGCTCGGCACGGTGACCAGCCGGACGGCGGCCGGGTCGGTGCCCTCGGGCAGGGCGGGGCGGCGGCCCAGGACGGTGATGCCGCCGTCCAAGGGGACGATGTCACCGGTCGCGAAGACGGCGCGCGGGCCGCCGGGGGTGCTGCGGCGAGCCGCCCTCAGCGCCTCCTGCTGGGCACCGGTGAGCGTCAGCCCGTCGTGGTCCTCCCCCGCGTCGACCGGCTCGCCGCGCGGGGCCGGCGACGCCGGGGTGACGGCCGGCGGGGCGGGGGCCCCGCCGGGTTCTGCCACCGGGACGGCGGGTGGGACGGTCGACTCGGTCGGGGACGTGGCCGCGGGTGCCGGTGGCCGCGCGAAGCGCTCCTCGTCCAGACGCCACGGCACGGCGTCGATCAGGGTTCGGGGACGGGAGGGGACGGGCGGGGCGTCCTCGGGACGCGGTGCGTCGGCGTTCGTTGACGGGGCGAGCACGGGGGCCTCGGCCGGGTCGGGGCCGTTCCCTGCGCCGGGGCCGTTCGCAGCGGCCGGGGCCTCCGGCAGCTCCTCCGGCAGATCCACGGCTGTCACCGGCGTCCGCTCCGCCGCGTCCGCGGTGGTCGTCGCGGCGACCCGGGGCTGTTCCCCGGTCGGCGGGGCGGCGATGGTGTCCGTCGACACGGGCGCGGCGTCGACCGGCGGTTCCTCCATGACGCGAGCCGGTCGCGGTCCGGCGGGGTCGTCGGCCGGCTCGGCAGCGACCGGCGCGGCGTCCTCGGGCGCGGCGTCCTCGGGCTCGACGTCCGCGGACGCGGCGGCGACCGACGTGGCGTCGTGCGCGACGACGTCCACGGCGCTCGGTGCCGAGGCGGCGGTGAGCGTCTCGATCCGGATGCCCCCGGCCAGGGCCGCGCCGTCGACGAGCAGGCGCCAGTCTCGGTCGGATCCGGAGGCGGCGGCATCATCCGTGCCGGTATCGGTGGCCGCCGGGTCACCCGGCAGCTCGACGGTGAACCGGCCGCCCCCGGGCAGGCGGCCCTCCGCCCACGTCAGTGCGTCGACGCCGGAGACGGCCGGGGCGGCGGCGTGCCCGTGGTCGGCGAGGCCGCCACTCGGGTCGATGGCGGTCCGCCGGACCGTGATCGGCCCCCGGACGACCACGTGGGCGGCGTCGTCGTCGAGCCGCAGCACCGCGAACCCGGGCAGCGCGAACAGGTCGGCCGGGACGCCGTCCGCGCCGGGTCCGACGGTGGCGAGGGCCGCGGGCAGTGCGCGCACGACGACGGCGAGACCGTCCGCGCCCTCGAGCGTCAACCGGACCGCCCCGGCGGCCGCGGCGGTCTCCGGGGGGAGCACGACGACGGTCCGGTCGCCGACGACGAGGACCCACCGCCCCGGCGTGTACGCGACCGCGGGTGCCCGGCGGGGTGTCATGTCCGCGTCACCACGATGGTGCGATCGCCCAGGTGCACGAGGGCGCCGTCGACGGCGAGCATCGGCACCCCGGGCTCGACCACGGTGCGGTCGGCGTGCGGCGGTGTGATGGCGGTGCCGTTGGTCGAGCGCCGATCGGAGACCCAGACGCCGTCGGCGTGCGCGGCGAGGTGCGCGTGGGTCTTGGAGATGCTGCGACCGGGGTCGGGCAGGTTGACGAGCAGGACATCCGGTTCCTCGGGCGCGTTGACGGGGTTGCGGCCGACGAGGGCCTCCCCCCGCAGGGTCACGGCGCTGCCGTCGTCGAAGGCCAGGCGCCAGGCGGTGGAGCGGGGCCGGCTGGCCCGGGTGTGCTCGAGGTCGTCCGACGCCGCGGCCGGCGCGGGTACCGACGCGGCGGGCGCGGGTGCCGGTGCTGGCGGCGCCGGTGCAGCGGGTGCCGGTGCTGGCGGCGCCGGTGCCGGAACGGGCGCCGGCGACGCGGACCCGGCCGTTCGCTCCCCGGCCGCGGGCGCGTCGCGGCGGCTCCGGGCACCGTCCCCGGCCAGCGGGTCGCGGCCGAGGGCGGCGTCGACGACCCAGGTGCCGGCGGCCTTGTCGTGCCAGCCCTGCCGCTGCCGGTCGCGGTCCCAGACGTTGGAGACGGTGACGAGCAGCGGCCCGACCACCGGCAGGACGCCGGCGACGGCGACGATCACCGTGCGCACCAGTACCCGCCACCACCCGGGGGCGGCCGCCCGCGCGTCGACCGTGCGGATGCCGACGGTCACGCCGCCGACGGTGCGCCCGCGCGTCGCCTCCCACCACCACTGGGCGATCACGGCGGTCACGGCCAGGCCCGCGCCGGCCGCGAGGCTCGGCGCGCTCGCGCCCTGCGGACCCTGCGCGGCGGCGAGCGCGGCCGTCACGGCGACGACGAGCACGAGGACCAGGGCGTCGATCAACCGGGCCACGAGCCGCTTGCCCGTGGACGCGTTCACCAGGGGCAGGGCTGCCGCGGTGGCCGGCTCGGACGCGGGGGCGGGGGTCGCCGTGCTCATCGGCTCATCTCCGGGGTCGGTGGGGCGGTCCTGCGGGCGGCCGGCGGCGGCGAGGCCGGCCCGGCGCACCCGGTCACGGTGTCCAGCATGCCCGAGCGGGCGTCTCGGAACCACGCCCGCTCTCCCGCCGGATCGAGACCTCCAGGCAGGTCTGTCCCGTGGCCCGGCGCGGCACGACGACGCGGGGCTGGGCGACGCGCACGGGGTCGGCCGAGAAGTCGGTGGCGGTGTAGGGCCGGACCATGTACGAGTCGCCCGTCACCGGCTGGGGGTTGCGCCACGTGAAGACGATGCCGCCGCTGCCGGCCGCCCCCTTCAGTCCGGCCGGGGTGGGCACGGTGCCGTAGATCAGCGGGTCCGCGGGGCTGGGCGACAGCGCGGGTGCGCTGCGCTCGGTGGTCGGTGCCGGGCCCGAGACCAGGGAGACCACCACGACGACGCCGGCGACGAGGATCGCCAGCGCGAGCACCGCCAGGGCCACGAGCCGTCCGCGGCGGCCGGGCGGGCGTTCCCCCACGGACGGGTCGTCGAGGTCCCGGTCGGCCGCGTTCGTCCCGACCGCGCGGTGCTGCTCGTCCGTGGACCGTTCGGACCCGGTCGCGGCACCGGTGCCCGCCGCGGTCGCCCCGCCCGCGGCGACACCGGGGACCCGGCTGATCAGCGGTCCCCCCGGTCGCGCGGTGCTCGGGCGGGCCCCGGCCGCCGAACCCGGGCCGGCCACCGTGTGCTCGTCGTCGGGCGTGCCGATCGAACCGCCGCGGTGCCCCGGCGTGCCCGGCCGGGGACGGCGCCGCACCTCGATCCGTTCGGGGCCGGCGACGTCCGCGGTGCGCGCGTTGGTGGTGCCCTCGGGGTCGATCGAGACGACGCCGCGCACCCGGGTCGCCTCGCCGTCGCCGTCATCGGGCGCGACGGCGACGGGCTCGGCCAGGATCTCCACCGGGGTCACGGCGAGGGCCAGTTCGGCCTGGATCCGCTGCAGGTCGTACGCGAAGGCCTGCGCGCTGGGGTAACGCGACATCGGGTCCTTCGCCATCGCCGTCGCGAGCACCCGCTGCAGTGAACCCGGCACGTCCTCGCGTCTGATCGGCGGCAGCGGCGTGCCGGTGATCCGCCGGATCACCTCGGCCTGGGAGTTGTTCCCGCCGGTCACGGCGAACGGCGAGTGCCCGGCCAGGAGGGTGTAGAGGGTCGCGGCGAGCGCCCAGACGTCCAGTCGCACCCCGTCGACGCCGCCGCCGTCGAACGCCTCGGGCGGGGACCACGGGATGGACATGCCGGCGTCAGAGGTGTCGGCGGCGTCCATGGTCCCGGAGATGCCGAAGTCGGTCAGGGCCGGCCGGTTGTAGTCGGTGACGAGGATGTTGGCCGGTTTGATGTCCCGGTGCACGATGCCGGCGCGGTGCGCGGTCTCGACGGCCGAGGCGACCTGGACGCCGATGGTGAGCACCTCGCTGACGGCGAGCGGGGCCTGCCGGGCGCGCACGTTCAGGCTCGGGCGGGAGCAGTACTCCATGGCCAGATAGGAGTGCCCGGCCGCGGTGACGTCCGCCTCGTAGATGGTGACGATGTACGGGTGCGTGGAGACCTGCGCCATCAGGTCGGCCTCCCGCTCGAACGCGGCCCGTGCGTCGTCGGTGCGCAGGTCCGCCAGCTGCACCTTGATCGCGACCTTCCGGCGCGGCCGGTCCTGCTCGTACAGGTACACGTCGGAGAACCCGCCGGACCCGAGGACGCTGAGGTAGCGGAAGCCGGGGATCTCGGGCGGCGGCGCGGCGCGGCGCGTGCTCACGAGCGGGCCTCGAAGGTCAGCCGGACGTCGTCGCCGAGGTCGACGACGTCGCCGTCGAGCAGCATGGTGCTCTCCCCGCGGCCGAGCCGGCGCGGCGGCTGCCCCGGGCGGCGGAGCAGGGTCCCGTTCGTGGAGGCGAGATCGTCGAGCAGCACGTGCCAGCCGTCCAGCCGCACCCGCACGTGCGAGCGGGAGACGTCGCCGTGGGGGCTGGGCACGGTGACGACGCGCGGCATGTCCGCCCCGGCGCCGCGGGTGACGGCGGGCTGGCGGCCGACGACGAGCGGCCGGTCCAGGGCGATCCGGCGGCCGTCCGTGAGGGTGAACGTGCCGAGCGGCGGTCGCGGCACCCGTCGCGGCTCGGCGGCCAGGGTGCGGCCGCAGCGGCCGCAGTCGGAGGCGGCGGGCGGGTTGGCGTGCCCGTCCGGGCAGAGCCGCGCCAACACGAGCGGGCCGGTCGCCG
>NZ_BMJI01000018.1 GCF_014643255.1 Tersicoccus solisilvae | reverse complement strand
CCGGCGGCGGCCGTGCCGGCGACGACCGACGCACCGGCGGCGGCCGGCCCGGTCGACCCGGTGGCGCCGCGAAGTTCGGCGCGGGCAAGCAGGCCCCCGGCCGCAGCAAGCCCGGCGACGGCAGGACCGCGAAGCCCTTCGCCAACGAGCGGTTCGGCAAGGACGTCAAGCCCGTCGGCAAGACGCCGAGGACCCACGCCCCCAAGCACCGCGGCAGCGCGACCCCGCCGCCGTCCGGCCCGCTGGCCCGCCCCGAGCGCCTCCACAGCAAGGACGGCGAGCGGCTGCAGAAGATCATGGCCCACGCCGGCGTCGCCTCCCGGCGCGTCTGCGAGGAGATGATCGAGGCCGGCCGCGTCGAGGTCGACGGGCAGATCGTCCGCGAGCTCGGCATCCGCGTCGACCCCCAGCGCTCGACCATCCACGTCGACGGCATCCGCATCCAGGTCGACGAGACCCTGCGCTACCTCGTCTTCAACAAGCCCGCCGGCGTCGTCTCCACCATGGACGACCCCGAGGGCCGCCCGGCCATCTCGAACTTCCTCCGGGAGACGCCCGAGCGGCTCTTCCACGTCGGCCGCCTCGATGTCTCCACCGAGGGGCTGCTGCTGCTGACCAACGACGGCGAGCTGGCCAACCGGCTCACCCACCCGTCCTACGAGGTGCCGAAGACCTACCTCGTGCAGGTCCGCGGTCCGCTGCCCAAGGGCATCGGCGCCCAGATGAAGGCGGGCATCGAGCTCGAGGACGGGCTCGCCAGCGTCGACTCGTTCCGCCTGGTCGACTCGACCCCGGGTCACGTGCTGATCGAGGTCGTGCTGCACTCGGGTCGCAACCGGATCGTGCGTCGCCTGTTCGACGCCGTCGGCTTCCCCGTACTGCGCCTGGTGCGCGTCAAGCTCGGCCCCATCGCCTTGGGCGACCAGAAGCAGGGCTCGATCCGCGCGCTCGGCCGCCAGGAAGCCGGCGTCCTGCTCGCCTCGGTCGGCCTGTAGGCCGCGGATGAACCCGACGCTGCTGAAGAAGTCCGCCCACCTGCACGGTCCGGTGCTGATCATCGGCACCGGCCTGCTCGGGGCCAGCATCGGCCTCGGGCTGCGGCAGCGCGGCATCGACGTCTACCTCTCGGACGCCTCGCCGTCCGCGGAGGCGGTGGCCACCGACATCGCCGCCGGGTCGCCGCTCGCGGACGCCCCGGCGGACCTGGCACCGGAGCTCGTCGTCATCGGCGCCCCGCCGGACGTCTGCGGCAGCCTGGTCGTCGAGGCCCTGCGCACGTACCCGCGCGCCGTCGTCACCGACGTCGCGAGCGTCAAGACCGCGGTGCTCGACGACGTGCGGGCGGCGGCGGTGGACGACGACGCCGTCGACGTCCGCCGCTACCTCGGCTCCCACCCGATGGCCGGCCGCGAACGCTCCGGCGCGGTGGCCGCCCGGGCGGAGTTGTTCACGTCCGCGCCCTGGGTGCTCTGCCCGCACGACGACGTCGACCCTCACGCCTACCGGACGGTCACCTCGCTCGCCGTGGACCTGGGCGGCGTCGTCACCACGATGGAGCCGGCGGCGCACGACGAGGCGGTCGCCCTCGTCTCGCACCTGCCGCAGGTCGTGTCGTCGCTGCTGGCGAGCCGGCTGCAGGACACCCCGGCGGCCTCCCTGTCCCTGGCCGGGCAGGGGCTGCGCGACGTCACCCGGATCGCCGCGAGCGACCCGGGCCTCTGGGTGCAGATCCTCGGCGCCAACGCCCGCCACCTGGTGGAGCCACTCGAGGGCATGCGCGCCGACATCGACCGGCTGCTGCACACCCTCCGCGCCCCCACCGCACCCGGGGCCCGCCTCGACATGGCGCAGCTCATCGCGGAGGGCAACGCCGGGCAGGCCCGGATCCCGGGCAAGCACGGCGGCCCGGCCCAGCAGTTCGCGTGGCTGACCGTGCTCGTGGACGACAAGCCGGGACAGATCGCCCTGCTCCTGACCGAGATCGGCAGCCTGGATGTGAACCTGGAGGACATGCGGCTCGGGCACTCCGCCGGGTTGCCCGTGGGCATGGTGGAGATCGCCGTGCTGCCGTCGAAGAAGCAGTCGCTGGTCGATGACCTGACCGGCCGAGGATGGAAGGTGGTCGCGTGAGCGCCAGCGCAGTAGGCCGGAACGGCAGCAACGGGTTCGACGCGTTCGACGGCGAGCTGGTCGTCGCGATCGACGGGCCCTCGGGCTCGGGCAAGACGAGCGTCAGCCGGGCGGTCGCCCAGCGGCTCGGCCTGCAGTTCCTCGACACCGGTGCCATGTATCGCGCGCTGACCTGGTATTGCCTGGATTCGGGGATCGACCTGACCGCCGCAACCGCCGCCGCCGACGAGAAGCTGGCGTCCGACGTCGTCGAGGCCGCCGTCGAGCTGCCGCTGACGATGCACCTGGATCCGGAGCACGAGACCGTCGAGATCGACGGGCAGGACATCACCGCCGCCATCCGGGAGCCGCGCATCTCCGGCGCCGTCAGCGCCGTCGCCACCAACACGGCCGCCCGCGCCGTGCTGGTCGAGCGGCAGCGCCGGCTGATCGAGCAGACCGGCCGCCGCGTCGTCGCCGAGGGCCGGGACATCACCACCGTCGTCGCCCCCGACGCCACCGCCCGCATCCTGCTCACCGCCTCGCCCGAGGCGCGGATGGGTCGACGCGGCGATCAGCTCGGCGGCACCCACTCCGACGCCACGCTGCACCGGCTCGTCGTCGAGCGCGACGCGAAGGATTCCACCGTGGTCGACTTCATGACCGCCGCCGACGGCGTCACCACCGTCGACTCCACCGAGCTGGACTTCGAGCAGACCGTTGACGCCGTCATCGACGTCATCCGCGCGTCGAAGTGAACGCAGCGACGTGAACCGCGACGTGAGCACCGCTTCATGAACGCCGCGACCCGCGCGGAGCGCCCGGGGGAGCATGCCGCACCGTCGCTGTGGATGAACCGGTGGAGCCGGCCCGTGGGGCGATTCCTCGACCACGCGCTGTACGCGACAGACGTCGTCGGCGCCGACACGGTGCCGGTCACCGGACCGGTCATCTTCGCGGCCAACCACATCTCGGCGCTGGACGGCCCGGTGCTGGTCGGCGCGGCACCGCGGTTCATGAACGTGCTGGTCAAGCGGGAGATGTTCACCGGGTTCCTCGGCACGGTGCTGCACTACTCGGGGCAGTTGCCGGTGAACCGGGCGGGGGACCGGCGGGCGCTGCAGACGGCGAAGGCCGTGCTCGAGGCGGGCCGCTGCGTCGGAATTCTGCCCGAGGGCACCCGCGGCGGGGGCGATGTCGCCGCCATCAGCGGCGGGGTCGCCTGGCTGGCGCTGGCCACGGGCGCCCCGGTGGTCCCGGTCGCCGTCCTCGGCACCCGGCGGACAGGGGAGCGGGTGGGCCACATCCCCCGCCTGCGCCGCCGCTTCACCGTTCACTTCGGGGCGCCGGTCCCCATTACGACCGACGCCGGGCTCACCGGGCGGGCCCGGATGGAGGCGGCGACGGAGACGATCCGCGTCGCCCTGGCGTCCCACGTGAGCGCCGCCGTCGCGGCCAGCGGTGTGGCGCTGCCGGCCGACTGACACGAGCTCCGTTGTCGTGCCCGGTGCCGCCTCGGCGAGTCTGCACACCGTTTGAAACCGTTCTTACTGTCGGCGGACCGTCGAGGCCTCCGCACACCAAGTGGGACCGTTCTTGCCGTCGGCGCGCGAAATTCCGTCCCGTTCGGCACTACCGGTCCCATCGGCGGTTACCCATCGGGTTCGGACGAATTCCCCGCATAGCTGTGGCGCGCCGTCGCCGTCGTCGTTGCTGACGGCGGACCGTGAAGCTGTCGAGGCCTCCGCACACCGTTTGGGACCGTTCTTACCGTCGGCGCGCGAAATTCCGTCCCGTTCGGCAATACCGGTCCCATCGGCGGTTACCCATCGGGTTCGGACGAATTCCCCGCATAGCTGTGGCGCGCCGTCGTCGTCGTTGCTGACGGCGGACCGTCGGCGCCGCCGCACACCGTTTGGGACCGTTCTTACTGTCGGCGCGCGAAATTCCGTCCCGTTCGGCACTACCGGTCCCATCGGCGGTTGCCCATCGGGTTCGGATGAATTCCCCGCCTGGCTGTGGCGCGCTGCCGCCGTCGTTTGCTGACGGCGGACTGTCGAGGCCGTCGAGGCCTCCGCACACCGTTTGGGACCGTTCTTGCCGTCGGCGCGCGAAATTCCGTCCCGTTCGGCAATACCGGTCCCATCGGCGACCGCGGCGGCCCACCGACACCGTCTCCGCGCGCGTTGTTGACCCCACGCTCGCGTCCGACGCCGCACCCACCCAGCCGCCAGATCGAACCGGAAGACATCTCGACTACCGAGACAACCGGTGTAGTGTCCCAGAGCATGGCCCAGCGCGAGACCGACACCGTCCCGATCCATGCCCAGGTCCTCATCGTCGGCGGCGGGAACGGCGGCGTGTCGCTGGCCGCGCGGCTGAACCGGCAGGGCGTCAACGACGTCGTCATCGTCGAACCGCGCGTCGAGCACCAGTACCGGCCGCTGCTCTCCTACGTCGGTGCGGGCCTCGCCTCGATCGACGCCGCGCGCCGGCCGCAGGAGCAGGCCATGCCGTCGGGCTCCAGGTGGGTGCGCGACGCCGTCGACCGCGTGGACCCGGGTGCCTCGACTGTCACGCTGACCGGCGGCGCCACCATCCGCTACGACCAGCTCGTCCTCGCCGCCGGCTCCCGGCCGGACTGGGACGCCATTCCGGGTTCAGCGGAGGCGCTCCTGGCCGAGAACGCGTCCACCAACTACCTGTTCGACCTGGCGCCGAAGACGTGGCGGCTGGTCGACGGGATGCGCTCGGGCACCGCCCTGTTCACCATGCCGGACGACACCTGCCCGTGCGCCGGCGCCGCCCAGAAGATCCTCTACCTGGCGTGCGACCTCTGGCGCAGCCGCGGGGTGCTCGGCGACATCCGCGTCGTGCTCACCGTCCCGACGCCCACCGTCTTCGGCGTGCCCGTCGTCGACGACGAGCTGATGCGCACGATCGCCGAGTACGGTATCGAGCTGCGCACCAACACGACGGTGCGCCGCCTCGACCGGGAGACGAGCACCGCCACCCTGGCGACCGACGGCGCCACCTCCGCACTGACCTACGACCTGCTACACCTGACGCCGCCGCACGCCGCGCCCGCCTGGGTCGAGCACTCCGGCCTGTCGTCCGTGAACGCCGGCGGCTTCGTCGACGTCGACCCCGGCACCCTGCAGCACCGCCGCCACCCGAACGTGTGGGCCCTCGGGGACATCGCCGCGACGCCGGGCTCCAGTTCCGGCGGGGGACTGCGCAAGCAGACGCCGGTCGTCGCGAAGAACCTCCGGTCCGTGCTCGCGGGCAAGCCGCCGACGCAGCGCGCCACCGGCTACACGGTCAGCCCCTTCACGGTCAGCCGCCGCACCATGGTGTTCGCCGAGTTCGGCCCCGACGGCGCTCCGATGCCCAGCACCAGGCTGATCGAGCTCCGGAAGGAACGCCGCAGCACCTTCCTGCTGGACCGCCACGCCCTCCCCTGGATCTACTGGCACCGCATCCTCCGCGGCAAGGCCTGACGGCGGCGCCGGCACCCGGCACCGTGCGGTGTCGGGTGCCGGCGTCGCCGACCGTCAGTCGCGGGTGGTGGCGCGGCGGAGGTTGAGGAAGCCCGCGACCGCGGCGAGCAGCGTGATGACCAGGCTCCACAGTGCGACGCCGGTCGGGCCGGCCGCGGCGAACCACGCGCCCACCGCAGGCCAGCCGTCCCCCAGGGTGACGAGTGCCGCGATGCCGACGAGCACGACGGCGGCGCCGACGAGGAACAGCGTCAGTCCCGTTCCCCGCCACCGCACGAACACCGTGGCGATGGCCGCGCCGATGAAGAAGAAGAACAGGAAGGCGAGGAACACGATCAGCAAACGGCTGAGTGGGTTCTCGGTGAAGTAGATGGCGGTGAACATCCGGCCGCCGAGCCCCCACCCCCCGGTCGCCGTCTCGAGCAGGCCCATCACGGTGAACGCCACGCTCCAGCCCAGGGAGAGCACGACGAAGACGAGCGACGTGCCGAGATAGTAGTCGCGACGCGTGGCGCCGAAGCCCTGGGCGAAGGCGAAGGTGGCGTTCATCGCCTGCACCGCGACGATGAGCATGTACACGAAGAGGTAGAACGTGGCGCCGCTCCACTGGAGGCCCTCGCGCGCGTCCGCCTGGGCCTCCGCGGGCACCGACCGCAGGATGATCCACCAGATCGCGAGGTTCACCAGGAAGATCCCGCCGAGCACGATGGCGGGAATGACGACGACGGTCATCGGATTGGCGAAATGGAGTCTGACGACGCTGCCGATCCGCGACCCCGAGGTCGAGGGGGAACGGAACGGGGCGGGATGGGCGGGGGCGGTGGTGGTCATGCGCTGCGCTCCTGGTGAGGGTCGCCGTCGGTGACGGCGGCGGGCGTGCGGGTGAGTCGGATGACGAGTTGCTGCAGCGAGACCGGGGCGAGTTCCAGTCCGGCGGCGTGCGCCGCGTGGCGGCCGCTCTCGTCGAGCCCGGAGATGGTGGCGGACGCGAGCCCGCCGATGCCGTCCCGGGCGATGACGTCGCGGCCCTCGGCGAAGGCGTCGACGGCGGCGCGGGTGCCCGCGACGGTGGCGGCGGATCCGCGGAGCTCGTCCGCCTCGGCGTCCACCACGATCCGTCCCTCGTCGATGAGGATGACGCGTTCGAGCAGGTTGGAGACCTCGTCGATCAGGTGGGAGGAGAGCACGACGGTGCGCGGGTGCTCCGCCCAGTCCTCCAGGAGGCGGTCGTAGAACGTCTGCCGCGCGACGGCGTCGAGCCCGAGGTACGGCTCGTCGAAGAAGGTCAGCGGAGCGCGCGCCGCGAGGCCGACGATCACCCCGACCGCGCTGAGCTGCCCGCGGGAGAGCTTCTTGATCCGGCGGCGGGTCGGGAGGCGGAACTCGTCGACGAGGCGATCGGCGAACTCGGCGTCCCAGCCGTCGAAGAACCACGGGGCCGTCTTCAGCACGTGCTGCACCCGGAAGTCGTCGGGGTACTTCTGGCTCTCCTTGATGAAGGAGACCCGCGCCAGCACGGCGGCGTTCTCGACGGGGGAGTGGCCGAAGACCTCGACCGACCCGGAGCTGGCGAACTCCTGCCCGGTCAACAGGCGCATCAGCGTCGTCTTGCCGGCACCGTTGCGGCCGAGCAGGCCGTGGATGCGGTTCTCCTCGAGGTCGAAACTGGCGCCGTCGACGGCGGTGACCTCGTGGTAGCGCTTGGTCAGGTCGCGGACGCGGGCGATAGCCGTCATCGGTGGTCCTCCTCGGCTCGGGACCGGTCATCGATCATGGATCGGAGCTGCCCGGTGGTGATGCCGAGCTTGGACGCCTCCGCCAGGAGCGGGGCGATGTACTGGGCGCTGAAAGCGTCCCGACGGGCGCTGACGATGCGGTCCCGAGCGCCGGGGGCGACGAACATGCCGATTCCCCTTCTCTTCTGGAGCACGCCGCGATCGACGAGCAGGTTCACGCCCTTGCCCGCGGTGGCGGGGTTGATGCGGTGGAAGGCGGCGAACTCGTTGGTCGAGGGCACCTGGCTCTCCTCGGGCAGCGTGCGGTTGATGATGTCGTTCTCGATCTGCTCCGCGATCTGGAGGAAGATCGGTCGACTGTCGTCCACGCTGACTCCTACTTGGTTGGTTAGTTACTACAGTAACTAACCAACCAAGTGGCGCGCGTGGTGTCAAGAGTCGCCGTCCGACGGCCGGGCATGGTGCGGGCGGGCCGTAGACTGGAACACTGGTGAACGGCGCATCCATCGCGCAACAGACGCCCCGACCGTTCCCTCCCACCTGTCTTCCACCGCAAGGATTTCCCCGTCATGAGCGAGAGCGTCTCCAAGAACGCCGGCACCGGATCGGACGCCGGCGACGAGTACGTTCCCACCCGGGAGGACGACGTCGCCGAGCGCCTCGCCGCGATGACCGACACCGAGGCCGAGCAGCGGGCCGACGCCCTGCGCGCCGGCCTGGCCGACTACGAGCTCGACGAGGACGACCGGATCCTGCTCGAGGCCGAGCTCGCCGACATCGAGGAAGAGCTCGAGGGTCGTCTCGACCCGGTGCTGGCCATCATCGGCCGCCCGAACGTCGGCAAGTCCTCCCTGGTCAACCGCATCCTCGGCCGCCGCGAGGCCGTCGTCGAGGACGTCCCCGGCGTCACCCGCGACCGGGTCGCCTACGGCACCCAGTGGAACGGCAAGAACCTCACCATCGTGGACACCGGCGGCTGGGAGCACGACGCGCGGGGCATCCACGAGCGGGTCGCGGACCAGGCCGAGGTGGCCGTGGACGCGGCCGACGCCGTCGTGCTCGTCGTCGACGCCCTCGTCGGCGCCACCGCCACCGACGAAGCGATCGTCAAGATGCTGCGCCGCAAGGGCAAGCCCGTGCTGCTGGCCGCCAACAAGATCGACGACTTCGCCCAGGAGGTGGAGGCCGCCGGTCTGTGGTCCCTCGGCATGGGGGAGCCGCACCCCGTCTCAGCCATGCACGGCCGCGGCGTCGCCGACCTGCTCGACGAGGCCCTCAAGGTGCTGCCCGAGTTCTCCGCCGTCGCCGGCATCGCCCGCACCGGCGGTCCCCGCCGCGTGGCGCTGCTCGGCCGGCCGAACGTCGGCAAGTCGTCGATGCTGAACAAGCTGGCCGGGTCCGAGCGCGTCGTCGTCGACCCGATGGCCGGCACCACCCGCGACCCGGTGGACGAGTTCATCGAGCTCGGCGGGCGGATCTGGCGCTTCGTGGACACCGCGGGCATCCGCCGCCGCGTGCACATGCAGCGCGGCGCCGACTTCTACGCGTCCCTGCGCACCCAGTCCGCGCTGGAGAAGGCGGAGGTCGCCGTCGTGCTGATCGCCGTCGACGAGGTGGTCTCCGAGCAGGACGTGCGCATCCTGCAGCTGGTCATCGAGTCCGGCCGCGCGCTGGTACTGGCGTTCAACAAGTGGGACCTGCTCGAGGACGAGCGGCGCCGCTACCTGGAGCGCGAGATCGAGCAGGACCTCGCGCACGTGGACTGGGCGCCGCGCGTCAACCTGTCGGCGAAGACCGGCTGGCACAAGGACCGCCTGGTGCCCGCGCTCGACGTCGCGCTCGAGTCCTGGGACCGGCGCATCCCCACCGGCAAGCTCAACGCCTTCCTCGGCGAGCTGGTCGCGGCGCACCCGCACCCGATCCGCGGCGGCAAGCAGCCACGCATCCTGTTCGGCACGCAGGCCTCGTCCCGGCCGCCGAAGTTCGTGCTCTTCACCACCGGCTTCCTCGACCCCGGGTACCGCCGGTTCATCACCCGCCGCCTGCGCGAGACGTTCGGCTTCGAGGGCACACCCATCGAGGTCACCATGCGGGTGCGCGAGAAGCGGGCGCGCGGCAAGCGATGAGCACCGGGGCGCGGGTCGGCGGGTACGTTCTCCGCTTCGTGCTGTGGGCCGTACCGATCGGCGGCGTCCTCTGGGCCGCGAATGTGGTCCTGGACCAAGGAGCGGACTGGTGGGAGGTCGCGCTGTACACCCTGATATCGGCGGCGCCGCTGCCGTGGCTGACGACCAAGTACGGCGAACGGTACCGGCGCCCGGTGTTGGTGGTCGCCGCCATGGTCGCGGTGTATGTCGTGATCATGGCCATATTCACGACGATTTTCCGCAGCCAGTCTTTCTTCGTGTGGGTGATCTTCGGCGTGATGCTCCTGTCGGCACAAGAGCTGTTCTCCTGGAAGAAAGCCCACGACGACGCACGGGACAAGACCGGCGGTCCGACAGCGGACGACTCTCGCGACCCGGCCGCCGACTGACCCTTGCTCGCGTGGCCGTTCGCCGGTGATGCTTGACCCTCACACGGTGTCAGCCGGGACGGTGGTGAGGTGATAGCGATCGGGGAGTTCGCCCGGCTCGGACAGGTGTCCGTGCGGATGCTCCGTCACTATGACGCGATCGGCCTGCTGACGCCCCACCACGTGGATCCGTTCACGGGCTATCGCTTCTATTCGCCTGAGCAGTTGGCCGTGCTGAACCGGATCGTCGCGCTGCGGGGACTGGGCTTCGGGCTCGAGCAGATCGGGGTGATGATCCGCGAGGACGTCACCGCCGACGCGCTCCGGTCCCTGCTGTCCTCCCGGCGGGACGACATCACGCTCGAGCACCATCGCGCGCTGCGGCAGCTGGCCGACGTCGAACTCAGGCTCCTCATGATCGAGAAGGAGCACGCCATGAACGACGTCGACGTCGTGATCAAGTCCCTGCCCGCCGTGCGGATCGCCTGCCGCACCGCGGTCGCCGACAGCCAGCCGGAGATCGGGCCCATCGTCGGCCCGATGTTCGGTGAGGTGGCCGGCGTCGTCGCCCGCGCGGGCGGCATCCCGCGCACGCCGGTGGCCGAGTACATGGCCGACGACGACGGCCGCATCCACATCGTCGCCGGCTTTGCCTTCGACGGCGACGCCCGCAGTCTGGTCGGCGGCCCGCTCGACGGCGTCGAGGTGCGCGAGCTGCCCGCCGTCGACGAGGCCGCCTGCGTGGTGCACCTGGGGTCGATGGAGACGATCGGTGTCTCCTGGCAGTCGCTGATCCAGCAACTGCCGGCCCGCGGCGTTCAGCCGTCCGGGCCGGGGCGGGAGCTGTACGTGCGGGCGGAGCCGGTCGACGACCAGTCCCAGTGGGTCACCGAGTTGCAGCAGCCGGTGACGGCCGCGTCGTGAGTGGTCGGCCGCTGCCGGGCGGTCGGTGAGCGGACGGGACACCGCCGTCGGAGCGTTCCGACGGCGGTGTTCGTCCGTCGCGTCCTTTCGTCGGCGTCGGAGGGGCGTCGGCGAGACTGGGGCTCCCTCCCATTCGAACAGGCCCCGGACCGGTGACGGAACCGCTTGTGAGAAGGGTCTCGACCGCGTCGTTCGGGGTGTCACGACGGGCAGGGACACGGTCCGCCGGTTCGGCGCGGTGCCGCCGGTGGGGTAGTCTGGAGCGGTTGCTTCGGCGGGTACCGGTGACTCGTTGGAGCGACGGGATGTGGCGCAGCTTGGTAGCGCACCTGACTGGGGGTCAGGGGGTCGCAGGTTCAAATCCTGTCATCCCGACGTTGTGATGTCTCAGGACATCTGCAAGGCCCGAACCCACGTTTGTGGGTTCGGGCCTTGTTTCATTTCCGGGGTTGGTAGTCCCGTGTGGGGTCGATGTTGAGGTCGCGGAGGAGTTCGCCGGTGATGGCTGACGTGCAGGTCCTGGATGAGGAGCAGGACGTGGGTTCGGCCGATGCCGATGTGGCGGAGTTGGCCGGCGACGCGCAGGGTGACGGTGCCGGTGTTGCCGATGATGTCGTGGCGGACCCGGTCGTGGGTGTCGGCGTCGCGGCTGGGCTCGGGCAGTGCTTTGGGCATCGTGTCGTAGAGGGTTGCGGGGGTGGCCCGGTGGGGCAGGGACCGGTGCGGGCGGGTCGTGTTGTATTCGTGGCGGGGACACATCACAGGTCATCATTTTCGGAAGCCAGAGGTACTTCGCCAGTGTGCAGGAGGCGAAGGCATGGATGGCCTCACCGGAGCATGCGCAGGTCGAGAAGATGATCGCCAGCATTCACGTGCAGTGATCGAGGGACCGGCATCCGTCCGACGTCGGGTCTGCGGCGCGTTCCCGATAGAGATCGGTCGCGCGGATTCGCTTCTAGGCGGCTCACGACCCAAGTTGGGTCACTTGGTGAGCGAACCGCCCCGGGTCTGGCGAAGCGTCCGATTTCCCGAGAGCTTGATGATCATGCCGGCACTGAGCAAGTACCCGCAGAAGGTGCCGGCACGGGCGATGCGGCTCGTCCAGCAGGCGCGTGAGCAGGGCGCGGAGCTGTCCGTGAGCGCGGCGGTGGCCCGGGACGGGTACCGAATCGGCGTCAACCCAGGCCTCGTTGCGTGCGTTGGTGAAGCAGGCCGACATCGACCCGGGCAAGCGCCCTGGCAGGTCGATCCATCACGCAGCCCAGATCCGGTCGCTGGAGGCGGAAGTCCGGCAGCTCAAACGGCAATGAAATATTGCTGGCGGCCTCCTCGTTCTTCGCGAAGAAGATGACCCCCGACTGCCGTGGTAGTTCAGTTCGTTGACGAGCACCGGGCCCGGTTCGCCGGGCGTGCCGATCTGCGGGGTGCTCACCGAGCGCGGCGTGCCGATCGCCCCGTCCCGGTACAACCGTTCAAGACCGGCCCGGCGTAGGCACGGGCGGGCGCGGAGACGGAGCTGGTCGTCCAGAACGAGCGGGTGTTGTGGGGCCGAAACCTAGGCCGCGGGGTCAGCGGCGCACGGAAGGTCTGGCGACTGCTCCGGTGCGAGGGCGTCTTGGTGGCCCGCTGCGCGGTGGAGCGGCTCATGCGGAGCAGGGGCTGCACTTAGTCGCTCGGCAATCCGCCCCAACCACCCGGGTAGTGACGCGAGCGACAGCCAGCCGCAAGGAGCAGAGACAGCACCGGGCTCGTGGGGGAGTTCTGCGCGGGCCGTGCGATCTGCACATCCCACGACTCAAACTCGACGCGCGGTAGCGGCCACACGTCGGTGCCACCGCGAGCCCACCGGGCCTTAGTCTCGTCGGCGCTCGTTGCGTGCGGGACAACGCGGAGTGCGCTGACGTTGTCGCGCACAGCCTCATACAAGTCCATCTCTCCGAGGTGAAGTGCGAGGTCAAGGACGACCGTCATGAGGTAGCTCGACGTCCGGCGGTCCAACGTCGTGCTCGCCAGCGACCCCCCAAGAAGGCGCTCAGCAGTCCGCTCCTCATCCTCGGCGAGTGACGCCAGCCCGAGGCCAGCCAAATCCTCGTCGTACCGGTCGAGCACCCAGCGGGCGACTCGACTGAGGTATGCCTTGGCCGCTGCGTGGTCGGAGGTTGCCAGCATCACGGTGACGGCCACCACCGAGGGCGCGAATAGGTCGCCGACAGGGTGGGCTGCGCCGGGCTGCTCTGCGAAGGCACGTAGCGCCTCGTCGAACCGGGTCGCCGCGGCGCCGTCTTTGGCCTCCCGCGCCAGTGCCAACCCGATAGCGAGGGCCTCCGCCACTCGGCAACAGATCACCGGGTACGTCAGAAACGCCAACTGCCCCACCGTTGAACGAATGAAGTCGAGCGGATCTTTCAGCGAAGGCTCGGTCTGGTCACAGACCTGCAGTGTCAGCCTGAGGACCAGCCTCTTCGCCGCTGACCTGGCGTCCTCGGAAGCAGCCGGGTCCTGCGCAGTCGCGCGAATCAGCTGGAGCCCCACGCACAGCGCAAGGTCGAGCCGCTGCGTCCGAAGCAGTGAGTTGATGAGGATCGCGGCCTCAACCGATGCGCGCGGGGCGGTGCCGGCAGTGCGCAGCCAGCGCCGCGAGTAGGTCTCTATGCGCCCGTCCGTGAGTCCGCCGTCCATCACGGATGTCAACATAGCCAGCAACTCGGTCTGCACAACTTCTCCCGCCACTCCGATGAACGGATCGTCACAGAGCCACTCAACGAGATCGGGCCTCTCCCAGATCTCTAGGTCAGCGAGGCCCCGGGTGTCGACAGACTTGCGGTACTCGGTGACGTCGGCCGGGGCTGCGCCCTTTAAGCGGCCGGTGGTGACAAGCACTGCGACACGGGGGAGGTCCGGATCGAACGATGGATGCCCGATGGTGTTGTACTCGCACTCCTCAAGCTGTGGGCGGACCGCGCGCCATTCGGGTTGGCCGATGTCACCGGCCTTGGATTGGAGGACGTACTGTCGTGTCTCCCCTGTGGCTGGGTCAACCTTCTTCGCCAAGACGTCCTTCCCGAACTCGAAGGCACCATGGATGAAGTGAATGTCAGTGAAACCTCGCGTGTGGAGGAGGGCCAGCAAGGGGCCGTCGAACTCGCGCTCCGTGAGGGTGTCAAGGAAGGTCCCTACGACGTCGCGAAGCAAGCCATTTCTCCTTTCGTCGGCTCAAGATCGCGTCGATGCGCGCTTCCTGTTCGGGCGTTGGCGGATTCTCGCGAAGTTTTTCCGCCTGGTCGGGGTGCATGACGATAGAGAGGTTCGGCCGGCCCTCTTCGTCGAAGGAGATGTCGATGGTCTCAAGCGCATCAGCGAAGGCGTCGGCAAAGTCTCGGCCCGTGACATCAACAGTATTGCCGTACTCTTCGGTCACGGCAGAGACGTGCTCGAGCATTCCGCGGACCAGCTGCCCACCCATAGAGTCGGCTAACCCGTACAAATCTGTCAGAAACTGGTCCATGTTAAAGGCGGCCACGTCCTCGATCGACACCGTCCAAACGTGCTGTACGGCCATCGAGCGATAGAGCGATGACGCCTCGGCCGGGAGAGAAGCGCCGTCGGCCAGCGGTGGTGGCGCCTCGGCAAGTTCTTCACGGGTCACCTGAGCGAGCAACGGGTGAAGAGCGCGAGCCATCTTCTGCGAAGCGTGACTTAACCAGCGCACTCCGCCGATCTCGTACTCGCGTGGCATAACCCACGGCTCTTTCGGACGGTCCTGCGGATAATTCAGGGAGTCCGGCGCGTCTTGGGTATCCACGCCGCCAATTTTAACGGCTCTTCGCAGTTCAGGGTGTAGCCGGGGGTGGGCGCGGCGGCGGGTCGATCATCAGCAGTCCTTCTACCTGCGTCAGCCAGTGGCGGGACGGCATCGACGGCGCGCGCCGTCCCTGGCGGCGCGAGGTTGAGCATACCCCTCCCGACCGATCCCTGAGATGCGAGCGGGTACTTGCCTAGTGTTTGGTCGTGACGTGGTAGATGGTGGCTTGGGGATGAAAGAACCGGCACACATCAAAGAATCAAGGTTCAACTTAGGGGAGAGCTTCGGTGATGTCTTCCATAATTGGCTTCCAAACGCCGAGGTGGATCGAACCGTCGAGGCCGCCATTAGCCTTACTATAGTAGCGGTACTTCTCCCAATCCGGAGAGTAAAAGATCATGTCGCCCGCTAAGTATATTACACCTTTGCCACTAAGAACTTGAAGAGCCGCGTTAAGACTCTCGCGTTTTAATGCTTGGCGCCCTTTAAGCTTGTGGAAGAAGGTGGCTCGAGGTCCACCGTGCCCATGTGTGCGAGTGAGGTCCATTAGTCGATCAAGGAACCGCGGAACCCTGGGATCAACGTTGGGCAACACTTCGGGTTGCACCGCGACCACGTAGTCGGTCCACGGGTAAGCTAGTGGGGTGGGGCTCTCGATCTCAAGCGTTGAAGACCGAGGTGGGGGCGGGGCAATAGTTGGCGGCAATGCGCATTTCTCGGTGACGCTTAGGAATACTTCATCACCTTCCTCGCCGGAATCACGTCGACCGAATGCAGCGCTGGTCCCCTCAATAGTAATGGAGCGGGCGCTCATAGACAGGTCGGGGCCGAGGGCAACGTCATCACCGTGCGCTGGTACATGAAGGTCGCATTTGATGTCGACGGTAAGATTGGTCAATGGACCGTGTAAGACGACGACCTCCTTATTTGCCCGTTGTAGGATAAAGTCGATTGTCGACGACTCGACTTTACTGTCGCCGAGCGAGAAGGTCCCTCCCACCATGGTCTCTTCTTCGCTGATTGAGACCGCCGCATCAGCGGAATATCGCTGACCGGACAAGAGTGACCTGTGCAGAGCTGCGAATTGTCTTTCGTCGAGATCTAGCTTCTCCGCGTTTGGAACGCTCATCAACTCGAATAGCATGCCGGAGGCATCCCCGGCGTCCACAAGTGCGGAGATTGGTGCTTCGTGGAAGGTGAGAGTGAGGACGTACGCCTGAAAAACGGGACTTGCCCACCTTCCTTCATCACGAAAAGGATGGTCCCTCCGGAACTCCTCAGTGTCCTCGATATAGCGAGCTTTCTGCTGGTCATCGGCAATGTGGCTGAGATCGGGCGAAGCCGCGTCTTCGAGGGCATTCAGTAACCAGTTTGCCTGTTCTTGTGGTGTGTATACGTCTTCGGGTCGAAGCCCGAGGTCGAGGGCCACGTCGGCGAGCTTCTCCTGCTCACGAAGGATGATCTTGTCCAGGATCTTATACAGCATCTCTGCACGGCTCGATGGGCTTGATGACTGAAACTCGTCGGCGACCGCCTGGAAGTTACGATGGTCAAGAAGTAATGCTACGACGGCCTCAAGTACCGGCGGATATCCAACGAACTTTTCGGCGCTGCTCGCGTCGGCGAGCGGCTCTCGGAGCGCAGTTAAGACTGCGCTCCGTGCTGCACGGTAAGTGACCTGAGTCGTGTCGATCGGATGCTTACTCCCAGCTACGCGAGCGTCAATGTAGGTGATTTGAGCCTCTGCGTCGAAGTGGGAGACCTCGTACCAAGCGACGTCAAGGTCTCCGCTCTCAAATTGTGCACCGAGGTCTTCGAGCGTTAGCGTGCGTCCAAGCAAGACCAACCGGAGTCCGGCTTTCGAAGCACGGATCAGGGCGCCGACGAACTCGCTCCACGAACTAGCGGAGACACGCGCCCGTGCTTCGTCGAGTGAGTCAATGATGAGGAGCGGACGATTCATCTGCGGGAGCTCGGCCATCCAGTCCATAACGCCGAGGTGGCGAGCAAGTGTCCAGCTGACCAACGAAGACGACGCGGTGCTTTCGTCTTCAAGCCGCCAAACGGGAGCTCCTAAGAGTCGGGACAGTTCGTCAGCCGTCGTGCTCTTCCCCGCGGCGCCGCGGGCCGAAAGCAGCATTACTCCAGCTGTCTCAGGGCTCTGGATGGCATCAAATCGGGGCTCGACGAAGAATCCCTTAGGAGCACGAACTGCTAGCGCGGTCGTCCCGTTCCCGCTGAGCGGAGTGCCAAGGAGACGAGCGTGAAGCTCGCTGAAGGTCGCAGTATCATCCGCCATGGGGAGCCCCAATCGTTTCGGTGTCGTCTCTTACCGCATCGGGAGGCAGCACGGGTTCGTAGTGGATCTCGGGCCTCGGATGTCCCCGTGTCGTTGATCACCATACGTGAAGGTCTCCGGCGGAGGCGGTACGACGACCTCCGCCGAGTCAAAGCGGCCGAAGTTGGTCAAGACGACAGGCAGACGGATGGTCAGTCGCCAGCAACTCGCCGACACAACAAGAGCCCGGGTCCACGCGGTCGTGGACCCGGGCTCTCGCCGTTGAATGAAGACCTACGGAACCCTGTATCCCGCCGCGCGGAACAGTTCGTACCACTCCGCTTTGGTCAGCGGCACGGCCGAGCCCGCCGCGGCGCCCGACACCCGCTCCGGCGTCGTCGTCCCCAGCACCACCTGCATCTGCGCCGGGTGGCGGGTGATCCAGGCGGTGGCGATGGCGATTGCCGGCACGTCGTACTTCTCCGCCAGCCGGTCGATCACCGCGTTCAGCTCGGGGTACTCGTCGTTGCCCAGGAACGGGCCGTTGAAGAACCCGGCCTGGAACGGCGACCACGCCTGCACGGTGATCTTGTTGATCCGGCAGTAGTCGAGGATGCCGCCGGCGTCCAGCGTCAGCGACTGGTCCTCGCCCACCATGTTCGCCGCCACGCCCTGGGCGATGATCGGCGCGTGCGTGATGGACAGCTGCAGCTGGTTGGCCACCAGGTCCTGCTTGACCGCCGTCTTGAGCAGGTCGATCTGCCGCGGCGTGTGGTTGGAGACGCCGAACGAGCGCACCTTGCCCGCGGCCTCCAGCTCGTCGAACGCCTGCGCGACCTCCTCCGGCTCCACCAGCGCGTCCGGCCGGTGCAGCAGGAGCACGTCGATGTAGTCGGTGTTCAGCGCCTTCAGCGAGCCCTCGACGCCCTCGATGATGTGGTCGTGGGAGAAGTCGAAGTACGGACCCTCCGGCACGATGCCCACCTTGGTCTGCAGGGTGA
This sequence comes from Tersicoccus solisilvae, assembly GCF_014643255.1. Lineage (GTDB taxonomy): Bacteria > Actinomycetota > Actinomycetes > Actinomycetales > Micrococcaceae > Tersicoccus > Tersicoccus solisilvae. The sequence goes on along the minus strand of NZ_BMJI01000018.1, from coordinate 50,888 downwards.
TGTCCGAGCGCTGCGACGGCGTCAGCTGCATCGCCTTCGCGAACCGCTCCTCGCAGTCGTGCACGTGGGCGCCATACACGTCGGCGTGGTCGAAGAAGTCGATGCCGGCGTCGCGCGCGGTCTTGACCAGCGTGCGGATCTCGTCGTCGCTCTTCTCCGAGATGCGCATCAGGCCGAGCACCACGTTGGGCGCCGTGGCACCGGAGGGGCCGAGGGGAACACTCTTCACGGTTGACTCCTGTCAAGAAGGGGTAAGGGACGGATCACGCGGCGTTGAGCGCGTCCAGCTCCTCGGCGGTCAGCTGCAGCTCGGCCGCCTTCACGGAGTCCGTGATGCTCTCGGGCCGCGAGGCACCCGGGATCGGCACGACGATCGGCGCAAGCGCGAGCTCCCACGCCAGGGCCACCTGCTGCGGGCTCACGCCGTGCGCCTCGGCCACCTGGCCGAACGCGTCGTGCTTGCTGCCGAGGTCCCCGGCCTTGCCGATGCCGCCCAGCGGCGACCACGGCAGGAACGCGACACCGATCGAGGCGCAGTGCTGCAGCTCCTCGAGGCTGGTGCGGAACGCGGGGGAGAACTGGTTCTGCACGGAGACCAGCCGACCGCCGAGCACCTCGTTCGCCTCGTCGATCTGGGCGACCGTGGCGTTGGAGATGCCGGCCATCCGGATGACGCCCTCGTCGAGCAGTTCGACGAGCGCACCGATCGAGTCGGCGTAGGCGACGTCCGGGTCCGGGCGGTGGAACTGGTAGAGGCCGATGGCGTCGACGCCGAGGCGCTTGGCCGAGGCCTTCGCGGCCTCCTTGAGGTACTCGGGCCGGCCGTTCTGGGTCCACGAGCCGTCGCCGGGGCGCAGGTGGCCGCCCTTGGTGGCGACCAACACGCCGTCCGTGTTGCCGCTGTAGCTGCCGAGTGCGTCGGCGATCAGCTGCTCGTTGTGGCCGACCTCGTTCGCGTCGCGGTGGTAGGCGTCGGCAGTGTCGATCAGGGTGACGCCGGCGTCGAGCGCGGCGTGGATGGTCGTGACGGAGCGCTCCTGCTCCGGGCGGCCCTCGATGGACATGGGCATCCCGCCGAGTCCGATGGCGGAGACGGACTGGGTTCCGATCTGACGCTGCTGCATATCAACCTCCAGGGTGTGGTCTGGTGCACTTGAGACTCACGCTACGAACCGCGAAGCTAGAAGTCCAACAATTCGTCATCATGCTGTCCATCAGTGGCAGTCATGAATACCGGGAGCCGGCCATGGAACTGCGTCAGATGGAATACCTCGTCACCCTCGCCGACGAGCAGCAGTTCACGCGCGCCGCCGCCATCTGCGGCGTGTCCCAGTCCGGCCTGTCCGCGGCGATCCGCAGCCTCGAGGACGAACTCGGCGTGTCCCTGTTCCACCGCACCACCCGCCGCGTCGAGCCCACCGACGCCGGCCACGCCCTGCTCGCCCACGCCCGCACGATCCTCGCCCAGGCCGCCGCCGCCCGGGACGCCGTCGGACGCACCACGGACCAGCTCACCGGCCGGCTGCGCATCGGCACCGAGCAGTGCCTCGGCGCCGTCGACGTCAACGCGCTGCTCGAACGCCTCCACCACCGCCACCCCCTGGTCGAACTGCACTACGTCCAGGCCGGCTCGCACGAGCTGACCGCGCAGGTGCGCGACGACCGCCTGGACATCGCCTTCATCGCCACCGGTGACCACCTCGGCACCCTGGACCGCACGGAGCTGGGCCAGCAGCCCCTCGTCCTGCTCGCCCACCCGGGACACGAGCTGGCCACCGGCGACGCGGTCGACTGGGCGGAGCTGACCGACCAGGACTGGGTCGACTTCCACGATTCCTGGGCGATCCGCTCCTTGAACGACGACGCCTGCAACGCCCACGGCGTCCGCCGCCGGATCCGCTGCGCCGTCAACGACGTCCACACCCTGCTCGACCTGGTGCACCGCCGGCTCGGCATCGCGATCGTCCCGCAGCACGTCGCCGCCAAGCCGCAGGCGGCCGGCCTGGTCACCCGCACGATGCCGGTCGACGCGCCGCGGTGGACGGTGACGGCGATCAGCCGCAGCGACAGTCACGCCACCACCCGCCGGCTGCTCAGCCTGCTCAGCACGGAGGCACTCGCCGCCTGAGCCGCCCCCGCGCTGCCCTGCTCGACCACCGACGCGGACGGCGGCGGGTTCAGACCGCCCAGATCGCCGGGCGCCCGGGAGCGACCGAGAGCTCACGCAGACTCAACTCGGCCACGATGGCGTGGCGGCGCAGGGTCAGGACATCGACGTCGCTCGCCGCCTCCCTCGGCCCCCGGTCGAGCTGGTGGCAGATGCGGTTCAGGATCGTCCGCAGGTCGTCTGAACTCAGCCCGAGGAGGTCCCGGGAGACGACGGCGGAGCCGCCGGCGAGGCGCTGCGCCGGTCCGAGTACCCTCAGTCGCCTGCTGATGGACGCGGCGGCGGTCCGGGGGCGGGGGACATCGGCGGCGGTCGCGGGGTGAATGGACATGACACAGCTCCCTCGACGGGGTGGAGGCAACTGTTCAGCCGTGTTCCACGGTAGGCGTCCACGGCGGCGAGCGCCAGAGGTCGTCGACGGTGACGGCGTCCATGACGGCGCGTGACGAGGTCGGTGGTGGGCGTAGCGTCAGGCGACGGCGCGCCGGTGCCAGGCGCGGGCCGTTGCGTCGAGCACGTCCGCCCACGGCGTGGCCTCGAGCCCGAAGGTGGCGGTGGTCGCGGAGGCGTCGACCAGGAACGGACGATCGAACTGGTAGAGGACCCCGGTCAGTTCGCGCAGCAGCGGGACCGCCAGTCCGCCCGCGCGCAGCACCGCCCGGGGGACCCGGCGGAGTCGCGGTTGCCCGGTCCCGGCGATCCGCCCGAGCTCCTGCAACACCGCCCGCACACTCGCCGGCGGGCTGGACGGGACCAGCCAGGCCGACCCCCAGGCTCGTTCGTCGCCGCCGAGGGCGACGAGCGTGGAGGCGATGTCCTCGACGGCCGTCCAGGCGTGGGGCTGGTCCGGGTCGCTGTACACCCACGCGGGCTTGCCGGCCAGCGTGGCGTTGGCGTACATCGCGAGGATCGAGCTCTGGACGGGCGCCGTGGGACCGAGGTAGTCCGACGCGCGTGCCTCCGTCACCCGCACCCGGCCGGCCTCGTGCGCCTCGAGCGCGTCCTTCCACATCCGCGCCCGGAGCGCGCCCTTGTGGTCGGAGGGCCGCAGCGGCAGGTCCCGGGTCATCGGTTGGTCGACCGGGCCGTAGCCGTAGAGGTTGCTCAGGGTGACCAGGACGGCGCCGCTCGCCTCGGCGGCGTGCAGGATGGCCGTGGCCAGCGGGGGCCACTGTCGCTCCCAGGCCGGGTAGGCGCCGGGGTTGGCGCAGTTGTAGAGCACGGTCGCGTCCCGGGCGGCGTCGGCGAGCGCGACGCCGTCCGAGGCGTCCAGCGCGACCCGTTCGACGCCCGGATGGTCCGGGCCCTGCCCGGAGCGGGTCACCACGCGCACGTGGTGCCCGGCCTCGGCGAGCCGGATCGCGACGGCCGAGCCCACCGGCCCGGCACCGACGATGAGATGACGTTCCGCTGCCATGTCGGCAGTATCTCGCGTACGGCCGTCACCGCAACCGCGCGGGACGCGCGGTAGCCTCCGGTCGTGGGGTTCTCGCCGCTGGGCCTGGTCGTCGCCCTCGCCGTCCTCGCCCCCAATCTGCTGCTCGTGCGCTGGCCGCCCCGCGAGCCCCTTCCCGAGGCGCGCGTGCCCCGCCTGCTGACCTGGCTCGAGCGAGCGGGGCAGGCGCTGTGCCTCGTCGTGCCCGTGATCACGCGACCGGGGGAACTGGTCGGCTGGTGGTCGATCCCGGTGTTCGTCGCGATCGCGGCGTACAACGGGTTGTGGGTGCGCTACCTCCGGACCGGGCGGGCAGGGGCGAGCCTCTACCGACCCTGGTGGGGCGTGCCGGTGCCGATGGCGGTGCTCCCCGTGGTGGCATTCCTGGCCACCGCCGGGTGGCTGAGCAACCCGTGGATCGCCGTCGCCGCCGTCATTCTCGCCGCGGGGCACATCCCTGCCGCCGACATCATCGCGCGAACGCTGCGCGCGCGCCGATGACCAGCTCTCGGGCAGATCTGCGGTGTTTGCCCGTCGGTAGCAGCGCGCAGGTCCATGCGCCTCACCCTCGTGCGACGGAGCCCTCTCGACCTCCGGCATAGTCGTCCAGCAGGGCGAACGTCGCCTCCGGCTGTTCCAGATGGGGCAGATGCCCGGCGTCGGCGACGAGCTCGAAGCGGCAGTCCCCGAGCGCAGCAGCGTACGCGCGGCCGTAGTCGGGCGTGACGATCCGGTCCGCATCGCCCCAGATCGCCAGCGCGGGCAGAGCGACCCGGCCGAGCCGCCCGAGCAGCTTGGGATCCTCCATGTACGGATCCCCGGCGAGCGCCTTCAACGTCGCCATGTTCGCCGCCTGCACCGCCCGGCGCTCCTCCGGAACCGTCGCCGGATCGATGTAGAACCGCTCGGCGTCGTGCCAGGAGTACTCGGCGACGCCGCGCGGGTCCAGCGCGAAGAAGTCCCGCGCCGGATGGCCCGGGACGTCGACGCCGACGGCATCAAGTAGCACCAGTCCGGTGATCCGGCCCGCGTCGGCGTCCCGGAGGGCCAGCTCGGCGGCGATCCACCCGCCGATGGACGAGCCGACGACGAGCACGTCCCGCATCTCCTCCTCCGCCAGCCACCCAAGCAAGGCAAAGGCGATGTCGTCGATCCCGGTCACCCAGTCCGGCCGTGACGTGCCCTCCCAGCCCGGCAGCGTGGGGGCGAGGGTGCGCCGGGTGCGGCCGAGGTGCCCGGCGAGGCCGGCGACGGTGGCGGGGCCGCCCCCGCCGTGGATGACGAGCGCGGGGCGGCCGGCGCCCTGCTCGTCCACGTGCAGTGTGAGGCCGCGGTCGAGGTCGATTTCGCGGGACGTCATGGGTGTCTCCTGGATCGTCGTCGCTGCGGAGGGGCCGGCGCCGGTCATGGCACCTCGACCCGTTCGCCGGGAACGGTGACGCGGACCTCGACGTCGGGCGCCAGGCGCCGCGCCGCGTCGACGAACAACTGGGGGTCGCGGTCGCTCTTGGTGATGGTGCGGTCCCCTTCCTCCCCGCTGGTGAAGCGGTAGTGGTGCGGGATGGCGAGCTTGGGGGCGAGGATGGCGGCCAGCCGCGCGGCGTCCTCGGCGTCCATCACCACCTGCAGCTCGTGCATCGGCCTGATCTTCAGCCCGTTGATCGGCAGCAGCGCCACCTCCACGGGTCCGACCTTCTCGGTGAGATCAGTGATCGCGGGGATCAGCAGGGTGTCGCCGCCGAAGTAGAGCCGGATGTCAGGGGAGCCAATCACGTAGGTGATCTCCTCGACCCCGTGGGCGGCCGGCACAGCGGTGATGGTGACGTCCCCGACGGCGGTCGATTGCCAGGGCTGCAGCTCCCGGACGTCGGTGAAGCCGTGGTCGCGAGCGACCGCGCCGACGCTCGGTGGGCCGACGACGGGGACGGCGTGGTCGCGGTAGGTCTGGAAGGCGTCGAAGTCGCAGTGGTCATAGTGGGTGTGCGTGATGACGACGGCGTCCAGGTCGGGCAGCTCGTCCACCGTGAAGGCCAGGCGCTCGCCGGGGAAGTAGTCTTCGCGCGTGGAGAACCACGGGTCGGTGAGGATGGTGAGGCCACCGAGTTCGAGCAGGTGGCAACTGTGGGTGACGCGGGTCAGTGCGAGTCGGGTCATGATGAGCACCTCCACGACGCACGTTACTAAATATATTTAGTCAGTCAAGAGGGGGGTGGCGTCATCAACGACCTGCAGGTCCTCGGCCGCGCCGTCAAGCAGCTCCAGTGGCGCCACCATCGCACCATCGATGCCCGACTACGGGCGGTCGGTTCCACGATCATGCAATGGGACGCCCTCCGGGCGATGGTCCGCGAGCCCGATGCCAGCGCACGCCGCCTGGCCGCGGAGACCTTCCAGAGCGAGCAGTCCTTCGGGGTGATGGCCGCGCGGATGGAGCGCAACGGCCTGATCACGCGGACCGCCGGCCTGGGTCGACTCCGCCGGCACCGGCCGACCGAGGAGGGACTGCACCTGCTGGACCTCGGCAACGCCGTCGCCAACGAGGTGTTCGCCGCGACGATCGGCACGCTCACTCCCGACGAGCGGGCCGTGCTGCTGGACCTGCTCACACGAGCCGCGGCCGAGTGACGCGGCTGCGCGCCGCCGCCCGCCGCCTGACACCTGACACCGACCGCCGAGTGAAACGGTCAGGCGTCACCGGGGCGATCGGAGCCGGCGGTCCACTCCTCGATGGTCCGGACGATCTCCGGGTCGTCGGGGTGCGTGGTGGGCCGGAATCGCTTGACGCGTCCGTCGGGGTGGACGAGGAACTTCTCGAAGTTCCAGCTCACGCGGCCGGCCTTGCCGTTGGTGTCGGGGGTGCGGGTCAGCTCCCGGTACAACGGATGGGCGTGCCGGCCGTTGACCTTGACCTTCTCCGTCATCGGGAACGTGACGCCCCACGTGGCGGAGCAGTACTCGGCGATCGCGTCCGCGCTGCCGAGCTCCTGCAGGAACTGGTTGCTCGGGAAGCCGACCACGGTGAACCCGGCGTCGCCGTAGCGTCGCTGCAGGTCCTCCAGCTGCTCGTACTGCGGGGCGAGGCCGCAGCGGGAGGCCACGTTCACCACCAGCGCGACCTTCCCGCCGGTGAGTTCGCCGAAGGTGGTCGGCTCGCCGCGCAGCGTCGTGACATCGATCGGGCTCACGTCCATGCCTCTCACCATGGCACCGTGTCCCCGTTGCGGTCCAGGTACTCCAGGCCCGGCCGGCCACGCTTGGCGAGCAGGACGTCCACGATCAGCGGGACCGATTCCTCCAGGGTGTAGGGGGCGTCCGGGCCGCCCAGGTCCGTCTTGATCCACCCCGGGGCCAGCAGCAGGAGGGCGCGCCGCGTCCCGGACTGCCGGGCGGCGAAGCTGCGCATCAGCATGTTCAGGGCCGCCTTGCTGGCGCGGTAGACCTCGCGCCGGCCGGTCGTGTTGTTCGTGATGCTGCCCTGCCCCGAGGTCATCACCCCGATCAGGCCGTCGTCGGGCACGAGATCCTGCAACGCCTCGATCACGCGCAGCGGGCCCAGGGCGTTGGTGACCATGACGTCGACGAAGTCGGCCTCCGGGACCGCGCCGATCGGCGTGTCCTCGCCCGTGGTGGTGCCCGCGTTGACGAAGAGCAGGTGGAGCGGGCGGCCCGCCAGCCGTTGACGCAGGGCCGCGATCTGCTCGGGATCCGTGACGTCCAGGCGTTCGACATCGACGCGGCCCGCGGCCTCCTGCCCGTGGGTCCGATCGGCCAGCTCGCGCAGCGGTGTCGGGGCGGACGGGTGGCGGGCGGTGCCGATGACGTGCCATCCGCGGCCCGCCAGTTCGGCGGCGATCCCGTGACCGAGGCCGCGGGACGCGCCGACGATCAGGGTCGTCGGAACCTGCTGATCAGCCATGGTGTGACCCTACGAGTTCTCCGCCGTCGGCCGCTCGTACGCCGCGACCCGGTCGCGGATCTGCGCGACGTACCGCTCGGTCTCGGGGAACGGCGGGATGCCGTCGTGGCGCTGGACCGCGCCGAAGCCGGCGTTGTACCCGGCCAGCGCCAGCTCCACCGGGTCCCCGTCGATGCCGGAGGACCGCGCCAGCTCCAGCAGGTCCGCCAGGTAGCGCCCCTGGGCGGCGATGGCGTGCGCGGGGTCGAAGGGGTCGCCGCCGCGGCCGTAGTCGGTCCACGTGTCCGGCATGAACTGGGACAGCCCCTGGGCTCCCACGGGGGAGCGGGCGCCGGCCCGCCAGTTCGACTCCACCTCGATCTGTGCGGCCAGGACGGGCGCCGGAATACCCGCGTGCTCGGCCGCGGCCTCGACCAGCGGCGCCCAGCCGTGCGGGACGGCGGCGGCGTCGAGGTCGCCGACGTCGGCCGCGAACGACGAGCGCCGCTCAGAGCCCAGGGCCACGGCCACGCCGATCACCAGCGCGGTGACCGCGAGGACGGCGACGGCGATCGTCGTCCGGGTTCCTCTCGCACGCGCGATCGGCTGGCTCACGGCGGTCCTCTCCGGTGCTGCGAAGACGCTGACGCCCGCGGGCCGGGCGCCTCGTCAAGGAGAACGACGCGCGGCCGGCCCCTGTTCCTCGGCCCGCCGTGCCGGGCGCCTCACGCCGGCGCGTCCCGCAGCCGGGCGAGCACGGCGGCCTCCGCCGGATTGCCGGTCAGCGCGATGGCACGCTCGTACGCCGCCCGCGACGCGTCCGCCCGCCCCAGCCGGCGCAGCAGGTCCGCACGGCTGGCGTGGAAGGGGACGTAGTCGCGCAGTGCCGGCTCGAGCCGGTCGACGAGGGCGAGGCCGACGTCGGGCCCGTCCAGCTCCGCGACGGCGACGGCGCGGTTGAGCGCCACCACCGGGGACGGGTCGAGCAGCAGCAGCCGGTCGTAGACCGCGACGATCTGCGCCCAGTCGGTGTCCGCGAACGTCCGCGCGGAGGTGTGCACGGCATTGACGGCCGCGAGCAGCTGAAAGCGGCCGGGCGCCGTGCCCGAGCGCCGAGCCGCGTCCCGGCACCGCCGCACCAGCCGGTGCCCCTCGTCGAGCAGGGCCGCGTCCCAGCGCGACCGGTCCTGCTCGGGCAGCGGCACCAGCGCCCCGGCGGCGGTGAGCCGCGCGTCCCGGCGCGCCTCGGTGAGCAGCATGAGGGCCAGCAGCCCGGCCACCTCGGCGTCGTCGGGCAGCATCGCCGCGAGCAGCCGGGTGAGCCGGATCGCCTCGGCCGTGAGGTCCCGCCGCACCGGATCGCCGTCGGGACCGGAGGCCAGGTAGCCCTCATTGAACACGAGGTAGAGCACGGCCAGCACGCCCGCCACCCGCGCCGGCAGGTCCTGCGCGGCGGGCATCCGGTAGGGGATGCGCGCCGCAGCGATCTTGGCCTTCGCCCGGGTGATCCGCCGGCCCAGCGTGCTCTCCGGAACAAGGAAGGCGCGGGCGATCTCGGGGACCGTCAGGCCGCCGACCAGCCGCAGGGTCAACGCCACCCGCGCCTCCATCCCCAGGGCCGGGTGGGCGCAGATGAAGATCAGCCGGAGCCGATCGTCGTCGATGACGCCGAGGGGCTGCGGTGACGGATCGTCCAACATCCGTGCCTCCCGTTGTCGTCGCGCGCCGAGCGTCTCGCGTCGGATCCGGTCGATCGCCTTCCGGCCCGCCGTCGTGGTCAGCCAGGCGCCCGGCCGCGCGGGCACGCCGTCGACGGGCCACCGCTCGACGGCGGCCACGAAGGCGTCCGCCGCGGCGTCCTCGGCGAGGGCGAGGTCCCCGAAGTGCCGGGCGAGTGACGCCACCACCCGGGCCCACTCGTCCCGGTGGGCCCGGGCGACGGCCTCGGAAGCGTCAGGCGTCATCGGGCTCCTGCAGCGCACGGACCTCGATCTTGCGGTTGCACGCCGTGGAGGCGTCGGCGGCGAGCGCCAGGGCGGCATCCAGATCCGGGACCTCCCACACCCAGAAGCCGGCCAGGTACTCGCGCGACTCGATGAACGGGCCGTCGGTGATCACGGGCTTCTCGCCGCGGTTGTCGATCACCGTCGCCGTGTCCGGGCCCGCCAGTCCACCGGCGAACACGAAGTGCCCGTCCGCCTGCAGCCGCTGGTTGAACGCGTCCACGGCCTCCATCTCCGCCGCGGTGGCGGAATCGGTGCGGCCGGCGCTGGCGGCCTGCCCGTCGTCGATCACGGAAATCAGATACTGCATGGCACGATCCTTCCCGGTGGCGGGGCCGCCCTCCTGGGCGTCCCTCTACCCCTACGACGAACCACTCTGCACCGATCCGACAGTGCCGGCGACGAGATTTTTTCGGGGGTCGTGAGCGTCGGCGGTGACGTGTCAGCACCGGCGCTCCGTAGGCTGACCCTGACCTGCCTGCCGACGAGGGGAGACGACCATGACCGAAGCACTGCTGGTGGCCGCCGCGGTGGTCGTCATCGTCGCCGTCCAGGGCTGGGCCCGCCGCACCGGCGTCGCCGCCCCCCTGCTGCTCGTCGCCATCGGCGTCGCGGTCAGCTTCCTGCCGTTCGTGCCCGGCATCACCGTCGAACCGGAGTGGATCCTCGCCGGGGTGCTGCCCCCACTGCTCTACTCGTCCGCGGTCTCGATGCCGGCGATGGACTTCCGCCGGGACTTCGGCTCGATCAGCAGCCTCTCGGTGCTGCTCGTCGTCGTCACCGCGGTCGGCCTGGGCTTCGTCTTCCACTGGCTGCTCGGCGTCGACCTGGCGTTCGGCATCGCCCTCGGTGCGGTGGTCAGCCCCACGGACGCCGTCGCGACCGGCATCGTCAAACGCCTCCACGCTCCGCGCCGGGTGGTGACGGTGCTCGAGGGGGAGAGCCTGCTCAACGACGCGTCCGCGCTGGTGCTGCTGCGGTCGGCGATCGCGGCCACCGGCGGTGCGGTCTCGCTGTGGGGTGTCGCGGGGGACTTCCTGTACGCCGTGGTCGTCGCCGTCGCCATCGGCGTCGTCGTCGGGCTGCTCAACCTGCGCGTGCGCGCCGCGACCCGGGACGCGGCGGCCAGCACGGCGATCTCCTTCATCGCGCCGTTCGTGGCGTCGGTGCCCGCGGAGCACCTGGGCGCGTCCGGGCTGGTCGCGGCCGTCGCGGCGGGGCTGGTCACCGGGCAGGGGTCGGCCCGCTATCTGCGGGCCGCCGACCGCATCGCCGAGCGCTCGAACTGGGCGACGGTCGAGCTCGTGCTCGAGGGCGGAATCTTCCTCGTGATGGGCCTCGAGCTGTTCGGCCTGGTGGAGGAGGTGACCGCCGAGGACGCGTCGCTGTGGCTGGCGCTGGGGACCGGTGCCCTCGCCGTCGTCCTCGCCCTGGTGATCCGCAGTCTCTACGTCGTGCCGCTGCTGTGGCTGGTGCGCAAGCAGGCGATGGACCCCGTCGAGTCCCGGGAGCGGCTGGCGCGGGTCCAGGAGCGGATCGACGCCTCCAGCATGGACCGCGAGGACCCGCGCGTGCAGCGCCGGCTCGCGTCCTGGTCGCAGCGGATGACGCACCGCCTCGCCGACATCGACTACCTGGCCCGCTCGCCGCTGGGCCGGCGCGAGGGCGCCCTGCTCGTGTGGGCGGGCATGCGCGGCGCCGTGACGCTCGCCGCCGCCCAGACCCTGCCCGACGACACCCCGCAGCGTTCGCTGCTCGTGCTCATCGCCTTCGTGGTCGCCGCCGGGTCGCTGCTCGTGCAGGGCGGCACGCTCGGCGTCGTCGTGCGGGCGCTCGGGCTGCGCGGCAACGGCGGGGTCGACGGCAGCGAGCAACGCACGGTGATGGAGGCGATGACCCGCGCGGCGGTGGACGTGCTCGAGGACCCCGGGCTGCGGCGCGCCGACGGCTCACCGTTCGACGCGGCGTCGGTGGAGCGGGCCCGCGCCATGATGCGCAAGGTGATGGAGACCAAGCAGCTGGACGCCGTCGACGACACGGCCGCCGCGCGGGAGGGCACCGAACTGCGGCTGCGCATCATCGAGGCGCAGCGGGCCGCGCTGCTGGACGCCCGGACCGCCGGCACCGTCAGCTCGGCGACGCTGGGCGCGGCCCTGGATCAGCTCGACGCCGACCAGATCAGCACCGAGCTGCGGGCCGGTGACGCCGATGGCGGCTGAGGCGCACGACGGTGGCCGCATGCCCCCGGCGACGACCGTCGGGGGCCGCCCGTCGCCGACCGCCTTCGACGTCGAGGCACACCGATGACCGTCTTCCGCACCGTCCTCGAGCCGACCGGCGGCAACAACGTCGGCATCGTCGTCCCCGAGGAGATCGTGCTCGGCTTCGACCGCCGCGCGCCGGGTGACGGGCTGGGTTCGTCGGGACGTCGCGCTCATCGTCAGTGAGCACCGGCCGCGGCGTCGGTGGTGGAGTCGCCGCCCGGCTTCGCCGAGGTTCCCGTCGGCGTCGGGCCGCGTCGCGACGTCACGAGGATCGAGAGCACCGCCGCGATGGCGCACAGGGCCGCTCCGGCCCACCACGCGTACGTGTAGGTGCCGAAGACGTCGCGGACGATCCCGGCCCCGAACGCCGCGACTGCCGCGCCGATCTGGTGGGAGGCGAACACCCAGCCGAAGACGATGGTGCCGCGCTCGCCGAAGTGCTCCCGGCACAGCGCCGACGTGGGCGGAACCGTCGCGACCCAGTCCAGGCCGTAGACGACGACGAACAGCACCATGCTGGGGTGCACCTGGTCGGAGAGCAGCGACGGCAGGAGCAGCAGGCCGACGCCGCGGAACGCGTAGTAGAACACCAGCAGCTTGCGCGGGTCGATCTTGTCGGTGAGCCAGCCCGAGGCGATGGTGCCGGCGATGTCGAAGACGCCGACGACCGCCAGCAGCCCGGCCGCCGTGGTGGCCTCCATGCCGTGGTCGTGCGCCGAGGGGATGAAGTGGATGCCGATCAGCCCGTTGGTGGTGGCCCCGCAGATCGCAAACGCGACGGCCAACGCCCAGAACGTGCGGTGCCGCACCGCGAACGCCAGTCCCTCCAGTGCCCGCCGGACCGCGCTGCCCGCCGGCCGCTGCGGGGCGGTGTACGTGGTCGGGTCGGCGCCGTAGGGGATGGTCCCGCGATCCTCCGGGTGGTCCCGGATGACCAGGCCCACCAGGGGCACCGCGGCCAGGGCCACGGCGGCGATCACCAGGGACGCGACCCGCCACCCCACGTGCTCGGCCAGGAACGCCGTCGGCGGCAGCAGCACGAGCTGCCCGGTCGCCTGCCCGGCCGTGAGCACCCCCATCACCAGGCCGCGGCGGGCGACGAACCACCGGTTGGCCACCGTCGCGGCGAAGACCAGCGCCATCGAACCGGTGCCGGCGCCGATCAGCACGCCCCAGAAGACCAGCAGCTGCCAGGACGCGGTCATCAGCACACTGCCGCCGGCCCCCAGGGCGACCAGGGTGAGCGCGGTCGAGACCACCCGGCGCAGCCCGAACCGGTCCATCAGGGCGGCGGCGAACGGGGAGACCAGTCCGTACAGCAGCAGGTTGACGGCCACGGCCAGGGACATCACGCTCGTCGACCAGCCGAACTCATCGTGCAGCGGCACCATCAGGGCGCCCGGCGCGGCGCGGAATCCCGCCGCCGCGAACAGGGCGACGAACGCGACGCCCGCCACCCACCAGGCGGGGTGGACGCGTCGCCGGTGGCCGGCGAGCCGGGGGTCGGTGCTGAGTCTGCTCATCGTTCTCGCGCTTTCCGTTCGTCCTGGTGCTCCACCAAGTGACTTTCTTCAAGGAAGTTATATGCTGATCCCACCGTGGACGCAAGGAGAGGTGGGGGAGGACGATGCCGCTGCGATCGGACTGGTCCGGGGAGGTGTGCCCCATCCGCCGCTCGCTGGACGTGCTCGGAGACGGCTGGGTGCTGCTCATCGTCCGGGACGTGCTGCAGGGGCACGGCCGCTTCGACGAGCTGAGGCAGAACCTCGGCATCGCCGACGCGGTGCTCAGCCGTCGTCTGCGCACGATGGTCGAGGCCGGCCTGCTCACCCGGGTCGACTACGCCGACGGCGGCCGGACCCGGCAGGGGTACGCCGCCACGGAGGCCGCCGCCGAGCTGCTTCCGATCCTCCAGCAGCTGGCGGTCTGGGGCGAGCGGCACACGGCGATGCCGGACGAGAGCGGCCACATGGCACTGATCCACGACACGTGCGGCCACGAGACCACCCAGGGGCAGGTGTGCAGTGCCTGCGGCGAGGTGCTCGTCGCCGAACAGATGACCTGGGTGAAGCCCTGGGCCGGCGTGCGCACGTCCCTGGTCCCGGCGGGCGTGCTCGGGGACGCCTGACGCCGGGGAACCGCCACCCGTCAGGCGCCGAGGCGCCCATCCCCGCCGTGTGACATGGCGCTCACCAGCTGTTTCGTTCTCGTGAACTTGTCGCTCCTAGACTGGTCCGCTGTCTGTGTCGTTCGGCGACCGGGTGCGGAGACATCGCGCCCCGTCGCTCCCCAGGAAAGAAGGCCGGCTTGAGTGCTGACCGTCCCGCTCGTTACGACGAGCCGATCTCTCCCGCCACGGCGGCCGGCATCCCCGTCGCGACGGCGCCGAAGAAGCTGCGCCCGCGCCACGTCATGATGATCACCCTCGGCGGGATCATCGGCTCGAGCCTGTTCGTCGGGTCGGGCAACGTGATCCGCTCGGTCGGCCCCGCCGCCGTGCTCTCGTACCTGATCGGCGGGTTGCTCGTCTTCCTGGCGATGCGCATGCTCGGGGAGATGGCGGCCGCGCGCCCGTCCGTCGGCTCCTTCATGGAGTACGCCCGCGAGGGCCTGGGCGACTGGGCCGGCTACTTCGTCGGCTGGCTGTACTGGTACTTCTGGGTCGGCGTCATCGCGTTCGAGGCCGTCGTCGGCGGGTCCATCCTCGCCGGCTGGTTCCCCGCGGTGCCGGACTGGGTGTTCTCGGTGGTCCTGCTGCTCGTCTTCACCGCCACCAACCTCGTCTCCGTGCGCTCGTTCGGGGAGGTGGAGTTCTGGCTGGCCAGCATCAAGGTCGCCGCCATCCTCGTGTTCCTCGCCGTCGGCGCCCTGTTCGTCCTCGGGCTCTGGCCGAACGCGTCCTTCTCCGTGCCGAACCTGTGGAACGCGGGTGGTTTCGCGCCGAACGGCTGGTGGGCCGTCGTCGGTGGCGTCGCCATCGTGATCTTCTCCTACTTCGGCACCGAGATCGCCGTAATGGCCGCTGCCGAGTCCGAGGATCCGGCGAAGGGCATCCGGCAGGCCACCGTCACCGTCATCTGGCGCATCCTGTTCTTCTTCGTCGGCGCCGTGCTGGTGATCGTCGCCGTCGTGCCGTGGAACCAGCTGTCGGACCCGAAGGAGAAGGCGCCGTTCGCCTACATCTTCGGGCTGTTCGGCCTGCCCGGCGCCGACCTGGTGATGAGCGCCGTCATCCTCACCGCGGTGTGCTCGGTGCTCAACTCCGGCCTCTACTCGGCGGCCCGCATGTTCTCGGCGCTGGCCGCCAAGGGGCTCGCGCCGGCCGTCGTCGCGAAGAAGTCCCGCACCGGCGTGCCGACGGTGGCCGTCATCGTCTCCACGCTCGGCGGCTACGCGGCGGTGCTGGTGAACTTCGTGGCGCCGGAGTCCGGCATCTTCGACTTCATCATGAACTCGGCCGGGCTGGTCGCCCTGTTCGTCTACGTCTTCATCGCCGCGACCCAGATGCGCCTGCGGTCCCGGATGGGCGACGAGGAGCGGGCGAACCTGACGCTGAAGATGTGGCTGCACCCGTGGCTCGGCATCCTCGTGATCGTGGCGGTCGTCGGCATCGTGGTCGTCATGCTCGTCTCGGGCGAGTCCGGGCGGACGCAGGTGTGGACGAGCCTCGTGGCCGTCGCGGCCCTGGCGGTGTTCTGGCCGCTGGTGGCGCGCAAGCTCAAGCGTCGCGCCGCGGCCGGCGTCGTTGATGCACGCGAGCCGGAGCTCGACGCGCTGCCCTGACCGGTGCAATGGCGACAGCGAGAGTGACGGAAGTGGTAGATGAGGCGTCCGTAGCGCCACTCCCGTCACACCGGCCCCGCCCGGTGTAGCCGCGGGTCCGGTATGTCGCCGACGATGGTGGTGACCGGGACACCGAGCGACAGGAGCCGGACATGACGATCGGTGTGATGGCACCGCGGGGCAACGTCGGCCGGCACGTGCTGCGGTTGCTCGTGCAGTCGGGGGAGCGGCCACGGGCCCTGTTGCGGGACCCGGCCAAGCTCGCCCGGGACGTCGCCGCGCACGTCGACGCCGTGGCGATCGACGTCGGCGACGCGGATGCGGTCCTGGCGGCCACCCGGGGACTGCGCGCCGTGTACTGGGTCAGCCCCACGGCGGAGGATAGGGACCCGGCGGAAGCGCATGCGCAGGCCGGCCGCCACCTCGGCGACGCGGTGCGGGCGAACGGCATCGCGCGGGTGGTCTTCCAGTCCAGCATCGGGGCCGAGAAACGCCACGGCGTCGGGGAGATCGACGGACTGGCCGCCACGGAGGTCACCCTGGACGAGAGCGGCGCGTCGACCACCCACCTGCGTTGCGGGTACTTCTTCACCAACCTCCTGATGGACCTGGACAGCATCCGGGCAGGGGTGCTGGCCACCGCCGTCGACCTCGACAAGCCGATGCCGTGGGTCGACCCGGCCGACATCGCCGCCGTCGCCGTCGGCCGCCTGCTGTCCGAGACGTGGACCGACCGCCACGTCCAGGCGGTGCACGGCCCCGAGGATCTCTCCTTCCGGCAGGTCGCGGTGATCCTGACCGAGGTGCTGGGCCGGCCGGTCGAGGCGCGACAGCTGAGCGACGCGGACCTGCGTGCGGCGGTGACCGCGGCGGGCCTTCCGGACGCCGTCGTGGAGTCGATCGTGGCCATGACCGCCGGGCTGCGGGAGCTGGTCCCGGAGGACCCGCGATCGTTCATCACGACCACGCCGAGCTCGCTGACCGGGTGGATCCGAGCGCATCTGGCGCCGGTGGTGTGAGGGCTCGCGGCGGCCGAGCGTTCAGGGAGCGCCTTGACCGGTGCAACGGCTACACCGAGTGTGACGGGAGTGGCTGACGAGGCGCCGTTGCGCCACTCCCGTCACACCAGCTCCACTCGGTGTAGCCACGGGTCCGGTGCGTCGGCGCGGTGTGCAGCGGCGGGTCAGAACAGGCGGGCCGCCCGGACCTCGGCCGGCTCTTCCAGGGCGAGCAGGGTGCGCTTGCGGTCCAGGCCGCCGGCGAACCCCGTGAGGGAGCCGTCCGCGCCGACCACGCGGTGGCACGGGACGACGATGCTCAACGGGTTGTGCCCCACGGCCTGGCCGACCCGCTGGGCGAGTTGCGGGTTGCCGAGCGCGAGCGCGATCGCCCCGTACGTCGTGGTCTGCCCGTACGGGATGTCGCGCAGGATCGTCCAGACCTGCTCCGAGAAGGCGTCGCCGTTCGTGCGCAGGAGCACGTCGAAGCGGGTCCGCCGGCCCTCGAGGTACTCGCGCACCTGGGCGGCGGTCGTGCTGATCAGGCCGTCGTCGGCCTCCTCGACGCGCTCACCCGAGTCGGCGGCCGCCGGTGGGTACCAGTGCCCCGGGAAGTAGATGCCGACGACCGCGTCGTCCTCGGCGATGATCAGCAGATCACCGAGGGTGGTCGGCGCGAACGCGTGGCGGCGGGTGGTGATGGCGTTGCTCATGTCGGGGGTCCCTCCCATTTCCATTCTCCCCGGTAGACGCGCCGGGCCCGAGGAACGTGAGGGGGCGCGCGCATGAGCTGCCGGATGTCGGTGACCTTGATAGTCATCGCGTCCCCTCTTCCATCCGCACACGACGTGTCCAGCGTTCGCTGACGGCGCTGACGAGGACGACGGCCGCCCGGATGGAATGCCGCAGGCCTATCCCGCGGAGAGCCGGAGCAGCATCGAGGCCACCTCGAAGCGGGCCCGGCCGACGGGGGTCCGCGGGTCGTAGCCGAGGTCCCGGCTGAACGCCTCGTGGCGGGACTGCAGGGTGGAATGGTGCATGCCCATGCTCGCGGCGGCGGACCGTACGCTCTCGGCGTGGGCGAGCGTGGCGAGCACCGACCGGGTGTGCGGGTCCAGCGCGGCCAGTGCGCGGACGTCGGACAGCTCCCCGGCCTGTGCCTCCACGGCGAGAACCGCATCGAGCAGGGCGCCGAGCGCCTCGGCATCCACCACAGGAGACTGCGCGTCGGTGAGCCGGTACGCCGCCAGAGCGGTCCGCCAGGACGCGGCCAGCTCGATGCCGGAGCCGAGCCGGCCCAGGCCGCCGCCGCGGATCTCGGTGCGGGCCGTGCCGATCCACACGCGCACGACGCCGTACGCCGTGGCGATGAGAGCCGACGGTCCGGGTGCCTGCACGTCCGGTGCGACGGCGACGGCGCGGACGCGGGTGGACGGACCGAGGCGCAGCCGCGTCGTGGCGGCGGCCCGCTCGGCGACCGAGCGGGACGCGTCGACGACCGTCTCCAGGGCGTTGTCGGGAAGCACCAGGCGGCGAGCCCGTACGGAGGCGACGGCCAGGGCGAGGCGTTCGAGCACCAGTGAGTCGTTGACGTGGGCATCGCCCTCACGTTCGAGCCAGACGCGTGCGGCGTCGTCGACGTCGACCCCGTCCCAGGCGCCGGCCGGACTGGGCTCCGGTTCGTCGGTGAGACGCCGTCCGGAGGACTCGACGCGGATCGTGCCGTCGGGAGCGCTCATGCCCGCGACGGTGCCGGACAGTGCCGCCGCCCCGCGGACCAGGGTCTCCAGATTCACCCCCCCGGCGACCAGAGCGTCGAAGTAGGAGATGACCTTCAGACTCTGACTCACCGAGGGATCGAGGGACGTGACGCGCCCCATCAGCTCCTGCATGCACGGCTCCTTCGCACGTCCTCGCCGATCATCCTGCCACGGGGCCCGAGCGGCGTCACGCTCACTCGCCGAGCAGGCGGTGCACCCATCGGTCCCGGGCCTGGACCATCTCCCGGGAGAGTGCGGCCTGCGGCGCGTAGCCCTCGAAGGCGTGGAACCCGCCGGGCCACACGTGCAACTCCGCCTGTCCGCCGGAGGCCCAGAGGGCACTGGCGTAGGCGACGTCCTCGTCCCGGAAGACCTCGGCGCTGCCGCAGTCGATGAACGCGGGCGGAAGGCCGGAGAGATCGGTGGCCCGCGCGGGGGCGGCGTAGATCGACACGTCGTCGGTGGCCCGCCGGTCGCCGAGCAGCGCGGTCCAGCCCGTGAGGTTGCTGCCCCGGTCCCACACGCCGACGCCGTCGATCTGGGCACTCGAGACGGTGCCGTCACGGTCGTCCAGCATCGGGTACATGAGCAGCTGGCCCATCAGCGGGGGCAGCCCCCGGTCCCGCATCAGCAGGGTGACCCCGGCCGCCAGGCCGCCGCCCGCACTCGCCCCCGTGATCAGCACGCGGGACGGGTCGATGCCCAGTTCGGCTGCGTGCGTCTGGAGCCAGACCAGGCCGCGATAGCAGTCCTCCACGGGGTAGGGGTCCGGGTACTCCGGCGCGAGACGGTATTCGAGGGAGACGGCCACGGCCCGGTAGCGGTGCAGCCAGTCGAAGAGGGCGGCCACGCCGGACCACCGGTCGCCGACGATCATGCCGCCGCCGTGCAGGTGGTAGATGCCCGGGCCGACGCCGGTGCGGCCCTCCGCCTCCAGGACGGTGACGACGACGTCGTCCCCGTCGTGTCCGGGGATGACGAGGTCACGGCTGCGGATGCCGGCGTCCCGGGCCATCTCCGGCGTCACCCGCAGCCGGGGATTCTCCCGCATCGGTCCGATCATCCGCTCGGTCACGGTCGGCGGCACGCCGTCGGCGAGGGTGGTCAGGGCGGCCTCCAGCTCGGGGTCGAACGGCGGGCGGGCCGGCATCGAGGCCAACGCCCCACCCGTCGTCTCCGTGGTGCTGTTGTGCTCCATGGGCACCCCTTCCTGGTCACGCGGACCGGTCGATTCATCTTGACGGATGAGCCCCGCGGGCCCCACCGCCAGATGGCCGGAAAGTCGCTCGATGTGCCCGCCACGTGGCGCGATATCGGAATGTACGACGGTCTTACGATGACGACGTCGATGATGACGATGGAAACGGAGACCCCCGTGGATGACCCCGCGCTGACCCCCTCGTTCGAGGATGCACTGCCGCCCGACTTCGGCAGATTCCTCGAGGGTGCGATCGATCTGCACGTGCACGGCCAGCCCGATCTGGCCGAGCGGGCGCAGAACCGCGGCGACGACGCGGCCGTCGCCCGGCTCGCTCGGGCCTACGGCATCCGGGGCTGGGTGCTCAAGTCGCACCTGTGGCCGACGATGGACCGCGCGCGGTCCGTGCAGCAGTCCCTGGGAGACACCGACTTCCGGGTGATCGGCAGCATCACGCTGAACCCGCAGGTCGGCGGTGTCGACCCGACCATCGTCGAGTGGGCCGCCGACCACGGCGCCGGGGTGGTGTTCATGCCCACCTGGGGTGCCCGCGCCGACGTCGACCGGTGGGGTTACATCTCCATGCTGCTCGAGCGGCAGACCCCGAACTTCCGGGACTGGGCCGAATCCCACGCCATCACCGTCGCCAGGGACGGCGAGCTGACGCCCGCCGCCGAGGACGCCGTCCGGGCCGCCATCTCCCGCGACATGCTGGTCGCGACCGGTCACCTCGGGCTCGAGGAGAGCCTGGCCGTCGCCCGGCTCTGCCAGCAGCTGGGCCGGCCGGCGATGATCACCCACCCCCTGCACTTCACCGACGACCCGGGAGAGCTGCGGGTGTTCACCGACCTCGGCGGCATCCTCGAGTTCTCCAGTGCGCCCCTGATCAACCCGGAGTCCCACCACCGTGTGCGGGACGTCGCGGAGGCGATCCGTCTGCTCGGCCCGGAGCACGTGGTGCTCAGCTCGGACGTGTTCTCCCGCTGGGTTCCCCCCGAGCCCGAGAGCCTGCGCAGCTTCACCGAACAGCTGCACTACCTGGGCTTCACCGCGGACGAGTTGCGCACGATGCTCGTCGTCAATCCCCACCGGCTGCTGGGCCTGCCGGTCCCCGGTGCCGCGTGAACCGCCGACTCGGCGACGCCGACGTCCTCCGGCGCTCCGCGGCGGGGCAGGAACTGCTCCGCCGGTTCACGGGTGGTGACCGGGCCGGGCGCGGCACGGACTTCTCCCTGGTGGACGCCGACGGCCGGCTCACCGGTCCGCCGGCCATCTGGCAGCTCAGCCCGGACCTGGGTCTGGCGCTAGAACCCCTCGGTCACACCGTGCGGTTCTCGCTCACGCTGTCGCGGCGCACCCAGGAGATCGTCGTGCTGACCGTCGCCCGGGCTGAGGACAGCGACTTCGAACGGTGGGCCCACGTGCGGGCCGGCCGGGCCGCCGGCCTCTCCGAGGAGGAGATCGCGGCCCTGCTCGAGGGGGAGCCGCAGTTCGCCGACCCGGCCGAGCGGGCCGCCCACGCGCTGACCCGGCGGCTGCTCACCGGTGCCCCGATCGAGGACGCCGCGTTCGACGCGGCCGTGGACGCGCTCGGCCGGCAGGCCGTCGCCGAACTCGTCACCCTCGTCGGCTACTACCGCATGATCGCGCTGCAGTTGCGCGCCTTCGACGTCCGACCCCCCGCCTGACCGGCTCCGGCCGGGCCACGCCTCCACCGACGGGGACCAATGACGGTCCCCGCGCCAGTACAGAATCGCGCCAGTACAGAAAAGGATCATCATGAGCACATCTCCCGGTGTCGACACGTCGACGACCGACCCCACCGTCCGCCGCCGGCGGGCCATCCGGGGCGCCTTCTGGGGCTTCCTCGTCGACTCGTTCGACATCTACCTGCCCTCGATCGCGCTGCTGCCGGCCATGGTGTACTTCACCCGCGGCCTCGACCCGGGACAGACTGCCGTCGTCACCGGCTTCACCCTCGCCACCACCCTCTTCGGTCGGCCGATCGGCGCGATCCTGTTCGGGCACCTGTCCGACCGGCTGGGCCGCAAGCGCGTCGGCGCCATCTCGATGTACGGCTTCGGCGTGACGACGCTGCTCATCGCGTGCCTGCCCGGCGCCGAGCAGATCGGCAGCGTCACCGCGATCAGCCTGCTCCTGCTGCTGCGCTTCATCGACGGGATCTTCCTCGGCGGCGAGTACACCGCGGCCACGCCGATGGCCATCGAGTACGCCCGGCCGGAACGCCGCGGCTTCATCGGCGGCTTCGTGCAGAGCGCCTCGACCATCGGCTACGTCGCCATCGCGGTCTTCACCTTCCTCGCCCTCCAGATCTCGCCCGCGGGCCAGATCAGCTCGCCGTACGTCCAGTGGGGCTGGCGCATTCCGTTCGTCATCGGCGCCGTCTTCGCCTGGGTCGTCGCCCGGTACCTGCGCAAGGACGTCGAGGAGTCGGTGCTGTGGATCGAGACCGAGAAGGCGAAGAACCCGATCCGCGAGATGCTCGGACGCAAGCACATCGTCGCGTTCGCCCAGGTCTTCGTCCTCATGACCGGCGTCTTCTTCATGGTCAACATGGTCGGCTCGGTCATCCCGCAGCTGCTGCTCGGCCGACCGGGCTTCACGGCCAACGACCTGACGCTGAGCATCATCTTCGCGAACATCGTCGTCCCGTTCGCCTACATGCTCGCCGGCCGGCTCAGCGACCGGCTCGGCCGCAAGCCGGTGCTGCTCATCGCGGGCGTCCTGGTGCTGGTCGTCATGTCCGGTCTCTTCGCCGTTCTCGGCAGCGGCGTCGCTATCCCGTTCGCCGGACTCGTGGCCGTCGTGTTCGTGGTCCAGTGCATCAACGGCTTCACGATCGGCACCCTGCCCTCCTACATCAACGAGCGCTTCCCGACCCGGATCCGCTCCTCCGGCTGGGGAATCGGCTACTCGCTCGCCGTCGTCATCCCCGGCTTCTTCGCGGCCTACCAGGCGGGCCTGTCGGCCTTCATGCCGCTGGGCATGACGCCGGTGGTCCTCCTGGTCGTGGCCGGCGTGCTGATTCTCGGCAGTGTCGCCGTCTCGCCCGAGACCCGCGGGATCGACCTGGGCAACGACGACGCGGTCGTCGCCGGCGACGCGCCCGCGATCGAGGTCAAGGCGTGACGACTCGCTCCATCCCGTCGTACCGCGACCTCCTGACGAGGACCGACGCCCCGCCGGGTTCGTCCTGGGGCGTGTTCGGGGCCGGCGACCAGCTGGGCACGCTCAACTTCATCGGACCGGAGGAGACCACCGCCGCGGCCTCCCTGGTCCGGGACGGCCGCGTCTTCGACCTCGACTACCCGCTGAACACGTTCGTGCCCAGCATCGCCGGGACGCGGCCGCCCACCGAACACCACCTGTTCGCCAACAACCCGAACCACCGCGACGACTGGCTCGACTCGTTCTACCTGCAGTCCACCTCGCAGATCGACGGGCTCCGGCACATGCGCCACCCCGTGCACGGGTTCTACGGCGGGGTACCGGACGAGCGGATCACCCCCGCTTCGCCGGACCTGGGCATCCAGCTGGTCGCCGAGCACGGTGTCGTGACGCGCGGCGTCCTGCTGGACCTGCCCCGCTACTTCGCCGATCGGGGCGAGCGGCTGGACGTGACCACCAACCAGCCGATCACGGTCGCTGACCTCCGGGGTGCCGCCGCCCGACAGCAGGTCGACCTGCGGCGCGGCGACGTCCTGCTGATGCACACGGGCTGGGCCGAGGACTACCTCGGCCTCACCCCCGACCAGCAGGACCACCGCCGTCGCCACTGGGGCTCACCCGGTATCGAGCAGAGCACCACGATGCTCGAGTTCCTCTGGGACACGGGCATCGCGATGCTGGCCTCCGACAACGCCGGGGTGGAGGCGTTCCCGGTGAGCCCCGACTCCGGGTTCGTCGACCCCGCGGAACCGCCCGCGGAGCGCGGCCCCAGCCACAACGGCATGCTGCACCGCCCGCTGATCGCCCTGCTCGGGCTCTACCTCGGCGAACTGTGGCGCCTGCACGAGCTGGCCGACGCCTGCGCCGCGGACGGCCGCTACGACGTCCTGCTGACGGCGAAGCCCCTCTCCGTCGTCGGCGGGGTCGGCTCGCCACCGAACGCGATGGCGATCCGATGAACCCGCCCCGCTGACCTGCGACCCGATGACCTGCCACCGAAAGGACCACCGATCATGACCGTTGTGGACGAGCTGCTCGACGGAGCCGTCGACCTGCACTGCCACTCGGGCCCCTCCCCGATGCCGCGCCGCATCACCCACGTCGAGGCGGCGCAGCAGGCCGCCGACGCCGGCTTCCGCGCCATCGTCGTCAAGTGTCACTACCACGACACGGTCACCGACCTGCTGTCGATGCAGCCCCTGCTCGCGGACCTGCCCATCGACGTGTATGGCGGCATCGCGCTGAACAGCGTCAACGGGGGCCTCAACCCGTGGGCCGTGGACCGGTCGCTGAAGATGGGCGGCAAGGTGATCTGGTTCCCCACGATCTCCTCGCACATCCACCTCGAGCACGCCGCGCACCACGCCGAGACCCAGTCCCACTTCCAGCCGCTCGGCATGATGCAGAGCGCGGAGGTCTCGGTGTTCGACGAGGACGGCGGCGTCCGGCCGGAGGTCCGGCAGATCGTGGAGCAGGCGAAGGCGGAGGGCGCGCTGGTCTCCACCGGCCACCTCGACGCCGGCTCCGCCCTGGCCGTGGTCCGCACCGCGCACGACGTCGGCCACGACCGGGTGATCATCAGCCACCCGGACTACGTCTCGGACATCGACCGGAGCCGGCTGGAGGAGATGATCGGGCTCGGCGCCGTCGTCGAGCACGAGGTGGCGATGTACCACCGCGACCACATCTTCCCCGCCGAGAAACTGGTCGACTGGATCCGGACGATCGGCGCCGAGCACACCGTGCTCGGATCGGACCTGGGACAGGTCGGCAACCCGCTGCCGGTCGAGGGCTACCGGGGGCTGCTGCCCCGGCTGCTCGACCTCGGCATCGGGGAGGACGAGATCGACCTGATGATCCGGCGCAACCCGGCCCGGCTGATCGGACTGGACGGGTGAGCGCCCTGAACCTGCCCACCCCGGGGTTCGCCCGCAGCCTCCGGGAGGCCACCCGCACCCTCGTCGGCACCTGGGTGAAGATCCCCGCGCTGGCGACCGTGGAGATCCTCGCCCTCGCCGGCTTCGACTTCGTGGTGATCGACCTCGAGCACGCGCCCTTGGACCTGCCGAGCGCCTACACCGCCACGGTCGTCGCCCAGGCGCACGGCATGAGCGTGCTGGTCCGCGTCTCGGACCGGTCCGGGTCGCAGCTGCAGCGTCTGCTCGACTCCGGCGTCGACGGGATCCTCGTTCCCCGGGTGTCGACGCCGGCGCAGGCGGCGGACGCCGCCGCCGGGATGACCTTCGCCCCTGACGGGGACCGCGGCAACGGCAGCACCTCCCGGGCCGGCCGCTGGGGCGCCATCGACCGCGACCGTTACCTCGCACGCGGCGCGGACGTGCTGCGAGCCGTGCAGCTCGAGGACCGCGCCGCCCTCGATGAGGTCGACGCCATCCTCGACACCCCGCACCTGAACGGGGTGTTCCTCGGGATGGGGGACCTGCAGCTCTCCAGCGGGTTGCCCGAATCCGACCCGGCGATCCAGGCGCTCGTCGACACGCTCCTCGACCGGGCCGCCCAGCGGCAGCTGCCGGTCGGCACCGCGGTCCGGACCGCCCAGCAGGTCGAGGCCGCAGCCGCGCGCGGCTTCGCCTACGTCATGGCCGACAACGACGCCGGAATCCTCCGTGCCGCCGCGACCGACCTCGTCAGCGACATCCACCGGCGCCTCGGCGCCTGAACCACCAGGAAGAGACCACCGATGCCCTACGGCTCCGCAGACCCCCGATCCCGCCTCGCCACCGCGGCGAACCCGGACACTCCCGTCACCGACTACGCCGGGATGGAGTACGCCGAGTTCGCCACGATCCCACCGGCGGTCACCGTCGACGGTCGCGAGGACTGGTACGCCCGGGGACAGAACCTCGTCCTGGGCTGGTCCCGCGTGACCGGCGAGAGCCGCTTCGAGGACCGGGACGAACCGCAGGAGTACGTCCTGATCACGGTCGATCCGACGGTGACGGCGACCGTCGAGGCCGGCGGCGAGACCGTCGAGGTGCCCGGCGAGCGAATGGTCGTCGTGCCGCCCGGGTCCAGCCGGATCCGGGTCCGGGGGGAGGGCCGGGTCGTCCGCCTGGTGCGGGCCACCGCCGAGGACCTCGTCGCCCTGGCGGTCAACCGCGACTCCTACGCGGAGCCGCACCGCAACATCCCGCCGTTCGTGCCGTGGCCGGACCCGGCCGACGGCTACCGGGTCCGTGTGTACGACCTGACCGTGCCCACCCTGCCGGGCTCCCCGTTCCGGCTCTACCGGTGCACGACCGCGATGGTCAACTGGATCGCGCCCCAGGAGGGGCCGCGGGATCCCCGCCGGCTCTCGCCGCACCACCACGACGACTTCGAGCAGTACTCGCTGGTCATCGCGGGGGAGTATGTCCACCACATCCGCTGGCCCTGGACGACCGACCGGACGGTGTGGCGGGAGGACGAGCACCGACGCGTCGGCTCGCCGTCGCTCGCGGTCATCCCGCCGCCGAGCGAGCACACCAGCGAGGCCGTGGACGAGGGCCACCACCGGCTCGTCGACATCTTCTCCCCGCCCCGGCTCGACTTCTCCGCGATGGACGGCTGGGTGCTCAATGCGGCCGACTACCCCATGCCGGCGACCGACGGGGCGACCCCGTGAGCCGGCGTCTGCGCGTCGGTATCATCGGCGCCGGTTTCGGGGGGATGGCGCTCGCCGTCAAGCTGCAGCGACGCACCTCGGCCGATTTCACGATCTTCGAGCAGTCCGCCGGTGCGGGGGGCACCTGGTTCGACAACCGCTACCCGGGCTGCGAGGTCGACATCCCGTCCCACGCCTACTCGTTCTCCTTCTACCGGAAGGACTGGCCCGGCACCCACGCCACCCAGCCGGAACTGCTGGCGTATGCCGAGGAGATCGTCGACCACTTCGGGCTGCGTCCGCACCTGCGCTTGAACACCCGGGTCGACGGCGTCGAGTGGGACGACGCCCGGTCGATCTGGACGCTCACGACGGCGACGGGGGAGCGGCACGAGTTCGACGTCGTCGCCTCCGCCGTGGGCCTGCTCAGCGTGCCGCGCTACCCCACCTGGCCCGGCCTGGACGAGTTCGACGGCCCCGTCTTCCACACCTCGCGGTGGGAGCACCAGCACGACCTGCACGGCAAGCGCGTCGCGGTCGTGGGCACGGGCTCGACGGCGGCGCAGGTGGTGCCCGCCATCGCGCCGATCGTGAAGGACCTGCTGGTCTTCCAGCGCGAGCCGGGCTGGGTGGAGCCGAAGTCCGAGCGGCCCTACACGCCGGCCGAACGCTGGTTCTACCGCACCGTTCCGTTGGCCCAGCGCGTGCACCGGGCCCACCTGTTCTCCGTCGCGAACCGGCGGTTCAAGGCGAACGACGTGACCAGCGCCCGGCAGCAGCAGATGCGTCAGAAGTGCGTCGCGTTCATCAACGAGAGCGTGCACGACCCCGCGACCGCCGCCGCCCTGACCCCGCACTACCCGTGGGGGTGCAAGCGCCCGATCGTCGCGTCCACCTACTACCCGGCGTTCAACCGGGACAACGTGCACCTCGTGCCGCAGGAGGTGGTCAGCGCCACCCCGGGCGGCCTCGTCGACACGACGGGGCGGGAGCACGACGTGGACGTGATCGTCCTCAGCACCGGTTTCCAGCCGCAGGTGTTCCTCTCCTCCGTCCAGGTGCGCGGGACGGCCGGGCGGGACCTGCACGAGACGTGGAAGGAGCGGGCCAGCGCCTACCTGGGCATCACCGTGCCGGGGTTCCCCAACTTCTTCATCCTCTACGGGCCCAACACCAACGGCGGCACCTCGATCATCGCGCAGCTCGAGCGGCAGGCCGAGGTCGTGGTGCGCGCCATCCGCCGGGCCGAACGCAGCGGTGACCGGGTGATCGACACGGACCCGGCGGCGGAAGCGCGCTGGGTCCGGTGGATCGATCGGCAGCTGGCGACCCACGCGTCGGCCATGAACGCCGGCTGCCACAACTACTACACGGTGGCCGGCGGCGCGAACGTGACGCAGTGGCCGCGCACCCATCTGGTCTACCTCATCGTCACGCGGCTCTTCGGCACCGCCGGCCTCCGCTTCCGGAAACCGGCGCCGCGGCCGGCCGCCGTCCCCGAAGGAAGCCGACCGTGAGCCCGGTCTACGAGGTCATCGTCGCCCGGTACGGCACCCGGGTGGGCCGCCGGAGCGAGGTCTACCTCAACTACCCGCTGTACCACGCGGACGACGGCCCGATCGGGATGGACTACTTCGTCTGGGTGGTGCGGGGGGAGGGCCGGACCATCGTCGTGGACACCGGGTTCTCCACCGCAGGCGGCCAGAACCGGGGCCGCACGATGATCGAGCACCCGCTCGACCTGCTCGCCGGCCTCGGGGTCCACCCGGAGGACGCCCCGACGGTCGTCGTCACCCACGCGCACTACGACCACATCGGCAACCTGGCCCGGTTCGACCGGTCCCCGGTGGTCATCGCCGCGGCCGAGCTGGACTTCTGGTCCGGGCGGCACGCGCAGCGGGTCCAGTTCCACCACTCGGTGGAGGACGACGAGCTCGACGCCCTGTTCGCCGCGCGCGACGCCGGCCGCGTCCACGCCTTCGCCGACCGGGTGGAGGTGGCGCCCGGCGTCGACGTCCTCCGGGTCGGCGGCCACACCCCCGGCCAGTCGATCGTCCGGGTCCCGACCCGGGCCGGCATCGTGCTGCTGGCCAGCGACGCCATCCACTACGACGAGGAGTTCGATCACGACATGCCCTTCAGTTCCGTCGCCGACCTGGTGCAGATGTACAGCGGCTTCGACCGCATCCGGGCGATGCTCGACGCCGGCGAGGTGGACCACGTCGTCCCCGGCCACGACCCCGGCACCCTCGACCGGCTGCGCCCGCTCGGCCGCGCCCTGTCCGAGCACGTGCTCACCATCGGTGAGCCCGTGGCGGTGACCGCATGAGCGGCCGCTTCGACGGGCAGGTCGCCGTCGTCACCGGCGCCGGGCGGGGGCTGGGCCGGGCGTCCGCCGAACGGCTCGCCGCGGAGGGAGCACACGTCGTCGCGGTCGACATCGACGAGGACGCGGCGGCCGCCGTGGCGGCGGGCCTGCCCACCGCGTCGATCGCGGTCCGCGCCGACGTGTCCGACGAGGACGACGTCGCCCGCTACACCGCCGCCGCGGTGGACCGCTTCGGCCGCATCGACCTGCACCACCTCAATGCCGGCGTGTTCGGCACCTTCACCCCGCTGCCCGACCTCACCGTCGAGGAGTTCGACCGGGTGCTGGCGATCAACGTGCGCGGCCAGTTCCTCGGGCTGCGGGCCGCCTTCGGCCGGTACGCGGTGCAGGCGGGCGGCGGCGCCGTCGTCGTCACCGCGTCCATCGCCGGGCTGACCGGCAGTGCGGACCTGCTCGCCTACCAGACGTCGAAGCACGCGGTGAACGGGTTGGTGCACGGCGCGTCCGTCTACGGCGGTCCGCTCGGGATCCGCGTGAACGCGGTGGCGCCGGGCATCGTGCCCACCGATCTGTTCGCCGCGGCCCCCACGACCGCGGGCGGCAAGACCGACATGGAGGTGCGGGCCTCCACCACCCCGCTGCGCCGCGCCGGCACGGCCGAGGAGATCGCCGCCGTGGTGGCGTTCCTGCTCAGTGAGGACGCCGCCTACGTGACCGGGCAGATCGTCTCCGCCGACGGCGGCGCGACCGTCGTCAACACCGTGCGGCCGTCGGGCGGCGCGGGCGCCTGGGACGCCGAGGCTCACGACCGCGATTTCTACGACCGCGACGTCGCGGCGGACAGGCTTGCGGACAGGCTTGCGGACAGGAAGGACAGGACATGAGCGAGACACGCGTCGGGTTCATCGGACTCGGCAACATGGGCGGTCGCATGACCCGGTGCCTGGTCACGGCGGGGGTCGACGTCCTCGGCTTCGACGCCCGACCCGAGAGCATCACCGCGTCGGGCGCCCGCGCCGCGGCGTCGACGGGAGCGCTGGTCGACGACGTCGACGTCGTGCTGCTCTCCCTCCCGGACAGCCGGGTCGTGGAGGCCGTGATCGACGGGGAGGACGGCGTGCTGCGGCACGTCCGGCCGGGTCAGGTGGTCGTCGACCTGAGTACCGCCGCCCCGGCGTCGACCCGGCGCATTAACGCCGACCTGGCCGAGCGGGGCGTGGCCTACCTCGACGCCGGGATCTCCGGTGGGGCCGCGGCCGCGGAGAGGGGCGCGCTGACCCTCATGGTCGGAGGGGAGGAGGAGGCCCTGGACCGGGTGCGGCCGGTGCTCGACCACCTCGCCCAGCAGATCCACCACGTGGGTCCCAGCGGCGCCGGGCACACGACGAAGCTGCTCAACAACTTCCTCAACGCCATCGCCCTCTCGGCGACCGCCGAGGTGATGGTGGCGGCGAAGAAGGCGGACCTGGATCTGCAGACGGTCCTCGACGTGCTCAACGCGAGCTCCGGCGTGAACTTCGCGACCCTGAACCGATTCCCCCGCATCATCCACGGTGACTATCTGGAGGGCGGCCTCACCAACACCCTGATGCTCAAGGACGTCACGCTCTACCTCGACCTGCTCGGCAGCCTCGGGGTCGTGAGCCTGAACGCCCCGGGCCCGGTCGCGAGCTTCGGCCTCGCGCGCGCCCTCGGGTACGCCGACGCCATCAGCAACACGGTGGTCGACGCCATCGGCGACGTCTCCGGCGGCGTCCGCCTGCACGACGACGTCGTGGCCGCGGGAGGGACGGCGTGATCCGCGTCCGCCCCGCCGAGCAGGCCGGGACGGCCGGCAAGCCCGGCTCCCGGTTCACCGGGGACGCCTTCGCCTACCTGACCCTGCCGGCGACCGACGGGGTCACGATCAACACCGTGACCTTCGCCCCGGCCGCCCGGACGCACTGGCACTCCCACGAGCGCGGCCAGATCCTCCAGGTGCTCTCCGGCCGGGGGCTGATCCAGACCCGCGGGGAGGAGCCGCTCGTGCTGCGCCAGGGAGACACCGTGTGGATCCCGCCGGGGGAGACGCACTGGCACGGCGCCGCACCGGACTCGTCCCTGACCCACACCGCCATATCCCTCGGCGTCACCGACTGGCTGGAGCCCGTCGTCGACTACCCGGGAGCCGCCCAGGCAGAGGAGACATCGTCATGATCGACCAGCTGAAGACGCACCAGCAGACGTTCGAGGAGGGCCTCGCCGTCCGCCGGGAGGTGCTCGGGGCCGCGCATGTCGACGCGTCGATGCAGGCGACGAGCGACTTCGCCCGGCCGATCCAGGAACTCGTCACCGAGTACTGCTGGGGAGCCGTGTGGACCCGTGAGGGTCTGCCCCGGAAGACCCGCAGCCTCATCAACCTGGCGATGCTGACCGCGTTGAACCGGCCGCACGAGCTGGGGGTGCACGTGCGCGGTGCGCTGACCAACGGGGCGACCGAGGCCGAGATCCAGGAGGTGCTGCTGCAGACCGCCGTCTACGTCGGCGTGCCGGCGGCCCTCGAGTCGTTCCGGATCGCGGACGGCATCCTGCAGGAGCAGCGCGATGCCGGCTGAGGCGGCGCGAGAGCGGCCGATCGGGTTCATCGGGCTGGGCAACATGGGGGTGCCCATGGTGGCCAACCTCGTGCGAGCCGGGCATCCGGTGGTGGCCTTCGACGTCTCGGCCGACGCCCGCGATCGCGCGGCCGCGGTGGGTGCCCGGGTCGTGCCGACGGTCCAGGCGGTGGCCGCCGCGGCGGAGACGATCATTCTCATGCTGCCGAACTCGGCCATCGTGAACGACGTCGTCCACGAGCTCGCGGGCGCCCTCGGCGACCGCACCCTTCTCGTCGACATGAGTTCCTCCGAGCCTCTCAGCACCCGCGAGCTCGCGGGCCGACTGGCCGCGGTGGGTACCCGGCTGGTCGATGCCCCCGTCTCGGGCGGTGTCGCCGGCGCGGAGGCCGGGCGGTTGACCATCATGGCCGGCGGCGAAGCTCCGGACGTCGCCGCCGTCGAGCCGCTGCTCGGGGTCCTGGGCCGCGTGGTCCGGGTCGGACCGGTCGGTGCCGGTCATGCGGTCAAGGCCCTGAACAACCTGCTCTCGGCGACGCATCTGTGGATCACCGCGGAGGCGATGACGGCCGGTGAGCGCTTCGGACTCGACCCGGCTGTCATGATCGACGTGTTCAACGGGTCGAGCGGGCGCAGCGGGTCGACGGAGACCAAGTACCCGCGGTACATCTTGCCCGGTGGTTTCGACTCGGGTTTCGGCCTGCGGCTGATGCTCAAGGACATGCAGATCGCCACCCGCCTCGCCGCGCAGGTCGGGGCGCCGAGCGTGCTGGGCGAGCACGCCGTGGAGCGGTGGAACGCCGCCGCACGGGCCCTCGACCCGGGCGCCGATCACACGCGGGTCGCAGCGTGGCTGGCGGAACGGTGAGCACGCTGGCCGATTCCTGGACGGTGGGCCCGATCGGACGCGTGTCCGCGCCGCTGCGCGCCCAGGTGATCACCGCGCTGCGTCGAGCCATCCTCGATTTCGACCTCAAACCCGGCCAGCGCCTCGTCGAGCGGGAACTGATCGAACGACTGGGTGTCTCGCGCACGACGATCCGGGAGGCGCTGCGGGAGCTGACCAGCGAGGGACTGGTCACGGTGGTGCCCCATCGCGGGGCGATGGTGAGCGCACCGTCGCTCACCGATGCGGCCGACCTGTACGAGGTGCGGGCGTCGCTCGAGTCGCTCGTCACCCAGCGTTTCGTCGAGCGGGCGACCGACGACGACGTCGACCGGCTCCGCGCCGCCGTCGACGATCTCGCCGCGGTCTCCGACGAGGACCACGACATCCGCACGATCCTGCAGGCGAAGGACCGGTTCTACGGCGTGCTCGTCGCCGGCGCCCGCAGTGAAGCGTTGCGGCAACTGCTCGAGGGCATCCAGGCGCGGGTCCAGGTGCTCCGCGCGACCTCGCTGTCCGAGGCGGGACGCGCCCCCGAAGCCGTGCGCGAGTTGCGGGCCGTGCTCGACGCGATCACCCGGCGCGACGCCGACCTGGCGGCCCGCCGGTGCGCCGACCACGTACGCAACGCGGCCGTCACCGCCCTGCACAGCCTGCGCGCGGCGGAGGACGAGTGAACCACCCGCACCAGCCGACAGCCCAGCACGAGGAGACGACATGGCATTGACCGCCGATCAGCAGCATCTGAAGAACGAGTTCATCGCCGTGCGCGGCACCTGGGGAGACTCCTGGGAGGCCATGCTGCGGCTCGACCCCGAGTTCCTCCGCGCCTACCTGGAGTTCTCGGCCGTCCCCTGGCGCAAGAACCACCTGGACGCGAAGACCAAGGAGTTCCTCTACATCGCCGTCGACGCCGCGGCCACCCACCTCTACGAGCCGGGCATCCGTCAGCACATCAAGGCCGCCCTCGCCCTCGGCGCGACGAAGCAGGAGATCATGGAGGTGCTCGAGTGCACCGCCACCCTCGGCATCCACGCGATGAACATCGGCGTCCCGATCCTCGTCGAGGTGCTGGAGGAGAAGGGGCTGCGCTCCGGCCCGGCGCCGCTGTCCGCCGAGCAGGAGCGGATCAAGGCCGAGTTCACCCGGACCCGCGGCTACTGGCACGCGTTCTGGGACGAGATGCTCGAGCTCGATCCGGAGATCTTCGCCGCCTACACGGAGTTCTCCTCCGTGCCGTGGCGTACCGGCACGCTCGACCCGAAGGTGCGGGAATTCGTCTACATCGCCTTCGACACCGCGGCCACGCACCTGTACGTCAAGGGGCTCAAACTCCACATCGAGAATGCCCTCGGCTACGGCGCGACGCCCCAGGAGATCCTCGAGGTGATGGAGATCGCCAGCGTCATCGGCATCCACGCCGTGACCACCGCCGCCCCGATCCTGGCGGAGGAGGCGGGCCTTCCCGGGACCGCGGGGGATGAGCAACCGGTCTGATCGACCGCGCGACCCACCTGCGAGGATCGTCCCATGACGCGCCTTCACCCCCGCCCGCTGCTGAGCCGGGAGACCTGGGTCGACCTCGACGGTGACTGGGAGTTCCGCTTCGACGACGACGACGCGGGCCTCGACGACGGGTGGTGGCGCGCCGGGCCGGAGGCCGTGCCGTTCGACCGCACGATCCGGGTGCCGTTCCCGCCGGAGTCCGAGCTGTCCGGCGTGCACGAGGACGGCCACGCGATCCTCTGGTACCGCCGCACCGCCGACCTGGCGCCCGCCGGCCCGGGCGATCGCGTGCTGCTGCACGTCACCGCGGTCGACCACCACGCCGACGTGTGGGTGAACGGCGTGCACGTCGGAGCGCACGACGGCGGCCACGTCGGCTTCGCCCTCGACATCACGCACGCGCTCGGCGACGGCGCGGCCCAGACCGTCGTCGTCCGCGCCGTCGACGACCCCCACGACCTCGAGCAGCCGCGTGGCAAGCAGGACTGGCAGGAGGAGCCCCACGTCATCTGGTACCGGCGCACCTCGGGACTCTGGCGTGGCGTGTGGGCGGAATCGGTGCCGGCGACGCGCCTGGACGGGCTGCGCTGGACGCCCGGCGCGCAACCCGGCGCGGTGACGCTGGACGCGACCGTCACGGGGGCGCGGCTGTCCCCGGACCGGGAACTGGAGGTGGTCTTCCGCCTCGACGGCGAGGTGCTGGCGCGTTCCCGGCACGCGGTGACCGGCGACCGGGTGACGCTGCCGTTCCTGCTGAGCGACGCCCGGTTCGACACCGAGCCGGACCGGCTGCTGTGGGGCCCGGACCGGCCGACGCTGATCGACGTCGAGCTGACCCTGTGGCGTGGTGAGCAGCGGGTCGATACCGCCCGCTCGTACGTCGGCCTGCGCACCGTGGCCGTCGAGGACGGGCGGTTCCTGCTCAACGGGCGGCCGTGCGTCCTGCGGCTGGTGCTCGAGCAGGCGTACTGGCCGCGGTCCCACCTGGCCGCCCCGGACGACGACGCGATCCGGCGGGAGGTGGAGCTGGTGAAGGCACTCGGCTTCACGGGCATCCGGATGCACCAGACCGTCGCCGACCCGCGCTTCCTGCACTGGTGCGACCGGCTCGGCGTGCTCGTCTGGGCCGACGCGCCGGCCGCGTACCGCTTCACGGCCCGCGCACTGGAGGCGACCACCCGCGAGTGGATGCAGGTCGTCGCCCGCGACGCCTCCCATCCGTCGATCGTCGCGTGGGTCGCGTTCAACGAGAGCTGGGGCGTGCCCGACGTCGCCGCGGACGCGTCCCAGCAGAACGCGGTCCGCGGGATCACCGGGCTGCTCACGGCGCTCGACCCGTCGCGCCCCGTGGTCGGCAACGACGGCTGGGAATGGGTGGCGGGCGACGTCGTCGGGGTCCACGACTACACGCACGACGGCGCGGTGCTCCGGGCGCGGTACGGCACGCGCGACGCCGTCGCCGCCACCCTGGCCCACGAGCGGCCCGGGGGCCGGCGGCTGATGCTCGACGCCGACGCCGCGGCCGGGCTTCCGGTGGTGCTCTCGGAGTTCGGCGGCATCGGCTTCCACACGTCGGCCGGGGACTGGGAGGGCTACGGCGCGGTGACCGACGAGGAGGCGTTCCTCGCCCGGCTGCGCGACCTCGTCGGCGCCGTCCACGACTCGACCGGTCTCGCCGGGTTCTGCTGGACGCAGCTGACGGACACGCTGCAGGAGACCAACGGCCTGCTCGACGAGCACCGTCGCCCCAAGGCCGACATCGAGCTGATCCGGCAGATCATCGCGGGGGAGGAACACTAGCCTCTGCCCGCCGCTCGCGCCGTCCGCTGCGCGTCGTCGAAGCCGAAGACGAGCCGCGGTGACATCTCTCGACGCTGTGGTGTCCCGGTGGCAGCATCGGGGCATGACGAGGGAACCATCGGCCGGGCGGACGCCGACCAGTCACGAGCGCCTGACCGGGGCGACGTGGGACGCGTCCTACCGCGGGACCGACCCCGCGCCGTGGGACATCGGCCGACCCCAACCGGCGTTCGAGCGTCTGGCGGCCGCCGGCGCCTTCACCGGACCGGTGCTCGACGCCGGGTGCGGCACCGGGGAGCACGCCCTGCTCGCCGCGTCCGTCGGGCTGCCCGTGCTCGGCGTCGACGTCGCCGAGACCGCCCTGGCGCGAGCCCGCGAGAAGGCCCACGAGCGCGGGCTGGACGCCGAGTTCGCGACCGCCGACGCGCTGGACCTCGGCCGCCTCGGCCGGACCTTCGCGACCGTGCTGGACTGCGGGCTCTTCCACACCTTCGACGCCGAGGAGCGGCCGGCCTACGTGGCCTCGCTCGCGGCCGTCACCGAACCGGGCGGCCGCGTGTTCGTGCTGTGCTTCAGCGAGGCCATCCGCGCCCAGGGCCCGCACCCGGTCTCGCGCCGCGAGCTGGAGGAGGCGTTCTCGGCGGACGCCGGATGGAGCGTCACGAGCATCGAGCCGGAGCGTCTCCTGACGACGTTCGCGGAGACCGGGGTGCCCGCGTGGCTGGCGACGATCATCCGGGAGCGATGACCCGGCTCAGCGATCGGGGATCCGGGCGGGGTGCGGGTGCGCGCCGGCGGCGTGGAAGTCGGCCAGCACCAGCGCCATGTTCACCGCGCTGCCCGTCGCGGCGCCGTCGCCCATCGCCACCGGAACCGTCGCCGCCGGGTTCACCACGTTCCCGACCGCCCAGATGTGCGCTGCGCTCGTCCGGCCCCCGGCTCGGACCGCGAGCACCCTGACGGTCGCCGTCTCGGTGCGGTCCAGTCCGAGATGGTCGAGGAAGCCGTCGTGGGGGTCGGCGGTACTCGTGGTGAAGAGCGCGTCGAGGGTCACGACGGCACCGTCGGCGGTGCGCGCCCCGGTCACGGCCGCTCCCTTGCCCAGCACCTCGACGACGGGCACATCCACGACCTCGATGCCGCGCGACCGCAGCCGACCGGCGACGGCGCGGGCGATGGCCCCGAGCCCGGCGGTGAAGACGACGACGTCGTCGCTCCACTGACGCACCAGCTGCGCCTGGTGCACCCCGACCGGCGAGGTGGTGAGCACGCCGAGCCGCTGGTCGCGGACCTCCCAGCCGTGGCAGTACGGGCAGTGCAGGACGCCGGTGCCCCAGCGTTCGGCCAGGCCCGGGATGTCGGGCAGCCGGTCGGTCATCCCGGTCGCGACGATCAGCTCGCGGGCGGTCACGACGGAACCGTCCTCGAGGATCACCTCGACGCCGGCGTCGGGGTGATCGCCGGGCGCCGGGTCGACGCGGGCCACGACGCCCGTGCGCACCTCGACGCCGTACCGTCGCACCTCGTCCCGGCCGCGCGCGAGCAGGTCCGCGGGCGCCACCCCGTCGTTCCCCAGCACCCCGTGCATGTGACCGGCGAAGCGGTTGCGCGGGCGGCCGGCGTCCACCACGACCACCCGCCGCCGCGCCCGTCCGAGCATCTGCGCCGCCGAGAGCCCGGCGGCGCCCCCGCCGACGACGACCACGTCCCACGTGTCCATGGGTCCACTGTGACCCCTGCGGGGCGACGACGGAACCGCCCCGGCCGATCGGAGCGCGGGCGACTCAGCCGGCGCTGATGGTGACCGTGTGCGGCGTGTTCGCCGCGGAGGTGCCGACGTACACGGTGTAGTCGCCGGCCACCGGCGCGAAGGACCGCGTGGCGTAGTCCCAGACGGCGAACGGGTGGTTCGTCGCGTCCGGGTCGATGACCATGCTGACCCGCTCGGTGGCGCCGGGCTCGACGGCCACCTTGGCGAACCCGACGAGCCGCTTCGGGGGCTGTCCGTCGGCGGGCACCCCGAGGTACACCTGCACGACCTCGGCGCCGGCGACCGGGCCGGTGTTGGTCACGGACGCGGTCACCATGACGGGCGCCCGCACGCCGTCGGGGGCATCCACGGCCACGTCGGCGACGTCGAACGTCGTGTACGAGAGGCCGTGCCCGAAGCCGAACAGCGGCTCGATGCCCTGCCCCTGGAACCAGCGGTAGCCCATCTCCAGGCCCTCGGAGTAGCGGATCACCGGGTACCCGTCGCCCTCGTCGGTGCCGGGGTAGCGCTGCGGGTCGTTCGCGTACAGGGTGTCGTCCGCCGAGCGCGGGGCCGTCGTCGGCATCTTGCCGGACGGGTTGACGACGCCGAACAGCAGGTCGCCGACGACGTGCCCGTCCTCGGCGCCCTGGTTCCAGGCCTCGAGCACGGCGGGCGCGGCGTCGATCCACGGCATCAGCACGGGGTTGCTGTCCTTGAGCACGACGACGGTGCGCGCGTTGACCGGCAGCAGCTCGGCGAGCATCCGGTCCTGGTCATTCAGCAGGTGGGCGTCGGCCTGGTCCGCGCCCTCGGTGGCGATCAGGCCGGCCATCAGGACGACGACGTCGGCGTCGGCCGCGGCCCGCTTCGCCTCCTCCAGGTTCGCCAGGTCGTCGGCAACCGTCACGGAGGTGACGGTGGCGGAACCCCCGAGGTCCGCGAGCACGTCGCGCAGCCCGTCCAGCGGGGGCACGGTGTAGAGCGGGTCGACCTTGGAGGAACCGCCGCCGCCCAGGCACGCCTCGTCGACGTACTTGGCCTGCCCGATGACGGCGATCGTCCCGGCGTTCGGGTCCAGCGGCAGCAAGCCGCCGTCGTTCTTCAACAGCACGGCGATCTGGCCGCCGATCCGCCGCGCGACGGCCCCGTGGGCGGCCGCGTCGATCTCGCCGGGCTCGTAGGGCCGCTCGAACTGGCCGAAGCGGAACATCTGCGTGTAGCGACGGACCAGGGCCCGGTCGACGGTGGCGATCTCCAGGCTGGTGTCGTTCAGCGCGGCCTTGACGTTGTCCTCGTTGAGCCACTTGGCGTCGGGCATCTCGTGGTCCATGCCGGCGTTCAGGGATGGGGCGGCGGACCGGCAGGACCAGAAGTCGGACTGCACGTAGCCGGTGAAGCCCCACTCGGTGCGCAGGATGTCGGTGAGGGTGGGCCGGTTCTCGGTGGCGTAGACGCCGCGGATCCGGTTGTAGGAGCTCATGATCGCGGCAAGCTGCGCGTCCTTGACCACCATCTCGAACGGCAGCAGGTACAGCTCCCGCATCACGTGCTCGTCCACCTCGACGCTGGCCCGGAAGCGCTCGTACTCCTGGTCGTTGAGCACGAAGTGCTTGGCCATGGCGATCACGTCGTGCGCCTGGATCGCCTTCGTCACCTCGACCCCCATCACGCCGGACAGGTAGGGGTCCTCGGAGAAGTACTCGAAGTTCCGGCCGGCGATCGTGGTGCGGTGCAGGCAGACGCCGGGGCCCTCGAGCACGTGCTGGCCGAGGGTGGCGGTCTCGGAGCCGATGATGTCGCCGTACTGGCGGGCGAGCTCGGGATCGAACCCCGCGGCCAGGCCGATCGACATGGGCAGGGAGGTGGCCTTCGGGCTCGGGGTGCCGTCGCCCATCCCGACGCCGACCGGGCCGTTGGTGATCCGGAACCGGGGGATGCCCAACTCGTCGATGCCGGCCACGTGGCGTTCGATCCGGATCTGCGCGGCGAGCTGCTCCAGGTCCTCGCCGTTCGCCGCGGCCTCGTTGGACAGGGCGTAGATGTCGATGGTCTCCATCGCGCCGTGCAGCTGGGCGATCTTCTGCTCCAGCGTCATGGCGGCGACGAGCTTCTCGGCCCGGTCGCGGGGGGACAGGGACGTGTCCTGCCAGGGGCGCTCGGTCTCGGCCACGGTGTTCTCCTTCGAACGGGGGCATGGGGACGGTGCTCAGCGTCGCACTCCGGCATCGCGAACGGCAGCGGTTGCCAGCCGTTGCCGTCGCGATAGGTTGACGACCATGGCCTTCGACTACTCCCTCGAGCACTTCGCCCGCGCCCGTGAGGCGGCCGCCGCGTCCCTGGCCGAGGGAGGGGTGCCCATCGGCGGCGCCCTCGTCCTCGGCGGCGAGCTGGTGGCCACCGGTCACAACCAGCGGGTACAACACGGCGATCCGACCGCGCACGGGGAGATCGACTGCCTGCGCGCCGCCGGCCGGATCCGCTCCTACGCCGACGCCGTCCTCTACACGACGCTGGCGCCGTGCGCCATGTGCTCGGGTGCGATCGTCCAGTTCGGCATCCGCCGTGTGGTGGTGGGGGAGGCGACGACGTTCGGTGGCGAGCTGGACTGGATGCGCTCCCGCGGCGTCGACGTCGTCGTGCTGGACGACCCGGAGTGCCGCGACCTCATGACTCGCTTCGCGACCGAGTACCCCGCGGTGTGGGCGGAGGACATCGGCGAGGTCGAGTGAGCTCTCGGCGGGCATAGCTAGCTGGCCGGCGCGTCGTTGCTCGTTTGCGGCTGGGCGCGCCCTCGTCGCTGAGTCCGTCGGTTCCGCCCGGGCTGCTCGCTGAGTCCGTCGGTTCCGCCCGGGCGCCCCGGTCTTTTCCCCCTGCCTGAGGGCGGAACCGACGGGCTCACGCCGGGGTCCCGGTCGCGGGCACGGCCGCGTACTCATTCCCGCGCACTCAGGACGCCGCCGCGCCGAACCAGTCCGGCAGCCGGCGCCGCAGGTCCGCCGGGTCGGTCCCGACCCAGCCCACGTGCCCGTCCGGGCGCAACAGCACCGCCGGCGCGTCCAGCTCGTCGCCGGTGTCGACGATCTGGTCGACGACATGGTCGACGCGGTCGTCCCATCCGTCCACGGTGGCGTGGCCGGTCTGGTCCAGCAGCAGACCGCGGCCGGCGTGCATCAGCTCGTACAGCCGGCCGTGCGAGCGCAGGGAGACGTCCCGCAGCCGCCGGCCGACCAGCGGGTGCCCGTCGCCGAGGTCGTACCGGACATCGATGGCGGTGATCATCTCGGTCAGCCGACGCGTCACCCCGTCGATCTCCATCAGCTCGCCGACCAGCCCGCGCAGCGCCCGCGGACCCGGCCCGGAGGAGATGAGGACCATCTGGGCGCGCGTGTTCTCCAGGACGTCCGAGGCGACGGGCCGGCGTTCGTTCGCGTAGCTGTCCACCAGCCCCTCCGGGGCCCAGCCGGCGACGTCGGCGGCGAGCTTCCACCCCAGGTTGAACGCGTCCTGCACCCCGAGGCTGAGCCCCTGTCCGCCGACCGGCGGATGGATGTGGGCGGCATCGCCGGCCAGCAGCACCCGCCCGACGCGGTAGGGATCGGCGAGCCGGGTGGCGTCGCCGAAGCGGGACAGCCAGCGCGGTGCGTGCACCCCGAAGTCGGTGCCCCCGTAGGCGACCAGCTGTCGTTTGACCTCCTCCAGGGTCGGCGGGGTGGCCCGGTCCTCGGCCACGTCGGCAGCGGGCACCATGACGCGATGCAGACCGTCGCCCACCGGCATCAACCCGAACCGGAACTCGGTGCGGCGGACGCGCGCAGTCACGTCGGCCACCTCCTTCGCAGGCGCGGTCACCTCCATCTCCCCGAGCAGGGTGTCGACCCGGGACGGTTCCCCGGGGAAGGCCGCGCCGATCAGCCGTCGCACCGTGCTCCGGCCCCCGTCGCAGCCGACCAGCCAGCGGGCGGCCACCCGCGTGCCGTCGGACAGCTCCGCCTCCACCCCGTCGTCGTCCTGCCGCAGGCCGACCAGCCCCAGGCCGCGCCGGACGTCGGCGCCGAGCTCGACGGCGCGCTCGGCCAGCAGCCGGTCCGTGACGGGCTGGGGGATGGCGAGCACGTAGCCGTGCGCGGTGTCCAGGCCGGTCGGTGCCGGACCGGAGATCCCGGCGAAGAACCCCGAGAGCGGGTGCCGCGTACCGTGCTCGAGGAAGCGGTCCAGCAGGCCGCGCTGGTCCAGGATCTCGATGCTGCGCGCGTGCAGGCCGAGCGCGCGCACGTACGGTGTCGGCTCGGGCTCCCGGTCGAGCACCAGCGTCGACACGCCGTGCAGGCGCAGCTCGGCGGCCAGCATCAGTCCGGTCGGACCGGCTCCGACCACGATGACGTCCGTCATGAGAAACCCCGTTCCGAGCCCCGATCGGGGCTCACGGCTGGAGATTCTCGCGCGAACCGGGGGCCTTGCCGCAAGCCCCGGGGTGGGCGATATCCTGACAGTGGCAGGGAGGAATTC
Source organism: Tersicoccus solisilvae (assembly GCF_014643255.1). Lineage (GTDB taxonomy): Bacteria > Actinomycetota > Actinomycetes > Actinomycetales > Micrococcaceae > Tersicoccus > Tersicoccus solisilvae. The sequence goes on along the minus strand of NZ_BMJI01000018.1, from coordinate 9,218 downwards.
CTGCCTTTCCTGTGTCCGGGTGGATCTCAGGCCGAGACGGCGTCCTCCTCCGCCACGTACCGCGCGGCGGCCCGGGCGGCTTTCCGGCCCGCGCGCGTGGCCCCGAGCGTGGACGCCGAGGCACCGTACCCGACGAGGAACAGACCGGGTTGCCTGGTCATGGTCACGCCGTCGGCCGCCATCACGATGCCGCCACCGGGTTCGCGCAGGTGGAGGCTACTCAGGTGGCCGAGCGAGGCCCGGAATCCCGTGGCCCAGAGCACCGTGTCGACGGGTACCTCCCAGCCGTCGTCGTCGACCGCATGTCCCGGCAGCGCGCGTACCCGTGCGCGGACGTCGTCGTCGATCAGGCGGTCCGCAGCCCCCTGGGAGGGGAAGCCGTGCCCGTCGGGGCCGGGGCCGGCCAGCACCGCGCCCGTCGGGGTGAACCGGAGCAGCGGCCCCCGGCTGACCAACAGGCCGGACGCGATCGCCGGCGGGTACATGCCCGTCAGCGGCAGGCCGGTGGCGGCGACCACCGAGTGGGGCGAGAGGCCGCGGACGGTGCGCGCGGAGACGGAGGCCTCGACGGCCCGGCCCCACTCCGCATCGAAGGACCGGTCCGTCCAGCGCGGCGCGCCCCGCGTGGTCCACACCGTCTCGACGCCGGTGCGGTCCAGGTCGAGGACGAACTGGGCGGCGGAGGTGCCGCCGCCGACGACGAGCACGCGCCGACCGGCGAAGTCGGTGGCCGCGGTGTAGTCGTGGGTGTGCAGCTGACGGCCGCCGAAGTTCTCGATGCCGGGATAGTGCGGAACGTAGGGGCTGTCCCAGGTGCCGGTCGCGTTGACCACCGCCCGGGTGCGCCAGACACGGCCGTCACGCGCGGTCACCGCGAAGCCGCCGTCGGCGGACGCCACCGACGCGACGGCGACCGGGCGGATCACCGGCAGCGCGAAGGCGTCCTCGTAGGCGCCGTAGTAGCGGGCAACCACACCACTGGCCGGCTCTGCCGGATCCGGAGTCCCCAGCGGTAGGCCCGGCAGGTCGTGCACGCCGTGCGCGGCCCCGAGCGTGAGGGAATCCCACCGGTGCCGCCACGCGCCACCGGGTCCGTCGTTCGCATCGAGGACGACGACGTCGTCCCACGCGCGCAGCCCGCTGCGCAGCAGGTGGTGCGCCGCGCTCAGCCCGGCCTGCCCGGCACCGATGACGACGACGTCGAGCAGGCGGTCATCGGCGGGGGCGTCAGGCAGGGATGGGGGGTCGGTCACGCCCCGTGAAGCGGCGAGCGGCCGCCGGATATTCCGGCGGCCGCTCGGCTGCGGGTGAGTCAGGCCCGGCTCAGGCGTCCGCCCGGGCCGCCGCCTCCCGGTCCTCCGCCAGTTCCGCCTGGAACTGCGCGAATCGGGCCTGGTGGGTGGGCCGGCGGCGCAGCACGAGCCAGGCCGCGCCGAGGACGAGGAACCAGACCGGGGTGATCGCCAGGGCGGTCAGCGTGTCCGGCTGGGTCGTCAGCGCCCAGAGCACGAAGGCGAAGAACGCGAACACCACCCAGACCATGACGCGTCCACCGGGCATCCGGAACGCAGAGGACTGGTGCAGCTGGGCACGGCGCTTCCGGAACACCAGGTAGGACGCCAGGATGATCGACCAGACGAACATGAAGCACACGGCCGAGACGGTGGTGACGAGGTCGAACGCGACGCCGACGTCCTTGCCGGCATACAGCAGCACGATGCCGGACAGCAGCAGCACGCAGGTGAGGAACAGGGCGTTCTGCGGCACGTGGCGGTTCGAGAGCCTCCCGAACAGCGCCGGGGCGTCGCCCTCCTGGGCCAGGCCGAACACCATCCGCGAGGTGGAGTAGATGCCCGAGTTGGCGGAGGACATGGCCGACGTCAGCACCACGAGATTCACCACGGTGGCGGCGATGCCCAGCCCGGCGAGGGAGAACGTGGCGATGAACGGGCTGTGCCCGGCACGGAACTCGGTCCACGGGGTCACGGACATGAGGATCACCAGGGCGCCGACGTAGAACAGCAGCACGCGGACCGGGATGGCGTTGATGGCGCGGGGCAGCGTCTTCTCCGGCTCCTTCGCCTCGGCCGCCGTCGTGCCGACCAGCTCGATGCCGACGAACGCGAACACCGCGATCTGGAAGCCGGCGACGAAGCCCATGAACTCGTGCGGGAAGAATCCGCCGTGGCTCCACAGGTTGGTGAACGACGCGGGACCGGCGTCGGACTGGAAGCCCGTGACGATCATGACGAGGCCGGTCACGATCAGCGCGACGATGGCGACGATCTTGATCAAGGCGAACCAGAACTCGGTCTCTCCGAAGGCCCGCACCGTCGGCAGGTTCAGCAGCAGCAGGATGGCGATGGTCGCGACGCCGGGGATCCACAGCGGGATGCCGGGGACGAGCTCGCGGGCGTACCCGGCGATGGCGATGACGTCGGCGATCCCGGTCACCACCCAGCAGAACCAGTAGGTCCAGCCGGTGAAGAAGCCCGCCCACGGCCCCAGCAGATCCCCCGCGAAGTCGCTGAACGACTTGTATCGCGTGTTGGAGAGGAGCAGCTCGCCCATCGCCCGCATGACGAAGAACAGCATGAAGCCGATGATCATGTAGACGAAGATGACGCTCGGCCCGGCAACGGAGATGGTCTTGCCCGAGCCCATGAACAGGCCGGTGCCGATCGCTCCGCCGATGGCGATGAGCTGGATGTGCCGGTTGGAGAGCTGGCGGGCGAGGTGGGGCTCGTGGCTCGTTGCCGAGCGGGTGAGGCGAGCGGCGTCGGTGGTGTCGACCAAGGATCTTCTCTCTCGTGTGCGGCGTCGTTCCGCGGCGGAATGACGCCGGAACACGCGGCATCACCGGGGGTGGTGATGCGGCCCACACGCTATCGAGCGTCCGCGACGGGGCAAAATCGGGTGCTCATCGCGGCGGCCGGCTCCGGGGAGTGTCAGACCGCCGCGGGCAGGGGCGCCGGATCCGCGGCGCACACCGGCGCCGGGTCGGCGGCGCAGGAGCGTCCCGCCGCCGTCGTCGTCATCCGGGCCTCGGGGTCGAGCTTCGCCAGGATGCCGTAGGACAGGTCGGCCAGCTGGTCGACGCCGCCGGCGCCGAGGCCGTCGAGGATCAGCCGCCGGACGGCGGAGGCATAACGCGATCGGCTCTGCTCCTCCGCCCGCACGCCCGCGGCGGTGAGCACGGCGTTGGTGGCGCGGCCGTCCTCCGCGCAGGGTGCCCGTTCCACCAGCCCCTTGCGTTCCAGGCCGGTGACGACGCGGGAGAGCCGGGGGAGGGTGGCGTTCGTCCGTGCGGCGAGGGCGCTCAGCCGCATCCGGTGATGCGGGGCCTCCCGCAGCGACTCCAGCAGCGTGTACTCGAAGGACGTCAGCCCGGCGGGTGCGAGTTCCTTGTCCAGGGCCGTCGGCAGCAGCTCCAGCAACGCGTGGAGCCGGGCGATCGCGACGCGCTCGGGGTCGGTGAGATGAGGCTCCATGAGGGCGAGTCTAACAAAAGGTTGTATCTACAACGGGAATGGACTAGCGTTATTGGTTGTAGTTACAAGCAAGTCGGATCGTCGGGACCCGGCAGCGGCACGAAGGAGAGTCATCATGGCCAACGTCACCATCATCGGAACCGGCACCATGGCGAACGCGATCGGCGGCGTCCTCGCCGACGGCGGCAGCAGCGTCGCCTACATCAGCCACGAGCAGTCCGGCAGCGCCACCGTCGAGGGCGACATCGTCGTGCTCGCCGTGCCGTACCCGGCCGTCGACGGCATTCTCGCGGCCTACGGTGACCAGCTCGCCGGCAAGACCGTGGTCGACATCACCAATCCGCTCGATTTCTCGACCTTCGACGCGCTGGTCGTCCCGGCCGGTTCGTCGGCCACCGAGCAGATCCAGCAGCAGCTGCCGAACAGCCGCGTGCTCAAGGCGTTCAACACCACCTTCGCGGCCACCCTGGCCTCGACGAAGGTCGGCGATCTGCAGACCACCGTGCTCATCGCCGGTGACGACACCGACGCCAAGGGCGCCCTCGCCGCCGCGGTCGAGGCCGGCGGGGTCAGCGCCGTCGACGCCGGCTCGCTCAAGCGCGCGCACGAGCTCGAGGCCCTCGGCTTCCTGCAGCTCACGCTCGCGGCCGGCGAGAAGATCGCCTGGACCGGCGGCTTCGGCTTGGTCCGCTGAGCAGCGGATCTTCTCCTCCCCGGTGGTCCGGGCGTGTCCGATGTCGCGTCCGGTCCCGGGGCCCTGCTCCACCTCGCTCCCGAAAGAAGTCGTCATGACCGAGACCGCAACCACCCCCGCGTCCGTCACGCCCGCCGTCGATGGGCGCACCCTGAACGCCGCCACCGCGATGGACGCCGTGTCCCTGCGCGTCGGCGACCTCGAGGGCATGTCCTCCTACTACGCGAACGCCCTGGCCCTGGAGCCGATCGAGGAGCGCTCCCGCGGCCGCGAGGTGCACCGGGTGCTCGGCCGCGGCACCACGCCGCTCGTCCGGCTGATCGCGACGCCGGACCTGCCCGCCGTCGACCCCCGCCAGGCCGGGCTGTTCCACACCGCGTTCCTGTTCGACGACGCGCCGTCGCTCGCCGGGACCGTGTACCGCGCCGCCACGGACGAGCGCAGCCGGTTCCTCGGCTCGAGCGATCACCTGGTCAGCGAGGCCTTCTACTTCACCGACCCCGAGGGCAACGGCATCGAGCTCTACGTCGACCGCGACCGGTCGCAGTGGACCTACGCCCACGGGGAACTGCAGATGTCCACCCTGTACCTGGACCCGAACGCCTACCTGCAGCGCCACCTCGACGCCGCGACTCTGGCCGACGCCGCGACCCGGGCCGGCCGCGTCGGGCACGTCCACCTGCAGGTGGGCGACGTCGCCACCGCGAAGGACTTCTACGTCGACGGCCTCGGCTTCGAGACCACCGTCTCCGCCTACCCCGGCGCCCTGTTCGCCTCCGCCGGCGGCTACCACCACCACGTCGCGATGAACACGTGGAACAGCGCGGGCGCCGGTCCCCGCGCCGCCAGCCTGGGCCTGGGCGACGTCGCCGTCACCGTGCCCGGCCGCGAGGACCTCGACGCGCTCACCGCCCGGCTGACCGCGAAGGGGCTGGCCTTCGCCGACACCGGCTCCAGCGTCGTCGTCAACGACCCCTGGGGCACCCAGGTGACGGTCGGCCTGCCCGCCACCTCGACCGAGGATCTGCTGCGCCGATGACCCTCCACGCCCTCACGTCGCCGGCCGGCATCCCGGGCGACGCTCCCGCCGTCGCGCTCTTCCTGCACGGCTACGGCTCGAACGAGCAGGACCTCACCGCGCTCGCGCCCGTCCTGCCGCCGGGCATACCCTGGGCCTCCCTGCGGGCGCCCGGCACCCTGAACGCCGGCCAGCACGCCTGGTTCGACATCGTCCGGCCCGGCGACCCCGACCCGGCGCCGCTCGCCGCGGCCACCGACGCCGTCTGGGCGTGGGTCGACGCGACCGTGCCCGCCACCACCCGCGTCGTGCCCCTCGGGTTCTCCCAGGGCGGCCTGATGGCCTCCCAGCTGCTGCGGACCCGGCCGGAGCGCGTGCTCGCGCCCGCGATCCTCGGCGGCTTCGTCCAGGCGGCGGCCCAACCGGGTGACGCCCTGCTCGCCGACGCCCGGCCGGCCCTGTTCTGGGGCCGCGGCGCCGACGACGGGGTCATCACCTCCGCCGCGATCGCCCGCACCCGCACCTGGGTGGACGCCCACACCACCGTCACCGACCCGGTGTACCCGGGCCTCGGGCACGGCGTCGACGGCCGCGAACTGTGCGACCTGACCGCCTTCCTCGCCGCCGAGCTGTCCACGGCGCTCGCCCCGGTGGCCCGGTGAGCGCCTTCGAGATCGGCATCTTCACCTTCGGGGAGCTGACCCGCGGTGGGCGGAGACGCTGCGGTCGATCGAGCTGCTGGCCACCGAGGTGCTGCCCGAGGTGCGGAAGGCGCTGGGCGAGGAGGGCTGATGCTCCTACGCTGAGCCCATGCGCACTGCCGTCGGGCGCGGGATCCGGGAGGTGGCTCGCGGCGTCGGCCTGTTTCTGTGTCTGGGCGCTCTCGGCGCGATCTGGCTGCTCCCGTCCGTCCGCCGACGTCGTGCCCGCCGGGCGGCGCACTGCCGGCAGTGCGCGCGGAACGGCCGCATCGCCGCGGTGGTGATCCCGTGCTGCGCGGTCCTGTTGCTGGCCGGCGCCGCCGTGCGGGCGCAGGCCGCCGCCGTCCCGCTGACACCGTGCAACGTGCACGTCTACGCCAACGGTGCGGCCGTCCCCGAACCCGAGGTCCAGCTGGACGTCGACCCGACGTGGGACGTCTCCCGGCGGGTGGTGCTGGCCGGCGTGAGCGGTCTCGCGCTGGCGGGCGGTCGCGTGGCGGGGATGGACGAGTGCCAGTCCAGTCAGCCGATCCTGTTCTGGCGCCCCCCGGCCACGAGCGCGGGCGGGTCCGTCATCGGGGAGACCTTCCTCGCGTGGGACACCGTGGCGAACGGGGGGCGCGCGTCCGAGCGCAACGGGTTCGGCATCAGCAGGGAGGACATCTACCTCCGGTTCGGGCCGAACATCGCGGTCGACCGGGCGGAGCTGGAGGCCCTGGCGGGTCACGAGTCCGTGCACGTGGACCAGGCGGCTACCCTCACCTCCATCGGCGGACCGCTGACGATGCCCCTGCTCTACAGCGTCGACAACGCGTTCTTCCCGCTGGAGCGCAACCACTTCGAGCGGGCGGCCGGCCTGGACGCCGGGGGCTACACCGAGCCGCCCGACGGCGGCCCCGACCCGCAGTGGAGCGCGGTGGCCGCCATCGTCGTCCTCCTGGTCCTGCTGGGCTTCCGACGGCTTCGGTGGCTGTCCCGGGTCGCCGCGCAGGGCGGCGCCGGCGCCGCGACGCACGAACCCGGCCGTTGCCCCCGGCACTCCCGCGGCTGGTTCCGGCCGCGTTGAGGCCGGGCACCCCGCCGCCCTTATCCCGGATACACTCGCTCCCGACATCGTGCAGCTCCCGACATGGCGGGCGGTCAGGACAGCGGAGGACGTCATGCGCACCACGCCGCTTCCCGTGCGGGCCGATGCGGAGACCGTCTTCACGCGCGTGTTCGCCGCCCACCACCCGGACGTGTACTGGCTCGACGGCGGCACGGACACGGCGAGCTATCTCGGCACCGGGGACCCCGTCCCGCTGGCACCCGGCGCGGTGCTCGAGGGGCTGTCCGCGGCGCTCGGCGTATCCACCCATCCTGCGGGCCCCGACGACAGCTCGTTCCGGCTGGGGCTGGTCGGCTGGCTCGACTACGAGCTGCGGCACGAGACGGTGCAGCCGCACCCGGGGGCGCCGGCCGCGACGGACCCGCCGTCGTCGTCGCCCGCGGCGTCGTTCCTGCGCACCGACCGGGCGGTCGCCGTCCACCCCGACGGGCGGGTCGAGCTGCTCACGGCCGACGACGTCGACGTCGACTCCTTCGGGCGGCAGGTGCTCGCCAGGCTGCGAGGGCGGGTTCGCCCGCCGTCCTCGCCGGTGGTGGTCGACGTGCGCCGCGCCGACAGTGACGCGGAGTACCTGGCGAACATCCACGCCGCGCAGGCTGCCATCCGGGACGGGCTCGCCTACGTCCTCTGCCTGACCACGGAGTACCGGGTCCGGGGTCGGATCGACCCGGTGGGGGCATACCTCGCGCTGCGCCGGCGCAGTCCCACCCACCACGGCGGATTCGTACGGATCGGCGGTGTCAGTCTCGTCAGCGCCTCCCCGGAGCGGTTCCTCGAGGTGACCCCGTCCGGGCTGGTGACGACGCGGCCGATCAAGGGCACCGGGCCGCGCGGGGCGTCCCCGGAGGCGGACCGGCGGCTGGCCGCGGAGCTGGCGGCGGACGAGAAGGAGCGCGCGGAGAACGTCATGATCGTCGACCTGATGCGCAACGACCTGCAGCGGGTGTGCTCGGTGGGGTCGGTGACGGTCTCGTCGCTGTGGGCGGTGGAGAGCTACGCCCAGGTCCACCAGCTGGTCTCGACCGTGCAGGGGCGGCTGCTGCCCGGGCGGTCCGCGGTCGACGCCCTCCGGTCCTGCTTCCCGGCCGGCTCGATGACGGGGGCGCCGAAGCAGGCGGCGATGGAGCTGCTGTCCTCGCTGGAGCGGCGGCCCCGGGGGCGGTACGCGGGGGCCTTCGGGCACTTCGGCGCGGACGGGCGGGCGGACCTGGCGATGACGATCCGCAGCATGGTGATCGAGGGGGACACGGCGACGATCGGGGTCGGCGGGGGCATCACGGCGCTGTCCGATCCGGCCCGGGAGCTGGCGGAGATGGAGCTGAAGGCGCGGGCGCTGCTGGAGGTGCTCGGGGTGGGTCCCGGCGCGGAGGTGCCCCCATTCGGCGAGGCTGCGCCTGCCGCCGGAACGGCTGCGCCTGCCGCGGGAGTGCGGGCTGCGGGAGTGCGGGCCCGGGCGTCGGGGGGCTGACGCCGGCGTCGCGGTGGTGAGCCGAGTTCTGTCGGTGTTGGCTGGTTGAGTGGGGTCATGGAGGACACCTCGGTCGAGACGCGGTCGGGACCGGCGACGTTGCCGGGACTGGACGCGATCGCGCCGTGGGTTGCCGATCCCGGCGCCGGCGTCGCTGCCGGCGCCGGCACAACGGGGGCACCGTCGGATGTCGTCGACCCGTCATCGCTGCTCGACCGCCTGGTGACCGCCGCACTGCTCCGAGCCCGAGGCCCGGGAAGCACTCGTCCACGCCGTCGACGTCACGGAGACGGTGCTGCTCGAGGCGGCCCGACGCGGGAAGACGGTCGCCCAGCTGCGCTCGCGGGCGCGCAAGGTGCGGGAACGCTGTCATCCGCGGTCGTTCGCTGAGCGGCACGCGGCGGCTCGTGAGGACCGGTTCGTGCGGGTGACGGCGGATCGCGACGGGATGGCCAGGTTGTCGGCTCTGGTTCCGGCCGCGGTGGCCTGGCGGATCGATGCGCGGTTGTCTGCCCTCGCTCGGGAGGTGACCGCTCAGGCCGATGGTCCCGGCTCGTCGTTCGGCTCAGGTTCGTCGTCCGGTCCCGGGTGCTCGCTGGATTCCGGGCCTGGTGCGGTGCGGGTCGTGGTGGGTGAGGGGCCGGGGGCACCGATGACGGTGGTGATCGGCGGACCCTGTCCCAGGTGCGGGTCGATGTGCTGGCGGATCTGCTCGCCGGCGTGGGGGAGGGACGTGGC
>NZ_BMJI01000017.1 GCF_014643255.1 Tersicoccus solisilvae | reverse complement strand
ACACCACCCCGTGAACGACGAAGCGGGGCCCTCCCCGGCCAGGAAGGGCCCCGCTTCACCCTGCCCCCTTGACAGGAACGACTACATATCAGTCGAGGAGGAAGAATGCGAGGTCGACGGCGTCGGGTCGGCGCTCGCCGGTGCCGACGAACAGCCGGCCGGCGAGCCAGGCCCAGCGCTCGCCGGTGCCGTGCAGGCGGGGCCAGGAGCGGAAGTAGAGCCGGGCCGGGTCGACCGGTTCGGACCGGGCGATCGCGGCCAGGTCCTCCGCGGAGCCCGAGCGCACCGCCGCGTTGTGCACGAACAGGTGCTCGCCGTCGTCGAGCGCGATGCCGTAGCGGGCGTCCAGCTCGGTGACGGTCGCGCTGACGCCGCGTTGGACGTCCGCTCCGGCCGGGAGGATCGTGCCCGTGAAGGGGCGGCCGCCCGGGTCGGTGCCCGCGACGGTGCCCCCGGTGATGGGGACGATCCGCCGGGTGCCGTCGGTGGTGTCCCCGATGGTGGCCGGTGCGGCCACCTGCACGCGCAGGGTGCAGAACGGCGTCAGCGACGGCGTGCGCATCAGCGGTAGAAGCGGGCCAGGAAGGTGGCGACGACGGCGGGGCGGTCGCTGCCCTCGACCTCGATGGTCTGGTCCACGGTCAGCTGCACCCCGTCGCCCTTGACCTCCTCGACGGCGGCGATGGTCGAGCTCATCCGGACCCGCGAGCCGACCGGGACGGGCGCGGTGAAGCGCACGCGGTTGAGGCCGTAGTTGACCTTCGTCGTCACGTCGGCCACGTCCATCAGCTCGCCCCAGAGCGGGATCAGCAGGGACAGGGTCAGGAAGCCGTGGGCGATCGGGCCACCGAAGGGCCCGTCCTTGGCCCGCTCCGGGTCGACGTGGATCCACTGGTGGTCGTCGGCGGCGTCGGCGAACGTGTTGACCTGCTCCTGGGTGATGGTGCGCCAGGGGCCGGGGCCGACCGTGGTGCCGACCAGCGAGGGCAGCTCGTCGAACGTGTACATCGTCGTCATGGCATGGTCCTTCCGGAACGGGAATGGGGGGTGTCAGTGGGTGAAGGCGCTCAGCCCGGTGATGGCCCGGCCGACGATCAGGGAATTGATCTCGTGGGTGCCCTCGTACGAGTAGATGGCCTCCGCGTCGGCGAAGAAGCGGGCGACGTCGGTGTCCAGCGTGATGCCGTTGCCGCCGCAGACCTCCCGGGCCAGGGCCACGGACTCGCGCATCCGGGCCGCGCACCAGGACTTGGCCAGCGCCGAGTCCTCGTCGCGGTAGACGCCCGTGTCCTGCTGCACGGACAGGCGGGTCAGCAGGCCCAGGCACCCGGTGATGTTGCCGAGGATCCGGGCGAGCTTCTCCTGCACCAGCTGGAAGCCGGCGACGGGCCGGCCGAACTGCGTGCGCTCGGTGGTGTACCGCAGGGCGGCCTCGTAGGCTCCGGCCTGGACGCCGGCGGCGATCCACGCGACGTCGGACCGCATCCGGCGCAACATCCGGCTCACGTCCCTGAAGGAGGTGCAGTTGCCCAACCGGTACTCCTCGGTCACCTCCACCCCGGTGAGGGTGATGTGGGCGTTCTGCACCATCCGCAGGGCGGCCTTGTTCGGGATGACGTCCATCTGCACGCCCGGCGCGTCCGTGCGTACGAGGAAGCCCTTGACCTGCCCGTCCGCGGTGTCCCGGGCGAACACGGCGAGGTACTCGGAGAACGTGGCGGTGCCGATCCAGCGCTTGGCGCCGTCGAGCACCCACGTGTCGCCGGTGCGGGTGGCGGTCGTGGCCAGGCCGCCGGCGACGTCGGACCCGTGGTCCGGCTCGGTCAGGGCGAACACGCCGCGCATCCGCCACGACGTGATCTCCGGGTCCCAGCGGGCCACCTGCTCGGCAGTGCCGCCCTCGCGCACCGCGGTGCGGAACAGCCCCGCCTGGCCGGTGTAGTAGGTGGCCAGGGAGGCGTCCGTGCGGGCCAGCTCGAACACGCGGAAAGCGTGGTACAGGCCGCGCGGCTCCGCGCCGTCGGCCGTCAGGGCGGGCGGTGCCATCAGGTCCAGCTCGTGCAGGGGGGCCATCAGCGCCGTGGGGAACTCGGCCCGGTCCCAGTGCTCGGCGAGCAGCGGGTGGGCCTGCTCGTCCAGCACCCGGCGCAGGCCCCACAGCACCTCACGCTCGGCGTCGGTCAGCAGCGACTCGTGGTCGTACGGGTCGCACGCCGCGTAGAGGCGTTCGGTCACCGGGACCCGCTCCCGGCCAGCCCGAGGAGACGCACCGCGTTGTCCTTGAGGATCTTCGGGCGCACCTCGTCGGCGAAGGACTGCTGCTCGAACGCGCCGAGCCACTTCTGCGGGGTTATCAGCGGGTAGTCCGTCCCGAACAGCACCTTGTCCTGCAGCATCCGGTTGGACGCCTTGACCAGGGACTCGGGGAAGTACTTCGGGGACCAGCCGGAGAGGTCGATGTACACGTTCGCCTTGTGGGTGGCGATCGAGTTGGCCTCCTCCTGCCACGGCACCGAGGGGTGGGCCATGATGATCGGCAGATTCGGGAAGTCGGCCGCGACGTCGTCGAGCAGCAGCGGGTTGGAGTAGGCGAGCTTGATGCCGCCGCCGCCGGGCAGCCCGGCGCCCATCCCGTTCTGGCCGGTGTGGAAGATGCACGGCAGGCCGATCCGCTCGAGCGCCGCCCACAGGGCGTGAAACTGGGGGTTGGACGGGTCGAAGCCCTGCAGGCTCGGGTGGAACTTGAAGCCGCGCACCCCGAGCTCGCCGGCCAGGTACTCGGCGCGGGCGATGGCCTCGGCCCCGGTGCGCGGGTCGACGCTGCCGAACGGGATGAGCACGTCGTTGTTCCGGGCGGCGCCGGCGATCAGGTCCTCGATGCTGTTCGGCTCGTGCTTCAACGCGGTCCGCGCATCGACGGTGAAGACGACGGCGGCCATCCCCCACTCGCGGTAGCGGGCGGCGATGGTGTCGATGTCCGGGCTGCGGTCCTCGGCCTTGAAGTACGCGCTGGACGCCTCCGTCAGGGAGTCCGGCAGGGACGCGTGCCCGTGCCCGTCCACCTCGATGTGGACGTGCATGTCGATCGCGGAGACGGCGTCGGGGTCGACGCCGAGCTCGTAGCGGGCGCTCACTTGGTGCTCTCCGTCGGCTGCAGGTCCTGCGGCAGCGGGGGCAGGGTCTCGCCGACGGGGGCCAGCTTCCCCTCGGCGATCGTCGGGAACTGCTCGCGCAGCGCGTCGTACGTCCAACCGCCCTCGCGATACTCGGTGACGACGGCGGTCGGGTGGGAGAAGAGCTGCAGCCGGTCCCCGCCGGCGCCGATCGCCTGACCGGTGATGGACGCGGCGTCGTCGGAGGCGAGGTACGCGACCAGACCGGCGACGTCGTCGGCGGTCCCGAAACCGAGGTCGTGCCGGAAGAAGGGCGGCATCGCCTCACCGCGCTCGTCGGCCTCGACGGCGGCGGCGAAGTAGGGAACGGTCTTGGTCATCGCGGTGGCGGCGACGGGGATGACGGCGTTGGCGGTGACGCCGGCCTTCTTCATCTCCAGCGCCCACGTGCGCACCATCCCGACGATGCCGGCCTTGGCGGCGGCGTAGTTGGTCTGGCCGAAGTTGCCGTACTGGCCGGTGGGGGAGCCGATCGTGATGATCCGTCCCGCGACGCCGTGCTCCTTGAAGTACGCGTAGGCCTCCCGGACGCACGTGAAGGTGCCGCGCAGGTGCACGTCGATGACGACGTCGAAGTCCTCGTCCGTCATCTTCAGCAGCGACTTGTCCCGCAGCACACCCGCATTGGTGACGAGGATGTCGAGGCCGCCGAAGGTGTCGACGGCCGCGCGCACCAGCTGCTGGGCGGTCTCGGTCGAGCCGACCGGGGCGACAACGGCCACGGCCTTCCCCCCGGCGCCGGTGATGGTGGCGACGGCGGCGTCGGCCACGTCCTGGCGCACGTCGTTGATCACCACGGCGGCGCCCTGGCGAGCGAGCTCGGCGGCGTAGGCGAGGCCGAGGCCCTGGCCCGAGCCGGTGACGATGGCGGTCTTGCCCTGCAGGCTCATGCGATCCTCCTGTGCGTCTGCGTGAACGGTCCTCACCGATCGGGGTGAGACCCTTGTCATGCTCCATGAGAATATGGATCATTGAAAATGTCAACGATTGATTTCTGAATCTTCCGAGGAGGCCATGTGACCGTCGGAGACGCCGTGGAGACGACGCCGCCGCGGCTCGCGCAGGCAGCGATCGCCGACGACCTCGGCCTGCTGCTGGCCAAGCTGCACGCCGTCGGATCCGTGCTGAACAACCGCGCGCTCGCCGACGTCGACCTGCGGGAGCGGTCCTACTCGGTGCTGCGGCTGGCCTGCAGCGGGCTGGAACCGACGCAACGCGAACTCGCCGAGTTCCTCAGCCTCGACCCGAGCCAGATCGTCGCGCTGGTCGACGAGCTCGAGCGGCGCGAACTCGTCGTCCGCGAGCAGGGGCGCACCGACCGCCGGCAGAAGATCGTCCTCGCCACCCCGCACGGCGAACGGGTCCACGCGCAGGCCGAGGCGGCGGTGCGGGCGCGCGAGCGCGAGCAGCTGGCGGCCCTGGACGACGACGAGGCGGCCACCCTGCGCGCCCTGCTGCGCCGCGCCCTGTGGGGCTGACCGACGCTCGTCACACGGCGCCATCGTCGTCGGTGCACGGCGGGATGCACCCCCGATCGTCTCGGTCGTCGTGAGGGCCGGCGACACGGCCGCCCTGCTGAGAGCCGCCGTCGCCGCATCGGCCCGATACCCTCGGTGCCGTGGCAGGGCGCTGGTTTCAGAGATTCGTCGGACTTCTCATCCTGGGCGTGGTCGGCCTGGCCGCCGCGCTGCTGTGGTGGGGGGTCGCGGCGAACGTTCCGGCGCAGTTGTGGGAGCCCGTGCAACTGAGCGTCGCGGGGGTGTGGAACGTCTTCTACGACGCCAACCTGCCGGACCTGCGCGTGCTCGCGATCGCTGGTGCGTTGGCCCTGTTCCTCGGCGCCGGCATCGCCCTCGTGGAGCGGCGGGTGGCCACCCTCTACCGCCGGACCCCGCCGGGTCAGTCGTCCCGCCCTCTCGCTCCGCGCGTCATCATGGAGGCCACCCGCGGCGTTTTCGCCGGGCCGGTGACCATCACGGTGCTGATCCCCGCGCACAACGAGCAGGCCACCCTGCCCGGAACCCTCGCGTCCCTGAGGCAGCAGAATCGCCCGCCGGACCGGATCATCGTCGTCGCCGACAACTGCACCGACCGGACCGTCGAGCTCGCCCGTGCGGCCGGTGTCGACGTGCGCGAGACCGTCGGCAACACGGAGAAGAAGGGCGGGGCGCTCAACCAGGTGCTCCGCACGCTGCTGCCGCAGCAGCAGGACAACGACGTCGTCATGGTGATGGACGCCGACACGACGCTCGACCAGGGCTTCCTCGCGTCCGCCGAGAAGTCCTTCACGTGGGACCGCGCGCTGATGGCCGTCGGTGGCCTGTTCTACGGGGAGGAGGGACACGGTCTGATCGGCCAGTTCCAGCGCAACGAGTACGTCCGGTACAGCCGCGAGATCGCCCGACGCCGCGGCCGGGTCTTCGTGCTCACCGGGACGGCCTCGATCTTCCGGCCGGTCGCGTTGCGCGCCATCGCCGCCGCCCGGGGCCGGCAGCTCCCCGGCCGCAACGGGGACGTGTACGACACCGCCGCGCTGACCGAGGACAACGAACTGACCATCGCGCTGAAGTCCCTCGGCGGACTGATGATCTCCCCGCCGGGCTGCACCGTCGTCACCGAGCTGATGCCCTCGTGGCGCACCCTGTGGCAGCAGCGGCTGCGGTGGCAGCGCGGCGCCCTGGAGAATCTCGGGGCGTACGGGGTGACACCCCAGACCATCCGCTACTGGGCGCAGCAACTGGGCATCGGGTACAGCGTGATCGGGCTGAGCACCTATCTGCTGCTGATCGTGATCATGCTGGTCGCGATGGACACGTGGATCTGGTTCCCGTTCTGGCTCGGCGTCGGGGTCCTGTTCGCCGTGGAGCGGCTGGTCACCGTCTGGAAGGGCGGCTGGCGGGCCCGCGTGCTGGCCCTGACCGTGTTCCCCGAACTGTGCTTCGACCTCTTCCTCGACATCGTGTTCGTCAAGGGCGTCGTCGACATCACCCGCGGGCGCCGGGCGACGTGGACCCACCTCGCCCGCACCGACGCCCCGGGAACGGCAGGCAACTCGTGAACGCCGTCGTCCTCGCCGCGGTGGTCGCGCCCCGCGGGATCCTGCTGCCGGAGTCCGTGCTCTACGGCCACGCCTTCGCGGTGCTCTCGACCTTCGTCGCCATCAACACCGTCATGTACGCGGCGCTGACCATCGCGAAGATCCTGCCGGCGCCCCGGCTGCCGCGGCGCCGCAGCGGCCGGCGGCTGCGGAAGGAGACCCGCAGCATCTATCCCGACGGGGAGCTGTAGCCCGGCGCCCCGGCGGGGGTGGTCTCCGGCCGCCCGGCTCCGATGACGCCGGACGTCCGCACCGACGCGGCGGCGAGCGCCACTCGGTACGCTGGACTGTCACGTCAGGAGGCATCCATGCGCTACGCCGAGTCCGTCCTGGACACCATCGGCAACACCCCGCTCGTCAAGCTCACCCGTGTCACCGAGGGCATCGCCGCCACGGTGCTGGCGAAGGTCGAGTTCTTCAACCCGGGCGGCTCGGTCAAGGACCGGATCGCGACGGCGATGATCGACGAGGCGGAGAAGTCCGGCAAGCTCAAGCCCGGCGGCACCATCGTCGAGCCCACCAGCGGCAACACCGGCGTCGGGCTCGCGCTCGTCGCCCAGCAGCGCGGCTACCGCTGCATCTTCGTCTGCCCGGACAAGGTCGCCGAGGACAAGCGCGCGACGCTGCGCGCCTACGGCGCCGAGGTCGTCGTCACCCCGACCGCGGTGGCCCCGGACAGCCCGGAGTCCTACTACGGCGTCTCGGACCGGATCGTCGCCGAGACCCCGGGCGCCTTCAAGCCCAACCAGTTCTTCAATCCCGCCGGCCCGGCGGCGCACTACGCGAGCACCGGCCCGGAGATCTGGCGGGACACCGAGGGCAAGGTCACCCATTTCGTCGCCGGCATCGGCACCGGGGGCACCATCTCGGGCACCTCGCGGTTCCTCAAGGAGGCCTCGGACCGCAACGTCCGCGTGATCGGCGCCGATCCGCTCGGCTCCATCTACTCCGGCGGCACCGGACGGCCGTACCTCGTCGAGGGCGTCGGCGAGGACATGTGGCCGGACGCCTACACGCCCGACCTGGTCGACGAGGTGATCGCGATCGACGACGCCGAGTCGTTCGCCATGACCCGGCGCCTGGCCCGCGAGGAGGGCCTGCTGGTCGGCGGCTCTTCCGGCATGGCGGTCGCCGCGGCGCTGAAGGCGGCGAAGAACCTGCCGGCCGACGCCGTCGTCGTCGTGCTGCTGCCGGACTCCGGCCGCGGGTACCTGCAGAAGGTCTACTCCGACGCGTGGATGCGCTCGCTCGGCTTCGCCGGCCCCGACGGGGACACCACCGTCCGCGACGTGCTGGCCGGCAAGACCGGCGGCCTGCCGGCGCTGGTGCACGCCCACCCGTCCGACACGGTGCACGATGCGATCGAGATCATGCACGAGTACGGCGTCAGCCAGCTGCCCGTGCTCTCGACCGAGCCGCCCGTCGTGCTCGGTGAGGTGGTCGGGTCGCTCGACGAGCGCTCCCTGCTCGACGCCGTCTTCACGGGCGCCGCCCGGCTCGCCGACGCGGTGAGCAAGCACCAGGCCGGGGGCCTGCCGCACATCGGCATCCACGAGGACGTCGACGCGCTGCAGCAGCGGCTACGGGACACCGACGCCCTGCTCGTCCTCGACGAGGCGAAGCCCGCGGGTGTGATCACCCGCAGCGACCTGCTGACGTTCTATGCGAAGGAGGCATGACATGTCCGGCTTCTCCACCCGCGCCATCCACGATGGCCAGCCGTTCGAACCGCGCACCGGCGCGGTGATCCCCCCGATCTTCATGACGTCGACATTCGTCCAGGACGGCGTCGGCGGCCTGCGCGAGGGGTACGAGTACTCCCGCTCCGGCAACCCCAGCCGGGACGGACTGCAGACCCAGCTCGCCAGCCTCGAGGGCGGGCGCCGGGCCTTCACCTTCGGCTCCGGGCTCGCCGCGGAGGACGCCCTGGTCCGCGCGGTGCTCAAGCCCGGGGATCACCTGCTGATGGGCAACGACGTGTACGGCGGCTCGCACCGGCTGATGAACCGGATCTGGGCACCCTGGGGCATCGAGCTGTCCACCGTGGACGTCGCCGACCTGGACGCGGTGCGCGCCGCGATCCGGCCGACCACGAGGATGCTCTGGGTCGAGACCCCGTCCAACCCGCTGATGACCGTCTCGGACATCGCGGCGCTGGCGGCGATCGGGCACGAGGCCGGCGCCGTCGTCGTCGCCGACAACACGTTCGCCACCCCGGCACTGCAGCAGCCGCTGTCCCTGGGCGCGGACGTCGTCGTGCACTCCACCACGAAGTACATCGGGGGCCACTCCGACGTCGTCGGCGGGGCGCTGGTGGTCGGCGACGACGCCGAGCTGGCCGAGGGCATCGCGTTCCTGCAGTTCGCGGTCGGGGCGATCAACTCCCCGATGGACGCCTGGCTGACCTCCCGGTCGCTGAAGACCCTCGACGTGCGGATGGAACGCCACTCCGCGAACGCGCAGCGGGTGGCCGAGGCGCTGGCCGGCAACCCGGCCGTCTCCCAGGTGTTCTACCCGGGGCTGCCGGACCACCCGGGGCACGAGCTCGCGGGCCGGCAGATGTCCCGATTCGGCGGCATGGTCTCGATGCGCCTGGCCGGCGGCCCGCAGGCGGCGCTGGACCTGGTGCGGCACACCGAGCTGTTCGCGCTCGCCGAGTCCCTCGGCGGCGTGGAGAGCCTGATCTGCTACCCAGCGGAGATGACCCACGCGTCCGTCAAGGGCACCGAGCTCGCCGTCCCCGAGGACCTGCTGCGCCTCTCCGTGGGACTGGAGGACGCCGACGACCTGATCGCCGACCTCGAGGGCGCCTTCGCCGCGATCGGCTAGCCCCTCACTCTCGTGCCAGCTCGTCAATAGATGCACGAAACATGGTCCCCGAGGGCCCGGATGGAACATCTATTGACGAGCTGGCGAGAGGGAGGTCAGGCGTCGGGCGCCTCCCGGACCAGCAGCGTCGTGCCCCGGTGCGCACCCAGGTGCATCGGCAGCTCGTGCGCGCCGTCGATGCGGCCGACCGCCTCCCCGGAGAAGGCGTCGGTGACGCGGGCGCCGTCGGGCAGGTGCTCCGAGCGGATCGTGCCGTCCACCTCGTCGGCCGAGAAGTTGAGGACCGTCACGGCCAGGGTCTCCGTGGCCGTGCGCTGCACCATGACGAGCAGCCCGGGGTGGGAGACGTCCGGGACGTCCAGCAAGGTGCCGGCCGCGATGCCGTGCCGGTCGCGGATCTGCAGAATCCGCGACAGGCGCATCGCGAACGAGCTCTCGTCCGCCAGCTGGTCTGGCAGCGACGCGTAGAGGCTGCGGGCACGGGGCAGGCCCGACCCCGACATCCTCGTCTGGGACATCGACCCGGCCAGATCGTGGGCGCCCCGGTTGATCCACCGGGTGTCGCCCTGCGCGATCAGGGACTTCACCTGCTCGTGTTCCAGGGGCAGCACGCCGCGTAGGTCCCAGCCGGACAGCGCGAAGACGCCCGGCTGCAGGGCGTTGTACATCGCCAGCAGCAGGTGGGCGTCGCGGATCCGGTCGACGTCGTCGTCCGTGATCGTGTCCAGGTCGCGAATCCCGAGGGCCGCGGTGATCACGCTGGTCGTGGTGCAGGCGATCCCGTTGGTGGTGAACACCAGGTTGTACGGCGCCGCCTCGCCGGTGATCCTCTCCCGCAGCGTGGACTGCACCTGCTCGGCCAGCTCGGCGCCGGTCAGGGAGCGGCCGCCGAGCTCGAAGACCTCGTCCTTGTGCCGGGTGACGAAGTGGACCAGTTCGTAGGTGAGCTCGTCGTGGTTCTGCAGGGCGTGCACGAGGCTGGCCTGGTCGACGCCGATCTCCTGGGCCTGCCGCAGGGTGAGCCGGAGGAACTCGGTGTCCCCGGTGACGAGTGCATGGTGGTAGCCCGGCCGGGTGACGAAGTCGTAGGACAGGTCGGGGCCGATGGACGAGGTCGAATGGATGTCGTCGATGCTCAGGTTCAGCTCCTGGAACGTGAACCCGCCGACCTTGCGCACCATGGACCCGATCAGCTGATTGGCCGCCTCGGAGAGGGGGTGGCCCTCGGACCAGCCCGCCGCCTCCTCGACGCCCTTCTCGACGCCGAGGAAGCCATTGGCGTCCAGCCGGAGCGCTCCGGTGCCCAGGTCGAGCAGCGAGTGCAGGGCGTCGCCCATCACCAGGCGCATCCCGGAGAACGTGGGGTCCAGCCAGTTCAGCGAGGGCTGGCCGTCCTTGAAGTAGTGCAGGTACACCCAGCGGCGCACCTGGCCGGTGGTGTCGATCACCGGGCGGGTCACGCTCCAGTTGGTCTCCTTGACGCCCGGCTCGTAGAAGATGACCCGCTGCAGCTCGCCGATGATGTAGCCCGCCTCCTGCAGGGCGCGCTCCGCCGCGGCGTCGAGGTTCACCGAGTCCTGGCCGGGGGGCACGTCGGGCAGCAGGTGCCAGTCCGACTCCGGGATGTCGACCATGTGGTAGAGCCCCGGGTAGTCGCGGTAGTTCATCTCGGCGAGGCGGAAGTCGGCGCCCTTGCCGGTGTGGCCGGGCACGATGTCGTCGATGATGGTGCCGCCGTGGTCCTTGGCGACCTCGCACATGGACCGGAACTCGTCCTCCGTGCCGAACAGGGGGTCGATGGCCATGCTCATCCGGTCGAAGTGACCGTCGACGCTCGGCGTGTACTCCCAGCCGTCGAGCCCGCCCGCGCGCTTGACGGGTCCCGTGTGGACCGCCTGGATGCCGATCTGCTCGAAGGCCTCCCACAGCTTGGGGCTGCCCAGTGCGGCGAGGAACGACTGGCCCGGCCGGGTGATCAGCGAGATGGGGTAGGCGGTGAACCACACGGATGCGCTGTTGACGGCCTTGCGCGGATTCGGCCGCGCATACGGGTTCTGCCACATGCTGGCCTGCCCGGAGAGCTGCCGGGAGAGGGTCTTCGCGTCGCCGAGCATCGATTGACCGCGCAGCCACTCGACGTACGCCGGGTTGGTGCCCACCGGGTCGAACGGCGGCTTCGCGTCGCCGTACTGCTGGTTGCGCCGCGCCCGGGGACGCACCTGCCGCGGCCGCGCGGGGTAGAACGCCTCGTCGTAGTTGACGTCCGTCGGCTCGACGTCCTCCGCCGTCGGCGGCGGCACGTCGACCAGGGGGAGCGAGGTGGTCTCGGGGGCGGGCTCGGGAGCGGACATGCGTGGCTCCTCCATCGTGTCGATCGGGTGGTCGCGTGCGCTGCGTCGACCGGCGGTGTCCTCGCGTGGTCGCGTCATCGATCTTTCATATCACTGCCCGGCCCGTCCCCGGTCCTCGGGCACGGCGCGGTGGCGGCCTCAGCCGGTGACGGCGAGGGCGTCGATCTCGACCAGCATGACCTCGTGCGGCAGGTCGACGAAGACGGTGGTGCGGGACGGCAGCGCGCCGCTCGGCACGTTCGCCTCGACGAACTCGCCGTACGCCTCGTTCATCGCCGCGAAGTCCTCGCGCTTCGTCAGGTAGACGCGGAACATCAGCACGTCCTCCACCGAGGAGCCGCCCGCCTCGAGGATGGCCTTGACGTTTGCCAGCGTCCGGGCGGTCTGGGCCTTGACGTCGCCGGCGGCGATGTACTCGTTGGTGGCGGGGTCCATGGGGCCCTGGCCGGAGATCTGCAGGAGGCCGCCCTTCGCCACCCCCTGGGAGAAGGTGTGCGCGGGCGCGGGGGCGCCGTCGGTCGTGATGACGGTCTTGGCGGTCGGTGACGCGGTCATGAGGGGGTCCTCTCGTTGCGGGTGGGGGGCGTCGGAGCGATGGCGTTCGGCCGCGTCCAGCCGAGGTCGGCGGACACGGCGTCGGTGGTGGCGATCAGGTCCGGGACGAGCCCGAGCAGGCCCGGCCGATCGAGCAGGACGACCGGCACGGAGCACGAGGCGGCGGCGATCACCCGGCCGCGCGCGTCGTGGATGGGCGCGGCGATGCAGTGCACGAACGCCTCGTGCTCGGAGCCGTCGAGCGCCCACCCCTGCCGGGCCACCGTCTCGAGCTCGGTGAGCAGGCCGTCCGGCGTCGTGATGGTGTGCTCGGTCAGGGCGACGTAGTCGAGGCCGGCCGCGACGGCGCGGCGGCGGACCGGCGGCAGGTCGGCCAGCAGCACCTTGGCGACGGCGGCCGCGTGCAGGGCCGCGGTCAGTCCGACGCGCGAGTACATCCGGACCGGGTGGCGTGACTCGAGCTTGTCGATGTAGACGACCTCATCACCCTCCAGGGCGGCCAGGTGCACGGTGTGGCCGGTGCGCTGGTTGAAGGCCGCCAGGTGGGGGCGGGCGATGCTGATCACCTCGCGCTGTTCCAGGGCCAGGGCGGAGAGCTCGAACAGCTTGGCGCCCAGCCGGTAGCGCTGCGTCTCGTCGCGGACGACGAAGCGGCGCTCCTCCATGGCGTGCAGCAGGCGCATCACGGTCGTCTTGTGCACCGATGCGGCGGCGGCCAGCTCGTCGAGGCCGGCGGGGCCGTCGGCGAGCCGCTCCAGCAGGTCGAGGGCACGCAGCAGGCTCTGGCTCATGACCGGACCCGGGGCTCGACCGCGTGCGGGTGGTCGTCCGCGGCCGGGTTCGTTCGGACGGGCACCCCGTCGACGGCGAAGCCGTCGGCGGTGGCGGCCGTGCGGGACCAGTCCTCGTCCGAGCAGCCGAGCAGCCGGTCCCGGACACCCTTCTCCGGGAGGACGCCGCGGTCGGCGCGCACGGTCAGGGTTGCGGCGGCCGCCACATGGCCGGCCCGCAGCCGCTCGTGCTCGGGGCGGCCCAGCAGCAGGCCGCCGAGGTAGCCGGCGGCGAAAGCGTCCCCGGCGCCGACGGGCTCGACCGTCGCCACGGTGAGGGCGGGCACCCGGGTGCCGGACCCGTCGCGGGCGAGCGCGCTGGCCCGCACGGCACCGTCCTTGACGACGACGACCTCGGGGGACGGCAGCAGTCGGCGCAGGCCGGCCTCGGTGGTGGTGCCGAAGGCGGCTTCCGCCTCGTCGGCGCCCACGAGGACGACGTCGGCGCGGTCGGCCAGGGCGCGCAGCACCTCGGGGTGGCGGCCGGTCCACAGGGCCGGCCGCCAGTTGACGTCGAAGCTGATCCGCTGGCGGCCCCGCGGGGTGTCCCGGGGCCGGCCCAGCAGGCGCTCGACGAGCGCGCGGCAGTCGTCGGAGAGGGCGGCCGTGATGCCGCTGAGGTGGATCAGGTCGGCCCGGTCGAGCAGGTCCGCGACGGCCGGGTCGTCCAGCAGGTCCGGGCCCAGGGCGGCGGCGGCCGAGCCGCGGCGGTAGTAGAGCACCCGGCCGGGCGTCCGCTCGGGATCGGCACTGGGGACTTTGACGTACAGCCCGGTGGGGCGCTCGTCATCGATGCCGACGGCGCCCACGCCGACGCCCTGGCCGGCGAGGTGGCGCAGGATCCGGTCGCCGAAGCCGTCGCGGCCGACGCGGCTCACCCAGTGGGCGTCCACGCCGAGGGCGGCGAGGCCGAGTGCCACGTTGGACTCGGCGCCCCCGACGCCGATCCGCAGCTCGTCGGCGTCGCTGAGCGTGCGGCCGGATCCGGGGGTGAGCACGGCCATGGTCTCGCCCAGGCAGACGGCGGTGGGCATGGGCGGGAGCGCTCCTGGAGTCGACGGGGCGGGCATCCGTGTTGACGCCCGTCACACGACGATGCTAGACAAGTCACACTCCATACGCAACGAGCGTTGCGCTATGTGCAATCGCATCACCGTCGACGACAAGAGGGGGGACCATGGCAGACGCATCCGGCACCCGTCCGGCCATCGACGCCGCGGCCGTGGACGGCCTGCGCACCGAGGTGCTGGACTGGCGGCACCAGGCGGTGCCGGCCTCCCGGCACGGGCTGACCGCCGAGGCCTTCGCCTCCGGCGGCAGCGCGCTCGCCGACCTGCAGACCCCGCTCCTCACCCTGGACTCCGGGGCCCTCACCCACAACCTCGACCTCCTCGCCGGCTGGTGCCGCGACCGGGGCGTGCTGCTCGCCCCGCACGGCAAGACCACGATGGCCCCGGCGCTCTGGCGCGCCCAGCTCGATCGGGGTGCCTGGGGCATCACGCTCGCCAATCCGGCGCAGCTGCGCGTCGGCCGGCACGTCGGCGTGCAGACGCTCATGCTCGCCAACAGCCTGACGGACCCGCAGGCGATCCGCTGGGTGGCCGGCGAGGTGGCCTCCGGCGCCCGCATCGTCTCCTGGGTGGACGACGTGCGCACCGTCGAGCGGATCGACGCCGTGCTGGGCGCCGCCGGTATCGCGAACGACGGCGCCGACGTCGAGCTCGAGCTGATCGTCGAGCTCGGGGGAGCGGGCGGCCGCACGGGTGCCCGCAGCGTCGAGGCGGCCCTGGAGGTCGCCCGCGCCGTCGGGGCCAGCCGCCACGGCCGCCTCGCCGGCGTCGGCGGCTACGAGGGTTCCCTCGCGCACACCGCCGACGACGCGGGACTCGCCGCGGTCCGGCAGTACCTGACCGCGCTCCGGTCCCTGCACGAGCGCCTGCTCGCCGAGGGCGCCTACCCCGGGGACGCGCTCGTCACCGCCGGCGGCAGCGCCTACTTCGACGACGTCGTCGGGATTCTCGGCCCGTGCGCGACCGGGCGCGGCAGCTCGGGCGGCGCCGCCGGGCCCCGCGTCGACGTCGTCCTCCGCTCCGGTGCCTACGTCATCCACGACGACGGCTTCTACCGCGGCATCTCCCCGTTCTCGCGCCAGGGCCCTGCGCGGCACGACCCGGACGGGGAGGACGCCTTCCGGTCCGCGATGCACGTGTGGGCCCGCGTGGTCTCCGCCCCCGAGCCCGGCCTGGCGATCCTCGACGCCGGCAAGCGGGACCTGCCGGTCGACGAGGGGCTGCCCGTTCCGCAGCTGATCGGCCCGGAACTCGGCGCCCCCATGCGCCCGCTCACCGGCGCCCGGATCACGGCCGTCAACGACCAGCACTGCTACCTGGTGACCGACCCCGACACGACGGACGGCATCGAGCTGCGGCCCGGTGACGTCGTCCGGCTCGGGCTCTCCCATCCCTGCACCGCCATGGACAAGTGGACGCTCGTGCCGGTGATCGACGACGCGGACCGGCCCGAGGACGCCGTCGTGGTCGACACGGTGCGGACCTTCTTCTGATGGCGGCCCCCGACGTGCCGGTGACCGCCCGGACCACGGTGATCACCGGCGCCACCGTCGTCGACGGGTCGGGTGCGCCCCGGCGCCACGCCGACGTGGCGATCGAGGGCACCCGCATCGCCGCCGTGGCCGCGCCCGGGGAGCTGGCCGGCACCGCCGCGGACCGGACCATCGACGCCGACGGGCTCGTGCTCAGCCCCGGCTTCATCGACATGCACGCCCACTCGGACCTGCAGCTGCTGGCCACACCCCGGCACGAGGCGAAGCTGACCCAGGGCGTGACCACCGAGCTGCTCGGCCAGGACGGCCTCTCCTACGCGCCCGTCGACGACGCCACCCTGGCCGGGGTGCGCGAGAAGATCGCCGGCTGGAACGACGACCCGGACGGCTTCGACTGGTCCTGGCGCAGCGTCCGCGAGTACCTGGACCGCCTCGACCGGCCCGACGCGGACGGCGGCCGGATCGCCACGAACGCCGCCTACCTCGTGCCGCAGGGCACCGTCCGGGCCCTCGTCATGGGCTTCGACGCGGGCGACCCCACTGCCGAGCAGCTGGCCCGGATGCAGGACGTCGTGCGCACCGGAATGCTCGAGGGCGCCGTCGGCCTCTCCTCCGGCCTGACGTACACACCGGGCATGTACGCGAGCACCGCGGAACTCGGTGCGCTCTGCCGCACGGTCGCTGCGCTCGGCGGTTTTTACGTGCCGCACCACCGCTCGTACGGCAAGGGGGCGCTCGAGGCGTACGCCGAGATGATCGGGCTGAGCCGGGACACCGGCTGCGCCCTGCACCTGGCCCACGCGACGATGAACTTCGCGGAGAACGCCGGTCGCGCGCCCGACCTGCTTGCCCTGATCGACGCCGCGCTCGACGCCGGTGCCGACATCACCCTGGACACCTACCCGTACCTACCGGGGGCGACGACGCTCTCGGCGGTGCTGCCGAGCTGGTCCTCCGCCGGTGGGGTCGAGTCCACCCTGGTGCGGCTGGCCGACCCGGCTGCCCGGGACCGGATCCGGCAGGATCTCGAGGTGACCGGCTCGGACGGCTGCCACGGCGTCACCGCGGAGTGGGACACCATCGAGATCAGCGGCGTCCGGCACGCCGACCTGGAACCCTACGTCGGCCGGACCGTCGCGGCGATCGCCGCCGACGAGGGGCGGGAGCCGTTCGCCGTGTTCGCGGACATCCTGACCCGGGACCGATGCGGCACCGGCATCCTCCAGCACGTCGGCCACGAGGAGAACGTGCGGGCCATCATGGTCCACCGCGCCCACACCGGCGGCAGCGACGGCATCCTCGTCGGGGCCAAGCCGCACCCGCGGGCCTGGGGCACCTTCCCGCGCTACCTCGGTCACTACAGCCGGGACCTCGGCCTGATGGGCCTGGAGGAGACGGTCCACCACCTCACGGGCCGGCCCGCGGCACGGTTGCGGCTGGACCGCCGCGGCCTGGTCCGCGCCGGCTGGGCCGCGGACCTGGTCATCTTCGACCCCGACACCGTGGCCGACCGCGCCACCTTCGACGACCCGCGCCAGCCGGCCGCGGGCATCCACCACGTGCTGGTCAACGGCGTCGCCGCCGTCGACGACGGCCGACCCACGGGCGCCCGCGCCGGCCGCGCGCTGCGCCGCACCCCGAGAGGAACCGCACCCCGCGATGACTGATCAACCCCAGACCCCGGACCCGGGCGGCCTCACCGGCCTGCTCGCGGCGGACCGCACCCTCGCCGTCGTCCGCGCGAACCGGATCCCCGATGCGGCGGACCTGCTCGCCGCGCTCGCCGCCGGCGGCATCCGCATCCTCGAACTGACCTTCACCACCCCGGACGTGCTGAGGCACCTGCGAGTGGCCGCCGACGCCGCGGCCGCGCACGGCGCGCTCGTCGGCGCCGGCACCGTGCTGACCGCCGAGCAGGCGCGGGCCGCCGTCGAGGCGGGAGCCCGGTTCCTCGTCACCCCCGGCATCCGCCCGGAGGTGGCCGCCGTCGCCGTCGAGGCCGGCATCCCCGTCAGCCTCGGGGCGATGACCCCCACCGAGGTCGCCCGGTCCCTGGACCTCGGGTCCGAGATCGTCAAGATCTTCCCGGCCCGCACGCTCGGACCCGGTCACCTCAAGGACCTGCACGGTCCCTTCCCGGAAGCCCGGCTGCTGCCCTCGGGCGGGGTCGACGCGGGCAACGCGCGCGGCTGGCTCGACGCCGGCGCCTTCGCCGTGTGCAGCGGCACCTCCGTCGTGCCACCGGCCGCGGTCGAGGCCGCCGCCTGGACGGACATCACCGCTCGCGCCCGCGAGTTCACCACCGCCCTGACCACCCCCGCCACCGACGAGGAGAACTGATGGACGCGTTCATCACCTGGCTCCACCACGACACCGCCGGCCTGCTGCTGCTGGCCGCGGCCGGGATCGCCCTGCTGCTGTTCCTCATCATCAAGGTCAAGGTCGAGCCGTTCATCGCCCTGGTCGGCACCGGCGTCCTCGTGGCCCTGGCCGGCGGGGTGAGCATCGAACAGCTCGTCGGCACCCCCACCAAGAGCAGCGACGCCCTGATCGAGAAGGGCTTCGCCGGCATCCTCGGCCACATCACGCTCATCATCGGCCTCGGCACGGTGCTCGGCGCGATCCTCGAACGCTCCGGCGGCGCCAAGGTGCTGCTGGACCGGCTGGTGCGCATCTTCGGGGAGAAGGGCACCCCGCTGGCCATGGGCATCACCGGCTTCGTGCTCGGCATCCCGGTGTTCTTCGACATCGGCATCTTCGTGCTCGCCCCGCTGGTCTACGTCGCCGCCCGCCGCGGCGGCCGGTCCCTCGCGCTCTACGCGCTGCCGCTGCTCGCCGGCCTGTCCGTGACCCACGCGTTCCTGCCCCCGCACCCCGGACCGGTGGCCGCCGCCGGGCTGTTCGGCGTCGAGCTCGGCTGGCTGATCATCATGGGTCTGGCCTGCGGTATCCCCGCCTGGTTCGTCTCCGGCATCCTCTGGGGCACCTGGATCGGCAAGCGGGTGCACACCACCGTCCCCGAGGACATGGTCGTCGACGAGGAGACGGGGGCCACCGGCCGGGAGCCCGCGCTGGGCACCGTGCTGCTGGCGATCGGCCTTCCGATGATCCTCATCCTCGGCGGCACCTTCGGCAACGTCTTCGTGCCGGCCGGCCTCGGCCGCGACATCCTCATCTTCTTCGGCAACCCGGCGATCGCCCTGACCGTCGCGGTGCTGCTGGCGATGTGGCTGCTCGGCACCCGCCGGGGCATGGCCGCCTCCGATCTCGCCGAGCTGACGTCCAACGCACTCCGGCCGATCGGCATGATCATCCTCGTCGTCGGCGCGGGCGCCTTCTTCGGGGCGGTCCTGGCCGCGACCGGCGTCGGCAAGGCGGTGGCGGACAGCCTCGCCACGGCCGGCCTGCCGCTCATCCTCTCCGCGTACGTCATCTCCTGCGGGCTGCGGATCGCCCAGG
The DNA here is from genome assembly GCF_014643255.1 of Tersicoccus solisilvae. GTDB lineage: Bacteria > Actinomycetota > Actinomycetes > Actinomycetales > Micrococcaceae > Tersicoccus > Tersicoccus solisilvae. The sequence continues at coordinate 53,221 of NZ_BMJI01000017.1, read as the reverse complement.
GCTCGGCCACCGTCGCCATCGTGACCACGGGCGGCATCCTCGCGCCGTCGGTCGCCTCGGCCGGGTTCTCCCAGCCCGAGCTGGCGCTGATCGTCATCGCGATCTCGTCGGGCTCGATCATCGCCAGCCACGTCAACGACGGTGGGTTCTGGATCATCGCGAAGTACTTCAACATGTCGGTCAAGGACACCCTGAAGACGTGGACCGTGCTGGAGACGGTGCTCTCGGTGGTCGGGTTCGCCGCGGCGGGCCTGCTGTTCCTCGTCGTGTGACCGGTTCGCGCCGATCAACGCCGACCGCGGGCCGGGCAGGAATTTCCTGTCCGGCCCGCGGCCTGTACGAAGGGTGAATCCGACGAACGCGAGCCCCGACCCCACCAGCACCGACCCCACCAGCCCCGACCGAACCGGTACCGACCCGACCAGCCCCGACCCGACCAGCCCCGACCGAACCAGCACCGGCCCCGGACGGCGGACGGCCCTCGTCGTCGGTGCCAGCGGCATCACCGGCTCCGCCCTCGTGGAGCAGCTGACCGCGGACGGCTGGGAGGTCCTGGCCCTCTCCCGGCGGCCGGCCACCAGTCCGGGCGTGCGGGGCATCGCCGCCGACCTGCGGGACCCGGACAGCCTGCGGGCCGCGCTCGCTGCCGAGGCGCCGACCCATGTCTTCTTCACGGCCTGGCAGCGGATGCCCACCGAGGCCGAGAACATCGCCGTCAACGGCGGCATGGTCCGCGACCTGCTCGCCGCCCTCGCGCACGCCCCGGTGCAGCACGCCGCCCTCGTGACCGGGCTCAAGCACTACCTGGGTCCGTTCGAGGCCTACGGCGAAGGGACCATGCCGGACACGCCGTTCCACGAGGAGGAGCCCCGGCAGCCGACCCCGAACTTCTACTACGCGCAGGAGGACGAGCTGGTCGCCGCGGCCGGGCGGCAGGGCTTCACCTGGTCCGTGCACCGCTCCCACACCGTCATCGGCCACGCCGTCGGCAATGCCATGAACATCGGGCTGACGCTCGCGGTCCAGGCGACGCTCGCGAAGGAACTGGGCCTGCCGTTCGTGTTCCCGGGGAGCGAGACCCAGTGGAACGGCCTCACGGACATGACGGACGCCGGTGTCCTCGCCGAGCAGATGATCTGGGCCTCGACCGATCCGGCCGGGGCGGACGAGCCGTTCAACATCGTCAACGGGGACGTGTTCCGGTGGCGGTGGATGTGGCCGCGGCTGGCCGCTCACCTCGAGGTGCCGGCGGACCGGGTCGTCGGCTTCGCGGGCGAACCCCGGCCGCTCGAGCAGCAGATGGCCGCGTACGAGTCCGAGTGGCCCGCGATCGCGGCGAAGCACGGGCTGGTCGAGCCCGACATCTCCCGGCTGGCGTCGTGGTGGCACACGGACGCCGACCTCGGCCGCGACCTGGAGGTCGTGACCGACATGGGCAAGAGCCGGGCGGCCGGCTTCACCGGCTACCGACGCACCGAACAGGCCTTCGCAGACCTGTTCGCCCGCTACCGGGCGGACCGGCTGATCCCCTGATCGGGGGCGTCGCCGCTCGCTCGATCCGGTGACTCCCGGCGGCTCCGGCGATACTGGCGGCATGACGTCGACGATGCCGGGCGCCTTCTCCCGGCCGGAGAACGAACGCGCCGGCACCCATCTGCTGGTGATGCTGCACGGCTACGGCACCGGGGAGGAGCGGATGGAGTCCCTGTTCGCCACCCTGCCGGCCGGCGTCACCGCCGCCGCGCCGCGCGGCAGCCTGGACGTGGGCGGCGACGTCGGCTGGTACCTGCTGGACCCCGGCCTGCGCACCGACCAGGGGCAGGTGATCACCGCGGCCTCCGGCGTGCTCGCCTGGCTGGACGGCGTGCTCGCGACCGGGCCCTTCGCCAGTGTCAGCCTGTTCGGGTTCTCCCAGGGGATGGCGATGGCGACGATGCTGCTGCGACTGCGGCCCGGGCGATTCCGCTGCGTGATCGGCATCGGCGGGTTCGTCCCCGAGGTCGACCTGCTCGCCGTCACCGAGCCGCTGCCGACACGGACGCCCTATCTGTGGCAGCGCGGCACCGGCGACCGGGTGATCCACCCCGGCGCGCTGCGGTACACCCAGGAGTGGTTGGAGGAGAACACCGCGCTGACCCGGCGCGAGTTCGACGGCGTCCGGCACGTCATCACCCCGGCCATGATGATCGAGACCGACCTGTTCCTCCGGGAGCACGTGCTCGACGCGGGGTGAGACGGTGCAACGGCTACCGCGAGTGGTGCTGCTGTGACGCGAGTGTGCAGGCAATCGTCACACGGGCCCCTTCCGTACCACTCGCTGTAGCCATTGCACCGCCGGAGACGGCGACGGCCGCCCGGAACGAACCGGACGGCCGTCGAGCGGTGAGCGGGAACTAGATCCAGGCGGGCGCCGGCGCGGCGGCCGAGCCGTCCGCGAGCGTCACGCCGGACGACTCGCCGGCGGGGACGCGGCCGGAGGCCCAGCGCACCAGGTCCGGCAGCGAGCCGCCGACCTCGGCGGCCGCGCCGTCGTCGGTCGCACCGACGCGCTCGCCGTCGTGCGGGCCGCCGGTCACCGTCAGCACGTACGCGTCGCCGCGCTTGGCCCACACCCCGGTGATGTCGGTGAGCAGGCGACGCAGCACGTCGTCCGGCACATCGGTGAACCGGGCACCGTTGTCCAGGTCGATCGCGTGCAGCCACACCTCACGGGTGCGCATCCACACGGTCTCCGAGACGGGCACCGTGCGGCCCTGGGCGGTGCGGACCTGCGCGGACCACTTCGCGGCCGGCAGGTCGCGCCACTCGACGGACAGGTGCACCGCGGAGTGGTCGAACAGGTTGAGCAGGGCGATCGGCTGCAGGGTGGCCCCGAAGTCGATCTCCCGGTTCCGGTACTCCCTGTCCGGGTACATCGGGGTCTCCACCCCGGTCGCCGCCCACTCCACCAGCCGGGAGATCGCCCGGGCGTTGTAGCCGACGTGGGCGATGAGCTTGCGCCGGTTCCAGCCCGGCAGCAGGGACGGCTCGTCCATGTCCGCGTACGAGAGCTCCCCGAGCTTGCGGGCGAAGAACGCCGTGCCCCGTCGCGCGGTCAGCAGCTCGCCGCGGACCTTCTCGTCCGTGACCAGGTCGTGCCGGGCGACCATGCTCAGGCCCCCGCGGTGGCGGGCACCTGCGCGCGGGCGACGTTGACGAGCTCGCCGATGCCCTCGATGCCGGTCTTCACGGTCTGGCCGTCGGTGATGTACACCTCGGGGGTGCGGGCGCGGCCGACGCCGCCGGTGGTGCCCGTGAGGATCAGGTCGCCCGGGTTGAGGGTGATGATCTCGGAGATGTACGAGACGAGGAACTCGGGCCCGTGCACGAGGTCGCCGATCGAGCCGACCTGCATCTGCTGGCCGTCGACCTCGGTGGTGATTGCCGCGTCCGTCGCCAGCTCGTCGGGGGTGACGACGACGGGGCCGACCGGCGTGGAGGCCTCCCACATCTTGCCCTGCAGCCACTCCTTGGTGCGGAACTGGTAGGAGCGCATCGAGATGTCGTTGGCCACGGTGTACCCGGCGATGTACTCGCCGGCCTCGGCCTCGGAGACCCGGCGCGCCTTCTTGCCGATGACGACGGTCAGCTCGGCCTCCCAGTCGATCGCCGGGTCCGCCTCGGGCAGCTCGACGTCGTCGTACGGGCCGGTCAGCGTCTCGGCGAACTTCGCGAACAGGGTCGGGTACTCCGGCAGGTCGCGGCCCATCTCGGTGATGTGGGAGGCGTAGTTCAGGCCCACGCACAGCACCTTGGACGGTGCCGGGACGACGGCGGCCAGATCGGCACCCTCGACCGAGTGCTGGGCGCCCTGGGCCGCCGCGGCGATCTGCTCCCAGCCCTCCTGGGCGAACAGCTTCCCGAGGTCGGCGTACCCGTCGATCTCGACGAACACGTCCCCGTCCTGCCGGACGGCAATGGTTCCGGACGAGGTGCGCAGGGTCGCGAGCTTCACTTGCTGTCTCCTTCGATGTAGGTGCGGTTGAAGGCGAGGCGCTCGTAGATGGGGGCGTCGCCGAACGCGAAGAGGTCGAACTGGCTCTCCGCCTGGATGGACCACGCGGCCCACGACGGGACGACGATCATGTCACCCTTCTCCACCCGGTGGGTCTGCCCGTCGAGCACGAACGCGCCGGTGCCCTCGAAGACCTGGTAGACGGAGGAGCCCACCTCGCGGACGGTGCGGGTCTGCACGCCCGCGCGCAGCCGGTGGAACTCGGCGCGGATCGTCGGCATGACGTCCCCGCCCGTGGTCGGGTTGACGAAGCGGACGGCCGCGTGGCCCTGGCCGACGGTGGCCGGGTGGCCCTCGTCCTCGAGGGCGAGCTGTTCGGTCAGTGCCCGGTCCGTGTGCACCCACCGGTACGCGCCGATGGGGGAGTTCGTGGTGTTCTGCAGGCCCGAGAGCGGACGCAGACCGGGGTTGGCCCACAGCCGCTCCGAGCGGGAGATGTCCGGGGTGGCCTCGTCGGTGACGCGCTCGGTGCCGAACTCGAAGAAGCCGGCGTCCATGCCGTGCACGAACGGGATGTCCAGGCCGTCGATCCAGGCCATCGGCTGGTCGGTCTCGTTGTGGTGGCCGTGGAAGTTCCAGCCCGGGGTGAGCAGGAAGTCGCCGCGGGACATGCGCACCGGGTCGCCGTTGACGACGGTCCACACACCCTCGCCCTCGACGACGAAGCGGAACGCGTTCTGGGAGTGGCGGTGCTCCGGGGCCACCTCGTGGCCGCCCAGGTACTGGATGGCGGCCCAGAGGGTCGGCGTCGCGTAGGGCAGACCCTTCAGACCCGGGTTGGCCAGCGCGATGGCGCGCCGCTCACCGCCGCGGCCCACGGGCACGAGGTCGCCCGCACGCTCGGCGAGCGGCAGCAGGGTGTTCCAGCGCCACACGTGGGGGACGGCGGACGGGCTGGGCACCATGGGCATCAGCTCGTCGATCTGGGTCCACAGCGGGATCATGTTCTCTTTGGCCATGGTGGCGTACATCGCCTCGAGCTCGGCGGCCTCCTCGGGCGTCGGCTCGGTGGCGACCATGGCGTTGTGGGCACTCTCGTGCGTCGTGGCCTCGTCGAAGACGGACATCGTGACCTCCTGGTGGCTGGGGCAGCGGCTGCCGGGCTGCGTAGGGCTCGATGCAGCGAGAGCTCGGGGCGATGACCGGCCGACGGTGTCGGCCCTCGGCCACGTCGCTGTGGCGCGGGTCACCCGAGTCCTCTCGACTCTAGGCACACCGACGGCGAGGGGGAAAACCATTCTGCTATGTGGAACTCGGCCGTCACGCGTCCGGCTCGCCGAGGTCGGCCAGGTCCTCCTCCATGAGCCGGCGCCGCTCGAAGAGGATCCCGAGCACCGGCCGCTCCAGCAGCCGCTCGAACCGGGAGCTGGGGGCCGAGAGGTGCAGGGAGGCGACGGCGCGTCCGCCGGGTCCGCGCACCGGCACGCCGAGGGCGCTCACCCCCGGCTCGGTCGCCTCGACGTTGGCGGCGAAGCCCTTCTCCCGGATCGTCGCCAGCTCGCGCACCAGGTCCGCCAGCGCCGGTTCGTCCAGGGCGTCGCCGCTCGTCTCGGCGCCGGGCGAGGTGAACAGCCGTCGGACGGTGGCGTCGTCGAGCTCGGCCAGCAGCACCTTCCCCCCGGACGTCAGGTGTGCCGGCAGCACGGCGCCGCGCCTGTCGCCCACACGCAGCACGTTGCCGGACTCCACGGTGAACAGGAATCGGGACTTCGTGCCGCTGCGCACGCTGAGGTTGACCGTCTCCCCGGTGTCGGCGCACAGCGCCTCCATCTGCGGCGTGCACAGGACGCGCAGCCGACGGTTCCAGTTGCCGGTCACCGGCCCAGCCCCCATGGACGGCCCGGGCAGGTACTGGCGCGATTCGTCCTGCACGGCGAACCCGCGGTACACCAGCATCGCCATCAGCCGGTGCGCCGTCGACGGGGCGATCTGCAGCTCCTCGGCGGCGTCCTTGAGCCGCAGCCGGCCGTTGTCCCGCAGCAGCTGCAGCATCCGCAGCGTGTTGTCCACCGACGTCAGCGCGTAGGCGGGGCGAACCTGCAACGGGGAATTCTGCACAGCAGAATGTTATCCCGCTCTCGTCGGTGTGACGCGCACCATGGAGGACATGTCCCACACCACTCCCGCGTCGACGACGGTGTCGCACGCTCCGGCGCCGCGCACCTTCGGCCGGCGGTCCCTGGTCGCGGTGATCATCTGCTGGCTGCTCGTCGTGTTCGACGGGTACGACCTGATCGTCTACGGCACCGTGCAGAACGAGCTGATCGCCAGGACCGGCTGGGGGCTGAACGCCGCCTCCGCCGGCACGATCGGCTCTCTCGCCTTCGTCGGCATGATGATCGGCGCCGTGTTCGCCGGCCGCATGTCCGACACCTGGGGGCGCAAGCGCACCATCCTCGGCTGCGCCATCGTCTTCTCCCTGTTCACCGTGCTGTGCGCCTTCGCCCCGAATGCGCCGGTCTTCGGCGCCCTGCGGCTGCTCGCCGGCATCGGGCTCGGCGGCCTGGTGCCGACCGCCAACGCCCTGGCCGCCGAGCTGATCCCGGCGCGCTGGCGCTCGATGATGGCCACGCTCATGATGTCCGGCGTGCCGATCGGCGGCAGCATCGCCGCCCTCAGCGGTCTGGCGCTGATCCCGACCCTGGGCTGGCCGTCGATGTTCCTCGTCGCCGTCCTCGCCCTCGTCGTGCTCGTCCCGGTCGGATTCGCCGTCCTGCCCGAGACGCTGGCCTCCACGGGCCGCGGTGCGGCCGACGGTGCGGCCGAGATCGAGAAGCCCGGCTTCGGGCACCTGCTCCGTCCGCCCTACCTGGGCATGAGCGTCCTCTTCGCGATCGCCACGCTGTTCACCCTGTTCGCCTGGTACGGCCTGGGCACCCAGCTGCCGAAGATCATGGCCTCCACCGGGTTCGACCTGGGCCCGGCGCTGACCTTCACGCTCGCCCTGAACCTGGGCGCGGTCGCCGGCTCGCTACTCACGGCGTGGGCGGGGGACCGCTTCGGCGCCGTCCCCACCGGCATCGTCGCCGCCGTCCTGGCCGGCGTGTCGCTGGTCCTGCTGATCACCCACCCGTCCGCCACCGGCGTCGTCTACCTGCTGCTGGTCCTCGCCGGTGTCGGCACGCACGGAACGCAGTGCCTGATCATCGCCGCGATCGCCAGCCGCTACCCCGACCGGTTGCGCGGCACCGCGCTGGGCTGGGCGCTCGGCGTCGGCCGGATCGGGGCGGTCCTCGCCCCGCAGATCTCGGGTCTGCTGCTGGCCACCAAGGGGCTGGACCCGGCCGTCAACTTCATCGTCTTCGGCGTCGCGGCCCTGGTCGCGGCCGCCCTGCTGCTGGGGGTTCGCCGCCACCCGGTCGCCATCAACGAGAACCACGCACTGGAGGTCACGTGAGCACCAACGACGCGAACACGAACGACACGACCGGCACGGACAGGGCGAGCGAGGTCCTGGTCGTCGGCGGCGGCATCGGCGGACTCGCCGCCGCCCTGGCGATGAAGCGGAACGGCGCGGACGTCACGCTCGTCGAGCACGCCCCCGAGTTCGGGGAGGTCGGCGCGGGCCTGCAGATGGCCCCGAACGCGACCCGCGTGCTGCGCGACTGGGGCCTGCTGGACGCGGTCCTGGAGGTCGGAGTCCAGCCGAAGCACATCGTGTTCCGGGACGCGACCACCGGCGCCGAGCTGCTGCGCCAGAACGTGCGGGACGAGTTCGCGAAGCGCTACGACGCCCCGTACGTCGTCGTGCACCGCACCGACCTGCACCGGATCATCCTGGACGCGGCCGCCGAGGCCGGCGTGACCCTGCTCAACGACGTCGAGGTGACGGGGACGGAGACCGCCGGGTCCCGGGCCACCGCCACGGCGCGGGACGGGCGCACCTTCGAGGCCGACGTCGTCGTCGCCGCGGACGGCCTGCACTCGAAGCTGCGCGCACAGATCGCGGACGACAAGCCCATCCCCTCCGGCTACGTCGCCTACCGTGGCGCGCTGCCGGTCTCCGAGGTCACGTACCAGTCCGACATGGAGGACGTCGTCGTCTGGCTCGGCCCGCAGTGCCACCTGGTCCAGTACCCGCTGCGCAAGGGCGAGATGTTCAACACCGTCGCGGTGTTCCAGTCCCCGGCGTTCCTGCGGGGAGAGGAGATCTGGGGCAGCGAGGACGAACTGGAGGAGGCCTACCGGGACTGCGTGCCCGAGGTGAAGGCCGCCCTGGCCAACCTGTGGCGCGTGCGCAGCTGGCCGATGTTCGACCGGGCGCCGATCCCCACCTGGGTCGACGGCCGCACCGCCCTGCTGGGCGACTCGGCCCACCCGATGCTCCAGTACCTCGCCCAGGGTGCCTGCCAGGCGCTGGAGGACGCGCGAGTGCTGGAGCGCATCACCGCCGACTCCGTGTTCGCCGGCGACACCGCCGACAACGCGGCGTGGGACGGCGCGCTCGCCCGGTACAACGCCGTGCGCGCGCCCCGGACGGCCCGCGTGCAGCGCACCGCCCGGGTGTGGGGAGAGTCCTGGCACGTCAGCCGGCCGGTGGAGAAGCTGCTGCGCGACATGCTGTTCGCCGGCGCCGGTGCCGACGTGTACCGCTTCACCGACTGGGCCTACTCCGTCGAGGCGACCGACGCGCTGGACCCGGCCGCGGGACCGAGCGAGGCCATCGAGCGGATCGCGGCGGTCGGCGACGACAACCGTCCCGGCGCCGCCCGCGTCGTCGGCGGTGGAGCGACCGAGGAGACCCCGGCCGCGCTCAGCCACAAGGTCGCCGTCTGATCGACGGCTCCCTCACTCCGTGCCGCCCCCACACGGGCGGCCCGGCCCACGGTTCGACGGGTCTCTCGCGCGGCACACGCCCGCGGAAGGCCCGTCGTTGCCGCGTCCGGGGCGTTCGCGTTCGGCGCATCGGTGCGCCCGTCGATGCTCAGCCCGCTGAGTACAGTGGGGGCAGATCCACGTCCGCGACCAGGAGGAATCATGGCATCGGAACGACCGGCCAATCCGGCAGTGAAGTTCGTGACGAAGGCGGCCTTCGACGACGAGGGCAACCCGAAGCCGGGGCTGACCCGTGTGCTCAATCGCACCCTCGACGTCAACCGCCCCCTCGTGCTGGCCAACCTCAAGCGACTGCGCAAGAAGCACCCGGACGCCACCGCGAAGAAGCTGGCGAAGCTGCTGCAGCGCGACTACCTGGCGGCGGTGACCGTCGGCGGCGGCGGGATCGGGGCGACCGCCGTCGTGCCCGGCATCGGCACCGTCGCCTCGCTCGGCCTGTCAGCCGTCGCCACCGGCGCGTTCCTCGAGGCGAGCGCGTTCTACGCGCAGTCGATCGCCGAGTTGCACGGCGTGCACGCGAAGGACCCCGAGAAGACCAAGGCCATGGTCATGGCGATCATGCTCGGCGAGGAGGGCAGCCAGCTGATGCAGTCCTTCGCCGCGCAGGCGGCCGGTCGCGGCGGCGGACCCACGACCCGCTGGGGTCTGGCCCTGGGCGGCGGCAGCTCCACCACGCTGTCGAAGACCATCATGGCGAGCATCCGGCGCCGCTTCATCAAGCGCTACCTGCTGCGCAGCGGCGGGGCGGTCCTCGGCCGCGCCCTGCCGTTCGGCGTGGGCGCCGTGATCGGCGGCGGCGCCAACCTCGCCATGGGGCGCGCGGTGGTCAAGGCCACCGCGGACGCCTTCGGCGAGGTGCCGGACACCCTGCCCGGGGAGCTCGTCACCGACCTGCAGCGGATCGAACTCTCCTCGAAGCCGTCGGATACCGCTCCGTCCCCCGCGTCGACGCCGTCGGCCGGCACGGACGACGCGTCGGCTTCGTCGTCCGGCTCGGCCGGGGACGCGGGTACCGACCGGTGACCACGGCGCTCGTCACGGGCGCGTCCGCCGGGCTCGGGGCGGAGTTCGCGCGGCAGCTCGCCGCGGCCGGGCACGACGTCGTTCTGGTGGCCCGCGACCGGGAGCGACTCAGCGCCCTGGCCGCGGAGCTGCAGCGGGAGCACGGCGTGCGAACCGAGGTGCTGCCCGCCGACCTGGTCACCGACGACGGTCTGGCCGCGGTGCGAGAGCGCCTCGAGCAGGCCGAGAACCCCGTCACCGTGCTGGTCAACAACGCCGGGTACGGCATCCTCACCGACTTCGTCGACACGCCGCTGGCGGACGAGCAGCGACTACTGCACCTGCTCGTCGAGGTGCCCCTGGCGCTCAGCCACACCGCCATCCCGGCGCTGGCCGCGCGCGGCGGCGGCCACATCGTCAACGTCGCCTCCGTGGCCGGCTTCATTCCGCGCGGCACCTACGGCGCGGCCAAGGCGTGGCTGATCAGCTTCAGCCGGTGGGCCAACGTGAAGTACCGGCCCCGCGGCGTCGTCGTGACCGCGGTGTGTCCCGGGCTCGTACGCACCGAGTTCCACCGGCGGATGGAGCTGGACACCCGGAACATTCCCGGCGTCGCCTGGCTGGAGGCGCCGCGCGTCGTGCGCGAGGGACTGGCTGCGGCGTTCGCCGGGCGAGCCGTCGTCGTGCCGTCGAAGCGGTACCGCGCGCTGGTCTCCGCCGGTCGCCTCCTGCCGGATCGGCTGATGGCCGCGGCCGGCCGCGTCGGTCGCTGAGTCAGCGGTTCCCGCCCGACCTCTGTCGCTGAGTCAGCGGTTCCCGCCCGAAAGCGGGGCTCTCTGAGCATGGGGTTCGGCGAAACCGGCTGACTCGCGGCGGGTCGGAACGCCGCGGAGCCCTATCCGAAGACGGCGTGAGCGACGGCGAAGATCACCAGGCCCGCGAGCGAGCCGACCACGGTGCCGTTGATCCGGATGAACTGGAGGTCCTTGCCGACCTGCAGTTCGATCTTCGCGGAGGTCTCCTCGCCGTCCCAGCGCTGCACGGTGTCGGTGATGATGGACGCCGCCTCGTGCCGGTATCGATTCACCAGATAGGCCGCGGTGTCGCCGAGCCACCCGTCGACCTTGGCCGTGAGCTCGTCGTCGTCGCACAGCCGCTGACCGAACTCCGTCACCAGACCGGTGAAACGCCGCGAGAGGTCGCTGTCCGGATCGGAGACCGCGGTCAGCAGAGCGGCCTTGGCCTGCTCCCAGGCCGTGGCCGCGAAGCCGCGGACCCGCGGATCGTCGAAGGTGCTCTCCTTGATCCGGTCGACGCGAGCCATCATCGCCGGATCGTGCTGCATGTCGTCCGCGAGGCGCAGCAGGTAGTCGTCGATGGAGCGGCGCACCTTGTGCTGCGGGTCGGCCTGCACGGCCCGGACGAACTTGAGCACCTCGCTGTGCACCTTGTAACCGACGACGCCGTCGAGCATCGAGGGCACCCACGAGGGGGACCGCTCCGTGACGAGGTCGATGACGGTGCCCTGGTTGCCGTCGAGCCACTGCTCGGCCCGGTCGACCAGCATGTCGACCACCGGCCGGTGGTGCCCGTCGACGAACAGCTCGTGCGCCACCCGGCCCAGCGGCGGACCCCACGGCGGGTCGATGACGTGCCGGCGGACCATGCTCTCGATCATGCCGGCGACGTCGTCGTCCTTGAGCAGCGTCAGGGCACCACGGATGATGACGGCGCCCTCCGCCGTGACGGTCTGCGCGCCGGTGCGGCCGTCCTCGCCGGGGGTGACGAGCCATCGGCCGGCCCGACGGGAGACCTGCGCCTCGGCGAGCTTGCCCCGCACCACCGGCTCGGACAGGAAGTTCGACTCGACGAAATCGCCGAGGGAGGCCCCGATCGCGTCCTTGCGCCGCGGGATGATCGCCGTGTGGGGGATCGGCAGGCCCACCGGCCGTTTGAACAACGCGGTGACGGCGAACCAGTCGGCCAGCGCGCCGACCATGCCGCCCTCGGCCGCGGCCCGCACGTACTGCAGCCAGGGGTAGCGGCCCTGCAGGGCGAAGGCGACGACGAAGACGACGGCGAGGCCGACGAGCAGCGCGGTCGCCAGGGTCTTCATCCGGCGCAGCGCGGCCGCCCGGACGGCGTCATCACCGGACGGCGGTGCTGCCGGCTCGGTCGCGGTCGGGGCGTTGCTCGTCGTCGTCATGCCCCCATCTTCGCGCGCCCAGCCGAGCGCCGCCTGTCCATCGAGCCGAGCCGGGAAACCGTCGCGGAATCGAAACAATCAGTGTGCTGACAATCCGCTAGGGTGGGCATACCGAATACCTCGGTGAACGGGCAGCGACCGCTGCCCATCCGTCATCGGAGGAGGGGCCATGACCACCACTCACACTCGCACCGGCCGGGCGCCCGTGCAGACCGTCGCGCTGCTCGTCGGCGCCGTCTTCCTGCTCGTCGGCATCCTCGGCTTCATCCCGGGTCTCACCACCAACTACGGCGCCCTGATGTTCGGCGGCCACCACTCGGAGGCCATGCTGCTCGGGCTGTTCCAGGTGTCCATCCTGCACAACATCGTGCATCTGCTGTTCGGTGTCGCCGGGATCGCGCTGTCCCGCAGTGACGCCGGGGCCAAGAACTTCCTCGTCGGCGGCGGAGTGATCTACCTCGTGCTCTGGCTCTACGGCCTGTTCATCGGTCAGGAGTCGGCGGCCAACTTCGTCCCGCTGAACACCGCGGACAACTGGCTGCACTTCGTCCTCGGCGTCGGCATGCTCGCCCTCGGACTGCTGCTGGGACGACGGGTCGCCACGCGCCGCACCGTCTGACCACCAGCGAGCCACCACCACCGGCCGGGTGACGCACGTCGTCATCCGGCCGGTGGTGTCTGCGGCGGGTCAACCCGGGCGTGCTGACGGTGGAGACCACGTGACGAGTAGCATCGTGCCCACACCGACGGCCCCGGCGGCCGGTGAGCGCAGCACCAGGTTCCACCCGTTCCGTTCGCCATCGACCTGACCATCGATCACCGACCACACCGACGACGGTGCGGTCCGACGGAGGAGACGACCATGAGCAGCAGCGTCAATCGCCCGCCCGAGCGCGGCGACGGGGCCGACGACCCGCGCCGGATCGACCCGGCCCCCGCCGGCGGCCGGCAGGCCGACGGCCAGGACACGGGCCAGTACACGGACAGTCAATTCACGGATCGCCAGAACCTCGAGGGCCGGTTCGATGACGACACGACCGGCCGCCACGGCGGCACGGACCGCCGGGACAGCGCGGGCAGCGCCACCGCTGCCGGCCCGGGACCGCGTTCCCGTGACCGGAACGATGAGTGGAGCCGGGGTGACCGCAACGAAGATCGCGGCGGGAACCCGCGTGCCGACATCGGCAGCGCCGCACGCATCCGCGACCGTGACGCCGCCGACGAAGACCGGAGCGGCGGCCGTGATCGCGACCGCGAGGTGGACGAGAACCGGCGCCGCACGGGAACCACGGAGCGGATCGTCAAGGAGCGCACCCGCGCCAGCCGCGGCATCGCCCGCACCGCCGCCGCCGTCGTCGCCCTCGTCTTCCTCGTCGTCGGCATCCTCGGCTTCGTCCCCGGCGTCACCACCGGCGTCGACCGCCTGACGCTCGCCGGCCACGATTCGGGCGCCCTGCTGCTCGGCATCTTCCAGGTGTCGGTCCTGCACAACGTCATCCACCTGGCGTTCGGCGTCGTCGGCCTGCTGATGTCGCGCACCGCGGGCGCCGCCCGGACGTTCCTCATCGGCGGCGGCATCATCTACCTGGCGCTGTGGCTGCTCGGCCTGCTCTTCGGCCACGACACGGCCCTGAACATCGTGCCCGTCAACGATGCGGACAACTGGCTGCACCTCGGCCTCGGGGTCGTCATGGTGCTGCTCGGCCTGCTGGTGGGCCGGCGCCGGGTCGTCAGCCGCGAGATCGTCGGCTGACGGGAACCCCGGCCTCCGGTTCGCGCCCGGGTGGGGCCGCTAGAGTCGGCACCGTGAGGGAGCCGCTGACCGACCCGACGAGCAGCCCGTCGACCGATCCGACGACGACGCCGGCCGTGGCGCGCCCCGCGGTGTACGCCCATCGCGGCGCCAGCGCCCGCTGGGCCGAGCACACCCGCGCCGCCTATCTGCAGGCGCTGGAGGACGGCGCCGACGGCGTCGAGTGCGACGTGCACCTGACCCGCGACGGCCACCCGGTGCTGTGGCACGACGACACGCTGGACCGGACGTCCGACGGCACCGGCGACGTCGCCGACGTCACGCTGGCCGCCATGCGCCGGCTCGACGTGAGTTCCTGGAAGGGAGCCGCCATCCCCACTCGGTTCGGCGCCCGCTCGGAGCAGTTGCTCACCCTCGACGAGCTGATCGACCTGCTGCTGGCGCACGGCCGGCCCGTCGGCCTGGCGATCGAGCTCAAACACCCGAGCGCCGCGGGGCGCGGCCTGGAGGAGACGGTGCTCACCGCGCTGATGCGGCGGGGCCTGGACCCGGAGACCTGCCGCCTGGCCAACATCGCCGTCTCCTTCATGAGCTTCTCCGCGGAGGCGGTCAACTACCTGCTGGCCACGGTGAACAGCGATCACGTGTGCCAGCTCATCGACGAGGTGTCCATCCACGACCTGCGGACCAAGGAGCTGCTCGGCCCGGTGATGCGCGCGATCGTCACCCGGTACCTGCGGCGCCTGTTCTCCGAGGCGAACGTCGTGATCAACAACCAGCGCGTCGGACTGGTGGGGCCCGGGGTGGCCTACGTGCGGCGCCACCCCCGCCGGATCGAGCGGTGGGTCGGCTCCGGTGCGGTGCTGCGCGTGTGGACCGTCGACGACGCCGACGACGCCCGCGCCTGCCTCGACCTCGGGGTGCAGGAGCTGACCACCAACCGGCCGGCCGAGCTGTTGGCCTGGCTCCGCACCGCGCCCACCGGCCCCACCGACTCCGCCGCCGCGCCGCGAGGCTGAACGCGTGCCCACCCCCATCCGCGACTACGCGTTCCTCTCGGACCTGCACGCGGGCCTGCTCGTCTCCCGGCACGGCAGCATCGACTGGCTCGCCTTTCCCCGGTTCGACTCACCGTCGTTCTTCTCCGCCCTGCTCGGCGATCCCCACCGCAGCCGCTGGTCGCTGCGCGCGGTCGACGGCACGGTCCGCGAACGCCGTTACCTGCCGGGCACGTTCGTGCTCGAAACGGTCTGGGCGACGACGACCGGGACGGCGCGGGTCACCGAGTTCATGCCCATCGGGCAGGACGCGGGCGGCCGGCCGGCCGCCGACGTCGTCCGCCGGGTCGAGGCGCTGACCGGGACGGTCGAGTTCACCGAGGACCTCGTGATCCGGTTCGGGTACGGCCGCACGGTGCCGTGGGTGCGCCGCGTGGCCGGCCCGGACGGCACACCCGCCCTGGTGGCCATCGGCGGCCCCGAGGCGGTGGCCCTGCGTCAGCCGGACCTGCCGACCGGCTCGGACCGGCGCCACCGCGGCACCGTCCGGGTCACGGCGGACGACACCGGCGACGCCGACGAGCGGGTCGACCTGGTGTTGACCTGGTTCCGCTCCCACCTGCCGGTGCCGGAGCGCCTCGACGTCGATGCCGCGCTGGCCCACACGATCGGCTACTGGGAGCACTGGACGGAACGCGCGACGAACACGGGAGCGCATGACGCCTGGGTCCGCCGATCGCTGCTGGTGCTGCGGGCGCTCACCCACGAGGCCACCGGCGGGATCGTGGCCGCGGCGACCACCTCCCTGCCCGAGTCCCTCGGCGGCGAGCGCAACTGGGACTACCGGTTCTGCTGGCTGCGCGACGCCGCGCTGACCCTGGAGTCGATGCTCGACCACGGGTACGCGCAGGAGGCCCTGCAGTGGCGGAACTGGCTGCTGCGCGCCGTCGCCGGGGACATCGAGGACCTGCAGATCGTCTACGGCGTCGCCGGGGAACGCGACCTCGAGGAGCGGGAGCTGCCCCACCTGACCGGGTACGCCGGGTCGACCCCCGTACGCATCGGCAACGGCGCCGTCGACCAGTACCAGGCCGATGTCGTCGGCGAGGTCATGGTGGCCCTCGGCAAGCTGCGTGGCGTCGGCGTGGCCGAGGACGAGTTCTCCTGGTCCCTGCAGCGCGAGCTGCTCCGCTTCGCCGAGCGCAACCTGGACCGCAAGGACCAGGGGCTGTGGGAGATGCGCGGCGACGGGCACTGGTTCACCCACTCGCGGGTGATGATGTGGGCCGCCTTCGACCAGGGGGTGCGCGCCGTCCACGAGCACGGCATGCCGGGGCCCGCCGCTCGCTGGACGGGGATCCGCGACCGGCTGCGGGACGAGATCCTGGCCCGCGGGTTCGACGCGGCCACGAACGCGTTCGTGCAGACCTACGACGGCACCGAGGTGGACGCCTCGCTGCTGCAGCTGCCGCAGGTGGGGTTCATCGCGTACGACGACCCGCGGATGCTCGGCACCGTGGCGCGGATCGAACGTGAGCTGCGCGGTCCGGGTGGCCTCGTGCTGCGCTACCGCACCGAGCACGCCGACGACGGGCTGACCCCGGGGGAGCACCCGTTCCTGGCCTGCTCGTTCTGGTTGGTGGAGCAGCTGGCGATGACCGGCCGGAACCGGGAGGCCGTCGCCCTGATGGACGCCGTCACCGCGTGCGCCAACGACCTGCTGCTCTTCTCCGAGGAGTTCGACCCGGAGACCGGCCGGATGGTGGGCAACTTCCCGCAGGCCTTCTCGCACCTCGCCCTGATCCGGGCGTCGGACGCACTCGGCGGGTACGACCCGAACCGCGGCCGGGACGGTCAGCACCGCTGGCCGCGGTCCGTCTCCGGCCACGCGTCCTGACCGAGGTACGCCTAGCCGGTGACCAGCGCCGCCGTCGCCTCCGCGATGGCTCGCTCCTCATCGGTCGGGACCACCAGCACCGGGATGGCCGAGTCCTGCCCGCTGATCCGTCGGGCGTCCTTCGCCCGGGCGTCGTTGGCGTCCGCGTCCAGCGTCACCCCCAGCGCCCCGAGACGCCCGACCACACGGGCCCGGAAGCCGGCCGCGTTCTCCCCGATGCCGGCGGTGAACACGATGGCCCGGGCGCCGCCGACCGCCACGTGGTACGCCCCGATGTACTTGGCCAGCCGGTAGCTCGCGACGTCCAGGGCCAGCTCCGCGTTCCGGTCGCCGTCGCGCGCGGCCTCGTCCACGGCCCGCATGTCCGCCTTCCCGGAGAGCCCCTTCAAGCCGGACTCCTTGTTCAGCAGCCGGTCCATCTCCTCCGCGGTGTACTTGCCGCGCACGATCAGCTGGGTGATGACGGACGGGTCGACGTCGCCGGACCGGGTGCCCATCACGAGTCCCTCCAGCGGCGTGTAGCCCATCGACGTGTCGACGCTGACGCCGTCCCTGATGGCGGTCACCGACGCGCCGTTGCCCAGGTGCGCGATCACCGCGGCGAAGGAGCCCCGGTCGACGCCGAGGAAGGCCGCAGCGGCACCGGTGACCAGGTCGTGGCTGGTGCCGTGGAACCCGTACCGGCGCACCCCGTGCTCCGCATAGAGGGAGTCCGGCAGCGCGTACCGCCACGCGTGCTCGGGCAGGGTGCGGTGGAACGCGGTGTCGAAGACGGCGACCTGCGGCAGGTCCGGCAGCGAGTGGGTGATGGCGCGGATCCCGAGCACCGCGGCGGGGTTGTGCAGCGGGGCGAGCGGGGAGAGCCGCTCGATCTCGCGCGTGATCTCGTTGGTGATCCGCACCGGCCCGGAGAACCGCTCCCCGCCGTGCACCACCCGGTGCCCGACGGCGTCCAGGGCCCGGCCGCCCAGCTCGTCATCGAGCCGGTCGGTGAGCAGGTCGAGGGCGTGCTGGTGGTCGGGCACCTCCGCCTCGCCGATCCGCTCGATCAGGCCCGAGGTGACGACCTCGCCGCCGCCGTCGTCCCCGGCGTCGGGGACCTGCCGCACCTGGTACTTGACGGAGGACGAGCCGGAGTTCAGCACGAGCACGAGCATGGTGGCCTCTCGATCAGTCGGTGGGGGAGGTTGCGGTCCGGGTGTCGGTCTGGCCCTGGATGGCGGTGATCGCCACGGTGTTGACGATGTCCTCCACCGTGCAGCCGCGGGAGAGGTCGTTGACCGGCTTGCGCAGCCCCTGCAGCACGGGCCCGACGGCGACCGCTCCGGAGGACTGCTGCACCGCCTTGTAGGTGTTGTTGCCGGTGTTCAGGTCCGGGAAGATGAAGACGGTGGCCTGGCCCGCCACCGTGGAGCCCGGCAGTTTCGAGGCGGCGACGGAGGCGTTGACCGCGGCGTCGTACTGGATCGGTCCCTCGACGGCCAGATCCGGCCGCTGTTCCCGCACCAGCTCGGTGGCACGCCGCACAGCATCGACGGCGCCGCCCGCGCCCGAGCCGCCGGTCGAGTAGGAGAGCATCGCGACCTTGGGGTCGACGCCGAACTGGGCGGCGGTCTGCGCCGAGGCCAGGGCGATGTCGGCGAGCTGCTCCTCGTCCGGTTCCGGGTTGACCGCGCAGTCCCCGTACACGAGCACCCGGTCGGCCAGCAGCATGAAGAACACGCTGGAGACGATCCGCACGTCCGGCCGCGTCTTGACGAACTCGAGGGCCGGCCGGATGGTGTTCGCCGTCGTGTGCGCGGCGCCGGAGACCATGCCGTCCACCTCGCCGAGCTGGACCATCATGGTGCCGAAGTACGAGCCGTCCAGCATCACCTCCCGCGCCCGGGCGAGGTCGACGCCCTTGTGGGCGCGCAGCCGCGCGTATTCCTCCGCGAACCGCTCCCGCAGCTCGCTCGTGGCGGGGTCGATGACGGTCAGCCCGGTCAGGTCCACGCCCTCCCGGGCGGCGACGTCGCGCACGTCCTGCTCGGGGCCGAGCAGCGTCAGGTCGCACACGTCGCGGCGGTGCAGGATCTCCGCGGCGTGCAGGATGCGCGGGTCGGTGCCTTCGGGCAGCACGATGTGGCGGCGCTGCGAGCGGGCCCGTTCGATCAGGCCGTGCAGGAACCGCAGGGGCGTCATCTTCTCCGGCCGGGGCAGGTCGAGGCGGGCGAGCAGCTCGGAGCCGTCGACCTGCCGGTGCCACGCCCCGAGCGCGGCCGCGATCTTGCGCGGCTGCCCGGTGGCCAGGTCGCCCTGCACCTGCACCACCTGCCGGGTGGTCGTGAAGGTGTCCGCGGTGGAGAGGAAGACGGGGAACGCGGCGTGGGTGAGCAGGCGCGTGACCAGCGGGTTCGGCGTCAGCCCATTGGTCAGGACCATGGCCGAGGGCACGGGGAACTGCGGCGTCATCGCCGACGCGGTCGCGGCGAGGATGGCGTCGGACCGATCCCCGGAGACGATGACGAGGTTGCCGTCGTCGAGCACGCTGAGGAAGTTGCCGCCCTCCATGGACGCGACCTTGACACCACTGATGTCGCGGGTGGGACCCTCCGGGCCGGTGACGCGCTCCAGCTTGAGCGCCCGCTCCATCTCGACCACGGACGGCAGCCCGAGCGAGGGGATCTCCGGGATCACATAGACGGGGCGCCGGGTGCTGCCGGGGCGCACGGTCGCCATCACGGCGTCCACGTCGTCCGCGTCCACGCGGTTGACCAGCATCGCGAGGACGGACACGTTCTCGGACTGCAGGCTGCGCCGCGCGACGTCGACGGCGTCGGCGGTCTCCTCGACCGTGCGCCCCCGGCCGGAGACGACGCCGACGACGTGGCAGCCGAGGTTGTTGGCGAGCCGGCCGTTCAGGTCGAACTCGACGGCCGCGTCCTGCCCGGAGAGGTTGGTGCCCTCGACCAGGACGATGTCGCACTCCCGGGCGATCTCCCCGAACAGGGCGACCGAGCGGGCGTCGATCTCGTCCCGCTCCCCGGCGATCAGCAGGGCGCGGGCGTCCTTCGCCGTCATCCCGGCGCGGGCGGTGGCCTCCGTCAGCCCGAAGGAGGAGCGCATCAGCGCCACCATCGAGTCCTCCGCCGGGCTCGCGGCCGGGGTGATCGGCCGGAAGAACCCGATCCGGTCGGCCCGCTTGTACAGCGAGTCCGCCAGACCGAGGGAGACGAGGTTGAGGCCGGCGCCCTGCGTCATGGCGCTGACATAGATCCCGCGTGCCATGGTGCTCCTTCGCTCGATTGCCCCCATTGTTGCAGCCGATGCCGCGGCCCGGGCCGGGCGGGCGAGGGGTGGCCACCGGTGACACACTGGGACGCATGATCGTCGCCTTCTCCGTGTCCCCCGCCGGCACCCCGTCCGATCCCGCACTGCGTGCCGGTGAGGGCGACGCGTCCGTGCACACCGCCGTCGCCGAGGCCGTCCGGATCGTCCGCGAGTCCGGGCTGCCGAACCACACCAGCTCGATGTTCACCGAGATCGAGGGGGAGTGGGACGAGGTGATGGACGTCGTCAAGCGCGCCACCGAGGCCGTGGGCCGCTACGGCAGCCGGGTCTCCCTCGTGCTCAAGGCCGACATCCGGCCCGGTCACACCGGGGAGCTCACCGGCAAGGTGGAGCGGGTCGAGGGGCTGCTGGCGGACGGGTCGCCGGCGTGAGCCGAGCGGCCCGCCGCCCGACGACGCGATGACGGCCTCCCGCTGATGGCCCGCCGTCGCGGGCGCCGCGACGCCGAGGCGTCGACGAAGATCGCCGCGGACGACGTCGGACCGGTCGCCGGCGTCTACCCGATCGACACCGGCACCGCCGAACTGGTGCCCGACCCCTACCGGGACGGCGCCTGGCAGCTGCTCGTCAACGGCGTCCTCTCCTCCCACTGGGTGCCGGGCGAGCCGGCCGAGCTGGACTTCGAGTACATGCGGTGGATCGCCGCGCTGCTGCGGGACCGGTTCACCGACGGATCAGCCCCCCTGCGCCTGCTGCACCTGGGCGGGGCCGGCTGCTCGCTGGCCCGCTGGGCGAACGCCGTCTACCCGGCCAGTCGGCAGGTCGTCGTCGAGATCGACGCCGCGCTCGCCGCCCTGGTCCGCGACCGGTTCGACCTGCCGCGCGCCCCGATGCTCCGGCTGCGGGTGGGGGAGGCCCGCGCCGTCACCGAATCGCTGACCCCGGGCACGCGCGACGTCGTCATCCGGGACGTGTTCGCCGGGGCCGTGACCCCCGAACCGTTGACGACGCTCGAGTTCACCCGGGCGGTCGACGCGCTGCTCGCTGCGGGCGGCGTCTATGTCGCCAACTGCGGGGACCGCCCGGACCTCGCGCTCGCCCGTGGGGAGGCCGCGACCATCGCCGCCGTCTTCGAGCACACCGTGGCCATCGCGGACCCGCCGATGTTCAAGGGCCGCCGCTGGGGCAACATCATCCTCGCCGGCTCGCACGCCCCGCTCGAGCCGTCCCCGGCGCTGCGGCGGACGCTGCTGACCGATGCCGTGCCGGCCCAGGTGTGGGACGACGCCCAGGTGCGCCGCTTCGCGGCCGGCTCCCGCCCGCGCGTCGACTGATTCCCGGCCCGCTCGACAGATCCCACCACATCCCTAGGCTGGAAGGGCGGTCCGGCACCGACGCCGGACGCGCTGAAGACCCAGACTCGACAGAGATGAGGGTGCAGGGATGAAGGCATGGCAGTTCACCGGAACCGGGAAGCCGCTGGAACTGAACGAGGTCGAGGAGCCGCACGCCGGCCCCGGGGAGGTGGTCGTCGACGTCAAGGCCTCCGGCGTCTGCCACTCGGACGTGACCACCCTGGACGACCCGGGGTGGATGGCCCTCTTCCAGCACGGCCTGCCCCGCACCATGGGGCACGAGTCCGCCGGTGTCATCAGCGAGGTCGGCGAGGGCATGGACCACTGGACGGTCGGCGACCGCGTCGGCCTCGCGCCGGTGATGTCCGACGGCGACGCCCTCGGCTACGGCAAGTGGGACGGCGGCTTCGCCCCGAAGCTGCGCGCCACCGACGACAACCTGGTCGCGCTGCCCGACGAGGTGCCGTTCGACCTCGGGGCGATGGCCACCGACGCCGGGCTGACCGCCTACCACGCCATCATGGCGGTCGGCGGGGCGACGGAGGGGATGAAGGTCGGCGTCATCGGCCTCGGCGGCCTCGGCTACATCGGTGCCCGGTCCGCGGCGCTGTCCGGCGCGAAGGTCTACGGTGCCGAGGTCAATCCGAAGACCCGCGAGCTGAAGGACGAGATCGGTCTGGTGGACGTGGCCGAGTCGATCGACGCCTTCAAGGACGAAGGCCTCGAACTGATCGTCGACTACGCCGGGTTCGGCACGACGACGTCGGCGGCCATCGAGGCGCTCGCAGAGTACGGCACGCTCGTCCAGGTCGGCATGGGCCGGCTCGAGTCGACCATCAACACCTACCCGATCATCATCAACCAGCTCACCATCAAGGGGTCGAAGTCCGGGACGAAGGACGACCTCGCCGGCATCTACGAGTTGATGCGGTCGGGTCAGCTGACCCCGCCGATGAACCACATCACCCAGGCGGACATCCCCGACGCGATCGACAAGCTCCGCGCCGGCGGCGTGATCGGCCGCTTCATCGCCATGTACGACTGACCGCGACCGGCTCGACGGCGTCCCCGGCCGGCCGACCGCGCCGTCACTGCGCCAGCAGCACGTCCCGCATCCGGTCCACCTGCGCGCGGAGTTCGGTCACGAAGGCCGCGACGGCCGGCTGCCGCAGCGCCTCCCGGCGGCTGACCAGCCAGTACCCGAGCGTCTCGGAGACCTCGGCCGGGAACAGCCGGACCAGGTCGTCGTGCCGGTCGGCGATGAAGCACGGCAGCAGCCCCAACCCGGCACCGCCACGGGTCGCCTCCACGTGCACGAACACGTTGGTCGACGTCAGCGCGTCCCGCATGGCCGGCAGGATCCGCGGGGCGGCGTCCAGGGGGTCCACGCTGAGCATCGAGTCGATGAAGTAGACCAGCGGGGCGCCCGTCAGCTCCGCGACCGTCTCCGGTGTCCCGTGCTCCGCCAGCCAGGCCCGGGACGCGTAGAGGCCGAGCCGGTAGTCGGCGAGCCACAGCGCCTCCGCCCGGCGCACCTCCGGCTTGCCCACCACGACCTCCAGGTCCAGGCCGGTCCGGTGCTGCAGGGCGCGGCGCGTGGTGGTGACCACCTCGAGGGAGATGCCGGGGTGCCGTCGACGCAGCCGGGTGACCGCGGGCGGGACGACGAGGGCGCTGAAGCCGTCCGTCGCACTGATCCGGATCACCGCGCTCAGCGCCGGCGCCTCGCGGGTGCCGCGCAGCCGGGCGACGGCGGCCTCGACCTGTTCGGCCTCCGCCAGCGCGGACCGGCCCAGCTCGGTCAGCTCCCACCCCGAGGGCGAACGCGCGAGCAGCCGGCCGCCGAGCCGTCGCTCCAGTGCCGCCACCCGACGGGACACCGTCGTGTGGTTCATGCCCAGGTCGTCGGCGGCGGTGACGTACGTCCCGGACCGGGCGACGGCAAGGAAGACGAGCAGGTCATCTGCAATCGGGAGAGGCGTGGGTCCGGCGACGGCGGTCATGATCTGCATTCTTGCAGATCCTCTGTGCCCGGCTGGTCATTGCCCCGCGCCCCGGTCGTCTCCCTACACTGCTGGTCAGTCGGTGGTGTGGATCACACCGGCCGCCCCCTCCGGAGAACCCGGCCCGGGCCACCCTCGCACCGGCGTCGATGGCGATGTCGACAGGAGTACACATGAGCACCCAGAGCAACCTGGCGGATGCGTCCGCCCGGCGCGACCCCAACCCGGACCGGCGGGACCTCCGGCGCGTCGTCGCCGCCTCGATGGCGGGCACCGTCGTGGAGTGGTACGAGTTCTTCCTCTATGCCTCGGCCGCCGCCCTCGTCTTCAACAAGACCTTCTTCCCCCAGGGCACCAGCGAGATCGACGGCTTCATCCAGATCATGCTCACCTACGCGGTGGGCTTCATCGCCCGGCCGCTCGGCGGCATCGTCTTCGGCCACTTCGGGGACAAGTTCGGGCGCAAGCACCTGCTCCAGCTCTCCATCATCCTGGTCGGCGTCTCGACCTTCCTGATGGGCTGCCTGCCCGACTTCTCGGTGATCGGCTACGCCGCGCCCGTGCTGCTGGTCGTGCTGCGCTTCCTGCAGGGCTTCGCCGTCGGCGGCGAGTGGGGTGGCGCCGTCCTGCTGGTCGCCGAGCACGCGCCCAACCGGCGCCGCGGCTTCTGGGCCGCGTGGCCGCAGGCCGCCGTGCCCGGTGGCAACCTGCTCGCCACCCTCGTGCTGTGGATCCTCTCGTCCACGCTCACCAGCGCCCAGTTCCTCGGCTGGGGCTGGCGGATCGCGTTCTGGCTCTCGGCCGTCATCGTCGTCATCGGCTACTACATCCGCACTCGGATCACGGACGCCCCGATCTTCCAGGAGGTCCAGAGCGAGGTCGAGGAGTCGAAGGCCCAGTCCTACGGCGTCGCCGAGGTGTTCCGCCGCTACCCCAAGGGCGTGTTCGGTGCCATGGGCCTGCGGCTGGCCGAGAACATCATGTACTACCTGGTGGTCACGTTCTCCCTCTTCTACCTGACGCAGCTGAAGGTCAACACCGCCGAGATCCTCGGGCTGATGTTCATCGCCCACGCCATCCACTTCATCACCGTGCCGGTGTGGGGCGGGCTGACCGACCGCGTGGGTCGGCGCCCGGTGTACGCCGTCGGTGCCGTCCTCTCGGCCACCTGGGGGTTCTTCGCCTTCCCCATGTTCGACACCCGCAGCACCTTCGTCATCCTCGCCGCCATCGTGATCGGCCTGCTGTTCCACGGCCTGATGTACGCCGGCCAGCCGGCCATCATGGCCGAGATGTTCCCGACCCGGATGCGCTACTCCGGCGTCTCGCTGGGCTACCAGGTGACGTCGCTGATCGCCGGTTCGCTGGCGCCGACCATCGGCGCGTGGCTGCTCAAGGACTTCCACTCCTCGGTGCCGATCGCGATCTATCTCGCGATCGCCTGCGTCATCACCCTCGCCGCCGTCGCGTGGATCAAGGAGACGCGGGGCATCTCCCTGCACGACGTCGACGACGAGGACCGGGAGCGCCTGCTGGCCGAGAAGGGAACCGTGTGAGCACCACCGACCACCCCACCACCGCCCTCGCGCCCGCCGCGGCCGCCGACCTGACCGGGCGCACCGCCCTGGTCACCGGCGCCGCGAGCGGGATCGGCGCCGCCATCGCCCGCGCCCTGGCCGGCCAGGGCGCCCACGTCATCGCCGCCGACCGGGACGACGCCGGCGCCCGGGAGGTGGCCGACGCGACGGGCGGCACGCCCTGGACCGTCGACCTGGCCGACCTCGACGCCCTCGCCCGGCCGCCGGCGGACGGCGCGATCGACATCCTCGTCAACAACGCCGGCATCCAGCGGGTCAGTCCGATCGAGGAGTTCGACCCCGCCGACTTCCGGCGGATCATCACCCTCATGCTCGAGTCCCCGTTCATGCTGATCCGCGCGGCGCTGCCGCACATGTACGCGCGGGGCTGGGGCCGGATCCTGAACATCTCCTCGGTGCACGGCCTGCGGGCGTCGGCCTACAAGAGCGCGTACGTCGCCGCCAAGCACGGGCTCGAGGGACTCTCCAAGGTCACCGCCCTGGAGGGTGGCCCGCACGGCGTGACCAGCAACTGCATCAACCCGGCCTACGTGAACACGCCGCTCGTGCAGCACCAGATCGCCGACCAGGCGAAGCTGCACGGCCTGGCCGAGAACGAGGTGGTCGAGAAGATCATGCTCACCGAGAGCAGCATCAAGCGGCTGGTGGAGCCCGACGAGGTGGCATCGTTGGCGCTGTGGCTGGTCTCCGAGCACGCGGGGATGGTGACCGGCGCCTCGTACACGATGGACGGCGGATGGAGCGCACGGTGAGCCAGACCAGCACGAGTGAGGAGTCGCTCACCCAGCGACCCGGCAGCAAGGTGGTCGGCACGGTGGAGGAGGCCGTCGCGGGCATCGGCGACGGCGCCCTCCTCGCCGTCGGCGGCTTCGGCCTCTGCGGCGTGCCGCAGGTGCTCATCGACGGAGTGCTCGCCTCCGGAGCCACCGACCTGGCCATCGCGTCCAACAACTGCGGCGTCGACGAAGCGGGACTCGGCGTGCTGCTGATGGCCGGCCGGATCCGCAAGATGTTCTCCTCCTACGTGGGCGAGAACAAGGAGTTCGCCCGTCAGTTCCTCTCCGGCGAGCTCGAGGTCGAGCTGATGCCGCAGGGCACGCTGGCGGAGAAACTGCGCGCCGGCGGCTCCGGCATCGCGGCGTTCTTCACCCAGGCCGGCGTCGGCACGCAGATCGCCGAGGGCGGGCTGCCCCGCAAGTACGACGCCGACGGCGGCATCGCCGTCGCCTCGCCGACGAAGGAGGTGCGCGAGTTCGACCACGGCGGCAACACCACGGAGTTCGTGCTCGAGGAGGCGATCGTCGCGGACTTCGCCCTCGTGCACGCGCTGAAGGCGGACGTCTACGGCAACCTCGTGTTCAACAAGGCGGCCCGGAACTTCAACCCGCTGGCGGCGATGGCGGGGAAGGTGTGCATCGTCCAGGCCGAGGAGGTCGTCGGGCCGGGTGAGCTGGACCCCGACGAGATCCACCTGCCGGGCGTCTACGTGCACCGGATCCTGCCGGTCGGCACCGACATCGCCAAGCCGATCGAGAAGCGCACGGTGACTGCCGCGGACACGGACGCGCGCGAAGGAGGGAACTGAGATGGCCTGGACTCGCGAGCAGATGGCGGCCCGCGCGGCGGAGGAGCTGCCCGACGGCGCGTTCGTCAACCTCGGCATCGGGCTGCCGACGCTGGTGCCGAACTACATCCCCGAGGGCCGGTTCATCATGTTCCAGTCCGAGAACGGCATCCTCGGCGTCGGGCCCTACCCCACCGAGGACGCCGTCGACCCCGACCTGATCAACGCCGGCAAGGAGACCGTGACGACCCTGCCGGGCGCCTCGTTCTTCGACTCGGCGGTCAGCTTCGGCATGATCCGCGGCGGCAAGATCGACGTCGCCATCCTCGGCGGCATGCAGGTCTCCGCCACCGGTGACCTGGCGAACTGGATGATCCCCGGCAAGATGGTCAAGGGCATGGGCGGCGCCATGGACCTGGTGCACGGCGCCAAGCACCGGATCGTGCTGATGGACCACTGCGCCAAGGACGGCTCCCCGAAGATCCTGACGGAGTGCGACCTGCCGCTGACCGGCGCGAAGGTCGTCAACCGGATCATCACCGACCTCGGAGTGCTCGACGTCACCGACGACGGGCTGGCGCTGGTCGAGCTGGCCCCGGACGTCACGGCGGAGCAGATCCGGCAGCGGACGGGCGCCCCCGTCACCGACTGAAACCAGCTCGCCGAACGCGACAGGTCCCGGTTCCCCGCGGGGAACCGGGACCTGCCGCGCGTGGGCCGTGCCTCGTCAGGAGATGCCGGCCACCTGCTGGATCGCGCCGACGGCGAAGAACAGGACGAACGCCCCGGCCACCACGTACATCAGCGGGTGCACGTCCCGGCCGCGGCCCTGCACCAGCCGGATCAGCGTGTAGGTGACGAAACCGGCGCCCAGGCCGTTGGCGATGGAGTAGGTGAACGGCATCAGGGCGAAGGTGAGGAACGCGGGCAGCGCGATCCCGACGTCCGTCCAGTCGATCCGCCCCACCTGGGAGGCCATCATGAAGCCGACGACGACGAGGGCCGGGGCCACCGCCTCGAACGGCACCAGGTAGATCAGCGGCGTCAGGAACATGGCGAGCAGGAACAGCACCCCGGTGACGACGTTGGCGAACCCGGTGCGGGCGCCCTCGCCGATGCCGGCGCCCGACTCGACGAAGATCTGGTTGGACGAGACCGAGGCGCCGCCACCGGCCACCGCACCGAGCGCGTCGACCATCAGCACCCGGTTCACCCGCGGCAGGTTGCCGCGCTCGTCGGTCAGGCCTGCCTCGTTGCCCAGACCCACCATGGTGCCCATCGCGTCGAAGAAGATGCTGAGCAGGATGACGAAGGCCAGCAGCAGGGCCGAGACGCCGCCCAGGTGCGCGAACGAGCCGAAGAGGCTGACGTTGCCGATCAGGCTCAGATCCGGAGCGGACCACGCGGGCATTGACGGGACCACCAGGGACCAGCCCTGCTGGTTCGGTGGGGTGTCCGGGCCGAGGAACGTCGGCCCGATGTGGAACACGGCCTCGAGGATGTTGGCCAGCACCGTGGCCGCGATGATGCCGATCAGGATCGCGCCGCGCACCTTGCGCACCACCAGGGCGATGGTCAGCGCCAGGCCGAAGAGGAACACCAGGGTCGGCCAGCCGACGAGCTTGCCGTCGAAGCCGAGCCCGACCGGGACGGTGGTGCCCGCGGCGTCCGGGACACGCCGCACGAACCCGGCGTTGACCAGCCCGATCAGGGCGATGAACAGGCCGATACCGACGACGATCGCCGTCTTCAGGCCCTCGGGCACCGCCCGGAACACCGCCTCCCGGAACCCGGTGGCGACGAGGATGAGCATCGCCAGGCCGGCCAGGACGACGAGGCCCATCATGTCCGGCCAGGTCATGCCAGGGTGGGTGGCGACGGTGATGGAGACCAGCGCGTTGACGCCCAGGCCCGTCGCGATGGCGAACGGGTACCGGGCCCACAGCCCCATCAGCAGCGTCATGATGCCGGCCACGAGGGCGGTGACCGCCGCGACCCGGGGAATGCCGAGCATGGTGCCGGCCGAGTCCGGGCCGGCGAGGATCAGCGGGTTCAGCACGACGATGTAGCTCATCGCGAAGAAGGTGGCCAGCCCGCCGCGGACCTCGCGGGAGACGGTCGAGCCGCGCTCGGTGATGTGGAAGAACCGGTCGAAGCGGCCGCGGGGCCGCACCGTCGTACCGGTGCCCGCGCCGGTTCCGCTGCCGGCCGGTGCCGGTGAATGTCCGCTCATGCTGGTGGTCCTCCGCCCGTGCCGAGTGCTCATGAATCGTAACCGTTCGATCACGGCGGAGATCGGTCCTGCCGGACGAGCGTGACGAACACCTCACGGCGCGGTGGAGCGACGGTACCCTCGGACCAGGAGCACGACCGTCGAGCGGGCGGTCGAGCGGATCACGGAGAGCGAGGATGCCATGACCGACCAGCCCCGAACCGGTACCCCCGAGCCCACGCCCGGGCTCGACCCCTCCGACCCCCTGCCGGTCGTCGTCGGCATCGACGGATCCGACCACAGCCTCGCCGCCCTGGCGTGGGCCGTCGGGGAGGCGCGGAGCAGACGGGCGCCCCTGGTCGCGGTGACCGCCTACAGCGTGCCGATCTTCGCCGCCTCCGGGATGGACGGCGGGTACGCCACCATCGACGACACCATCATCCGCGACGGCGCCGCGGCCGTGCTCGACTCCGCCCTCCAGGGAGCGGACACCGACGGGATCGAGGTGCACCCCGTGGTCGAGTCCGGCGACGCGGCCGGAGTGCTGCTCTCCTGGTCGGACCGGGCGCAGCTCGTCGTCGTCGGCTCCCGCGGGCGCGGCGGCTTCGTCGGCCGCCTGCTCGGTTCGACCAGCGGTGCCCTGCCGGCCCACGCCCACTGCCCGATCGTCACCGTCCCGCCCGCCGGGAAGCGGGCGCAGCGGGTGGAGGACGTCATCGTCTCCGCCGTCGACGGATCCGAGCACGCCCGGATGGCCGTCATCGTCGCCGCGGAGGAGGCGCAGCGCGCGGGGCTGCCGCTGCGGCTGCTGTGCGCGCTGCCGCCGATCACCGCCTCGATGGCCTGGGTGCCGGCCCCGCTGGACCGGGACGGCATGCGACAGGACGTGCACGAGCAGATGGAGGCCGGCACCCGCTGGCTCGCCCACCACTTCCCGGACCTGGACATCTCCTTCGAGATCCTCGACGGCGTCCCCGTGGACGTCGTCGTGGAGGCGTCCGCCTCGGCGACGCTCGTGGTGCTGGGCACCCGCGGCCGCGGCGGGTTCGCCGGCATGCTGCTGGGCTCGACCAGCCGTGGGGTGCAGGCGCACGCCCGTGGCCCGGTGATGGTCGTTCCGGACCGGGACGACCCCCGCCTGGCGGACCGCCCGTCCTACGGTCCGATGGCCTGACCGGCGGGTGTCACCGTCCGGTCGATCCGGCGGGCCTCAACGCCCGACGTCCCGGCGGCTGAACACGGCCACGGCCAGCCCGACGAGCAGGGCGCACGCCACCACCAGGGCCAGCACCACTGCGCCGTCGGCGCCGTTGGCCAGCGGATTCTGCCCGTACACCGCGTGGTACGGCGAGAACGCGTGCAGACCCTGCAGGTCCTCCGACTGGTTGCCCAGGGCGTTGAACACGTACCCCAGGACCGCGACGGCGGTGCCCGCGCCGATGCCCCACACGCGTCGTCCGGTGACCGCGCCCGCGACCAGCGCCGTCGTGCCGGTCAGCAGGGCCAGCAGGCCGAACTCGAGGCAGGTCCCCGCGAGGTGGCCGACGTCCAGGCCGAGCTGTGACGGCCCGTTGAGGACGAGCACGGTCACGAACACCACCAGCACCAGCACGGCGATCCGCACCACCAGGGCGGCGAAGCGCTCGAGCACCACCTGCGGGCGGGTCACGCCGTGGGCGAGCGTGAGTTCCAGTTGACCGGACTCCTCGTCACCGCCGACCGCCGCGGCACCCCACGCGATCACGGCGATCGTCGTCAGCACGAAGCCCATCAGCCCGAAGAAGGTGGACTGCGCGTAACCGGGCCCGGAGCCGATCTGGTCGTAGTTCAGGGTGCGGACCAGCTCCTTCGGCAGCGACGAGATCAGCTGCTGCATCTGCTGACCGCCGCCGATCGACGGATACAGCGGGAGGTAGAGGCACAGCGCCGCGACCAGCCCGACGCACCAGCCGGCGACCGAGCGCCAGCTGCTCTCCAGGGCCACCACGAACAGCGGCAGCACCTGACGGCCGCTCCCGCGGGCGTCCGCCCGGCTCAGTTCTCCCGTGCTCATCGTCCCGCCTCCGTCGTCTCGTGCTCGGTCGCCGGCCGCACCGTGCTGGACGGCGACGGGTCGAGCAGGTCCGGGCCCCGGTGGTCCGAGCCGCGCTGTTCGGGCCCGTGTTGATCAGGCCCGTAGAGCCGCAGCACCGCGTCCTGCAGGTCCGGCTCCTCGAGCACCAGGTCCGTCACGGGCAGTCCGGCCAGCGCGTGCAGCAGCGGCTGCACCGGACCGCCCGCCTCCGCCTCGACGTCGACCACGCCGTCCCGGGGGTGCAGCACGACGGACGTCAGGCCGGCATCCGCGAGCGCATCGTCCAGCGCCCGCCCGTCGCCGTCCCGCACCTGCAGCCGCACCCGGCGCACCGCCGAGCGGCGCAGGTGCTCGACACCGGCGACCTCGACGACGACCCCGTCCCGCAGGATGACGACGGCGTCGGCCGCTTCCTGGATCTCGCTGATCACGTGGGAGGAGAGCAGGACGGTGCGCCCCTCGTCCCGGGCCTGCCGGACCATGGCGAGGAACTCCCGCTGGATCAGCGGGTCGAGGCCGCTGGTCGGCTCGTCGAGGACCAGCACCTCCGGGTCGTGCATGAACGCCTGGATCAGGCCGAGCTTCTGCTTGTTGCCCTTCGAGAGCTTGCGCACCGGACGGTCCAGGTCCAGCCGCAGGCGGTCGGCGAGGTCCGCGATCCGACCGCGCGGGACCGGCCCGGAGACCGCGGCGTAGTGCGAGAGCAGGCGGCGCCCGCTGATCCGGCCCTGCAGGATCAGCTCGCCGGGGAGGTACCCGACGCGTCGGCGCAGCGCCGGCCCGCCGGTGCGGCTGTCCGTGCCGGCGAGGCTCGTCCGCCCGGAGGTGGGCCGGATGATGTCGAGCAGGATCCGCATCGTCGTCGTCTTGCCGGCGCCGTTCGGTCCGATCAGTCCGTACACGCTTCCGCGCGGCACGGCGAAGTCGACCTGCCGCAGGGCGTCGTGGCGGCCGAACCGCTTGGTCAGGCCGACCGCCTCGATGGCGTCGCCACCGACCGCGCCCGAGGCCGGTCCGGTGCCGGTGGCCGCCTGGGTGACGGCGGTCGTCGGGTGTGCGATGGCGGAGACGGGTCCGGCTCCGTCCGCACGGATGGTCTGCGCCGCGCCCGTCGGGTCGGGGGCGGCATGCTTGCCGTTCATCGTTGCTCTCCTGAGGTCGTCGCCGGCGCACCGGGACGGGTGCGCCCCTGGGGCGGGGCGGCAGCCGGGGACACGCGCGTGCCGCCGCGGCCGTCCACCCGCGAGGGTCGTCCGGGCGGCCCGGCGTCGGTGACGTCGGCGGGGTCGGCCGTCGCGGCGGCCGATTCCTGGGCCAGTCGCAGCACGGTGTCGTCGGTGTAGAAACCCGTCGTGTAGAGCTGAAGGGCCGGCATGCTGATCCGTCGCAGCAGGTCGGGTCCGTCGGGGTCGACGCCGAGGCTGCGGGCCAGGTGGGCGGGCGCGAGCAGCAGGCCGAGGCTGCCGGCGGCGATGTACACGGCCATCGCCCGGGGATCGGCCACGTCCTGGACGGAGCCGTCCGCGATGCCGGCCACCACGTACCGTTCGGTCTCGTCGATCATGGTGTCGACGAACTGGGCCCCCGTCGCCGTCCCCTCCATGATCGCGCGGGCCATGTAGTCCATCGGCAGCCGGTACCGGTCGGGATCGGCCTGGAACTGGGCCAGCACGGTGCGCAGGCCCTCGGTGGTGGCCTCGGCGCGGGCCTGACCGACGAACCAGCCGAGGACGTGCTCGTCGCACGCCTGCCGGAGCCCTTCCTTGCTGCCGAAGTGGTGGATGAGCAGGGCGGCACTGACGCCGGCGTCGCCGGCGATCGCCCGCACGGTCGTGCGGTGGAACCCGTCGCGGGCGAACCGGGTGACGGCGGCGTCGCGGATCCTCGCCCGGGTGGTGAGGTCGTCGTCGGCACCGGCGGCCGCGTGCATTGAACGCATGTTCAGCATGCTAAACACCTGTTCAACGAACGGCAAGACCGTCGGCGAGCCGATCGCGGGGTGGGTGGTGCGGTGTCTCCGGTGGGGAGCGTCAGTACCGGGCGGCGTAGCCGTAGGGCACCATGCCCGCCAGCTGGCTCAGGTCGTTGACCATGATCCCCTCGGTCGGGTTGAGCGCGTGCACGACCTTGTTGTTCCCCAGGTAGATGGCGATGTGGTAGAAACCCGGTCCGCTGCCGAACACCAGCAGGTCACCGTAGCGGGCCTGGGCGAGCGGGACCCGAGTCGGTGCGGCCCAGAACTGGTCGGTGCCGCCGCGGGGGACGTCGACGCCGGCGGCGCGGAACGCCTGCTGGACCAGCCCGGAGCAGTCGAACCCGACCGGCCCGTTGCCGCCCCACACGTACGTGCCCCCCACCTTCGAGAGCGCGTACTCGACCATGATGCGGGTCGTGTCCGCCGACGCTCCGGGCGCGGGCGCGGGATCCGGCGCGGGCTCCGGATCGGGCTGAGGAGCCGGAGCCGGAGCGGGGGCCACCGGCTCGGGTGCAGGTGCAGGTGCAGGTGCGGGTGCGGGTGCCGGAGCGGGCGCCACCGGTTCCGGAGCGGGCGTTCTGGTGGGTGCAGGTGCAGGTGCAGGTGCAGGTGCAGGTGCGGGAGCCCTGGTCGGCGCGGGCGCCGGCACCACCGCGGGCTCCGGCGTCGGCCGCGCGGTCGGCTGCTCCGTCGGCCGGTCGGCAGGTGTCGTGGTGGTCCGCGTCGTGGCGGGTGGTGCCGACCCGATGACGGCCGGGACGACAGCCGACGGGGACGGGGTCGGTGAGGGTGCGGTGGGGGCCGGCGTGGGCACCGGTGACGCCGGCGGCGTCGGGGGTGCCTGCGCGCGCGAAGCGGCCAGGGCGGCCGCCAGCGCCGCCTGCTGCCGCGCCCGCTCGAGCCCGGCCACGCGCGTCCGCTCGAGGTCGACGGTGGTGTTGCGCAGCTGCGCCAGTTGGACGATCAGGACCGTGCGCTGGCGAGCCTGCTCGGTGGCCTGGGCCTGTTGGGAGTCCGCGGCGGACTGCGCTCCGGTTCGTGCGGCGTCGGCTGCCGCGGAGGCATCCGCGGCCGCGCGGCGAGCGTCGTCGGCAGTCGCCCGCAGGGAGGCGGCCGAGCGAGCGGCACGGGTCGCGGTCTCGATGGTCCGCGTGCGGCGCTCGGCGAGCACGGCGGCGGTCGCGGCCTTCTCCAGATCGGCGACGGTGCCCCGCCCGGCCAGCAGGCCGGCGCCGGTCGGGCTGATCCCGGCGGTGCGGTACATGGTGCTGGCGAGACGCCCGGCGTCCGTGCGGGCGGAGCGGAGGGAGCCGGCGGCGTCGTCGGCAGCGGCCGTGGCGGCATCCGCCGCACGCTGGCGCTCCTGGCTGACCTGCAGGGCGGTCGTGTACCGATCCGCGGCCTGCAACGCCGTCACCAGAGCCGTCGCCGCGTCGGCCCGGGCGACGTCGAGCCGTCCCTCGATGCGACGCACCTGAACCGCGGTGGCGACCTCGTCCCCCTTCGCCCGGGCGATGTCCGCGGCACTGGGGAGGTCGTCGGTGGCGGGGGTGGCCGTGGCCGCATCGTCGGACGGTCGAGGCGCCGGGACGGCGGACGCCGGGGCGATCCCGGCCGTGAGCAGCAGCAGGCCCGCGGCGGCGCCGGCGACGGCGCGCGCCAGCGTGGCGGTGCGACGGGGTGCAGTGATCATGGGGTCCTCGATGCCGGTGACGACGGGGCATCGGCCGACGAGGAACCCGGGGGTCGTGACGGTCCTCGGACCACGACCTCCCCCGGAGCGCTCACGCGCTCCTGGACGTCCTGGTGGCTGACACCAGCAACGACAATAGGAACTCAGATATCACTTTGGCAACAGTTTCCCCATCAATAACATAAACAACATGCGTGTCATTTGCCGGGCAGGTCAGGCGGCGTGTCGCGCGATTGCCGGGAGATCGTCGTCTCAGCCCCAGCCGAGTTCCTCGAGCCGGTCGTCGTCGATACCGAAATGATGCGCGACCTCGTGCACCACCGTCGTGCGGATCTCGGCCACGACGTCGTCGGGCGTGCCCGCCAGCGCCAGGATCGGTCGACGGTAGATCGTGATGCGGTCCGGAAGTGAGCCCGCATCCCACCAGCTGTCCCGCTCGGTCAGCGGCGTGCCCTCGTAGAGGCCGAGCAGTCCGGCGTCCTCCGTGTCCTCGGGCTCCTCGGCGACGAACACGGCGACGTTGGACATCGCGGCGCGCAGGTCGTCCGGAATGTCCCGCAAGGCCATCCGCACGGCCAGATCGAAGTCCTCCTCGGACAGCTCCATCACCGGTCCATTCTCGCCCCCGGGCGACGGGTGCCGCGTCGAGCCCGCTGGCCGGTCCGTTTTGGCGGAACGGGCGCCGTCCCCTATGCTGATGGAGGTCCACAACGGGATGCCTCGCCGACGGGGAGTTCCTCCTCGCGCAGGATCCGTGCCGTGCCCGGGCCCCCATCGTCTAGTGGCCTAGGACACCGCCCTTTCACGGCGGCGACACGGGTTCGAATCCCGTTGGGGGTACCACGGAGATCCGGTGGATCTCCGTGCCCACCGGCTGGGGTAGGATGATGGTTCTGCCTCGGTGGGTACACCAAGGCCCTGTAGCGCAGTTGGTTAGCGCGCCGCCCTGTCACGGCGGAGGTCGCGGGTTCAAGTCCCGTCAGGGTCGCTCAGGCGGCGTCGGTCAGTGAGGAATCGCTGGGTCGGGGCCGTCGCGGCATATCGTCCGCGGTTCGCCGCGGCGTGGCCGGGCTCTGTAGCTCAGTTGGTAGAGCGTTCGACTGAAAATCGAAAGGTCACCGGATCGACGCCGGTCGGAGCCACCATCGTCGAGAAGCCCCCGGAATCGTCCGGGGGCTTCCGTCGTCTCCGGGCCCTCGGTGCCGCTCGGGACGCTGGCCGCAGGCACCCGTCGCGAGGAGGGTGAGCGTGCGCATCTCGGGTTTCAGTGACGTCTGCCTGCGGTCGATGATGCGCCTGGGTCTCGCCGGGGAGACGGGGATGACCAGCCGCGATCTCGCGCAGGCCATCCACGTCCCGTACACCCACGTGACCAAGGCCGTCGTCCGGCTGCGCGAGCTCGGTCTCGTCAACACCAGCCGCGGGCGCGGGGGAGGACTGCGCCTGACGGATGCCGCGGCGGAGGTGACCGTGGGATGGCTGATGCGGCGCCTCGAGCCGCGGCCGGACCCGATCGACTGCGACAACCCCGCCGCGCCCTGCCCGCTCCGGCAGGCCTGCAACCTGCGCACCGCGCTGCGGCGGGCGCAGGAGGAGTTCCTCCGGTCCCTCGACGGCGTCAGGATCGCCGATCTGTTCGCGCCGCCGACGTCGGGCCTGCTGCTCGAGATCGATCCCGGCTCGCCCGTCGGATGAGAGTCGGCGGATAACTTGTATCTATGATGCAAGTTATCCGCTGAACCCGCGACCGAGGAGCCTCCATGCTGTCGGACCACGCACGCCCCGTCATCGAAGCCACCCTGCCCGTGGTCGGTGAGAACATCGTCGAGATCGCCTCGCGCTTCTACCGCCACATGTTCGAGAACCATCCGGAACTGCTCGACGGGATCTTCAACCGCGGCAACCAGGCCGAAGGGGCGCAGCAGCAGGCCCTCGCGGGTTCGGTGGCGGCCTTCGCGTCCTTCCTCGTCAACCGGCCGGGCGAGCTGCCCGACCACCTGCTCAACCGGATCGCGCACAAGCACACGTCGCTGGGCATCTCGCCGGATCAGTACCAGATCGTGCACGACAACCTGATGTGGGCGATCGTCGACGTCCTCGGCGATGCCGTCACCCCCGAGGTGGCAGCGGCGTGGGACGAGGTGTACTGGCTGATGGCGAACGTCCTGATCAATCAGGAGCGTGGCCTCTACAGTGCCCGCGGGGTCCGGCCGAGCACCGTCTGGCGCGAGTGGGAGGTCGAGCAGCGGATCCAGGAGACCGACGACGTCGTCACCTTCATCGTCAAGCGGGTCGACGACCGGCTGGTCAAGGCGTCCCTGCCGGGGCAGTACGTCACCGTCAAGGCGCTGATGCCGGACGGGGTGCACCAGCCACGGCAGTACAGCCTCACCGCCGCCGACGACGGGGAGCACCGGCAGTTCTCGGTCAAGCGGGTGACCGGCGGTGGCAAGCCCGCCGGGGAGGTCTCCACCCTGCTGCACGACGACGTGGCGGTGGGTGATCGGCTCACGCTGTCCCTGCCGTACGGCGACGTCGTGCTCGACGACTCGGGCCGTCCGGTGGTCTTCGCCAGTGCGGGCGTGGGCATCACCCCGATGGCGGGCATGCTCTCCCACCTGGTGAAGGCGCACTCGGGACTGCCGATCACGGTGCTGCACGCCGACGCGCGGGAGCAGTCGTTCGCCCTGCGCAGCCAGGTGGACCGCGACGTCGCCGCCCTGCCGAACGCCAGCCTGCACCTCTGGTACGAGGACGGCCCCGAGAGCACCCTCGCGGCCGCATCCGTGCACGCGGGCTTCATGTCCGTGGACGACGTGGACCTGCCCGACGGGGCCGTCTACTACCTCTGCGGGCCGCTGCCGTTCATGCAGGCGCTCCGCAGTGCCCTGCTCGAGCGGGGCGTCCCGGCCGCGGACATCCAGTACGAGGTGTTCGGCCCGGACCTGTGGCAGGCCGACGTGGCCTGAGCCGGTTCGACGGCCCCGCCGTCGCCGCGACCGGGCCGGCGGTGTCCGGGCGGTGTTCCCTGCGGCCGGTGGCGACTCGGGATCGAGGGCCGGGTCAGCCTGCCGATCGCTGCTCGGCGGGCCGCCGACGCCGGGTGGCGTCGGCGACCTCGGGTCCCCGGTAGACCATGTCCATGGCGCCGATGCTCTCGCCGGGGGGCACGATCCGGTCGATGCGATCGAGCACCTCGTCCGAGAGTGCGAGGTCCATCCCGGCCAGGGTGTCGTCCAGTTGCTCCATCGTGCGCGGCCCGGCGATGGCGGAGGTGACGCCGGGATGGGCGATCGCGAACGCCATGGCCAGGTGCGTCAGCGCCACGCCGAGGTCATCGGCGAGGGTCACGAGCTCCTCCACGGCGGCGAGCCGGCGCTCGTCCCGGAAGTGGCGCATGCCGGTGCGGGTCGAACGGAAGTTGTCGTTCGCCTGCCCGGCGCGGTACCGCCCGGTCAGTGTCCCGCCCGCGAGGGGGCTGTAGACGAGGGTGCCCATGCCGTAGCGCTGGGTGACCGGCAGGATCTCCCGCTCGATCTCCCGGTCGAGGATCGAGTAGTTCGGCTGCTCGGTGCGGAACCGCTCGAAACCGCGGCGCTCGGACACCCCCTGCGCCTCGACGATCTCCGACCCGCGCATCGACGACGAGCCGATGGCGTGGACCTTGCCCTGCCGGACGAGGTCGGTCAGCGCGGAGAGGGTCTCGTCGATGTCCGTGTCGGGATCCGGGCGGTGCAGCTGGTACAGGTCGATGTGGTCGGTCTGCAGGCGGCGCAGTGATCGTTCCACGGCCTGCATGATCCAGCGTCGCGACGCACCGCGGTGGTTGACGTCGTCGTCCACGGGCCCCCAGAACTTGGTGGCGAGGACGACCTCGTCGCGGCGTCCCTTCAGGGCGATGCCGACGACCTCTTCGGAATCGCCGTAGCGATCGGCGGTGTCGACGACGTTGATGCCGGCGTCGAGGGCCCGCCGCACGATGGCGACGCCCTGGTCGCGGTCCGGATTGCCGAGCGAGCCGAGCATCATCGCGCCGAGGGCGTAGGGCGTGACCTTGATGCCGGTGCGGCCGAGGGTGCGGTACTGCATGGTCTGCTCCTGGTGGTGGGGTCGTGCGGGATGTCGTGGGGGGTGTCGTGCGGCCTGCTGGTGACCGTCGCTGACGGCGACCAGGATTCGGAACGATGTTCCGCTTCGGTGTTCGCTACTGTAGGTGGAACAACGTTCCGGCACAAGGGAGGCTCCGATGCCCGCGGTCTCGCGCACCACCGACGACGGCGCGGTCGAGCGTCGCCGCATGCGCGCCGATGCCCGGGGGAACGCCGATGCCCTCGTCGAGGCGGCGACGGCGGTGTTCGCGGAGGCGGGCGTCACCGCGCCGGTGCGCGCGATCGCCGAACGCGCGGGTGTCGGCGTCGGGACCCTCTACCGGCACTTCCCGCTGCGGTCCGACCTCATCTCGGCGGTGTTCCGGCGCGAGCTCGACGCGTGCGTCGACGCGGCGGAGGAGATGGAGACCGCACTGGCCCCGGGCGAGGCGCTCGACGCGTGGGTCATGCGCTTCACCGGATTCGTCGCGACCAAGCAGGGCCTCGCCGCCGCCCTGCACTCGGGGGACACGGCGTACGAGCCCCTCGCCGCGGCCTTCGCGACGCGCCTCGTGCCCACTCTCGAGCGGCTGCTCGCCGCCGCGCTGGACGCCGGGGACATCACCCGGCACGTCGACGCCGAGGATTTCCTCGCCGCCGTCGCGAACCTCTGCCACGGAGGCGGCCCGGCGTCGCGTGCGTCCGGCCGCGAGGCCCGCATGGTGCGCCTGCTCCTGGCGGGACTGCGGAGCCCGGCCGACTGACGGATCGGGTGGGTGCCGGTCTCGCTTCCGCCGCCCGGTCGATACGCTGGGGCCAGCCGACATCCGCACCGAACCGGAGGAGAACCGTGACCTCGCTCGAGAGCCGCGCGACCGCGCCGGCCGTTCCGCACCGGGACCGCCACGACGAGGACATGGCCGGCACGACGCAGATCGCCGACGCGGCCGCGGCGCGGATCGCCGCACTCGCCGCCCGCCGTGTCCCCGGGGTGCACACCCTGGGCGCCGGAACGCCCCGGGCGATCGGCGCGATCCGCGAGGCGGTCGGCGCCGACGACACCCGCAGCGGGGTCCGGGTCGAGCTGGGCAGCCGGCAGATCGCGGTCGACATCGTGCTCGTCGCCGAGTTCGGCGAGCCGCTGCGGGAGACGGCGGAGCTGGTGCGCGCCGCGGTGCACCACGACGTCGAGCGGCTCGTCGGCCTGCAGGTCACCGAGGTCAACGTCGAGATCGCCGACGTGCACGTGCCGGACCGCCACCTCGCCCGGGCGGAACGCCCCGACCTCGTCTGAACCCCGCAGCGGCTGCGGCTGCTCCTGCCCGGCGGCGTGTCCGGGGACCGGATCGGTCGAGACCGCCGGACGGGGACCCACCCTTCATCGAGCGGCAACGACGAACGGCCGGCACCCGCGAGGGCGCCGGCCGTTCGTCGTGACGAGGCCTCAGGCCAGGCGCAGCCAGGCCGCCGTGTCGGGAGCCAGGGCGCCGCCGTCGACGGCGTCCGGGACGCTCGCCAACAGCAGCTCGGCGCCGGTCGGCAGCTCGAAGGCGCGGTCCGAGGCGTTGAGCACCACGAGCACTCCCTCGGTCGTGAACGCGAGGATGCCCTCGCCCGGCGCGTGCACGTCGGCCCACGCCATCGTGCCGGTGCCGAGCCGCAGCTCCCGTCGCAGGGCGATCAGCTGCCGGTAGAGCTCGAGCGTGGAGCCGGGGACACCGTCCTGGACGTCGACCGCGTGCTCGGCGAACGCGGCCGGTTGCGGCAGCCAGCTCGCCCCGGTGGGGGAGAAGCCGTAGGCCGGTGCGGCCGCCTCCCAGGGCAGCGGGACACGGCAGCCGTCGCGCCCGACATCGGCCCCGCCGCTGCGCACGAACGTGGGATCCTCACGGACCTCGGCGGGCAGCTCGGTCGCCTCCGGCAGCCCCAGCTCCTCGCCCTGGTACAGGTAGGCGGAGCCGGGCAGCGCCAGCATGGCCAGGGTCGCGGCGCGGGCACGCCGCAGGCCGATCCCCGCGTCGGGCTGCTCGTCGGCGGGGCCGATGCCGGCCGAGCGGCCGGTGGGATCGGTCAGGCCGAAGCGGCTGGCGTGGCGGACGACGTCGTGGTTGGACAGCACCCACGTGGTGGGGGCGCCGACCGCCTCGTTGGCGCTCATCACGCTGTCGACGGCCCGGGCCATGCCGGCGGCATCCCAGCCCTCGATCAGGAACTCGAAGTTGAACGCCTGCTGCATCTCGTCGGGGCGGACGTACTTCGCCAGTCGCGGCGCCGGTTCGACCCACGCCTCGGCGACCATCATGCGGTCGCCGTCGTACTCGGCGAGGATGTCGTTCCAGTGCCGGTAGATCTCGTGCACGCCGTCCTGGTCGAACATCGGCGCGGGCACGTGCTCCTCGACGGGGTCGGCGCCCTCGGCCCGGGTGGTGCCCTCGACCATGGCGGTGTGGCCGTCCCAGTCCGGCAGGTCCGGGTGCTTGACCAGGCCGTGCGCCACGTCCACCCGGAAGCCGGCGACTCCGCGGTCCAGCCAGAACCGGAGCACGTCGTCGAACTCGGCGACGACCTCGGGGTTGTGCCAGTTCAGGTCCGGCTGGGTCACGTCGAACAGGTGCAGGTACCACTGGCCGTCCGGCACCCGGGTCCAGCCGGGTCCACCGAACACCGAGGTCCAGTTGTTGGGCGGCTCCGACCCGTCGGGCCCGCGGCCGTCGCGGAAGACGTAGCGGTCACGCTCGGGCGAACCCGGGGCCGCGGCGAGGGCCTGCTGGAACCACACGTGCTCGTTCGAGGTGTGGTTGGGCACCAGGTCCACGACGGTACGGATGCCCAGGGAGTCCGCCTTCTCGCGGAGGGCGTCGAAGTCGGCGAGCGTGCCGAACCGGGGATCCACCTCCCGGTAGTCGGCGACGTCGTAGCCCGCGTCGTGCTGCGGTGAGAGGTAGAAGGGGGAGAGCCACAGCGCGTCGACGCCGAGCGAGGCCAGGTGGTCCAGCCGGGCCGTGATGCCGGGCAGGTCGCCCATGCCGTCCCCGTCCGCGTCGGCGAAGGACCGGGGGTACACCTGATAGATGACGGCGTCGGCCCACCAGGGGGTGGTCCGGGTGTCGGCCGGGGCGGGTTCGAGGGTCACGGGTTCCTCTCCAGGGGGTGGCGGGCCCGGTCGGAGGTGTCTCCGTCGGGGGACCGGTCGCGGGACGGCCGATAACGATTCGGCGCCACCCACTCTCTCATGGGCGTAAGCGCTTGCGAAGGGCGTCGCCGCATTACTACTATGACGCAGGTCACGGGAGGCTCCGGGCCTGTCCGTTCGTGGCACGTCTCAACGAGGAGAACCGGCATGGGAATGCGGAAGAAGATCGTCCCCCTGGCGATGGCGAGTGCGCTGGCGCTCTCGCTGGCGGCCTGCGGGGGCGGGGGGTCCAGCTCCGGCGGGGGCGGCCAGCAGCAGAACAGCGACGCGGCCGCCAACATGGAGGGGCGCGGCCCCATCACCTACGTGCAGGGCAAAGACAACTCCAACGTCGTCAAACCGATGATCGCCAAGTGGAACGCGGCGCATCCGAACGAGAAGGTCACCTTCAAGGAGCAGTCGGACAACGCCGACCAGCAGCACGACGACCTGGTGCAGAACTTCCAGGCCAAGAACGCCAACTACGACGTCGTCAGCGTCGACGTGGTCTGGACCGCGGAGTTCGCGGCCAAGGGCTGGCTGCAGCCGCTGAAGGACTCGATGTCGCTGGACACGTCCAAGATGATCCCGTCGACCGTCAAGGCGGCGACCTACAACAACACGCTCTACGCCGCCCCGCAGTCCTCGGACGGCGGCATCCTCTGGTACCGCAAGGACCTGGTGCCCACGCCGCCGAAGACGTGGGACGAGATGATGGGGATGTGTGACATCGCCAAGAAGAACAACATCGGCTGCTACGCCGGCCAGGCCGCCAAGTACGAGGGCCTGACCGTCAACGCGTCCGAGGCGATCAATTCGGCCGGCGGCAAGATCCTGGACGACAGCGGCAAGCCCGCGGTCAACTCGGACGAGGCGAAGAAGGGCCTGCAGAACCTGGCCGACGCCTACAAGAACGGCAACATGCCCAAGGAGGCGATCACGTTCCAGGAGGAGCAGTCGCGCGCCGCCTTCCAGAACGGCAACCTGCTGTTCCTGCGCAACTGGCCGTACATCTACAACCTGCTCAAGGGTGAGGGTTCGAAGGTCGCGGACAAGTTCGGGATGGCGCCGCTGCCCGGCAAGGACGGCCCCGGTGCCTCCTCGCTCGGCGGGCACAGCTCGGCGATCAG
This sequence comes from Tersicoccus solisilvae, assembly GCF_014643255.1. GTDB lineage: Bacteria > Actinomycetota > Actinomycetes > Actinomycetales > Micrococcaceae > Tersicoccus > Tersicoccus solisilvae. The sequence continues at coordinate 10,338 of NZ_BMJI01000017.1, read as the reverse complement.
CGTCTACTCGAAGAACAAGGCCACGGCCAAGGACTTCCTGACCTTCGTGACCAGCGAGGAGCAGCAGAAGGCGTTCGCCGTCAACGGCTCGCTGGCCCCGGTGCTCGGCTCGCTGTACACGGATGCCGCCGTGGTCAAGGAGCTGCCGTACCTGCCGGTGCTGAAGACCTCCATCGACAACGCCGTGCCGCGCCCGGTGACCCCGTTCTACCCCGCGGTGACGAAGGCGATCCAGGACAACGCCTACGCCGCGATCAAGGGTGAGAAGGATGTCAGCACCGCGGTGGACGACATGAACAAGGCACTGACGGCCGCGACCGCCGGCTCCCAGTGATCGGACGCCGGGGGCGGGCACGGCTGACCGGTCCCGCCCCCGGCCCTTTCTCCCATCATCACTCCGCGCGCGGGCCCGGCCTGTGCGCACAGGAAAGGAGGGACCATGTCGACGGCTGTCAACGAAACCGATCTGAACGGCGGCGGCACGGCGCCCCAACCGCTCGAGGAGGAGCGGGCGGAGAAGACCCAGGGGCGCCAGGCGGCGATGCTGCTGGCCCCCACCCTCATCCTGCTGGCGATCGTCATCCTCTATCCGGTCATCAGCGCGATCACCCTGTCCTTCCAGAAGGACCAGGGCCTCGACCCCGCGACCGGCCTCTTCGTGGAGGGTGGTCCCGCCGGCTTCAGCAACTACACCGCGTGGCTGCTGCAGCAGTGCCCCGCGGGCGCCGGCGCCTTCACCTGCCCGGACGGCAGCATCGGTGGCCAGTTCTGGACGGCCACCGGCGTCACGTTCCTCTTCACGATCGTCACCGTGACCCTGGAGACCGTGCTCGGCTTCTGGATGGCGACGATCATGGCCCGCAAGTTCAAGGGCCGGGGCCTGCTGCGGGCCGCCGTGCTCGTGCCGTGGGCTATCCCCACCGCCGTCACCGCGAAGCTGTGGTACTTCATCTTCGCCTCGGACGGCATCCTCAACCATCTGATCGGGCAGACCATCCTGTGGACCGGCAGCGAGTGGCCGGCCCGGTGGGCGATCATCATCGCGGACACGTGGAAGACGACGCCGTTCATGGCGCTGCTCATCCTGGCGGGCCTGCAGTTGATCCCGGCCGAGGTGTACGAGGCCGCGAAGGTCGACGGCACCACCGCCTGGCAGCGATTCGTGCAGATCACCCTGCCGCTGGTGAAGCCGGCGCTGATGGTGGCGATCCTGTTCCGCGTGCTGGACGCGCTGCGCATGTACGACCTGCCGGCCATCCTGACCGGGGGAGCGAACGGCACCACGACGCTGTCCATCCTCGTGATCCAGCAGATGCGGGCGGGCGTCAACAGCGCCGCCGCCCTGTCGACGATCACGTTCCTCATCATCTTCCTGGTGGCCTTCATCTTCGTGAAGTTCCTGGGAGCCAACGTCGTCGAGGGCGCGGGCCCGAAGCGCCGGAAGCGGAAGAAGGTGGCAGCATGACCGCCGTCGCGGGCCCCGTGGCCGGAGAGGCCGCCCAGGCCGAGATCCCCAACAACGCCGCCAGCCGGCGCGACCGGTGGGCGAACATCCGCACCTACATCAGTGCGGTGATCATCCTGGTCTGGTGCCTGGCGCCGTTCTACTGGATGGTCGTCACGGCCTTCCGGGACGTGAACTTCACGTTCGACAACACGCCCTGGCCCACCCACGTGACCCTGGACAACTTCCGGGCCGCGTTCGACGAGAGCACCGGCAACCACTTCCTGCTGGCGCTGGGCAACAGCCTGCTCGTCTCGACGGTGACCACGGTGATCTCGCTGATCGTCGGGGTGTTCGCCGCGTACGCGCTCGCCCGGCTGAACTTCCGCGGCAAGTTCCTCATCCTCGGCTTCATCCTGGGCGCCTCGATGTTCCCGGGTGTCGCCCTGGTGACGCCGTTGTTCCAGCTGTTCACCAAGATCGAGTGGATCGGCACCTACCAGGCGCTGATCATCCCGAGCATCTCGTTCGTGCTGCCCCTGACCGTGTACACGCTGACGTCCTTCTTCCGCGAGATGCCGTGGGAGCTGGAGGAGGCGGCACGGATGGACGGGTGCACCCCGGGTGAGGCGTTCCGGAAGGTGATCATGCCGCTCGCGGCGCCGGCGGTGTTCACCACAGCCATCCTGGCGTTCATCTCGGCCTGGAACGAGTTCCTCATCGCGAGCCAGCTCTCCAACGAGGCGACCCGGACCGTCACGGTCGCGATCGCCTACTTCGCCGGGGCGATCCCCCGCCAGGAGCCGTACACCACGGTCATGGCGGCCGGCACGATCGTGACCATCCCGCTGGTCATCCTCGTGCTGATCTTCCAGCGGCGGATCGTCGACGGCCTCACGGCCGGCGGCGTGAAGTAACCCGGACGGCGGCCCGAACGACGTGCGGTACGAGGACGGCGACGACGAGGACGAGCTCGACGCGGAGGACCAGCTGCGTCGGGTGCGGATCGCCGAGCACCTGGAAGCGGTGATCGGTTTCCTCGCCTTCGCCGTCCTCGCCGTCGCCGCGATCGGCGTTTACACCTCGACGACCGGCCAGTTCGCCTGGTCGTGGTTCGCCGGCGCCGTCGCGCTCGCGATCGTCGTCGTGTTGCTCTGGCGGCTGCGCCGCCGGCTCCCGCGGGTCGAGGCCAGGCGCCGTACGTACTGACACCGTCCCGCCCCCGCTTTCTCGGTCTCACGCAGAAGGTCCTGTCTCATGCCCAGCATCGACGAGGTCGCGGCGCGCGCGGGGGTCTCCACCGCGACCGTCTCGCGCGCGCTCCGCGGCCGCTCCGGCGTCTCGCCGCATACCCGGGATCGCGTCCTGGCCATCGCCGACGCCATGGGGTACGTCGCCTCGTCCTCGGCCGCCGGCTTGGCGACCGGGCGCAACATGGCCATCGGCGTCCTCGTGCCGGTGGTCCACCGCTGGTTCTTCGCCAGCGCGATCGAGGGCGTGGACCGGCAGTTGCGTTCCCGCGGCTACGACCTCGATCTCTACAGCCTGGGCGGGGCGGGCACCAACCGCGACCGGGTCTTCCACCGGTCGATGCTGCGCAAGCGGATCGATGCGCTGGTGGTGCTCTGCATGGCGTTGACCGACGAGGAGCTGGCGGCACTGCACGCGCTGGAGCAGCCCGTGATCGTCGTCGGCGGCCCCGTGGACGGGTGCCGGCACGTCAGCATCGACGATCGGGCCGCGGTGCGGGACGCGACCGAGCATCTGATCGGGCTCGGCCACCAGCGCATCGTGCACCTGGCCGGTGGTGGCTCGTTCGGCATCGACTTCTCCGTGCCGCGGCTCCGCGCCGCGGGATTCCGCGACGCCATGGGCGCGGCCGGGCTGCCGGTCGGTGCCGCGTCCACGGTGTTCGGCGACTACGCGGCGGACAGGTCCAAGGATGCGGTGGCCCGGGTGCTCGCGGCCGACCCGCGCCAACGGCCCACCGGCATCGTCGCCTCGTCGGACGAGATGGCCTTCGGCGCCCTCCTGGCCGCCGCCGAGGCCGGGTTGCGGGTCCCGGAAGACCTGTCCGTGATCGGCGTCGACGACCACGAGTTCGCCGAGGTCTTCGGCCTCACGACCATCCGTCAGGATCCGATCGCGGCCGGCGAGCGTGCGGCCACGCTGTTGCTGGCCGCGCTGGAGGGCGACGAGGGAGATCTCACCGCGCAGCCGGCACCCGAGCCGCACGAGCTGGTGATCCGGCGCAGCACCGGCCCGGCGCCCCTGCTCGCCGCCGCCGGCCGGGGGAGCCGGTCCGGGCGGGCGTCCGCGGGGCGCGTCGGTGCGACGGGTGCCGGGGCACACGCGGCGCCCTCCGGTTCCCGCTCGCTCGGCGCGGGCACGGCCCGGCCCCGGGTGCAGCCGGCATGAGCCCGGGGCCGGACGATGTCCGGCCCCGAGTGTGACCCGCCCCTTGCGGAGGGTCAGGAGGCCCGGGCGAGCTGTTTGATCGGCAGCCAGCGGCCGGCGAGGCGCCGATACGCGGCGGCCGCCCCGGTCATGTCCGCCTCGGCCAGACACTCGATGCCCAGCCGCAGGTCGGAGGGGGAGTCGTCGGGGTAGACGGCCTCCGCGACCTGGCCGTAGTCCAGGGCCACGGCGGCGCCGTCGTCGAACCCGTCGAGCCACTCACCGAGATCGCCCAGTTCGGTGAGCAGGTCCATCTCGGGAACGACGGCGGCCAGGCTGCTCGCCGCGAACCGGACCCGGTCGCGAGCCTCACCGATAGCCGTGCAGAGCCGGCAGTTCTTGATCCGGTCGCCCGACCGGAACACCTGGACCGGGTCCTCGTCGCTGAACAACGCGAACCAGGCCAGGGGCACGCCCCAGGTCGCGGTGCGGGTGTGCAGGCGGTCGGTCCCGTCGGAGGTGCGCAGGTCGTCGAGGTGCCGCTCCAGCGCCTCCCCCGGCACGACCAGTTCAGCCAGATCGGTGGAGACGGCGTTGCTCAGCTTCTCGGCGGCCAGCAGTGCGCGCACGCCGAGCTGGCCGGGGTTGAACAACCGGTGCGTGGTGCCGGCGCCGTCCGTGACGTCGAGCGCCCGGACGTGCTCCGGGCCCACCGGGAACGGCTGGTAGCGCGGCTCGCAGGCGCGGGCCAGGGAGGCGAGCATGTCCTGCCGGTCGGCGGTGGAGGGATCCTCGGCCGCACCGATCAGGCCGTGCGGCTCGAAGGCGTGCAACGGCTCGTACACCCGCAGGTGCGACTGGAAGGGCAGCCCGGCGGCGACGTCGTACGTCCCGCCGATCGCCACGATGCCGACCATGACGTCAGCGTAGACCCGCGGTCAGGCCAGCTCCACCACCACGGGGGCGTGGTCCGACGCGCCCTTGCCCTTGCGTTCCTGCCGGTCGATGGAGGCGCCGGTGACCCGGGCGGCCAGGGCCGGGGAGGCCAGGACGAAGTCGATCCGCATGCCCTCGCGGCGGGGGAAGCGCAGCTGCTTGTAGTCCCAGTAGGTGTAGACGCCGGGACCGGGCGTGTACGGGCGCACGACGTCGGCGAACCCGGCCTCCTCGAACGCGTGGAACGCGGCCCGCTCCGGCGCGCTGACATGGGTGGCCTGCTCGCGTTCGAACAGGTCGATGTCCCACACGTCCTCGTCCCGCGGGGCCACGTTCCAGTCGCCGACCAGGGCCACCTGGGCGTCGGGATCGGTGGCCAGCCAGCTCGCCGCCTGGTCCTTGAGCACCCCGAGCCAGTCGATCTTGTACTGCATGTGCGGGTCGTTCCGGTCGCGGCCGTTGGGCACGTACAGGCTCCACACCCGCACTCCGCCGCACGTCGCCGCGATCGCCCGGGACTCCTGCACGGCGTCCGCCTCCTCCTTGCCGAAGGTGGGCTGCCCTTCGAAGGTGCGCTCGACGTCCTCGAGGCCCACGCGGGAGGCGATCGCCACCCCGTTCCACTGGCTGACGCCGAAGTGGGCGACGTCGTAGCCGAGGCGCTCGAACAGGTCCCAGGGGAAGTTCTCGTCCTTGCACTTGGTCTCCTGGATGGCGAGCACATCCACGTCGGAGCGGTCCAGCCAGGCCTCCACGCGGTCGGCGCGGGCACGCAGGGAGTTGACGTTCCAGGTCGCGATCCTCACCGATCCAACCTACCAAGCCCGACGTCGGCCCCGTGCTGGCCCCGGCCCGCCCGCTGGCCATTTACTAGGATGTCCGAGTATTCTCGGCAGGAGACGTGGATCACATCCGGCTCGGATCCGAGCGGCGGTCCACGGCCCTCGGTACCCGACGCGAAGGAGCTCCGGTGACCCGCGATCTCACCCACTACAGCGGCGGCGCCCACCGGGCCGGTACGTCCGGCCGGTTCGGCGACGTCCACGACCCGGCCACCGGCCAGATCACCTCCCGGGTGCCGCTGGCCGACGGCGGCGAGGTGGCCGACATCGTCGGCGTCGCCGCCGCGGCCCAGCCGGCGTGGGCGGCCACCAACCCGCAGCGCCGGGCCCGCATCCTGCTGCGCTTCGTCGACCTGGTCAACGAGCACGTCGACGAGCTCGCCGCCCTGCTCTCCGCCGAGCACGGCAAGACGCTGGCCGACGCGAAGGGCGACATCGCCCGTGGCATCGAGGTGGTCGAGTTCTGCGCGGCCGCCCCGCACCTGCTCAAGGGCGAGTTCTCGGACAGCGTGGGCACCGGGATCGACGTGCACTCGCTGCGCCAGCCCCTCGGCGTCGTCGCCGGCATCACGCCGTTCAACTTCCCCGCCATGATCCCGCTGTGGAAGGCCGGTCCCGCGCTCGCCGCCGGCAACGCGTTCGTGCTCAAGCCCTCGGAGCGGGACCCCTCCGTGCCGCTGCGGCTGGCCGAGCTGCTCACCGAGGCCGGCCTGCCGGACGGGATCTTCAGCGTGGTCAACGGCGACAAGGTCGCGGTCGACGCGCTGCTGGACGACCCGCGGATCAAGGCGGTCGGCTTCGTCGGGTCCACCCCGATCGCGCAGAGCATCTACGCCCACGCGGCGGCCAACGGCAAGCGCGCCCAGTGCTTCGGCGGCGCCAAGAACCACATGATCATCCTCCCGGACGCGGATCTGGACATGGCCGTGGACGCCCTGATCGGTGCCGGCTACGGCTCGGCCGGGGAACGGTGCATGGCGATCTCCGTCGCCGTGCCGGTGGGAGAGCAGACGGCGGACGCGCTCGTCGCCCGGCTCAAGGAACGGATCGACGGTCTGCGCCTGGGCGAGGCCACCGACCCCGAGGCGGACTTCGGGCCCGTCGTCAGCGCCGCGGCGAAGGAGCGCATCGAGGCGGCCATCGCCACCGGCATCGAGGAGGGCGCCGAGCTGGTGGCCGACGGCCGCGGCCGCACCGTCGACGGCTACCCCGGCGGGTTCTGGGTGGGGCCGACCCTGTTCGACCGCGTCCGGCCCGAGATGGCGCTCTACCGCGAGGAGATCTTCGGCCCGGTGCTCTCCGTGGTCCGGGCCGCGGACTACGAGGAGGCCCTGCGGCTGCCGACCGAGCACGAGTACGGCAACGGCGTGGCGATCTTTACCCGCGACGGCGACGCCGCCCGCGACTTCGCGTCCCGGGTGGAGGTGGGCATGGTCGGCATCAACGTGCCGATCCCGGTGCCCATCGCCTACTACACGTTCGGCGGCTGGAAGGCGTCCGGCTTCGGCGACCTCAACCAGCACGGCGCCGACGCGTTCCGCTTCTACACCCGCACCAAGACGGTGACCACGCGGTGGCCGTCGGGCATCCGCGCGGGCGCCAGCTTCGTCATGCCCGAGGGCAGCTGACGGTGGCGGATTCCGCAACCGGACCCGTCGAGCCGCCCGTCCTCACCGAGGTCCGCGGCAGGCTCGGCGTCCTCACCCTGAACCGGCCGCGTGCGGTCAACGCGTTGACGGCCGAGATGGTCGAGGCGATGCTCGCGGCGCTGACGGCCTGGCGCGACGACGACGCGATCGAGACGGTCCTGGTCCGCGGCGCGGGGGAGCGCGGCCTGTGCGCGGGCGGCGACATCGTCGCCATCTACCGGGACATGACCGCGGACGGTGCCGGTTCGACGAGTCAGGACGGCCGGCGGGACACCACCGCGAGCGAGCGGTTCTGGGCGCGGGAGTACCTGCTGAACGCGATCATCGCGGCGTACCCCAAGCCGTACGTCGCGTTCATGGACGGGCTGGTCCTCGGCGGCGGCATCGGGATCTCCGCGCACGGCAGCCACCGGCTGGTCACCGAGCGCACCCGCAGCGGCATGCCGGAGACGACCATCGGCTTCGCCCCCGACGTCGGCGGCACGTGGCTGCTCTCCCGGACCGACGGCGGCGCGGGCCTGCACGCGGCGCTGACCGGCGCCCACCTGGACGCCGCGGACGCGCTGCACCTGGGCCTCGCGGACCGCCTCGTGGCCGCCGCCGACCTGGACGCGATCGAGGCGGCACTCGAGACCGAGCCCGCCGACGACGTCGTCGCCCGGTTCGCCGTCGCCGACGTCCCGCCGTCGGCCCTGGCCGCCGCCGCGGCGTGGATCGACGACGCGTACGGCCGGCAGACCGTGCCGGAGATCGTCGCCCGGCTGGACGAGCTGGGCGGCGCCGGCAACGAGGACGCCGCGGCGGCAGCGGCGACCATCCGGGAGAAGTCGCCGACCTCGCTGTGCGTGACCCTCGAGGGCGTACGCCGGGCCCGCGGCGCGACGCGGCTCCAGGAGGCCCTGGTGAACGAGTACCGCGTGGGCCTGCGCCTGCTGCAGGGCCACGACTTCCCGGAGGGCGTGCGAGCCCAGGTCATCGACAAGGACCGTGATCCGCACTGGGACCCTCCGACCCTGGCGGCCGTCGACCCGGCCGTCGTGGCGGCCTGTTTCGCGCCGCTGGAGCACGACCTGGACCTGGACGGGCTCGACGGCACCGCCCAGCACGAGACGGCAACGAAGGGTGCATCATGACCGACACGACGCCGACCCCGTCGGCCGCGACCGGGCCGGCGCCCGCCAAGGCCGGCCGCATCGCCTTCCTCGGCCTCGGGCACATGGGCCTGCCCATGGCCGCCAACCTGGTGGCCGCCGGCTACGACGTCGCCGGGTACGACGTCGTGCCCGCCGCCGTCGACGCCGCGCGCGCCGCCGGCATCCCCACCGCCGAGAGCGCGCTCGACGCCGCCGCGGGTGCGCGGATCGTCCTCACCATGTTCCCCAGCGGCGCGCACCTGCTGCGGGCCTACCTCGGCGGTCCGGCGGAGCCCGGGCTGCTCGCCCAGGCCGACCCGGGCACCCTGTTCCTGGACTGCTCGACCATCACCGTCGAGGAGTCGCGCGAGGCCGCCGACGCCGCCCTCGCCGCCGGGCACCGCAGCGCGGACGCCCCCGTCTCCGGCGGCGTCGTCGGCGCCGAGGCCGGCACCCTGACGTTCATGGTCGGCGCGGACGAGGCGGATCTGCCGCAGCTGATGCCGCTGCTGGAGGTGATGGGGCGGAAGATCGTGCACTGCGGCGGCCACGGCGCCGGCCAGGCCGCGAAGATCTGCAACAACATGATCCTCGGCGCGAGCATGATCGTCTCCTCCGAGGCGTTCGTGCTCGGCGAGAAGCTCGGCCTGTCCCACCAGGCGCTCTTCGACGTCATCTCCACGGCGTCGGGGCAGTGCTGGGCCGTGACGACGAACTGCCCCGTGCCCGGACCGGTGCCGACCAGCCCCGCCAATCGCGACTACCGGCCCGGGTTCGCCGGTGCCCTGATGGCCAAGGACCTCGGCCTGGCCCTCGCGGCCCTGCAGAGCACCGGCGTCGCCGCCGAGATCGGCCCTGCCGCGGCCGCCATCTACCAGCGGTACGCCGCGGGCGAGGGCGCCACTCGGGACTTCTCCGGCATCATCACCGACATCCGGCACGCGTCCGCGGGTGGGCCGGCTGCTGCCGGAGACGGCACTGCGGGAGATGGCCCGGCCGGAGATGACGCTGTGGCCGCCGACGACTCCGTGGGAGGGTGAGGACATGAGCGACGACGCGACCGTGCTGGTCGAGACCCGGGGCCGGGTCGGCCTCATCACGTTGAACCGGCCGAAGGCGCTCAATGCCCTGAACAAGGCCACGATGGACGAGCTGGTCGCCGCCGTGACGGCCTTCGACGCCGACCCCGGCATCGGCGCCGTCGTCATCACCGGCTCGGAGCGCGCCTTCGCGGCCGGTGCGGACATCAAGGAGATGGCGTCCCAGTCCTACATGGACATGTACGCCGCGGACTGGTTCCGGCACTGGGAGGACCTGACCCGGCTGCGCATCCCGCTCGTCGCCGCCGTCTCCGGCTACGCCCTCGGCGGCGGCTGCGAGCTGGCGATGATGTGCGACCTGATCATCGCCGCGGACACCGCCCGCTTCGGCCAGCCCGAGATCTCCCTCGGGGTGCTCCCCGGCATGGGCGGCACCCAGCGTCTCACGCGCGCCGTCGGGAAGGCGCTCGCGATGGACATGATCCTCACCGGGCGGCAGATCGACGCCGAGGAGGCGCTGCGTGCCGGCCTCGTCTCGCGCGTCGTGCCCGCCGACCGGGTGCTGGAGGAGGCCCTCGAGGCGGCCGGCACCATCGCGGCCACGTCGAAGCCCGTCGCGATGCTGGCCAAGGAGGCCGTCGGCACCGCGTTCGAGACCGGCGTGACGCACGGGGTGCAGATCGAGCGCCGCCTGTTCCACTCCGCCTTCGCCACGGAGGACCAGAAGGAGGGCATGGCCGCCTTCGTCGAGAAGCGGACGCCCGACTTCCACCACCGCTGACCCCGCCCCCCTGGCCCCCTCGCCAGCTCGTCAATAGCGGGCTGGGGCCTTGCGGCCCGCGTGGAGCGGGAGAAACATGTGGGTTGGGTCGCCTGTCGACGTCGGACATCCATGGT
>NZ_BMJI01000016.1 GCF_014643255.1 Tersicoccus solisilvae | reverse complement strand
GACCACCACGGGGGTGGCAGCCAGACATCACAACCAGTAAATAACTGGCATCAACAAACAAAACAACACACTATTGAGTTCTCAAACAACAGGCACGTATCGATTCCCACGATTCTTTCCGAACCGCTTTCCTCGTCGTTTCCAACGCTTTCAATCTAGTTCATCGTTTCTTCACCTGTCAAATCCGCACTTTCCGCGGATCCGAGCCGATGAAACGACTTCCAGAATCAATTCGGTATGCCGGGAAACGATTCTTCCGAACCGCTCTCCCGCCGTTTCCGACTTGTCGAATCTAATTCATTTGTTTTTCATCTGTCAAATCCGCTTCTCGCGGATCCGAGTCGATGATCAACTCCTGATCCCACGCCGATGTTCCGGTCACTGCGGGTTCGCGCTCTGCGCGCAGCCCGATCGACCGTTGATCGTGGTGTGGGTGGTGCCCGCTCCAGCTGGTCCGTTCCGGGGATCTGAACCCGAAGGTTCTTCCCCGTCTCGACCGCGCTGCCCGGCAGGCGACTCGAAGAACACTACGCGGATCCGGGCACCCGTGCAAATCGGACCGGACGCCCGGGCGTGTCTCGCCTTCTCGCCCGGGAATTCAGGGTTCGCGCGGCGTTCGGGCCGGATCGACCGGCCCGACGGGTCACCGCGCCGGCTGCTCCGCGGGCGTGACCTCGGCCACGGCCTGATGCCGCTTGCCGCGACGGATCAGCAGGTAGCGGCCGTGCAGCAGATCCGCGCGGTCCACGACGTGCTCGACGTCGGTCACCTTGGTGTTGTTCACGTAGGCTCCCCCGTCACCGATGGTGCGGCGGGCCTCCGAGTTGGAGGACACCAGGCCGGTGGCGACGAGCAGGTCGACGATGCCCAACCGGCCGTCATCGACGGTGGCCCGCGGCAGTTCGGCGGTCGCCGCCTGCCAGGTCGGTTCGTCGATCGCGGCCAGGTCTCCCTGCCCGAACACGGCGGCGGAGGCGGCGATCGCCGCCTCCGTGGCGGCGACCCCGTGCACGAGGGAGGTGACCTCCCACGCGAGGACCTTCTGTGCCTCCCGCCGATGCGGTCGGGCGGCGACCTCGACGGCGAGCTCCTCGATCCGGGCGCGGTCGAGGAAGGTGAACACCTTGAGCAGGGTCACCACGTCGGCGTCGAGCCGGTTCAGCCAGAACTGGTAGAAGGTGTACGGGCTGCACATGGCGGCGTCGAGCCAGATGGCGTTGCCCTCGCTCTTGCCGAACTTGGTGCCGTCGGCGTTGGTGATCAGCGGGGTCCCGATGGCGTGCACCGCGTGCCCCTCGACCTTGCGCACCAGTTCGGTTCCGCTGGTGAGGTTGCCCCACTGATCCGACCCGCCGGTCTGCAGGGTGCACCCGTACTGCCGGTGCAGCTCGAGGTAGTCCATGCCCTGGAGGATCTGGTAGCTGAACTCGGCGTAGCTGATGCCCTCGTCCGAGTTCAGCCGGGAGGCGACGATCTCCTTCTTGATCATCGTGCCCACGCGGAAGTGTTTGCCGACGTCCCGGAGGAAGTCGATGACGCTCATCGGGCCGGTCCAGTCCAGGTTGTTGACCATCCGGGCCGGGTTCTCGCCCTCGAAGTCGAGGAACCGGCGCACCTGCTCCTGCAGGGAGTCGACCCAGGCGGCGACGGTCTCCTTGGTGTTCATGGTCCGCTCCGCCGACGGCCGCGGATCCCCCACCAGCCCCGTGGACCCGCCGACCAGGGCCAACGGGTGGTGGCCGGCGAGCTGGAGCCGGCGCATCGTCAGCAGCTGGACGAGATTGCCCAGGTGCAGCGATGCCGCGGTCGGGTCGAAGCCGCAGTAGTAGGTCAGCGGCTGCCCGTTCAGTGCCCGTTCCAGCTCCGTCTCGTCCGTGCTCACCTGGACGAGTCCGCGCCAGCGCAGTTCCTGCCAGATGCCGGGGAAGCTCGCGTCGTTGCGCTGCGGCGTCGGCGCCGTCGACGACGAACCGGAGGACGAGGGGTCGCGAGGAGGCGTGGCGGTCACGGACACGCCGTCCACGCTATCAGCCGGCATCGCGCTGATCGATGCCCGCCCGCTCGGCGTCGAGCACCGCTTCCTCGAGCCCCGCCGGCCAGCCCGAGCTGCTGATCAGGCGCAACCGCTGGGTCGGGCGGGTCATCGCGACGTACAGGTCGCCGGGGCGTCCACCGGCGTCGGCGATGATCTGCCGGGGTTCGACCACGACGACGCCGTCGAACTCGAGGCCCTTCGCGTCCACCGGGTCGAGGACGACGATGTTCTGGTCCACCGCGCCGGCTCCCCCGCCGACCCGCGACCCCCACCGGTCCCGCAGCGCCGTGCGCAAGCCGGGTACCAGGCCGGCCGGAGCGATCACCGCGACGAGTCCGCCGTCGACGGCGTCCACGTCCTCGGCCACGGCCGCCACGACCGCGCCCGGCAGGTCCGTGGCCCGGCGGGCCGGCTGCAGCACCGGGGGCCAGTCCCCGACGCGCACGGCCTCCGGCTCGGAGACCGGCGCCCCGGTCGCGCGGGCGACGGCGACGGCCGCCTCGGCGATCTGGGCGGGGGTGCGGTAGTTGACGGTCAGCTCCCGCAGCGTGAACCGGTCCCCGACGAACGGGGCGAGCGCCTCCGCCCACGAGGTGGCGCCGGCGGCGGACGAGGTCTGCGCGATGTCGCCGACGATGGTGAACGACTTCAGCGGGCAGCGGCGCATCAGCAGCCGCCACTGCATGGGCGAGAGCTCCTGCGCCTCGTCCACGATGACGTGGCCGAACGCCCAGGTGCGGTCCGCGAGCGCTCGCTCGGACGTGGTCACGGCGGCCTCCGCCGCCGTGTTGTGGGCGACGACGTCCTCGGCCGACAGCATCCCGTCGACCCCCGCGTCGGCGAGGGTCTGGTTCATGTTCTCGAGCGCCTTCTCGGCGTTGGCCAGGTCCCGCGTGCGGGCGGCGTCCCGGGCCGCCGCGTCGCGACCGGCGGACGCGTCGAGATCACCGAGCAGCTCCGCCGCCTCGTCGAGCAGCGGGACGTCGGCCTCGGTGAAGGGCACCCCGGGTTCGCGCAGCAGTGCCCGCCAGTCCTCGGCGGCCAGCAGCCCGGTGGCCGCGGCCTCCAGCTGCGCGGGCCGGCTGAGCAGCTCGTCGACCAGCTTCTTCGCGGTCAGCGGCATCCAGGACAGGTTCAGCGCCACGCGCACGTCCCGTGAGGTGCGCACGTCCTCGGCCAGCCACGACCGCTCACCCGTGTACTCCGTGCCGGAGGAGGCCTCGACCTTCTGCGTCAGTTGATCGGTCAGTTCGCGCAGCAGGATCTTGACGAACGTCAGGCGCGCCTCGTTGTGCGGCTTGCCGGTGGCCTGGGCCCGGTCCCGGGCGCGGGCGACCTGCCGCGGCGTGAGCGTGAGGGTGAAGCCGTTGACGTCGAGCCGCCGCGGTTCGGCGGGCACCCGCTCCCGGTTGCGCACGGCCGCGGCCACCACGTCGGCCATCGCCAGGCTGCCCTTGATCCGTGCCACGCGCGGGTCCGTCTCGGGGCCGGCGTGCAGGTCCGGGATGAGGGAGGCCGGACTGGTCATGATGACACCGGTCTCGCCGAGGGAGGGCAGCACCCGCTCGATGTAGGTGAGGAAGGAGTCGGACGGGCCCACCAGCAGCACGCCGGACTTGGCGAGGCGCTCGCGGTGGCTGTAGAGCAGGTAGGCGGCGCGGTGCAGGGCGACGGCGGTCTTGCCGGTGCCCGGACCGCCCTGGACCACGAGCACCCCGGGCAGCGGGGACCGGATGACGGCGTCCTGCTCGGCCTGGATGGTGCTGACGATGTCACCCATCCGGCCGGTGCGGCGCTCGTTCAGGGCGGCCAGCAGGGCACCCTCGCCGGGGACGACGCCGTCCTCGCCGAGCATCGCGGAGTCGAGCACGTCGTCCTCGATGGCCCGGACGGTGCGGCCCCGCAGCATCAGGTGGCGACGGCGGCGCACCCCCTGTCGGTCGAAGGCGGTGGCCTGGTAGAAGGTGCCCGCCTCGGGCGCGCGCCAGTCGACCATCAGCCGTTGCAGGTCGTCCGTGGACATGCCGATGCGGCCGATGTAACGGGTCTCCCCCGCGTCCATGTCGAGCCGGCCGAACACGAGGCGGTCCTCGACGGCGTACAGCTGCGCGAGGCGGTCCTCGTAGAGCGTGGCGAAGGCGTCGCGCTCGGAGACGTTCTGGGCCGAGCCCACCGCCCCCGTGCGCCGCACCTGGGCCAGCTGCTCGGTCTTCTGCACCCGCATCTCGTCGAGCCGTTCGTACAGCGCACCGACGTACTCGCGCTCGTGTCCGAGCTCGCGCTCCAGGGTGTCGTGCCGGTCTTGCACGCGATCAGTCACGCGTCGATCCTCCCGAATTGGACCGCGCTCGGCACCGCTGCGCCGACCCGGCGCGAACGGAGCACCGGTCACGGTCGCCCCCAACGGACTGTCCATTCTACAACCGGTCGATCGGGGTGGAACGGAGGGGACGGCGCACCACCGGCGTGTCATCCGAACCGTCCCGCGGGCGGGGCATCGCGGCCGGCGGCGTCCGGTGCCGAACGGCCGTCAGGCCCGGATCAGGGAACGCACCCGGTGGCCGCCGAGCCGGCGCCGGCCCCGCAGCTCCGACAGCTCGAGCACGACGCCGAAACCGGCGACCGTGATGCCGGCGCGGCCGAACAGCTCGGCGGCGGCGGACAGGCTGCCGCCGGTGGCCAGCACGTCGTCCAGCACGAGAACGCGGGAGCCGGCCGGGAGGT
The DNA here is from genome assembly GCF_014643255.1 of Tersicoccus solisilvae. Taxonomy (GTDB): domain Bacteria; phylum Actinomycetota; class Actinomycetes; order Actinomycetales; family Micrococcaceae; genus Tersicoccus; species Tersicoccus solisilvae. The sequence continues at coordinate 69,216 of NZ_BMJI01000016.1, read as the reverse complement.
CGTCCGTGTGCAGTTCGAAGGTCGCGGTGCCGTACTCGAGGGTGCCCTCGACGGTGTAGGTCTCGCGGGGCAGTTTGCCTGCCTTCCGGACGGTCACGACGCCGGTGCCGGTGGCATAGGCGGCCGCCGCCGCGAGGAGGAACCCGCGGGCCTCGACGCCGGCGACGGCGTCGAACGTTCCCGCGAACGGCTCGACCAGCGCGTCGACGACGGCGCGCAGGGCGCGACCGTCGGCGAAGACCGGCGTGAGGTCCTTGAAGTGGATGCCGGGCTCCGGGAAGTCCTCGACGGTGACGAGCAGACGATTGATCAGCTCGTCGACCGGTTCCCGGGCGGAGGCGCTGAGAGAGGTGCCGGGGGACGTGCTCGCGGGTGTGTTCACGCCCTCAACGATACGGGCGTCGGCCGGCCCGGCCGCAGTCGGCGGGCGCCCGAGGTCACCGGGTGACTCGACGGCGCTGCACGGCGGGCCGGTACGGGGAGACGGTCGGGTCGTCGGTGAGCCAGAAGCGCCACGGGTAGTCGGCGCTGCCACCGGGACCGCTGACGCCGACGCGCGGGCCGGTGCTGACGTGCCCGTCGGGCGCGGGGCCGGCCAGCTGCACCCGGACGGAACGGACCGGATCCGCCGCCTCGTCGAACGCGGATCGCGGGTCCTCGACGCCCGGAGCGATCGGCACGCCGTTGTCGCGCAGATGCAGCCCGAGAGCCCGGGCCAGCCGGGCCGGGCCGCGGGCCAGATCCCAGTCCGGGGCCGACCGGGTGTCTGCGCTGCGGCCGGCGTCCCGGCGCCGTCTCGCGAGCGGGAGCCCGTCGACCACCTCCCCGGCACGCAGCAGCACTCCGGTGGCGACGCCGTCCTGCCCGCACACGACGTTGGCGCAGTGGTGCATCCCGTAGGTGAAGTAGACGTAGAGGTGCCCGGCCGGCCCGAACAGGACCGCGTTGCGGGCGGTGCGGCCACGGAAGGCATGGGCGCCGGGGTCGGGGGCGGCGGAGTCCCGCTGGCCCAGGTACGCCTCGGTCTCGGTGATGCGGACGGTGACGGGTCCGGCGTCGGTCGTGGTGGTGATGGTGCCGCCGAGCAGCGCCGGGGCGACCGTCAGCGCGTCGCGGGCGGCGAGCCAGGACACGAGCGGGTCGGGCGTCTCGGGCATGCCGGCCACGTTACCGGGGCGCGTCGGACCAGCCCTCCGGTTCTGCCTCACTTGTTGCGTGAGTCCGTCGGTTCCGCCCTCGGACGGGGGTCAAAGACCGGGGCCGAAGGGCGGAACTGGCGGACTCAGCCGTGTTGGCCGGAAAGCGGGAGCGCGTCGATCACCTCGTCGACGGCTCGGCTCGGCCGTGCTGGCAGGATGAGCCGGTGACCGCCGATGTCGAGCCCGTCCCCGGGAAGCCCGCCACCCTCGACACCGTGCTGCCCGCGGCGGGGCCTTTGGACCCGGCCGTGTTCGCGTTCCTCGCCCACCGGCAGATCGCCGGCGTCGAGGTCGCCGACGAGCGCAGCTACCAGCGGTCGATGGACTGCCCCCACGGTCATGCCCTGATGCGGGTGTGCTGGGACGGCGCCGGGATCCGGCTGTCGGCGACGCTGGAGGACGCCCGCGACACCGGCACGGTGACCGCATCGGCCCGCACCCTGCTCAGCCTGGACGCCGACCCGCGACTGCCCGACGCGGCGCTGGCCGGCGACCCGGTGCTCGGCCCGTCGGTCCGCCGGCGGCCGGGGCTGCGGGTCGGCGGCAGCGTCGAACCGCACGAGATGCTGATGCGGGCGATGATCGGGCAGCAGATCTCCGAGGTGGCCGCGCGCACGGCCCTGCACCGGCTGGCCGAGCACGCCCCGGCGACGCGATTGCCGGCACCCGGCATCGACCGGCTCTTCCCCGACGCCGCCGTGGTGGCCGAGCACGGCCGGGCGGTGCTGCGCGGGCCGGGTCGGCGGATCGACTCCGTGGTCACCACGGCCGAGCGGGTCGCCGGCGGTGACCTGGACCTGCGGCAGGCGGACACGGCCGCGGACCTGGCCGCGATGCTGCTGCCACTGCCCGGCATCGGGCCCTGGACGGTCGGCTATGTGGCGCTGCGGTGGCTGGGCGATCCGGACGTGTTCCTGCCCGGCGACCTCGCCGTCCGGGCCGGCTTGACCCGGCTGGCGGGGGCCACGACCCGGCTGAGTCCCGCCGTCGTCTCCGCGATGGCGCGGGCGTGGGCGCCGTGGCGCTCGTGGGCGGTGCTGCACGCGTGGCAGGCGCACCTGGCGCCCCCGGAAACACCGCCAGCTCGTCAATAGATGCACCATCGGGCCCTCACGGGAGCCCGGATGGTGCATCTATTGACGAGCTGGCGGAAGGAGATGCGGTCAGGGGGCGAACGGGCGGACGGCGCCGAGCTGCTCCCGCAGCGCCGTCAGCTGGGCGGCGACGGCCGCCGGCGCGGTGCCACCCTGGCTCGACCGGCTGGTCAGCGACCCCTCCGTGGAGAGCACGGACCGCACGTCGGGGGTGAAGCGGTCCGAGATTCCCGCGTAGTCCGCGTCGGACAGGTCCCACAGCTCCACGCCGCGGGACTCGGCCAGCTTGACCGCCTCACCGGAGAGCTCGTGCGCCTCCCGGAAGGGAACGCCCGCGCGCACCAGCCACTCGGCGACGTCGGTCGCCAGGGCGAAGCCCTGGGGGGCGAGCTCGGCCATCCGCTCGGTGTGGAAGGTCAGCGTCGCGATCATCCCGGAGACGGCCGGCAACAGGAGCTCGAGGGTGTCGACCGCGTCGAACACCGGCTCCTTGTCCTCCTGCAGGTCCCGGTTGTACGCGAGCGGCAGTCCCTTGAGCGTCGCCAGCAGCCCGGTCAGGTCCCCGATCAGGCGCCCGGCCTTGCCGCGCGCGAGCTCGGCGACGTCCGGGTTCTTCTTCTGCGGCATGATCGACGAGCCGGTCGAGAAGGCGTCGTCGAGCGTGACGAAGCCGAACTCCTTGGTCGCCCAGAGGATGACCTCCTCGCTGATCCGCGACAGGTCGACGCCGATCATGGCGGTGACCCACGCGAACTCGGCGTACACGTCGCGGGACGCCGTGCCGTCGATCGAGTTGTGCACCGCGGAGGCGAAGCCCAGCTCGGCCGCGACGGCGTTCGGGTCCAGTCCCAGGGAGGACCCGGCGAGCGCGCCGGAGCCGTAGGGGCTGACGGCGGCGCGGGCGTCCCAGTCGGCGAGGCGCTGCACGTCGCGCAGCAGCGCCCACGCGTGAGCGAGCAGGTGATGCGCGAGCAGCACCGGTTGCGCGTGCTGCAGGTGCGTCCGGCCCGGCATCGCCGCGTCGGGGTGCGCCTGCGCCTGGTCCACGAGCGCATCGATCGTGGCGAGCACCCCGGACGCGATGGAGGCGGCCGCCTCCCGCAGGTACATCCGGCCCAGGGTCGCGATCTGGTCGTTGCGGGACCGGCCGGCGCGCAGCTTGCCGCCGAGCTCGGGGCCCACCCGCTCGATCAGGCCCCGCTCGAGCGAACCGTGCACGTCCTCGTCGGACTCCGCGGCGACGTAGGCCCCGGAGGCGACGTCCGCGTCGAGCCGGTCCAGGCCGGCGAGCATCCGTGCCAGTTCGTCATCGTCGAGCAGACCGGCGGTGTGCAGCACCCGGGCGTGGGCACGGGAACCGGCGATGTCGTGGTGCGCAAGCCGCCAGTCGAAGTGCGTGGACTTGCTCAGGGCCGCGAGCGCGTCCGCGGGGCCGCCGGAGAACCGGCCGCCCCACAGCGCGCCCGTGTTGGTGCCGTGCCGGCCGGACGCCGCCCGCGCGCCGGCCGCGGGCGTCGCCGGATTCACCGGATCAGGCATCGCCGCCGGCGTCCTTCGCGGTGTCGTCCGCCGTGTTCAGCGTCGGCACGCCGGACAGGTCCGGGCTGCCGCCGACCCGCTGCTCCCGCTCGGAGGCGACCTTGGCGGAGAGACCGTAGATGTCGATGAAACCGCGGGCACTGGACTGGTCGAACGCGTCGCCCGTGTCGTAGGTCGCGAGCGAGAAGTCGTACAGCGAGGTCTCGGACCGGCGGCCCAGCACCGTCGCCCGGCCGCCGTGCAGCTCGAGCCGGATGTCGCCGTTGACGTGGGTCTGGGTGTCGTCGATGAAGGCGTCGAGCGAGTGCTTGAGCGGGGAGAACCACTGACCGTCGTAGACCAGCTCGGTCCACCGCTGGCCGACGGTCTTCTTGAACCGGGCCTGCTCCCGCTCGACGGTGACGTTCTCCAGCTCCCGGTGCGCGGCGATCAGCGCCATCGCGCCGGGCGCCTCGTAGATCTCGCGGCTCTTGATGCCGACCAGCCGGTCCTCGACGATGTCGATCCGGCCCACGCCCTGCGCGCCGGCCCGCCGGTTGAGCTCCTCGATGGCCTGCAGCGGGGTGACGGCGACCCCGTCGAGCGCCACCGGCACACCGGCGCGGAAGGAGATCTCCACGACGTCGGCGACGGGCGGGAAGGCCGGGTCGTCGGTGTAGCTGTAGACGTCCTTGGTGGGCTGGTTCCAGATGTCCTCGAGGAACCCGGTCTCCACGGCCCGGCCCCACACGTTCTGGTCGATGGAGAAGGGGTTCTTCTTCGTCGTCTCGATCGGCAGGTTGTTCCGCTCCGCGAAATCGATGGCCTTGTCGCGGGTCAGGGCGAGGTCGCGGACCGGGGCGATGCAGGTCAGGTCGGGGCCGAGGGTCTGGATGCCCACCTCGAAGCGGACCTGGTCGTTGCCCTTGCCGGTGCAGCCGTGCGCCACGGTCGAGGCGCCGAACTGGCGAGCCGCGGCGACCAGGTGCTTGACGATGACCGGCCGGGACAGCGCCGACACCAGCGGGTACGCGTCCATGTAGAGGGCGTTCGCCTTCAGCGCCGGCATGCAGTAATCCTGCGCGAACTCGTCGCGGGCGTCGGCGACGTAGGCCTCGACCGCGCCGCAGTCCAGGGCGCGCTGGCGCACGGTCTCCAGGGACTCCCCGCCCTGCCCGACGTCGACCGCCACGGCGATGACCTCGCTGCCCGTCGCCTCGGCGATCCAGCCGATGGCCACCGAGGTGTCGAGGCCGCCCGAATAGGCCAGCACGATCCGCTCGCTCACTGAACTCTCCTCCTGCTGCTGATGCATGTTCCTGCAAAACTATACAGTGTCATGAGGATTTATGCATACGCGGTTCCCGTCCCCTCCTAGGATGAGGCGATGGGCCCCGGACCGCACGTACGGCTGATCTATCCGCACCAGGTGTTCACCGCGCACCTGGACGCGGCCCCGGGCACCCTGATGCTGCTCGTCGAGGACGACCTGTACTTCCGGCAGCTGCCGTTCCATGCGCAGAAACTCGTGCTGCACCGGGCCAGCATGGACCGGTTCGCCGAGCGACTGCGGGACGCCGGGTTCGACGTCGAGACGCTGCGCACCGACCGGCACCGCCCCACCCCGCCCCGGCTGACCGAGGCGATCCGGACGCTGGCGCCGTCCCGGGTGAGCGTGTACGACGTCGTCGACGACTTCCTCTCCCGCTCCTGTGTGGCGTCCCTGGCCGACGCGGGGTACACGCTCGGGCCCGAGGACGTGCTGGAGACGCCCAACTTCCTGACCACGCGGGCGCAGATCGACGACTGGTTCGCCGGCGGCCACCGCGCCCGGATGCAGGCGTTCTACACCTGGCAGCGCCGCCGCCTCGACGTGCTCGTCGAGGGCCAGGACCCCGTCGGCGGCCAGTGGTCCTTCGACCCCGAGAACCGGAAGAAGCTGCCCCGCGGCCACGTCGTCCCCGGCGTCACCTGGCCGCAGCGGCACCCGGCGGTGACGGCGGCGATCGCGTGGGTGGCCGAGGAGTTCCCGGACGCGCCGGGAGACGCGGAATCGTTCGCCTGGCCCACCAGCCACGACGAGGCCGACGCGATGCTGGCCGAGTTCCTCGACGAACGGCTGGCCCAGTTCGGCCCGTACGAGGACGCGATCGCCCGGGCCCATCCGTTCGTGTACCACGCGGCCATGAGTCCCGGCCTGAACATCGGCCTGCTCGACCCGGCGGACGTGCTCGAGCGGGTGCTCGAGGCCGGGCACGAGAACACCGTGCCGCTCGCCTCGCTCGAGGGGTTCGTGCGGCAGCTGATCGGCTGGCGGGAGTACATGCGGGCGACGTACCGGCGCTGGGGCCGGCGGATGCGCACCTCCAACGCGCTGGGCCACACCCGGTCCCTGGATCACGGCTGGTGGACGGGCGAGACGGGACTGGACCCGGTCGACCACGTCATCGGCGGCGTGCTGGAGCGGGGCTGGGCGCACCACATCGAGCGGCTGATGGTGCTGGGCAACGCGATGTGCCTGCAGCGCGTCGACCCGGTGGACGTCCACGAGTGGTTCATGGCGATGTTCGTCGACGCCTACGACTGGGTGATGGTGCCCAACGTGCACGCGATGAGCCAGTACGCCGCGGGCAGCGCCATCACCACCAAGCCGTACGTCTCGGGCAGCCACTACCTGACCACGATGTCCGACTTCGGGCCCGGCGAGTGGCGGGCGGACTGGGACGGGCTGTACTGGTCCTTCGTCGACGACCACCGGGACACCTTCGCCGCCAACCACCGGTCCACGATGGTGCTGCGGCACCTGGAGGGCATGGACGACGCCACGCTGGCCGGGCACCGCGAGCGCGCGGCGCCGTACCTGGCGAACTGAGGCGGATACATCCTGCCATTAGGCCGACCAATAAAGAACTTGGCAACGAAAGAATTCGCATGAGAACGACAGAACAACCTGACGCGCACCCGCTTGTGCAGTCTTTCGAGGCGAGCCCTCCACTGCGGAACTCTCGCCACTGCGACTCGCTCTACAATCAAGCCCTGGATGCAATTAACGCGGCACAATCGAACGCTGACCTGAAAAGGGCCGCGGCGAGGCTCGGAAGTATATACAAGAGATCCGAGATAGATGGATTCACTGACGGCATGATCGAGTGCTTAACGGCATTAGCAATCTCTGTAAGCAACTTCAGTTCTGCGGATTCCGATATCGAAAAAGACGTCTCTGCATTCATATTTGAACAGGCAATGGTCGTTGCGCGAAACAACGACAATATGAGGCGCGCTGCAATTTGTGCCGCGAATGCAGCAACAGCCCTTCTTGAGAAGACTAAAATCTCAAAGAGCGACTTCACGCGCATTGAATCGAACATTGCTTTCAGTCTCGACCACAAAACCAAGGGAACTGTCGATTGGTGGTATTCGCAGTTCGCACAGGGACTATATCTACAAAAGTCCGGAATCAACGACGCTGCGCAACTTCGCCGAGCGGCGACGACCATGGCGAACGCATTAGAAAAGCTGGTCCGTGATCTTGCGACTGATCAATACGTCTTGGGTCGAGCTCAAGTATGTCAATGCGAATATCTTGCTTACGACCTTGAAGTCACGACCCGCGACACGCGGCTCCTTGAATTGCACCTACACGAACTTACAGAAACTGTAGTCGATTTGTCGACCCTTCATGCGGCAGAAGTTGTTGGCCTGTTGAAGTCAAATCCTAAGGCTCTGGGACTCGATGAGACGCCGAAATGGGTCACTACTGGATCACCCGATCAGGCACTCAAGACAGCAAAATCTTCTTTGCGGCGAGCGCATCGGATGCTTCAGGTGGCGATCCGCTCATCGCCGGGCATCTCATCTCTAACCCAAACATTCGCTAATATGCAATTAATGCACTCGGGGATCCGGCTCGAATATTCTAGCAAATCAGTCGAAACGTTCGTCCAGTCTTTATCAAAGACTGACGTAATGCCCGGCGGCCATCAGCAAGAATTCATCTCCACCATGGAAGCGTTGATCAGGGCACAGAACGAAACGAGTTTCGGATTACCAGCCCCCGTCCTTAAATTGTTGGCAAGGACGTATTTGGCCGCGGTGGACGAAGCCGCCAGCGCAAATGTACAGCAATTCGCCCTTAGGCAGGGATCTCTGGCGCGTTTTCTATCATGCTGGCTAGCCGACGCAGGCGACTGGACCCAGGCATTTACGCTCCTGGAGGCATCCCGTTCATTATTGGCACCTAATCGCCGTGACGAAGAATTTGTCTCGGAAGACTGGCTCAAACTACATGTCACTCACGATCCAACCGCGACCTATCTTGTGGGAAAGGTCGGGATGAGCTACTGCGGTACTGTGATTTCTGAACTGTCCGGCAGGCACCTTGCAAGACTATGGTATGGAATAAGCGCAAGCGATCCTGGAGTCTCGATCTTGGAGCGAGCCGGCGATAGGTCCGGTTATAACTCACGACTCGCTGGCCTCAGCGGTGAGTTTGAAGTGCTTGTTGACTCCATTGACCAGTTGAGTGGCGCCGCCCGATGTATAGCCTTATCAGTCGGCGGCTTACACTCGATAACGCCACTCGCAAGTATGATCGAAGTGGCTTACCCTTCGAAGTATGCTGCGATCGTGGTGACGCCCCGTACATCGGATTTATCGAGAGACGAGGGAGTCGAGTTAGACCGTCAAGGGCCGGTTAAGGCATCGGTATTATCCGTTGCCGGAAACCCGACGTTCGGCTTGTTGCCATTCGCCAAGTTGGAAAGCGAGATAATCACTCAGTCGTTAGACGCCTCCGGATTCGACTGCACGTACCTGGAAAATTGCACTCTGAGCCGGGCCATGACGGCACTCCACGATGACTCGATTGTCCACTTTAGCGGACACTCGTTCTCCGACGATTTCGATCCAAATAACTCTTCGTTGATTTTTTCGGACGGCTTACTAGCTGCAGCAACCCTACGTTCTGCCCGGACGCAGGCTATTCTAATCACTCTAAGCTCTTGCGAGTCGGGTTTAGTCAGCTCTGATCGGTTCGCGGACGAGGCGCTGTCAATACAGTCTGCATTGCTTCAAGCCGGAGCGAAGCACGTTATTGGTTCATCGTGGAAGCTGCTGGATTTACCTTCATGTATACTTTTTGTTAAGTTCTATGAGTTATTGCTTGATCACGAATGGATTGACACCTCCGTAATTTATCGCTGTTTAGTTGGGGCTCAGGGGTACGTGCGGGATCTAACAAGAGAAGCGATACAGCAGAAATATGACAGTTTTCCGCTCCCTTTGTCTATCGTTCGCTTACCTGCAGAGTCACGTCCGTTCGAACATTTTTGGGCGTGGGGTGGGTTACAACTGTCATCCTCGGCCCTATAGCTCCAATTCTATTTAGGGGAGCTAGAGTCGTGGCGATGCACTCGATCGAGTTCACCCTGGACGACGCGTCCGACGACGCCGTCCGCGCCGACTGGGACGCCCTGCTGGCCGCCGGGCTCCCCTCGGCCGGCTCGCACCGCTCGGCCACCAACCGGCCTCACGTGACCGTCCTGGCGGCCACGGCGGTGCCCACCTCCCTGCAGGACGAGGCCGCCGCCCGGCTGCTGCCGCTGCTGCCCCTGCCGGTGCGGTGGGGCGGCCTGGTGCTGTTCGGCACCCGCCGGCTGGTGCTGGCCCGGCTGGTCGAGGTGGACCGGGCGCTCACCGCTCTGGTGCACGGCCTGCAGCAGGACGCGGTCGACGTCGCCGCGGACCCTGACCGCGCCTGGGTGCCGCACGTGACGCTGTGCCGGCGGCTGGACCCCGGTCAGGTCGGGACGGCACTGAGCGTCCTGCCGCTGCTGCCCGAGGCGGCGCCGTCCTTCACCGGACTTCGCCGCTGGGACCCGGTCGCTCGGCGGGTGACGTCGCTCGGCGGGTGACGTGTCCGCGCATCGACTATCGAATGTCTGGGCTTCCCCGGCGTCTTGAGCACAGAGATTCGATAGTCGATGCCGACATCGGGCGGGGAGGCGTCCGCGTCAGCCGCGCTCGGCGGCGCGGACCATCGCCCGGAGCATCGCGACGAACACCACCCGATGCGCGGGCAGCTGCCCGTACCAGTAGGCGAGCCCGGCGACGCCGCGCGGCTCGAACGCGATCACCTGCTCCAGCTGGGCACCGGAGCCCACGGGGGTCACCGTCAGCGTCATCCGGGCGGTGCCGGGCATCCGCATCTGGGCCCGCAGCGTCAGGGACCGTCCGGCCTCGATCGCCTCGACCACCCAGAAGTCGACGACGTCGCCGGGGCGCAGCGGCCGGTCCGGGCGTCCGCGCATCCCGGGGCCGCCGACGAGCCGGTCCAGCGCCGCGCGGAAGGCCCACAGCCGGGTGAAGGCGTACCAGCCGGCGGGTCCGCCGACGCCCTCGACGACCGCCCACGTCCGTGCCGGGCCCGCCCGGACGAGACGCGACCGGCGCTCCCGGAGGGTCACGGCGTCATCCGTCCAGGCTGATCTCGCGCTTGAGGATCTTGCCGGTCGGCCCCTTCGGCAGGGCGTCGACGACGGCGATGCGCCGCGGGTACTTGTAGGCCGCCAGCCGCTCCTTCGTCCACGCGGTGAGATCGGCGATCAGCTGCTCCGTGTCGTCGTCGCGGTGCTCGGCCTTGAGCGCGACGACGGCGGCCACCTCCTGGCCGTTCAGGTCGTCCGGGATGCCGATCACGGCGGCCTCGGCGACCGCCGGATGCTCGTACAGCACCTCCTCGACCTCACGCGGGTACACGTTGTAGCCGCCGCGCAGGATCATGTCCTTCTTCCGGTCCACGATGACGTACACGCCCTCGGCGTCGCGCCGGGCCAGGTCCCCGGTGTGGAACCAGCCGTCGACGATGGCCGCCGCGGTCGCGTCCGGGTTCTTCCAGTAGCCCTTCATCACGTACGGGCCGGCGACCAGCAGCTCGCCCACGGCGTCGTCGGCCGCCTCCCCGCCGTCGCCGTCGTCCACCCGCAGCTGCGCGCCCGGCACCGGGGTGCCGATGGAGCCGGGCTTGCGGACGCCGTCGAGCTGGTTGAAGGCGACCGCCGGGGACGTCTCGGACAGGCCGTAACCCTCCAGCAGCGTCGCCTTGTAGGCGCGCTCGAACTCGTGCAGCACCTCGACGGGCAGCGGCGCCCCGCCCGAGACGGCCACGCGCAGGCTGGAGGCGTCCACCGGGCTCGGGTCGCGCAGCAGCGCGATGTACATCGTGGGCACGCCGAGGAACACGGTCACCCGGTCCCGCTCGATGATGCGCTTGGCCGCCGCGGGGTCGAATCGGGGCAGCAGGGTGAGGGCGCCCCCCTGCGCGATCGCCGCGTTCAGAGCGCTGGTCTGCCCGAAGACGTGGAAGAACGGCAGGCCCCCGAACAGCACGTCGCCCGGGCCGAGCGCGAAGAGTCCCGCGGACATGAGGGCGTTGCCGCGGAGATTGGCGTGGGTCAGCTCGGCGCCCTTGGGTCGCCCGGTGGTGCCCGACGTGTAGAGGATGACGGCGGTCTCGGCGTCGTCGCGCTCGACCAGCCCCGGCGTCGGGTCGGTCCGGGCGAGAGACTGCAGGAACGGCCCGGAGTCGATCACCGTGATGCTCGCCCCGGTGGCGTCCGCGGCGGTGCGGGCGGCGTCGGCCATCCCCTCCCACACCCACACCCGGGCGGCCCCGGAGTCGGTGAGGTGGTACTCGATCTCGCGGGCGGTCAGCAGCGGGTTCAGGGGCACGACGACGGCGCCGGCCCGCAGGATGCCGTAGTACACGACCGGCATCTGCGGCACGTTCGGGCTGATCAGGGCGACGCGGTCGCCGGGCTGCACCCCGTCGGCGGTCAGCTGGGCGGCGACGGCCCCGGAGAGCCGCTCGAGGGCCGCGTAGGTCAGCACCGCGTCATCGAGCTTCAGGGCGGTGGCGTCGGCGTGCTCGGCCGCGGAGTCGAGCAGGATCGAGGCAAGGTTGGTCATCATCGTCCGTTCTCGCCGGGCTCGTCACCGGCGGCGCTGCCGTGTTGTGCCGGTCACAATACCGGCCGGTAACCGGTGCGGACCAGCGGCGTGCCGCCGCGCAACGCCGTCGCTGTGCACGGGCTGTGACCGGGCGCTGTTACTGTCGCAGCAGGTCACCGCCGACTGGTGACCTGATCGCACCGTTCACGCAGGGGGTTTGTCATGAACAGGAAGTTCTCGATCACGATCACCGGGCTGGCGCTCGCCGCCGCCCTGGGCCTGGCCGGCTGCGGAGGCGCCGCCGGCACGTCCGGCAGCTCCGCGGCGACCGGCGGGACGGCGTCGTCCGCCCAGGCCGCGGACGCCTCGCCCAGCTCCACCCCGACTCCGGACACGCCGAGCGCAACGGAGCTGTACCCGAAGATGAAGGCGGCCGTGAAGGCGGCCACGAGCGTCAAGGTCAGTGGGACCGCGTCGAGCGGCCAGTTCCAGAAGATCGAGTTCGCGGGCAACCGGGCCGGCACCAACCTCGCCATGACGCTGACCACGAGCCAGGGTACGGCTCAGGTGCGCATCGTGGACAAGACGGCCTATGTCAAGGGTGACCAGAAGTTCTGGTCACAGGCGGGCGCCGGTTCCGCCGCCGCGAAGCTCGTGGGCAAGTGGGTCAAGGCACCGTCGACCAGCTCGTTCAAGGGCGCCAACATGAACGAGGTGCTCGACGACGCATTCAAGAAGGACCCGACCGCGGCCGAGCTGAAGAGCGCGAAGGTCGAGGAGGCGGATCTGGACGGCGTGAAGGCGTACAAGCTCAGCGACGTGGACGGGTCGAGCGATGGCGCGATCTGGGTCGCGGCGGACGGTGAGCCCTACCCGCTGCGCATCACCTCGTCGAAGGCGAAGTCGAGCGCGAGCTCCTCCCCGAGCGCCGGCGCGAGCTCCTCCTCGGCGTCCGACCTGCGGCTGAGCCAGTGGAACGCGGTGCCGAAGGTGGCCGCGCCCGCCGCGTCGGAGATCGTCTCGATTCCCGGCCAGGGCTGAGCTCGCCGCCGAGCCTTCACTCGCGCGACGCCGCTCCACGACGGGCGGATCGGCCACCGGCCGGTCCGCCCGTCGCCGTTCCGGCTCCGTTGCCGCGACCCGGCACGCGTCGACAGATGAGGACGGGCCGACGGCCCCGTGTGACACCCGGCTCGGCGAGCCCCACCGCCGATGGAAGAATGGCCGGATGGATGCATCACGCGACGCGGGCCCGATCGAGGGGAGCCAGACCGACGCCGACCTGACCGACGCGGACCTGGAGCTGCTGAACTCCATGTTCGATCTCGCCCGCGACGGGGCGACGGAGCGGCTGACGGCGTTCGTCGACGCGGGCCTGCCGGTGAACCTGACCAACGCCAAGGGTGACACGCTGCTCATCCTGGCCGCCTACCACCGGCACGCCGACACCGTGGCGGCACTGCTCGAGCGCGGCGCCGAGACCGAGCGGGTCAACGACATGGGCCAGACCGCGCTGGCCGCCGCCGTGTTCCGGCAGGACGAGACAGCCGTGCGGGCGCTGCTGGACGCGGGCGCCGATCCGGAGGGCGGGCGGCAGACGCCCGTCTCGGTCGCTGCGTACTTCCAGCTGCCCGCGATGGCGGAGCTGCTGCGCTCCGCCGGGAACGCGTCCGGCGCCGCCGACGGCTGACCGGGCAGGCGCGTCCTGCACGCGCGGTCAGTCCGTGCCGGCGAGCTCGAGGAACCGCGCTGCCAGGTCCGGGCCGCCCGTGGGCTCCCGGCACACCAGCAGCACGGTGTCGTCCCCGGCGATGGTGCCGAGCACGGCCGGCAGCACCGAGTGGTCGATCGCGGACGCGAGGAACTGGGCGGCCCCGGGTGGCGTGCGCAGCACGACGAGGTTCGCCGACGCCTCGGCGGTGACCAGCAGTTCCTCGCACAGGCGAGCCAGCCGCGCGTCGAGCAGTTCCTGGTTCACGTCGCTGCGCGGCGTCCGGTCCGCGCCCACGGACGGCATGGCGTAGACCAGGCCACCGTCGGCCCCGCGCACCCGGACGGCACCGAGTTCGACGAGGTCGCGGGACAGGGTCGCCTGGGTGACGGCGAGCCCGTCGTCCGCGAGCCGCTGCGCCAGCTCGGCCTGGGAGCGCACCGCGGACCCGGCCAGCAGCGCCGTGATCCGCGCCTGCCGGGCCGTCTTCGTCGTGGGACGGGATCGGGCGCCCTCCGCCGCCGCACTCACGAGCGCGAGCCCGAGTCCGGCCCCAGCAACCCGGACCGTTCCATCAGCCAGTGCATGATCGCCTTCTGCGCGTGCAACCGGTTCTCCGCCTCGTCCCAGACGGCGGACTGGGGCCCGTCGATGACCCCGGCGCTGATCTCGTATCCGCGATAGGCGGGCAGGCAGTGCAGCACGACGGCGCCCGGTGCGGCGAGCGCGAGCGCGGCCTCGTCGATCGCGTACGGCCGGAACACGTCGGCCCGGTCGGTCTTCTCGTCCTCCTGACCCATCGACACCCACGTGTCGGTGGCGAGCACGTCGACACCGTCGAGCGCTTCCGCGGCCGACGTCGTCACCAGCACGGAGCCGCCGGTCGCCTGCGCCCGCTCCCGCGCGGCCGCGACGACGGCCTCGTCCGGCAGGTAGCCCTCCGGCCCGGCGACGCGCACGTGCATGCCGGCCGTCACCCCGGCCAGCAGGTAGGAGTTCGCCATGTTGTTGGCGGCGTCGCCGAGGTACGCCAGCGTCAGCCCGGCGGTGCGGCCGTGGTGTTCCCGGACGGTGAGCAGGTCGGCGAGCAGCTGGCACGGGTGGTAGTCGTCGCTCAGGGCGTTGATCACCGGGACCGCGCTGTGCCGGGCCATCTCCTCGAGACCGGCCTGCGCGTACGTGCGCCACACGATCGTGTGCACCATCCGCTCGAGCACCCGCGCGGTGTCCGCGACGGATTCCTTGTGCCCGATCTGCGCTTCCCCCGGGTTGATGATCAGCGGGTTGCCCCCGAGATCGGCGACCCCGGTGGCGAAGGAGACACGGGTCCGCGTCGAGGTCTTGTCAAAGATGACGGCGACGGTCCTGGAAGCGTGCGGGCCGTCACCGGTCGGGGCGGCGTAGGTGCGGTACCCGTACCGGTCGGCCTTCATCGCGGCGGCGAGGTCGAGCACCTCGGCCTGCTCGGCCGGGCCGAGGTCCAGATCGGTGAGGAAATGGCGGGTCATGGGATCACTCCTGGGCGGGCTCGGTCCGGGCAGACCCGGAGGACGGTGCGGACGACGCGGTGGCGGCGCGGGCGGCGTCGAGGATGCCGGGCAGGGCCGTGAGGAAACCGTCCGCCTCCTCGGCCGTCAACAGCAGCGGTGGCGCGAGACGCAGGGTGCGCGGCCCCGGCGCGTTGATGATGAACCCGGCAGCCAGCGCGGCGGTGACGGCGGCGGGCGCGAGCGCGGCCCCCGACGCCGGGTGGGCGTCGGCGTCCAGGTCGAAGCCGATCAGCAACCCCTGGCCGCGCACCTCGGTCACCCCGGGAATCCGCGCGAGACCGTCCCGCAGGTGGCGGCCCACCCGGTCGGCGTTGCCGAGCAGGTCGTCGGACTCGATCACGTGCAGCGTGGCCAGGCCCGCGGCGGTCGCCACCGGGTTGCCGCCGAAGGTGCTGCCGTGCTGGCCGGGGCCGAGCAGGGCGGAGACGGCGGGGCCGACGGTGATGAGCGCCCCGATCGGGAATCCGCCGCCGAGGCCCTTGGCGAGCGTGACGGCGTCGGGCATCAGGTCCGGCTCGTGCTGGAACGCGAACCAGCGGCCGGTGCGCCCGACGCCGGTCTGCACCTCGTCGAGGATGAGCAGTGCCCCGGCCTCCCGGGTGAGCCGGCGGGCCTCCCGCAGGTACCCGGCGGGCAGCGGCAGCACGCCGGCCTCGCCCTGGATGGGCTCGAGCACCAGCGCCGCGGTCTGGTCGGTGATCGCGGCGCGCAGGGCGGCGAGGTCCCCGGCGGGGATGTGGGTGACGCCGCCGGGCAGCGGGGCGAACGGTTCCCGGTAGGCGGCCTTGTGGGTGAGGCTGAGCGCCCCCATGGTCCGCCCGTGGAAGCCCTGTTCGAGGGCGACGACGGTGGGCCGGACCGGGTCCGCGCCGTTGCCGGCGCGGCGGGCCAGCTTCAGCGCCGCCTCGACGGCCTCCGTGCCGGAGCTGGCGAAGAAGACGCGGGATCCCTCCGGGGCGCCGGCGAGGGCGAGCAGCCGCTCGGCGAGGGCCACCTGCGTGGGGCTGGTGAAGAAGTTCGAGATGTGCCCGAGGGTGGCCTGCTGGCTGGCGACCACGCTGGTCAGCAGCGGGTGGGCGTGGCCGAGGACGTTGACGGCGATGCCGCCGAGCAGGTCGAGGTACTCGGCGCCGTCGGCGTCCCACACCCGGCTGCCGGAGCCGCGCACCAGCACCCGCTGCGGGGCACCGAAGACGTTGAGCAGGGATCCGGTGTAGCGCTCGAGCCAGGCGGCGCCGGTCGATTCGCCGGACACCGGGGAGGCCGGGCTCCCGGAGAGTTCGGCGGGCAGGCCGGTGTTGCGGCGGTCCTCGCCCGTCGCGGGGGTCGGTGACGTGGTCACGGCTTCTCCTTCGCGGTCGGGGACGGAGCGGTGGTGGTCGGGGTGGGCTCGGCGGCCGTCACGAGCGTGCCGATGCCCTCGTCGGTGAAGATCTCCAGCAGCATGCTGTGCGGGTTGCGCCCGTCGACGATGTGCGCGGCGGGCACCCCGCCGTCGACCGCGGCGAGCGCGGCCGTCATCTTGGGGATCATCCCGGACTGCAGGGTCGGCAGCATGGCGCGGAGCCGGTCGGCGGACAGCGCGGAGATGAGCGAGGACCGGTCCGGCCAGTCGGCGTAGAGGCCCTCGACGTCGGTGAGCATGACGAGCTTCTCCGCGCCGAGCGCGATCGCGACCGCGGCCGCGGCGGTGTCGGCGTTGACGTTGAGCACCTGGCCGGTCGGGTTGCCGTCGGCGTCGACCTCGGGCGCCACCGACGAGATGACCGGGATGCGGCCGGCGGCCAGCAGCCCCGCGATGTTGGCCGGGTGCACGGTGCTGACCTCGCCGACCAGGCCCAGGTCCACGTCCTCGCCGTCGACAACGGCGCCGGTGCGGGTTGCCATCAGGGTGCCGGCGTCCTCCCCCGACATGCCGACCGCGTACGGGCCGTGCTGGTTGATCAGCCCGACCAGTTCGCGGCCCACCTGCCCGGTGAGCACCATCCGGACGACGTCCATGGCCTCCTCGGTGGTCACGCGCAGGCCGCCGCGGAACTCGGACTCGATGCCGAGGGCGGAGAGCATGGCGTTGATCTGGGGACCGCCGCCGTGCACGACGACCGGGTGCAGCCCCACATGGTGGAGGAAGACGACGTCGGCCGCGAAGGCGCGGCGCAGCTCGTCGTCGACCATGGCGTTGCCGCCGTACTTGAGCACCACCCGGGCCCCGGCGAACCGCTGGATCCAGGGCAGCGCCTCGATCAGGGTGGCCGCCTTCGCGGCCGCCGCGTCGGGGACGGTGCCGGCGGGCAAGGTGGCCGGCGAAGCGGCGGGTGGCTCGGTCGTCGGGTCCGTCACGGCGTCCTCAGCTGGAGTAGGCACTGTTCTCGTGCACGTAGTCGTGGGTGAGGTCGTTCGTCAGGATGGTCGCCGTCGCAGTGCCGGCGCCGAGGTCGATCTCGACGTCGACGTGCCGGCCGGACAGGTCGACGGCCTCCCGCGGCTCCCCGATCCCGCAGTTGCGACACACCTGCACGCCGTTGATGGTCACGTTCAGGTCGCCCGGCTCGAAGACTGCCCTCGTGGTGCCGACGGCGGAGAGCACGCGGCCCCAGTTCGGGTCCTGCCCGAAGATCGCCGTCTTGAACAGGTTGGAGCGGGCGACGGCGCGGCTGACCTCGACGGCGTCGTCCTCGGTGGCCGCGTTCACGGTGCGGACCGCGATCTCGTGGCTCGCGCCCTCGGCGTCGGCGATCAGCGCCCGGGCCAGCTCCGCGCACACGTCGGTCAACGCCGCCGTGAACGCCTCGAGGTCGGGCGTGACGCCGGAGGCGCCGGAGGCGAGCAGGGCGACGGTGTCGTTGGTCGACATGCAGCCGTCGGAGTCGGCGCGGTCGAAGGTGACCCCGGTGGCCGCGCGCAGGGCGGTGTCCAGGGCGTCGGCGGGCAGGTCGGCGTCCGTGGTGAGGACGACGAGCATGGTGGCCAGCCCAGGGGCGAGCATGCCCGCGCCCTTGGCCATCCCGCCGATCGACCAGCCGTCGGTGCTGGCGTGCCCGGCCTGCTTGGCGACGGTGTCGGTCGTCATGATGGCCTCGGCGGCATCCGGCCCGCCGTCGGCGGCGAGCGCGCCGACGGCGGCGGTGATGCCGGCGCCGAGCTGCGGCATCGGCAGCTGCACCCCGATCAGGCCGGTGGAGCAGACGAGGACGTCTCCCGCGCCGATCCCGAGCGCGGTGGCGACCTGCTCGGCGCTGGCGTGGGTGTTGGCGAAGCCCTCGGGGCCGGTGCAGGCGTTGGCGCCGCCGGAGTTGAGCAGCACGGCGTCGGCGCGCCCGTCGGAGACGGCCTGGCGCGACCAGAGCACGGGCGCGGCGGCCACCCGGTTGGAGGTGAACACGGCGGCGGCCGCACGGCTCGGCCCGTCGTTGACCACGAGCGCGACGTCCGGCTTGCCCGAGGCCTTCAGGCCGGCGGTGACACCCGCGGCCCGGAAGCCGGCGGGGGTGGTGACGCCGAGGTCGGTGGTGCTGGCGGCGTTCACGGGGCGACTCCCTGCAGGTCGAGGCCCATCGTCTCGGGGAGGGACAGGGCGAGGTTCATGGACTGGACGGCGCCGCCGGCGGTGCCCTTGGTGAGGTTGTCGATCGCGCAGCAGACGACGACGCGGCCGGCGTGCGGGTCGACGGCGAGCTGCAGGACGGCGTGGTTGGAGCCGATCACCGCGCCGGTGGTGGGCCACTGCCCCTCGGGCAGCAGGTGCACGAACGGCTCGTCGGCGTAGTAGGCGTCCCAGGCGTCCCGCACCGCGGCGGCGTCGACGCCGTCGGCCAGCCGGGCGGTGGCGGTGGTGAGGATGCCGCGCGGCATCGGCGCGAGGGTCGGGGTGAAGGAGATCTGCACGGGCGTGCCGGCGGCGCGGGCGAGGCCCTGCTCGATCTCCGGCGTGTGCCGGTGGCCGCCACCGACGCCGTACGGGCTCATCGAGCCCATCACCTCGGCGCCGAGCAGGTGCGGCTTCGGCGATTTGCCGGCCCCGGAGGTGCCCGACGCGGCGACGATGACGACGTCCTCGGGCTCGAGCAGGCCCGCGTCGAAGCCGGGCACCAGGGCCAGCAGGGAGCTCGTCGGGTAGCAGCCGGGCACGGCGATCCGCTTCGTGCCGCGCAGCTGGTCCCGGGCGCCGGGCAGTTCCGGCAGCCCGTACGGCCAGCTGCCGGCGTGCTCGGAACCGTAGAACCGCTCCCAGGCGTCCGGGTCGGTGAGCCGGTGGTCCGCCCCGGCGTCGATGACGAGGGTGTCGGCCGGCAGCTGCGCGGCGACGGGACCGCTGGCCCCGTGCGGCAGGGCGAGGACGACGACGTCGTGACCGCTCAGGTTCTCGACCGTCGTCTCCTCGACGATCCGGTCGGCCAGGCCGTGCAGGTGCGGGGCGAGCGAGCCGAGGCGGGCGCCCGCACTGCTGTGCGCGGTGACCGCGCCGATGCGGGCCTCCGGGTGACCGGCGAGCAGACGCAGGACCTCGCCGCCGGCGTACCCGGTGGCGCCCGACACGGCGACGGAGAAACTCATGCCGCCCAGCATACAGCAAAGTTATGCAGTGGTCGGGATAGTTATGCAGTCCGGTGCCGGCAGACCGTCAGGAACTGCTGGACAGCTGTCACTAGGGCCACCCGACCCCAGGACGCTGGCCTCGCAGCGCACCCACTAACGCCAAGCATCCGCTCTAGAACGGCCCACTCAAGGACAGCAGAGTTCTCGGCACCGAGCCGCGGAGGTCGCGGCACTCCCCAGAAGCCTCCGGTCCGTACTGCATAATTCTCCGTGGTACGACTTCTCAAAATCATCGAAAGAGGAAGATGGCACGCCGCAAAGGACCTCGAAGGAACAGCAACCTCCCCTTCCGCCCCGGCCCTGACTTCGAGCACTTCGATCTCTACGTTGGTATTCGTGGATTCAAGGCAATTCACGACGAGATTAATGTCCGCATCGCTCCCCTCACAATAATCTCAGGAGCGAACAGTGGCGGCAAGTCGAGCTTCATGCAGCCGCTGTTGCTGATGAAGCAGACGCTGGACGTGGGGTTTGATCCTGGCCCTCTCTTGCTCCACGGCGCCAACGCAAAATTTACTGAGCGCAATCAGACCTTGAGTAAGAGTAAAGCAAGAGATTCGAGAGTTAATGAGTTTAGTGTTGATCTTCGTGTAGGGGAGCATCACAGAAGAGTGGTCTATGCAGACTCACCCGACGGGTTCACAATCGATTCCGATACCTTCGAAGATGCGGAACGATCAATAACACTGAAGCCGAAACTCGACCCCGAGTACGCACGCCAACTTGAGAAACGAGTCTCTGTATTCGCGGAAACGTTTATGCAGCAGATGCGTGACGGAGTATTCGCCGGCGTCGAGAAATTTACGCCTGGAATCTCAACCCGACGGGAACGATGCTTCCTCGAAGGAGTCATTAGCAATAGGGCTGTTTCCGAGTCGCGGATTTTCTTGGGAATCGACGCGTTCGACTCACACACCGATGCGTGGACTCACTTGATAAGCTCAATAATCCATGTGCCGGGCCTCAGGGGCAACCCCGAGCGCGAGTACCCGCGTGCAGCAGTAGGCCAAAACTTCCCCGGTACGTTCGATCAATACGTCGCTTCCGTTATTCTAAATTGGGGAGAAAATCATGATCCGCGCCTCAGCGAACTCTCCAGACAGATGGAACTACTCGGCCTAACTTGGAAAGTCTTTGCACGTAAGAAAAACGATGCGACGGTCGAAGTCCTAGTGGGACGCGTACCCCACGCCCAGCGAGGTGGCGCTCAGGACTTGGTCAGCATTGCTGACGTTGGCTTCGGTGTCAGCCAGACGCTGCCAGTCATCGTTTCTCTTCTCTGCGCCCGACCGGGTCAAATTGTCTACATTGAGCAACCGGAGATCCATTTGCACCCGCGAGCCCAAGTAGTTCTAGGTGACATAATCGTGGCAGCCGCCGCTAACGGGGTAAAGGTCGTCGCCGAGACACACAGTTCCCTGCTCATTCGCTCTATTCAGACACAGATCGCTAGGTCTGCGATCCCAGCTAATCAGGTGAGTCTTAACTGGTTTGGTCGCGACATCGACGGTCATGCCAACCTGTCCGTAGCCGAGGTAGATGCCAAAGGTCGCTTTGGAGACTGGCCGCTTGATTTTGACGACGTTTCGGAGGACGCGGACATCGCGTACATTGAAGCCGTTAGGGCTGGGAGTTAGGGGCGTGAAATACCTTATTATCGATGCAAATATCGCGCGGTCGTGCAACGATCCAGCAGATAATGCAGATGCCGCTAGCTGTTTCTTGTTTCTTCAACATGTGGGTAAGCGAGAAAATTCAACCGGCGTAGTCGTGAACGCGGAGATCGAGCGCGAGTGGGATATACACGCTAATCGCACATTCACTGCCTGGTATGCCAAGATGGAACGAAGAAGCCGTGTGAAGTACGTCGATGTGAAGCATTCCAATGATTATCGCGCCATCATTTCTGCGGTCGACAACGATGGAGTCCGCTCCGCTCTACAGAAAGATGTACATTTAGTTGAATTGGCCCTCTTTGGCCAACATCCCGTTGCATCAAGAGATGACAAACAACGGAGATATGTTCGATCGCTTATTGGGCAATATTCGCTCCTTAGAGGGATCCAATGGGTGAATCCAGTGACCGAGTCCGGCTGGGACGCTTGGCTGAACCGAGGCTGCGATCGGGACGGCTATCTCCTCACAGCAGCTGAGTAGCCCAACAGCCCGCAGTCTGGTGTCGGTGGGCCGTCAGGAACCGGCGGCGTCCAGGGCCCGCTGGTGCTCGGCGTAGAACTCCGCCTCGGCGGGCTCCGGCCGGTCCTGACCGTTGAGCAGGCGGTGCCAGACCGGGTAGTAGGCGGGCAGCTGGGACGCGGCGGTGATCCGGTCCCGCGCGTCGTCCGGCAGGGTCAGCTCCGCCGCCTCGAGGTCCTCGACCAGGTGCTCGTGCCGCCGGGCCGCGACCACGGTGCCGTTGACCCCGGGCCGCGTGAGGATCCAGGAGATCACCACCTGCGGGAGGGACCAGCCCAGGCCCCGGGCGATCTCGTCGAACAGGTCGATCAGGTCGTACGCGCGCTCCCGGTCCACGACGTGCGGCTCGGGCCAGTCGGTGCCCTGCCGGGTGTCCGGCGATGTCGGCCGGCCGCGACGCACCTGGCCGCTGAGCAGCCCCTCCCCCAGCGGGCTCCAGCCGAACGTCGCCAGCCCGAGGTCCCGCGCGGCGGGGATGATCTCGTACTCCACCTCGCGCGCCTCGGGCGTGTAGTAGGTCTGGTGCGAGATCGGGCCCTCGAGCCCGGCGAGCTGGGCCTCGTAGACGGTCTTGGCCAGCTGCCAGCCGTTGTAGTTGGAGACGCCCCAGTAGCGGATCTTGCCGGCCCGGATCAGCTCGTTGGCCGTCGCGATGGTCTCGATGATCGGCGTCTGCCCGTCCCACTGGTGCAGGTACAGCAGGTCGAGGTGATCGGTCTTCAGCCGGGTCAGGCTGTCCTCGACCGCGCGGGTGAGGTGGTAGCGGCCGGCGCCGGCGTCGTTCGGCCCGTCCCCGGTCGCCGTGCGCGCCTTGGAGGTGAGCACGAAGCGGTCGCGGCGCGTGCCGAGCACCTCCCCGAGCACGCGCTCGGCGTCCCCGCCCGAGTAGATGTTGGCGGTGTCGAGGAAGTTGACCCCGTGCTCCAGCGCGGTGTCGAGCTGCCGCTCCGCGTCCTTGCCGTCGACCCCGTCGATCTTCTCCATCCCGCCGCCGGTGCCGAACGGGATGGTGCCCAGCGCCAGGCGCGAGACGTAGAGGCCCGAGCTGCCCAGTCGTGTGTACTCCATGTCGCGCCCCTCGATGATCAGTTCGCTGATGAATACTCTCGCCCATGGTGCCGGGTCGAGCGGTCCCCGTCCACCGGCCCAGCGTGCCCCGCCGGCCCGCCCCGGCGTGTGCCTACGATGGCGTGAGGCCCGTCCCCGGAAGAGGAGCACCGCATGAGCGACCAGCAGATCCCCGCCACCGCGACCGCGATCGTCGCCGAGCAGGCCGGCGGTCCCGAGGTGCTGCGCACCGCGACGGTCGACGTCCCCCGGCCCGGACCGGGCCAGGCCCTGGTGCGCGTCGCGGCGACCGGCGTCAACTTCATCGAGACGTACCAGCGGTCCGGGGTCTACGACGTCGGCTTCCCGTTCACGCCCGGCGCCGAGTTCGCCGGGACGGTCGTCGCCGTCGGCCCGGGCGTCGACGGGATCGCCGAGGGCGACCGGGTGACCACCGCGCACGGCGCGAAGGGCTACGCCCGGTACACCGCCGTCGACGCCGACGCACTCGTCCCGGTGCCGGACGGCATCGACGACGAGACCGCCGCGGCACTGCCGCTGCAGGGCATGACCGCGCACGTGCTCGTCCACTCCACCAAGGACGTCCAGCCCGGCGAGACCGCGCTCGTGCACGCGGGCGCCGGCGGCGTCGGGCTGCTGCTCATCCAGCTGCTCAAGGCCGCCGGGGCCACGGTGTACACCACCGTGTCCACGGACGAGAAGGAGAAGCTCGCCGCGGCCGCCGGCGCGGACGCGGTGCTGCGCTACGACGGCTTCGCCGACCGGGTGCGGGAGCTGACCGACGGTCGCGGCGTGGACGTCGTGTACGACGGGGTCGGCAAGGACACCTTCGACGACTCGCTGGCCAGCCTGCGAGCGCGCGGCCTGATGGTGCTGTTCGGCGCCGCGTCCGGACCGGTGCCGCCGTTCGACCCGCAGCGACTGAACTCCGGCGGGTCCCTCTACTTGACCCGGCCGACGATGATGCACTACACGACGACGGCCGAGGACCGCCGGTCCCGGATGGCCGACCTGTTCGCGCTGGTCGCCGACGGCAAGCTCGACGTGCGGATCGGCGCCCGGTACCCCCTGGCCGACGCCGGCCGGGCGCACGCGGACCTGCAGGCCCGGCGCACCACCGGCAAGGTGCTGCTCGTCCCCTGACGCCGACGCGCAACGGCGCGGCGGGACCGCGGCGGGCGACCGACGCCGTGCGTCGGGAGCCGGGCCGCTGCCCTACGCTGTGAGCATGGTCTCAGGTCTCGACCGGCGCGCCTCCGTGATGCCCGGAACCCGTTCGCGCCCGTTCCGTCGTCGGCGAGGCCCGGCCCTGCTGCTCGCGCTGGCACTGACCGGAGCGGCCTTCGCCGCCCCGACGCCGGCCCACGCGGCGCCGGGGACGCCGCCCATCACGGTGACGGGCGACGCCGTCGCCACGGCCGGGCAGGGCGCCGCGCAGGTGCGGGTTCCCGTGCCCGACGGCGTCCGTCCCACCCGACTGACCGGGACCCTCAGCTTCGCCGGGCAGGCCGCCGGCACCGCGACCGTCCGGGTCGCGGGACGCGACCTGCTCACCCGCAAGGGCCCCCAGTCCGGCCCGGTGAGTGCGGACCTGCGCCCGTCCGACGTCGCCGACGGCGCCGTGACGGTGAGCGTCTCGTACGCCACCGGCACCGGCAACGCGTTCTGCCCGGCCGGTGACGTCACCGACACCGCGACCCTGACCGGCGTGGAGGTCGCCGGCACGGGCAGCGAGACCGCTCCGACGTCGATCGCCACCTTCTTCGCCGCGGACGTGCCCGCCGTCGCCGTCGTCGTCCCGGACGAGACGGGCGACGGAGCGGCCGCCCGGTCCACCGCCGAGCCCGCGCTCGCCCTCGTCGCGGCGATGACGCACCGCTACCCCCGGGCCGCCGTCAGCGTCGTGCCCGCCGCCCGCGCGGCCGACACCACGGCCGGCCTGCCCCCGGGCAGCCGGGCGGTCCGGCTGCAACCCGGCGACGGGGACGCGGTCAGCCGCGTCGGGACCACCGGCACCGTGCCCACCCTGACCCTGTCCGGCGGCACCGAGAGCCTCACCGCCGCGGCCACGGCGCTGGGCCAGGACCGGGCCACCGCGCTGGCCTCCGGGGCCGAGGCCACCCGGCTCGAGGCCGCGCTGCCGGGCACCGGAGGCCTCACCCAGGACCTCGCGGGCCTCGGCGCCGAGACCGTTCGCCTCGCGGGCTACGGCCAGCACAGCCAGTACATCGGCGTCGACCAGAGCCGGTTCGGCGGCCCCGTCTCCGCCGTGACGGTCGACCTGACCGGCACCCACACCGCGGTGCCCGAGGGAGCCCGCGCCGACCTGTCGGTGTACTGGAACGACGCGCTGATCGACTCGCAGCGCCTCGGCGACGGGCACGATCTGCACGTGCGGGCGGAGGTGCCCGCGTCGGCCCTGCGCAGCGAGAACGGCCTGCGGCTCCAGCTGTCCGCGACCCCGCCCGGCGGCGCGTGCACCGCGACCGGCACGGCCCTGCCGATGCAGGTCTCCCTCGACCCGACCGCCAGCACCCTGACCGGCACGCGCGGCACCGCCACGGCCCCCGGGTTCGACCGGTTCCCCCAGGCCCTGGGCGCCGAGCTGCCCGTGGTGCTCGACGACGGCGCGACCACCGCGCAGAACGTCGCCGACGGCGCCGCCCTGATCGCGGCCCTGCAACGGAAGACCCCCACCCAGCTGCGCGTGAGCACCGTGTCGGCCGACGACTTCGCCGGCTCCTCGACCTCCGGGCTCGTGGTCGGCGCGACGGCCGCCACCGCCGAACGGCTGCGTGCCCCGCTCCGGCTGGCGCAGTTCCGCACCATCGGCGAACCCGGCGCCGGCTACGGCGCTTCCTCCGACGCCCCGTTCGCCGCGCTCGAGGCGTTCGAGCACGGTGACCGCCAGGTGCTGCTGCTCGGCGCGTGGTCGACCGACGACGCCGCCGGCCGGAGCCGCAGTGCCGCCCTGCGCGCGAGCCTGGCCCGGTACCCGGCCGGGCAGGACGCCGGCTGGAGCGCCCTGTCCCGCAACCTGCTGGTCACGGCGCCCGGCGCGGAGCCGGTCCTGCTGGACAGCAACGGGATCGTGCCCCAGGACGCGGTGACCGACGACTACGGCGTCTACGTCTGGTGGGCGGCCGGGATCGTGCTCGTGCTGCTGGCCGCCGCAGCGCTCGGGTGGGTCCGCGCCCGCCGGCGGAAGCGACGGGTCATCGCGTACGTCGACGCCGAACAGCGGCTCGACGCTGCCGAGCACGAGCGGGTCCGCGAGCGGAGCGAGCCGGACCGGTGACCGCCGCCGCCCCGCCGACCGGCGCGCACCCGGTCCTGGCCGCGCCGACGAACCCGCCCGCGGACCGCCACCGGGACCGGATCCGGCGGCTGCGCGACGCCGTCGCCGGCAGCACGGACGAGCGGCCACGCGGCCGGCAGGTGCCCGGGACCGCGGCCGTGCTGGTCCTCGCCGCCGTCGTCGGGCTCGCGGTCTGCGTCTACACGACGGGCAACGGCTCCAACCTCGCGTACTCGGACGCGCAGAGCCACCTGACCATCGCCCGGCGCCTGCTCGACAGCAAGGCACCCGGCTTCCAGCAGCTCGGCACCGTGTGGCTGCCGGTCCCCCACCTGCTGCTGGCCCCGTTCGTCCAGTCGCTGTGGCTGTTCAGCACCGGCTGGGCGGCGGCCCTGCTCGGCACCCTGGCCCTGATGGCGACGACGGCGGCCCTGTTCCGCACCGCGGCGCGGCTCGGCCTGAACCGGTGGGGCCGGTGGGCCGCCGTGCTCCTGCTGCTGACCAATCCGAGCGTGCTGTACACGTACACCACCGCGCTCACCGAGCCGGTGCTCATCATGGGCCTGACCGCGGGCACGGCCGGGCTGGCCCACTGGGCGGTCAGCCGCCGCCGCGTCAGCGCCGGGGAGCTGGCGGTGTTCGCCGGGATCCCGTCCGCCGGGGCGGTCCTCTCTCGCTACGAGGGGTGGGCCCTCGTGCTGACCGGCACGGTCGTCGTCGCGGTCATCACCTGGCGCCGCGCTCGCACCGTCCGGGAGACCGTCACGATGGCCGTCGCCTTCGCGGCGCTGCCCGCGGCCGCCGTCCTGTGGTGGCTGGCGTACAACTGGGGTGTCTACGGCAACCCGCTCGAGTTCATGTTCGGGCAGTACTCCGCCTACGCGCAGCAGAGCGGCATCTCCACGTCGGGCCTGCTGACCACGAAGGGCAACCTCGGGCTCACCCTGTGGACCTACCACTGGTCGCTGCTCGAGACGGCCGGGACGGCCGTGCTCGTGGCGGCCCTGGCCGGCGCCGTCGTGGCCGCGTTCCGTTGGCGGCTCGGCACCGAGACTCTGCTCCTCGCCGTGGCGGGCAGTGCCTGGGCGTTCTCCCTGGTCAGCCTCTACCTCGGGCAGACCGCCATCAACAACGACCACTCGCTGCCGACGACGTGGTGGAACAACAGGTTTGCGCTGACGGCGATGCCGCTCGTCGCCCTCGGCGTCGCCACCGCCGTCGACGCCCTCACCCGGCGGGCCCGGTGGCGGCTGGTCGCCGTCCCGGCCGTCCTCGCCCTGCTGATCGGGCAGAACGCGTGGTTCCTCGCCGACCTCGGAGGCCGCTCCGCGATCGTCGCCGAGGGCGAGATGTCGGCGGCGTCGACGACCAACTCGACGGCCGCCGCCCGCTGGCTGCACGCGCACTACGACGGCGGCGGGATCCTCATGGACGAGAGCGCGCGCGGCAACGCGATCCTGCCCACGCTGGGCATCCCCCTGCGGGAGATCGACAACCGGGCCGCCGGCGGGTCGTTCGAGCGGGCGCTGGCCGACCCCGCGGCGCACGACCGGTGGATCCTGGTCAACGTCGAGGGCGCCGGCGCGAAGGCCGACACGGGCCCCTCCGATCTGGTCTTCCGGGCCATCGACGCCCGCCCCGACTTCGGGGTGCAGTACCGGCTGGTGTTCCGCACCGCGACCCACTGCGTGTACGAGCGGGTGGAGGCCCGATGACGACGACGGTGCCCGGACCCGCGCCCGACGGCCGGCGGGTCAAGCAGCTGGGCCGCGCCCTCGTGGACGACGGGCTGATCACCGAGGACCAGCTGGCCACCGCGCTGGCGGCGGCGAGGCGCGAGGGCGGGCTGCTGGGGCGGCACATCCTCCTGCACACCCCGATCACCCGACGCCAGATGTACGGCGCGCTCGCCGCCCAGTGGGACGCGCCGCTGGTCGACCTGGTCTCGGACCCGCCGGACCCGGACCTGCTCACCGGCCTCGAGCGGGACGTGTGGACCGACCTCGGCTGGCTGCCGTGGCGCCTGACGGACGGCACGCTGACCGTCGCCACCGCGGTCCCGCCGACCCCCGCGCTGACCGCCGAGGCCGCCGACCGCTTCGGCGCGTCGACGGTGCACTTCCGCACCACCACCGACTGGGACATCAACCAGACCGTGCAGCGCTCCTTCCGCGCCCGCCTGCTGTACGACTCGGCGGAGCGACTGGCGACGGAGAAGCCGCACGAGTCCGCGCGGGTGGCCCTCACCCGGTGGCAGTCGCTCCTGCCCGCCGCGCTGGTCCTCCTCCTGGTCGCGCTGTTCGTCTGGGACGTGCGCACCGCCGTCATCGTCCTGCTCACCGTCGCCAACGCGGTGTTCCTCGTCAACATCGGCTTCAAGACGCTGGCCAGCCTGCGCCAGCCGTGGGACGTGTGGCAGAGCCGGCGGTGGAGGACCGCGGTCGACGCCGAGCGGGCCCGGCGCGGCCTGCCGAAGGAGACCGGGGTGCGGGTTCCCGACGACGAGCTGCCGGTCTACACGATCCTCGTGCCCGTGTTCCGCGAGGCGAACATCGTGCAGAAGCTGCTGACCAACCTCGGAGCGCTGGACTACCCGAAGTCCAGGCTCGACGTCCTCGTCCTGCTCGAGGAGGACGACGTCGAGACCATCGCGGCGGCCAAGGCGTCCGCTCCCCCGGAATACGTGCGCATCCTCGTCGTCCCCCGCGGCGACCCGCAGACGAAGCCGCGGGCCTGCAACTACGGGCTCACCTTCGCCCGCGGTGAGTTCGTCGTCATCTACGACGCCGAGGACCGGCCCGACCCGGATCAGCTGCGCGTGGCCATCGACGCGTTCCGGTTCGCGGAGCGGCAGCGCGCCACCGTCGATCCCGGCGCGAAGCCCCTGATCTGCGTGCAGGCGTCGTTGAACTACTTCAACGCGGAGCAGAACGTGCTGACCCGCATGTTCGCCGTCGAGTACTCCCACTGGTTCGACTCGATGCTGCCCGGGCTCGAGGCGTCGCACATCCCGCTGCCGCTGGGAGGCACGTCGAACCACTTCCGCACGGAGGAGCTGCGCGCCCTCGGGGCGTGGGACCCGTGGAACGTGACGGAGGACGCGGACCTCGGGTTGCGGGCCTCCGTCGAGGGCTTCCGGGTGGGCGTGATCGACTCGACCACCTGGGAGGAGGCGTGCTCGCAGGTACCCGCGTGGATCCGGCAGCGCACCCGGTGGATCAAGGGCTACATGATCACCTCGGCCGTCAACACCCGCAACGCCGTCCGGTTCGTCCGGCACACCGGCGTGATGGGGGCCGTCGGGTTCGTCGGGTTGATCCTGGGCACCCCGCTGGCGTTCCTCGCCTACCCGCTGGTGCTGGGCTTCACCGTCGTGACCTACGTCGGGGTGCGGTTCATCGGCCTCTACCTGCCGGAGTGGCTCGTCCAGGGTGGCGTCGTCTCGATGCTGTTCGGCAACGCCATGATGATCGTCGTCTCGGGCATCGCCGCGTGGCGGCGTTACAACTGGCGGGTGGCGATCTTCGCCCTGCTCAACCCCGCGTACTGGGTGCTGCACTCGGTCGCCGCCTGGCGTGCCGCCTGGCAGATGCTCACCACCCCGCACCGCTGGGAGAAGACGCCGCACGGCCTCGACGAGGAGGAGTGGGACACGGCCTGACGGGCCGGCATGTTCAGCGGCGGGGCTGCAGGACCGCCCAGTAGGCGTCGACCTCGGAGCCGCCGGCCAGCCCGAGCCGAGCCGGCCCGTCCGCGAGCAGGTCCCAGTCCGGGGCCGGGAACAGCGCGGCGCGTTCGGCGGGCCCCACGTGCCCGGGCCGCGGCAGGGTCCGGATGGCCTGGGCGAGCGGGCCGGGGATGCCGCCGGCGCCCGCGCCGGCGGCGGTCAGGTAGTCCAGCGGACCCCCGCCCACGTTCGTCTCTGCCAGGTAGAGCCGCCCGCTGCCCCCCAGCAGGATCCGGATCGCGGCGACCAGCGCGCGCTGCTGCGTGGCCGCGAGCACGTGCAGGACACCGCGGACGACGACGTGGCAGTCCCCCAGCTCGGCGTGCAGCGCGGCGGCGGTGGCCGGGTCGGTCAGGTCGGCCGTCTCGAAACGGGCCACGCCGGGGTGGGTGCGGCGGGCGAGCGCGATGGCGTCGGGAGCGACGTCGACCCCGATCGTCGGCGCGTGGGTGCGAGCCAGCGCCGCCGTCAGCCAGCCGGTGCCACAGCCGACGTCGAGCACGGCCGGCCCGGGCCCGACCCAGGGGGCGACGCGCTCGAGGTGCTCCTGCGCCTCCGCGTCGACGCGGCCCTCCCAGAGCACCGGCTCGGTCAGCTCGCCGTCGGCGATGCCGGCCCAGAACCGCGTCCAGGCACCGTCCCGGTTCCGGGACGCGCGAGGACGCAGGCGGGCAACACGCGCGATCAGGCGCAGCCGGTCGGGCAGGCGCACCCGGTCAGGCCCACCGCGCGTCGTCGGCGGCGGCAGCCAGCTGGCGCGCACCCGTGAGGTACTCCCGCATGGTCTCCGCCGGCACGGGACGACTGAAGTAGTACCCCTGCGCGTACTCGCACCGCAGGCTGCGCAGCAGGTCGGCCTGCCCGCGCTCCTCCACGCCCTCCGCCACGGCACCCATGCCGGCCGTGTGGATCAGGTCGAGGATCGCGCTCACGAACTGGCGCTGCTGGTCCTCGACGAGCAGGCCCTGGGTCAGCGACCGGTCGATCTTGGCGTTCTCCGCGGGGAGGGACTGCAGGTAACTGATCGAGGAGTAACCCGTCCCGAAGTCGTCGATCTCCAGCGGGATCCCGATGGCGCGCAGCGCCTCCATGTTCCGGTCGACGACATCGCCGCGGGTGACGAGCAACGACTCGGTGATCTCCAGGGTCAGCCGCCAGCCCTCGACGCCCTGCTCCTGCAGCAGACGGGTCGCGAACGCGGCGAGATCGCCGTGCCGCAGTTCCGAGGGCGAGATGTTCACGTGCACGCGGAAGTTCTCCGGCAGCTCGAGTTCGCGCGTCCAGCGCCCCACCTGCCCGACGACGTTGCCGAGCATCCATCGCCCGAGCTCGACCATCAGGCCGCCCTCCTCGGCGGCGTCCAGGAACGCGTCGGGGGCCAGCAGCCCGCGTTCGGGGTGCCGCCACCGCACCAGCGCCTCCGCGCCGGCCACCCGATCCGTGCGCAGGTCCACGATGGGCTGGTAGAACGCCTCGAGCTGGTCCGCGGCCAGGGCGCGGCGCAGTTCGGAGACCAGGTGCATCCGTTCCCGCGCGGCCTGGTGCATCGCGGGGGTGAAGATGGAGACTCCGCCCTTGCCCTCGCTCTTCGCCTGGTTCATGGCGGTGTCGGCGTCGCGCAGCAGGTCCTCCACCGGGATCCCGGCGCCGCCGCACCGGACGCCGGCGGTCGCCTCGACGCCGACGTGGAGCGGGCCGATCATCACGCGTTCCTCGAGCACCTCGAGGGCGCGCCGCGCGACGGCGAGGGCCGCGTCGACACCGCCCTCGGGCACCATGATGGCGAACTCGTCGCCGCCGAGCCGGGCCACCAGCTGCCCGGGCTGGACCACCCCCCGCAGCCGGTTCGCCACGTGCAGCAGCACGGCGTCACCCACGGAATGGCCCAGGCTGTCGTTGATCAGCCGGAAGTCGTCGAGGTCGAGGACGACGAGGGCGGGATCCGCGGTCGCCGACCCGTACACGGCCTCGCCGAGGCGCTCCAACAGGAGCCGCCGGCTGGCCAGCCCCGTCAGGTCGTCCGTGTCGACCAGCCGCTGCAGCTCCGCGCGGGCCCGCTGCAGTTCGATGGTGCGCTCGGCGACCCGGTTCTCCAGGTCCGCGTAGATCGACTGCAGCTCGTCGGCGAGCAGGTTGATGCCGACCGTGAGCGCGTCGATCTCGTCGCGGGCGTCCGAGACGGGCAGCCGCGCGCCGAGGTCGCCGGAGGAGATCCGCACGATGCCGTCGACGAGCGCGTCGAGGCGACCGTTGCCCGGGTCCGCGGCGTTGCCCGGGTCCGCGGCGTCGCCCGGGTCCGCGGCGTCGCCCGGGTCCGCGGTGTTGCCCGAGTCAGCGGTCATGTCCGGCGTCCTTCGACCGGTCGACGGTCGCGAGCAGCCAGCCCTGCGCCTGGTCCGCCTCCCGGAAGAACCGGGTGGGCACGGGCGCGGAGTTGAGGCCGAGGAAGAAGTTGGCGAGCACCCGGTCCACGGCCGAGGCGCCCAGCAGGGCGATGGCGGCCGCGGCGCACCGCTTGGTGAAGACCTGGCGGGCGGCCCGGTCCACCGAGGCGGTTCCCGCCATGTGGATCAGCAGCGGCGTCGGCCTCGTCCCGCACTGCGCGTTGACCAGGTCCATGGCGTGCTGCGCGCGGGGACCGTCGATCGCGACCCCGTCGCGCCACACCAGGTGCAGCACGCCGGCGTCGTCGAAGGACAGGCTGGTGATCCCGGTGTCCGAGCCGGGCGTGCCGTCAGCGGATCGTTCCGTCATCGTTCACCTCGTTCCGTCGCGTCGTCCCGCGAATTCCGCGCGCGGGCCAGGCTGGTCCCACACCCGTGGAGCATATCGTGAGCGCGACCGCCACGAGCGGTGAGGACCGCCTCACCTGCGACGTCGGCGTTTCGCGCTTGGTGTGTCGCACCACCGTCTGGAATGATCGATGATCGGCCGACTGTCGCGGCCGTGATGGGTGCGGTTCTGGGGGCCGCCGGTGGAGGTCTCATGCTGCAGCTCGACACGATGACGATGATGGTCGTCCTCGCCGCCGTCTCGTTCGCCAAGCTGCTCATCTTCTATCTCGACTCCTACCGCCGGACCCGCACCGATGTGGCCCGCTGGTGGTGCGCATCGGTCGCCTGCTTCTGCGCGGCGTCGGTCTGCTACACGATCGGCCAGGCCGAGGGCGTGAGCTGGCTGATGTCCGTGGGTAGCGGTGTGATGGCGGTCGCGGCCGGCTGCATGTGGATCGGAGCCCGCCGGATGCGTGGCCGTCCCGCCCTGGTGTGGCCCCTGTTCGTCGTCGGCGCGCTCACCACCGTGGTCTCCCTGGCCGGCCGCAGCGTCGGCGACACCGCACCCGGGCAGGCCGCCTGGCTGACCGCCATGGGCGTCGCCATCGCCGCCGCGGCCGTCGAACTGCGGGTGCGGCACTCGTCCCAGTGGCGCGACGTGCGGTCCTTCGCCATCATGGCCGCCCTCGCCGCCGGCTACTTCCTGGCCCGCGCCGTCGGCGTGCTCCTGCTCGGCCCCCGCGACCCGCTGTTCCTGTCGCTGTTCGGCAACGGCGTGTCGTTCCTGGTCGCGATCCTCCTGCTGGTGTCCGCGACCTCGTCCATGACCGCGTTGAACAACGCCCAGCGCACGGCGCAGCTGCGGGAGCAGGCGACCCTGGACGGGCTCACCGGGCTGCTCAACCGCACCCGGTTCATCGAGCAGGCGGAGGCACTGCTGCGCCGCTCCCGGGACAGCAACACCGTCTGCTCGGTGGTGATGGCGGACCTGGACCGATTCAAGGCGATCAACGACGAGTTCGGCCACATCACCGGCGACGCCGTGCTGCAGGCCTTCGGGGACGCGTGCCGGATGACGGTGCGCACCTCCGATCTCGTCGGCCGGTACGGCGGCGAGGAGTTCATCATGCTGCTGCCGTCCTCGACCGCGTCGGAGGCGGTGCGGGTGGCCGACCGCATCAACGTCGTGCTCGCCGAGACCGGCCCCCTGCGTGGTACCGGCCGGATGGCGACGGCGAGCTTCGGCATCGCCGACACCTCCGGCGGGTGTGCGGGGCTGACGGACCTGATCGCGCGTGCCGACCGGGCGCTGTACGCGGCGAAGGACCAGGGCCGCAACCGGACCATGATCGGCGACGGCCAGGCCGCCTGACCCGACCCCCCTCCTCCGCCGCTCCACCGCAGCTCGTCAATAGATGCACGAAAACCCCGGAAATCCGGGGTTTTCGTGCATCTATTGACGACCTGGCGATGGGGACAGGGTCGGGCGCGCGAGTCAGCGCTGGGCGGCGCCGAACCGGTCGGCCGCGACGGCGACGGCGGCGGCGCGGGCCGCCGACGCCTCGTCCGCGGTCAGCGTCCGGTCCGGGGCACGGAACCGCAGCGTGAACGCCAGGGACTTCCTGCCCTGCCCCACGGCGTCGCCCGTGTACACGTCGAACAGGTCGATCGACTCGAGCAGCTCCCCGGCGCCCTCGGTCAGCGCCTCCCGCAACTGACCCGCCGTGACGCCGTCCTCGACGACGAGCGCGACGTCCTGCGTGGCCATCGGGTACGTGGAGAGCGCGCCGGCCGTGACCAGGTCCGGGGCAGCGGCGTACAGCGCGTCCAGGTCCAGTTCGGCCGCGACCGTCCGCGCCGGCAGGTCGGACGCGGCGAGCAGCTGCGGATGCAGCTCTCCCGCCCACCCGACCGGCGTGCCGTCGGGCAGGCTCAGCGCGGCGGTCCGGCCCGGATGGAACGCCTGGTGCCGGCCGGCGGTCACGGTCAGCTCGACGCCGACGACCTGGGCGGCCAGCAGCGCCGCGTCCAGGGCGTCGGCCCAGTCGAACACGCGCGCGTGCTTGCCGGTGCCCGGCTCGTGCCCCGTGAGCACGACACCCAGGTGCGCCGGCTGGGCGGGCAGGCCCGCCTGCAGGTCGGCGAGCACCGCCGGCTCCGGCAGCGCCCCGATCGGCGGCACGCTCGCGGAGCCGTGCTGCCCCGCCGGCAGGAACACGGCCCCGGTCTCGAACAGGGCCAGGTCCCGGAAACCGCGGGAGACGTTGCGCCGGGTGGTGTCGAGCAGCCCGGGCAGCATCGACGTGCGCAGCCACGCCTGCTCGGCGCTGATCGGGTTGGCCAGCCGGACGGTGTCCTGCTCCTGCCCGGGCACCGGCACCCCGAAGGTGGCGTTGGCCCGCTCGCTGACGAACGGGTAGCTGAGCACCTCGGTCAGCCCGGCCGCGGCGAGCGAGGTCGCGAGCCGACGGCGCTGCTGCTGGACCCGGGTGAAGCCGCGGCCCGGCGGGGCGACGGGCAGCCGGGACGGGATGTTCTCGTACCCGTCGAGCCGGGCGACCTCCTCGGCCAGGTCGGCCGGGATGGCCAGGTCGGGCCGCCAGGACGGGGGCAGCACCCGCCAGCCGGAGACGCCGTGCGCGTCGTCGTCGGTCACGATGGCGCCGAGCTCGGTGAGGCGGCCGGTGACGGTCGCGTCGTCGTAGGCGCGGCCGATCAGCCGGTCGACGAACCCGCGGGGCAGGAAGATCTCGGTCGCCTCGACCGGGATCCGCTCGTCGGTCAGCTCGCTGGTGGCGGTACCGCCGGCGAGGTCGACCAGCAGGTCCACGACGCGCTGCGCCGCCGCCGCCGCGACCTCCGGGTCGACGCCGCGCTCGAACCGCTTGGCCGCCTCGGAGGGCAGCTTGTGCCGGCGCCGGGTGCGGGCGATGCTGACCGGGTCGAAGGTGGCGGCCTCGATCAGGACGTCGACCGTCGCGCCGGAGCACTCCGTCGACGCCCCGCCCATCACCCCGGCCAGGCCGATCGGCCCGGACTCGTCGGTGATCAGCAGGTCCTCGGGGTCCAGCGTGCGCACCTTGTCGTCGAGGGTGCGCAGGGTCTCCCCCGCGCGCGCCCGCCGGACGGTGATGTCGCCGGTGACCGTGGCGGCGTCGTAGGTGTGGATCGGCTGCCCGAGCTCGAACATCACGTAGTTGGCGATGTCGACGGTCAGGGAGATGGACCGCACGCCGCACAGCCGCAGCCGGGAGGCCATCCACGGCGGGGTCGGCCGGGTCGGGTCGATGCCGGTGACCCGGCGGGTGAGGAACCGCCGGGCGCCGGGCTCGCCGTGGATGGGGGCGTCGTCGGCCAGGTGCACGCCGATGCCGCCGCCCACCCGGGTCGGCGGGACCGGCAGGGTGGCCGGGTCGGTGAAGGAGGTTCCGGTGGCGTGCGCGTACTCCCGGGCGACGCCGCGGATGGAGAAGCAGTACCCGCGGTCCGGGGTCACGTTGATCTCGGCGGCCTCATCGGTGACGCCGAGCAGCGTCAGCGCGTCGGTGCCGACCTCGGGGTCCAGGCCGAGGGAGGAGAGCACGAGGATGCCGTCGTGGTCCTCCCCGATGCCGAGCTCGCGCACCGAGGCGATCATGCCGTCGGAGATGTGCCCGTAGGTCCTGCGGGCGGCGATCCGGAAGTCCCCGGGCAGCACCGCGCCGGGCAGGGTCACGACGACCTTGTCTCCGGGCACGAAGTTGTGGGCGCCGCACACGATGCCCCGCACGTCCGCGCCGCCGTCGGCGGCCTGCTGCCCCTCGGGGGCGACCCGCACCTGGCACCAGTTGATGGTCTTGCCGTTGGAGTGCGGCTCCTTCTCGGCGGTGAGCACCTGGCCGACGACGACGGGGCCGTGCAGCGCGTCGGAGGGACGGTGGACGTCCTCCTCCTCGAGGCCGACGGTGACGAGGTCCGCCATCACGTCCTCGGCGGTGGCCCCGGCGGGGACGTCGGCGTACTCACGCAGCCATGACAGGGGAATGCGCATCAGATCTCCATCCCGAATTGCTCACTGAACCGGACGTCGCCCTCGATCATGTCGTGCATGTCGGGCACGCCGTTGCGGAACATCAGCGCCCGCTCGATGCCCATGCCGAACGCGAAACCGGAGTACTCGTCCGGGTCGATCCCGGCGGCGCGCAGGACGTTGGGGTTGACGACGCCGCAGCCGCCCCACTCGATCCAGCGGGCGCCGCCCTTGGCGCCGGGGTGCCACACGTCCATCTCGGCGCTGGGCTCGGTGAACGGGAAGAAGGCCGGGCGCAGCCGGATCCTCGCCTCCGCGCCGAACATCTGCCGGGCGAAGTGCTCGAGGGTGCCCTTCAGGTCCGCCATGGACAGGCCCTTGTCGATGGCCAGGCCCTCGAACTGGTGGAACACGGGGGTGTGCGTCGCGTCGAGCTCGTCGGTGCGGTACACGCGGCCCGGGCACAGCACGTAGAGGGGAAGGTCCCGTTCCAGCATCGACCGGACCTGGACCGGTGACGTGTGGGTGCGCAGCACGAGGTTCGCCTCGGGCGGGTCGACGAAGAAGGTGTCCTGCATCTCGCGGGCCGGGTGGTCCGGCGCGAAGTTGAGGGCGTCGAAGTTGAACCACGCGGACTCGACCTCGGGGCCCTCCGCGATCTCCCAGCCCATGCCGACGAAGATGTCGCTGACCGCCTCGATCTGGGTGGAGATGGGGTGCCGGCCACCGGCACGGCGTCGGCGGGGGGCGGCGGTGACGTCCACGGCCTCCTCGACGAGGATGCGCTCCTCCCGCTCGGCCTCCAGCACGGTGGTGCGCTGGGCGATGGCCTGGTTGACGAGGCCCCGGGCCGGGCCGACGAGCTTGCCGGCGACGGCCTTGTCCGCCTTCTCCAGCGAGCCGATGCGCCGGTTGGCGAGGGCCAGCGGGGACCGCTCGCCCGTGTGCGCGATCCGCACGGCCTTCAGCTCGTCCAGGTCGGCGGCGCCGGCGACGGCGGCCAGCGCCGCGTTCACGACGGCGTCGACGGCATCCCGATCCGTGGGGTCGGGAACCACCGGCTCGGGCACAGCCGGCTCGACGGGCACGGCGTCGTCCGTCTCGGTCGTCTCAGGCATGATGCAAAGTCCTCGCGCGTCCTCGGCAGTGGTGTTCAGCAATGGGGTTCGGCAGTACTGGTGCGGCCTTCGGCCGCCGGTGGTGCGCCGTCGATCCGGCACCCGTCACGCGGCGATGAAGGCCCAGACCAGTCTAGGCCAGCGCCGTCGAGCCCCCGGGACCGTGACCTCCCCGGGACACCGGTGGGCACACGGTCGCCGGCTGCTCACTGGTCAGTTGCCGCCGGTTCCGGACGCCCCTGACGGCGAGAACGGTCGGGGAGTGACCAGTGAACCTGGCGGATCCTCTCCGGGCCGGGCCGGGCGGACGGGCGCCGGGGTGCCGTCCGGGCCGGGACGGGCCGGGCCGGGCCGGGCCTAGGATGACCGCCATGACGCGAGGCAGGACGACGGACCTGACGCGCCGGCAGCGGCTCCGCCGGGCGGCGAACTGGGTGAACCTGTCGACGCCGCTGGGCCTCGGCGTCGCGGCACTCACCGGCACCCCGGTGCGACGCGGGCCGCACGGGCTGTACGTGGGCACCGGATATCGGCCTCCCCTGCCGGTGGCCGGCGCCTTCACCGTGGGCAACGTCGTGCTGGTGCGCGGCCGGGCGCCGGGCGACCTGCCGCTGACCGCCGCCCTCTCCCCCGACCTGCTGCGGCACGAGGCCGCCCACGCCACCCAGTACGCGGCGCTGCTCGGGCTGCCGTTCCTGCCCGCCTACGCCCTCGCCGCCGCGTGGTCACTGCTGCGCACCGGGGACCCGGCGTCCCGCAACGTGTTCGAGCGTCGCGCGGGCCTGCGGCTCGGCGGGTACCGGGAGCGGCCCGTCCGGACCCTGCGCGCCTCCCGCCGGCGCGGCTGACGTGGCACGCTGAGGGCATGACGGACCTCGGCCGTGTCCCCACCGGCTCCGCCCCCGCTCGTCCACGACGCCGACCCCACCGGCCGGCCGGTGCGGGGGGCCGCCGCCTGCTGCGGGCGGCCCTGATGCTGCTCACCCTCGCCCTGGTTGCCGGGCCCACCGCGCCGGGCCTCCCGTCCGCGCGGGCACTGGCCTCCGGCGACCTGGTCGTCGAGGACACGGCGGGGGTGCTGTACCGGCCCCAGCTGGAACGGGACCTGCGGGACGTCGACTTCTACCAGCCGACCCGGGTGGCGGTCTACACCGTGCGCGGGACGTCGTCCGGCAATCTCAACGAGCAGACCCTGGCCTTCGCCCGGAAGCAGCACCCCGAGTGGATCAGCGACGACGGGCAGAAGTGGGCCGACGGCTGGTTCATCCTCGCGGTCGACCCGCAGGGGCGGCACGTGGGCACGTACACCGGCGAGGACCGGAAGCTCTCCGAGGACGAGCAGGCCGACGTGCAGGAGGCCACGAAGGACCTGTTCCGGCAGGCGCAGTGGACGGACGGAACCGTCGCCGGCGTGGTCAAGGCCGCGGCGTTGATCGAACGGCCCTGGTACCGCAACCCGGGCCTGATCGTCCTCGGGGTCGCCGCCGTCGTCGTCGCCCTCGGCGCCCTGGTGGCTCGGGCCGTCGCCCGGGCCGGACGCCGGCGCCGGTTCGAGGAGGCGCTGGCCCGCGGGAACGACTCCTACGCCTCCGTGACCCGGGACCTGGAGGTCACCGAACTGCACGCCAACACCATCCCGGCGTCGTCACGCCACGGATCCCGCATGCTGGAGCGGTGGAGCTCCTTCCTGGACGACTACCACGGCCTGACGACGGTCAGGTCCCGGCTCGACGGGCTGTCCCCTCGGGACCGAGCCCGGAAGGAGCAGGTCTCCGCCGCCCAGGACTACGAGCGCGGGATCGTCCGGCTCGACGGGCTGGACGACGCCATCGCCGACGCCAATGCCCTGCTCAATCACGACGGCGGCTGGGAGGCGGCGTGGCAGCGGCAGAGCGGGGAACTGCTCGGGCAGCTCGACGAGGCCGAGGCGATGATCGACACGCCGGAGACCGCGGGATCGGAGGAGTCGCGCGGCGCGATCCGGGCGCTCGCCCGCCGGGTCCGCGCCGACGTCGAGACGTGGGCCGCGGGACTGCGCGACGGGTCGCTGACCGGTGACGACGCCCTGGACCGGCTGGCCGCCGCCCAGCGCGACCTCGGCACGCGCCTGGACGTCCACGCCGACGCCGTCATCAGCGACCGCACCCGCGACGAGAAGGAGGCCGACCTGATGCGTTCCGCCCTGGAGGACAGCCGGCGCGGCCGCGGTCCCCAGCGGCGCAGCTCCAGCATCGTCCGGTACAGCACCGCGGACCTGCGCGGCTTCCCCGTCTGGATGTACGTGGCCGGCCTCCACGCCGGCCAGAGTTCCGTCGACCACGCGCGCAGTTCGTCCTCCTCCGGCGGCAGCACCACCGGGTACGGCGCATCCGGCGGCAGCTTCTCCGGCTCGGGCAGCTCGTCCAGCTTCTGAGCGGGAACGGGCGCGCCGCGACACGGCTCCTGCTTGCGCGCTCATTCGAACGTGTGTTCGAATGAGCGCATGCGCTGGGACGGACAGACGATCGCGGCCGACGCGGCAGCCGTCGAGGCCGCGCGGTCGCCTGGGCGGGCCGGGGCCGACGCCGTGCCCGCCCCCGCGCTGCTGCCGCTCGCGGGCCTGCAGCGGTCGGTGCGCACGCCGGAGTTCGCGGGCATCACGTTCCACGAGGTGCATGCGAAGAGCCTGCTCAACCACGTCCCGGCGACGTCGGCCATGCCGTTCGCCTGGACCATCAATCCCTACCGCGGCTGCTCCCACGCCTGCGTGTACTGCTTCGCCCGCAAGACGCACACCTACCTGGACCTGGACGCCGGGCCGGACTTCGACAGTCAGCTCGTCGTCAAGGTCAACGCCGTCGAGGTGTTGCACGCCGAGGTGCGCCGCCGGTCCTGGGCGCGCCCGCACGTGGCGCTGGGCACCAACACGGACCCGTACCAGCGGGCCGAGGGGCGCTACCGGTTGATGCCCGGCATCATCCGCGAGCTCGCCGGCTCCGGCACCCCGTTCTCCATCCTGACCAAGGGCACGCTGCTGGCCCGGGACCTGCCGCTACTGACCGCTGCGGCGACGGACGTCCCGGTCGGGGTGGGCATCTCCCTGGCCATGGTCGACCCGGCGCTGCAGCGGCGCGTCGAACCGGGGACGCCGACGCCGGCCGCCCGGCTCGATCTGATCCGTCGGCTGGGCGACGCCGGACTGCCGTGCGGCGTGATGGCGATGCCGATCCTGCCCTGGCTGACCGACACGGACGAGGCACTGGACACGCTGTTCGGCGCGCTCGCGGCGGCGGGCGCGAGCGGGGTCACCGCCGGCGCGCTGCACCTGCGCCCGGGCGCACGCGAGTGGTGGTTCAGCTGGCTCGCCGCCGAACACCCGCAACTCGTGGGCCGGTACCGCCGGCTCTACGGCAACGGCACGTATGCGAGCAAGGACTACACCACCTGGCTGGCCGGCCGGCTCCGCTACTTCCGGCGTCGGCACGGCCTGGGCTCATCCGCCCGGTTCTTCCGGAACGAGCCCGAGTCGGCGGTCGCCGCCGGTGCCGACGGCGACCGCCGACCGCACGACGCCGCATCGGCGTCGTCCGCGTTGTCAGCGCCCGAGCAGCCGGTGCTGTTCTGAACCGCTTTGAGGCGCCACCTCGCTGAGACAGCCGGTTCCGCCCGAGAGCGGGGCTCGCCACTGCTGAGTTAGCGGGTTCCGCCCGAAAGCGCGCCCGTCCACCGCTGACTTAGCGGGTTCCGCCCGAAAGCAGGGCTCTCTGAGCACCCCTTTCGGGCACGAACCGCTAACTCACGGATGGACCACCCACCGGCCGGCATCGCCACGACGCCGCCGACTCCGTCCATCGCTGAGTTAGCCGGTTCCGCCCGAAAGCGCGCCCTTCCACCGCTGAGTTAGCCGGTTCCGCCCGAGAGCGGGGCTCTTTGAGCACACAATTCGGGCGTCAACCGCTAACTCACGGATAGAGATTCCGAAGCCGGACGAACAGCCCACGGACAGCCGCCGGGCGGCCGGACAGCCACGGCGGCCCGACGCCTACTGAGCGACGCGCAGGGCGGTGAGCCGCCGCAGCAGGGCCTCGACGATCGGCAGGTCGGCCGGGATCCAGGGCAGCGCGGTGACGGCGGCGGGGTCGTCGACGTCCACCCAGCGCAGCTCGTCGTGGTCCTGCAGCGCCCGGGGCACGTCGTCGGTCGTCGCGATCCACACCCGCATCGTGGCGGTCCCGGTGAGGGGCCAACCGTCCTCGAGCGGACCCGGCAGCTCCTCGTGCAGCACGACGTCGATACCCAGTTCCTCGTCGAGCTCGCGGACGAGCGCGACGTCCCCGGTCTCCCCGGGTTCGACCTTGCCGCCGGGGAACTCCCACCGCCCCGCGAGCGCCGGCGGCGCCGTGCGGCGAGCCGCCAGCAGGCGGCGCGGCGACGCGGCGTCGTCGACCAGTGCCGCCCCGAC
This sequence comes from Tersicoccus solisilvae, assembly GCF_014643255.1. GTDB lineage: Bacteria > Actinomycetota > Actinomycetes > Actinomycetales > Micrococcaceae > Tersicoccus > Tersicoccus solisilvae. The sequence continues at coordinate 26,970 of NZ_BMJI01000016.1, read as the reverse complement.
CACCCGGGTACGGTGAGGTCGCTCACGATCGGTCATGGCGCCAGTGTAGGGCGACCTAGAATGCTGCCGGTGACCCCGCCAGCTCCGCAGAGCGCCGACCAGACCACCGCCTCCCCCGCTCCCCGCACCGGATCCCATCCCGTGGTCCGTGCGCCGCAGCCGCGAGTCCTGCGCAACGCGATCCTCGCCCTCGCGGTGGGCGGCTTCGGCATCGGCGTCACCGAGTTCGCCATGATGGGCCTGCTGCAGAACGTCGCCGACGACATGGCGGTGAGCATCTCCGACGCCGGTCACGTCATCTCCGCGTACGCCCTCGGCGTCGTCGTCGGCGCTCCCGTTCTCGCCACCCTGGGCACGAGGATCCCCCGCAAGCACCTGGCCGTCTGGCTGATGGTGCTGTTCACCGTGGGCAACCTGAGCGCGTTCTTCGCCCCCACCTACCCGTGGCTCGTCGTCACCCGCTTCATCGCCGGGCTTCCCCACGGGGCCTACTTCGGCGTCGCCGCCCTGATCGCGGCGTCGCTCGCGCCGGCCACGCGCCGCGCCCACGCCATCGCGATGGTGATGATGGGCCTGTCCGTCGCCAACGTGATCGGGGTGCCCATCGCCACCTGGCTCGGCCAGGCGCTCGGGTGGCGGACGATGTTCGTGTTCGTCGCCGCGATCGGCGCCCTCGCCGTCGTGCTCATCGCCCGGATCGTGCCGTTCCTGCCCGCGGACCCGAACGCGAGCCCGCTGCGCGAGCTCGGCGCCCTGCGCCGGCCGCAGGTGTGGTACGCCCTGCTCACCGGCGTCGTCGGCTTCGGCGGCTTCTTCGCCATGTACTCCTACATCGGGCCGATCATGACGACGGTGACCGGGCTCGACGCCGCCTGGCTCCCGCTCGTCGTGGGCCTCTACGGGCTCGGCATGGTGCTCGGCAACCTGGTCGGCGGACGGCTGGCCGATCGGTCCGTGGTCGGCGGCATCGTGCTGGGCCTGATCGTGACGTGCGCCCTGCTGGCCGTGTTCGCGGTGCTGGTCCACTGGCCCGTGCCCGCCCTGCTCATGGTCTTGCTGATCGGCGCGAGCGGCTCGGTCCTCGTGCCCGGTCTGCAGGCGCGGTTGATGGACGTCGCCGCCGACGCCCAGACCCTGGCCGCGGCGCTGAACCACTCGGCCCTGAACATCGCGAACGCCCTGGGCGCCTTCCTCGGCGGCGTGGTGATCTCCCTCGGGCTGGGACTGGTCGCCCCCATCGTGATGGGCGCGATCCTCGCCGCCGCCGGCCTGCCCGTCATCGGGCTGAGCGTGCTGCGGCAGCGCCGACGCGGCAGCGCGACCGCCTGAGGGCGCGCACCGCCGGTACGCGCGCGACGGCCGAATTCACCCCGCGGAAACGCGTCGCACTTTCGCCGCGCTGGCGACGGGACTAGCGTGGGCGCCATTCCGCGGCCGGGTCGGCTCGTCCGGCGGCTCATCACCACGACGAGGAGGCAGCACCATGGTTGATCGACCTCAGGCCGACCGGCACCACGACTTCGCCGATTCCCTCGAGAACCAACGGGAACTCACCGGCGACGCCCTGATGTCGGTCCGCGACTTCAGCAGCGAGGAGGAGGGTTACCACAAGACCCTCTCGCCCCGGCAGATCCAGATGATCGCCATCGGCGGCGCCATCGGCACCGGCCTGTTCATGGGCGCCGGCGGCCGGCTCGCCAGTTCCGGTCCCGCCCTCGTGCTCGTGTACTTGGTGTGCGGGTTCTTCGCATTCCTCATCCTGCGGGCGCTGGGCGAACTCGTCCTGCACCGCCCGTCGTCGGGCTCGTTCGTCTCCTACGCCCGCGAGTTCTACGGCGAGAAGATGGCGTACGCCGCCGGTTGGCTGTACTGGCTGAACTGGGCGTTCACCTCCGTCGTGGACACCACCGCCGTCGCCCTCTACGTCAAGTTCTGGGCCCAGTACTGGTCCCCGCTGCAGTCCGTCCCGCAGTGGGCGATCGCCCTGGTCGCGCTCATCGTCGTGCTCGCGCTCAATCTCGTGTCGGTGCGCATGTTCGGCGAGATGGAGTTCTGGTTCGCCCTGATCAAGGTGGCCGCACTGGTCGCGTTCCTCGTCATCGGCATCATCTTCCTGGTCTCGGGCGCACGGACGGACGTCGGGGCGACCGGCTTCTCGATCTGGAACGACAACGCCGGGTTCTTCCCCGTCGGCAGCGTCGCCCCGCTGCTGGCCGTGAGCGGCGTCGTGTTCGCCTACGCCGCCATCGAGCTGGTCGGCATCGCCGCGGGCGAGACGGAGAAGCCGCGGGAGGTCATGCCCCGGGCCGTGAACACGGTCATCTTCCGGATCGCGATCTTCTACGTCGGCTCGGTGCTGCTGCTGTCCCTGCTGCTGCCGTTCACGTCGTACCAGGCGGGCGTCTCGCCCTTCGTGACGTTCTTCTCGCACATCGGCAACCCCGAGGCCGGCGTGATCTCCGCGTCGGTGATGAACTTCGTGGTGCTGACCGCGGCCCTGTCCAGCCTGAACGCCGGGCTGTACTCGACCGGCCGCATCCTGCGGTCGATGTCCCTGAACGGCTCCGCCCCGAAGTTCACGGCGGCGATGAGCTCGCACGGCGTGCCCTACGGCGGCATCCTGCTGACGGCGGTCGTGACGCTGCTCGGCGTCGGGCTCAACGCGCTGGTGCCGTCCCAGGCGTTCGAGATCGTCCTGGAGATCTCGGCGCTGGGCATCATCGGCGGGTGGGCCACGATCATGCTGTGCCAGATGAAGCTGCATCGCCTCGCCCGCGCCGGGCTGCTCGAGCGGCCCTCGTTCCGCCTCTTCGGGGCCCCGTTCACGGCCTGGTTGACCCTGGCGTTCCTGCTCTTCGTGCTCGTGACGATGGGCTTCTCGGAGACCGGGCGCTGGGTGCTCGCCTCCGTCATCGTGCTCATCCCGCTGCTGGTGCTCGGCTGGTATCGCGCCCGCGACGGCATCTACGCCGCCGCCGCCGAACGGGAGGGCGTCACCGGGCGCCACCCGGTGCTGGCCAACCGTCCCGCGGTCGATCGCAACCGGCGGCCGGAGGCCTGACCTGCCGGGAGACCGGACACGAGGGAGGACGCGTTGCCACGGCGGCGCGTCCTCCCTCTAATGATTGTGACCGTCCGTTTCGCGGCCACGGACTTCCGCGTCAGGGAGCGGCGGGCGCCTCGCCCGACGCCACCGCGCTGGCTCCGGTGTCGCGGCCACCGTCCGGGGTGTGCTGGATGTCCGGTTCCAGGTAGATCACCCGGGCGATCGGGACGGCCTCGCGGATCCGCACCTCGGCGGCATCGATCTCGGCCGCGACCTCCGCGCCGGTGGCGGACGCGGCGACCCCGATCTTGGCGGCCACCAGCAGCTCCTCCGGACCCAGGTGCATGGTCTTGAGGTGGATGATCCGGGTGGCGTCGTCCGCCTCGATGGCGCGCTCGATCGCGGCGACGTCCTCCCGGCTGGCGGATTCGCCCAGCAGCAGGGACTTCGTCTCGACGGCGAGGACGACGGCGACGGCGACGAGCAGCAGGCCGATCAGGGCGGTCCCGGCCGCGTCCCACAGCCCGTTGCCGGTCAGCAGCGTCAGGCTCACGCCGCCGAGGGCGAACACCAGGCCGAGCAGCGCGGCGGTGTCCTCGAGCAGGATCACCGGCAGTTCCGGCGCCTTCGCGGTCCGGATGAACGCCCACCACGAGCGGTCGCCGCGGGTGTGGTTCGACTCGCGGACCGCGACGGAGAAGGAGCGGCCCTCGGCGATGATGGCGCCGACGAGGACGGCGAGCGGCACCCACCACCACGGGCCCTCGATCGGGTGCGGGTCGTGAGCCTTCTCGTACGCCTCGAACAGCGCGAACAGACCGCCGACGCTGAACAGGATGATGGAGACGATGAAGGCGTAGAGGTACCGCTCGCGGCCGTAGCCGAAGGGGTGCTGCGGGCTCGCCTGCCGGGCGGCGCGCTTGCCGCCGATCAGCAGCAGGACCTGGTTGCCGGAGTCGGCGACCGAGTGGATGGCCTCGGCCAGCATCGACGACGACCGGGTCAGCAGCCAGGCCAGCAGCTTGAGCGCGGCGATGGTCAGGTTGGCGACGAGCGCCGCGATGATGGCCGTGTTTCCACCCTTGGTGGACATGGAGTGCTCCTTGTGGGTCCCGTGATGAGCGGCTGCGTCCGCGTTCTCCGGCGCGTCGAGAGGGAGCGTAACTCATCACGTCGGGCGCGCCGCGTTGGGCGGATACCCTCAGTATGATTAGCGTTGGGGCGTCACACCCGCATCAGAACTATAGTTCGGAGGCTAACAATATGATCGGCAACATCATCGCGTGGATCATCATCGGCCTGCTGGCCGGCGCCATCGCCAAGCTCATCCTTCCCGGCCGTCAGGGCGGTGGCTGGATCGCCACCCTGGTTCTCGGCCTGGTCGGTGCGCTGCTCGGTGGCTGGATCGGCAGCGCGTTGGGCTTCGCGCCCAACCAGCAGGCGTTCTCCTGGGCGACGCTCATCTGGGCCATCATCGGCGGTGTCATCGTCGCCTTCATCTGGCAGTGGATCCAGGGTCGGCGGGGCGCAGGCACCCGTCGCTGACGACACGTCCACACACGTAGAACGGCCCGGGCCACATGGCCCGGGCCGTTCTGCGTGTCGGGGTGCGTCAGCGACGCTGGGCGCGCGCCGACGCGTAGAGACACACCGTGGCCGCCGTGCCGACGTTCAGGCTCTCGGCCGCGCCGTACACCGGCACCCGGACCCGCGCGTCGGCCGCGGTCAGCTCCTCCTCGGCCAGGCCGTGCGCCTCGTTGCCGAACAGCCACGCGGTCGGCGCCTCCAGTCGCGGCCCGGTCCCCTCGTCGTCGGGGGCCGAACCGGCCAGGCGCCGGGCCGCCGAGGCGTCCTGGAGCGCATCCAGGTCCGCGTCGCCGTGGCCGTCCGCCGCGAGGACGGCCACGCCGGCCTCCCGCAACCGCACCGCGAGGTCCGCGAAGGGCACCCCCAGCACCACCGGCAGGTGAAACAAGGAGCCGACGGTGGAGCGGACGGCCTTCGGGTTGTAGAGGTCGACGCTGCCGTGGGTGAGGATCACCGCGTCCGCGCCGGCCGAGTCGGCGGCGCGCAGGACGGTGCCCGCGTTGCCGGGGTCCCGCACCTGGCACAGGACGGCGATCAGGCGCGGTGAACCCGCCAGCACGTCGTCCAGGCCGACGTCGAGCATCCGGCACACGGCCACGACCCCCTGCGGGGTGACGGTGTCGCTCATGGCGGCGAGCACGTCGGCCGTCACGCGCCGCAGGGTCACGCCGTCGGTGGGCTCGGCCAGCTCGGGGTGGCGCGCCAGCGCCTCGTCGGTGGCGAAGACCTGCTCGACGGTGGGGGTACCGGACCGGTGCCGGCGCAACGCCTCGCGCACGGCCTGCGGCCCCTCCGCGAGGAACGACCGCCGCTTCGAACGCGCGGAGCGCCCGGCCAGTCGCGCCACGTCCCTGACCCGGTCTGCTCCGGGGTGGGACATGACGGCGCTGTCCGGGCGCTCCGTCGGCGGGGGTGGCGTGAGACGGTCCGGCGTGCTGCCGGGGCCTCGTTCCGCCCGCGAGATGGGGTGCCTCAGGCCGCGGTGGCCGGCGCCGACGTGTCGGCGGGCAGGGCGTCCTTGGCGAGCGCGACGAGCGCCGTGAAGGCCGCCTCGTCGTTCACCGCGAGTTCGGCGAGCATGCGGCGATCGACCTCGATCTCCGCCAGGCGCAGGCCCTGGATGAAGCGGTTGTAAGTGATGCCGTTCGCGCGAGCCGCCGCGTTGATGCGCTGGATCCACAGCCGGCGGAAGTCACCCTTCCGGGCACGACGGTCCCGGTAGCTGTAGGTGAACGACTTGGTGACCTGCTCCTTGGCCTTCCGGTACAGGCGGGACCGCTGACCGCGGTAGCCGCTCGCCCGGTCCAGGGTCTCCCGGCGCTTCTTGTGGGCGTTGACCGCCCGCTTCACACGTGCCACGTGCTTACTCCTTCAGATCTGTGGTGAGGACGAACCCCACCGAGAATGGTGGTCTCGAGCGGGTCTGACGGTCAGAGACCCAGCATCCGCTTGATGGTCCTGGTGTCCGCTGCCGACACGTCCTTGTCCGCGGACAGGCGCCGGGTCAGGGTGCTGGGCTTGCGCTCGAAGTTGTGGCGCATGTTGGATTGCTGGCGGCGCAGCTTGCCGCTGCCGGTGACCTTGAATCGCTTCTTGGCCCCGCTGTGGGTCTTCTGCTTCGGCATCTGCCGTCTCCGTTCTCTCGTGCAGCCGCGACGGGTCGCGGCGCGTTCCTCGGGGCCGGTCAGGACCCGTTCGTGCGTGGCCCGGCGGTGTCGCCGGGCGGGTTGGTGACTACTTCCGCCCGCCCGGCGTGGGGCCGGGCTTCGGGGCCGACGGCCGGGGAGCTCCCGGCTTCGGCGCCGCGGGCTTGGGCGACGCGGTGCCGGCCGAGGCGGCCGGTCGCGGCGTCGCCGTGGGCTTCGGCGCCGCAGCGGCCGGCTTGTGCGCGGCGGGCGTCGCCGGCTTCGGCGCTGCCTGCCGGGGCGCTGCCGCGGCGGGCCGGGGGCTCGACGCCGGACGGGGCGCCGTCGTCGCGGGCTTCCGCTCGGGGGCGGGCTCCTGCGGCTGGGCCGGCGTCGCGGTCTCGACCGGAGTCGACTCGGCAGCAGCGGCCTCGGGGGCCGCCGTCTCCACGGGCGCGGTCGCGGCGGGAGCCGACTCGGCAGCGGCCGTCTCGACCTGCGGGGTCTCGACCTGGCTCGCCGCGACCGTGTCACTCTCGGCGACCTGGCCCGCTCCGGCGGACCGGAGCGCATCGCCGATGCTCTGCGTCATCGGGGCCTGCTCGCTCGTGTCCACCCGCTCGTCCGGACGCCGCTTCGACTCGCGGCGTTCCTCGCGCTGCGCGGCGCGACGCTGGTCGGCCTTGTTCTTGAGCGGACCGATGACCATGACCATGTTGCGTCCGTCGATGCGGGGCGTGGACTCGACCGAGCCGACCTCGGCGACGTCCGTCGCGAGCCGGTCGAGCAGCCGGATGCCCATCTCGGGGCGCTGCTGCTCACGGCCACGGAACTGGATCATGGCCTTGACCTTGTCGCCCGCACCGAGGAAGCGCAGGGCGTGGCCCACCTTGGTCTCGTAGTCGTGCTTGTCGATCTTCAGCCGGAACCGGATCTCCTTGAGCACGGTGTTGGTCTGGTTCTTGCGCGCCTCGCGCGCCTTCACCGCCGCCTCGTACTTGTACTTGCCGAAATCCATCAGCTTCGCGACGGGCGGCTTGGCCTGCGGCGCGACCTCGACCAGATCGAGATCGGACTCTGCGGCCAGTCGGAGGGCGTCCTCGATGCGGACGATTCCCACCTGCTCACCGGCAGGCCCGACGAGCCGCACCTCGGGGACGCGGATACGATCATTGATTCGGGGATCGCTAATGTGGTGCTCCTGTGGTCGATGGGTGATTCACGCCGCGAGGACGTGAGGACCGCACACACACGAAAAGCCTCCGTCTGCGTGTGCACACGGAGGCTTCGTCGAACTGCGCCGGGACCACTGCGAAGCGACGACGAGACAACGCGAGAGGACGTCGATCGACGACGTCGCACCGCTGCTGTGCCCTGCCGATCCGCAGAACGTGGTGCCCGACCGGAACCCGGCGGCCGCACTCATGAAGACGGGCCGTCGCGGGTGGGAGAAGCCTCCGCTTGCAATCGGCCCGCGCGAAACGGGCCGGTGGTCTGTGTCAAGCTTACCATCATGACCTTTCCGGACCCGAATTCCTCCACGCCCGCCCCGCACGATCACGACGACCGGCACGTCTTCCCCGGCTCCGACGGCGCGGATGACGCCGCCGGCCCCGGCGAGTCCGACCACGTGCAGCAGCAGATGCGGGACATCGCGGAGGTGCCGGCCGTCGAGGTGATCACGACGGCGGCCGTGCACCTGATGAGCGCGGCCGCGGTCAAGTGCGGGCTCGCGGACGGCCCCGACGCGGCCGAGCTGACGGACCTGGACGAGGCGCGGAAGCTGATCACCGCCCTCGCCGGCTTCGTCACCGCAGCGGCGCCGGAGATCGGCAGCCAGCACGCCGGGCCGTTGCGGGACGGCCTGCGGTCGCTGCAGCTGGCCTTCCGCGAGGCCTCGGCCATCCCCGACAAGCCCGGTCAGGGACCGGGTGAGAAGTTCACCGGCCCGGTCAACTGAGACCGGTCACCTGACCCCGGTCGCCTGACCGGGGTGACGTCACTGCCCTCCGGCGATCAGGAGGGGCGCCGCGTGCGGGCCCGGGCGCTCACCAGCCCCAGCCCCAGCAGCGCGAGGACCAGCGCCACGCCGCCCGCGCCGACGAACCCGGCGCCGGGCCCGAAGACGTCGATCGCGATGCCGATCATCGGGGAGCCGAGCGCGCTACCGGCCGTCAGAGCCGAGCCGTACCAGCCCATCGCCTGGCCGCGCCGGGCCTCCCCCACCAGGTCGGCGACCCGCTCGCTGCAGGCCGTCAGCGTCGGCGCGCACAGCAGGCCCGGCGGGATCGCCAGCAGGCCGAGGGTCAGCGGGTCGCTGGCCAGCGCCATCGGGATGGTCAACAGGCTCATCCCGGCCAGCAGGAGCATCGGCGGGATCGGCCGGTCCAGCACGCCGTAGATCAGGCCGCCCACCACCGAGGCGAGGCACCAGAAGGCGAAGACCACGCCGAGGGAGTCCACCTGGTCGGTCTCCCGCAGCACGGCCACGAAGCTGACGTCGCTGCCCGAGAGCAGCAGCCCGACGGCGGCGGCGGCACCGAGGACGGCAACCACCGCCGGCGTCATCCAGCCCAGCCGCGCACGCCGGCCGACGACGCGCTGTGCCGAGGTGACCAGCGGCAGGGACGAGGTGATCGCGTCGGTGGCGGAGGCGACCTCGGCCGGGGCGATCGTCTGCACCGCCTCGGCGTCCTGCCGGCGGTTCCGCTCGCTCTCCGCCGCGTCGTGGCGTGCACCGAGCTGGCTGGACCGGGTGGGCGGGTTGAACCACATCAGCAGCACCCCGGCCAGCGCGGAGCAGACGCCGACGAGGACGAGCCCGATCTGGGTGTGCAGGGTGGTGGCCAGCACGACGCCGGTGGCCGGGCCCACGATGAAGACGAGCTCCGTGGCCATCGAGTCGACGGCGTAGGCGGTGCGCCGCTGCTCCTCGGCGACGAGCACGGCGAGGGACTGGCGGACGACGGAGAAGACGGGCAGGGCGAACAGGCCGCCGAGCACCGCGGCGGGGATCAGCAGCTCGTACGGCAGGAACGGGGCGATCGACCAGATCACGGCCTCGGCCACGACGGACGGCAGGAGCGCGCGGCGCAGCCCGACCGTGTCCACCCGGTGCCCGCGCCAGGGGGCGCCGACCGCCAGGCCGACGGTGATGGCGGTGGCGACGATGCCGGCGGCGGTGTAGCCACGGGCGAGGGCGTCGACCACGTGCAGGGTGAGCAGCACACCCGCGGCGGCGTGCGGGACGCGGGCGAGCATGCCCACGAGCACCAGGCGGCGGATCGGCGGCTGGGCCAGCAGCTCACCGTAGCGGGCGAACGTCGTCGTCCTCATCGCGGACTTCGTCCTGTCATCTCGGCCCGGCACGCGGCACGGGGTCAGGCGGGCGCGGCGACGATCCGCAGCTCGATCGAATCGACGCCGTCGGCGAACACGGGGTCGGCGGCCAGCCGCTCCTGGATCCGGCGCACGGTGGCGTCCAGGTCGCGCCGGTCGAGGCCGGCGCGCAGGGTCAGTTCGATGCACAGTTCGGGGCCGGGGCCACCCCCGGCGATCTCCGTGCCGTCGCGGGCGACGCTGGCCACACCGCGGCCCGCTGCACAGCCGACCCGGCGGACAGCGGCCTCGCTCACCGTAGCACCGCGCGCGGCGGCGGCGACGGCCGGATCGGTGTAGGACGGTGCCCACGGTCGCTGCTGGGCGAGCGACCACAGCGCGGGCCGGCGGACCACGAAGCTGAGGTCCGCCCCGGGGTCGAGGACCATCAGCTGGGCATCCTCCGCCGCCGCGGCGAGCGCGGCGCGCGGCGCCCAGGTCGGGATCGGCCGCGCGTCCGGATGCCAGGCGCGCAGGGCGTCCACGGAGGTGAACACGGGCAGGGCGGTGCGGCCGTCCGGCGCGGCGACCGTCACCAGCGACAGGTCCGCCTCCTTGTCGGAGACCGCTGCGTGCTCGCCGTCGGCCGACGCGTCGGTGGATGCGCCGTCCGGGCCGGAATCCGAGCCGACGTGGGCGTGGCCGGCGACGCTGGCAACCAGCGGGACGAAGATCCGGGCGTCCCGCAGGGCGTCGACGACGGCGTCCTCCCCCGCGCGTCCGGCTCGCAGGGCGTCCAGGGCCGCGGTCACGGCTGTGTCGGCCAGGCCGTCGTCGCCGGCATGCTCCGCCGTCGCCGGCACCGAACCGGCCAGGTCCCGGCCCGCCCACGGGATCCCGGCGGAGTCGGCCGGACCGCCGGCGGCGTCCAGCAGCGCCCGGATGTGCCCGGGGAGCTCGCGGCTCACGGGCGGCCGGCCACGTCCAGCGCCTCGGGCAGCGTGAACGCGCCCGCGTACAGCGCCTTGCCCACGATGGCCCCCTCGAGGCCCTGCGGGACGAGGGTGCGCAGTGCCCTCAGGTCCTCCAGGGAGGAGATGCCGCCGGAGGCGACGACGGGCTTGCCGGTCCGCTCGAGCACCTCGCCGAGCAGGTCGAGGTTGGGGCCGCGCATGGTGCCGTCCTTGGTCACGTCCGTGACGACGTAGCGGGCGCAGCCGGCGTCCTCGAGCCGGGCCAGCACCTCCCACAGGTCGCCGCCCTCGCGGGTCCAGCCGCGGGCGGCCAGGGTGGTGCCGCGCACGTCGAGGCCGACGGCGATCGCGTCGCCGTACTTCTCGATCGCGGCCGCGGTCCAGGCGGGGTTCTCCAGGGCGGCGGTGCCGAGGTTGACGCGGGTGGCGCCGAGCTCAAGGGCCTGGTCGAGGGAGGCGTCGTCGCGGATGCCGCCGGACAGCTCGATCTTGACCTCCAGGTTCTCGACCACGCGGGCGAGCAGGTCGCGGTTCGAGCCGCGGCCGAACGCGGCGTCGAGGTCTACCAGGTGCACCCACTCGGCGCCGGCGTCCTGCCACTGGCGGGCGGCGTCGACCGGGTCCCCGTAGGCGGTCTCGCTGCCGGCCTCGCCCTGGACCAGGCGCACGGCCTGCCCGTCGGCGACGTCGACGGCGGGCAGCAGCACCAGCCGGTCGACCGTGGCGGTCTCGGCGCCGGGGGCCTCGGGGGTGGGGGTCATGCGGATCCTCGTCTTCTCCGGCGGTGCCGGTGGTGGGGTGCGTTCGTCGTGTCGCCGGGGCCGGTGCCGTGGGCTAGAGCGTGCCGAGCCAGTTGCGCAGCAGCTGCGCGCCGGCGTCGGCGGACTTCTCGGGGTGGAACTGGGTGGCGGACAGCGGCCCGTTCTCGACGGCGGCGATGAACGGGGCGCCGTGGCGGCTCCAGGTCACGCGCGGGGCCGCCATCGCCGGGATGGAGACGTCGAAGGACCAGTCCTGCACGCCGTAGGAGTGGACGAAGTAGAACCGCTCGTCGGCCAGGCCCGCGAACAGCGTGCTGTCGGCGGGGGGTTCGACGGTGTTCCACCCCATGTGCGGGACGACGTCGGCCGCGAGCCGCTCGACGGTTCCCGGCCACTCCCCGAGGCCGGCGGTGGGAACGCCGTGCTCGACGCCGCGATCGAACATCACCTGCATGCCGACGCAGATGCCGAGCACGGGGCGATTGCCGGCGATCCGGCGACCGATCAGGCGGGGCCCGTCGACGGCGCGCAGCCCGGTCATGACCGCGTCGAAGGCACCGACGCCGGGCACGACCAGCCCGGCGGCCTCGGTCACGTCCTTCGGGTCGCGGCTGAGCGTGACGTCCGCGCCGACGCGTTCGAGCGCGCGCACGGCCGAGCGGATGTTCCCCGATCCGTAGTCCAGGACGGTGACGCGCCGGCGGGCGCTCACAGCGCGCCCTTGGTGGACGGGATGCCGCTCACCCGCGGGTCCGGTTCGACCGCCGCGCGCAGGGCACGGGCGAGGGCCTTGAACTGCGCCTCGACGATGTGGTGGGGGTCCCGGCCGCCGAGCACCGTCATGTGCAGGCAGATGTGGGCGTGCAGGGCGAGGGCCTCGAACACGTGCCGGGTCAGGGAGCCGGTGAAGTGGCCCCCGATCAAGTGGTACTCCTGGCCGGCGGGCTCGCCCGTGTGCACGAGGTAGGGGCGGCCGGAGATGTCGACGACGGCGTGGGCGAGGGCCTCGTCCAGCGGGACGGTGGCCTCGCCGAAGCGGCGGATGCCGGCCTTGTCGCCGAGCGCCTCGCGCAGCACTTCCCCGAGGGTGATCGCCACGTCCTCCACGGTGTGGTGGACGTCGATGTGGGTGTCACCGGTCGCCTGCACGGTCAGGTCGATCAGCGAGTGCTTGGCCAGGGCCGTCAGCATGTGGTCGTAGAACGGCACGGACGTGTCGATCCGGGCCTCACCGGTGCCGTCGAGGTTGACCTCGACCGTCACGGACGACTCGCTGGTCGTGCGTTCGCGGCGGGCGGTCCGGGATGGGGTGCTCATGGCAGTCCTTCGTGGTCACGCAGGAGGTGACGGGGTCGGAGGGGACGGGTCGAGTCTATCGAGCGGCGCGGGACGGCGCTGGGGGGCCGGTGGCGGCGGGCGCCCGCGGGCGGCGGGGCGGAGGGCCGGTGGCGGTGCTCAGGGGGCCGGGATGGCGACACCGGCGGCGGCCAGCTCGACCATCCGGTCGAGGAAGGCCGTGGTCTCCGCCTCGGTGCCGGCGCTGACCCGCAACCGTCCGCGCAGGCCGATGTCCCGGATGATCACGCCGGCGTCGAGCAGGCCGTGCCAGACCGCGGTCGGGTCGGCGAGCGGCCCGAAGAGGACGAAGTTGGCGTCCGACGGGGTCGGCGTCAGGCCCAGCCGGTCCAGTCCGGTGACGATCCGGTCCCGCTGCGCCTTGATGTCCTCGACCGTGGCCAGCAGGGCGTCGGCGTGAACGAGGGCGGCGAGGGCGACGGCCTGGGTGACGGCCGAGAGGTGGTACGGCAGACGGACCAGGCGCAGGGCATCGGTCACCTCGGGGGCGGCGGCCAGGTAGCCCAGCCGCGTCCCGGCCATGCCGAAGGCCTTGCTCATGGTGCGGGAGATGACCAGCCGCGGGCGGCCCGGCAGCAGCTCGAGGGCGCTCGCGGTGCCGGTGTGCGCGAACTCGGCGTACGCCTCGTCGACGACCACGATCGAGCGCGTCGCCTCGGTCGCCGCGTAGACCGCCTCGATCACGTCCAGACCCGTGGCGGTGCCCGTCGGGTTGTTGGGCGTGCAGACGATGACGACGTCCGGCGCCTGCTCGCGGACCTGCGCCGCGGCGTCGTCCGGCCGCAGCGTGAAGTCCGGCCCCCGGGTCCCGGCCACGTACCGGGTGTCCGTGCCGGCGGCCAACAGCGGGTACATGGAGTAGGTCGGCGGAAAACTCATCAGCGTGCGCCCGGGTCCGCCGAACGCCTGCAGGATCTGCTGCAGCACCTCGTTGGACCCGTTGGCCGCCCACAGGTGATCCGCGTCGAGCCCGTGCCCGAGGTACCGGGCGAGGGCCGCCCGGAGGGTGGTGAACTCCCGGTCCGGGTACCGGTTGAGGGTCTCGAGGGTGCCCTCGACGCCGGCCAGGATCGCCGCACGGACCTCGGCCGGGAGGGGATGGGTGTTCTCGTTGACGTTCAACTGCACCGGCACGTCGATCTGCGGCGCTCCGTACGGTGACGCGCCCCGCAGATTCTCCCGTAGCGGCAGCGCCGCGAGGCGCTCCAGTCGTCCCTCGGCGCTGTTCGGATTCACCGTTCCATTCTAGGAATCCGGCCCGCCGGGCCGCGAATCGGCACCCCGTTCGCGGCCCGCGAGCGGCTCAGGAGCCGAGCGGCACGTACAGCTTGCGGCCGGACTCGATGGCGTCCCCGCGCAGTCCGTTCAGTTCCACGATCTGGGCGACGACGTCGCGGGTGTCCCGGCCGTGCGCGTTCGCGGCGGCGAGCTCCCACAGGGACTCGCCCGGCCGGACGGTGACCTGGACGGCCGGGGTGGACGGCACGGCGCGGACCCCCTGCTCGGCGGCGGCCGGCGCGGTGGTGAAGACGCCGACCACCGTCAGCAGCAGCGCGGTGGCCAACAGGACGGGCAGGCCCACGAACACGAGCCGGCCTCGGCGGGTCAGGTGCAGCGGCGAGCGCCGCGGGCTGCCGACACGTGCGGCACGGGGTGCGGACGCCGCCGGGCGGACGGAGGCCGGACGCACGGGCGTGCCGGCCTGCCGCGAGGCAGGACGGGGATTGCGGACGGCCGTCCGGTGGGTGCGGCGGACGGGAAGGGTGAAGCTCGGTGCGTGCAGGACGTGGGTCGACATGCCAGCCTCCTCGGTCAGGGATCCGAGACGGTTCGCCGGTGAGCGGGGTCGGTCGCCCCTCCACACGCGGGTTCGAACACATCTTCGAATCCGTTCTGGTCCTTTTCTAGCACTGATCATCGAACGATGTCGAGACTCGCTAGAACATGTGTTTGAAAAGGGTCCCCGGCTCCCCTACCGTGAGGCGCAGGAGCCGGTTCGGTCTCCAGTGCACCAACCGCCACCGACAGAACTGCCAGAGCCGACTCCCGCCGTCACCGTGCGGCGCGAGATCGGAACGTGAGAGGACACAGCGCGTGCAGCGAAGCGCAGGGACCCGGGGCCTGACCGCCCGGCAGCAGACGATCCTCGAGACCATCCAGCGCTCCGTCACGGCCAAGGGCTATCCGCCGTCCATGCGGGAGATCGGCGACACGGTGGGACTGGCCAGCCTCTCCAGCGTCACCCACCAGCTGGGTCAGCTCGAGCGACTCGGCTACCTGCGGCGCGACCCGAAGCGGCCGCGAGCCATGGAGGTGCTGATCCCGCTCACCCTGGCCGAGGGGCCGGCGGCCGAGACCGACGACCCGGTCGTCCCCACGCCGCTCGTCCCCTCGGCGACCGACACGGCGATGGTGCCGCTGGTCGGCCGGATCGCCGCGGGCGGGCCGATCCTGGCCGATCAGCAGGTCGAGGACGTGATGCCGCTGCCGCGCCGGTTGGTGGGGCACGGCGAACTGTTCATGCTGCAGGTCTCGGGCGACTCGATGATCGACGCGGCGATCTGCGACGGGGACTGGGTGGTCGTGCGCCGCCAGAACGCGGCCGAGAACGGCGACATCGTCGCCGCCCTCCTCGACGACGAGGCGACCGTCAAGACCTTCCGGCAGCGCGACGGACACACCTGGCTGCTGCCGCAGAACACCCGGTACGAGCCGATCCTCGGTGACCACGCGACCGTGATGGGCAAGGTCGTCTCCGTGGTCCGCGCCCTCTAGCCCGCGGCCACCTCCGACGCACCACTCGTGGCGGCCGCGAGCCTGCCCAGCGCGGCGAGGGCGACGTCGCGGTCCGTGGTCGTCCAGAACGGCGGCAACGAGGCCCGCAGGAACCCGCCGTAGCCGGCGGTCGCGAGCCGCGAGTCCAGGACGGCGACGACGCCCCGGTCGCCGCGGCTGCGGATCAACCGACCCGCCCCCTGGGCGAGCCGCACGGCCGCGTGGGAGGCGGAGACCGCCATGAAACCGTTACCGCCGGCGCCGGCGACCGCACGCGTGCGGGCCGTCGACAGCGGGTCGTCGGGGCGCGGGAACGGGATCTTGTCGATCACGACGAGCCGGCACGCCGGCCCGGGCACGTCGACGCCCTGCCACAGCGACATGGTGCCGAACAGGCACGTGTCGGGGTCGGCGGCGAACTGCTCGATCAGCGCGGCGGTGCCGCCTTCACCCTGGCAGAGGATGGGTACGTCGAGCCTCTCCCGCAGTGCGTCGGCCGCCTGCTCGGCAGCCCGCCGCGCGGAGAAGAGGCCGAGCGCCCCACCGCCCGAGGCCCGGATCAGGGCCTCCAGTTCGTCGAGGGCGGCCGCGGAGATGCCCGGGCCGGGCCGCGGCAGATGCTTCGCCACGTACAGCACGCCCTGCCGGGGGTAGTCGAACGGGGAGCCGACGTCCACGCCGGTCCAGGACGGCGCACCCGCCCCCTGGAGCCCGAGCGCCCCGGCGACCGGTTCGAACGCGGATCCGATGGCCAGCGTGGCCGAGGTGAGCACCACCGTGCGATCCGCGAAGAGCCCCTCCCGGAGCCGGCCGGCCACGGACAGCGGGGCGATGGTCAGGGTGGCCGGATCGGTCGGGTCCGCCTCGGCGTAGCCGCTCTGCGGCGACCAGTGGCCGGGGCGCGACACCCAGACGGCGTCGGTGGCCGGTGCCGCGGCGAGCAACCGCTCGGCGACGTCGTGCACCTGCGTCAGCCGGGAACGCGCCAGCTGCCGACCCCCGTCGGCCGCCGCGCCCTGGCCGGGTTTCGAGTCCGAGAGCGCGGCCCGCGTGGCAGCGAGCACGCGGTTGACGGCGGTGGCGGCGTCCTCGTCCAGCCCGCGCGCCAGCAGCCCGGTCGGCGCGCCGGCCAGCGCGGCGTCGAGGCCGTCGGCGGCCTCGTGCAGCGCGGTGGTGTCGATCGCGGTGTGCCGACGGGCTGCGGTCGCGGCGGTGCGCACCATGGCGGAGGCGAGCTGGCCGGTGACGGCGCCGGTGACGCGGTCGGCCAGCTCGTGCGCCTCGTCGATGACCGCGATCTCGTAGTCGGGCAGGACGGCCAGGCCCTCGAACGCGTCGATGGCGAGCATGGCGTGATTGGTGACGACGAGGTCCGCCTCGGCGACGCGCTGACGAGCCCGTTCGCTGGAGCACTCGGCCGCCACCGGGCACTTCTGGGCGCCGATGCACTCCATGGCGCTGACCGAGACCTGTCGCCAGGCACGCTCGGAGACGCCGGGCCGCAGCTCGTCGCGGTCACCGGTCTCCGTCTCGGCCGCCCATTCCCGCAGCCGGGTGACCTCCCGGCCCAGGGCGCTGACCGGCCCGTCGGCCCGCTGCTGGTCCCGGACCGGCCCGCCGGGGTGCGGCGCCGCGGTGTCCGCGGCGAGGCTGAACAACGTGTCTGCCGGGTCCTCCTCGACGGGGAACCCGCCGTCGAGCTTGTGCCGGCACACGTAGTTGCCGCGCCCCTTGACGAGGGCGACGTCGATCGTGCGGTCCAGCTCGGGGGCGAGCGCCTCGAGCAGGCGGGGCAGGTCCCGGCCCACGATCTGGGCCTGCAGGGCGAGCGTCGCGGTGGCCACGAGCACGGGCCGTTCGGCCGCCAGGGCGTGCCGGATCAGCGGCACGAGGTAGGCCAGGGACTTGCCGGTGCCGGTGCCCGCCTGCACGAGCAGGTGCCGCCCGTCGGCGATGGCGGCCTCGACGTGGTCGAGCATGGCGCGCTGACCGTCGCGGTGTTCGCCGCCGAGACCGGCGACGGCCGCGTCGAGCAGCGCCGTCGCCGGGGCTGCCGGGGTCGCGGCGAGTCCGGTGTCCGCGCCGGTGCCCGCCCGCTGCGTGCCGGCCGCGCCCCTCCCGTTGCGCGGGGCGGGACCGGCGCTCATGAGGTCACGACGAAGGGGTCGAGCAGGGGCCGCAGCCCCGCCCGGACCCGGACCGTCAGGCGCGTGCCCTCGGGATCGTGGTGCAGCGTGACGATCTGCGCGTCGGGCCCGTGCAGCCGGGAGAGGACGTCGCCCCGGTCGTAGGGGACGAGCAGGTCCAGCGCCTGATCGGGCCGCGGGATGGCCGCGCTGATCCGCTCCTTGAGCTCGTCGACGCCCTTCCCGGTCCGGGCGGAGACGACGATGCTGGACGGCTCGCGACGGCGCAGCCGCTCGAGGGCCAGGGGGTCGGCGGCGTCCGCCTTGTTCAGGACGATGATCTCCGGGACGTCCCGGGCGTCCACGTCGGCGAGCACCTGGCGGACCGCCGCGATCTGCCCCTCCGGGTCCGGGTGCGAGGCGTCCACGACGTGCAGGATGAGATCCGCGTCGGCGACCTCCTCGAGCGTGGACCGGAACGCCTCGACGAGCTGGGTGGGCAGCGAGCGGACGAACCCGACGGTGTCGGCCAGCGTGTACCCGATGCCGTCGTCGGTCTGTGCCTTCCGCACCGTCGGATCCAGGGTGGCGAACAGGGCGTTCTCCACCAGCACCCCGGCGTCGGTGAGCCGGTTGAGCAGCGAGGACTTGCCGGCGTTGGTGTAGCCGGCGATGGCGACGGACGGCACCTCGTTCCGGCGCCGGTTGCCGCGCTTGGTGACGCGGGCGGGCTCCATCGCGGCGATCTGCCGGCGCAGCTTGGCCATCCGGGTGCGGATGCGGCGACGGTCCAGCTCGATCTTCGTCTCACCGGGTCCACGGGAGCCGATGCCGCCGCCGGCGACGCCGACGCGGCCACCGGCCTGACGGGACATCGACTCGCCCCAGCCGCGCAGGCGCGGCAGCAGGTACTCGAGCTGGGCGAGTTCGACCTGCGCCTTGCCCTCCCGGGACTTGGCGTGCTGGGCGAAGATGTCGAGGATCAGCGCGGTGCGGTCGATGACCTTGACCTTGACGATGTCCTCCAGTCCGCGGCGCTGCGACGGGGAGAGCTCGGAGTCGACGACGACGGTGTCGGCGCCGGTCGCCGCGACGATGCTCCGCAGTTCCTCGGCCTTGCCGGAGCCGAGGAACGTGCCGGGGTCCGGGGTGAGGCGGCGCTGGACGATGCCGTCGAGCACCTCGGAGCCGGCGGTCTCGGCCAGGGCGGCGAGTTCGCGCAGCGAGTTCTCGGCGTCGGCGGCGGTGCCGTCTGTCCACAGACCGGCCAGCACGACCCGCTCCAGGCGCAGCTGCCGGTACTCGACCTCGGTGACGTCCTCGAGTTCGGTGGAGAGGCCGGCGACGCGGCGCAGGGCCCGCCGGTCCGCGCGGTCGTCCTGGTCGCCGTCGTAGTCGGTGCGGCTCTCCTCGCCCTCGGCCAGGGCCAGCGCGCGCCGATCGAGGATGCGAGCGGCGACGTCCACGCCGGTGCGCGGCGTGCCGTCCTCGGCGGCCCGCGTGGTCCGGACGCGGTCACCGGCGTCGGTGACGGCGTCCTCCCGGGCGAGGATGCGGTCGATGACGCCCTGCATGTCCTCCGGGCCGAGTTCGCGGGCCGGGGAGGAGGGACGGGGCTGTCGTGGGTGGGTCATGGTCTCCTTGGTGCTGCGGGGTCCGCGCACGTCGCGGTCCGCGCGTCGTGCGCTTCCCGGGTGCGTCGGGGTGTCTCCATGGTAGTCGCCGCCCCCGTCGGAGCGGCTGGATCGTCCACCATGGTCAACATCGTCGGCGCGTCGTCTCTTCCCCGACGGCCGGCGCGGGCGGCTGGTCCCGACGCCGGTGCGCGGGTCCCGTCGGTCGGGCGGGGGTGGCTAGGCTGGGACGGATGTCCGAGCACTACTTCTCCGCGCAGCCCTCCGGCCCGCTGACGGTGCGGCCGCTGACGGTCACGCTGGCCGATCGCACCGTCACGGTCAGCACCGCCGGCGGGGTTTTCAGCCCCGACGCCGTCGACAAGGGCACCGCCGTCCTGCTCCGGAACGCGCCCGAGCCACCGGCCACGGGGCGGTTCCTCGATCTGGGCTGCGGCTGGGGTCCGGTCGCGCTGACGCTCGCGCTGCGCTCGCCCGAGGCCGAGGTGGTCGCCGTCGACGTGAACCAGCGGGCCCTCGAGCTGGTGCGGCGCAACGCCGCCGCGCTGGGGCTGGCCGGGCTCCGGGCGGCCGAGCCGGGCGACGTCGACCCGGCCCAGGGGTTCGACCTGATCTGGTCCAATCCCCCGATCCGGGTCGGCAAGGAGGTGCTGCACGGTCTGCTGACCACGTGGCTGCCGCGGCTGAATCCCGGTGGCACCGCGCTGCTCGTGGTGCAGAAGAACCTCGGGGCGGACTCGCTGCAGCGGTGGCTGGCCGGCACCCTCGGGGAGGGTTTCACCGTCGACCGGGCCACCACCGACAAGGGCTTCCGGATCCTGCGGGTCGTACGGACCTGACCGGTACCCGGTCCTTCCGCCGTCGGGCCGGTGGTCAGGACGCCGGCGGCGCCGGGAGCAGGGTGACGTTGCCGACGAGTGCCGCGGGACCGCTCAGCTCGACGTGCTCGGCACCGTCCGGGCCGGCCACGAAGGCCACGCCGACGACGCCGCCGGGCACGGTCACGGTGTAGCGGTCGGGCGCTCCGGCGCCGGCCCAGAAGCGGACGGCGGCGGCCGCGGCGCAGGCACCGGTGCCGCAGGACTGGGTCTCCCCCACGCCGCGCTCGTGCACGCGCATGGTGACGGAGGCGACGCCGTCGGGCCCGACCAGCGGGTCGGCCGGGACGACGAACTCGACGTTGGTGCCCTCGGGCGGCAACGGGGTCACGGTCGGCGCGCGGACCAGGGCCAGCTCCTCGAGCTCGGCGACGGAGGCCAGGGCGACCACGGTGTGGGGATTGCCCATGCTGATCGAGACGGCGGGCCGGTCCACGTCGACGCCGTCGGTGCGGACCAGGGCGTCCGTGCCGCGGGTGACCGCCGTGTCCGCGTCGATGAGGGTCCACGGGCCCATGTCGACGGAGAACCCGCCGTCCACGACCCGCACGTACTTGACGCCGCCGCGGGTGCCGACCGGCAGCACCTCGCCGGGGGCCACCGTGGCCAGGCCCTCGCGGACGAGGAAGGCCGCGAAGACGCGCACGCCGTTGCCGCACATCTCCGACAGCGACCCATCGGCGTTGCGGTAGTCCATGAACCACCGGACGCGGGGCTCGACCGCCAGCAGCGCACGGCCCTCGGGCAGGGCCGCCGAGGGAACCGCGCGGATGAAACCGTCCGCCCCGATTCCCCGGTGCCGGTCGCACAGCGCGGCCGCGGTCGCCGCGTCGACCGGTCGCTCGTCGTCGGAGTCGGCCAACAGGACGAAGTCGTTGCCCGTGCCGTGCCCCTTGGACAGCGTGACGCCGGTCCAGCGCTCGGCGGCGCGGGCCAACGCGTCGTCGTGCACGCCGTTCTGGGACGGGGCGGCTCCCGTCGCGCCGGAGTCGGCGGGCAGGGCGGAAGCCGGGGTGGCGGAGGGCATGGATCCAGCCTAACGCCCACCGTCTTCCGCCAGCTCGTCAATAGATGTTCACCGGAGCCCGGATCGTGGCCGGATGGAGCATCTATTGACGAGCTGGCGGGGGTGGGCTGGCGGGGGTGGGCTGGCGGGGGTGGGGTGGGGACGGGTGGGCTCAGGCGAGGTGGGCGAGCGCGGCGTCGAGGAGCGCGGGGCCGGCGAGGCGGTCGACGTCGAGCCAGTGGATCCGCGGATCGGCACCGAACCAGGTGCGCTGGCGCTTGGCGAACCGCTGGGTGGCGGTGACGGTGTCGGCGATCGCGTCCGCCTCGCTCATGGCCCCGTCGGCGACGGCCAGGAACTGGGCATAGCCGATGGCGCGGGAGGCGGTCCGACCGCGGCGCAGCCCGGCGGCGTCGAGCCGGGCGACCTCGGCGGCCAGGCCCGCCTCGACCATGGCGTGCACCCGCGCGGCGAGCCGGTCCCGCAGCGCCGGGGTGGGCAACCGCAGGCCCAGCTGGACGGTGGGGCGCACGTACCGCCGGTCGGGCATGAAGGAGCTGAAGGGCCGGCCGGTGAGCTCGTGCACCTCCAGCGCCCGGATCAGGCGGCGCGCGTCGTGCACGCGTCCCGCGGCGACCGGGTCGACGGCGGTGAGCCGGGCGCGCAGGGGCCCGAGGCCTGCTGTCTCCGCCTCCGCCTCGAGCCGGGCCCGGACCACCGGGTCGGTGCCGGGCAGGTCCAGGTGATCCAGGGCCGCCCGCACGTACAGCCCGGAGCCGCCGACGAGGACGGGCCGGCGGCCGCGGCCGATGACCGCGTCGATGGCGTCCCTGGCCTGGCGCTGATACGTCGCCACGGACGCCTCCTCGGTCACGTCGAGGACGTCGAGCAGGTGGTGCGGCACGTCGCGCCGCTCGGCGACCGGCAGTTTCGCGGTGCCGATGTCCATGCCGCGGTAGACCTGCAGGGCGTCCGCGTTGACGACCTCCCCGCCGAGGGCCAGCGCGAGGTCGACGGCGAGGTCGGACTTGCCGGTCCCGGTGGGCCCGACGACGGCGATCACCGGCTCGGCGGGGGGCACGGGTCGATCCGTCCGGGTCACCGACCCGCTCAGACCCGCACGGGCAGCCCGGGCATGCCGAGCGCGACGGCGCCGGAGCGGGCCGCGCTGCCCGCCCCGGGGGTCCCGGCCGGCACCCCGCAGGACTCCGCCTGGGCGCGGTCCCACGCGTCGCCGGCGCGGGTACGGCGCAGGTCGTACCGGCCCGCCGCGGGATCGGCGATCAGGTGGTAGGGCGCCGCCGCGGTGATCGGGACCGTGACCATGTCGCCCGGCCGCGGGCCCCGGGCGCCGGCGGGCACGGCGACGTGCACGAGCCGGTTGTCGCGGGCGCGACCGGAGACGCGGCCGGTGGCGTCGGCCTTCGCCCCGGTCGCCGCGGTGATCATCACCTCGGCGGTGCTGCCGACCAGGGCCCGGTTCTCCTCGCCGCTGATGCGCTCCTGCAGGGCGGTCAGCCGCTCGTACCGTTCCTGCACGACGGCCTTGGGCACCTGGTGCGGCATCGTCGCCGCGGGTGTCCCGGGCCGGATCGAGTACTGGAACGTGAACGCGGAAGCGAACCGGGAGGCCTCGACGACGTCGAGCGTGGCCTGGAAGTCCTCCTCGGTCTCGCCCGGGAAGCCGACGATGATGTCCGTGGTGATGGCCGCGTGCGGAAGCCGGTCGCGGACCTTGTCGAGGATGCCGAGGAACCGGGTGGAGCGGTAGGAGCGGCGCATGGCCCTGAGCACGGTGTCGCTGCCGGACTGCAGCGGCATGTGCAGTTGCGGCATCACGGTGGCCGTCTCGGCCATGGCGTCGATCACGTCGTCGGTGAAGGCCGCCGGGTGGGGACTGGTGAAGCGGATCCGCTCGAGCCCGTCGACGGTGCCGCAGGCCCGGAGCAGGTCGGCGAAGGCGCCGCGTTCGCCGAACTCGACGCCGTAGGAATTGACGTTCTGGCCGAGCAGGGTGACCTCGACGGCGCCGTCGACGACGAGGGCACGCACCTCGGCGAGGATGTCGCCGGGCCGGCGGTCGCGCTCCTTGCCGCGCAGGGACGGCACGATGCAGAAGGTGCAGGTGTTGTTGCACCCGACCGAGATGGACACCCAGCCGGAGTGCACCGACTCGCGCCGGGTCGGCAGGGTCGACGGGAACACGTCGAGCGACTCGAGGATCTCCAGCTCGGCCTGCCGGTTGTGCCGTGCTCGGTCCAGCAGCGTCGGCAGGGAGCCGATGTTGTGGGTGCCGAACACGACGTCAACCACGGGGGATTTCGCGAGGATGGTGTCCCGATCCTTCTGCGCGAGGCAGCCGCCGACGGCGACCTGCATCCGCGGGTTCGCTCGCTTCGCGCCGACGAGCTGGCCGAGATGACCGTAGAGCTTGTTGTCCGCGTTCTCCCGCACCGCGCAGGTGTTGAAGACGACGACATCCGCCTCGCCCTCGCCCGCGCTCTCCGGGACGGGCACGTACCCGGCGGCGTCCAGCAGGCCGCTGATCCGTTCGGAGTCGTGGACGTTCATCTGGCACCCGAACGTGCGGACCTGGTAGGTGCGCGGTGCCTCGGCGTCGAGGCTGACGGGCAGGGCGGTGGACACGGTCGAACTCACCGCACCAGCGTACCGGGCACCCGGGCGCGGGCTCAGACGCCCAGTTCCGCGGCGTCCGGGTCCGCCCCGTCCCCGTCGTCGCCGAGCACCTCGGTGACGGCGCGGAACGCCGTGCCCGGGGGGTAACCCTTGCGGGCGAGCATGCCGACGAGCCGGCGCACGAGGCGCTGCCGGTCGCCGTCCGGGGCGGCCAGGTCCCGCCGGTCCGCGGCGGTGACCTTGCGCCGCAGGAGCGCGAGCGCGCCCGCGTACTCCTGGTCGTCGGTGACGTCCGCGAGGGCGTCCTCGACCGTGTCGCGGTCCACGCCCTTGAGGGAGAGCTCACGCCGCAGCGCGGACCGGCCCAAATGGCGGTACTCGACCCGGCTGCGCACCCACGTCCGGGCGAACTCGGCGTCGTCGACCAGGCCCAGGTCCTCGTAGCGGTCCAGGACGGCGGCCGCGGCCTCCGCCGGCACGTCGCGGTCGGCGAGCTTCTTTTCCAGTTGCGCCCGGCTCTTGGCCGACCCGGTCAGCTGCCGCAGCACGATGCTGCGGGCCACCTCCTGCGGGTCGGCCTCGGGGTCGGGGGCGTCCGACCGGGAACTCCGGTCCGCGCCCGTTCGTCCGGCCGGGCGACCAGCCGTGCCCGTGCCGGACGTGCCGCTGCCCTGCCGACGGCGGCCCGCGCCGCGTCGATCAGAAGCCGTCGTCGTCTCCGACCGCCTTCAGCTGCGGGCCGTCCTGCTCGTCCTCGGCGGGCCGGACCCCGATGCCGAGCTTCTCCCGGATCCGCCGCTCCAGCTCGTCGGCCAGCTCGGGGTTGTCCTTGAGGAACTGCCGGGCGTTCTCCTTGCCCTGCCCGAGCTGGTCCCCGTCGTACGTGAACCAGGCGCCGGACTTCTTCACCAGCGCGTGTTCGACGCCCATGTCGATCAGGCCACCCTCGCGGGAGATGCCGTGGCCGTAGAGGATGTCGAACTCGGCCTGCTTGAACGGCGGGGCCATCTTGTTCTTGACGATCTTGGCGCGCGTCCGGTTGCCGACCGGGTTGGCCCCGTCCTTCAGCGTCTCGATGCGACGCACGTCGATCCGGACGGACGCGTAGAACTTCAGCGCCTTGCCACCGGTGGTGGTCTCCGGGCTGCCGAAGAAGACGCCGATCTTCTCGCGGAGCTGGTTGATGAAGATGGCCGTGGTCTTGGTCTGGTTCAGGCGGCCGGTGATCTTCCGCAGCGCCTGGCTCATCAGCCGTGCCTGCAGGCCGACGTGGCTGTCGCCCATCTCGCCCTCGATCTCGGCGCGGGGCACGAGTGCGGCGACGGAGTCGATGACGATGATGTCCAGCGACCCGGACCCGACGAGCATGTCCATGATCTCGAGCGCCTGCTCACCGGTGTCCGGCTGGGACACGAGCAACGCGTCGGTGTCGACGCCGAGCTTCTGGGCGTAGTCCGGGTCGAGGGCGTGCTCGGCGTCGATGAAGGCCGCGATGCCGCCGTTGCGCTGGGCATTGGCGACGGCGTGCAGGGCGACCGTCGTCTTGCCGGAGGACTCCGGCCCGTAGATCTCCACGACGCGCCCGCGGGGCAGCCCGCCGATGCCCAGCGCCACGTCCATCGCGATGGAGCTGGTCGAGATGGTCTCGATGGGGGCGCGGGTCTCGTCGCCCAGGCGCATCACCGAGCCCTTGCCGAACTGCTTGTCGATCTGGGCGAGGGCGGTCTCGAGTGCTTTCTGGCGGTCGGCTGGTGCCGGCATGTTCCACCTCTTCGGTCGTGGCCGCGGTGGCCGGACGGACGGATGCGGACCCGGGGCGGATCCGATGTCTTCAACGCTAGGGGCCGGCACCGACAAAAGCCCGGGAGCCGTTCCGCCTGTGGACAACGCGGGCTCGCCACCCGTTCGGGGACCGAACCGGGTGCACCACGACGCCGTCGTACGTTCTGCCTCGAGCCTACTGCGATCCGAACAGATATTCGAAGGACCGCCACGGCGTGTTGCCGCGGGGTTGCCGCCGTCCGCGGCCGGTGCCGCCGGGCTCAGCGCCGCGGCGGGATGTCCCGGCCGAGCCGGCGCGACTCGGGCACGTCCTGGGCGTCGCACACGGCCAGCCACACCTCGCGCGGGTCGGCGCCGCCGTCGAGGGCGTCCACGACGCTGCGGCCACCCAGGCGCGTGAGCACCAGGTCGCGCGCCAGCACGCGGGCGTAGGCGACGCCGAACTCGTCCTCCATCAGGCGCCAGAACTGACTGCTGCGCACGAAGCCTCCTGTCGGGACGGGCACACGCCCGGCGTGACGATGGGGCCCGCCGGACCGGCCGGCGAGCCCCATCGGGGTGGATCGGGGCCGGCTCACGCCGCCACCGAGAATGGCGTCCTCAGACGCGCCCGGAGTACATCGGGCGGGTGAACTGCTCGGGCACCTCGTCCGGGATCTCCGCGACGAACTCGCGGGACAGGTCGCTCGGCACCGTGTCCGGGATGGTCACGCCGTCGGCGAGGGCCAACCGGTCGCTCACCTCGCGCAGCAGCAGGGAGAGCGGCACGTCGAGGGCGGAGCAGATGGACGAGAGCAGTTCCGAGGAGGCTTCCTTCTGGCCCCGCTCCACCTCGCTGAGGTATCCGAGGGACACGCGGGCGTCGTGGCTGACCTCCCGGAGCGTCCTGCCCTGGCGTTGACGGACATCACGCAGCACATCACCGATCTCGTGGCGCAAGAGAACCATCGTGCGCTCCTTCTGGTCGTGTTTCGTCGCTTCGGCCAGACCCACTTCGCGCCAACGGACGACGCCGTTCACGGTAACGGGTTCCTTCACCATCTGTGTCGTCAACTCCTGTTCGGGGTGGACCCCGCGCTGCTGCGGCCTCACGGTGGTCCCATGCTACCGGCGCCGTCGGCGTCGGTTCACTGGTGACAACCGTCTGACGTCATGTTTTGTTCCGCCCCCCGCGGGGATCGACGGAGCCGACGCGCCACGCACCGGGTGTCTCCAGGTGCTGTCCAGCCTAGGTGCCGGGGCTGAGGGTGGACTGACGCGCAGCTGGGGGCCGACTGAGCGCGGCTGCCGCACCGGTCCCGCGCGACGGGCGGCCGGCGCCGGCCCGTGGTCGATCAGGGCGTCAGCCGGTCTCGACGGCGTCGAGCAGGGCCGCCAGCGCGGCGTCGCGAGCGGCGGCGCGGATGCCGTCCCGGTCGCCGGCGAACCGGAAGAGCGTCGCGCGGGCGCCGGCGGCGGTGGCGAC
>NZ_BMJI01000015.1 GCF_014643255.1 Tersicoccus solisilvae | reverse complement strand
CAAAGACGTCATCCGCTGCCTCAAACGCCACATCGCCCGCGAGATCTACTCAGTCCTCACCCACCCTTGACATCCATAGGAGCATCGAGCTGGCGCAGGGGGGAGGGGGGAGGGTCAGGCGCGGACCAGGATCCGTCCGCACTCCTCGCAGCGCACCACGGCGTCCTCGGCCGCCGCCCGGATGGCGGCCAGGTCCTTCGGGTTGAGCTCGAGCATGCAGCCGCCGCAGCGGGAGCCCTGCAGCGGGGCGACCCCGACGCCGTCGTGCGCGCTCCGCAGCTTCTCGTACAGGCTCACCAGGGCCGCGTCGTCGATCCCCGCGAGCACCTCCGCGCGGGCGGCCTTCTCCCGCTCGAACTCGCCGGACAGGTCCCGCAACCGCGCGTCGCGCACCTCGGTCAGCGCACCGAGCGCGCCGGCGGCCTCGCTCGCGCCCACGGTCGACTCGTCCAGCGCCGCCTGCGCGGTCTCGACCCGTTCCATCACCGCCAGCTCCGCGTCCTCCAGGTCGGAACGCCGGGAGCCGAGGGTGCCGATCTCGTGCTGCAGTGCGGTCAGGTCCTTCGACGAGCCGGTGCCCGCGTCGAGCCGCTGCTGGTTGCGCTGGATGCGGGTCGCGACCTGCTCGACGGCGTGCTCCGCGGCGGCGAGCGCCTCCCCGGCGTCGTCGACCTCCGCCTGGGCCTGCTCCCGCCGCGTCTGCGTCGCGGTGGACCGCTCCTGCGCGGCGGCGATCTCGGGGTCCGCGCGCAGCGCGGCGGCCTGGTGGCGGATCCGGTCGATCGCGGTGTCCCGCGCCTGCAGATCGAGCAGCCGGCGCTGGTGGTCGGGACGGGCGGTGGGCATGGAGCCTCCTGCGGTGGGGGTCTGACCACCCTAGTGCAGCGCGCGCAGCGACGGCTCGGAGGCGGCTCACGGGGTGAGGATGAAGTCCCACGGGTCGGTGTTCAGCTGGCTGACCCGCACCTCGGCGTCCAGCTCGTGGTCCGCGAGCGCCCGCTCGAGAGCCCGCGCCCCCACCGGCAGCCACAGCCACTCGCTGGCGAAGTGGGAGACGTCCACGAGATACGGCCGGTCCGCGACCGCCGCCTCCCTGGCCTCCGAGGCCGGGTGGTGGCGCAGGTCCGCGGTCACGTACACGTCGGCGCGCGACGCGCGCACGGCGTCGAACAGCGAGTCGCCCGCGCCGCCGCACACCGCGACGGTGCGAACGAGCCCGTCCGGATCCCCCGAGACCCGCACGCCGCCGGCGACGGCGGGCAGCAGGCGGAACACCCGCGCGGCGAAGTCGGCGAGCGTGCACACCTCGTCCAGTTCGCCCACCCGGCCGATGCCCTCCTCGCTCAGTCCGTCCGCGGTGACCTGCAGGGGCCGGGCGTCGCGCACCCCGAGCGCGTCGGCGATGACGTCGGAGACGCCGCCGATGGCGCTGTCCGCGTTGGTGTGGGCGGTCAGCAGCCCGCAGGACGACTCGATCAACCGGTGCACCGCGGCCCCCTTGAACCCGTCGGCGGCCACCGAGGTGACGGGCCGCAGCAGCAGCGGGTGATGGGTGATGAGCAGATCCGCGTCCCAGGCGACGGCCTCCTCGACGACGGCGGCCACCGGGTCCACGGCGAACAGGACCCGCCGCACGGGCGCGTCCCGCCGGCCGACCACCAGCCCCACCGCATCCCAGCTCTCCGCCAGGGAGCCCGGCCACAGCTCCTCGACGAGGTCGCACACCCGGCCCAGGGTGGGGGTGCGGGCGTCCGGGCGGGGGTCCGAGTGCGGGGCGTCCATGCCCTCAGTTCTACCGCAGGCCGGCGCGCGATCGTCCTCGCACCGGCCGACGGCCGGGAATGATCCCGCCGGGTGCGCGGTTGGACCGCACGTGAAGACCTATGTGCTGGCCGGAGGATGCTTCTGGTGCCTGGACGCCGTGTACCGGAAGATGCGGGGCGTGACCGCGGTCGAGTCCGGGTACACCGGCGGGGGCTACCCGAACCCCGATTACTACACGGTGTGCAACGGCACGACCGGCCACGCGGAGGCGGTGACGGTGACGTTCGACGAGACGGTCATCCCGTCGGAGGTGATCCTCGACGTCTTCTTCGCCACGCACGACCCGACGACGCTGAACCGCCAGGGTTACGACGTCGGCACCCAGTACCGCTCGGCCATGTTCTACACGGACGAGCAGCAGCGCCAGGAGTTCGTCGACGCGATCGGCCGTGCCCAGGAGCAGTGGGACGACCCGATCGTCACCGAGGTG
The DNA here is from genome assembly GCF_014643255.1 of Tersicoccus solisilvae. Classification (GTDB taxonomy): domain Bacteria; phylum Actinomycetota; class Actinomycetes; order Actinomycetales; family Micrococcaceae; genus Tersicoccus; species Tersicoccus solisilvae. The sequence continues at coordinate 74,038 of NZ_BMJI01000015.1, read as the reverse complement.
ACCCGGGCGTCCACCTGGTACCCGGCCGAGGACATCCACCAGGACTTCTACGCGAAGCAGCCGTACAACGGGTACTGCCAGGTGATCATCAACCCCAAGCTGGCCAAGGCCCGGAAGTATTACTCTCAGTGGCTGGCGGCCTGATCGGCTCAGGCGCCGGCCACTAGGCTGGTCGGGCCCGGAGCCGTGCCCGCCGGGGCGGCGGCAGCGACCGGGCCCGTACGGTTTCCCGTCCTCGTCGTCCTCGTGCGAGCTCGGGTCCTCCTCCACGCAGAAGGCGAGTGAATATGGCACGCATCTACGACGACGTCACCCAACTGGTCGGCCGGACCCCCCTGGTCCGGCTCAACCGGCTCGCGGAGGGGCTGCCCGGCAACGTGGCCGTGAAGCTCGAGTTCTACAACCCCGCCAACTCGGTCAAGGACCGGATCGGCGTCGCGATCGTCGACGCCGCGGAGAAGGCGGGCGCACTCCGCCCGGGCGGCACCATCGTCGAGGGCACCAGCGGCAACACGGGCATCGCCCTGGCGATGGTCGGCGCGGCGCGGGGCTACAAGGTCATCCTCACGATGCCCGAGACCATGTCCACCGAGCGGCGGGTCATGCTGCGCGCGTACGGGGCGGAGATCGTCCTCACCCCCGGCGCCGACGGCATGCGCGGCGCCGTCGACAAGGCGCAGGAGATCGTCGACACCACCGACAACGCCATCTGGGCGAAGCAGTTCGCCAACGCCGCGAATCCGGCCGTGCACCGCGAGACGACCGCCGAGGAGGTCTGGGCGGACACGGACGGCGAGGTGGACGTGTTCGTCGCCGGCATCGGCACGGGCGGCACCATCACCGGCGTCGGCCAGGTGCTCAAGGAACGCAAGCCCGGCGTGCAGATCGTCGCCGTCGAGCCGAAGGACTCCGCGATCCTCAACGGCGGCAAGCCCGGTCCCCACAAGATCCAGGGCATCGGCGCAAACTTCATCCCCGAGGTCCTCGACACCGACATCTACGACGAGGTGTTCGACGCGTCCATCGAGGACTCGGTGCGCGTCTCCCGCGAGCTGGCCTCCCGGGAGGGCATCCTCGGCGGCATCTCGTCCGGCGCGATCGTCTGGGCGGCCCTGGAGCTGGCGAAGCGGCCCGAGAACGACGGCAAGCTGATCGTCGCCGTGGTCTGCGACTACGGCGAGCGGTACATCTCCACCCTGCTGTACGAGGACATCCGCGGCTGATCCGCCCGACCTACCCGACTCGACACGACACGAAGGACACCGTGCGCTTCCTCTCCCGTCTCCGCGAGGACCTGCAGACCGCCCGCACCCACGACCCGGCCGCCCGGGGCAACCTCGAGGTGGCGGTCGTGTACTCGGGGCTGCACGCGATCTGGGCGCACCGGCTCACCCACCGGCTGTGGCAGCAGGAGTCGACCCGCACGCTCGCGCGGGTCATCTCGCAGGTGGCCCGGACGGCGACCGGCATCGAGATCCACCCAGGGGCGACCATCGGGCGCCGGTTCTTCATCGACCACGGGATGGGCGTGGTGATCGGCGAGACCGCCGAGATCGGGGACGACGTGATGATCTACCACGGGGTCACCCTCGGCGGTCGGTCGCTGGCCCGGGTCAAGCGGCATCCGACCATCGGCGACGGCGTCACGATCGGCGCGGGTGCGAAGATCCTCGGTCCCGTGGTCCTCGGCGCCGGGTCCGCGGTGGGGGCGAACGCCGTCGTGGTCAAGGACGCCCCGGAGAACTCGATCCTCACCGGCGTGCCCGCGACCGCCCGCCCGAAGCGCTCCGAGCAGGAGAACGCGCCGCTGGTCGATCCCGCGGTGTGGATCGACCCGGCCATGTGGATCTGACAGCGCAGACGTCCACCGGAAGCGCCCGGCCCTCACCCACCGGTGGGGACCGGGCGCTTCCGCGTTCGGTGCCGCGTCCTCTCAGCGTTGGCGCGCGGTGACGAGCAGATACTCCCACTCCATCGCGCCGGTGCCGTCCATGTGCCGGGCGGCGACGTCGTCCAGGGCGGCGTCGAGCTCGGCGGTCCGGTCCGGGTCGTCCGCGAGCCGCCGATAGGCCGCGACCGTCGGACCGTAGGTGCTCCCGAAGTAGCGGCGGAACGCCTCGGGGCGGTCGAAGGACGTCACGGGCAGCGACTCGGTGCACACCTGAACGTCGTCGACCGCGTCGCCCAGCAGCTCCCGCACGTGCGCCTCGTCTCCCCACAGCGGCGGCGGTGACGCGCCCTCGGGGGGAGGCGGATTGAACGGTTTCATCGCGGCGAACATCTGCCCGATGAAACCCGCGGGCGTCCACGAGATCAGCCCGATCCGCCCCCCGGGCCGGCACACGCGCAGCAGTTCGTCGGCCGCTTGCTGGTGGTGCGGGGCGAACATGATGCCCACGCAGGAGAGCACGACGTCGAAGGCGGCGTCCTCGAACGGCAGCGCCTCCGCGTCCGCCTCCCGCCAGGTCAGGGCGACGCCGTCCCGCTCCGCGTCGCGCCGGCCCGCCTCCAGCAGGGCCGGGGCCAGGTCGCTGGCGACGACACGGGCACCGCGCCGGGCGGCGGGGATCGCGGCGTTGCCCGACCCGGCGCCGATGTCCAGCACGGTCTCGCCCGCCGCCACGGCGGTCGCCTCGACCAGTCGCGGCCCGAGGGCCGGGATGACGTCGCGGGCCACGGCGGGGAAATCGCCGAGGCTCCACATCGTCCGATGAGCGTTCTTCAAGGCCCGGTCGGCCTCCACCGCGGACGGCGCCGCGGTGGTCGACGGAGCGGGAGTGATGTCGGTAGCCATGCCTCCAGCCTCGACCGCGCGACCCGCACCGAACCAGTACAGATCGAGGACTTCCCCGGTCCTCTCCGCGGACCGACCATGAAGACATGGACGCCGCACTGCCGGGCTCCTCCCCCGGCGAAACACCCCCACCGGACCCGCTCCCGCACGCCGTCGCCCCGGCGCCTCCCGCCGTCGAGGGCGAGGACCCGCCCGGCTACGGCCAGTACTGCCCCATCTCGCGGGCACTGGACGTGCTCGGCGAGCGGTGGACGCTGCTCATCATCCGGGACCTGACCGTGGGCACCACCCGGTTCAACGACCTGGCCCGGGGGCTGCCCGGACTGTCGCGGACGCTGCTGGCCAAGCGGCTGCGCCAGCTCGAGCGGGCCGGCCTGGTGGACCACAGCGCGGGCCGCTACCTGCTCACGGCGGCGGGGGCGGCGCTGCGGCCGGTGATCTTCGGGCTGGCAGAGTGGGGCGCGCGCTGGGTGTACGGGGACCCGCGGCCCGACGAACTGGACGCCGACCTGCTCGCCTGGTGGATGCACGACCGGCTGGATCTCTCGTTCCTGCCCGGCGCGATCCACGTGGTGCAGCTGCGGTTCAGCGATGACGCACGCCAGTTCTGGATCGTCGTCGAGCGCGGCGACGCCTCGGTGTGCCTGACCGACCCCGGGTTCGACGTGGACCTGCTGCTGTCCACCGACGTGGCCACCCTGTACGCCGTCTGGCTGGGCCGGTTGCCGCTGACGACGGCGCGCCGATCCGGCCGGCTCGCGGCCCACGGAGCCACCGCCGTCACCTCGCGGCTGGCCACGGTGCTGCAGCTGAGCGAGGTCGCGCCCGTCGTCCGCCGGACGACGGGCGCGATGCCTGCGTGAGGTCCGCAGCGGCGACCGCCACGCCGCGTTCCGCCCCCGAGCCCACCGAGAGCACCGGGGCGCCCCCGCGATCGCGAGGGCGCCCCGGTGACGCTGCGGCCGAGTCAGTGCGTGTCGACGGCCTCGACCTCGCGGCGGTCCTCGCCCCACAGGGTGTGGAAGGTGCCCTCACCGTCGATGCGGTTGTAGGTGTGGGCGCCGAAGAGGTCCCGCAGGCCCTGGGTCAGCGCGGCCGGCAGTCGGTCCCGCCGCAGGCCGTCGTAGTAGGCCAGGGAGGAGGAGAACACCGGCGTCGGGATGCCCAGCCGGGCCGCCGTCGCCACGACGCGGCGCCACGCCGGAACCGCGTCGCCGATGGCCTTCGCGAAGGCCGGCGCGAACAGCAGGTTCGCCGGCTCGTTGCCGGGCGCATAAGCCTTCATGATGTCGTCGAGCAGCTCCGCGCGGATGATGCAACCGGCCCGCCACAGGGAGGCGATCCGGTCCAGCTTGAGGTCCCACCCATACTGCTTGCCGGCCAGATTCAGCATGTCCAGGCCCTGCGCGTAGCTGACCAGCTTGGACGCGTAGAGCGCCTGCCGCACGTCGTCGACGAAGGACTCGGGCACGTCGACGTCCTCGGTGCCGGCGACGAGGGTCTTCTCGGCGACCGCGCGCTGGTCCCGCTGCGAGGAGAGGCCGCGGGCGAACACGGACTCGGCGATGCCGCTGACCGGGGAGCCGAGCTCCAGGCCCGCGATGACCGTCCACCGGCCGGTGCCCTTCTGCCCGGCGGCGTCGACGACGACGTCGACGAACGGCTTGCCGGTCTTCTCGTCGGTGTGGCCGAGCACCTCGGCCGTGATCTCGATCAGGAACGAGTTGAGCTGGCCGGTGTTCCACTCGGTGAAGATCTTGGCCTGCTCGGCGGGCTCGATGCCGGCGCCGGAGCGCAGCAGGTCGTACGCCTCGCCGATCACCTGCATGTCCGAGTACTCGATGCCGTTGTGCACCATCTTGACGAAGTGGCCCGCGCCGTCCGTCTCGATCCACGCGCAGCAGGGCTCGCCGTCGTACTTGGCGGAGATCTTCTCGAGCATCGGGCCGAGGGACTCGTAGGACTCCTTCGACCCGCCCGGCATGATCGACGGGCCGTTCAGGGCGCCCTCCTCGCCACCGGAGACGCCGACGCCGACGAAGTGCAGGCCCTTCGCGGAGAGGTCCTTCTCCCGCCGGATCGTGTCCAGGTAGAGGGAGTTGCCGCCGTCGATGATGATGTCGCCCTCCTCGAGCAGCGGCACGAGCTGCTCGATGACGGCGTCGACCGGGGCTCCGGCCTTGACCATGACGAGCACGCGGCGCGGCCGCTCGAGGGACTGCACGAACTCCTCGAGGGTCTCGGTGCGCACGAAGTCCCCGTCGTCGCCGTGCTTGGCCAGCAGGTCGTCGGTCTTCGCCTGGGTGCGGTTGTGCAGGGCGACGGTGTAGCCGTTCCGGGCGAGGTTGCGCGCCAGGTTGGCGCCCATCACGGCCAGGCCGGTGACGCCGATCTGCGCGGTTGCCTGCACTCCGCTGTTCGCGGGAACGGTCTCGGGAGTCTTCTCGTCGGGCATGTTTCCTCCGTAGGTCACGGCGCCGCTGGCGTACTCGACGGCGGCGCCCGGGTCGGGATCCTCTGCATCGATCCTAGTGACGCCGTGCTCGCCGGAGCCATCAGGTGCACTCTGTTGCCGTGGACGAGCCGGGCGACGGACGTCGAGGCCGCTCCTACCAGCGGTCGTGCACCTGAGCCCGGATGCGGCGGTCGTAGAGGTCCTGCACGGCGGTCAGCGTCGCGTCGTCCAGCGGGGCCAGCGCGGCGGCCTCGGCGTTCGCGCGGGCCTGCTCGGGGTTGCGCGCCCCGGGGATGACCGTGGTGACGCCGGGCTGCTGGACGATCCACCGCAGGGCCGTCTGAGCCGGCGTCGCCCCCTCGGGCACGAGCGCGGCGAACTCCTGCGCGGCCTCGACGCCCGTGGCGAAGTCCACGCCGGCGAAGGTCTCGCCCTGGTCGAAGGCCTCGCCGTGGCGGTTGAAGGTGCGGTGGTCGTTCGCCGCGAACTGCGTGTCCGCGGTGTACGTGCCGGACAGCAGGCCGCTGGCCAGGGGCACGCGGGCGATGATGCCGACCCCGGCCTCCATGGCGGCGGGCAGCACCTCGGTCACGGGCTTGAGGCGGAACGGGTTGAGGATGATCTGCACGGTGGCCGTGCCGGGCCGGGCGATGGCCGTCAGCGCCTCGGCGCTCGTCTCCACGCTCACGCCGTACGCGGCGATCCGCTCCTCCTGGACCAGGGTGTCGAGCGCGTCGAACACCGCGTCCGAGCCGTACACGGCAGGCGGCGGGCAGTGCAGCTGCACCAGGTCCAGCCGATCGACGCCCAGGTTCGTCCGCGAGCGGTCCGTCCAGGCGCGGAAGTTCTCCAGGGTGTAGAGCGCGGGGTCGAGGTCGACGCGGCGGCCCATCTTGGTGGCGACGGTCAGACCGGCGTCGGGCCGTTCGCGCAGGAACCGGCCGATCAGCTGCTCCGACCGGCCGTCACCGTAGACGTCGGCCGTGTCGAAGAACGTGACGCCGGCGTCGGCCGCGGCGCCGAGGACGGCGAGGGCGTCCTCCTCGCGGACGTCTCCCCAGTCGGCGCCGAGCTGCCAGGTCCCCAGGCCGATGACCGACGCTCGTTGCCCGCTGCGTTCGATGGTGCGCTGTTCCATGTCTCTCCCGTTCTGGAGGCGGACCGGCCGCGGCGCGGCCCGGAGGTAGAAAGCCTACTGTCGATTCTGGTGGCGCGCGCGCTCGCCCTCGGCCAGCCGGTCGGCCAGGTAGCCGCCGGTGACGCTGTCCGGGTCGTCCGCGACCTGCCGCGGCGTGCCCGTCGCGACGATGCGGCCGCCCTCCACGCCGCCGGACGGCCCCATGTCGATGACGTGGTCGGCGTTGGCGATCAGGTCGAGGTCGTGCTCAATCACGACCACGGTGCCGCCGGCCTCCACGAGCCGGTCGAACACCCCGATGAGCGTGCGCACGTCCAGCGGGTGCAGGCCGACGGTCGGCTCGTCGAAGACGAACAGGGAGTGCTCCTGCCGGCGGCCGAGCTCGGAGACCAGCTTGAGGCGCTGCGCCTCCCCGCCGGACAGGGCCGGGGTCGACTCGCCCAGCGTCAGGTAGCCCAGCCCGACATCGCACAGGGACTGCAGTCGCCGGCGGACGCGGGTCAGGTCCCGCAGATGGTCGATCGCCTCGACGACGGTCATCCCGAGCACCGCGGGCAACGTCAGCTCGCCGTCGCCGGTGGCCGAGGGGCGGACGTGGGCGTCGGCGTCCGGGCCGTAGCGGCGGCCGTCGCAGTCCGGGCAAGGGATGTCGACGTCGGGCAGGAACTGGACGTCGAGGGAGATCTCCCCGGTGCCCTCACAGCGGGGGCAGCGCAGGGACCCGGTGTTGTAGGAGAAGTCGCTCGCGGTCAGGCCCGCGTGCTTCGCCGAGTCCAGCCCGGCCCAGGCGCGGCGCAGGTCGTCGAGCACGCCCGAGTAGGTGGCGACCGTGGAGCGGACGTTGATGCCGATCGGGGTGGCGTCGACGACGTCGACCTTCTCGATGCCGTCGGAATCCAGGTCGCGCACGTGGGCCGGACGCCGGCCCGGGCTCTCGGCCCGCAGCGCCGGCACCAGGCTCTCCAGCACGAGCGTGGTCTTGCCGGAGCCGGAGACGCCCGTGACCGCCGTCAGCCGGCCGCGCGGGATCGCCACGTCGAGGGCGTGCACCGTGTGGACCGGGTCGGTGCGCAGCCGGATCGTCCCGTGCGCGAAGGTCTGGTCGGCCGGCGCTGTCTCCCGCACCAGCGCGCCCTCGCGGCCGCTGAGGAAGCGCCCGATCCGGGACTGCGGCGCGGCGTCGAGCTCGTCGACCGTGCCGGCGAGGACGACGGTGCCGCCGTCGCGCCCGGACCCCGGACCCATCTCGATCAGATGGTCGGCTTCCCGGAGCACCTGCGGGTCGTGGTCGACCATGACGATCGAGTTGCCGCCGGCGAGCAGGTCCGCGAACACGCCGGCCAGACCGTGGAGGTTGGAGGGATGCAGGCCGGTGGACGGCTCGTCCAGGACGTAGAGCACCCCGGTGGTCTCGTTGCGCACCGCCCGGGCCAGCTGGACGCGCTGCCGCTCCCCCGTCGACAGCGTCGCCCCGGCCCGGTCGAGAGCGAGGTAGCCGAGGCCCAGGTCCAGCAGCCGGCGGGCCATCCGGTGCAGGGTCTCGATCAGGCTGTCCGCCATCGGGCGCATCGTCGTCGGGAGGGTGGCGGGCACGGTGTCGACCCAGACGACCACGTCGTCGAGGGTCAGCTCCGTGGCGTCGGCCAGATTCACCTCTCCGATCCGCGGCGCGAGGGCGGCGGGCGAGAGCCGGGACCCGCCGCAGTCCGGGCAGGTGCGTTCGACGAGGAACCGGCTGACCCGGGCCAGCCGCTTGGCGTCCTGCGCCCTCTTGAGTTCCTCGGTCACGGTCAACCGGGCGTTGCGGAACGTGAAGTCGAGGTCGTGCACGCCCTTCCGCGAGGTGAAGGTGATGTGCTTCTTCTCCTCCGGCCCGGCGAGGACGATGTCCTTCTCGGCGTCGGTCAGGTCCCGCCACGGCACGTCGGTGCGGACGCCGAACTCGCGGGCGATCCGGGGCTGGACGTTGAACCCGAACATCTGCCAGGGCACGACGGCGCCGTCGTCGAGACTCAGGTCCGGGTCCCGGATCAGGGTCGCGTCGTCCACGTCGCGGACCGTGCCGGTGCCCTCGCAGGTGGGGCAGGCGCCGCCGGAGTTGAAGGCCAGGGCCTCGGCGCCGGGCGGGCTGAACTCGGCGCCGCACGCCTCGCACACCACGGGCTCCTCGGCGGCGACCTGCAGGGTGGGCGGGTTGCGGTGGCCGTTCGGGCAGACGTGGGTGGCCAGCCGGGAGAACATCAGCCGCAGGACGTTGAGCAGCTCGGTGGACGTGCCGAAGGTCGAGCGGATGCCGGGCACACCGGGTCGCTGCCGCAGGGCGAGGGCGGCCGGCACGTGGCTGACGCGGTCGACGTCGGCGTGCGAGGCCTGCCCCAGCCGGCGGCGCGTGTACGTCGACAGCGCCTCGATATACCGGCGAGAACCCTCGGCGTAGAGCACGCCCATGGCCAGGGACGATTTGCCGGAGCCGGAGACGCCGGCGATGCCGACCAGCTGCCCGAGGGGGATGTCGACGTCGATGTTGCGCAGGTTGTGCACCCGGGCGCCGCGCACCTCGATCCGGTCGGGGGCCGGCGTCGTCTGCTTCGGCACGCGTGCTGCTCCTGTCCCGGAAGTCTCCTGGTGGGCCCTGCCGGGATCGAACCGACGACATTCACGGTGTAAACGTGACGCTCTACCAACTGAGCTAAAGGCCCCACGGCCGGGGACGGCCACGCCCCGCGGCGGGCGTCGCGGCTTCCCGTGGCCGGTGCAGCAGTCTACCCGCAGGTCACGGGTCGGGCGACCGATGCCGCCGTCACGCGGTGCCGGATGCCGCCGCCGGTGGGACAATGGACGGGACGGGCCCGGCATTGGACTTCCGCCGGGGAGCCCGCCGGGTCAGCCGGATCTCGGGTCATCATGCGTACCGCCATCTCCGTCGTCGTCGCCGGCGCCCTGCTGCTGGCCACCTGCTCCTGCGGGATCGGGGATTTCCCCGTGGCCGCGGATCCGGTCGGCACCGGCCGGACCGACTCCGCTCCCGTGGCCCCCGCCGCCCTGGCCGGCGGTTCCGGGAGCACCCCGCAGATCGTCGTCGAGGTGACCAGTGACGCCGACACCGCGCTCCTCGTCACCTGGCGGACCTGGCGCGAGGGCGCGGATTACGGCGTCCAGGAGCAGGTCAGCCGTCCCCGCCTGCCCCTTCGCCGGCTGCTGCCGATCACCGGGAAGCCGGGCGTCTCGATCGCCGTCGACGCCCGCGGCCGTCATCACCTGCCGCATCGAAGTGGACGGCGTGGTGGCGACCGAACGAACGAACACCGGCGCGTTCGCCGTGGTGAGCTGTCACGCGCCGTGACGCCCCTCCCCCCGGCATGGTGGCTACACCCGGGCGATACCGGCGATCTGCGGGTTGAACGGCAGGAAGAGCGAGTGGATCCGGTAGCGGTGGACGCTGACCGACGCGAACCCCGCCGCCCGCACCGCCAGCTCGAGGTCCCGCTCACAGGAGCACCCCTCGAACGTCCACGCCCAGGGGCGCCGCAGAATCCGTTGCGCGAGGCGAGTCGGGGTGCCGCGACGCGCGACGACGTGCTCGACGAAACGGAACGTGCCGCCGGGCCGCAGGATCCGCCGGATCTCGGCGAGCACGACGGCCGGATCGGCCACCGTGCAGAGCACCAGGGACGAGATCACCACGTCAACGCTTCGGTCCGGCAGGCCGGTCCGCTCGCCGACGCCATCACGCAGCTCCAGGCGAACGCGCGCCCGCCGCGCCGCCGCGCGCAGCGGGGCGTGCATGGCGTGGTTCGGTTCGATCGCGATCAGCGTGCCGCCGGGCGGGACCCACGGCAGGTTGGCCCCCACCCCCGGCCCGATCTCGACGACCGCATCCGGGAGATCCGTGAACACCCGTTGTTTGTGCCGGCGCAGGGCCCGCTCCAGGACGGGGCCGAGTGCCCGGAAGAAGACGGCGTTGAACCGGTCCCGGACGGCATGCTGCGCGATTCCGGTGGCGGTGTCGGTCATGAGGGCTCCCACGGTGGACGGGTTCGATGTCCCCAGCCTCGTCCTGCCCGCCTCCGCACGGCAGGCGGGAACTACCTCAGGGTGCGGGTGGACTGCCCGTCTCGTGCGCCGCGTACCAGGCGGCGACCTGAGCGCGAGACCGGACACCGAGCCGCAGCCGGATCCGCTCGACGTGTCCCTCCGCGGAGCGTTCCTCGATGCCGAGGTGGGCCGCGATCTCACGATTCGTGTGTCCCGCGCTGACGAGGGCTGCCACCTCGCGCTGCCGGCTCGTCAGAAGACCGGCCGCACGGCGGGCGACGCGCAGGCCGAGGAAGCGGCGGACCGCGGCCACCACCGCCGCCGCGTCGCCGACCCAGGGCAGGTGTGAGCGGCCGGACAGGACGACGAGGCGGGCACCGGCGATGCCGCGCGCCAGGGCGGTGCCCTGCGCCACCGGCGCGGCCCGGTCGCCGGCGCGGTGCACCACGAGCGCCGGTGCGTGCACGCGTCCCAGCAGGGCGCCGACGTCGAGCTCGTACCCGAGGGCGAGCAACGCCCGGGCGGTGGCCGCGGTCGAGCTCGCCCGCTGGTATCGGCCGAACTCCGCCCGATCCGCCGGCGGAGCATCCGGCGCGAAGACACCGGTGAGCACCTCCGACCCCAGACCCCAGTGCGCCTCGACCAGGCCGAGGATGTGCGCGCGCACGTCGGGCGGCGCAAGGTCCGCGCCGTTCACCCAACCGCCGTAGAGCACCAGCCGCCGTACGGCGTCCGGGTGCGCTGCCGCCCATGCCGCCGCGACCGGTGCGCCCAGCGAGGTGCCCATCAGGTCGACCGGTCCCGGCCCCAGGGCGCCGACGACGGCGTCGAGCTGCTCGAGTTCGAAGGCCAGCGACGGCGCCCGGCCCGACGGGGACGACAGCCCGCAGCCGGCACGGTCGTACCGCACCAGGCGGGCGCCCTCGCCGAGGCTGGCGTAGAAGGCGCGCACCGAGGGCATCGCCATGTCCTGCCCCAGATGGCCGACCCAGCCGTTGACGTACACCAGCGGACGGCCGGCCCCGGTCTCGGCGATCGCCAGCTCGGTGCCGTCGGTGGTCCGCACCCGGCCCAGGTGCTGCCGCACGCGCTCATCATGGGGGCGTGCAGCGGGTCCCGCGGCGGTCACCGACAGCGTCCGGTCAGGCGGGCCGGAGGTCGACGACGACGTCGCCGATGCGGGTGCACGATGCACGGCGGTGCGCCGACGGGACGGGCCGAGTTCGCTCCCGGAGCCGGAGCACGCCGGGACCGCCGTATCGTTCCTGGCTGACGACGAGCACGATCGATCCTTCGTCGTTCGGGTGGGCACCACGCGACCGGCGCCCGGAGCCTCACTCCTGTGGGGCCAGTCTCCCCCGGAACGGGGCGCGTGTCATCAGCCCGCCGCGGCCGCCAGCCGGTCCACGGCCTCGATCACCGTTTCGGGCGCGCAGCCCAGGTTCATCCGCGCGTACCCGGCGCCCTGCGGCCCGAACTCCGGGCCGTTGGCCAGCGCCACCCGGGCGTGCTCGAGCGCGTAGGCCGCCGGGTCCTCGCCCCAGCCGAGTTCCGAGAAATCCAGCCACGCCAGGTAGGTCGCCTGCGGAGGCCGCAGCCGGACGGCGGGCAGCTTCGCCGCAAGTTCCCGCTCCAGCAGGGCGACGTTCTCCTCGATCGCCGCGACGGTGCCGCGCAGCCAGTCCCGGCCGTGGTCGAAGCCGGCGCGGGTCGCGATCAGCCCGAACAGTCCGGTGCGGAACAGGACCTCCTCGGGCAGCGAGCGGATGACGGCACTCATCCGGTCCGACTCCGCCACGAACATCGCCGTCTTCAACCCCGCGAGGTTGAACGCCTTGCTGCCGGACGCCGCAGCGATGCCGTGGTGCCGCGCCTCGTCGGACACGCTCAGGTACGGCGTGAACCGGTGCCGGCGGTGGGTCAACGGCGCATGGATCTCGTCGCTGACGACGCTCGCCCCGTGCCGGTCGACGATCCGGGACAGCGCCGCGAGCTCCTGCCGGGAGTGCACGAGGCCGACGGGGTTGTGCGGGTTGCACAACAACACCGCGCGGGCGCCGCGGGCCAGGGCGGCATCGATGCCGTCGAGGTCGAGGGCGTACGTCGACCCGTCCTCGGCGTCCGGACGGTCCAGCAGCGGCACCTCCACGACCGTGCCACCGGCCTCCGGGATCAGCGCGGAGAACGGCGGGTAGACGGGCGGGGTGATGACGACGCCGTCGCCGGGGGCGATCAGCCGGCGCAGCGACTCGACGATCACCACGCTGACATCGGTGGTGTAGCCGATCCGCTCCGGCGAGGGCGACCAGTCCCACGTCTGCGCGGCGTAGCGGGCGAAGGCGTCGGCGGCGCCGGTGTCGTGGGGGGCGACGTACCCGGTGTCGCCGACCTCGATGGCCTCGCGCAGCGCGGCCGTGATGGCCGGCGCCAGCGGGAAGTCCATCTCGGCGACGAACATGGGCAGCACGTCGTCCGGGTAGGTCCGCCACTTCTCGCTCGTCCTGCGGCGCAGCACGTTCATCGGGTCGGCACGGGTCACGCGGTCGGTCATCGGCTCCTCCGGCTCCTCGATCGTCCGGTTCACCGGTCCGGCAGTTCCTCGGCCAGGTGGCCCAGCGTCTCGCTGACGCCGGCCTGGATCAGCAGGTCGGCCCGGTCGTCGCCACGGGTCTGCCCGCGGTTGACGATGACGACGGGGATGCCCCGCTGGTGCGCGCGGCGGACGAACCGCAGCCCGCTCATCACGGCCAGGGAGGAGCCGGCGACGAGCAGGCCGTCGGCGCAGTCGACCATGCCGTAGCTGCGCGCCACCCGGTCCCGCGGCACGTTCTCCCCGAAGAAGGTGACGTCCGGTTTGAGCACGCCACCGCACACCGGGCAGGGCGCGACGACGAAGTCGGCGGTGGACTCGATGACGGCGTCCGCGTCGGGGGCCACCTCGACGTCCTCGACCAGCACCCGTTCGGCGAATCCGGGGTTGAGCTCGGTGAGGATCCGGTCCAGCTGGGCCCGCTGGACCATGCTGGCGCAGTCCAGACACACGACGTGGTCGAACCGGCCGTGCAGGTCGACGACGTTCAGGGCGCCCGCCGCCTCGTGCAGCCGGTCGATGTTCTGGGTGATGATGCCGCTGGTGAGCCCGCGCGACTCCAGCCGGGCCACGGCGTGGTGCCCGGCGTTCGGCACGGTCGCGGACATGAACCGGTAGCCGACGTGGTTGCGCGCCCAGTAGTGGCGGCGCCGGCGGGCGTCGCCGATGAACTCCTGGTACGTCATCGGGGTACGCGGCTTCGCGTCCGGTCCCCGGTAGTCGGGGATGCCGGAGTCGGTGCTCAGTCCCGCACCGGTGAGCACGGCCAGCCGCCGCCCGGAGAGCAACTCGACGGCGCGGCGTCGCGCCTCCGGGAGCGTGGCCTCCGGATCGGTGGTGCCGGTGCGGGCCGGCTCAGGCGTCCAGCGATGCCAGCGCGCGGCGGTACTCATCCATGCTCCGGGGGTGGGTGGCGTCGGACAGGAGTCGGGCCCGCAGGACGCCGTCGGCGTCGATGACGAAGCTGCCGCGACGGGCACTGCCGCGCTCGTCGTCGAACACCCCGTACCGGCGGGCCACCTCGCCGTGCGGCCAGACGTCGCTGAGCAGGTCGAAGGGCAGGGCCTCCGCCTCGGCGAGTGCCCGCAGGGCGAACTTCGAGTCGACCGACACGGCCATCAGCCGCACGTCGCGGCCGGCGAAGGGCGAGTCGGCGACGTCGAGCGCGTCCCGCAGCTCCCGCAGCTCGTCGCCGCACACGCGGGAGAACGCCCACGGGAAGAACACGAGGACGACGGGCGTGCCGCGCAGGTCCGTCAGCACGACCGGTTCCCCGTGCTGGTTGGCCAGGGCGAACCCCGGGGCCGGCGCCCCGACGTCGGGCAGGGACGCGAAGCCGTCACCGGGACGGCCCGCGCGAGCGGCGTCCGCGGCGTCGGGTTCTGCCGCCGGCGTCACTGGCGGCGTGCGGTCACCAGGCGGGTGGCCGCCCAGTCCTTGGACACCCCGGCGGACGACGTGACGTGCAAACCCGCGGTCGGCGCCGCCTCCTGGATCTCGGCGGGAGGGACGTACCCGTCCCGGCCGGCCTTCGGGGTGAGCACCCACACCACGGCGTTCTCCTCGAGAGTCGTCAGCGAGTCGACGAGGGCGTCGATCAGGTCGCCGTCCCCTTCCCGCCACCACAGCAGGGCGGCGTCCGCGACCTCGTGGTCGTCCTCGTCGAGCAAGGCGGATCCGACCGTCTCCTCGATGTCGTCCCGGAGATCGAAGTCGACGTCGTCGTCGTACCCGAACTCCTGGACGAGGTCGTCCTGCTTCAAGCCCAGCTTGGCGGCGGCGCTGCTCGCGACGGCGTCTGCCTCGCTCACGGATGTCCTCCCGGTCCCGTCGTCGGTGCATGTCATGACCGTCCCGAGCCGGTCATGCCGGCCGGGGCGGAGTGCTACCAGACAACACCTTTTCGGGTCCCTCATCAAGCAGCGCGCCGCCGGGCGGCCCCCGCGCGCCCGACGTGAGGACGATCACGGCGATCACGATGCGGAATCAGACGTCCACTTGGTGGAACAAGGGGGGTGCACCGGCGTCGCTGTTCCGGCGCTAGAGTGGCACCCAGACGCCGCGTCCCGTTCGGGCTGCCCACATCATGAGGCCCCCCGGAGCGGACAGCGGTCTGCGGCACCCATCATCGACGGCCGCAGTCCGGGTGCTTCACCGCACAGACAGAGAGGTTGAATGTGGCGACCGAAGACATCAAGAACATCCGCAGCGCGCTGACCACCAGTCTGCCGGACGCGGATCCCGAGGAGACCGCGGAGTGGATCGAGTCCTTCGACGGGCTCCTCGACTCGGCGGGCACGAAGCGGGCCGAGTTCATCATCCGGTCCCTGCTGCAGCGGGCGAGCGCACACAGCGTCGCCGTCCCGTTCGTCACGACCACGGACTACGTCAACACCATCCCCGTGGACCAGGAACCCGAGTTCCCCGGTGACGAGGAGATCGAGCGCACGTACCGCAAGTGGCTGCGCTGGAACGCGGCGATCATGGTGCACCGCGCCCAGCGGTCCGACATCGGCGTCGGCGGCCACATCTCCACCTACGCGGGTGCGGCCACCCTCTACGAAGTGGGCATGAACCACTTCTTCCGCGGCAAGGACCACCCCAGCGGTGGCGACCAGGTCTTCTTCCAGGGCCACGCCTCGCCGGGCATGTACGCCCGCGCGTTCCTCGAGGGTCGTCTGACCGAGGAGCAGATGAACGGGTTCCGGCAGGAGAAGTCGGCGGCGCCGAACGGCCTGTCCTCCTACCCGCACCCGCGCATGATGCCGGACTTCTGGGAGTTCCCCACCGTCTCCATGGGCATCGGCCCCACCAACGCCATCTACCAGGCGTCGATGAACCGGTACCTCGAGAACCGGGGCCTGAAGGAGCCGTCCGACCAGCAGGTCTGGGCGTTCCTCGGCGACGGCGAGATGGACGAGCCGGAGAGTCGCGGCGCGCTGCAGCTGGCCGCCAACGAGGGCCTGGACAACCTCAACTTCGTGATCAACTGCAACATGCAGCGCCTCGACGGCCCGGTGCGCGGCAACGGCAAGATCATGCAGGAGCTCGAGGCGTTCTTCCGCGGTGCGGGCTGGAACGTCATCAAGGTCGTGTGGGGCCGCGAGTGGGACGCCCTGCTGGACAAGGACGACGACGGCGCGCTGGTGGAGATCATGAACACCACGCCCGACGGCGACTACCAGACCTTCAAGGCCGAGTCCGGCGGCTTCGTGCGCGACCACTTCTTCGGCCGCTCGCCGCAGACCAAGGCCATGGTCGCGGACATGAGCGACGAGGAGATCTGGCAGCTCAAGCGCGGCGGCCACGACTACCGCAAGGTCTACGCCGCCTACAAGGCCGCCACCGAGTTCACGGGCAAGCCGACCGTCATCCTGGCCGCGACGGTCAAGGGCTACGGCCTCGGTCCGCACTTCGAGGGCCGCAACGCGACCCACCAGATGAAAAAGCTGACCCTCGAGGACCTGAAGAACTTCCGCGACCACCTGCGGATGCCGTTCTCGGACGAGGACCTGGAGAACGATCTCTACAACCCGCCGTACTACCACCCGGGCCCGGACGACCCGACCATCAGGTACATGCTCGAGCGGCGGAAGGCCCTCGGCGGCAACCTGCCCGAGCGGCGGGAGCGCGGCCACGACCTGAAGCTGCCCGAGGACAAGGCGTACGACGTCGCCAAGCGCGGCTCCGGCAAGCAGCAGGCGGCCACCACGATGGCCTTCGTGCGGTTGCTCAAGGACCTGATGCGGGACAAGGAGTTCGGCAAGCGCGTCGTGCCGATCATCCCCGACGAGGCCCGCACGTTCGGCATGGACTCGTTCTTCCCGACGTCGAAGATCTACAACCCGCTCGGTCAGAACTACATCTCCGTGGACCGCGACCTCATGCTCGCGTACAAGGAGTCGCCGCAGGGGCAGATCTTCCACGTGGGCATCAACGAGGCCGGCGCCGTCTCCGCGTTCACCGCGGCCGGCACGTCCTACGCCACTCACGGCGAGCCGCTCGTGCCCGTGTACGTCTTCTACTCGATGTTCGGGTTCCAGCGGACCGGCGACTTCATCTGGGCGGCCGCGGACCAGCTGGCGCGCGGGTTCCTGATCGGCGCGACGGCCGGCATCACCACCCTGGCGGGTGAGGGCACGCAGCACATGGACGGGCACTCCCCCGTGCTGGCCTCCACCAACCCGGCGGTGCGCACCTTCGACCCGGCCTACGGGTACGAGATCGCGCACATCGTCAAGCGCGGCCTCGAGGAGATGTACGGGCCGGACTCCGAGGACCCGGACAAGATCTACTACCTCACGGTCTACAACGAGCCGATCGTCCAGCCGGCCGAGCCGGAGGACGTCGACGTCGAGGGCATCGTCAAGGGCATCCACCGGATCAAGGAGGCCGAGATCGACGGTCCCCGGGTCCAGCTCCTCGGCTCCGGCGTGTCGGTCCCGTGGGCCCTGGACGCCCAGCGGATCCTCGCCGAGGACTGGAACGTCTCGGCCGACGTCTGGTCGGTGACGTCCTGGACCGAACTGCGCCGGGACGGCCTCGCCGCCGAGCGGGAGGCGTTCCTCGACCCGGACGCCGAGGCGCGGGTGCCGTTCGTGACCCAGCGACTGGCCGGCGCCACCGGACCGGTCATCGCGACGACGGACTACCGGTCCGACCTGCCCGACGGCATCCGTCAGTTCATCCCCAACGAGTTCGCCACGCTCGGTGGCAACGAGTTCGGCTTCGCCGACACCCGGGCCGCCGCCCGGCGGTACTTCCACATCGATTCACACTCCATGGTGGTCCGGGCGCTCGAACTGCTGGCCCGCCGCGGTGAGGTCGACGCCGGGGCGCCCGCGCAGGCGATCGAGAAGTACCGGCTGCACGACGTGCGGGCCGGCCGGTCCGGCAACGCCGGCGGGGAGTCCTGACCGACGCCGCCCATCGGCAAACCGTCCGGGTGTCCCACCCGGTGACCGCGAGGCCGCCGCACGCACGTGCGGCGGCCTCGCGGCGTCCGGCCCGTCGCTCGGCGGGCCGCCCCGCGACCGGGACCGCCCGGTCGGAGCGGGGACCGGGGGCGGTCGTATGCTCGGGGGCATGAGCGCTCAGCAGGACCAGCCCGCCCCCGGCGCCCGCCGCGGCGTCCCCGGGGCACCGGCCGCGGGCGACACCGACCGGGCGCGGACGCTGGAGACGCTCCGCTCCAACATCGGCAGCCTGTCCACCGTCACCCTGCGGCGGCTCGACTCTGCCCTCCCTTGGTACCGGCACCTGCGCCCCGACGAGCGGTCCGCCCTGGGGCTCGTGGCGCAGAAGGGCATCGCCTCCTTCGTCACGTGGTACGAGAAGCCCGGCAACCCGGCCTGGGTGATGTCCGACGTGTTCGGCACCGCGCCCACGGAGCTCACCCGCTCGATCAGCCTGCAGAAGGCGCTGCAGCTGATCCGCATCGTGGTCGACACGGTCGAGCAGCGGGTCCCCGACCTGGCGGAGGAGCCGGAGCAACCCGCCCTGCGCGAGGCGGTGCTGCGCTACTCCCGGGAGGTCGCCTTCGCCGCGGCCGACGTGTACGCCAGGGCCGCCGAGTCACGCGGATCGTGGGACACCCGCCTGGAGGCGCTCGTCGTGGACGGCATCCTGCGCGGGGAGAGCTCCGACTCGCTCCGCTCCCGGATCGCGGCCCTCGGCTGGAGCAGCAAGGCCGAGGTGACGATCGTCGTCGGCGCCGCCCCGGCCGATCCCCATCCGGCCTACCTCTCCGGCCTGCGTCGCACCACCACCCGGCTGGCCGAGGACACCCTGATCGGCATCCAGGGCGACCGTCTGCTGCTGCTCCTGGGCGGGCTGCGGGACCGGGACACCGCCCTGGTCAAGCTGGCCCCGGTGTTCGGGGACGGCCCGATCGTCCATGCCGGACCGGCCGCGTCCCTGGTGGACGCGGGCCCGGCCGCCCAGGCGGCCTTCTCGGGCCTCGTCGCCGCCCGGGCCTGGCCGGACGCCCCGCGCCCGGTGGCCGCGGACGATCTCTGGCCCGAGCGGCTGATGGCCGGTGACGACACCGCCCGGCGTGCCCTGGTGCGGGCCATCTACCGGCCGCTGACGTCGGCGTCGAACGGGCTGCTGGAGACCCTGTCGGCCTATCTGAGTCTCGGCCACTCCCTGGAGGCCACCGCCCGCGCCTTGTTCGTTCACACCAATACGGTGCGCTACCGGCTGCGCAAGGTCACCGACGTGACCGGGTGGGATCCGCTGGTCCCTCGCGAGGCGTTCGTGCTGCAGACGGCGCTGGTCGCGGGGCGGCTGAGCGCGGGCGACGCGGCCGGCGATGCCTCCGCCGCGGCCCCGGCGGTCCGCCTCCCCGAGCGAGCGGCGTTGTAGGTTCCCTACAATCGCGCGGCTCGACCTTGGTGCCTCGAATCCGGCGGGAAGCACGAAGCTGGTGAAAGGCTGGGATGGTGCTTGCGATCGTCTGCCCTGGACAGGGCTCCCAGACCCCGGGCTTCCTCTCACCGTGGCTCGAGCTCGACGGTGTCGAACCCCTCCTGCGCGTGCTCAGTGACGCGACCGGCATCGACCTGGTGGCCCACGGCACCGTCTCGGACGCCGACACCATCAAGGACACGGCCGTCGCCCAGCCGCTGATCGTGGCCGCCGGGCTGGTGGGGGCACGCGCGTTGTTCGGCGAGCACGGAGTGCCCGAGGGGGCCGTGCTGGCCGGACACTCGGTCGGGGAGATCACCGCCGCCGTGCTCGCCGGCGCACTGACGGAGGCCGACGGGATGGCGTTCGTCAAGGAACGCTCCACCGCCATGGCCCGCGCCGCCGCAGCCGAGCCCACCGGGATGGCCGCCGTCGTCGGCGGTGTCGAGGAGGACGTGCTGGCGGCCATCGAGGCGGCCGGGCTGACGCCCGCCAACATGAACGGTGGCGGTCAGATCGTCGCCGCCGGGACCCGCGACCAGCTCGACGCGCTCGTCGCCGCCCCGCCCGCCCGGGCCCGCGTCATCCCCCTGAAGGTCGCCGGCGCCTTCCACACGGCGCACATGCGACCGGCAGTCGCCGCTCTCGAGGGGCTGGCTCCCGCGCTGCATCCGACCACGCCGACGCGGACCCTGCTCTCCAACCGTGATGGCGCGCCCGTGACCGGCGGGGACGACGCGCTCGCGGCCCTCATCGGGCAGGTCTCCCGGCCGGTGCGCTGGGACGCCTGCATGCGGTACCTCGCCGATGCCGGCGTCACCGGCCTGCTCGAACTGCCCCCGGCCGGTACCCTGACCGGACTGGCCAAGCGCGGTCTGCGCGGCGTCGCCGGCTTCGCCCTCTCGACCCCGGACGACCTGCCGGCCGCCCGCGACTTCGTGGCCGCCCACGCGGCGGCCGCCGCCCCGACGAACGAAGGACAGGCGTGAGCACCCCGACCCTGCAACAGTCCCCCGCCCGCGAGCACGCGCGCATCCTCGGTATCGGCGCCTACCGCCCGGACCAGATCGTCACCAACGAGGACGTCTGCCAGTGGATCGACTCCTCCGACGAGTGGATCCGCAAGCGCACCGGCATCGTCACCCGGCATCGCGCCGACGCGAACACGTCGGTGCTCGACATGGCGCTCGGCGCCGCCGAGGAGGCGCTGCGTTCGGCCGGCGTCGCCGGTTCGGACATCGGCGCGGTCATCGTCGCGACCGTGACCCACCCGTATGCCACCCCGTCGCTCGCGGCGCAGCTGACCGACCGGATCGGCGCCACCCCGGCCCCCGCGTACGACGTCTCCGCCGCCTGTGCCGGCTACTGCTACGGCATCGCCCAGGCGGACGCCCTGGTCCGCTCCGGCGCCGCCGAGAACGTCCTCGTCGTCGGCGTGGAGAAGCTCTCCGACGTCATCGACAACCACGAGCGCACCATCTCGTTCCTGCTCGGGGACGGTGCCGGCGCCGTCGTGGTCGGCCCCTCGGACTCGCCGGGGATCGGGCCCTCCATCTGGGGCTCCGACGGCTCCCACTGGGACACCATCGGCATGACCCACTCGATGCTCGAGGTGCGGGACCTCTCCGCGACCGCGCAGGACGACGCCCAGAGCGCCATCACCGCGCTCGAGACCGAAGCCCAGCTGTGGCCGACCCTGCGCCAGGACGGGCAGACCGTCTACCGCTGGGCCGTCTGGGAGATGGCCAAGGTGGCCCGCCGCGCCCTGGAGGCGGCCGGCGTCACCGCCGACGACCTGGCCGCCTTCGTGCCGCACCAGGCGAACATGCGGATCATCGACGAGATGGCCAAGCAGCTGAAGCTGCCCGAGTCGGTCGTCATCGCCCGTGACATCGCCGACGCGGGCAACACCTCCGCGGCGTCGATCCCCCTCGCCACGCACCGGCTGCTCGCCGAGAACCCTCAGCTGCACGGCGGCCTCGCTCTCCAGATCGGCTTCGGTGCCGGCCTGGTGTTCGGCGCGCAGGTCGTCGTCCTCCCCTGAGTGAGGCCTTCCCCGAGCCGAACGCGCCGTCGTAGGTTGGGGCCAGTCCCGTGCCCCGCCGAGGACGACACCACAGATCACGGAGTGCTACCGAGTGCTCCGGACACGGAACCGCCGCCCGGCGGTGACAGAAGAAAAGGAGCCGTCATGGCGAGCAAAGAAGAGATCCTGTCCGGCCTGGCCGAGATCGTCAACGAGGAGACCGGCCTGGCGCCCGACGCGGTGCAGCTGGACAAGTCCTTCACGGACGACCTGGACATCGACTCCATCTCGATGATGACCATCGTGGTCAACGCCGAGGAGAAGTTCGGTGTGCGGATCCCCGACGAAGAGGTCAAGAACCTCAAGACCGTCGGTGACGCCGTCGACTACATCGCCAACGCGCAGGAGTCCTGACCGCAGGTCACCGGTGGGCGACATCGACGCCGACCGGTGCCCGTCCCGACCGCCGCTGCCGCGGCGCGGAAAGTGTGGAACATGACACGGAAAGTGGTCATCACCGGCCTCGGCGCCACGACGCCGATCGGCGGTGACGTGCCGACCTTCTGGCGCAACGCCCTGGCGGGCACGTCGGGGGCCGCGACCCTGGAGGACGACTGGGTCGAGAAGTACCAGCTGCCCGTCACCTTCGCGTGCCGGGTCTCGAACCCCGCCTCCGAGGTGCTCTCCC
Organism: Tersicoccus solisilvae; assembly: GCF_014643255.1. Taxonomy (GTDB): domain Bacteria; phylum Actinomycetota; class Actinomycetes; order Actinomycetales; family Micrococcaceae; genus Tersicoccus; species Tersicoccus solisilvae. Next base: position 51,904 of record NZ_BMJI01000015.1, on the reverse strand, counting down.
GCGTCGAGATGAAGCGGATGGACCCCTCGACCCAGTTCGGCGTCGTCGCCGCCCGGGAGGCCTGGGCGGACGCGGGCATCGAGGACATGGACAAGGACCGCCTCGGCGTCGCCTTCGCCACCGGCATCGGTGGCGTCTGGACGCTGCTGGACGCCTGGGACACCCTGCGCGAGCGCGGGCCCCGGCGCGTGCTGCCGATGACGGTGCCGATGCTCATGCCCAACGGCGTGGCCGCCGCGGTCAGCCTGGATCTGGAGGCGCGGGCCGCGGCCCACACCCCGGTCTCGGCGTGTGCCTCGGGTACGGAGGCGCTCGAACTGGGGCTGGAGATGATCCGTTCCGGCCGCGCCGACGTCGTCGTCGCCGGCGGCGCGGAGGCGGCCATCCACCCGCTGCCGATGGCGGCGTTCTCGTCGATGCAGGCCCTGTCGCGGCGGAACGACGACCCGCAGGCGGCGTCCCGCCCGTACGACGTCGACCGCGACGGGTTCGTCATGGGCGAGGGCGCGGGTGCGCTCGTGCTCGAGGCGGAGGAGTTCGCCCGGGCACGCGGGGCGCGGATCTACGCCGAGTTGGCCGGTGCCGCGATCACGGCCGACGCCCACCACATCACCGCTCCCGACCCCGTGGGGCAGGGCGCGATCCGGGCGCTGAAGGCCGCGATGTACGACGCGCGGGTCAACCCGGCCGACGTGGTGCACGTCAACGCGCACGCGACGTCCACCCCGGTGGGCGACGCGCCGGAGTACACGGCCCTGCTGGAGGCGCTCGGGTCCAGCCTGGACGACGTGGCGGTGTCCGCGACCAAGTCGCAGACCGGTCACCTGCTGGGCGCCTCCGGTGCGGTGGAGGCGGTGCTGACCGTCCTGGCGGTGCACGAGCGGAAGGCGCCGGCCACCATCAACCTGGATCACCAGGACCCGGCCATCCCGCTGAACGTCGTCACCACCGCGCGGGATCTGCCGTCCGGCGACGTGGTGGCGATGAGCAATTCGTTCGGCTTCGGCGGTCACAACGCCGTGGCGGTGTTCCGCAACGCCTGATCGGGCCGCGACATGACGAAGGGTCCCGCTCCTCGGAGCGGGACCCTTCGTTCGTCCGATCGGTTCCGGGCCGCGCCAGCTCGTCAATAGATGTTCCATCCGGCCCGGAATCCGGGGTCCGGTCAGCATCTATTGACGAGCTGGCAGAAGAGAGGGGTCAGCCGACGCGGTGCAGCCAGCGCACCGGGGCGCCCTCGGCCGCGTGCCGGAAGGGCTCCAGCTCCTCGTCCCAGGCCTCGCCGAGCGCGAGGGAGAGCTCCTGGTAGACGGCGCTCGGGTCGCCCGCGCCGGACTCGTAGGCGTACCGGATCCGGTCCTCGGAGACCATGATGTTGCCATGCACGTCGGTCGTGGCGTGAAAGATACCCAGTTCGGGGGTGTGCGACCACCGACCACCGTCGGCGCCGGCACTCGGCTCCTCCGTGATCTCGTAGCGCAGATGAGCCCACCCCCGCAGAGCGGACGCGAGCACGGCACCGGTACCCTGCGCTCCGGTCCACGCCAGCTCCGCCCGGAACATTCCGGGGGCAGCAGGCTGAGCGGTCCAGGTCAGGTCCGTCCTCTGATCGACGACGGAACCGATGGCCCACTCCACATGCGGACACAGCGCGGCAGGCGCCGAGTGCACGAAGAGAACACCTCGGGTCAACACGTCACTCATTCCATCCTCCGTTGCTGTAGGGACGTCTTCCCCAACGACCTTCAGCACGGTGGATACGCGCATGTTCACCCTGGTGTGACCACGGGTAGCAAGACCTACCTTCAACCCGTGGTCGAATCTTCAGTTGTCACAGACATTGTGCACTATCGGCACATCTTCCGCCACTGTAATTACCGCCACGTGTTTTTCTCCCGCAGGGCGGCCGCTACCGGGTCGGGGTCGGGCCCGAGCTCGGCGTGATCGCCCAACGAGGCCATCCAGTAGGCGGCGGTGGCATCCACGTCGCCGGCGAAGGCATCGAGGTCCGCGCCGGCGCGCGCCGCGCGCAGGGCCGCGGCGAACCACGACAGCTCCTGCTCACCGACGCAGCGCAGCATCAGCGGCCACACGAGGTCGGGACGGCCCTGCGTGATCAGCCAGATCAGCAGGTCCGGAGAGACGAGACTGCAGGTGACCCACGCCTCCGGGAGCTCTCGGACGACCCGCTCCGGGTCGGCGAGCAGGTCGATCACGGGCTGCACGTCGTCGACGAGGACGCGCACCAGGTCGTCGACGGACGTCTCCTCCTCGTCCCCCAGGCGAGGGTCGCTCACGACGTCGACGTAGCTGACCTCGGTGACGTTCATCAGCAGGGAGTTCAGCACCCGGGTGGTGACCCGCTCCCCGGGGAGGTGTCGGGTGGTCCAGGCCCGCACCGCCGCGACCTCGACCGCGACCCGTGGCGCGAGCACGAGGTGACCGGTGCGGGACATCGACATCGACTGCAGTTCGATCCGGGTTCTCCGCCCCTCGGTGGTGGACGTCAGCCCGTCGCGCAGGACCGTCCACGAGCCGGGCAGCACGTCCGCCAGGTGCTCCGCCACGACACGCCGGACCTGCTTCGGTGGCCACGTCGCGGCGTCCGCGGGCAGCGTGAACCGGCGACGGCTCGGCATCGAGACCTCCTGGAGAGTCGCACGTGGCGCGATCGTATCAAGGACACGCCGGGCCTGGCCGCGATGGCCGAGTCGTCAGGCGCGCGGGTGCGCCTGCCGGTAGCTCGCCCGCAGCCGCTCGACCGAGACGTGGGTGTAGATCTGGGTCGTGGCCAGCGAGGAGTGACCGAGCAGCTCCTGGACCGCGCGCAGATCCGCCCCGCCGTCGAGCAGGTGCGTCGCGGCCGTGTGCCGGAGGGCGTGGGGTCCGGCGGACGGGCCGCGCCCATCGGCGGCGGTGGCCCGGTGGACGATGTCCCGGACGCGGCGCTGGTCCAGCCGCCCGCCGCGGGCGCCGAGGAAGAGGGCCGGTCCCGACCCCTCCCTCGCCAAGGCGGGGCGACCGGAGACCAGCCAGGTGTCGAGCGCACGGGCGGCCGGGACGCCGTAGGGCACGGTGCGCTCCTTGTTGCCCTTGCCGAGCACCCGCAGGGTGCGCCGCTCCGCATCGATGTCATCGATGTCCAGGGCGGTCAGCTCCCCCACCCGGACGCCGGTGGCGTAGAGCAGTTCGAGGATCGCGGTGTCGCGCAGGGTGGCGGGGTGCTCCGGGGTGGCGGCGTCCGCGGCACGGGTGAGGACGGCGGACATCTGCGGCTCGCGCAGCACGGCGGGCAGGGTGCGGTCCCGGCGGGGGGCGCGCAACCGCACGGACGGGTCGGTGTCGAGCAGTCCTTCACGCACGGCCCAGCGGCAGAAGGTGCGCACAGCGGCGGCGCGACGGGCGAGGCTCGACCGGGCGGCACCCGTGTCGGTCTGGGCGCCGAGCCAGCTGCGCAGCAGGCCGAGGTCGAGGACATCCAGCCCGTCCACGCCCTGCCGCGCGGCATGGGTGAACAGCGACGCGAGGTCGCTCCGGTAGGCCCGCACCGTGTGGGCGGACCGGCCGCGCTCCAACGCCAGGTGGCGCGCGAAGCCGTCCACCGCGGCCGCCGCCCAGGGCGGGACGTCGGCGGTGTCCGCATCGCGCTGCTCCTGCTCGCTCACCACCCCTCTACTGTCGGCCATGACGGCCGCACGACACGACTCGCCACGCGGTCCGGGTCGTGCGCCGGCGTCACGGGCTGTCCCGCGGGAACGGACGACGGGGGCCGACTCAGCCGCGGGTCGCGCCTCCCTTCCGCCAGGAACCGTTCATCGTCACGGCCAAGCCGCGCAGGGACAGGCGACCCAGGCCGGCGCGCACCATGGGCTCGCTCAGCCCGGCCACCGACGCCAGCCGGGCCGTGGTGCTGCCGGTCCTCATCGGCAACGCGTCGTACAGGATGAGGTCCTGGGCGCTCAGGCCGTCATGGGCGGCCGGAGGGGCTGACCGCACGGGAAGGGCGACGCCGGGCGGGTGGTTGCCGGGCGGGCCGACGCTGGTGGACTCGTCCGGGTCGCGCCCCGCCTGACCGGCCGCCGGTAGTGCGGGCAGTCGGAAGGGGTCGAGGAGGGCGAGGACGTCCTCGACGTCGGTGACGCAGACCGCGTCGCTCTCCCGCAGCAGCCGGTGGCAGCCGGCGGAGGTCGACGCATGCACCGACCCGGGCACCGCCCCGACCTCCCGGCCCAGGCCGGCAGCGTGGTGCGCGGTGTTCAGGGCACCGGACCGCCAGCGGGCCTCGACCACGACGGTGACGCCGCTCAACGCCGCGATCAGCCGGTTCCGCTGCAGGAAACGCCAGCGCGTGGGTGAGGACCCCGGCGGCACCTCCGCCAGCAGGCAGCCCTCTGCCAGCACCGCGCGCAGCAGGGTCTCGTGCGCGGCCGGGTAGAAGCGGTCGACGCCGCAGGCCATCACCGCGACGGTCGGCATCGCCGGCCCGGCCGCGCGATTCGCGGCGTCGCGAGCCGAACGCGACCCGTGAGCGGCGAGTGCCCCGCGATGGGCCTGCGCGTCGATGCCGAACGCGCCGCCGGAGACGACGGTGCAGCCGGCGGACACCAGGCCGTGGGCCAGGTCGGCGCTGATCGCCTCGCCGTAGGCGGTGCTGTCCCGAGCGCCGACCACGGCGACCGCGCGCGCCGTGGCGGGCAGCGCATCCGCCGGCTGTCCCCGTCCCCACAGGCACAGCGGTGCCTCGGGACCGAGGTCGGCCAGCCCGGCCGGCCAGGCCTCGTCCTCCGGCGTCAGCAGCCAGCCGCCGAGCCGGTCGAGCACGGTCAGGTCCCGTTCGGGCGCCAGCGCGGGGACGCGGGCCGCCCAGCGCTGTACCGCGGCGGCGACCAACGCCGGGCCGTCGTCGTGCCGGCCGAGCTGGTCCGCCACCGCCCGCTCCAGCCGGGGCCCCGACCGCACCGCACCGGTGGCCACGCGTAGCGCATCCACCGGCCCGGCGACGGCGATCAGGGCGCCGGCAACCACGTCCTGCGGTTCGGCGAGCCGGGAGAGCGCCGCTCGGGCCAGCCGGTGGGCCGTCCGCGCATCGGCCGCGACCGGCGTCGTGTCGGTCATGCGACGGCCCGCCGTTCCCGGAACATCAGCGCCTGCCCGACATCGTCGGCGTCCGGCACCGGGTGCCCGGCCAGATCGGCCAGGGTCCAGGCCAGGCGCAGCACCCGATCGTGCCCACGCGCCGTCATCAGGGATCGTTCCATCGCCACCTCCAGTTCCCTCGTCGCCGTTCGGCCGGGGTGCAGCGGCCCGCGCAGCACCCGCCCGCCGATCTCGGCGTTCGTGGTCACGCCGTACGCGCCCAACCGTTCCCGCTGGACCGCCCGAGCCGCGGCCACCCGGGCGCCGACGGCCGCGCTGCTCTCCGCCGCCTCGCGGGTGTTCATCTCGCGCAGACTCACGCGGGGGACGTCCAGGCGGACGTCCACCCGGTCGAGGACCGGCCCGGACATCCGCGTCGGGTAGCGGCGTCGTTCCAGCGACGTGCAGCGGCACTGCGCGCCCCGGACGCCGTCCTGCCCGCAGGGGCAGGGATTGGCGGCGAGCACCAGCTGGAACCGGGCGGGGTAGTCGGCCGCTCCCCCGGCGCGATGGACCACGAGCCGACCGTCCTCCAGCGGCTGCCGCAGGGCGTCCATCACCCGCCGGTCGAATTCGGGCGCCTCGTCGAGGAACAACACGCCCCGGTGGGCGCGGGTGGCCGCGCCCGGACGAGGCAGGCCGCTGCCGCCGCCGACGACGGAGACCACGGTCGCCGTGTGGTGCGGGTGCTCGTACGGCGGCCGGCGGATCAGGTCGAGCCGCGGGGCGCCCCGACCGGCGAGCGAGTGGATGGCGGTGACCTCCATCGCCTCGGCGTCGGTCAGGGGCGGCAGGATAGTGGGCAGCCGTTCGGCGAGCATCGTCTTGCCGGCCCCGGGCGGCCCGACCATGAGCAGGTGGTGCGCCCCGGCCGCGGCGACCTCGAGCCCGAACCGGGCGTCCGCCTGACCCGCGACCTCGCTCAGGTCGCGGACGGGTCCGGCGTCGGGCGCCGCGGGCGACGACGCCTCCGGCTCGGGCTGGTCTTCCAGGGCCAGCCGCTGCGGATCGGCCCCGAAGTGCAGCGCGACCTGCGCGAGTGTGTTGAACGCCAGCACCTCCGCCCCGGGCACGAGTGCGGCCTCGTGCTCATTGCCGCGGGCGACGACGACCGGCCCGAATCCTGCCGCCACCGCGGCCATCACGGCCGGCAGGATCCCCGTCACGGGGCGGAGCCGGCCGTCCAGGCTCAGTTCCGCGAGGAACACGGTGCGTCCTGTCTCGTGCACGTCCCCCGCGGCCCGCAGGGCGGCCACGCAGATCGCCAGGTCGAACCCGGACCCGCTCTTGGGCAGCGTGGCCGGGATGAGATTGACCGTCAGCTTGCGCCGGCTCAACGGCAGCCCGGTGTTCTGCGCGGCCGAGCGGATCCGCTCACGCGCCTCGTGCAACGACGAGTCCGGCAGCCCGAGCAGCACGAAGTTCGGCAGGGTCTGCCCGATGTCCGCCTCGACCTCCACGACATGCCCGTTCAACCCGATCAGCGCGACGGCGAACGCGCGACCCAGCGGCATGTCAGGCCACCGCCCGCAGGTGCTCGCAGCGCATGTCGGCCGCCGCGGCACCGACCACGGCCACCGCGTCGACCCGGACCGGGCCGGACACGCCGTGCTCGTGCGCCCAGAGCCGGATCAGGGCGTGCAGGCGGGCCAGTTTCGCCGCGTCGATCGCTTCCCACGGGTGCCCGAAATCCAGGGACCGCCGGGTCTTGACCTCCACCGCCACGATCACCGGCCCGGCCGCGCCCATCGGGTCCAGGGCCACCAGGTCGAGTTCGCCGGCCGGGCACCGCCAGTTGCGGTCCAGCAGCCGCCATCCCAGCTCCGTCACGTACCGGGCCGCGAACTCCTCGCCCGCGCGGCCCAGCAGGTCCTTCCGTCGCATGCGTCCACCTCCACGACCAACGATCGTCGGGCGCGGCGACGACGGCGACGGGCGCTCCCGCGGATGTGGATGACGAGCCCGGCGGCGTGGGTTGGGGAGGGAGAAGCCGGCCCGCCGACTCAGTCGGGCAGCGGATCACCCACCAGCGCGTCGCGCAGCCAGGCGCCGGCCCGCGCGAGGAACTCGCGGGCGATCGGTGTGTCCGCCGCCCACGACTCGAAGCCGTGGGGTGCCCCGGGCACGATCACGAGCTCGCAGCGGACTGCCGCGTCCGCCAGCCGGGCGGCGTAGGCCTCGTCCTCCTCGCGGAAGAGGTCGATGTCGCCGACGCCGATCCAGGCCGGCGGGAGGCCGTCCAGCCGTTCCCGACGAGCCGGGACGGCGTACGCCGGCACCACGGCGTCCGGCGCGCCCGGTGTGGTTCCGAGGTACGCGCCCCAGCCGAAGCGATTCTGTCGGTTGGTCCACGCGCGGTGGCGCACCGCGTCCAGCTCCGTCCGGGCGGCGGTGCGGTCGTCGAGCATGGGACACAACAGCAGCTGGGCGACCGGGCGCCGCTCGGGCGCCGGTTCGGCGTCCCGCAGCCGCTGGGCCAGGGCCGCGGCCAGCCCCCCGCCGGCGCTCTGGCCGCCGACGGCGATCCGGCCGCGGTCGACGCCGAGGCCGGCCGCGGCTTCCCCGAACCACGCCCACCCGGCCGCCACATCGTCGAGACCGGCAGGGAACGGACGCTCGGGCGCCAACCGGTAGTCGACGGAGACGACCACCGCCCCGGTGGCGCGGACGAAGCCGGCACACAGCGGGTCGTCCATGATCGGGTCGCCGATCACCAGCCCGCCGCCGTGGATCCACAGCAGACCCGGCCGCGGACCCGAGGCGGGGGTATCCGGATCCAGCGGCCGGTAGACGCGCAGCGGAACGCCACTCGGCGTCGTCCTGGTCTCGACCGCCACGCCGTCGCCGACCGCCCCGGGCGTGAACCGGGGCTGGGCCCAGCGGACGAGTCGGCGGAGCCAGGGGTACTGGAGGCCGAGCGGGGGCAGGCGCCGGACGGGTCCCCGCAGTTCAGGGCGGACGCGGTCGAGGTTCATGCCGGTGACGCTACCCGAGAGGGAGCCCGCGCCCGGACGCCGCCTCAGTCCGGCAGCTGCAGGTCGTCCGTCTTGGTCAGCTCCTCGACGTTGACGTCCTTGAAGGTGATCACACGGACCTTCTTGACGAACCGGGCCGACCGGTACACGTCCCACACCCACGCGTCCGTCAGCGTGAGGTCGAAGTAGACCTCACCGTCGGCAGAGCGGGTCTGCAGGTCGACGTGATTGGCGAGGTAGAAGCGGCGCTCGGTCTCCACGACGTAGCTGAACAGCCCGACCACGTCCCGGTACTCGCGGTACAGGGCCAGCTCCATGTCGGTCTCGTAGTTCTCGAGGTCCTCAGCGCTCATGGCTCCATCTTCTCCCACGCCCCGGCGAATGCGGCAGGCGGAGGCCGACGGGCACGACTCGGAGCGTCAGCTTCGGGCGAACAGGCCGGCGTCGGCGTCGGCGGTGTCCTCCACCGGGGCGTCCCCGAATGCGCCCTCGTCGCCGTCCGCCGTGGCCTCGCCCGCGCCGGGCAGGGAGCCGAGCCGCCACGTGCGGCGGTGCAGCTCGCTCGGGCCCACGGCGTCGATCGCGGCGCGGTGCGACGGCGTCGCATAGCCCTTGTTGATCTCCCAGCCGAAATCCGGATACCGCTCGGCCGCCTCGATCATCAGCAGGTCCCGTTCCACCTTGGCCAGCACGGACGCCGCGGCGACGCTGGTGCAGGTCAGATCCGCCTTGATGCGGGTGAGCACGGTGGGGTCCGCGGCAGCGACCGCGGTGGAGCCGTGCGGCCCCGGCGGCACGGGAGCGACGTCGAGGTCGCCGTCGTCCGGCACCAGCGCGTCCAGCAGGGTGGGCTCGGGCCGGCGCAACCAGTTGTGGTTGCCGTCCATCAGGACCAGGTCGGGCACGATGCCGTCGTCGGCCAGGACGTGCAGGGCCCGCAGCCCGGCCAGCCGGAGGGCATGGGTCAGCCCGAGGGCGTCCACCTCGGCGGCCGTGGCCATCCCGACGGCGCTGCCGACCGCCCACCGGCGGATCCGCGGCACCAGGTCGACGCGGCGCTGGTGACTGAGCAGTTTGCTGTCCGCGACGCCGGTCAGGGCGCGCTGGGTGTGGGCGTCGATGACGACCACGCCGGCCGCGACGGGTCCGGCGAGGGCGCCACGCCCGACCTCGTCGATGCCGGCGACGAGGCGGCAGCCGGGACCGGCGAGGGAACGCTCGACGCGCAGACTGGGACGCTTGACGACCACCGTGTCACCGACCGGACGTCGTCACCGTCGGCCGGGGGCTGGCGGAGGAGCTGGGGCTGGGCACGGTGGCGAACACGTCCTGGTCGTTCTCGAGGACGCGCATGCGGTTCAGGGGCCAGGCGATGACCGTGGCCGTGCCCTCGACGTCGTCGATGCTCACGAACGGTTGCGCGTCCGGCTGGGCGGCGGAGGGCACGTGGGCCCGGGAGTCGGCGGAGTTGCCCCGGTTGTCACCCATCACCCACAGCCGGCCCTCGGGCACGGTGATGTCGAACCTGGTGTCCGACGGCGCGGCACCGGCGTTCACGTACGGCTCGGTGATCGAGGCGCCGTTGACGGTCAGCCGACCCTGCGCGTCGCAGCAGGTCACGTGGTCGCCCGGCATGCCGATCACGCGCTTGACCAGGTGCTGCTGCGAGTCGTCCGGCGCGAGGCCGAGGAACACCAGCACGTCGGTCAGGGGGCTGCGGCCCCCGCTGCGGGCGATCGGCTCGTTCTCCAGCCAGCCGTTGGTGTCCTTGAACACGACGATGTCGCCGCGGTGCAGTTCGGCCACCTTCGGCACCAGCAGGTTGACGAAGATCCGGTCGTCCACGAGCAGGGTCTGCTCCATCGACTGGGACGGAATGAAATAGGCCCGGAACAGAAAGGTCTTGATCAGGAACGAGAGCACCAGAGCGACGACGACGATGCCGGCCACCTCCCGGGCGAACGAGGCGCCCCCGGACGGGCGGGTGCCGTCGGCGCGGCGGCCGGCCGCCAGGTGGCGCAGCCGCTGACCGACGGTCGGCCGGTGGCCGTCGCGCGCGGCGGCCGCGCCGCCGTGCACAGCGGCCTCGTCCGCGCCCGTCGCGGTTCCCGGTTCGCCGTCCCGGCCCCGCACCGGCTCACCGGTGTGCCGGCCCCGTGGCCGCCGCTCGTTCTCGTTGTCGCTGCTGCTCACTCGCTGCTTCCGCTCCCTGATGTTCTCGGCTGCCTGGCCTCGCGGGCCACCGTCTCACCCGGGGCTGGGTCCGAGCTGGATCCGTTCCAGGGCCCCGGCCCGGTCCAGCGGCCAGACCCGCGCCACCGGCGTGCCAATGATACGGTCCATCGCCACCATGCCCCCGCCGGGTGCCCCGAGCAGCGCCCGGGAGTCGTAGGAGTCTCCCCGGTTGTCCCCGAGCAGCCACACGCTGCCCGCGGGTACCACGACGTCGAACCGGGTGGTGCTGGGCGCGGTGCCCGGGGCGAGGTACCGCTCGGTGACCGGCTGTCCGTTCAGCCGCACGCGGCCGTCGGTGCCGCAGCAGCTGACCTGGTCGCCGGGCAGCCCGACGATGCGCTTGACGTGGACGGTGGGACTGCCGACCAGCCCGAGGAACTGCCCCACCCCGGCCAGCGCCTGCAGCCAGGCGGGGTCGGTGCTGCGGTAGGGATCCAGGCTTCCCCGGCCGTCGAAGACCACCACATCGCCCCGGTGCCAGGGCGCGACACCCACCCGGGCGACGGCGATGCGGTCCCCCGGCGCGAGGCCGGGTTCCATCGAGGCCGAGGGGATCGTGTACACCTCGAGCACGAAGGCGCGCAGGAGACAGCTGAGCAGGACGACCGCGAGCACCCCCACGAGCACGAAACGCCAGCCCCTCAGGGACTGGCGTCTCGTCGCGCTCATGCCGCCCCCGGTGGGGCCGGCATGACCGGTGCGGCCCACCGCACGGCGGGGGACATCCCGGAAGGGGTGGTCAGCGCTTCTCGCGGATCTTCGCGGCCTTGCCGTGGCGATCGCGCATGTAGTAGAGCTTCGCGCGGCGCACGTCACCGCGGGTGACGAGCTCGATCTTGTCGATGACGGGCGAGTGCACCGGGAAGGTACGCTCGACGCCGACACCGAAGCTGACCTTGCGGACGGTGAAGGTCTCGCGGATGCCGTGGCCCTGGCGGCCGACGACGAAGCCCTGGAAGACCTGCACGCGGCTGCGGTTGCCTTCGACGATGTTGACGTGCACCTTCAGCGTGTCACCGGGACGGAAGTCCGGGACGTCGGTGCGCAGGGACGCGGAATCGACGGAGTCGAGGATGTGCATGCTGCATCTCCTGGTGAACGCCACAGGTCATCCACGTGGATCGGTGCGGCACGGCGGACCCGAGGGCCGGTGCTGTGCCGCGAGGTGAGGGGACGCGCGGCCCGTCGGGCGCACGCGCGTGCCGAGCTGTCGGCGTCGCTCCCCCTGTGGCAGGCGCGCGCCCAGCCGGCACAGCTGTCCATTCTGCCACATCGGCGCGCCCGCGGCACGTCAGGCGGGAGGCGGCAGCAGATCCGGACGGCGCTCGGCGGTGCGGGTGAGCTGCTGCTCGTGCCGCCAGCGCGCGATCCGGCCGTGGTCGCCGCTGAGCAGCACGTCGGGCACGTCCAGGCCGCGCCAGCTCGCCGGCTTGGTGTACATCGGGTACTCGAGCAGCCCGTCGGCGTGCGACTCCTCGGTCAGCGACCCCGGGTTGCCGATGACGCCGGGGATGAGCCGGACGATGGCCTCCACCATCGCCAGGGTCGCCACCTCGCCGCCGTTGAGCACGTAGTCGCCGATGCTCATCGGACGGACGTCGAACCGCTCGGCGGCCCAGAGCGCGACGCGCTCGTCGATGCCCTCGTACCGCCCGCAGGCGAACACCAGATGGTCGGTCTCCGCCAGCTCGTGCGCGGTGGCCTGCCGGAACACCTCGCCCGCGGGCGACGGGATGATCAGCACCGGACGTCGCTGGTCCCCCGCGGTGGTGCCGCCCGGGTCCGCGGCGCCGCCCTCGCCGTCGAGCACGGCGGTCAGCGCCTGCGCCCACGGCTCGGGCTTCATCACCATGCCGGCGCCCCCGCCGTACGGGGTGTCGTCGACGGTGCGGTGCCGGTCGGTGGTGAAGTCCCGCAGGTCATGGACGGTCAGGTCGAGTAGACCCGACGCGCGCGCCTTGCCGATCAGGGACAGGTCGAGGGCGGCCAGGTACTCGGGGAAGATGCTGACGACGTCGATGCGCACGTCTCAGGCCGACCCGTCGCGGTCGGGGCCCACGTCGCCGGGCGCCTGCCCGCCAGCCGTTTCCTCGGCGGCGTCGGCCGTGTTCAGCTCCAGCAGGCCCGGGGGCGGGGTGAGGATCACGCGGCGCGCCTCGAGGTCGACGGTCGGCACGATCTGCTCGACGAACGGCACGAGCACCTCCCGCCCGTCGGTCAGCTCGATGACGAGCAGGTCCTGGGCGGGCATGGTCTGCAGCGCCATGACCCGGCCGATCCGCCGGCCGCGCTCCCCCGCGTCGTCGGCGTCGTCCGCGGCGAGCACGACGTCCAGATCGACGAGCTCGTGCTCGTACCAGGCGTCGTCGTCGCCCTCGTCCTCCTCGGTGTCCAGCAGCAGGCGCGCTCCGCGCAGGCGCTCGGCCTGGTTGCGGTCGTCGACCTCGTCGAAGCCGAGCAGCAGGATGCCCTTGTTCCAGCGGGCGGATCGGACGGTCAGCGGACCGTCGGCGCTGTCCGAGCCGGCCGCCTCGACCTCGAGCACGGCCCCGGGAACGAACCGGTTCTCGGGATCGTCGGTCAGCACCTCGGCGGTCACCTCGCCCCGGATGCCGTGGGGTCTACCGATCCGGGCGATGCGCACCTGCACTGTGGGCCTGCCTTCCGTGGGGTCGCCGAGAGCCGGCGCAGACGAATGCACCGGCGGAACGCCGGTGTCGGGGGTCACGGCCGGGAAGGCCGGGAAACAGCGCGGCCCCGCCGCTCGGTGGGGAGCGGCGGGGCCGTGCACTGCTCGGTGTCGAGCACGATTCCGTGGTGCTCAGCGGCGACGGTCGGTGTCGACGACGTCGACACGCACGTCGTCGCCGCCCTCCAGGGCGGACACGACGGTGCGCAGCGCACGCGCCGTCCGGCCCTGCCGGCCGATGACCCGGCCGAGGTCGTCCGGGTGCACCCGGACCTCGAGGGTCTCACCGCGACGGTTGTTCTTCGCGGTGACGTTGACGTCGTCGGGGCTGTCGACGATGCCGCGCACGAGGTGCTCGAGCGCTTCCGGAAGGACGCTCACTGGTCCGCGTCAGCCGATTCGGCGGTCTCGGCGGGAGCCTCGGCGGCGGGCGCCTCGGGAGCCTTCTTGGACTCGGGGATGATGACCGAGTTCTTCTCGGGGGCCACGAAGGCGGCCTTGCCCTCGCGGGTCTTCAGCCGGCCCTCGGCGCCGGGCAGACCCTTGAACTTCTGCCAGTCACCGGTGACCTTGAGGATGGCGAGGACCTGCTCGGTCGGCTGCGCGCCGACGCCCAGCCAGTACTGCGCGCGATCCGAGTCGACCTCGATGAACGAGGGGTTCTCGGTCGGGTGGTACTTGCCGATCTCCTCGATCGCGCGACCGTCCCGCTTGGTGCGGGAGTCGGCGACGACGATGCGGTAGTAGGGGGCACGGATCTTGCCCATGCGCTTGAGGCGAATCTTGACGGCCACTGGTGTGACTCACTCCTGTGCTGGTCGAAAGTCGAACCCGTATGACGCACCCGTGGGGCAGGCCGATCCGTGGGGTTCTGGGGACTGGTGACCGCCCGGTTGAGAGGGGCCGGGCGCACCGAGTACCCGTCCATTATGCCAGAAGGGACGGACGCCGGAGGCCAACGCCGCCGATGACGTCGACGGTGGGGGTCAGGCGGCGGCGACGCGCAGCTCGTTCCGCCACGGATCGGCGAAGACGAGGGCGTTGCCGCGCCCGTGGTCCTGCACCGCGACCGGGATGCCGGCCGCGTCGAGCTGCTCGCGCAGGGCGGCGACATCGGCGTCGGACGGCACGGCGATCTCGACCCGGCCGAGGCCCAGGGTGTCCCGCCGCGGACCGGCACCGGCGCTGTTCCACACGTTCATCGCCATGTGGTGGTGGTACCCGCCCGCAGAGACGAACAGGGCGGTCTCCCCCAGCCGGGCGGTGGCCGCGAACCCGAGGGCGCCGACGTAGAAGTCGTGCGCGGTGGCGACGTCACCGACCTGCAGGTGCACGTGCCCGACCGTCGCCGGGTCCGCCTGCGGCTCGTCGTGCCGGACGTGCTCGTCCAGGAACGCCCGCCCGTCGAGCGGATCCACGGTCATGTGCACCGCGTCGTGCTGCCAGTGCCACGCCTCCCGCGGCCGGTCCCAGTACAGCTCGATGCCGTTGTTCTCGGGGTCCTGGAAGTAGAACGCCTGGCTCACGGCGTGATCCTGCGCGCCGACGTACCGGCCCTCGGGGCGGCGCAGCGCCGCGGCGACGGTGTCGGCCAGCTGACTGCGGTCCTCGAACAGCAGGGCCGTGTGGAACAGCCCGGCCTCGGACCGGGACGGCAGGCGCAGGCCGTGGCCGTCGGTGATCCGCACCAGGCCGGCGCCGCCGCGGCCCAGCAGCACGCCGTCGGCGTCGGAGGCGACCTCGGTCAGGCCGAGCGCGGCCTGGTAGTAGCCGACCAGGGCGGGCAGGTCACCGGCGCGCAGGGTGAGCACGCCCATGGCGGTGTCGTCGGGCAGACGGTCATTTACTTGAAGCTTCATGTTTATCCCAACGCGCGGGTGCCGGCGGACATTCCCGCGGGGAGCCGGCGGGTCACGCCGCGGCCCGCGCGGTCCCGGTGAGGAACGCGGTGAGCACGGCGTGCCCCTCGGCATCGTCCTGCGGACGGTGGTCCCGGCCGGCGACGACGTGGCGGGCGCCGGTGGACGCGAGGAATCCCGCGACCTCCTCGTAGAGCGGCTCCCAGCCGCCGGTGACGACGAGGGTCGGGACACCGGGCACGATGCCGAGGTCGGGCCGCGTGTCGCGGTCGACGAGGGCGGCGGGCACCGGCGGGATCGCGGGCTGCGCCGCCGTCAGGTGGGCCGCGGTGACGGAAAGGTCTCGGGTCAGGGCGAAGGCGGCCGGCTCGAACAGGGTGAGCGACCTGACCAGGTCGGGGCGCCGGACGGCGGCCAGCAGGGCGCTGACCGCCCCCACGTCGTGCGCCACCAGGTGACCGCCGCCGGCGGCGGCCAGATGGCTCAGGATCGAGGCGGCATCGACGTCGACGTCGGGCTCCCGGACCTGGCCGGCGACCTCGTGGCCGCTGCGGCGCAGGAACAGGCAGTCCCACCGCCCCGCCAGCAGGTGCTGCTCCGGCCAGGCGGCCGCTCCCGCGCCGTCGGACCCGTGCACGAAGACCACTCTTTTCATGTCCACCACCTTGGCATCCGCCACCGACGGTCCCGGGACGGTCCCGGCGCGGTCGGCGGCCTCGAGCAACAGGTACCGGCCCGGAGGCGACGGCACCCGCGGCGTCCGGGACTCAGCCCCGGCCGTTGACCAGTTCCCGCGTCTGGCCGTCCGCGAGGGCGGCCAGCCCGACGGCGATCCGGTTCGCCAGTCCCGGCATCGCCAGGGTCGCGACGTCGGCGGGCGGGACGAAGCGATAACCGAGCAGCTCCTCGGCCTGCACGCTGACCGCCGTGTCGGCGTCGATCGTGCCGCCGTCGTAGAGGAAGATCGTCGCGTCGCCCCAGACACCGTGGGAGATGCCGTGCTCGACGACGAGCAGCCGGCCCACCGGCAGGTCGAGGCCGACCTCCTCGAGCACCTCACGGGTACAGCCCGTCCGCGGGTCCTCGCCGGCCTCCACCGTGCCCCCGGGCAGCTCCCAGCCCTGCTTGTAGTTGGGCTGGACCATCAACACGCGACCGTCGGGGTCCCGGATCAGCGCGCCCGCCGCGAGCCGACGACGCGGCAGCGTGGCGATGAACGCGGCGAGCTCGGGCTCGCTGAGGTAGGAGTCGATCACTTGCCGAGGAACTTCTCGAAACCGGCGGGCAGGTTCAGGGCCGACGGGTCGAAGTCCTCCGCGCCGGCGTCCTTGCCGAACGCGGCCCCGGTGTTGACCGGCTGGCTACCCCGCTCGCGGCGCGCCTGAGCGGCCGCGGCCTCCTGGGCACGCTTGGCCGGGTTGCCGGAACGGGAGCTCTTGGCGGCCTTCGCGTTCTTGCCCTTCTTGCGCGGCGAGTTGAAGCCCCCCGGGCCGGCCATGCCCGGCATGCCGGGGACACCGCCGCCGCGGGCCATCTGCCGCATCATCTTCTGCGCCTGGGTGAACCGCTCCATCAGCTGGTTCACCTCGGAGACGGTGACGCCGGAACCGCGGGCGATGCGGGCACGCCGGGAGCCGTTCATGATCTTCGGGGCGACCCGCTCGTGCGGGGTCATGGACCGGACGATCGCCTCGACCCGGTCGATCTCCCGCTCGTCGAAGTTCTCGAGCTGCTCACGGATGCCGGCGGCGCCGGGCATCATCATGAGCATCTTCTTCATCGAGCCCATCTTGCGGATCTGCTGCATCTGGGCGAGGAAGTCCTCGAAGGTGAAGTCCTCCTGGTCGGCGAACTTCTTCGCCATCCGGTCGGCCTCGGCCTTGTCCCAGGAGCGCTCGGCCTGCTCGATCAGGGAGAGCACGTCGCCCATGTCGAGGATGCGGCCGGCCATCCGGTCCGGGTGGAACAGCTCGAAGTCGTCCAGGCCCTCGCCGGTGGAGGCGAACATGACGGGCTGGCCTGTCACCGAGGCGACGGACAGGGCGGCACCACCGCGGGCGTCGCCGTCGAGCTTGGAGAGCACGACGCCGGTGAAGGCGACGCCCTCCTGGAAGGCGAGCGCCGTGTTGACCGCGTCCTGGCCGATCATCGCGTCGATGACGAACAGCACCTCGTCGGGGCTGGTCGCCGCGCGGATGTCGGCGGCCTGCTGCATCATCTCGGCGTCGACGCCGAGGCGACCGGCGGTGTCGATGATGACGACGTCGTGCAGCTTGTTCCGTGCCTCGGTGACGCCGTCGCGCGCCACCTGCACCGGGTTCCCGGTGGGCACGTCAGCCTCGCTCGTGGTGCCCGGGTGCGGCGCGTACACGCCGACGCCGGCGCGCTGGCCGACGATCTGCAGCTGGGTGACGGCGTTGGGACGCTGCAGGTCCGCCGCGACGAGCAGCGGCTTGTGGCCCTGCGCGGCCAGCCACTTGCCGAGCTTGCCGGCCAGGGTCGTCTTGCCGGCGCCCTGCAGGCCCGCGAGCATGATCACCGTCGGCGGGTGCTTGGCGAACCGGATCCGCCGGGTCGCGCCGCCGAGGACGCCCTGGAGCTCCTCGTTGACGATCTTGACGATCTGCTGCGCCGGGTTCAGGGCCGCAGCCACCTCGGCCCCGAGGGCGCGCTCGCGGATGCTGGCGGTGAACTCGCGCACCACGGGCACGGCGACGTCCGCGTCGAGCAGCGCGCGCCGGATCTCCCGCACGGTGGCGTCGACGTCGGCCTCGCTGAGGCGGCCCTTGCCGCGCAGGTTCTTGAAGGTGGCGGTGAGCCGATCAGACAGTGAAGTGAACACGGTTCTACAGACTTCTCTCGTCGGTGGGTGGACACCGCGGGCCGGGCATCGCGGGCGTCGGTCGCCGGGCCGGCCGTGGCGTGCGACCAGTGACCCAGCTTAGCAAGGCGACCCCTGCCGGTGCCCCCGGCGTTGCTTGTCCGGGGGCGCGGTCCGACCCTAGGCTCGCAGGACCGCGACGCAGCTCCTGCGCGGCGGGACGACGCACGAGGAGGAACCGTGAGCGAGAACGCCAGCACCGGCAGCGTGCCGAGCGACCCGATCGGCCCCGGCCCGATCACCGAGACCGGCAGCGACGACCCGGCGGCCCGCGCGACGGAGCCGGACGCCGCTCCCCCGGGACCCGAGGCGGCGTCGGAGGACGCCGCCACCGGCGCCGACTCGACGCCGTCCGCGGCGGGCGACCCGCACCCGGACCCCGAGCGCGATCGCGTCACGGGGCTGGAACCGGGCGGTGGCGTCCCTCCCGGGGAGACCCCGCCCGCGGAGGACCAGATGAGCGGGGACCAGGGCCACGACGAGTAGCCCGGACCGGCACGGACCACGGCACCGCCCGGCATCGTGAGCACGATGCCGGGCGGTGCCGTGGTCGGGGCCGGGGGTCAGACCGCGGCGTCGCCGCGCTCGCCGGTGCGAACCCGGACCGCCTCCTCGACCTGCGTGATCCAGACCTTGCCGTCCCCGGCGCGGCCGGTGTTGGCGGTGGAGACGAGGACGTCGACGATGTCCGAGGCGGCGTGATCGGGGACCAGGATCTCGACGCGGGTCTTGCGCAGCAGGTCCGAGGTGTACTCCGCCCCCCGATACACCTCGGTGTGGCCCCGCTGCCGGCCGTAGCCGCTGGCGTGGGAGACGGTCAGCCCGCGGACGCCGTAGGACTCGAGGGCCGAGCGGATGTCGTCGACCTTCTCCGGTCGGATGATCGCGGTCACCAGTTTCATGCAGACACCTCTTCGATCGCGCCGTCGGGAGTCTGCACCAGGTGCCGTCCCGCGTGGAAGTTCCCTCCGGCTTCGTTGTACTGGTAGGCCGTCTCGGCGTGCTGCGTGAGGTCGACGCCGGTCACCTCGTGCTCCTCGCTGATGCGGAAGCCCAGGGACTTGGAGATCAGCCAGGCGAGCACGAACGCGATGGCGAACGAGTAGATCAGGACGGCGAACGCACCGATGGCCTGCAGGCCGAGCTGGGTCAGCCCGCCGCCGTAGAACAGACCGGTGGCACCGGCGGGCGAACCCGGGTCTGCGGCCAGGCCGATGAACAGGGTGCCGATGATGCCCCCCACCAGGTGCACGCCGACGACGTCGAGGGAGTCGTCGTAGCCCCAGCGGTACTTCAGGCCGACGGCCAGGGCGCAGGCGACGCCCGCGATCAGGCCGAGCACGATCGACCACAGCGGGGTGAGGGAACTGCAGGCCGGCGTGATGGCGACCAGCCCGGCCACCGCACCGGACGCCGCTCCGAGGGACGTGGCGTGCCCGTCGCGCAGCCGCTCGACCAGCAGCCAGCCGAGGATCGCGGCACACGGGGCGACCAGCGTGTTGATCCACGCGTACCCGGCGACGGCGTTCGCGCCCAGCGCCGAGCCGGCGTTGAAGCCGAACCAGCCGAACCACAGCAGGCCCGCGCCGAGCATCACCAGCGGCAGGTTGTGCGGGCGGTGCCCGGAGTCCTTGCCGAAGCCTTTGCGTTTGCCGAGGACGAGGGCCAGCGCGAGCGCCGCCGCACCGGCGTTGATGTGCACGGCGGTGCCGCCGGCGAAGTCGATCACCCCGAGGCCCTGGCCGATCCAGCCGCCGATGTTGTTGTCGTTGGAGTCGGTGTTGAAGTCGAACACCCAGTGCGCGACCGGGAAGTAGACCAGCACGGCCCAGAACCCGGCGAACAGCATCCAGGCGCCGAACTTCGCCCGGTCGGCGATCGCCCCGGAGATCAGCGCGACGGTGATGATCGCGAAGACGGCCTGGAAGCCGACGAACACGATCTCGGGGATGCTGCCGGACATCGCCGCACCGTCCCCGGTGTCGAGCACGCCCTGCAGCCCGAACTTCTCGAACGGATTGCCCACCAGACCGGCCCCGATGTCGGTGCCGAAGGCCATGGAGTAGCCCACCAGCACCCACAGCACGCCGACCAGGGCCAGCGCGCCGAAGCTCATCATCATCATGTTCAGCACGCCCTTGGCGCGGGTCATGCCGCCGTAGAAGAACGCCAGACCCGGCGTCATCAACAGGACCAGTGCGGCCGAGACCAGCACCCAGGCGGTTGCGCCAGTGTCCATGCCCATACCCTTCCTCGAAGAGGTCATTCGATCCGATGCGACGGAGCGGTCGGGCCGCGGTCGTGCGGCGGGACGGCTCCGTGCCCCGATCTCGAGCATGGTGGGCGCGTGTTTCACGGCCCGGCGGGGTGCATTGCCGGGGCGTTACGGATGGGGATCGCGGGTAAAAGGGCCGTCACCGGCGTGTTTCGATCAGGTGAACCGGCCCGTCAGGGCACACCAACCACGCCAGCTCGTCAATAGATGCTCGAACGAGGCCGGAATCGGCCGCTCTGGAACATCTAGTGACGAGCTGGCGTGAAGGGGTGGAAGGACGAGGGAAGGTCAGTCGATGATGGCGTCGACGAAGTCCCCGGCGTCGAACGGGGCCAGGTCGTCCGGCCCCTCGCCGAGGCCGACCAGCTTGACCGGGACGCCGAGCGCCCGCTGAATGGCGACGACGATGCCGCCCTTGGCGGTGCCGTCGAGCTTGGTCAGCACGATGCCGGTGATGTTGACGACCTGCGCGAACACGGCGGCCTGGGTCATGCCGTTCTGCCCGGTCGTGGCGTCCAGGACGAGGAGCACCTCGTCGACGGTGGCCTGCTTCTCGATGGTGCGCTTGAGCTTGCCGAGCTCGTCCATCAGGCCGGCCTTGTTCTGCAGGCGGCCGGCCGTGTCGATCATGACGACGTCGGCCTCCACCTCGATACCCGCGCGGACGGCGTCGTAGGCGACCGAGGACGGGTCGGCGCCCTCGACGTCGCTGCGCACCGTGGGCACGCCCACCCGCTGCCCCCATGTGGCCAGCTGGTCGGCGGCGGCGGCGCGGAAGGTGTCCGCCGCACCGAGCAGCACGTCCTTGTCCTCGGCGACCAGCACACGGGCCAGCTTGCCGACGGTCGTGGTCTTGCCGGTCCCGTTGACGCCGACGACGAGGACGATGGCGGGCCGGCCGTCATGCCGGGTGGTCTTCACGGTGCGGTCCATGGTCGGGTCGACCAGGCGAAGGAGCTCCTCACGCAGCATCGCCTTGACCCGCTCGGGGTCGCGCGTGCCCTCGACCCGCACCCGCTCGCGCAGGGCGTCGACCAGCTGCATCGACGGCTCCGTGCCGAGGTCCGCGAGCAGCAGGGTCTCCTCGATCTCCTCCCACACGCCCTCGTCGATGGTCTCGCGCGAGAGCAGGGTGAGCAGACCGCGGCCGAGCGTCGAGTTGGACCGGGACAACCGATCCCGCAGCCGGACGAGGCGGCCGCCGACCGCGGCGGGCCGCTCGATCTCGGGGGCGGGCGGTGCCGTGGTACCCGGCTCGGCGAGCTCGGGCCGGTCGAGGGTGCCGACGCCGCCGGGCCCCGGGTCGTTGGCGTCCCGCGTGGAGGTGTAGGGGCTGCGGGCGCCGCCGCGGGGGCGCCGGGTGGTGCGCACCAGCGCGATCAGCACGGTGCCGATGACGGCGATCGCGGCGACGACGAAGACGATGATCATGACGGGGTCGAGTGCACCATTCACCCCGCCAGCTTCTCACGGTCCCCGCGCCGGCGGATCGGTGCGGGCCCGGCCGCCGGGCCGGCACCGCGTGGCAGACTCGTCCTGCCATGCCGACTCCTCCGCCCCATCCCGCGCCCGCCCCCGTGCCTCCGCCCGCCGACCGCGCCCTGCCGGCCGGGTCACGCCGCCGGCGGCCGCGAGCGCCGCGGACCCCGATCCCGCCGGCCATCCTCGTCCTCATCGCGGCGGCCTTCGTCATCGCGCTGGGTTTCGGCCTGGTCGCGCCCGTGCTGCCCCAGCTGGCCCACTCCTTCGACGTCGGCACCACGGCGGCCGCCGCCATCGTCAGCGTCTTCGCCCTCGCCCGGCTGGTGTTCGCCCCGGCGGGGGGCCGACTGGTGGAGCGACTCGGTGAGCGGCCGGTCTATGTGGCGGGACTGGCGATCGTCGGACTCTCGTCGCTGACCTGTGCCTTCGCCACCGACTACGTCCAGCTGCTGCTGTTCCGGGGCCTCGGTGGCCTCGGGTCGACGATGTTCACGGTCTCGGCGCTCGGGCTCATCGTGCGGCTCGCCCCGGCGGGGGCCCGCGGGCGGATCTCCAGTTACTACGCCGGCTCGTTCCTGCTCGGCAACATCGCCGGCCCGGTGGTCGGCGGCGTGCTCGGCGGCCTGGGCCTGCGGGTGCCGTTCGTCGTCTACGGCCTCCTGCTGCTGGCGACCGCGGCGTTCGTGTTCGTGCGTCTGCGCGCCGCGACCGGCAGTGCCGCGACGATCGGCGGCGAGGCGGGGACTCCGCCGGTGCTGCCCCTCCGGACGGCTTTCGGGGACAGCGCCTACCGGGCGGCGATCGGCTCCAGCTTCGCCAACGGGTGGGGTGTCTTCGGGGTCCGGGTGGCGCTGGTGCCGCTGTTCGCCACCGCGGCGCTGGGCGCCGGACCGGCGCTGGCCGGCGCCGCCCTGGCGATCTTCGCCGTCGGCAACGCCCTCGCGCTGCCGCTGGCCGGGCGGTTGACGGACGCCTACGGACGCCGTCCGCTCGTGCTCGCCGGGCTGGCCACCACGGGGATCGCGACGATGGCCCTCGGGCTGGTGCCGAACGTCGCCGTCTTCATCGTGGCCTCGATCGTCGCCGGGGTCGGTGCCGGGCTACTCGGCCCGGCGCAGCAGGCCGCGGTCGCCGACGTGATCGGGCCGGAGCGCAGCTCGGGCCGCGTGCTCGCCGCGTTCCAGATGGCCGCCGACACGGGCACGATCATCGGCCCGCTGCTGGCCGGCTTCCTGGTGGACACCCTCTCCTACGGGTGGGCCTTCGCCGTCACCGGCGCCGTGTGCCTGCTGGCGATGGTGCCGTGGCTGGTGGCGCGCGAGACGCTTCCGGCGACGACGACGGAGCCGGCAGGCAGCTGACGCCGGCAAGGCAGCCCTCCTGCAGGCCACCTTCGACGTGACCCCTCCTGCGGGACAGCTAGTGAAGAACCCCGATCCGCTGGCTGATGACGGCCGAGACGCCGTCACCGCGCATGCTCACCCCGTACAGGGCGTCGGCGATCTCCATCGTCCGCTTCTGGTGCGTGATGATGATGAGCTGGCTCGACGCGCGCAGCTCCTCGAGGATGCCGATGAGGCGTTGCAGGTTGGTGTCGTCCAGGGCCGCCTCGACCTCGTCCATGACGTAGAACGGGCTGGGCCGGGCCATGAATATCGCCACCAGCAGCGCCACCGCCGTCAGGGACCGCTCCCCGCCCGAGAGCAGGGACAGCCGCTTGACCTTCTTGCCCGCCGGCCGCGCCTCGATCTCGACACCGGTGGCGAGCAGATCGTCGGGGTCGGTGAGCACGAGCCTGCCCTCGCCGCCCGGGAACAGCCGGGAGAAGACGTGCTCGAACTGGGCGGCGGTGTCGGCGAAGGCGGCGCCGAAGACCTCCTGCACCCGCTGGTCCACCTCGGCGATGATCTGCAGCAGGTCCGCCCGGCTGGACTTGAGGTCCTCGAGCTGGCTCGACAGGAACTGGTGCCGCTCCTCCAGTGCCGCGAACTCCTCCAGCGCCAGCGGGTTGACCTTGCCGAGCGCCGCGAGATCCCGCTCCGCCCTGCGCAGCCGCTTCGCCTGCTCATCCCGGACGAACGGCACCGTCTCGACGGTCGCCGGCCCGAGGTCGGCCCACTTGTCCTCGACCGGCGCCGTGACCGGCACGGGCACCTCCGGCCCGTACTCCGCGATCAGGTTCTCGGCGCTCAGGCCGAGCTCGTCCGCGGCCCGGTTCTGCAGGGCCTCGATCGCCGCGCGCTGCCGCTCCCGGGCCAGTTCGTCCCGGTGCACGCTGTCCACCAGCTGGGCGAGTTCCCGGCCGATGTCCTCGTTGCCGCCGCGGATCTCGGTCAGGTCGGCGTCCAGCCGGGCGCGGGTCTGCTCGGCCGCGTCCCGCGCGGCGGCGGCCAACTCGAGGGAGACGGTCACGTGGTCGGCGACGACGACGGCGGCGGACCCGACGGCGAGCGCCTTGCCCGCCTGGTATCGGCGGCGGCGGGCCAGCTGCTCCGCCTCGGCCCGGGCGGCCTTCTCGGTGCGGGCGGCCCGCTCCAGGGACTGGGCCCGCTGGCTGCACGAGGTCAGCTGCTCCTCGGTGCTGCGCACGCTCAGCCGCGCCTCCATCTCGGCGGCGCGGGCGGCGGTGGCCGCGGCCGCGAGCTCGTCCCGGCGGTCGGTGTCCGGTTCCGCGGCCTCCTCGGGCGCCTCCCGGGCGGCGGTCAGCCGGTCGGCCGCCGCGGCCAGGGCGGCCTGCTCCCGCTCGATGGTGGCGCGGGCCGTCTCGACGGCGGCGTCCAGCCGGGTGCGCTCCGCCTCGGCCGACCGCATCGCGGAGCCGAAGCCGGCGAGCCGTTCGGCGACGGCGGCGAGCCGGGCGTCCGAGGTGTGCAGGTCGTCCAGCGCGGCGTCGGCCTCGGTCTTCGCGTCGGCGAGCCGTGCCGTGATGCCGGACTGGGCGAAGCGGGCCTGCTCCCAGCGGGCGGTGGCGGCGTCGCGCGCGGTCCGCGACTCGTCGATCGCCGCCTGCAGCTCAATGAGGCTGGCCTCGCTGGCGGCGCCGCCGTGGGCGCTGACGGCGGTGAACACGTCGCCGTCCTCGGTCACCACCCGGGCGCGCGGGTGTGCGGCGAGCACGGCGGCGCCGACCCGGGCGTCGGGCACGACCACGACGTCGGCGAGCAGGCTGTCCAGCGTGCTGCCCAGCGCCTCGTCGGCGCGGATCAGCGCGGTGGCACGGGTCGCGCCCGCGGGCAGGGCGGCGTCGGCCGGCAGCAGCGACGGCAGGGCGGGGGCGTCGTCGATGAGCAGGTCGGCCCGGCCGGCGTCCCGCTCGCGCAGCAGGTCGAGGGCCCGCTCGGCGGCCTCGTGGTCGGTGACGGCGAGCGCCTCGGCGGCGGCGCCCAGGGCGGCGGCGATGGCCGGCTCGTAGCCCTGGGCCACCCCGACCAGCTCGGCGACGCCGCCGACCACCCCGTCGAGCCGCCCCTCGAGCACGGCACCGCGCAGGGTCTCCGCGCCGTCACGGCGGTCCAGGCCCACCTGCAACGCCTCGATCCGGGCGGTGAGCGCATCCCGCTCGCGCTCGGCGTCGCGCTCCTCTTGCCGGGCGGTCTCCAGCTCCGCCTCCAGCTGCTCGACGCGGGCGCTGGCCTGCTCGTACGCGGCGTCCAGGCCCTCCTCCCCCTCCTCGACCCCGGCGACCTGGCCCTCCAGGGCGGCGAACTCGGAGCGGGCACCCTCGGCGCGGGCCGTGGCGTCGGCGATCATCTCCCGCAACCGGCCGAGCTCCGCCTCGGCGGACTCGACGCGGGTGCGCGCGGCTCCGACGGCCCCGGTGAGCCGGGCGATGCCCTCCCGCCGGTCGGCGGCGGCGCGCATCAGGGCGGTGAGGCGTTTGTCCTCGGCGGCGGCGTCGGCCTCGGCGCGGGCACGGGCGTCGAGCGCCGCGGTCAACGTCCCACGGGCCGCCTCCAGCGCCCGCCCGAGTTCGGTCTCCTCGGCGCGGACGGCGGCGGCCTGCTGCTCGAGCTGCTCGGGGTCCCGGCCGCTGCGAGCGGGCGCTTCGGCGCTGCCGAGCAGCCGGCGGCGCTCCTCGGCCAGCTGGGCGAGCGCGGTGAACCGGTCCCGCAGGGAGGAGAGCTGGTACCAGGTGTCCCGGGCGGCGTTCAGGGCCGGCGTGGCCCGGGCTGCCGCCGCCTCGAGTTCGCCCTGCCGTTCCCGGCCGGCCTCGAGCCCGGTCTCCAGCTCGGCGCGGCGGGCGCGCATGGCCTCCTCGTCGGCCAGGTCGGTGGCGAGGCGTTCGGTCAGGGTGACGAGCTCGTCGGCGAGCAGCCGGGCCTTCGCGTCGCGGACCTCGAACTGGACCTGCTGGGCGCGGCGGGCGACCGCGGCCTGTTTGCCGAGCGGGGTCAGCTGCCGCCGGATCTCCCCGGTGAGGTCGGTGAGCCGGGTGAGGTTGGCCTGCATCGCCTCGAGCTTGCGGACCGTCTTCTCCTTGCGGCGACGGTGTTTGAGGATGCCGGCGGCCTCCTCGATGAACCCGCGGCGGTCCTCCCCGGTGGCGTGCAGCACGGCGTCGAGCTGGCCCTGGCCCACGATGACGTGCATCTGCCGGCCGAGCCCGGAGTCGGAGAGCAGTTCCTGGATGTCGAGCAGCCGGCAGGTGGCGCCGTTGATGGCGTACTCGGAGCCCCCGGACCGGAACAGGGTCCGGGAGATGGTGACCTCGGTGTACTCGATCGGCAGGGCGCCGTCGGTGTTGTCGATGGTCAGGGACACCTGCGCCCGGCCCAGCGGCGGCCGGCCGGAGGTGCCGGCGAAGATGACGTCCTCCATCTTGCCGCCCCGCAGGGTCTTGGCGCCCTGCTCCCCCATCACCCAGGCGAGGGCGTCGACGACGTTCGACTTGCCCGATCCGTTGGGCCCGACGACGGCGGTGACGCCCGGTTCGAACTGGAACGTGGTCGCCGACGCGAACGATTTGAAGCCGCGCACCGTGAGCGTCTTCAGGTGCACCGTGGCCCTCCCGTCGCCGCACCAGGGGTGAGATGGCGCACCGGATCCGGCCGCGCTGGGGTCCAGCGTATCGGTAAGCACGGATAGTATTCACGGAGGCGCATATGCAGGCAGGGGCGGTGACGGTCCATAGTGGTAGAGACTCGTGTCGCGTCCACCAGGCCCGGCGTGGGCCGCGTCCCCCCGGGGCGTGGCTCCGGCGACGCTGCGGGCCGCGCTGCTCCAGCCAGCTCCAGACGACGAAAGCTCGTGATTTGACCGGCAACGCTACCTTCCTCCACCGCAACACCGCCCTGCTCTCCGTCACGAGCATCGAGGCGCCCGTGGTGGTCCCCAGCACGGAGTTCGACGACCGGCTCGCGGGGGCGCTCAAGCGCCTGCGGCTCTCCCGCAAGCTGCTGGAACGGGTGGCCGGCATCCGGGAACGCCGCTGGTGGGCCCCGGGCACCGCGTTCGACGACGCCGCGACCGAGGCGGGGGCGAAGGCCCTGGCCGCCGCCGGCATCGAGCCCGGCCAGGTCGGCCTGCTGATCAACACGTCGGTCACGCGCGCCAACCTCGAGCCGTCCGTCGCCGTGAAGATCCACCACGGGCTCGGCCTGCCGTCCTCGGCCCTCAACTTCGACGTCGCCAACGCGTGCCTCGGCTTCGTCAACGGCATCTCCCTCGCGGCGAACATGATCGACGCCGGGCAGATCCAGTACGCCGTCATCGTCAACGGCGAGGACGCGCAGGCCACGCAGGAGGCCACCATCGAGCGGCTGAACGGCCCGGACGCCACGCGGGCCGACTTCAACCGCGAGTTCGCCACGCTCACGCTGGGCTCGGGCGCCGCGGCCGCGGTCCTCGGCCCCGCGGACGCGCACCCCGGTTCCCATCGGATCGTCGGCGGCGTCTCCCGTGCCGGCAGCGAGCACCACGAGCTGTGTGTGGGCGGGGTCGGCGGCATGTACACCGACCACGGGGGTCTGCTCAAGGGCGGTCTCGCCCTCGTCACCGACGCCTGGCGCGAGGCCCACGAACACGGGTGGGACTGGACCGACATGGACCGCTACGTCACCCACCAGGTCAGCACCATCCACACCGACGCCATCATCGAGGCCGTCGGGCTGGACAAGTCGCGGGTGCCGATGACCTTCCCGACCTGGGGCAACGTCGGTCCGGCGTCCCTGCCGATGACCCTGGCCACGGAGTCGCAGACGCTCAACGCCGGGGACCGGGTGCTGTGCATGGGAGTGGGCTCCGGCCTGAACACGGCGATGCTGGAGATCGCCTGGTGACATCCGCCTGGCCCGGCGTACCGGAGGGCTGCTCCCGGTACCTGCCGGTCACCTCCTCCGCCGCCGTCGACGCCGGTGCCGTGCACCGCTGGCACGTGCTCGACAATGCCGCCCTGCTGCCCGCCGACGTCGAACCCGCCGGCACCCTGCTGTGCGTGCACGGCAACCCCACGTGGAGCTACCTGTGGCGCTCCCTCCTCGAGCCGGCCGCCCGCCGCACCGCGGAGGAGGGCGGCCCCTGGCGGGTGATCGCCGTCGACCAGCTCGACATGGGCCTCTCCGCCCGCACCGGCCCGCGCCGGCTCGCGGACCGCGTGACCGACCTCGGGGACCTCACCCACGCGCTCGGGGTGACCGGGCCCGTCGTCACGGTGGGTCACGACTGGGGGGGCAGCATCAGCCTCGGCTGGGCCCTGGACCACCCCGACCTGCTGGCCGGCGTCGTGCTGACCAACACCGCGGTCCACCAGCCCACCGGCACGCCGATCCCGTGGCCGCTGCGGCTGGCGCTGCACCCGGCCGTGCACCGGCCCGGCACGGTGGGCACGACGGCGTTCATCGACGTCACCCTCGGCCTCGCCCGGCCGGCCCTCGACCCGGCCGTCCGCCGCGCCTACCGGACCCCGTACCGGCACACCCGCCGCCGCGGTGGTGTCGGCCAGTTCGTCGCCGACATCCCGGTCGACGCGGGCACCCCGAGTTTCCCGGAGCTGGACCGGATCGCGGAGGGGATCCGCGCCCTGACCGTGCCCGCGCTGATGCTCTGGGGACCCGAGGACCCGATCTTCTCGGACCGGTACCTGCGCGACCTGATCGACCGGCTCCCGCACGCGGACGTCCACCGGTTCGAGGGCGCGGGCCATCTCGTCATCGAGGACGCCCCGGTCGCCGCCACGGTCCTCGACTGGCTCGACCGCCGACTGCCGGCCGACCGCCCCGACACCGACCAGGGGCGCGGGTCCCGCCTGACCCTGGCCGACCGCGACCACCGGCCCCTGTGGGCGACCCTCGAGGAACGGGCCGACGACACCGCCACCGCGGTCGTCGACATGGGCGGCCCCGGGGGCACGGCTGCGCGCCTGGGCTGGGACGCCCTGGCCGCCCGCGTCGACCGGTTGCGCCGCGGCCTGCTCGCCGTCGGCGTCCGCCCCGGGCACCGGATCAGTCTGCTGGTGCCTCCGGGCATCGACCTGACCTGCCTGATCTACGCGAGCCTGCGGCTGGGCGCCGTGATCGTCGTCGCCGACGCCGGCCTCGGCCCCCGCGGGCTCTCCCGCGCCGTGCGCGGCGCCGGGCCGGACTGGGTGATCGGCATCGACCGCGCCCTCGTCGCTGCCCGGGCCTTCGGCTGGCCGGGCCGGCGGATCGCGATGCGCACCCCGGACCCGGTGACCCGCCGGGTGCTCGGCGTGGACCACAGCCTCGCCGAGGTGCTCGCCGCCGGGGACGCGGCGCCCGCACCGGCGGATCCGGGTCACGAGCCGCAGCCGGACGATCCGGCCGCGATCCTGTTCACCTCCGGGTCCACCGGACCGGCCAAGGGCGTCGCCTACACGCACCGGCAGCTCGCCGCGATGTGCCGGGCGGTGTCCACCACCTACGGCCTCGCCCCCGGCACCGCGCTGGTGGCCGCCTTCGCGCCGTTCGCGCTGCTCGGGCCGGCGCTGGGCGCGACGTCGGTGAGCCCGGCCATGGACGTGACCGCGCCGGCGACGCTGACGGCGTCCGCGCTGGCCGACGCGGCCGCGGCCGTCGAAGCGACCGCCGTGTTCGCCTCCCCCGCCGCGCTGGTCAACGTGCTCGCGACCGCCGAGGGGCTCGACGGCGTCCAGCGGGAGACCCTCGCCCGGGTCGACCTGCTCCTGTCCGCCGGCGCCCCGATCGGGGAACCGCTGCTCACCGCGGTCGCCGCGCTCGTGCCGCACGCCCGGCTGCACACCCCGTACGGCATGACCGAGGCGCTGCCGATCACGGACATCGACCTGCCCGGGATCAGGGCCGCCGCGGCCGACGCGCTGGTCGCTCCCGGTTCCGCCGGTACAGTGACGGGCGCCGGCAACGGGGTCTGCGTGGGCACGCCGGTGCCGGGTGCGCGTGTCGCGATCAGCGCCTTCGACGCGGCCGGCTCACCCGTCGGCGACCCGTCCGGCGTCCCGGGCGTGTCCGGTGAGATCCTCGTCGCCGCCCCGCACGTCAAGGACCACTACGACCGGTTGTACCGGACCGAGGCCGCGGCGTTCGATCGCGGCTGGCACCGCACCGGCGACGTCGGCCACCTCGACGCGGCCGGCCGACTGTGGGTCGAGGGGCGGCTGCAGCACGTCCTGAGCACCAGCGCCGGACCCGTCACGCCGGTCGAGGCCGAGCAGCGGATGTCCACCGTCGACGGCGTCGCCCGCACCGCCCTGGTGGGGGTCGGCCCGGCGGGTGCGCAGGTCGCGGTCGCCGTCGTCGAGACCGACCCGGGCGCCCGCACGGACGGGCCCGCGCCGCGGCACACCGCGCAGGCCCTGCGCTCGGCGCTCGCCCCGGTACTCCCCCACCTCGACCTCGCGGCCGTGCTGCAGGTGCGCCGGTTGCCCACCGACATCCGGCACAACTCCAAGGTGGACCGCACCGCGCTGGCCGGCTGGGCAGCCGACGTCCTGGCCGGGAAGCGGGTGTCCGCGCCGTGAGCGCCGGGTCCGGCAGGCACGGCTCCCGCCGGGTGCTCGTCACCGGGGCCAGCGGGCTGCTCGGCTCCGCCGTCGCGCGGCTTCTCGTCGCCCAGGGGCACACGGTCCGCACGTTCCAGCGCCGCCCGGCGCGGGTACCGGCCGCGGCCGACGTCCTCGGTGCGATGACCGACCCGGAGGCCCTGGCGCGTGCCGTCGGCGGCGTCGACGCGGTCATCCACCTCGCGGCGAAGGTGTCCTTCGCCGGGGACCCGCGTGAGTTCGTCGCGGTCAACGTCGACGGGACGGCCGCCCTGCTGGACGCCGCCCGCTCGTCCGGGGTCGGCGACGTCGTGTTCGTCTCCTCCCCCTCCGTGGCCCACCACGGGACGTCCCTCGTCGGTGCCGGTGCCGGTCCGGCCGACCCGCGGCACGCCCGCGGCGACTACGCCCGCACCAAGGCCGCCGCCGAACTGCTCGCCCTCGCCGCCGACGCCCCGGGGTTCCGGGTCACCGCGATCCGGCCGCACATCGTCTGGGGACCGGGCGACACCCAGTTGGTGGAGCGGGTGGTCGACCGGGCCCGGCGCGGCCGGCTGCCGCTGCTGGACGCCGGCGCCGCCCTGATCGATACCACCTACCTGGACAACGCGGCCGCCGCGATCGTCGCCGGGCTGCACCGGATGGAGCAGGCGCACGGGCAGGCCCTCGTCGTCACCAACGGGCAGCCGCGCATGGTCGGCGAGCTGATCGGCGGCATCTGCCGGGCCGCGGGCGTGCCGGAGCCGGCGTGGCACGTGTCGGGCCGGGTCGCCCGGGCCGCGGGCGGGGTGATCGAGGCGGCGTGGCGGGTCCGGCGCTTCCCGAAGGACAGCACCGACGAGCCGCCCATGACGCGGTTTCTCGCCGAGCAGCTCTCCACGGCGCACTGGTTCGACCAGCGGCGCACCCGCGAGGTGCTGGACTGGACGCCGGCGGTCACCATCGACGACGGCCTGGCCCGCCTGGCGGCGCACTACGGCGGCTAGGCCGCCGGAACGCGGGGACAGTCCGCCAGCGGCGGCGCAAGGGCTACCGCGAGTGTGACGGATGAGGCCCATGAGACAGCGCGCACGCCACACGGGTCACGGGCGTCCCACTCGATGTCGCCGTCGCACCGTCGTGCCCGGAGCCGACGGAACGCGCCCTACCAGCGGGCGCGGCGGGGCTTCGGCTGGCACACGGGGCAGGTGAAGGAGCCCCGGTTCATGAAGGAGTCGCGCCGGACCACGCTGTGCCGGCCGTTCGCGGCGCAGCGCGGGCACAGCCGGCCCGCCTGCCCGTAGACGGCGAGCGACCGGTCGAAGTACCCGGACTGGCCGTTGACGTTGACGTAGAGCGCGTCGAAGCTGGTGCCGCCGGCGTCCAGCGCGGTGCCCATCACCTCCCGGCACGCGGCCAGCAGCCGCTCGACCTCGGGCCGGCGCAGCGTCTCGGTGGGCCGGGCGTAGTGCAGTCGTGCCCGCCACAGGGACTCATCGGCGTAGATGTTGCCGATGCCGGAGATGAGCGATTGATCGAGCAGGGCGCGCTTGATGCCGGTGCGGCGGCGCCGCAGTCGGGTGGTGAACGCGGCCACGTCGAAGGCCGGATCGAGGGGGTCGCGGGCGATGTGCGCCGCGCTGGCGGGGATCAGCGTCAGTTCGCTGCCGGACCCGCCCGGCGCGCCGTCCTCGGTGCAGACGAGCCGGTCGACGTGCATGCCGCCGAAGATGCGCTGGTCGACGAAACGCAACTGGCGCTCGGGACCGTCGCTCGGGGGTGCGTCGGCCGCGGGATCGAGGCGCAGCCGGATCCGCAGGTGCTTCTCGTCGGGCGAGGCCGCGGGTTGGATCAGCACCTGTCCGCTCATGCCCAGGTGCACGACGAGGGCGGTCGGCTCAGCGTCCGCGCCGGGAGCGGCCAACGGCAGCCAGAGGAACTTGCCGCGGCGGACGGCGGCGGTCAACCGACGTCCGGTCAGCGCGGCGGTGAAGGCCTCGGTGCCGCCCGGGTGGCGGCGGATCGACCGGGGGTCGACCACGTCGACGTCGGTCACGGTCCGGCCGACGGCCCACGGGGCGAGCCCGCGGCGGACGACCTCGACCTCGGGTAGCTCCGGCACGGTCGGCGGTCCGGCCGGTCAGGAAGCGGGTTCGGCGTCGGCCGATGCCAGGTCGGCGGTCGCGGCCGGGTGGGGCGCGGCGTCGCGCGCCGCGGACCGCTGGCCGTTGGTCGCTGCCGGGTTCCCGGCGGCACCGGCAGCAGCGCCGGCGGGCCGCGGCCCGTGCCCGTTCTCGGTGCCGAGCACCGCGGTGCGCTTGGCGGCCACGCGCCAGCCGGCGGCCGCGGCCTCCTGCTCGGCTTCCTTCTTGGAGTGCCCGCGCCCGACGCCGTAGACCTCGCCGGCGATCGTCAACGTCGCGGTGAAACGGCGGGCGTGGTCGGGGCCCTCGCCGACGACGTCGTAGTCGACGGGGCTGAGCTGCCGCAACGCCGCGTACTCCTGAATGCTGGTCTTCCAGTCGGTGCTGGCCATCAGCGCCTCGGCGTCCGTGAGCAGCGGGCCGACCAGGCGCATCACCAGGTCGCGAGCCACCTCGATGCCCCGGTCGACGTAGGTGGCGCCGAAGATGGCCTCCATGGTGTCGGCGAGGATGGACGCCTTGTCCCGGCCGTTGGTCATCTTCTCGCCCTGGCCGAGGTGGATGTGGTCCCCGACGCCGAGGCCGCGCGCGACGTTGGCCAGCGCCCGGGTGCTCACGACGGCGGAGCGCAGCTTGGCGAGTTCACCCTCGGAGAGGTCCGGGTTCTCCCGGAACAGGAAGTCGGTGACGGCGAAGCCGAGGATCGAGTCGCCGAGGAACTCGAGGCGCTCGTTGGTGGGGATGCCGCCGTGCTCGTAGGCGTACGAGCGGTGCGTGAGGGCAAGCGAGAGCAGCTCGGCGTCGATCGTGACGCCGAGCTGCTCCTGAAGCCAGTCGAGATCGCTCATCGGACGGGTCGGGCCAACACCACCGCGAACGGCGGGTCCGGCCGAGACCGCGGGGATCTCAGACGTCGGCGACCTTGCGGCCCTTGTACTCGCGGAACAGTGGGGTGCCGGCGGAGTCCGTCACGACCTTGGCGGTGTGCGGCAGGCTCCAGGACACCCGGCCGTTCTCGACGGTCTTGACCAGGGTGGGCACCTCGGCCTTCCACTGGGCACGGCGGGAACGCGTATTCGAGCGGGAGGTCTTCCGCTTGGGAACAGCCACGATTGACTCTTTTCTTCAGTTGCTCTTGCGTTGGTCGGTCTCGCCCGGGTCCGTCAGCAGGGACTCCAGAGCGTCCCAGCGCGGATCGCGCGACTCGTGCCGGTGACCCGGGTGGTCCTCCAGCCGTACCCCGCACTGCGGGCACAGGCCCTGACAGTCGGGCTTGCACACCGGCTGGAACGGCAGGTCGGTCACGAAGGCATCGCGCAGCAGCGGCTCCAGGTCGACACTCTCGTGCTCGACCCGGGGCAGGGCCTCGCCGTCCTCGTCCGTCGCCGGCTCGGGGTCGGTGAAGAACAGCTCCTGCACGTCCACCGTGAGGTCGTACGCGATGGGGTCCAGACACCGGACGCACTCGCCGGCCGCGCGGGCCGTCGCCGTTCCGGACACCAGGACACCCTCGTGCACCGCCTCCAGCCGCAGGTCCAGCTCGATGTCCGAGCCTGCGGGGATGCCGATCGTCGGGGTTCCGAACTCCTCCGGAGCCCCGATCCGTTCCTCGAGAGCACGCATCGCCCCGGGACTGCGCTGCAGTTCCCGGACACTGACCACCAGGGCATCCTGTGCCTGGCGCTGATGAGGGCGGCTGATGACGACTCCCGAAAAAGAACAGATGACCGACTGACCATTCTAGCCCGCCGGACCCCGATACCTCAAAAGCGGGCCGGTCAGGCGCGTCCGGCGGGTGGTGCGGTCATCCGCCGGTACACCGAGCGGGGCACGAATCCGGAGATGTCCCCGCCGAGGGAGCCGACCTCCTTGAGCAGGGTCGAGGAGAGGTGCACGTACGCCGGGTCGGCGGCGAGGAACACCGTCTCGACGCCGGTCAGGTGCCGGTTCATGGTCGCCATCGGCACCTCGAACGTCAGGTCGGCGGACGTCCGCACCCCCTTGACGATGGCGTCGGCCCCGTGCCGGCGGCAGAAGTCGGCGAGCAGGCCCTCCCCCATCGCCTCGATGGTGATGCCCCGCAGCGCGGACAGCGTCTCCCGCGCCATCTGCAGCCGTTCGTCCAGGCTGAACCGGTACCGCTTGGCCGGGTTGGTGGACACCGCCACGATGATCTCGTCGAAGAGGTTGCTGGCCCGGGCGATGATCTCCAGGTGCCCGTTGTGCAGGGGGTCGAAGGATCCGGGACAGACGGCGCGACGCATACTCCGCATGGTACCGACGGCCCGCCTCACGGGCAGGGTGGCGGCGTCATCCGCGCGCCGCCACCGGGCGCGCGAGATGGATCGGCGGCACCGGAGGGAACAGACTGGTCCCATGACGACGACGAACACCGGCACCCCGGTCGCCCCCTGGCAGCGGGCCGCGCGGGGCGCGAACCTGCTCGACGCGGACGGCACGCTGGCGGGGACGATCTTCGAGGAGATGACGGCGCTGGCGGGCGCGCACGACGCGGTGAACCTCGGCCAGGGGTTCCCGGACGAGGACGGTCCCGCCGCCATGCTGGAGGCGGCCCGGCGCGCCATCGCCGACGGCGCCAACCAGTACGCGCCCGGTCGCGGCGTGCCGGTGCTGCGGGAGGCGATCGCCGCCCACCAACGGCGGTTCTACGGGCTGACCGTGGATCCGGCCGAGGAGGTCATCGTCACC
Organism: Tersicoccus solisilvae; assembly: GCF_014643255.1. Lineage (GTDB taxonomy): Bacteria > Actinomycetota > Actinomycetes > Actinomycetales > Micrococcaceae > Tersicoccus > Tersicoccus solisilvae. Next base: position 16,566 of record NZ_BMJI01000015.1, on the reverse strand, counting down.
ACCGGGGCCACCGAGGCGATCGCGGCCGCGCTGCTCGCCTTCGCCGGGCCCGGCGACGAGGTGCTGACCGTCGAGCCGTTCTACGACTCGTACGGCGCCCTGATCGAGCTGACGGGCGCCCGGCACACCACCGTGCCGCTGCGCGAACCCGACTTCCTGCCCGACCCGGAGGAGCTGGCCGCCGCCGTCACCGACCGCACCCGGGTCGTCCTGCTCAACAACCCGCACAACCCGACCGGTTCCCTGTTCGGGGCCGACGTGCTGGCGCCCCTCGTGGAGGCGGCGGCCCGGCACGACGCGATCATCGTCACCGACGAGGTGTACGAGCACCTCACGTTCGACGGGTTGCGGCACGTGCCGGTGGCGACCCTGCCCGGCGCCGCGGAACGCACCCTGACCATCTCCTCCGCCGGCAAGACGTTCTCGGTGACCGGTTGGAAGGTCGGCTGGCTGACGGGACCGGCACCGCTGGTCGCGGCGGTGCGCACGGTCAAGCAGTTCCTGACCTATTCCTCGGGCAGCCCCCTGCAGGGTGCGGTGGCGCTGGGCCTGGGACTGGGCGACGACGTCTACACCGGCCTGGCCACCACCCTGCAGCGCAAGCGCGACCTGCTCGTCGACGGCCTGCGCGGCGCGGGGTTCGCGGTCACCGTGCCGGCGGGCACCTACTTCGTCGTCGCCGATGCGACGCCGCTGCTCGGTGGTGACGTCGCGGACGGCGCGGCGCTCTGCCGGCGGCTGCCGGCCGCGGCCGGGGTCGCCGCCATCCCGCTCACCGCGTTCTGCCATCCCGGCAGCGCGGCGGCCGCGACGGCATCCCGGCTGATCCGGTTCGCGTTCTGCAAGCGGGAGGACGTGCTGGCCGAGGCGGTGCGACGGCTCACGGCCTTCGGGTCGGCCGGCTGACGGCGTTGCCCGCGCCGGGGCAGGCAGGGCGCGGTCCGGGCGGCGCTCAGGCCGGCGAGGCGTACCAGAGCCGGGTCTCGCCGTACTTCCGGTCGCGGACGGGTTCGAGGCCGTCCGGCCAGGTCGGCTCCGGGGACCGGGAGGAGCGCTCGACGACGACCAGGGCACCGGCGGCCAGGGCCGGGCGCAGCAGGGCCAGCACGCCCGCGAGCTCGGGCTCGGGCATCGGATAGGGCGGGTCGAGGAAGACCAGATCCCAGCCGTGCGGGTCCGGCTCGGCGAGGAACGACGCGGCCTTCTCCTGCCTGACCCGCACGGCCGCGGGACCGAGCTCCGCCTGCAGCAGGCGCGCGTTGCGGCGGCAGACGTCGGCGGCCCGACGAGCCGCCTCGACGAGGGTGGCCCGGCGGGCGCCCCGGCTGAGGGCCTCGAGGCCGAGCGCGCCGGACCCGGCGAACAGGTCCAGCACCAACGCCCCGCGGATCGCGTCGGCGGCCTCCAGGCCGGAGAACAGTGACTCCTTGACCCGGTCCGTCGTCGGGCGCGTGTGGTCCCCGGGCACGGAGGCCAGGGCGCGCCCACCGGCGATCCCGGCGATGATCCGGCTCATGCCGCCCCCTGCCGGACGGCATTCGTCGCGTCGGTCGCGGTGCGCACCCGGTTCCGGGCCCTGTCGTCAGCCACGGTCCAGCCACTCCTCGGCCTCGGGGTCGAGGTAGTCGTCGATGGCGCCGGCCAGCACGGGGTGGCCCGTGAGCCCGGGATCGTCCTCGATGATGGCCTGCGCGTCCTGCCGGGCCGCGACGATGATCTTCTCGTCCTCGATCACCCGCAGCAGCTTGAGCGTGGACCGGCCGCCGGACTGGCGGGCGCCGAGGATGTCGCCCTCGCGTCGCAGCTTGAGGTCCTCCTCGGCGAGCCGGAAGCCGTCGGTCGTGCTCGCGACGGCATCGAGCCGGGCGCGGGACGGGTGACCCTCCTCGAGGGAGGTGACGAGCAGGCACGTCCCGGGCAGTCCCCCGCGGCCCACGCGGCCGCGCAGCTGGTGCAGCTGCGAGATGCCGAACCGGTCGGCGTCGAGGATCACCATCAGGGTGGCGCGGGCGACGTCGACCCCGACCTCGATGACGGTCGTGGACACGAGGACGTCCAGATCGCCGCGGTGGAAGGCGGCCATGGTCGCGACCTTGTCGCCGGGGTCGAGCCGGCCGTGCAGCTCGCCGATCCGCACCCCGGCCAGCGCGGGCGCCCGCCGCAGCGCCGCGGCGGTGTCCTCGACGGAGGCCAGCGGCGCGCGTTTCGAGTCCGGGCCGTCGTCGTCCGTGGCCAGCTCGAGCTCCACGCCGTCGCCGTCGTCGAAGCCGCCGGCCCGGGCCCCGGTGCCGTCGCCCTCGATCTTGGGACAGACGACGTAGACCTGCCGGCCGGCGTCGACCTCCTCGCGGGCGCGCTGCCAGATCCGCTCCCGCCACACGGGGTGCTCGGTGAGCGGGACGATGTGGGTGTCGATGGGGGCGCGGCCGGCGGGCAGCCCGTCGAGGAAGAGCGTGCCGAGATCCCCGAAGACGGTCATGGCGACGGTGCGCGGGATGGGCGTGGCGGTCATGACGAGCAGGTGCGGTGGCACGCCGGCCCGGGTGCGCAGCGTGTCCCGCTGTTCGACGCCGAACCGGTGCTGTTCGTCGACGACGACGAGGCCCAGCTCGGCGAACTGGACGGTCTCGGACAGCAGCGCGTGCGTGCCGACGACGATGCCGGCCTCCCCGGACGCCGCGGCGAGCAGCGCTTCGCGGCGCGCGGCGGTGGACATGCTCCCGGTGAGCAGCACGACCCGGGTGGCGTGCTCGGCACCACCGAGCATGCCGGCCTGGGCGAGCGGGCCGAGGGTCGAGGTGATGGAGGCGTGATGCTGGGCGGCGAGCACCTCGGTGGGGGCGAGCAGGGCCGCCTGCCCACCCGCATCGACCACCTGCAGCATGGCCCGCAGCGCCACCAGGGTCTTGCCGGAGCCCACCTCGCCCTGCAGCAGGGCGTTCATCGGATGGTCGGCGGACAGCGCCGCGTCCAGGCTCTCCCCCACCTCCCGCTGCCCCGTGGTGAGGGTGAAGGGCAGGACGGCGTCGAAGTCCGCCAGCAGCCCGTCGTCCCGCCGGGGCCGCCCCACCGCGACCTGCGCCTGCTGCTCGGCCCGGCGCCGGGCGAGCGCCGTCTGTAGGATGAGCGCCTCCTGGTACCGGAACCGGTGCCGGGCCCGGTAGGCGTCGGCGACCTCGGCGGGGGCGTGGATGTCGCGGTAGGCGGTGACGAGGTCGCCGAGGTGTTCGCGCGCGGCGATCCCGGCGGGCACGACGTCGGGCAGGCGCACGGCGTCGTCCGGGTCGCCCGTGATGCCCAGGTGGGCGAGCACGGTGGCGACCCGTTGGGCGACCCACCAGCTGGTGAGCGTCGCCGTGGCCGGGTAGACCGGGATGGGCCGGTTCGCCAGGTCCTCGCCCGTCGTGTCGTCCTCGAGGAGGAGGTAGTGGGGGTTGGTCAGCGTCGGCTGGTGCCGGTAGACGCTGACCTTGCCGCTGAACAGCGCCGTCACCCCCGGTTGCAGGTCCCGGAAGGCCTGGTAGCCGGAGAAGAAGGAGAGGGTCAGGGTGCCGGGCCGCAGCGCGTCCCGGTCGGTGATGACGACCTCGACGATGCTGCCGCGCCGGTTGCGCATGGGTCGCTGCGAGCTGGAGAGGACCTCCGCGATGAGGGTGACCTCCTCGTCGATGGGCAGCCCGGCGATGCTCTGGAGTTCCCCGCGCTCCAGATAGCGGCGCGGGAAGTGGTTCAGCAGGGCCCCGACCGTGCGCAGGCCGAGGCCCTTCTCCAGTTTGGTGGCGTTGGCCTTGCCGAGGACGCGGTCGAGCCGGTGCGCCCGCGGGTCGAGGATCCTCGGTGCGGAGGCGGAGCGCCGGCGCTGCGGCGCCGGCCCGGTCACTGGTGCGGCTCCGGCGTCTCCTCGGCGCGCAGCGAGGAGACCACCAGGTTCTCCGGGCTGCCGCTGCCGCTGATGACGGCGAGCGCGCGGTCGTGGGCGTCGTGGGGGACGTGCGCGTGCAGACGCCACCGGTACGCAGTACCAGAGCCGGCAGTACCAGAGCCGGCAGTACCAGAGCCGGCCGTACCAGCGCCGGCCGTACCGGAGCCGGCGACCCCGGCGGACTGCTCCCCGACCGGGGTGATGGCGGTGAGGATCACCGAGTCGCCCAGCTCGTCGAGCGCGATGCGCAGGCTGGCGGCGTCGAGGGGGCTGAGGTTGATGCTGCACATGATCTCGACGCCGTCCATCGCCTCGACGTGGCCGCCGTGGTCGAGGCCGTCGAGGTGTTCGAGGGGCTCGACGGCCACCGGGTCGCCGGTCAACGCCCAGCGCAGGCACTGCAGGATGAGCAGCAGACCGACGGCGCCGGAGTCGACGACGCGGGCGCGCGCCAGGACGTCGTTCTGCTCCTCGGTGGCCTCGACCGCGGTCGCCGCCGCGTCGAGCACGCCGTCGAGCACGGCGACCAGGCCGGCGTGGCTCTCGTCGCCGTCACGGCCCGAGGCGTGCCGGGCGCACGCCGCCGCGGCCGCCTCGATCACCGAGAGCATGGTGCCGGGGACGGGGTCGCTGAGCGCGGACCAGCAGCGCACGCTGGCGCGTTCGAGAGCGGCGGCGAGGGTGGGGGGAGTGAGCCGGGACTGCCCCGCCAGCGGTTCGGCCATGGCGCTGAGCATGACGGCGAGGATGGTGCCGGAGTTGCCGCGGGCGTGCTCCAACGCCTGGGCGCCGGCCGCCCCGAGGATGGCCCCCAGGTCGACGACGCCGTTCGCGGCGCGGTCCTCCCCGTGATGGGGCGGCTGCGGGATCGCCGGCAGGCCGGCCACGGCGGCGGTCACGGTCTGGACCAGGTTGGACCCGGTGTCCGAGTCCGGCACCGGGAAGACGTTGATGGCGTTCAGCTCGCTGCGGTGGTCGGTCAGGACGGCCTCGGCGTGGGTCAGCCAGCGGTGGATGACCGCGGTGGAGGACCCGGCCCTAGGCTGCAAAGTGATCCCATCCTGTCGTCGGCGACGGACGACCGTCGACCAGCAGTTCCGCGGGGCCGTCCGCGACCGAGCCTATCGCAGTGAATCCGGGCGGGACGGTGCCCGGTGGGAAGGCCGCGAGCAGTCCGAAATCCTCCCCGCCGGTGAGGCACCAGCGCAGCGGATCGGCACCGAGCAGGGCGGCGGCCGGGGCGAGCCGGTCGGCGAACGGGGCCAGCCGCGCGGTGTCCAGGTCGACGCGCACGCCGCTGGCCCGGGCGAGCCGTTCGCCGTCGCGGACGAGGCCGTCGGAGACGTCCATCAGCGCATGCGCGCCGGCGCGGGCGGCAACGGCCCCGGCTCCCAGCGGCGGCCGGGGACGCAGCTGGGCGAGCACGAGCTCCTCGACCAGCGCCCGCTCCCGCCCGGTCGTGCCCTGGGCCGTGCCGGCCGGTACCGCGGCGTCCAGCAGCGCCAGGCCCGCGGCGGCCTCCCCCACGCGCCCCGTGACCGCGATTTCGTCGCCGGGACGGGCACCGCTGCGCAGCACCGGGCCGGCCTCGTCCAGCCGGCCCAGGGCGGTGATCGTCAGCACCACCTCCCGCGCGCCGGAGAGGTCACCGCCGGCCACCGTGCAGCCCTGCGCGCCGAGCGCGCGCACGGCGTCCGCGATGCCGTCGGCCAGCGAGAGCACCCAGTCCACCGGGGTGCCTGGCGGCATGGCGAGACTGACCAGGAGCCCGACGGGGTGTGCGGCCATGGCGTTGAGGTCGGAGAGGTTCTGGGCGACGCCCTTGAACCCGACGTCGTGGCCGAGCGTGACGCGCCCGTTCGGCCAGACGGCGCGGTAGTCCAGGTCCTGGACGAGCGTGTCGACGGTGACGACGACGCGCTCGTCGCCGATCCGCAGGACCGCCGCGTCGTCGCCGTTGCCGACGTCGTGCCCGTGCTCCGGGGCTGCCTGCGGCAGCCGCGGCAGGAACGCCGCCAGCAGCTGCGCCTCGCTCAGGGCCCCGACGCGGGTGGCGGGATCCCCCTGGTCGCCGAGGCCGGGGGGCGGATCGGATGGCGCCGGCGCGCCCGAGCTGGTCATGCACCCGACCCTAACCGGGTGCACCGACGATTCCCCGCGGGCGGTCCGCCCACCGGCCGGGACTACTGACCGTCCGGGTGGTCGGCGATGTACTGGGCCATGGTGTCGTCCCGCAGCGCCTTGCCCACCTCCGCCACGGCCTGCTCGTCGACCACGATGATCGACTGGCCGTCGCTGGAGAAGGAGGTGCCGGAGTTCGGCAGGGTGAACATGTGCACGTCCCCGCCGCGCACGCTGCGCAGCTTCCAGCCCAGGCCCATCAGCTCGCCGGACGTGAGCGTGCGGTCGACGCCGAGGTAGGGGGAGAACTCCGAGACGGCGTTCGCGACCATGCCCGGGTTCGCGAGCACGGCCGGGGAGAGCAGCGTGTTCATCAGCGACTTCAGGTAGAGCTGCTGGTCCTTCACCCGCTGGTAGTCGCCGTCGGTGAACGCGTGCCGCTCCCGGACGAACGCGAGCGCGTGGGCGCCGTCGAGCACCTGCTCCCCCGCCGTGAACTCGAGCCCGTCGATGGCCTTGAAGTCCTGGGGCACGTTGACGCTGACGCCGCCGATGGCGTCGGTCAGCTTCTCGAAGCCGGCGAAGTCCAGGGCGGTCACGTTGTCGATGCGGGTGCCGAGCATGCCCTCGAGGGTCTGTACCAGCAGGGGGATGCCGCCGATCGCCATGGCGGAGTTGATCTTGCCCTCCCCGGAGCCGGGGATGTCCACCCAGGAGTCGCGCATGATCGACATGGCGTACATGCCCTTCCCGTCCGAGGGGATGTGCACGAGCATGATGGTGTCGGCGCGCTGGTCGCTGCCGTCGGCGTTGTTGAGGTCGGCGAGGCTGCCCCGGGTGTCGCTGCCCAGCAGCAGGATGTTGCGGGCGCCCCCGCCGGCCGCCTCGGGCCGGTCCCCGTCGGGGAAGACCTTCTCCAGCTTCACCGTCTTCTCGTCGAAGGTACGGGCGATGCCGCCGACGTACGTGCCGATCACGATGGCGACGATCGCGACGACGGCGATCACCGCGAGCACGATCGTGCGGGTGAGGCGCCTGCGGCGGAGCTTCTTCCTGGCGGCGACCCGCTGCTCGGAGGCCGCGTGCGGCCCCAGCGGGCGGGTGTCCGCCGTGCCCGGCTCGTCCATCTGTCCTCCTGCATCCGGGCCCGGCCCGGTCACGCGACGTCAAAGGTCCTGACGATCCTAAGGGGTGCCGCTGGCCGGATGCTGCACGCCGCCGGTGATCTTGCCCGCGTCCCGGTGGGGCGGCTCACGGCGACCGGCGACGTGCCTCGCCAGCGCTCTGTCCGCGGGTCGAACCCCGATAGGCTCGCGCTGTGCCGTTCCGTCTCCGCCCCCGTCCGTCCGCCGCCCCGACCGCGGACGACGCGGGAGCCGGCCGGAGGGCCTGGAACCGGCCCGGCCGGATCGACCGCACCCGCACGGCGGCCGTCGTCGCCGTCACCGGCATCGCGGCGACTCTCACCGGGTGTGCTCCGACCGTGGACGTGGCCCCGGCCGCGCAGTCCAACGACCCGCGGTGTGCGCCCGTGATGATCGCCCTGCCGCACGAGCTCGCCGGCAAGACCCGGCGCACCACGACCAGCCAGGCCACCGCCGCCTGGGGCGACCCCTCGGCGGCGGTGCTGCGGTGCGGCGTCCGCCCGCCGGGACCGACGACGGAGCGCTGCGTCAGCGTCAACGGTGTCGACTGGATCGCCGTCCAGGAGAAGAACGACACCTGGCGACTGACCACGTACGGGCGCGAACCGGCGGTGGAGCTGCTGCTGGACACCAGCCGCGCGGCGTCCAGCACCGTGCTGGTCGAGCTGGCCGGCCCGGTCTCGGCCCTGCCCCGGACCCGTCAGTGCCTGGACGTGCGGGACGTCCCGCTGCCGAGCACCGGCTGACCGGCGCCGAACCCGCCCCGACTCGACTCGACCGCGGTCAGCGCAGCCCCGTGCTCCGCCCCAGCGCCAGCTCCAGCAACCGGTCGATCAGCTCGGGATAGTCCACCCCGGTGGCGGCCCACATCTGCGGGTACATCGAGATGGGGGTGAAACCGGGCATCGTGTTGATCTCGTTGACCAGCAGGTCGCCCTCGGGCGTGTAGAAGAAGTCCACCCGGGAGAGCCCCTCGGCCGCGATCGCCTCGAACGCCTCGACGGCCAGCTGCCGGATCCGGGCGGTCGCCTCGGCGGGCAGGTCCGCCGGGCAGCTCAGCTCGGCCGCGGCGGCGTCGACGTACTTGGCGTCGAAGTCGTAGAAGGCGTGCTGCCCGTCGGCGACGACGATCTCCCCGGGCAGGCTCGCGATCGGTCGCTCGGGCGCGGGGCGATCCAGCACGGCGCACTCGATCTCCCGCCCGACGATGCCGGCCTCGACGACCACCTTGGGGTCGTGCTCGCGGGCCGTCTCGATCGCGGCCTCCAGCGCCGCCGGGTCCGTCACCCGCGTGATGCCCATGCTCGATCCGGCGCGGGCCGGCTTGACGAACACCGGCAGGCCGAGCCGGGCCACCCGATCCAGGCAGCCGGCCCGGTCGTTCGCCCACTGCCGGTCGGTGATCGACTCGTACGGGCCCACCGGCAGGCCGGCGTGCTCGAACACGATCTTCATGAAGTCCTTGTCCATGCCGACGGCGCTGGCGAGCACGCCCGCACCGACGTACGGCACGCCGAGCAGGTCGAGCATTCCCTGGATGGTGCCGTCCTCCCCGAACGGGCCGTGCAGCAGCGGGAACACGACGTCGACGGTGCCGAGGCTGCGCGGCGGCTCGCCGGGCGCGGTCACGAGCAGCTCGTGCGAGCCGGCACCCGGCGCGGTGACCACGGTGGCGTGCGCGTCCTCGATGGCCGGCAGGGCACCGCCGTCGAGGCTGAAGGCCTGCACCCGCGCGTCGTCCATCTGCACCCACTGGCCGGACCGGCTGATCCCGATGGGCACGACGTCGTACCGGCGGCGGTCCATGGCGCGCAGCACGCCGGCGGCGGTGACGCAGCTGACGGCGTGCTCGCTGGACCGACCCCCGAACAGCACGGCGACGCGGATCCTCCCGTCCTGTCCGCGAGCGGCGGTCCCGGGCTGGGCGGATTCGGTCACTGTTCTCCTTCGGATTTCAGGTCGCGGTCGAGCAGGCGCGGGGCGAGCTCGTCGACGGAGATCTCCCCGTCCAGCACCGCGACGACGTTCTCGGTGATCGGCATCCGCACGCCGAGGCTGCGGCCGAGGTCGAGCACCGGGCGGGCCGACTTGACGCCCTCGGCGGTCTGCCGCATCGTCGCGGTGACCTGCTCGGCGCTCAGGCCGGTGGCGAGCAGCCGGCCGGCGGTGTGGTTGCGGCTCAACGGCGAGGAGCAGGTGGCCACGAGGTCGCCGAGGCCGGCGAGCCCGGCCATCGTCTCCACCCGTCCCCCGAGGGCGAGCGCGAGCCGGGTGGTCTCGGCCAGGCCGCGGGTGATGACGGACGCCTTCGCGTTGTCCCCCATCTGCCGGCCCTCGCAGATGCCCACGGCGAGCGCGATCACGTTCTTGACGATGCCGCCGAACTCCACGCCGACCACGTCGGTGTTGGTGTAGGGCCGGAAGTAGGACGGGGAGCAGGCGGCCGCCACCCGCGCGGCGACGGCTTCGTCGGCGCAGGCCACCACGGACGCGGTCGGCGACTCCCGGGCGATCTCCATCGCCAGGTTCGGCCCGGAGACCACCACGACGCGCTCGGCCGGCAGGCCGAGCCCGGCGGTGATCACCTCGCTCATCCGGGCGTTGGTGTGCAGCTCGAGCCCCTTCATCAGGGACACGACGACGGCGTCCGGGGCGAGCAGCTCCCGGATCCGGGGCAGCTGGGCGCGCAGCGACTGCGCCGGCACGGCGAGGACGACGAGGTCCGCCCCGTGCAGGACGCCGGGCAGGTCGGTGGACGCGGTCAGCGTGGTCGGCAGGGCGATGCCGGGCAGGTACGCGTCGTTGCGGTGCCGGGTCGTGATGTCCTCGACGACGGCGGTGCGACGCCCCCAGATCCGCACCTCGGTCGGCTGCCCCGGTTCGGCGGAGGCCGCTGCCGTGTCCGCGAGGATCTTGGCGAACGTGGTGCCCCAGCTGCCGGCGCCGATGACCGCGATCCGCGAGAAGCGGGCCGGCGTCACCGGTCGTCCGCGCGGTCGCCCGCGGCCTCGGTGCCGGCCTCGGTGGCACCGGCGCCGTCGGTCCCGGCGTCGAAGTGGCGGCCGGTGGCGGGCTGACCATGCTGGTCCGGATCCCAGCGGACGGCCGGCGGCTCCTCACCGCGCAGCCGGGCCAGCTCGTCGGTGATGGCGGCCATGATCTTCTCGGTCGCGGCGGCGAGCACGGTGCGGGTCAGCGGCTGCCCGGCGAACTCGGAGAGGTCCACCGGGTCGCCGACGACCACCGTGACGTGCTTGCGCGGGAAGGGGTGCAGCCGCTTGGCGTAGCGCGGGAACAGGTCCTGGGCGCCCCAGTGCACGACCGGCACGACCGGGGCGCCGGTCCGCAGCGCGAGCCGTGCCGCCCCGGTACGTCCCCGCATGGGCCACAGGTCCGGGTCGCGGGTCAGCGTGCCCTCGGGGTAGACGATGATCCCCCCGCCCTCGTCGATCACGCGCCGGCTGACCTCCAGTGAACCGCCCGCCGTCGTCGCGCCGCGCGAGACGGGCACCTGCCCGGTCCAGCGGAGCAGGGCCGCGAGGCCGGGCACGCGGAACAGGGACTCCTTGGCCAGGAAGTGCGGCAACACCCCCTGGTTGTAGAGGAAGTGGCCCACGATCAGGGGGTCGATCTCGGTGACGTGGTTGGGCACCACGATGAAACCGGTGTCCCGGGGCAGTCGCTCGGCGCCCCGCCACGTGTGGGAGATCAGGGCGTTGAGGCCGGGCCGCACGACGGCGGCCAGGCTCCGGAACGTCCAGATCTGCCGACTGTCGACAGGCGCGTTCTGCGGCGTCACGTCATCCTCCCGTGCCACTGCTGCACTGCAGCGGGCGGTGTCAGCGATCGGTGGTGGTCAGGTCGAAGTCGGCGCCGAGGCCCTCCAGCTTCTCCGTGAACCGCTCGTACCCGCGGTTGATCAGCTCGATGCCGGTCACGTGCGAGGTGCCGGTCGCGGCCAGCGCCGCGATCAGGTGGCTGAATCCGCCCCGCAGGTCCGGCACGTCGATGTCGGTGCCCTTGAGCTGGGTGGGGCCGGAGATGACGGCGGAGTGCAGGAAGTTGCGCTGCCCGAATCGGCACGGCACGCTGCCGAGGCACTCGCGGTGCAGCTGGACGTTCGCGCCCATCCGCACCAGGGCGTCGGTGAAGCCGAACCGGTTCTCGTACACCGTCTCGTGCACGATGGAGACGCCGTCCGCCTGGGTCAGCGCGACGACGAGGGGCTGCTGCCAGTCCGTCATGAACCCGGGGTGCACGTCCGTCTCGAGGACGAGGGGGCTGAGCTTGCCGCCCGGGTGGTAGAACCGGATGCCGGCGTCGTCGATGTCGAACGCGCCGCCGATCTTCCGGAACACGTTCAGGTAGGTCATCATGTCCTGCTGCTTGGCACCCTCGACGTAGATGTCGCCGCGGGTGACCAGGGCCGCCGAGGCCCACGACGCGGACTCGATGCGGTCCGGCAGGGCCCGGTGCTGGTAACCGCCGAGGCTCTTGACGCCCTCGATGCGGATGGTGCGGTCGGTCAGGACGCTGATGATGGCGCCCATCTTCTGCAGCACGGCGATCAGGTCGAGGATCTCGGGCTCCGTCGCGGCGTTGCGCAGCTCCGTGATGCCCTCGGCGCGGGTCGCCGAGAGCAGGACCTGCTCGGTGGCGCCGACCGACGGGAACGGCAGCTCGAGCTTGGCGCCCTTGAGGCCGCGCGGGGCGGTGATGTGGATGCCGGCGTCACCCTTCTCCACGATGGCACCGAACTTGCGCAGCACGGACAGGTGGAAGTCGATGGGCCGATCCCCGATGCGACAGCCGCCGAGGTCCGGGATGAACGCCTCGCCGATGCTGTGGATCAGCGGCCCGACCAGAAGGATCGGGATCCGGGAGTCCCCGGCGTGCGCGTCGATGTCGGCGCGGTTCGCCTGCGTCGCGTGCGTCGGGTCGAGGGTGAGATCGCCGCTGACCGGGTCCTTCGCCACCTCCACGCCGTGCAGCTTGAGCAGATTCGTCACGACGGTGACGTCCTTGATCTCCGGGACGTTGCGCAGCACGGAGGGCTCGTTGCCGAGCAGGGCCGCCACCATGGCCTTGGGAACCAGGTTCTTCGCGCCGCGGACGGTCACCCGACCGGCCAGGGGAACACCACCCCGGATCGTCAACACACGTGCCATGGATCAAGACCTCGTTCATCGATACTGCTCTGCTGCTGTCAGCACTGTCGTCGGCGGGACGGCGCCCGCCGGCCTGACGTCAAGCATAAGAGCATGACGCACGCACCCCGGTGCAACACGGGAGGACGCGCTGATCATCCCGATCGGCTCGTGGCGTTCACCACGGCACGAGCCGATCGCGGGCGCAGGTCAGCGCGGCGGTCGCTGCTCACGCGCGACACGGGCGGCGATGACGCGGCTCACCGGACGGGCAGCGTGGTCGGCTTGTACGCGGGCCGCTGCGCCTCGAAGGCGGCGATGTCGTCCGCGTGGCGCAGGGTCAGGCCGATGTCGTCGAGGCCCTCCATCAAGCGCCACCGCGTGTACGCGTCGATCTCGAACGGGGCGACGATCGAGCCGCAGGTGACGACCTGGTTCACCAGGTCGACGTCGACCTCGGTGCCCGGCGCGTTCTCCAGCTCCTTGAGGATCAGCTCGATGTCGGCCTGCCCCAGCTGCGCGGTGACCAGGCCCTGCTTGCCCGCGTTGCCGCGGAAGATGTCGGCGAACCGGGAGGAGAGCACGGCGGCGAAGCCGTAGTCCTTCAGGGCCCACACGGCGTGTTCCCGGCTGGAGCCCGTGCCGAAGTCGGGTCCGGCGACGAGCACGCTGCCGCGGGCGTACGGCTCCCGGTTGAGGATGAAGTCCTCGTCCTTGCGCCAGCCGGCGAACAGCCCGTCCTCGAACCCCGTGCGGGTGATCCGCTTGAGGTAGACGGCGGGGATGATCTGGTCGGTGTCGACGTTCGATCGGCGCAGGGGCACGCCGATGCCGCGGTGGCTGCTGAACTTGTCCATGGGTGTCTCCTCTCAGACGGCGACGGGCTCGGGCGCGGGCGAGACCGGCGTGCCGGCGGGGGGCAGGTCCAGCGGCGAGGACAGGGTGCCGCGCACCGCGGTCGCGGCCGCGACCACCGGGGACACCAGGTGGGTGCGGCCGCCCTTGCCCTGCCGGCCCTCGAAGTTGCGGTTCGACGTGGACGCGCAGCGCTCCCCCGGCGCCAGCTGGTCCGGGTTCATGCCCAGGCACATCGAGCAGCCCGCGAAGCGCCAGTCGGCGCCGAAGTCGGTGAACACGCGGTCCAGGCCCTCGGCCTCGGCCTGCAGCCGGACCCGGGCCGATCCCGGCACCACCATCATGCGCACGGCCGGGTCCTTCGTGCGGCCGCGGATGACGTCGGCGGCGGCGCGCAGGTCCTCGATCCGGCTGTTGGTGCACGACCCGAGGAACACGGTGTCGACGCGGATGTCCTTCATCGGGGTCCCGGCGGTCAGATCCATGTACTCCAGCGCCCGCCGGGCGCCGGCCTTGGTGTCCTCGTCGCCGAAGCTCTCGGGGTCGGGCACGGTCTCGGAGAGCGAGACACCCTGCCCGGGGTTGGTCCCCCACGTGACGAACGGCTCCAGGCTGTTCGCGTCCAGGAACACCTCGGCGTCGAACACGGCGTCGTCGTCGGTGTGCAGCTGCGACCAGGCGGCGACGGCGTCGTCCCAGTCGGCACCGGTGGGCGCGTGCGGCCGGCCGGCGACGTAGTCGAAGGTGGTCTGGTCCGGGGCCACCATGCCGGCGCGGGCACCGGCCTCGATGGACATGTTGCAGATCGTCATCCGGGCCTCCATGGACAGGGCCCGGATCGCGGAACCGCGGTACTCCAGGACGTAGCCCTGCCCGCCGCCGGTGCCGATCCTGGCGATCACGGCCAGGATGATGTCCTTGGCACTGACCCCCTCGCCCAGCTCGCCCTCGACGGTGATCGCCATCGTCCTGAACGGCTTCAGGGGCAGCGTCTGGGTGGCCATCACGTGCTCCACCTCGGACGTGCCGATGCCGAACGCCAGCGCCCCGAAGGCACCGTGCGTGGAGGTGTGGGAGTCGCCGCAGACGACCGTCTGCCCCGGCTGGGTGAGCCCCAGCTGGGGACCGACGACGTGCACGATGCCCTGCTCGGCGTCGCCGAGGGAGTGCAGCCGGACGCCGAACTCCGCGCAGTTGGCGCGCAGGGTCTCGATCTGGGTGCGGCTGGTCGGATCGGCGATCGGCTTGTCGATGGCGATCGTGGGGGTGTTGTGGTCCTCCGTGGCGATCGTGAGGTCGGGCCGGCGCAGCGGCCGGCCGGCCAGGCGCAGCCCCTCGAACGCCTGCGGCGAGGTCACCTCGTGGAGCATGTGGAGGTCGATGTAGAGGAGATCGGGCTGGCCGTCCTCGCCCCGTCGCACGACGTGGTCGTCCCATACCTTCTCCGCCAGTGTCCTGCCCACGACCCTCACTCCTTCGTCGTCGTGTCCGGCCGTTCCCGAGCCGGGCTTGCGTCTCGAATATTGAGACGGCAATATCAGTACATGGACAACTCTAGTGGAGTCGGCGTCATCGACAAAGCGGTTCTCGTGCTCGATGCGCTGGAGGCGGGGCCGACGACGCTCGCCCAGCTGGTCACGGCGACCGGGCTCGCGCGCCCGACCGTGCACCGCCTCGCGCTCGCCCTCGTGCACCATCGCCTGGTGGGCCGGGACGTGCAGGGCCGCTTCGTGCTCGGCTCCCGGCTGGTGGAGCTCGCCGCGGCCGCCGGCGAGGACCGGCTCACCGCCGCCGCCGGTCCGGTGCTGATCGGCCTGCGGGACGCGACCGGGGAGAGCGCCCAGCTGTACCGCCGGCAGGGCGATCGGCGCGTGTGCGTCGCGTCGGCCGAACGCCCGATCGGCCTGCGCGACACCATTCCCGTCGGCACCCAGCTGTCCATGCGGGCCGGCTCGGCCGCCCAGGTGCTGCTGGCGTGGGAGGACCACGATCGCCTGCTCGAGGGTCTGCAGGGCGCCCGCTTCACCCCCACCGTGCTCGCCGGGGTGCGCCGCCGCGGCTGGGCGCAGAGCCTGGCCGAACGGGAGCCCGGCGTCGGGTCGGTCTCCGCCCCGGTGCGGGCCCCGTCCGGCCGGGTGATCGCCGCCGTCTCGATCTCCGGGCCGATCGAACGGCTCACCCGGCAGCCGGGCCGGCTGCACGCCGACGTCGTCGTGCGCTCCGCCCGGCAGCTGACCGACGCCCTGCGGTCGGCCGCCGAGGCCGGCGCGGACGGACTCGGGGATGCCGCCGAGCAGCTCTCGGCGGACGGCCTCTCCGCCGCCCCACGGCGCGGGCGCGCGTGAACCGCTTCGCCGTCTTCCTGCGCGGCGTCAACGTCGGCGGGGTGACCATCACCTCGGCGAAGCTGCGCGCCGCCCTCGACGACGACCCGCTCACCGAGGTGCGAACCCTGCTCGCCTCCGGCAACGTGCTCTGTTCGACGACGCTGAGTGCAGCGGAGGCCAAGGCCACGATCGAGCAGCGGCTCCGGGACGCGTTCGGCTACGACGCCTGGGTGGTGGTGCTGTCCCGGAAGGCGGTGGAGCGGATCGCGGCCGCCTGCCCGTTCCCCGCCGACTCGGCGGACGAGCACGCCTACGTCACGCTGGCGTCCGACCCGGCGGCGCTCGACGAGCTGGTGGCCGCCGCGGTGGCGGCCGGAGGCGACGAGCCGGTACGGCTGGACCGGTACGCCATCGCCTGGACGGCGCCGGTGGGGGGAACGCTCGCGTCGCCCCTGACGAAGGTGTCGGCGAAGAAACGCTTCAAGGAGACCACCACGACGCGCAATCTGCGCACGCTGCTCAAGGTCGTCGCGGCCGACTGACCGCGGTACCGTGAGGTCGCGGGTCGCCCGCCGGTCGCCGCTCCGGCGGCCCACGCGCTCTAGCCTGAGGGCATGAGCCGCATCTTCACCTCGAGCGTCGCGTCGGTCCACCCGCTCTACGTCGCCAAGGCGGAGCGAAAGGGCCGCACCCGATCCGAGGTCGATGAGGTCATCCGGTGGCTGACCGGCTTCGATCAGGCCACCCTGGAGCGTCATCTGCGGGACGGGACGACCTTCGCGGACTTCTTCGCCGCCGCGACGCTGAACCCGGCCTCCGCGCGGATCACCGGCTCGGTGTGCGGGGTGAAGGTGCAGGAGGTCGCGGACCCGTTGATGCGCCGCATCCGTTACCTCGACAAGCTCGTCGACGAACTCGCGAAGGGTCGCCCGATGGAGAAGATTCTCCGCCGGGTCGACTGATATGTAGTCGTTCCTGTCAAGGGGGCAGGGTGAAGCGGGGCCCTTCCTGGCCGGGGAGGGCCCCGCTTCGTCGTTCACGGGGTGGTG
>NZ_BMJI01000014.1 GCF_014643255.1 Tersicoccus solisilvae | reverse complement strand
CGATGGTACTGCACTCGTGAGGGTGTGGGAGAGTAGGACACCGCCGGACAACCCGTAACCGAATGCCTCGGACCAGGTCCCTCCAACGACGGAGGAACACCGGTCCGAGGCATTCGGCATTTAATACCCCTCCACCACGTTCTCGTGGAGGGGGTTCGTGACCGGCCGTGACGATCCACAGCATGCTGCGAGATGATTCTCGGGGCCGGGTTCCCTACACTCCTGATCACGGGGCGGACGTGGGCGTTCGTTCTCGATGACAGGAGCAGGTGCCACGAGCAGGCAACCGCGCAGGCAACGGCTGGGAGGGCGACCATGGCAGGAACGATCACGCTGACCGCGCAGACCGCACCGCTGGAACGTGAACCGGCGGTGGCGACGCGCGCCGCGTCGGAGGAGGACATCCCCGTCCTCGGCCAGCTGTACTACTCGTCCTATGCGGACAGCCGCCCGTGGACCCAGGACGAGGCGACGGCCGACGTGCGCAAGGTGTATGCCGACGAGTTCGGCCGGTTCCTGCGCGACGCGTCCCTCGTGGTGCCGGACGAGGACGGGAACCCGGTCGCGGCGCTGCTCGTCGTCGACGGGTTCCCCGATGCCGCGCTGCCGGACGCGCCGTTCGTGCTCGAGCTCTTCACCCATCCGGACCACCGGCGCAAGGGGTACGCGGAGGAGCTGGTGCGGCAGTCGCTGGCGAAGCTGGCCGAGGACGGGTACGAGGAGGTCGCGCTGCGGATCAGCGAGAACAACGCGGCGGCGTTGGCCCTCTACCTGACCCTGGACTTCCAGCGGTGGGATCCACCGGCCGACGGGGACATCGACTACTGAGGCCCGACGCCGGCGCTGGCGCGCGTCAGTGGAAGTCCCGGGAGGAGAGGCGCAGGGAGAGCGGTAGTTCCTCGAGCCGATCCGCCACGAGATTGGTGACCCCTTCCGCGGAACGTTCCAGCACGCCACGCACGATCATCGCCTTCGCGTCCCGGGCGGTGCGCCGGTAGCGGGTCCACACGCCGACGCTGCAGATCACGTTGAGGATGCCCGTCTCGTCCTCCAGGTTGAGGAACGTGATGCCCTGCGCGGTCTGCGGCCGCTGCCGATGGGTGACGACCCCGCACACCTCGACCCGCCGGCCCGGCTCCGCCCGCTGCAGCCGGTCCACCCGCATCACCGCGCGCTCGTCCAGCCGGGGGCGCAGGTGAGCCACGGGATGGTCGTCGGTGCTCAGCCCGGTCGCCCACAGGTCGTCCGCCATCGTCTCGGCGGCGGACGGCGCGTCGAACAGGGGCAGCTGCAGCGGCACGGCGGTTCCCGGCAGCTGCCCCTCCCGCTCGCCCGCGGCATGCCCGGCCTGCCAGAGGGCCTCCCGCCGGTTCAGTCCCCAGCTCGCGAAGGCGCCCGCGGTGGCCAGCGCCTCGAGCTGCTCGGTGCTCATGGTCACCCGCCGGGCCAGGTCCGTCATGTCCCGGTAGAGCCCGGCGGCGTCACGCTCGGCCACGATCCGCCCGGCCAGGTCCTTCCCGATGCCGGCGACCCCGGCCAGGCCGAGCCGGACCGCCAGCGCCGCGTCGCGCCGGTGGGCGGCGGAGGCGTCGGGCGCGTCCGGGTCGAACGGGCCCACCGGCGGTTGGGTGAACGCCAGGCACGCGTCCCGGCCGCCGGATCTGTCCCGGTCCGGGCTCGGCCCGGGACCGGCCACTTCTCCGCCGAGCGGCTCCATCCCGGCATCGACCCCGGACCGGGCGATGTCGGGGCGCAGGAACGTGACCCCGTGCCGGCGGGCGTCCGCCACCAGGGTGTGCGGTGAGTAGAACCCCATCGGCTGGGCCCGCAGCAGCGCCGCCGTGAACACGCCCGGATAGTGCAGCTTGATCCAGGAGCTGGCGTACACGAGCACACCGAAGGACAGGCTGTGGCTCTCCGCGAAACCGAAGTTCGCGAACGCCTGGATCTTGTCGTACAGGGTGTCCGCCTGCTCCCCGGTGATCCCGTTGCGGGCCATCCCGGCGTACAGCTTGTCCCGCAGCGTCTCGATCTTCTCCCGGCCGCGCTTGGAGCCCATCGCCCGGCGCAGCAGGTCCGCGTCCTCGGCCGAGCAGTCACCGATCGCCATCGCCATCTGCATCACCTGCTCCTGGAACAGGGGCACCCCGAGGGTGCGCTCCAGCACCGGGATGGTCCGCTCGTGCGGGTAGGTGACCGGCTCGGCGCCGGACCGCCGCCGGATGTAGGGGTGCACCGCCCCGCCCTGGATGGGTCCGGGCCGGATCAGGGCGATCTCGATCACCAGGTCGTAGAACCGGCGCGGCCGCAGTCGCGGCAGCGTGCCCATCTGGGCGCGGCTCTCCACCTGGAACACCCCGATCGAATCGGCCCGGCACAGCATGTCGTAGACGGCGGCCTCCTCCCGGGGGATGGTCTCGACCGTCCACGCCTCACCCAGGTGCTCGCCGATCAGATCGAACGCGTACTGCAGGGCGGCGAGCATGCCCAGGCCCAGCAGGTCGAACTTGACCAGCCCCATCCACTCGCAGTCGTCCTTGTCCCACTGCAGCACCGTCCGGTCCGCCATCCGGGCGTGCTCGATCGGCACCACCTCCCCGACCGGGCGGTCGGTCAGCACCATGCCCCCGGAGTGGATGCCGAGGTGCCGGGGGAAGCTCAGCACGGACTCGGCCAGGTCGAGCACGTGGTCGGGGATCTCGACGTCGGCGGCCTCCCGCAGCGACCCCCACCGCTCCACCCGCTTCGACCAGGCGTCCTGCTGGCCGGTGCTGTAACCCAGCGCCTTCGCCATGTCGCGGACGGCGTTCTTCGGCCGGTAGGTGATGACGTTGGCCACCTGCGCGGCGTTGCGCCGGCCGTACTTGCCGTAGACGTACTGGATCACCTCCTCCCGGCGGTCCGAGTCGAAGTCGACGTCGATGTCCGGCTCCTCCTCGCGCAGGCTGGAGAGGAACCGCTGGAACGGCAGGTCGTAGAAGATCGAGTCGACGGCGGTGATGCCCAGGACGTAGCAGACCGCCGAGTTCGCGGCACTGCCCCGGCCCTGGCAGAGGATGCCGCGGGAGCGGGCGAACCGGACGATGTCGTGGACGATGAGGAAGTAGCCCGGGAAGTCCTTGGCCTCGATCACCGCCAGCTCCGCCTCCAGTCGCTCGGTGACGGTGGCGTCGGCGTCCGGGTAGACCGTCTGCGCGCCGGTGCGGACCAGCTCGCGCAGCCACGACATGGGGGTGTGCCCGGCGGGGACGTCCTGGTGCGGCAGCCGTGGCCGGGCGGCCCGCAGCTCGAACGCCAGCTCCTCGGCCAACTCGACGGTCGCGGCGACGGCGCCGGGGTAGCGGGCGAACCGCCGCGCCATCTCGGCGCCGCTGCGCAGGTGCGCCCCGTCGGAGCCGGGCAGCCAGCCGTCCAGCTCGTCCAGGCTGCGCCGCGCCCGCACCGCGGCCACCGCGGTGGCCAGCGGGAACTGGTCCTCGGTGGCGTAGTGCACCGCGTTGGTGGCCACGCAGCGCAGGCCGAGCCGCGCGGCCAGTTCCGCGAGGACGTCGTTGTGGGTGCTGTCCGCCGGACCGCCGTGATCGAGGAGTTCGACGACGACGTTGCCCTGCCCGAACAGCTCCACCAGCCGGCGCAGGGCCGCCTCGGCCGCGGTCGAGCCCCCGTCGACCAGGGCGCGCCGGACGGCGCCCTTGCGGCACCCGGTCAGGATCACCCAGTGCCCGCCCGCCGCCTCCGCCAGGTCCGCCAGGTCGTACACCGGCCGGCCCTTCTGCGCGTCCGCGGCCAGATGGGCCGACGTCAGCGCCCCGGCGAGCCGGTGGTAGCCCTCCTCCCCGCGGGCCAGGACCAGCAGGTGCTCCCCGTGCGGGTCGGGCTCCCCGTGCTGCGGGGCGGGCAGCCCGAGGGAGAGCTCGGCGCCGAACACGGTGCGCAGCCCGTGGGCCTCGGCGGCCTCGGCCATCCGCACGATCCCGTACAGCCCGTCGTGGTCCGTCAGCGCCAGGGCGCTCAGCCCGAGCCGGACGGCCTCCTCGACCAGCTGCTCCGGGGAGGCCGCCCCGTCGAGGAAGCTGTAGCTCGAGTGGGCGTGCAGCTCGGCGTACCCGAGGACGGGCTCGGCCCCGGCGTCGTCGTGCCCGGCGGGCACCACCGGCGGGGTGTAGGGGCCGCGCTTGCGGGAGAAGGCCGGCCCGTCCCCGCCATCGGGCCGCTGCGGGGAACCGGGCCGCTGCGGGGAGCGCGCCCCCGGCCGCTGCCCGCCGGTGAGCGCCGGACCGGGCCGGTCGGAGAGCGCGCGCTCGAGCTCCCGCCAGGGGATCGGGGGATTGCGCCACCCCATGGAGTCCTCCTTCCTCGTCGTGCGTCCGGGCCACGGGCCGGCGGATCGGGTTCAGTCGTAGCGGGCCTCGGCCCACCACAGGGAGCCGGTGGTGACCAGCAACCAGGCGGCGGACGTCTCGTCGATCACCTGCACCCGGTCGACCCGCCGGTTCCGGTCGGGATCCCACCAGCGCTGCCGCACCGGCCACGGCCCCGCCCAGCTCAGCACCGCCCGCGTCGTCCCCGTGCCCTCCGGATCGAGCCGATCCGGGGGAGCGGAGAGCTCGCCCCGGCCCGCCAGGATCACCGGGGAGCCCACGGCGTCGAGCAGCAGCACCGGGTGCAGCCGGTCGAACACGGTGGCCGGCGGGGGGCCGGGCAGCGCCCCCGGCCAGGGCCGCGACGCCTCGGCGCGTACCGGGGCCGGCACCGCGTCCCCCCACGGCACGAGCACGCGGCGCTCGCCCAGCAGCCGGCCGCCCCCGGTGACCGCGGTGAGCACACCCCGGTGCCCGAGCATCGACTGGATCCGGGTCAGCCCGTGATCGACGTGCTCGTCGACTCCGGCGCCCCACAGGCCGTCCCCGCTCTGCCCGATCGGCTCGGTCCGCTCCGGGGTGAGCCGCACGCGGGCCACGGGCTGCTCGAGCCGCCCGGCCGCCGGAGCGGAGCCGGAGGCGACCTCGCCCTCGAGCTGCCAGCGGATCCGGTCGGTGATCTCCGCGGCGGTGAAGTGCCGGGGGTGCGTCCAGGAGCGCTCCGAGGCGACCCCGTCCTCGCCGGTCAGGGTCAGGTGGATCCGGGTGCACGCCAGCCCCGCGTCGGCCAGGGTGGAGACGACGTCCTCGGCCGCCGTCCGGAACGCGAAGGCCACCTGGTCCGCCCGTTCCAGCGGGGGCTCGAACTCGGCCACCCGATCGAAGTCCTGCGGCGGGGTACGGGCGACGACGGTCCGGGGGTCCGCCCCGGCGGCCCACCGGTGCAGCCCCACTCCGGCGGCGCCGAACCTGGCGCGGACGGCACCGGCGTCCATGGCGGCGAAGTCGCCCAGGGTGTGCCGGCCCAACCGGCGCAGCAGGGACACCAGGACCGGGTCCGGCAGCACCCCGATCGGCAGCGGCGTCAGGAACGCGGCGGAGCCGCCGGCGGGTACGACGACCACCGGCGCGTCGTCCGTGGCCTGCTCCGCCGCCTGCTCCGCCGCGAACCGGGTGTCCGCGATCCCGACCCGGCCCGGGACGTGCTGCTCCGCGAGCACCCCCAGGAGGGCCCGGGCCGCCTCCTCCTCGGTGCCGTGGTAACGGCGCACCCCCCGGGCCCGCAGCGCGCACCGCCCCGGCTCGAGGATCTGCACGGCCGGGCTGACCTCCTCGAGCGACTTGACCACCGGCTCGAACGCCTGCTCGTCGGCCCCCGGATCCCAGCCGGCGACGGCCAGCTCCGGGCACCGGGCCTGGGCGTCACGCAGTCGCTGCCCGGGCAGCACCCCCTCCTGCTCGGCCTCGGGGGAGGCCACGGCCACCCGGCCGCGGTCGATGACGGCGGCCGGGCCGGCGGCGGGCAGCCGGCCGGTGCCGCGGGCGGAGACGACCGGCCAGCGCGGGCAGAGCAGCACGACCACCCGTTCGGTCCCGTCCCGCCCGTCCTTCCCGTCCCGGGCGGCGCCCGGGCGTGACGACGCCGGGCCCATGTCAACCCGCCCGGCTGGCGCGGTGCTCCCACGGCCCGCCCGCCGTCGCGCTCCGGCCGGGACCGCCGGCGGCCGGGTCCGGGGTGCTCGGGTCGGGGCCACCCGTGCCGGAGCCCCCGGAGTGGAGGCCGCCGATACCCGGCACCAGGGCGAGCCCGGGACGGCTCGGACCGCCCAGGTCCACCTCGCCGGTGCGGCGGCGGCCGCCGGCCCGCCGGTCCAGCACCTCCACGAGCAGGTTCCGGCCGGTCAGGTAGCCGTGCCCGGTACCGAGCCCGGACCACCGGCTGCCCGTCACCCGCAGCGTCGCCTCGGCCTGCGGCCAGGGCCCGAGCGTGATCATCGTGGCCCGGCGCTGGCGCAGCCGGGCGTTCAGCCGCGCGACGTCGCCGGCCGGGATGGACGCGGGCGGGACGGCGACCACGACGGAGAGCACGTCGATCATGGCGGCCGCGACGGCGGCCCACTGCTGGCCGGCGGAGGGCACCAGGATCAGCCGCTGCAGGTCGATTCCCAGGCTCGCGGCCGCCTCCGTCCCCAGGTCCGGCGTTCCCAGCACCCCGCACCAGGCGCCGCCCGCGGAGGCGCGGGCGATCAAGCTCAGCGCCAGGGTGGTGGAGCCGAGGACGGCATAGCTGGAACCGGCGAGCAGCCCCTGCGGCAGCAGGGAACCGAGCGCCTCGGGTACGGGGAAGCGCTGCGATGCCAGGTGCGCGGCCTCCAGCTGCCGGATTCTCGACCGCAGCGACGCCGTGATGACCGAGGTGGTCGCCGCCGACCGGGGGGCGGTCTCCTCGCGTGGTCCCGAGCCCGCGTCCGCGCCGCGGGAGGCGCCCGGCGCGGACGGGGGAACGGGAAGAGACATGGCCCCATGTTCGAACATATGTTCGACTGTGTCAATCGAGCGGGGTCGTCCGGGAGACGGCCCGGGAGGGTGCTCGGAGGTCACCCGGGCGGGTCCTCCGCCGTTGCTCCGCGGACCGCCGCGCGGGCCCTCGCGTGGGCTGTCACCCGGCCCCTCGGCGACCCGGCGGGACGGCGAACGCGCTGGTGGGACGGCTGTGGACGACCATCGGAACGCGCCGGCGGATGTGCCTATACTCGACGGACCGACCGCCCCGGCTCGAGGAAGGCGTCCCATGTCCACCATCCCCGAAGAACTCGGCTACACCGAGGAGCACGAGTGGATCTCCGCAGCGGACGAGCAGACCGTGGTGCGCGTCGGGATCACCGACTTCGCCCAGCAGGAGCTCGGTGACGTCGTCTTCGTGCAGCTGCCCGAGGTGGGCACCGCCATCAGCCAGGGTGAGGCCGTGGGGGAGATCGAGTCGACCAAGAGCGTCAGCGAGGTGTTCGCGCCGCTGGACGGCGAGATCGTGGCCCGCAACGAGGCGCTCGAGGACGACCCGGCCCTGGTGAACTCCGACCCGTACGGGGAGGGGTGGCTCTTCGACCTGCGCCTGGACGATCCGCAGGCCGTTGACCAGCTGCTCGATGCGGCGGGCTATCAACAACAGGTAGGCTGAACACACCGCGGAGGAACGACGCGCCGGCACCCGGTGCGTGCCTTGCGCGTTGCGGTCGCAGCAGGGGAGCGTGCGACGCGACGGACCAGACCAGATGACCACGGGGGTACCCCGGAGGGATGGGGAACGCAGCATCGTGAACACATCACGGGAGTCGTCGTTGGACACGACGTCGATCAATGTCGCTCCGATCACCGGAACGCACCATGTGGTTCCCCGGCTCAGTCCCGAGGAGCAGGCCTCCATCGACGCCCTGCCGGTGGGCTCGGCCCTGCTCATCGCGCACCAGGGCCCCAACGCGGGTGCCCGGTTCCTGCTGGACCAGTCGGTCACCACGGCCGGGCGGCACCCGAACGCCGACATCTTCCTCGACGACGTGACCGTCTCGCGGCGTCACGTCGAGTTCCGGCGCACGGACGACGGATTCGACCTCGTCGATCGCCGCAGCCTGAACGGGACCTACGTCAACGGCGACCGGGTGGACCAGGTGGCGCTGACCTCGGGGGACGAGGTGCGCATCGGCAAGTTCCGGCTCACCTTCTACCCCTCTCGCGCCGCCGCGTCGGCGGGTGCCCCGGGGGCCGGCTCCGGTCCCTCCGCCGCCGAACCGGGCCGGGCCTGAGCGTGCCCGGTCCCGATCCGGCGTCCCGGCGCACACCGGTCCCCGCGGCCGCGGGTGGCTCCGGTCGCGTCTTCACCATCGGTGAGGTGCTGTCCCGGCTGCGCCACGACTTCGAGTCGGTGACCGCGTCCAAGGTCAGGTTCCTGGAGGAGAAGGGCCTGATCGCCCCCCAGCGGACCCCGGCCGGGTACCGCAAGTACACGCACGCGGACATCGAGCGACTGCGCTTCATCCTGGCCCTGCAGCGGGACCGGTACCTGCCGCTGAAGGTGATCAAGGAGTACTGCGAGGCCATCGATCGCGGAGAACGGCCGGAGAACCTGCCGGCCGCGGCGGTCAGTCCCCGGATGGTCTCCCCGCAGCTGGCCGACGACCTGTCGGCCCGTGGCCGTCGCCTCTCGGCCCTCGAGCTGCGCCGGCAGGCCCAGGCGCCCAGCGAGCTGCTGCAGAAGCTGGTCAGCTTCGGGTTGATCAGCCCGGTGGACGGGTACTACAACGAGCACGACCTCGCGGCAGTGCGCTCCTGCGTCCAGCTGCAGGCGCACGGGATCGAGCCCCGGCACCTGCGAGCGTTCCGCGTGGCCGCGGACCGCGAACTCAGCCTCGTCGAACAGGCCATCTCCCCGCTGGCCTCCCGTCGCGACACCGCCTCCCGGGCCCGGGCGGCCGAGGCCGCCCGCGAACTGAGCGAGGCCTGCCTGAGTCTGCACCGCGCCCTGGTCAACGGCCGGATCGACCGGCTGGACGAGTGAACCGGTGAGGGGGCTGGTCCCGCGATGATCGCCATGGAGGTGCTGGGCGTCCGGATCGAGCTGCCGGCCAACCAACCGCTGGTGCTCCTGAAGGAGGCCCGCGGCGAGCGGCACCTGCCGATCTGGATCGGCGCACCCGAGGCCAGTGCCATCGCGCTGGCCCAGCAGGGCATCGTCCCGCCCCGGCCGATGACCCATGACCTGATGATCTCCGTGATCGAAGCGCTGGGCGCCGAGCTGACGCAGGTGCACATCCTCGCCGTCCGGGATGCCGTGTTCTACGCGCAGCTGGTCTTCGGTTCCGGCGCGACGGTCTCCTCCCGTGCCTCGGACGCCATCGCCCTGGCGATCCGGGTGGACTGCCCCATCCTGTGCGCCCCCGAGGTGCTCGACGACGCCGGCGTGCAGATCACCGAGGCCGGGGAGGTCACCGAGGACGACGAGGGCGGCAGTGGGCGCGGCGACGACGAGAACGCCGAGAGCGAGTTGCGCCGGTTCCGGCAGTTCCTCGACGACGTCGAACCGGAGGACTTCGAGAGCTGACCGGCCGCCCGCCGACGGCTCCGTCGGGGATCGCGACACGCCGCACCGTCCGGGCCCGGGTCTTTGACCCGCTGCACCCGGGGCTCTAACGTCGTTCCTAGACAGCTCCTTCGGGTCCGTTCCAGCCTCTCGCGCTGCGGTTCCCGGCCGGATCGGATCGACGGTTCACTCCTCGACCCGACGTGCCGTGACCCCGCTTGGTAGACTTGGGCGGTGCCCGCTTCCCCCCAGTGGAGCTACTGATGAAGGAGGGTCCACGTGAGTCCGAAAGGTGAAACCGGCGAACTCCGCCGCGCCGCTCACGATGCCCAGCCCGCCGAAGGTGCTCAGGGGTTGTTGTTCACCGAGGACCTGCCGGTCCTGGACGAGGACGCCGGCTACCGCGGCCCGACCGCCTGCAAGGCCGCCGGCATCACGTACCGGCAGCTGGACTACTGGGCCCGCACCGGCCTCGTCGAACCCGCCGTGCGCTCGGCCTCCGGGTCCGGATCCCAGCGGCTCTACAGCTTCCGCGACATCCTCGTCCTGAAGGTGGTCAAGCGGCTGCTCGACACCGGCGTCTCCCTCCAGCAGATCCGCACCGCCGTCGAGCACCTGCGTCAGCGCGGGGTCGAGGACCTGGCCCAGATCACCCTGATGAGCGACGGGGCCAGCGTCTACGAGTGCACGTCCGCCGACGAGGTCATCGACCTGGTCCAGGGTGGGCAGGGCGTCTTCGGGATCGCCGTCGGCCGGGTCTGGCGCGAGGTCGAGGGCAGCCTGGCCGAGCTCCCCTCCGAGCACGCGGACCAGCAGGACTTCCCCGACGACGAGCTCAGCCGGCGTCGCAACGCCCGCCGCATCTCCTGATCGTCCGGCCCGGGTCACCCGGGCCGCCTCCCGTTTCCACGGCCGGTCCCCAGCGGGCCGGCCGTTCTCGCGTTCCGGGCTCCTGGTGTCAGGCGGTGGGCTGCAGGGCCGGCGCGGGCCCGGTGTCCTCGACCAGATGACCCAGGCCGGCCAGCACGGCGTCGAAGTCCCGCGCCGCGGCGACCGCGTCGGCCCCGGGCCAGTGGTGCACCGCGTGGGCGGCACCCTGGATCTGCTGCAGCACGGGCCGGTCGACCAGCGCCGGGCGAAGCAGCAGCGAGGCGAACATGCGCTCCATCTCCCGCAGCCGGAACACCTGTTCGGGGGAGTCCTGCCGCACCCGGTTGGCGACGATGCCGGCGGTGCGCAGGCCCGGGGCGTACTCGTGCCGGAACAGGTCGAGCGCCCGCAGGGTCCGCTCGGTGCCCGCGACCGAGAACAGGGCGGGCTCGGCGACCAGCAGCACCCCGGAACTGGCGGTCCAGGCGATCCGGGTCAGACCGTTCAGCGACGGCGGGCAGTCGATCAGGACGAGGTCGTGGGCGGCCGTGGTCTCGTC
Organism: Tersicoccus solisilvae; assembly: GCF_014643255.1. GTDB lineage: Bacteria > Actinomycetota > Actinomycetes > Actinomycetales > Micrococcaceae > Tersicoccus > Tersicoccus solisilvae. The sequence continues at coordinate 68,760 of NZ_BMJI01000014.1, read as the reverse complement.
GTCACGGGTGAGCAGGCGATGCAGCCGCGTCAGGTCCCGGCGGCCGAGGTCGGGCCGGTCGAAGATGCCGCTGTAGGCCGAGCCCGGCACGACGTCGAGCCTGCCGGCGGTCCCGGGCACGCGGGTGCGCTCCACCCGGCTCCAGGCGCTCGGGGCGATCGCGTCGGCGAGCCGCTGCCGGCGGGCGTTGCGCAGCAGGTGCCCGGCGTCGACACCGCGCCCGCGGCGCACGGCCAGCGCCGTCGTCGCGTCCGCGTGCGGGTCCAGGTCCACCACCAGCACCCGCAGGCCCGCGTGCAGCGCCGCGGACGCCAGGCCGAGGGTGACCGTCGTCTTCCCCACGCCGCCCTTGAGACTGGTGATGCTGACGACGTGCACGCGTGACTCCGCTTCCTACTCCCTGGCCGGCGGTGCCGGGGCCGCGCAGGACGGTGCGCACCGCATCTCATCATAGGTCAGGAGGGGGCGGCAGGACGGGCCGTGCCCGGTGTGACGGGGCACACCTCGCGACATCGGTCCCGGCGGCTAAGGTATGAACACACCTGACCCGGGCGCGCGATGACGCGTGCGACGACGCAGAGGAGCGCACCCTCATGTTCTCGAAGATCCTGGTGGCCAACCGCGGCGAGATCGCGATCCGGGCGTTCCGCGCCGGTTACGAGTCGGGAGCGAAGACCGTGGCGGTCTTCCCCTACGAGGACCGGAACTCGATCCACCGGCAGAAGGCCGACGAGGCCTACCTGATCGGGGAGGAGGGCCACCCGGTCCGCGCCTACCTCGACGTCGCCGAGATCATCCGCGTGGCCCAGGAGGCCGGCGCGGACGCGATCTACCCCGGCTACGGCTTCCTCTCCGAGAACCCGGACCTCGCGCGCGCCGCCGCCGACGCCGGCATCACCTTCGTCGGCCCGCCGGCCGAGGTGCTCGAGCTGGCCGGCAACAAGGTCGCCGCGCTCAAGGCGGCCAAGGAGGCGGGCATCCCGACCCTGGCGTCCAGCGAGCCCAGCGCCGATCCCGACGAGCTGATCGCCGCCGCCGACACCATCGGCTTCCCCATCTTCGTCAAGGCCGTGGCCGGTGGCGGCGGGCGGGGCATGCGCCGGGTCGACACCCGCGACGCCCTCCCGGAGGCCCTCAACGCCGCCATGCGGGAGGCGGACAGCGCGTTCGGCGATCCGACCGTCTTCCTCGAGCAGGCGGTGCTGCGGCCCCGGCACATCGAGGTGCAGATCCTCGCGGACGGCCAGGGCAACGTCATGCACCTGTTCGAGCGGGACTGCTCGCTGCAGCGGCGGCACCAGAAGGTCATCGAGATCGCGCCGGCCCCGAACCTGGACGAGGACATCCGGCAGGCCCTGTACCGGGACGCCGTCGCCTTCGCCAAGGCCCTGAACTACCAGAACGCGGGTACCGTCGAGTTCCTCGTCGACACCGTCGGGGAGCGCGCCGGGCAGCATGTGTTCATCGAGATGAACCCGCGCATCCAGGTCGAGCACACGGTCACCGAGGAGATCACCGACGTCGACCTCGTCCAGTCGCAGCTGCGGATCGCGGCGGGGGAGTCCCTGGCCGACCTCGGGCTGAGTCAGGACGCCGTCCGGATCCGGGGCGCGGCCCTGCAGTGCCGGATCACCACCGAGGACCCGGCCAACGGCTTCCGGCCCGATGTCGGGCGGATCACCGGGTACCGGTCCGCGGGCGGCGCCGGCGTCCGGCTCGACGGCGGCACCATCTACTCCGGGGCCGAGATCAGTCCCCACTTCGACTCGATGCTGGTCAAGCTCACCTGCCGCGGCCGCACCTACCCGATCGCCATCGCCCGCGCGCGGCGGGCGCTCGCCGAGTTCCGCATCCGGGGCGTCTCCACCAACATCCCCTTCCTGCAGGCGGTGCTCGACGACCCGGAGTTCGTCGCCGGCAACGTCGCCACGTCCTTCATCGACGATCGGCCCGAGCTGCTCCAGGCCCGCGGCTCCGCCGACCGGGGCACCCGCCTGCTGACCTGGCTCGCGGACGTGACGGTCAACAAGCCGAACGGCGAGAACCCGGTGCATGCCGACCCGGCGCTCAAGCTGCCGGTGGACCCGCCCGGCGAGTCCCGCACCTCCACCGCGCTGCCGACGATCCCGACGTCGGGCTCCCGGCAGCGCCTGCTCGAGCTCGGGCCGGAGGGCTTCGCCGCGGACCTGCGCGCGCAGCGGGCCGTCGCGGTGACGGACACGACCTTCCGGGACGCCCACCAGTCCCTGCTGGCCACCCGGGTGCGCACCCGTGACCTCGTCGCGGCCGGGCCGGCCGTCTCGGTGCTCACCCCGACCCTGCTCTCGATCGAGGCGTGGGGCGGGGCCACCTACGACGTCGCCCTCCGGTTCCTCGGCGAGGACCCCTGGGAACGGCTGGCCAAGCTGCGGCAGGCGATCCCGAACATCTGCCTCCAGATGCTGCTGCGCGGCCGGAACACCGTCGGGTACACGCCCTACCCGGTCGAGGTCACCGACGCGTTCGTGGCCGAGGCCGCCGAGACCGGGATCGACATCTTCCGGATCTTCGACGCGCTCAACGACGTCAGTCAGATGGAGCCGGCCATCGCCGCGGTCCGCAGGACCGGCACCGCCGTCGCCGAGGTGGCCCTGTGCTACACGGCGGACCTGCTGGACCCGAACGAGACGCTGTACACGCTGGACTACTACTTGGACCTGGCGCAGCGGATCGTCGACGCCGGCGCGCACATCCTCGCGATCAAGGACATGGCCGGCCTGCTCCGGCCGGCGGCCGCCGCGACACTGGTCGGCGCCCTGCGCGAGCGGTTCGACCTGCCCGTCCACCTGCACACCCACGACACCGCCGGTGGGCAGCTGGCCACCCTGATGGCCGCGGTCGACGCCGGGGTCGACGCGGTCGACGTCGCCGCCGCCTCGATGTCCGGGACCACCAGCCAGGTCTCGGCGTCCGCACTGGTCGCCGCGCTGGCCCACACCGAGCGGGACACCGGGCTGAACCTGGAGAACGTCAGCGCCCTCGAGCCCTACTGGGAGGCGGTGCGCCGGGTGTACGCCCCGTTCGAGTCCGGCCTGCCCGGGCCCACCGGCCGCGTGTACCGGCACGAGATCCCCGGCGGCCAGCTCTCCAACCTGCGGCAGCAGGCCATCGCGCTGGGCCTGGGGGAGAAGTTCGAGGCCATTGAGGACATGTACACCGAGGCCAACCGCATCCTCGGCCGGCTGGTCAAGGTCACGCCGTCCTCGAAGGTGGTCGGCGACCTCGCCCTGCAGCTGGTGGGGCAGGGGGTGGACCCGAAGGAGTTCGAGGCCGACCCGCAGAAGTTCGACATCCCGGACTCGGTGATCCAGTTCCTCTCCGGCGAACTGGGCGACCCCCCGGGCGGCTGGCCGGAGCCGTTCCGGACCAAGGCGCTGCAGGGCCGCACCGTCAAGCCGCGGACCGAGGACATCAGCGCCGAGGACCGGGCTGCCCTGGCCGGGGACTCGGCCGGCCGCCGGTCGACGCTGAACCGGCTGCTGTTCCCCGGGCCCACGGACGACTTCGCCCGCACGCGCGAGCTCTACGGCGACGTGTCGGTGCTCGACACGCGGGACTACCTGTACGGGCTGCGCAGCGGCACCGAGCACGTCATCCCGCTCGAGCGCGGCGTCCGGCTGATCGCCACCCTGGACGCGGTGGGCGAGCCCGACGAGCGGGGCATGCGCACCGTCATGTGCACGCTCAACGGGCAGGGCCGTCCCGTCACGGTCCGGGACCGGACCATCGAGACGAACGTCAAGGAGGCGGAGAAGGCCGACCCGGCCAACCCGGGCCACGTCGCCGCCCCCTTCGCCGGCGCGGTCACCGTGACCGTGAACGAGGGTGACACCGTGGCCCCCGGCGGCACCGTCGCCACCATCGAGGCGATGAAGATGGAGGCCGCGATCACGAGCCCGACGGGCGGCACCGTCTCGCGGGTCGCGCTGCAGGGCGTCGCCCAGGTGCAGGGCGGGGACCTGATCGTCGTGGTCGGGTGAGCGGGCGCGGATGAGCGCCCATCACGACCTCGTGATCGTCGGCTCCGGCTCGGGGAACAGCATCCTCGGGCCGGAGTGGGACGGCCGGTCGGTCGGCATCGTCGAGGGCGGCACCTTCGGCGGGACCTGCCTGAACGTCGGCTGCATCCCGACCAAGATGTTCGTCTACCCGGCCGGGCTGGCCGCCGTCCCGGCGGAGGCGGCACGGCTCGGCGTCGACCTGACCCGCGACGCCGTCCACTGGCAGGCGATCCGCGACCGCATCTTCGGCCGGATCGACGCCATCTCCGCCGACGGCCGGGCCTACCGTGACGTCACGCAGGAGAACGTCACCCTCTACGCCGAGCACGCCCGGCTGACGGGACCGCGGGCGCTCGTCACCGACTCCGGCCGGGCGATCACCACCGACCAGCTGGTGATCGCCGCCGGCTCCCGGCCGCGCGAGCTGCCCGTGCCCGGCGCGGGCCTGCCCCAGGTGCACACCTCGGACACCATCATGCGCATCCCCGAGGCGCCGCGGCGGCTCGTCATCGTCGGCGGCGGGTACGTCGCCGCCGAGTTCGCGGCCATCTTCGGCCAGATCGGCGTGGAGGTCACCCAGGTGGTGCGGGGGACGGCGCTGCTCACACACCTGGACGCGACCGTCGCCGAGCGGTTCACCGCCGCCGCCCGCGGGCAGTGGGACGTGCGGTTGAGCACCGAGATCACCGGGATCGCCCCCGCCGACGAGGACCGGCCCGGCACCGGCCCCGTCCGGGTGGGGCTGATGGACACCGACGGGAACGACGCCGGCCCGGTGGAGGCCGATCTCGTGCTGATCGCCGCCGGCCGCATCCCCAACACCGACCGGCTGGACGCCGCCGCCGCGGGCCTGGACCTGCACCCGGACGGCCGACTGGCGGTGGACGCGTACCAGCGGGTGCTCGCCGGCGGCCGGCCCGTCCCCGGCGTCTGGGCCCTGGGCGACGTCAGCTCCGAGCACCAGCTCAAGCACGTCGCCAACCACGAGGCACGCGTCGTCGCGCACAACCTCACCGCCACCGGGCCGCTGCTGGCCAGCGATCACCGGTTCGTCCCGTCCGCCGTGTTCACCCACCCGCAGCTCGCGCAGGTGGGGATGACCGAGGCGCAGGCCCGCGAGCACTGCGCGGCCGTGGGGGAGGAGCTCGCCGTCGTCGTCCAGGACTACGGCAGCACCGCCTACGGGTGGGCGATGGAGGACACGACCGGCATCGTCAAGCTGATCGCCGAGCGCGGCACCGGCCGGCTCCTCGGCGCGCACCTGATGGGCCACGAGGCGTCGATGCTCATCCAGCCGCTGATCCAGGCGATGCACACCGACCTGCCCGCCCACCGGATGGCCCGGGGCCAGTACTGGATCCACCCGGCGCTGACCGAGGTGGTCGAGAACGCACTCCTCGGCCTCGGTACCGGCGGGTAGCTCCCCCCGGCCCCCCCGGGCCGGACAGCGCCAGGTCGTCAATAGATGCTGCATCCTGCCCCTTGCGGGGCCCGGATGCAGCATCTATTGACGACCTGGCGCGTGGTGGCGTGGTCGCGGTGGTGGTGGCGTGGTGGCGTGGTGGTGGGTGGGGTCACCGCTGTTTCGCGGCGTAGATCTCCTCGATCACGTCCTCGAAGTCGGCCACCACCCGGGCCCGCCGCAGCTTCAGTGACGGGGTCAGGTGACCGGTGGCCTCCGTGAAGTCGGTCGGCACGATCCGGAACGCGCGGATGGACTCCGCCCGGGACACCCGTTCGTTGGCGGCGTCGACGAGTTCCTGGACGCGGGCGATGACGGCGTCGTTGCCGGCCGCCTCGGCCACCGGCATCTCCGGGAGCTGGTGGCGCGCCAGCCACCCGGGCAGCGCCTCCTCGTCGAGCGTGACCAGGGCGCTGATGAAGGGCCGGTGATCGCCGACGACGATGCACTGCGAGATCAGGGTGTCGGCGCGAATGGCGTCCTCGAGCCCGCTCGGCGCCACGTTCTTGCCGCCGGAGGTCACGATGATCTCCTTCTTGCGGCCGGTGATCCGCAGGTAGCCGTCGTCGTCGAGCTCACCGAGGTCACCGGTGTGGAACCAGCCGTCGGAGAAGGCCTCGGCGTTCAGGTCGTCCCGCTGCCAGTAGCCGGGGGTCACGCAGATGCCGGAGGCCAGCACCTCGCCGTCCTCGGCGATGCGGATGCCGTTGCCCGGCAGGGCCGGCCCCACGCTGCCGATCTTGATCTTCTCCGGGGTGTTCACCGAGAGCGGCGCCGTCGTCTCGGTCAGACCGTAGCCCTCGAGCACGGTCACGCCGACGCCGTCGAAGAAGTGGCCGAGGCGCTCGCCGAGCGGGCCGCCGCCGGAGACGGCGAAGCGGACCCGGCCACCCATCGCGGCGCGCAGCTTGCCGTAGACGAGCCGGTCGAACACGGCGTGCCGGAGCCGCAGCCCCAGCGGCACCGAACCGGCCTGACGGGCCCGCGACCAGTCGATCGCCACGTGCTCGGCCGCGGCGAAGATCCTGCCGCGCCCGCCGTCCTCGGCCTTCAGCTTCGAGGCGTTGTAGACCTTCTCGAACACGCGCGGCACCACGAGGATGAAGTCGGGGCGGAAGCCCTGCAGATCCCGCAGCAGGTTCTTCACGTCCGGGGTGTGCGCGACGACGCAGCCGGCGGAGACGGCGAGCACGGCGATGAACCGGGCGAACACGTGCGCCAGGGGCAGGAACATGATGGTGCGGGCGCCCTCGTGCGCCACCGCGGCGATGGCGGCGGCCGCGTTGTCGGACAGCCGCACGAAGTTGCCGTGCGTCAGCGCGACGCCCTTCGGGCGCCCGGTGGTGCCGGAGGTGTAGATGATGGTCGCGGTGTCCGCCAGTCCCGCCGCGCTGCGTCGCTCCTCCACGGTGGCGTCGGCCACGTCGCGACCGGACGCGATCAGCGGCGCCAACCCGGCGTCGTCCATGGTCCAGATCGCGTGGACATCGGACAGATCCTCGAGCTCGCGTGCCCGCTCGACCGTCTGCCGATGCCGCTCCGACTCGACGAACACGGCGCTCGCCCCGGAGTCGCTGAGGTTCCACGCCACCTGGCTCGGCGCGGAGGTCTCGTACACGGGCACGGACACCGCCCCGGCGAACCAGATCGCGAAGTCGACGAGCGACCACTGGTAGCTGGTCGAGGCCATGATGCCCACCCGGTCGCCGCGTCGGATGCCGCCGGCGATGAGGCCGCGCGCGATGGCCGTGACCTCGGCGAGGAAGCGGGAGGCGGGCACGTCCTCCCAGTCGTCGCCGGCACCGCGCCGCGCGAACAGGGCCGGGTCGTTCGGCTTGGCGGTCTGCCGCAGCAGCAGATCGGTGATGTTCAGGTCCGGATCAACCTCGACCAGGGCCGGGACGACGGCTTCGCGCACGAGAGCTCCTTCGACATCGTGTGCAGCACACGGACGGTCGGGCGATCGGTCGCCGCCGTCTGCTTCTCGGTCAGCATATCGGCCGGCGCCGGGCACCGGGACCGAAGTTACTAACGGGTAACTCTAGCCGCGCGACCGCCCGACCGCGCAAGCGCGGCCGCCACCCCGGTCGATCGCGGCCCCGCGAGGTCCCGGACCTACACTGACGGCCATGGAGCACCCGTCGCCCTCGCCGGCCGCCCCGGCGCCCGCCGCGGCCGGCGACGGTCGCGCTCGCCCGGTCGGACTCCGTGCCTGGCCGGCGGCCCGTCACGCCCATCGGGAGCCGCCGCCGGGACGCCTGCCGGGCCGCGCGTCGCGCCGCCTGCCGAGCCGGCTGGCCCGGCGGTCGCTCTCCCTCGGCGTGGACATCGGCGGCACGAAGGTGGCCGCGGGGGTGGTCAACGCGGACGGCGTCGTCGTCGCGCGGGCGCAGCGGGCGACGCCGGCCACCGACGCGACGGCCGTCGAGGAGACGATCGTGGACCTGGTGCGGGAGTTCTCGGCCGAGCACCGCCTCCTGTCGGTCGGCATCGGTGCGGCCGGGTGGATGGATCTGAGCGGGTCGACGGTGCTGTTCAGCCCGCACCTGGCGTGGCGCAACGAGCCGCTGCGGGCCACCCTGGAAGCCCGGTTGGGCCGGCGCATCGTCGTGGTCAACGACGCCGATGCCGCCGGCTGGGCGGAGTACCGGTTCGGTGCCGGGCGCCGGGTGTCGCGGTTGGCGTGCATCACCCTCGGCACCGGCATCGGCGGATCACTGGTGCGCGACGGGCAGCTCGAACGCGGTGAGCACGGACTGGCGGGGGAGTTCGGGCATCAGATCCTCGTGCCGGACGGGCACCGCTGCGAGTGCGGCAACCGCGGCTGCTGGGAGCAGTACGCCTCGGGCAACGCGCTGGGCCGGGGGGCGCGCGGCCTGGCTGCCGCCGCGTCGCCGGTCGCGCACCGGCTGCTGGCCGCCGCCGGCGGCGATCCGGGCGCGATCACCGGCGCGCTGGTCACCGGTCTCGCCGTCGACGGGGACCCGGCCAGCAGGGAGCTGCTCGAGGACATGGGGCAGTGGCTCGGCATCGGGTTGGCGAACCTCGCCGCCGCCCTGGACCCGGGCCGGTTCGTCATCGGCGGTGGGCTGAGCGCCGCGGGTGAGCTGCTGCTGGCCCCGGCCCGGCGCGCGTTCGCCCGGCACCTGACCGGGCGCGGTTTCCGACCGGTCGCCCCCGTCGTCGCCGCCGCGCTGGGCGCCGACGCCGGCCTGATCGGCGCGGCCGACCTGGCCCGGGTCAGCGCCCGCAGCCGCCGCTGACGCGCCGGGCGGCGTCGTGCCCCCCCTGCAGGCGACTCAGACCTGGGCGCCGTCGTCGTCGTCGTGCCGTTCGCGGGGCAGCCGGGACGCCAGGTAACCGGCACTGACGAGGAAGACCCCGGCCAGCGTCCAGCCGAGCAGGCTCGGCGCGGACCGGACGAACACGGTGATCACCAGCGCGAGGCCGAGCGAGACGACGACGCCCGTCCAGGCCAGCGCCAGGGCCGGCTCGGCGGAGCTCAGCGGCGGGGGCTCGGGCGGTTCGAAGTCGTCCTCGGGCTCGTCGACGACGTGGTCCCGCGGGCCGGGACGGGCCCCGGTGCCGGCGCTGGGACGGACGCCGGGGGAGGCCGCGCCGGGCGAATCCGCCTCGGCCGCGGGATCGCCGCTCGGAGGCGTGCCGGCCGGGCCCCCCTCGCCCGGGGAGGACTCGTGGAACCGGCGCACCAGGTCCTGCCAGGCCGCCTCGTCGTCGGAGTGGGGCGGATCCACCGCCCGGGGATCGCTCATCGTCCGGTCGGACCGTCCGGCCGGCCACCGGGGCGCACACAGGCGTCGAGGAAGCGGACCGAGGCGTCCAGGATCCGCGGAGCGTCGTTGTCGAGGGTCGCCACGTGGTAACTGTTCGCCAGCGGGACCACCTCCGGGGGCATCGGGAGACCATCGGTGATGGCGGTCAGGCTGCTGTCCGGCACGACCGCGTCCTCCGTCGACCGGAAGATCTGCACGGGGCACGCGACCGCGGGCAGCAGCGGCAGGGTGGCGGCGAAGAGCCGCGCCAGCTCGTGAGTGGCGGCCAGCGGCGTGCGGGGATACGCCTCCTCGTCCACCCCGGGGGCCTTGATGTCGCTGCCGATCGCGGGCAGGGACCGGCGCACGTACTTGAGGGCGCCGACCCACCGGGCGGCCGGGGAGGCGAACGTCATCGCCGGATTGACCAGCGTGGCCCCGGCGACCGGGTACTGGGCCGCCAGCCGCAGGGCCAGGGTGCCGCCCATCGACAGGCCCGCCACCGCGACATGCTCCACCTGGTCGGCGAGGTCGTGGTACGCGGTCACCAGGCTGCCGTACCACTGCTGCCAGCTGGTCCGGTTCAGCTGCTGCCAGCTCGTGCCGTGCCCCTCGAGCAGCGGCACGCGCACCGCGAACCCGGCATCCGCGAGATGGCGCGCCCACGGCAGCACCGAGGTCGGCGAGCCGGTGAACCCGTGACTGACGACGACGCCGGTGCTCGCGCGTGCCCCGGATCCGGCCCGGGAGAACGCGAGGAAGTCCGTGGTGGCCTGCATGCCCCTATCGTGCCACTCCGGAAATCGTGCCAGTGCGGGCCCGGGGCGGCCCGGGCGACGACATCCCGCCGGACGCCGACTCCCGCCGGTAGGGTGAGGGCGTCACCGGAGCGGAAGGGCCGTCGTTGTTCTACTGGTTCATGAAGCACCTCGTCGTCGGGCCCCTGCTCGTACTGATCTTTCGGCCGTGGGTGAGCGGCCTGCGCCATGTCCCCGCCCCGGGTGGCGCCATCCTGGCCAGCAATCACCTCTCGTTCTCCGACTCGGTGTTCCTGCCGGTGGTCGTCCCGCGCCCGGTCGCGTTCCTGGCGAAACAGGAGTACTTCACGGGCACCGGCCCGAAGGGGTGGGCCACCGCGCTCTTCTTCCGGCTGATCAACCAGATCCCGATGGACCGTTCCGGCGGGGCGGCGTCGGCCCTCTCCCTGACGGCCGGCGCCGAGGTGCTGCGCGAGGGGAAGCTGCTCGGCATCTACCCCGAGGGCACCCGCAGCCCCGACGGCCGGATGTATCGCGGCAAGGTCGGCGTCGCCACCCTTGCGCTGCAGGCCGGGGTGCCGGTGGTCCCGGTGGCCATGATCGGGACCGACAAGGTGCAGCCGATCGGCCGGATCATCCCGCACGTGCGTCGCGTCGGCATCATCATCGGCCCGGCGCTGGACTTCAGCCGCTACCACGGCCAGCACGAGGACCGGGCGGTGCTGCGCACCGTCACCGACGAGATCATGCAGACCCTGGCCCGGCTCTCCGGCCAGGAGTACGTGCCCGACGTGTACGCGGCGACGGTCAAGGCGCAGTCGGCGCAGAAGCGGTCCGGGCACGCCGGCGAGGACCCGGCGCCGCGGGACTGACCGCGTCGCGCGGTTCGGCGCCGCGTCGCGCCCGGACACGGTTTCCGCGCCCGCTCGCGCCGCCGGTACGCTGGACGGGTGAGTCTTGACGCTGCCACCCCCAGTTCCCGTATGATCCCCGCGACCGGCACCCAGGAGGGCGCCGCCGTGTATCCGGGCCTGGACACGTGGCGCTCGCTGCCGATCTCGCAGCAGCCGGGCTGGCAGGACGATCCGCAGCTGGACGCCGCCCTGACCGAGCTGTCCTCCGCGCCGCCGCTCGTCTTCGCCGGCGAGGTGGACAAGCTGCGCGGCCGTCTGGCCGCCGCCGCCCGGGGCGACGCTTTCGTCCTGCAGGGCGGCGACTGCGCCGAGACCTTCGACGGCGCCACCGCGGACCGGATCAGCGCGCGGGTGCGCACCATCCTGCAGATGGCCGTCGTGCTGACCTACGGCGCGTCGCTGCCGGTGGTGAAGATGGGCCGGATGGCGGGACAGTTCGCCAAGCCGCGCTCCTCCAACGAGGAGACCCGCAACGGCGTGACGCTGCCCGCCTACCGCGGTGACATGGTCAACGGGTACGACTTCACGGAGGAGTCCCGGCGCCATGACCCGAACCGCCTGGTGCGGGCCTACCACAATGCCGCGTCCACGCTGAACCTCGTGCGTGCGTTCACGCAGGGCGGGTTCGCGGACCTGCGCGCCGTGCACGACTGGAACCGCGGCTTCGCCGCGCACCCGGCGCACGTGCGCTACGAGTCGACGGTGGCGCAGATCGACCGCGCCCTGAAGTTCATGGCGGCGTGCGGCGCGGACTTCGACGCCCTGCGCGGGGTCGAGTTCTTCGCCAGTCACGAGGCGCTCGTGCTCGAGTACGAGCGGGTGCTCACCCGGATCGACTCCCGCAGTCGGCTGCCCTACGACACGTCCGCGCACTTCCTGTGGATCGGCGAGCGCACCCGCGACCTGGACGGCGCCCACGTGGACTTCCTGTCCCGGGTGCGCAACCCGATCGGCGTCAAGCTCGGTCCCGGCACCGACGGCGACGACGTCCTCGGCCTGATCGACAAGCTCGACCCCGAGCGCGAGCCCGGCCGTCTGACCTTCATCACCCGGATGGGCGCCGGTGTCATCCGCGACAAGCTGCCCGATCTGGTGCGCACGGTCACCGACAGCGGGGCGACGGTGCTGTGGATCACCGACCCGATGCACGGCAACACCGTGACGTCCCCCAACGGGTACAAGACCCGCAACTTCGACGACGTCGTGGACGAGGTCCGCGGCTTCTTCGAGGTTCACCGGGAGCTCGGCACCGTGCCCGGCGGCATGCACGTGGAGATGACCGGTGACGACGTCGCCGAATGCCTGGGCGGCTCGGACCGGATCGACCAGGAGGCCTTCCTCACCCGGTACGAGTCCGTGTGCGACCCGAGGCTGAACCACCAGCAGTCGCTCGAGCTCGCCTTCCTGGCGGCGGAGTCCCTCGCCGGGCACTGAGCCGGTCCCGGACTCCCGTGCGGACCGGGCGGTGCACGCCCGGTCCGGACCGGGTCAGACGACGGTGAGGACGATCGTCGAGCCCTCCGGCGCGGTGCCCTCGCGGGGGTCCTGCGCCCGCACGGTCCCGAAGAACCCGCCGAGCACCTCGCGCAGCTGGACCCGGAACCCGGCCTGCTCGAGCTGGCGGCGTGCCCGATCGACCTGCTGACCCACGACGGCGGGCACCTCGACCATGCGGGGACCCTTCGACAGCGTCAGGTTGATCGTCGATCCCCGCGGTGTCTGACCGCCGGCGGGCGCCTGCGCGGTGACCGCGCCGTCCGGCACCGTGCTGCTGAAGACGCGGGCCGGCGCGACGGCGACCGTCAGGCCCGCGTCGGTCAGCCGCTGACGGGCCTGCTGCTCGGTGGCGCCGGTGACGTCCGGCACGGCGACGGGCTGGCGGCCCCGGGAGAGGACGAGGTCCACCCCCGTGCCGCCGCGCCGTTGACTGCCGGCGACCGGTGACTGGCTGATCACCCGGCCGGTGGCGACCGTCTCGCTCCAGGTGCCGCTGACGGTGCCCACGCCGAGCCGCACCGCGGCCAGCTCCGCTCGCGCCTCCGCGGCGGTCCGGCCGGTGAGGCCCGGGACCGCGTACAGCCGCGGGCCGGCCGACACGTAGAGGGTCACCGGTTGGAACCGGCGCACGGAGGTGGCCGCGGCGGGATCGGTGTCGATCACGGTACCGGCGGCCGCGACCTCGTCGTTGACGCGGCGGACGGTGCCGTCCAGGCCCAGTTGCGCCAACGACCGCTGCGCGGCGGTGACGGTGCTGGTCCGCACGTCCGGCACCGCGACCGCGACCCCGGGGCCGTAGCCGAAGAACCAGGCGAGCAGGCCGGCGACGAGGGCCACCAGCAGGGCGAGGATCACGAGCAGTACGCCGCGCCGGCGCGGGTGGCCGCGGTGCAGCGAGACGGTGGCGCTGGCGCCGCGTCCCGGTCGGCCGGGTGAGCGGGCGCGGCCGGAGGAGCGAACCGGCGCCGGTCGCCCGGAGTCGAGCCGGCCGTGCGCGGCGGTCGCGTCCCGGACCACCGGCACCGCGCGGGTGTCCTCACCGGTGTCCTCGCCGAGGTGCCGGCCGTCGTCCTCGCCGTGATCCTGGTCGTCCGCGTGGCGGACGGGCAGGACGGTCGTCGGCGCGGGGGAGTCGGTGTCGCTGCCGGCCGCGCCCCTGGAAGGGGCGGGCGGACCCGGCAGGGTCGTGGTGGCGGCGACCGGGGCGATCACCCGGGTGCTGTTCCCGATCGTCTCCGTGTCGTCGACCGTGACGTCATCGAGGGCGACGGTGTCGTCGACCGCGACGGACCGCGGGGGCCGGCCGGGCCGGACGGGCAGCGCGGTGCGCTCGGTGTCCCGCGCCGCGGCCGCGGCGAGTGCGGGGCTCGCACCCAGGAGCCCGGTGGCCCCCGTGCCGTCCGCCTCCGGTCCGGGCTCGTCGTCGGGCTCGTGCACCGGTGGGCGAGCGGGGGAGCCGACCGCGGGGACGTCGGCGCCGACGGCCCCGGGCCCGGCGCTGTCGAGGTCGTCGTCCGAGAGCGCGCTCTGGATGTGCCGCAGCTCTTCCAGCAGTGCCCGCGCGTCGACCGGGCGGTTGTCCGGGTCCGTGGCGGCGCACCACTGCACCAGTTCGTCCAGCTCGGCGGACAGGCCGGGCACCAAGCGGGACGGCGGCGGGACGGAGGAGTTCACGTGCGCGTACGCGACCTGCACCGCGCTGGCGCCGGTGAACGGCTGCCGCCCGGTGAGCAGTTCGTACAGCAGGACGCCGACGGAGTAGAGGTCGCTGCGGGCGTCCGTCGGTTCACCGAGCACGACCTCGGGGGCGATGTAGGCGACGGTGCCGAGCAGGGTGGTGGACCGGGACGGCGCGGTGACGGCGCGGACCAGTCCGAAGTCCGCGACCTTGACCCGCCCGTCGTGGCGGATCAGCACGTTCTCCGGTTTGACGTCACGGTGGATCAGCCCGGCCTCGTGCGCGGCGGCCAGGCCGTCGATCACGGGGTCGACCACGGCGAGCGCATGCCGCGGCGTCAGCCGTCCCCGCTCGTCGAGCACCTGCCGCAGGGTCCGCCCCGGCACGTACTCCATGACGAGGTAGACGGCGTCGTCCTCGGCACCCCGGTCGTGCACCTGGACGACGTGCGGGTGGCTCAGACGGGCGGCGGAACGGGCTTCCCGGATGAACCGGTCGAGGAAGTCGGGGTCGGCGCTCAGGTGCTCGGCCATCACCTTGACGGCCACCTCGCGGTCCAGCCGCGTGTCGATGGCGAGGTAGACGGTGGACATGCCCCCGCGTGCCAGCCGCTCGACGATCTCGTAGCGCTGGTCGATCACCCGGCCCACCAGCCGGTCGGGTACGCGGTGCTGCACCCGTCGATCCTACGGGGCGGACGGGGACGGGCCCCGGCGCAACACTCGCACCGGGGCCCGTCGTCGGCGGGGTCGATCCCGCCGGAGGCGACTCAGCTGAACCGCGCCATGTGCGCCTTGACGCTGTTGACGTAGGCGCGGGTGTCGGAGAAGAAGCCGTGCTGGCTGACCGACCCCTGCCCCTGGTAGTAGGAGCCGATCGCGTGGTCGAGGTTCGGGCTGCTCCGTACCAGCGCCCGGATGATGGCCACGCCGGCCGTGACGTTGTCGTACGGGTTGAGCAGGTTCAGCGGCCGTCCGACCAGCTGCGAGGCCCACTGTCCCGAGGACGGGATCACCTGCATGACGCCGATGGCGTTCGCGGGGGAGACGGCGGTGGCCGAGAAGCCGGATTCCTGGTAGGCGAACGCCATCGCCAGGGCCGGGTTGACCCCCATCGACCGCGCGGTGCTGGCGACGATCTGCTGCATCTGCGCCGGGCTGGGCACCTGCGAGGCGAGCAGCGCCGCCTTGTTCCGGTTGGCGTCCGCGACGACGGTCGTCGGGTAGGTGTAGTGCAGGAACGTGCTCGGCACGAGGGCGGCGTTCGAACTCGCCTGCTGCGGGGCGACGGTGGCACCGCGGCCCGGGATGACCAGGGTGCGGCCGGCGTAGATGACCGTCGTCACCGACATCCGGTTGGCGTTCAGCAGCGACTGCAGGGACACGCCGTGCCGGGCGGCGATTGCCCCGAGGGTGTCGCCGCTGCGGATGGTGTACCGGCCGCCGGTGGCCGCCGGGGTGGCGGTGCCCGGGGTGGGACGCGGCGTGGCCGCCGAAGCCGGCGCCGCCGGGGCCGCGGAGCCGGTCAGACGCAGCCGCTGGCCCGGGTAGATGATCGAGGACATCCGCAGGCCGTTGGCGGAGAGCACCGACGAGAGACTGACCCCGTGCCGGGCCGCGATGGCCGAGAGGGTGTCGCCCGAACGCACCGTGTAGGTGCCGGCGGTCGCCGGGGCGGCGGCCGGGCGGGCGGCGGCGGGGCGGGGAGCCGCCGGGGCCGGGGCAGGAGCGCCGACCTGGCCGGTGAGGCGCAGCACCTGACCGGGGTGGATGACGCTGGCTCCGGTCAGCCGGTTCAGCGCCAGGACGGAGGTGGGATTGAGTCCGTAGCGGGTCGCGATGGCCCACACGCTGTCGCCCCGCTGGACCGTGTAGCGGGCGGGGGCGGACCGCATCGGAGCGGTCAGCCGGGTCGGCGCCTGGACGGCGGGGGAACCGACCAGTGGCAGGTGGGAGACGGTGTGCGCCGGCACCGGTGTGGGTGCGGCGGCGGCGGGCTCGGCCAGGGCGAGCGAGGAGAGCATCACGGCCGGAACGGTGGCGGCGGTGACGGCGGCTCCGAGAACACGACGGCTCGGCGCGGGCGCGTCCGAGTCGCCCGCGGGCACGGCATGAGAGTGGGCAGCAGACATGGTCGTCCTCGTGGATCGGGGGCACCCCCGAACCGGAACCATCCTCGTGCCTCCCCAGTCGGCGTGATGAGGATGGTTCCGGTGTTGAAGGTGTGGCGAATGAGACAGCTGTGAATCTACCGGAAACTCGCGATATCACAAACAGGTCTCGCTGCCCGGCATTGATCCGTGTGATCTCCGGCGTGTCGGATCGGCGCGTCGGCCCTCCGGCCGGGCGGATCCGAGGTCGGCGTGGCCGCGTCGTGACATGGCACCGGAGGCAGGTCCGTGGCACGCTGAACGGGTGAACACGCATGACGCAAGCACGACCGCCGGCACCGCTGCACGCCCCGAGCCGGAAGGCATCGCCGAGCTCGTCGGCGACTGGTTGCCGCTGCCCGATGTGGCCGAGCGACTCGGTGTCCAGGTCACGAAGGTGCATCGGCTGATCGACGACGGCACGCTGCTGGCGGTCCGCGTGGGGCAGCCGCCGGTCCGCAGTGTCCCGACGGACTTCCTCACGGACGAGGGGCCGGTGGACAGCCTGCGGGGCACGATCAGCGTGCTGCGCGACGCCGGGTTCGGGGACGACGAGGCGCTGCGCTGGCTGTTCACGCCGGACGAGTCCCTCCCCGGGCGACCGATCGACGCGCTGCGCACCGGGCGGAAGACGGAGATCCGGCGGCGGGCGCAGGCGCTCGCCTGGTGAGGATGCCGGCCGCTGCCGGCAGCCGGGTCAGGCCTGGCGACTGACCGCGCGGTCGGCGAGGTCGGTCAGCGCGGTCCGCACCCGCTCGGGCACGGGCAGGTGCTCGATGGCGGCGAGGGCCTGCCCGTGCAGCTGGGTGATGAGCTCCTCGGTGCGGCGCAGCGCCCCCGACTCGGTGAGGATCGCGCGCAGCCGCGCGACGTCGGCCGCGTCCAGGTCCGGGCGACCGAGCCGATCCTCGAGGTGGGCGACGTCGTCGGCCGGCGCGTGCTGCCGGGCCAGCCCGATCAGCACGGTGCGCTTGCCCTCGCGCAGATCGTCCCCGGCGGGTTTGCCCGTCAGCGCCGGATCGCCGAACACCCCCAGGACGTCGTCGCGCAGCTGGAAGGCCTCGCCCAGGGGGAGGCCCGCCGCGCTGAGGGCGTGGACCAGGTCGGTGTCGGCGCCGGCCAGGGCGGCCCCCAGCACGAGCGGGCGCTCCACCGAGTAGCGCGCCGACTTGTAGGAGGACACGGTGCGAGCCCGGGCGACCGCCTCGGCCGGGTCCCGGTCCGGGCCGGCGACCTCCTCCAGCACGTCGAGGTACTGGCCGGTCAGCACCTCCATCCGCATCCGGTCGAACACGAGGCGGGCGCGCGTTCCGCTCGCGGCGGCGGGTCCGAGGGAACCGAAGACCTGCTCACTGAAACTCAGGCACAGGTCGCCCGCCAGCACCGCCGCCGACACCCCGAAGTGGCCGCCGTCCAGGGCCCAGCCGCGTTCGGCGTGCATGGCCTCGAAGCGACGGTGCACGCTCGGCACCGACCGGCGCGTGTCGGACCGGTCGATGACGTCGTCGTGGATCAGCGCCGCCGTCTGGAACAGTTCGAGGGCCAGGCCCGCCTGCACGACGTCGACCGGTGCGGCCTCGGCGACCGCGGAATACCCCCAGTAGCACAGACTCGCCCGCATGCGCTTGCCGCCGCTGCTCAGGCTGGCGATGGCGTCGGTCAGGTGCCGGCCGTCCGCGACGATCCCGGCCAGGTTCTCGCCCTCGGCGCGCAGGAACGCGTCCAGGGCGGCGTCGACGGCGGCCACGAAGGCGCGGCCGTCGGCGGGGACGTCGCGAGCCGGTCGTACCGGTGCGGGCATGCTGCGGACTCCTCTCTGCGGTCCGTGCCAGTCTAGGGTCGCGCTCGTCCCGCTCCCGTCGGCGGGCGCTCGTCGGGGACGGGGGTCCGGAACCGTCGGCGGCGGCTCCTAGCATGGAGACGTGATGGAGCAGGGAGGCGGACCGGCGAGAGCGGCGTCGTCGGACGGCGCGCGCGGCAGCGTCATCCTGCACGTGGACATGGACGCCTTCTACGTCTCGGTGGAGGAGCTCGACGATCCGTCGCTGCGTGGCCGGGAGGTGCTGGTCGGCCATGCCTCGCCGCGCTCGGTGGTCCTCTCCGCGTCCTACGAGGCGCGCGCCTACGGGGTGCGCTCGGCCATGCCCGTGGGCGCGGCGCTGCGGCTGTGCCCGCAGGTGCGCATCGTCGAGCCGTCCATGGAGAAGTACCGGCGCATGTCCGCACGGGTGATGGCGGTGTTCGCGGAGGTCACGGACCTGGTGGAACAGGTCAGCGTCGACGAGGCGTTCCTCGATGTCGGCGGGGCCGTGCGCCGGCTCGGGGAGCCGTGGCAGATCGCCCGCCTGCTGCGCGAGCGGATCCGCGCCGAGCTCGGCCTGCCGGCGACGGTCGGCATCGCCGGCACCAAGTTCGTCGCCAAGATCGCGTCCACCCAGGCCAAGCCCGACGGGCTGCTGCTGATCCCGGCGGAGCACACGGTGGCGTTCCTGCACTCGCTGCCGGTGACGGCCCTGTGGGGCGTGGGGGAGAAGACCCGCCAGGTGCTGGCTCGCGCGGGCATCTCGACCGTGGCGCAGCTGGCCGCCACCCCGGTGGAGACGATGCGGCGGATGCTCGGCGCCACCGGGGAGCACGTCCACCGGCTGGCGTGGGGCATCGACCCCCGCGCGGTGACGCCGAACCGCGTGGAGAAGAGCATCGGGGCCGAGGAGACCTTCGCCGTCGACGTCGCCGACGACGCGCGGCTGGAGGCGGAGCTGCTGCGTCTGGCCCACCGCACCGCGGCGCGGCTGCGCGCGGCCCGGTTGCAGTCGCGCACCGTGTCCATCAAGGTGCGGTACAGCGACTTCACCACGCTCACCCGGTCGCACTCGATGACCGAGGCCGTGGACAGCGCGGCGCGGCTGCACGCCGTCGCGGTCGCGCTGCTGCGGGCCCTCGGGCGCCGGCCGATGCCCGTGCGCCTGATCGGCCTGCGGGCGGAGTCGCTGACCGACGCCACCGGCGCGGCGGAACAGCTGAGCATCGACCGGCGCGAGAACAACTGGCGCAGCGCCGAACGCACGCTCGACGACGTGCACCGCCGGTTCGGGTCGACGGCGGTGGGCCCGGCTCGGCTGCTCACCGGCCCGGAGGTCGCTCGGCGGACGAACGGCACCGCCCCGGACCAACCGTCCGGTCTGAACGGTGAACGCCCCGCCGACGACGCCGAATTCGCCGCGCCGGGCCGTCGTGACGCCTCGCGACGGCGATATCCCCATGGTCCGTAAGACGGCTTTCCATCGGCTTCGGCGGGCCTCTATTCTGGAGTCAGACACACCGTTCTGGCTGCGCCGTCGGACCTCGGCAGCGTGATAGAGGCGACCCGTCGGACCGATCCGCGAAATCACTCGATCTCCGAGTGATCGGGGAACACAATCCGTGCGAGAATCGTTCTCCAGACCAGGAGTCGGAGTTCTCTCACGGGCCCGGACCACGGGCGCGGGGATCCTTCAGGTCGGACCGAGGGCAAGGAGGCAGTGATGCCACTGTCGGAGCACGAGCAGCGCCTGCTCGAGCAACTGGAACAGCAGTTGCACAACGAGGATCCCAAGCTCGCCAGCACGCTCGGATCCGGAGCGACCCGGTCGCTGGCCGCGCGGCACATCGTCCTCGGTTCGCTGGTCGCGGTCGCCGGTGTCCTCGTCCTGCTCTTCGGCATCTCCTCGCAGATCATCGTGCTCGGGGTCCTCGGCTTCCTCATCATGGGCGCCGGGATCTACTGGGCCTCCTCGCGTCGTCGCACCGTCCCGGATCACGGGGGGCAGGGGCATGGTGGTGCCTCGGCGCGGCCGCGGCGCAGCGCCTTCATGACGTCGCTCGAGGAGCGCTGGGACGAGCGTCGCCGCGACGACTCCTGAGCCCCGGCGCGAGCCCGCCGCGTGAAGGCTCGAGCGCGGGGCGGCCGGGTGCTCGCCCCTGGTGCGGCACGACGCGTACGGCACGACTGCACGCCTGCCGATGATCGACCGATGACCTTGCCATGACCCCCAGGGTCCGCCGTCAGGCGGACCCTTTGTCGTGTCCGGTCGTCGCCTCCGCCCCGCCGCTTCCGGCTGCCGTCCCGCCGTCCGGCACGTCCCGGTTCCCGCCGTCCGGCCACCCGACGCCGGTCCGCACGCGGCCCTCCACTTCCCTCCACCCCTCCCTCGACGGGCGGTGCGGCCGTCGGCACGACGTCGGCGGGCACAGCGCCCGGGCGCCGACGGATGCCCGCCGATCCGCTCAACGGCGCGGGTCCGTGCGACCGCCCGGCGTCGTCGCCCCGAGATCGGCCGCCTCGACTCCGCGCCCGCCGCAGCAACCCTGCCGGACCACGGGCCCGCTCACGAGGACGGCCCGCGACGGCTCGGCATCGTCGAAACGCCACGTCAGTGCGTGGCAACGCCGTACCGGCGGGGGAGAGCGCATTGACAGTGGGGGGTGGTGGAGTAAAGTGGAGGACAGTAGAGGATGATGGAGACGCGCTTGGGGGTGCGAGATGTTCCTGGGAACGTACTCGCCCCGCCTCGACGAGAAAGGGCGTCTCATCCTTCCGGCCAAGTTCCGCGAGGAACTGTCGGACGGTCTCGTGCTCACGCGTGGGCAGGAGCGTTGTCTCTACGTGTTCAGCCAGAAGGAGTTCGAACGGGTCCACGAACAGATGCGACAAGCCCCCATCTCGTCGCGTCACGTCCGGGACTACATCCGGGTCTTTCTCTCCGGCGCCTCCGACGAGGTGCCGGACAAGCAGGGGCGGGTCACCATCCCTGCGGCGCTGCGCGACTACGCGGGGCTGGACAGGGAACTGGCCGTCATCGGCGCAGGCACCCGAGCCGAGATCTGGGATGCCCAGGCCTGGAGCGAGTACCTGACGGAGAAGGAGAACGCCTTCTCCGAGACCGACGAGGACGCCCTGCCGGGCATCCTCTGAGGCCGCGATGACGACCGGGACCACGCGAAGCGCCGGATGCGCTGTGGTGGGATCTCCAGCCGCCCGTCCTCCCGACCTGACTCACCTTCCCCGGAGTCAGGCAGGCAGGGGCAGGCGCGGATGGGGATCCGACCGCACCGACACTCCGGCGCGTCGCGCGCGTCCGTCCCGGCGGACGGGCCCGGAGGATGCGATTCTTGACCAGGACATGACGACGTCGGACCACCCCCGCTCCCGGAGGCGGCCCGGCACGGCCGTGGCACCACATCCCGGCCGCCGGGGTGGTGCGCGGCACGAGGTGGGGCGAGGTGCGATGACCGGGCAGAAGCCGACGGCGATGCGTCACACCCCGGTCCTGCTGACCCGGACGCTCGACCTGCTGGCTCCCGCCCTGGAGCGGCCCGACGCCGTCGCGCTGGACGCGACGCTCGGCATGGGCGGACACAGCGAGGCGATGCTCACCCGGTTCCCGCACCTGCGCCTGATCGGTGTCGACCGGGACCCCCAGGCCCTCGCCCTCGCCGGCGAACGCCTCGCCCGCTTCGGCGATCGGGTCACCCTGGTCAAGGCCGTGTACGACGAGGTTCCCGACGCGCTGGCCGAGGCCGGCGTCGACCACCTCGACGGCGCCCTCTACGACCTCGGCGTCTCCTCCCTCCAGCTCGACGAGACCGAGCGCGGGTTCGCCTACGCCCAGGACGCGCCCCTGGACATGCGGATGGACACCACCACCGGCATCACCGCCCGCGACCTGGTCAACACCGCGGACGAGGCCGACCTGGTGCGGATCATCCGCCGCTTCGGCGAGGAGAAGTTCGCCGGGCGGATCGCCCGCGCCATCGTCGCCGCGCGAGCCGACGCCGAACTGGCGACCACCGGGCAACTGGTGGACGTGATCCGCTCGGCCGTGCCGGCGGCCGCCGCGCGGACCGGCGGCCACCCCGCCAAACGGACCTTCCAGGCCCTGCGCATCGCCGTCAACGAGGAGCTCGACGTGCTCGAGCGCGCCGTCCCGGCCGCGCTGGACGCCCTGGCCCTGCACGGGCGGATCGTCTTCCTCGCGTACCACTCGCTCGAGGACGCCATCGTCAAGAAAGAGCTGGCCGCGGCATCGCGATCCCGTGCACCGAAGGGATTCCCGGTCGAGCTGCCGGAGCACCAGCCCCGCTTCCGCCTGCTGACCCGGGGGACGGAGACGCCGACCGAGCAGGAGACGGCCAGTAATCCGCGGGCCGCCTCGGCGCGGCTCCGCGCCGCCGAGCGCATCGTGGACCGCCCCACCGCCCGCCACACCGCCCGCACGACAGACAGGGGAGGCGCATGAGTGCCGTCACCAGCCAGCCCGATGCGCCCGCCCGCGAGGTGGCCGTCGGTCGTGCGCGGACGGAGCCCCGGCGTCGCACCCCGCTCTCCGTCGTCCCGGCCGGCCCGGGCCGCAAGCGGACCCCGTTCGTGGTGTTCTGCTTCCTCGTCCTCGCGTCGGCGCTGGTCGCCGTCCTGGTGCTGAACATCAACGTCTCCGGCGGCCAGTACGAGCTGATCACGCTGCGCAACGAGCAGACGGCGTTGACGGAGCAGAACCAGGCGCTGACCGCGCAGGTGGAGAACAACGTCGCGCCCCAGAACCTCGCCGCGAAGGCGGCCAAGGCGGGCATGGTGCCCGCCCCCGCCCCCGGCTACATCAACCTGGACCGGCTGAGCGTCTCGGGCAACCCGACCGCCGCGGTCAAGAAGGACGTGCCGAAGGTCCTGATCCCCGCTCCGGCGGTTCCCGGCGCGCCGTCCCCGGTGAAGACGGGGGCGAAGGCCGATGATGGCAAGAAGAGCTCGACGGCGGCCGGCAAGAAGCCCGAGCCGGTCGATCTGCACGGCGGCACCATCGAGGCGCCCCGGCAGAAGGGGCAGTGACCCGTACCGACGGGCGCCGGCGTCCCTGACCGATCGCGGCCCCACGGCCGGGCCGGCGGGCGGCGCGAGCACGGAACGACACGCGAGCAGAACGACAGAGGACCGACACGGCGGGCAGCCACCCGCGCGCGTCGGTCGGCAACGATGGGAAGAGCGTGGCAGCAGGCAGGAAGACGACACCTGGACGGACCAGCGACGGGGCCCAGACCCAGGCCGTGATCGGTCGCCGGCTGAGGATCGGGCTGGTCATGCTGCTGGCCCTGCTCGTCCTGCTCGGTGGCCGGCTGTTCTGGGTGCAGGGCCTCGACCCGTCCGGGCTCGCCCAGGCGGTCACCGCCAACCGCACGCGCGTGATCGAGATGCCGGCCACGCGCGGCGCGATCGAGGACATCAACGGCAACGTGCTCGCCAAGAGCGTGCAGAGCTTCAACATCACGGTGGACCAGACCCTCTTCCAGGACTACGACCGCGCCGCCGACAACGGAACGAAGGTGCACGTCGGCCGCGACGAGGCGATCAGTCAGCTCGCCGACGCGCTGAACGTGGACGACGCGAAGGTGCGCGCCGCCGTCACCGGGGAGAAGCGCTTCAACTACGTCGCCCGCAACGTCAGCCCGGAGGTACGCACCAAGGTCATCGACCTGGGCAACCCCGCCATCTACTCGGAGTCCAACTCGCAGCGGGTCTACCCGTCCGGGGCGGTCGCCGGCGGCCTCGTCGGTTTCATGAGCTCGGACAACCACGCCCTCGCCGGCCTGGAACTGACCCAGGACAAGCAGCTGACCGGCACCGACGGCAAGCGCACGTTCGAGATCGGCGCCAACGGGGTGCGCATCCCCAACGCGACCGCCGAGGACCAGCCCGCCCAGGACGGCCAGACCGTGCGGCTGACCATCAACCAGGACATCCAGTGGGTGGCCCAGCAGGCCATCGCCAACCAGGTGGCCGCGATGAAGGCCGAATGGGGCACCGCCGTCGTCGTCGAGGCGAGCACCGGCAACCTGATCGCCGTCGCCGACTCCACCACCGTCGACCCGAACAACCCCGGGGCCACCCCCGCGGACCGGCGCAGCTCGCTCGCCGTCGGTGCCGCCTACGAGCCCGGCTCGACCACCAAGA
The DNA here is from genome assembly GCF_014643255.1 of Tersicoccus solisilvae. GTDB lineage: Bacteria > Actinomycetota > Actinomycetes > Actinomycetales > Micrococcaceae > Tersicoccus > Tersicoccus solisilvae. The sequence goes on along the minus strand of NZ_BMJI01000014.1, from coordinate 44,508 downwards.
TGATCACCGCCGCCGGGCTGATCGAGGAGAAGAAGGCCACCCCGCTCTCGCAGTACCTGCTGCCCCCGACCTACACGATCGACGGGCAGACCTTCTCGGACTCGTTCGAGCACGGCTACGAGCGGCGCACCCTGGCCGGCATCCTCGGCATGTCGATGAATACGGGCACCGTGATGGCCGGCTCCCAGCTCAGCCGCGAGCAGCGCTACGACTACCTGCGCCGCTTCGGGGTCGGGCAGCCCCTCAACCTGCCGTTGCCCGGCACCAGCCAGGGCATCCTCGCGCCGCCGGACCAGTGGGACGGCCGCCAGCAGTACACCGTGCTGTTCGGTCAGGGCGTCTCCCAGACGCCCGTGCATACCGCCATGGCGTTCCAGGCCATCGCCAACAACGGGATGAAGCTGCAACCGCGCCTGATCGACGCGTACATCGACCCCGACGGCACGGAGCACAAGGTGCCGATCGTGCCGGGCACGCGCGCCGTCTCGGAGGACACCGCCCACCAGGTGCAGCAGATCCTCGAGGGCGTGATCACCGACGGCGGCGCGAAGGACGCCCAGATGGAGGGCTACCGCATCGGCGGCAAGACCGGCACGTCGGAGAATCCCGGTGCCAACGGCCGCTTCGACGGGTACACGGCCTCGTTCGTCGGGATGGCCCCGATGGAGGACCCGAAGTACATCGTCGGCATCGTGCTGCAGAAGCCGCAGGGCAACATCTACGGCATCTCCACCGCACCGGTGTTCAAGACGATCATGAGCCAGGTCCTGAACACCTACAAGGTCGCGCCGTCGACGGGCAATCCGCCGCACCTCCCGCTCACCTACTGACGGGGACACGCTACGGTGGACAGGATGCCTACTGATCATTCCGCCTCCGACGACGCTGCCCGCGGAACGTCCGGCGCGGCGGCGCTGCGCCCGACCCGGCCCCGGCCCGTGCCGCTCTCCGAGCTCGGCGCGCTGATCGGGGCGACCACCACCGACGGAGCGGCGTGGCCCGGCCCCGGGGCGACGGAGGACCCCGCCGTCACCGGCGTCAGCCTGAACACCGCGCAGACCCTGCCCGGCGACCTGTACGCGGCCCTGCCCGGGGCCCACCGGCACGGCGCGGAGTTCGCCGCCGCCGCGCTCGAGGCCGGCGGCGTGGCCGTACTCACCGACGCCGCCGGCGCCGCGCTCGTCGGCGCGGGGACGGACCGCAGCGGTGTCCCGGTGCCGGTGCTGCTGCACCCCGCCCCGCGCACCGTCGTCGGCCCGCTCGCGCAGCGCGTCTTCGGTCCGGCGCCGACGGACCCGCCGCTCGCGCTGTACGCCGTCACCGGCACGAACGGCAAGACCACCACCACCTACGTGATCAACGCGCTGCTCGAGGCGGCGGGGGTGACCACGGGCCTGATCGGGACCATCGAGATCCTCGCCGGCCGCACCCCGATCCCGTCGGTGCTCACCACCCCGGAGGCGCCCCAGGTGCACTCCCTGCTGGCGCTGATGCGGGAGCACGGCGTGGGGGCGGCGGCCATGGAGGTGTCCTCCCACGCGCTCTCCTACCACCGCGTGGACGGCGTCCGGTTCGACGTCGCCGGCTTCACCAACCTGACGCAGGACCACCTGGACCTGCACGGCAGCATGGCCGAGTACTTCGCCGCGAAGGCGCAGCTGTTCACCCCGGAGCACACCAGGCGGGCGGTCGTGCTCGCCGACGGCGACTGGGGCCGCGCGATGGCCGCGCACGCCGCCGGCCGGCTGGGTGCCGACGCGCTGACCACCCTGCTGGTCGACGACGCCGATCGACCGGACGCCGACCTGCCGGGCGCCGTCTGGCGGGTCGTCGACCCGCGCCGCGACGGCCTCGGCCACCGGTTCACCCTCTCCGGCCCCGACGGCGCACACCTGCACGCCCGCACCGGCCTGCCCGGCGGCTTCAACGTGGCCAATGCGGCCCTGGCGGTGCTCATGGTGCACGCCGGCGGGCTGGACCTGGACGTGCTGCAGGGCCTGCTGGACCGGCCGGACGTGCTCACCCCGCCGGTCCCGGGGCGCATGCAGGTCATCGGCACCGCGCCGCACGCTATCGTGGACTTCGCCCACAACCCCGACGCCCTGGTTCGCGCGCTGGAGGCCACGCGCCCGGACGGCGACGGCCGGCAGCTGATCGTCTTCGGTGCCACCGGTGACCGGGACGCCACCAAGCGGCCGCTGATGGGGGAGATCGCCGCTCGGATGGCGGACGTCGTCATCGTCACCGACGACGACCCGCACGACGAGGATCCCGCGCCCATCCGCGCCGCCGTCCTGGCCGGCGTGCACCGGGCCGTGCACGACGGGGGACGGGCCACCGTCGTCGAGGAGGTGCACCCCCGGGCCGAGGCGATCCGCCGGGCGGTGGCCCTGGCCGGCCCGCGGGACAGCATCCTCGTGGCCGGGCGCGGGCACGAGGTGTGGCAGGAGGTCAAGGGCGTGAACCTGCCGCTGGACGACCGGCAGGAACTGGCCGCGGCCCTGCGCGAGACCGGTCACCCGGTCCACGGCCCGGCCGACGGAGCCGATCCCGATCCCCAGGACGCCCGTCACCACGAGGAAGGCACGACAGAAGCATGATGGACCTCACGGCGTCGCAGATCGCCGCGATCACCGGCGGCACGCTCAGCCCCGGCACCGATCCGGCGACGGTGATCACGAGCGTCGCCACCGACTCCCGCGAGGTCACCGACGGCACCCTGTTCGTCGCCAAACCCGGGGAGGTGGCCGACGGGCACGACTTCATCCCCGCCGCCCGCACCGCGGGCGCGACCCTCGTCCTCGCCGAGCGCGAGACCACCGACGACGCCGGCCGGCCGCACCCCGCCGTCGTCGTGCCCGACGCGGTGGTCGCCATGGGCGCGCTCGCCGCCGACCACGTCGCCCGGCTGCGGGCCGCCGGCCCCCTCACCGTCGTCGGCATCACCGGCTCCGCCGGCAAGACCACGACCAAGGACCTGACCATGGCCCTGCTGGCCACGCTCGGCCCCACGGTCGGGCCGATCGGCTCCTACAACGGCGAGGTCGGGGTGCCCCTGACCGTGTTCACCGCCGGCCCCGGCACCCGGTACCTCGTGATCGAGATGGGGGCCACCCAGCGGGGCAACATCGCCTATCTCGCCGACCTGGTCCGGCCCGACCTCGGCGCGGTGCTCATGGTCGGCACCGCCCACCTGGGGGAGTTCGGCTCCGTCGAGAACATCGTCGCCACCAAGGGTGAGCTGGTCGAGGCGCTGCCCGCGGCCGGCACCGCGGTGCTCAACCACGACGACGAGCGGGTCCGGTCGATGGCGCAGCGCACCGGCGCGGCCATCCTCTGGTTCACCGCCGACCCGCACGCAGGGGAGCTGCCGGAGGCGGCGTCCGCCGTCCGCGCGACCGATCTGCACACCGACGCCGACGGCCACCCCGTCTTCACCCTGCACCTGCCGGCCGGACCCGCCGGCGCGGCGAGCGAGCACGAGGTCCGCAGCCGCCTCATCGGCATCCACCACATCGGCAACCTGCTCGCCTCGGCAGCCCTCGCCCACGCCGCCGGCGTCCCCGGCGCCGACATCGCCGCCGTCCTGACCAGCAGCGGCGCCGTCAGCCGCTGGCGGATGGAGCGCACGGACCGGGCGGACGGCGTCACCGTCATCAACGACGCGTACAACGCCAACCCCGACTCCATGCGGGCCGCGCTGCGCACGCTCGCGGCCCTCGGCGCCGACTCCGGGCGGCGCACCTGGGCCGTGCTGGGCGCCATGCTCGAGCTGGGGGAGGACTCCATCGCCGAGCACGACGCCGTCGGCCGGGCCGCGGTGCGGCTGAACATCGCCCAGCTCGTCGTCGTGGGGGAGGGCGCGCGGGCGATGCACACCGGCGCCGTGATGGAGGGTTCCTGGGGCGACGAGTCCCAGTGGGTGCCCGACGTCGCCGCGGCCGAGGCGGTGCTCGCGGACCGCCTGCGGCCCGGCGACATCGTGCTCGTCAAGTCGTCCAACGGGGCCGGGCTGCGGCACCTGGGCGATCGGATAGCATGGGGGCCGATGAGCAGCCAGGACACGGACGAGGGGCCCGCCGCCCCGGAGGTCCCCGCACCGTGATCGCCCTCATCCTCAGCGGTGGCCTGGCCCTGCTCTTCTCGCTGGTCGGCACGCCGCTCTTCATCCGCCTGCTCGTGAAGCGCGGCTACGGCCAGTTCATCCGTGACGACGGGCCCACGTCGCACCACACCAAGCGCGGCACCCCGACCATGGGGGGCACCGTCGTCGTCGCCGCCGTGCTGGTCAGCTACCTGCTCTCGCATCTCATCGTCTTCCTGCTCAACCCGCGCACCGAGGGGCCGACGATCTCCGGCGCCCTGCTGCTGTTCCTCATGTGCGCCATGGGCGGGGTCGGGTTCCTCGACGACGCCCTGAAGATCTCCAAGCAGCGCAGCCTCGGCCTGACCGCCGCCGCCAAGCTGATCCTGCAGGGCGTGATCGGCATCGTCTTCGCCGTGATGGCCCTCGGCTTCCCCGACGCCAACGGGGTCACGCCGGCGTCGACGGCGATCTCCTTCGTCCGGGACACGCCGTTCAACCTCGCGTTCGCGGGGCCCGCGCTCGGCGTCGTGCTCTTCGTGGTCTGGGCGAACCTCATCGTCACGGCGACCACGAACGGGGTGAACCTGACCGACGGGCTCGACGGGCTCGCCGCGGGCGCCTCCATCATGGTGTTCAGCGGCTACCTGGTGATGGGCTTCTGGCAGTACAACCAGAACTGTGCGTCCCCGCGCATCGCCCACGGCGCCTGCTACACGGTGCGGGACCCGCTGGACCTCGCCATGCTTGCCGCGGCCCTGATCGGCGCCCTCGTCGGCTTCCTCTGGTGGAACACCTCCCCGGCCAAGATCTTCATGGGCGACACGGGCTCGCTGGCGCTCGGTGGCGCGGTCGCGGCGTTCGCGGTGCTCTCCCGCACCGAGCTGCTGCTCATCGTGCTCGCCGGCCTGTTCGTCATCATCTCCCTCTCCGTCATCCTGCAGGTCGGCTTCTTCAAGCTGACCCGCGGCAGACGGCTGTTCAAGATGGCCCCGCTGCAGCACCACTTCGAGCTCAAGGGCTGGGCCGAGGTGACGGTGGTGGTCCGGTTCTGGATCATCTGCGGGCTGTGCGTCGCGGTGGCCGTCGGCATCTTCTACGCCGAATGGGTGGCGCTGGCGTGAGCACGCCCGGCCAGTCGCCGACCGACTCCCCGAACACCGACTCCGCCCGCACTGATTCCCCACGGACCGGGGCGCTGCGCTCGTGGGACGCCGACTGGGCCGGGCTGCGCGTCGTCGTCGCCGGCGTCGGCACCGCCGGGTTCGCCGCGGCGGACACCCTGATCGAGCTCGGGGCCGTCGTCGTCGTCGTCGACGCCGCCGACACCGACGCCAGCCGGCAGGCCGCGGACACGCTGCGCATCGTCGGCGCCCGGGACGTCCTGCTCGGCCCGGACGCCGCCGGCACGCTGCCGGTGATCGACGGCGAGGAGCCCGAGCTCGTCGTGGTCTCCCCGGGCTGGCGGCCCACCGCCCCGCTGCTGCGCGCCGCGGCCGCGGCGGGCGTGCCCGTGTGGGGCGACATCGAACTGGCGTGGCGGCTGACCGAGCGCGCCGGCCGGAAGACCCCGGTCTGGCTGGCCATCACCGGGACCAACGGCAAGACCACCACGGTCGGGATGACCGAGGCGATCCTGCAGGCGGCCGGGCTGCGCGCCATCGCCGTCGGCAACGTCGGCACGCCGGTCCTCGACGCCCTGCGCGACCCCGTCGAGTACGACGTGCTGGCCGTCGAGCTCTCCAGCTTCCAGCTGCACTACAGCCACAGCCTCTCGCCCCTGGCCAGCGTGTGCCTGAACATCGCGCAGGACCACGTGGACTGGCACGGCTCCTACGACGCCTACCGGGCCGCGAAGGCGAAGGTGTACGAGCGCACCCGCGTCGCCTGCGTGTACAACGCCGAGCAGGCCGAGACCGAGCGGATGGTCGAGGAGGCCGACGTCGTCGAGGGCGCCCGCGCGGTCGGGTTCACCACCGGCGCCCCCGCCCTGAGCATGCTCGGCATCGTCGACGGCCTGCTCGTGGACCGCGCGTTCATCGAGGAGCGCCGCACGAGCGCCGCCGAGCTCGCCCACGTCTCCGACATCGGCGACCTCGTGCCGCGCCACCAGGTCGCGAACGCCCTGGCCGCCGCCGCGCTGGCCCGCGCCGCCGGCGTGCCGCCCGTGGCCGTGCGGGACGGGCTGCGGGCCTACCAGCCCGGCGCCCACCGGATCCAGGCCGTGGCCACCCGCGACGGCGTGCTCTGGGTCAACGACTCGAAGGCCACCAACCCGCACGCCGCCGACGCCTCGCTGGCCGCGTTCCGCCCCGTTGTCTGGATCGCCGGCGGCCTGTCCAAGGGCGTCGTCTACGACGACCTGGTCCGCCGCCACCGCGACCGGCTGCGCGCCGTCGTGCTGATCGGCGCCGACAGCGCCGACCTGCGGGCCGCGCTGGGGCGACACGCCCCCGATGTGCCGGTCCTCGAACGCGGCTCGGGCGAGACTGGAACCGGGCAGCCCGCCGACGGCCCGGTCGGCACGGGAGCCTCGACCGGACACGACGTCATGGCCTGGGCGGTCTCCGCCGCCGCCGCGACGGCGACCGACGGGGACACCGTGCTGATGGCGCCGGCAGCTGCCTCGATGGACCAGTTCGTCTCCTACGCCGAGCGCGGCGACGCCTTCATCACGGCGGTGCGGGCACTCGTCACCGGCGAGAACGCGGCCGGCGACGCCGTCTGACGTCGTCGGCCGTCCGGCCGATGCAGGCCCGTCCGGCCGGGACGACGACACCGGCACCCTCGCCCGCAGACAGGAGTTCTCCGTGGTCATGACGCCCCCGCGGCACCAGGCCCCCCGCACCGGCTCGGTCGCCGCCGCCCGGCCCGCCGGCCCCCGGCCCGCAGCGGCTCACGTGCCCCGCTCCACGGCGCTGCGCCTGGTGGCCGGGATCTGGGCCAAGATCGAGGACCGCGATCAGCGGTCCGGCAACTCCAGCTACTACCTCATCCTCGGCTCGGCCCTCGCGCTGACCGCCGTCGGGCTGCTCATGGTGCTCTCGTCCTCCGCGGTCGAGGCGATCGCCGAGGAGGGCTCCTCCTACGCCCTGTTCCTCAAGCAGGGCATGTTCGGCATCGTCGGCATCACCGGCATGTTCGTGCTCAGCCGGCTGCCGGTGCGGTACATCAAGATGCTCGCCTGGCCCGCCATCGGTCTGGCCGTGCTGCTGCTCGTCGCGATCTTCACGCCGCTGGGCTACGAGGTGAACAACAACCGCAGCTGGCTGCGCCTGGGCGGGTTCACCGCTCAGCCGTCCGAGGCCGCCAAGTTCGCGCTGTGCCTGTGGATGCCCCTGATCCTCGCCCGCAAGGGCGCTCTGCTGCGGCGGCTGCACCACGCCCTGATCCCGGTGCTGCCGATCGCGGCCCTCATCGTCGGCCTCGTGGTGCTCCAGCACGACCTCGGCACCGCCCTGCTGCTGATGTTGATCGTGGTCGCCACCCTCTTCTTCGCGGGCGTGCCCAAGCGGCTCTTCGTCATCGCGGGCGTGATCGCCGCGGTGGGCGCCGGCGCGCTCGCCCTGAGCAGCGGCAACCGGATGTGCCGGATCACCGGCTGGCTCGGCGGCAGCCAGTGCGTGGGCATCAACGACCAGGCCGACGCCGGGCTGGGCGCCCTGGCGTCCGGCGGCTGGTGGGGCCTGGGCCTGGGCCAGAGCCGGCAGAAGTGGTTCTACATCCCCGAGGCGCACAACGACTTCATCTTCTCGATCATCGGCGAGGAGCTCGGCCTGGTCGGCACCATCGTCGTGCTCTGCCTGTTCGGCATCCTGGCGATCGCCATCCTGCGCGTGATCATGCGGCACACCGACCCGTTCGTCAGGATCACCTCGGGCGCCATCCTGACCTGGATCCTCGGCCAGGCCTTCGTCAACATCGCCATGGTCACGGGCCTGCTGCCCGTGATCGGGGTGCCGCTGCCGTTCATCTCCAACGGCGGGTCGTCCCTGGTGGTCGTGCTGTGCGGGATCGGCGTGGTGCTCTCCTTCGCGCGCACGCGGCCGACGCCGCGGCGCTTCGGGGTCACCGGTTCCGCGTCCGCCCGCCTCCCGCTGCTCACGCCGGCCGGAACGACCGGACGGGGTCGCGGCTGATGCGCGCACCGAGCATCGTCCTGGCCGGCGGCGGTACCGCCGGGCACGTGTCCCCCCTGCTGGCCATCGCCGACGCCCTGCGCGCCGCCCGCCCCGACGCGGACCTGCTCGCCGTCGGCACGGCCACCGGCATGGAGACGCGCCTCGTTCCCGCCGCCGGGTACCGGCTGGCCACCATCGATCGGGTGCCGCTGCCGCGCTCCCTCTCCGCGGACCTGCTCCGCCTGCCGACCCGGCTGGCCCGGGCGGTCCGGCAGGCCGGCGACCTGCTCGACGCCGCCCACGCGGACGCCGTCGTGGGCGTCGGCGGCTACGTGTGCACCCCGCTCTACCTCGCCGCCCGCCGCCGCCGCGTGCCGATCGTGATCCACGAGGCCAACGTCACCGCCGGCCTGGCCAACCGCGTCGGTGCCCGGTTCGCGGCGTCCGTCGGCACCGCCTTCGCCCAGACGGCGCTCCCGCACGCCCGGCTGGTGGGGATGCCGATGAGTCGTACCATCGCGGATCTGGACCGATCGGGGGCCCGTGCCGCCGCCCGCGCCAGGTTCGGGATCGACCCGGACGCTCGCCTGCTCGCCGTCACCGGTGGCTCCTCCGGCGCGGCGTCGCTCAATCGCGCCCTGGTGAGCGCGCTGCCCGCCCTCGCGGCGGCCGGCATCACCGTCCTGCACGTGACCGGCCGCGGCAAGCGCGCCGAGTCCGCCCCCGGGATCCCCGTGGCCGGGTCCCACTACACGCAGATCGAGTACGTCGACGGGATGGCCGACCTCTACGCCGCCGCCGACCTGCTCGTCGCCCGCGCCGGCGCCGGCACCGTCAACGAGGTCGCCGCCGTGGGCCTGCCCGCCGTGTTCGTCCCGCTGCCGCACGGCAACGGCGAACAGGCGCTCAACGCGAGGTTCCTGGTCGACGCCGGGGCCGCGCTGATCGTGCGCGACCACGAGTTCACGGCCGACTGGATCGGCACCCACGTGCCGGAGCTGCTGCACGACGACGCGCGGCTCGCCGGGATGGCCGCCGCCGCCGCGGACCTGGGCATCCGGGACGCCGACCGGGCGATGGCGCGACTCGTCCTCGACGCCGCCGGCCGGCATGCCTCCGCCTCCCCTTCACCCTCCCCCTCCGCCAGGTCGTCAATAGATGCACACCGGACCCCGGAATCCGGGCCCGATGCAGCATCTATTGACGACCTGGCGTCGGGTGGGGCGTCGGGTGGGGACGGCGACGGGGGAGGGGTCACCCGATGAGCGCGCCCGACGCCCTCGCCGAACTGGGCCGGGTGCACCTGATCGGTATCGGCGGGGCCGGAATGTCCGCCGTCGCCCGGATCCTGCTCGCCCGCGGCGTGCCGGTCAGCGGCTCCGACGCTCGTGAGTCCCCGGCCGTCACCGCGCTGCGCGCCCTCGGCGCCACCGTGCACCTCGGGCACGAGGCCGCCCACGTGGCCGGGGTCGACACCGTCGTCGTCTCCACCGCCATCCGGGCGACCAACCCCGAGCTCGCCGCCGCCCGCGCGGCCGGGCTGACCGTGTTGCACCGGTCCGAGGCCCTGGCCGCCGCGATGGCCGGCACCGACGTCGTCGCCGTCGCCGGGACGCACGGCAAGACCACCACGACGGCGATGGCCACGGTGCTGTTGCGTGAGACCGGGCGCGACCCGTCGTTCGCCATCGGCGGCGACGTCTCCGCTCTCGGCGTGAACGCCGCCCACGGGTCGGGCGGCATCTTCGTCGCCGAGGCCGACGAGTCCGACGGGTCCTTCCTCAATTACCACCCGCGCGTCGCGGTCGTCACCAACATCGAGCCGGACCACCTGGACCACTACGGCACCCCGGAGGCCGTGCACGCCGCGTTCGCGGACTTCGCCGCCCTGCTCGGACCCGGCGACACCCTGATCGCGTGCCGCGACGATGCGGGGTCGGCCGCCCTGGCGGCGTCGGTGCGGTCTCGCGTCGACGCGCCGACGGTGCTGACCTACGGCACGACGCCCCGGACGGATCCCGCGCACGACGCGCTGATCGAGGACATCGCGCCCGCGGGGACCGGCAGCCGCAGCCGGCTCACCCTGCCCGGCGGTGACCACGTCGACCTGGCGCTGCGGATACCGGGCGAGCACAACGTGCGCAACGCCGTCGCGGCCCTGCTCGCCGGCACGGTCCTCGGCGTCGGCGCGGGGGAGGGGAGCGCGGCCCTGGGCACCTTCACCGGGGCCGGCCGCCGGTTCGAGTTCAAGGGCGCCTCGCCCGACGGGACGATCCGCGTCTACGACGACTACGCGCACCACCCGACCGAGGTCGCCGCTGCCCTCGCGGCCGCCCGCGCGGTTGCCGGCGACGGTGCCGTGCACGTGCTCTTCCAGCCGCACCTGTTCTCCCGCACCCGGATCTTCGCCGCCGAGTTCGCCGCCGCCCTGGCCGCGGCGGACCGGGTCACGGTGCTGGACATCTACCCCGCCCGCGAGGAGCCCGAACCGGGGGTGACCAGCGCGCTGATCACGGAGCGGTTCGCCCCCGGCGCCGCCGTGTCCCTCGAGTCCGACCCGGGGCGCGCCGTCCGCGATGCGGCCGCCGCCGCCCGGCCGGGCGACCTCGTCCTCACGGTCGGCGCCGGGGACGTCACCGCCCTCGGCCCCCGACTCGTGGCCGCCCTCGGCACCGCCACGACACCCGCCTCGGCCCCGGCGACCACCGCGCCGGCCCCCGACCCGACCACGCCCGACCCGGAGACCGATCATGAGTGAGCGCACCCCGCGCGAGCGGGACCGCGGCCCCTACCGCTCCGAGATCCGCATCGGCGCCACCGGCAAGGTCAGCCTGCTCGAGCCGGACCGGCCGAGCACGTCGACCCTGCTGGGCGAGGGACCGGCGGACGAGTCGACGGTCCTCGACTTCCCCGGCACCGACCGCCGCCGGCGACGCCGGGGCTGGCTGTTCGGGGCCGCCGTCACGCTCGTCCTCGTCGCCGCGCTGATCGCGGTGCTCGTCTTCTCCCCGGTGCTGGCCATGCGCCACGTCAGCGTCTCCGGCAACCGGCTGACCACGTCGAAGGCGGTCTCCGACGCGCTCTCCTCGCTCCAGGGCACCCCCCTGCCGCAGATCACCCGCGACGAGGTGCGGAACCGGCTCGCGTCGATGCCGGCCGTGGAGGACGTCTCCGTCGAGGCACGGCCGCCCTCGACCCTGGCCGTCACGGTGCACGAACGCACGCCCGTGGCGATCCTGAAGGAGAACGAGAAGTACCTGCTGATCGACCAGAACGGCACGCAGTTGGCCACCGCCACCGAGCGCTCGGCCGTCTCGCTGCCGATCATCGACGGGGGCACCGCCGTGATCGGCAAGGACGTGTTCCGCGCGATCACCGCGGTGCTCGCGGCACTGCCCGCCGACGTCCTGGCCAAGATGGAGCACGCCTCGGCGACGTCGGTCGACTCCGTCGAGCTGACCCTGCTCGACGGCAAGAAGGTGGTGTGGGGCAACTCGTCGCAGCGTGAGCTCAAGGCCAAGGTGCTGGCCGCGCTGATCGCCCGGCCGCAGGATCCCGACACCCCGGCGGTGCAGACCTACGACGTCAGCACGCCGTCCCGGCCCGTCACCCGCTGAGCGGCGGGCACAGCGCCGACCGCGTCATCTTCGAGGACACGCCGATCATCGTGTTTGCTCGCGGCGGGCCCACCGCCTACCGTTCTTCACGACGTCGAACTTGACATAACTCTAACCTTCAAGCTGAGGGTTAAGGTCGCGGACCTCGGCTTCGTGTCGCACTCGAACCCCGTGCGAGCATGGAGGCGCAGCCGTGGCCCTGAGCACTCGCACTCCGCGCGCACCGGCGTCGGAGCGCACCGCAAGGCCAGGCATCGGACCGCGAGTCCGGCACGGCGAGGAACGAACGAACAAGGGATCGAGAACGTGGCAGCACCTCAGAACTACCTGGCCGTCATCAAGGTCGTCGGTATCGGCGGCGGCGGAGTCAACGCCGTGAACCGGATGATCGAGGTGGGATTGCGCGGTGTCGAGTTCATCGCCATCAACACCGACGCGCAGGCCCTGCTGATGAGCGACGCCGACGTCAAGCTCGACGTCGGGCGGGAGCTGACCCGCGGCCTCGGTGCCGGCGCGGATCCCGAGGTGGGCCGGAAGGCCGCCGAGGACCACGCGGAGGAGATCGAGGAGGTGCTCAAGGGCGCCGACATGGTCTTCGTGACCGCCGGCGAGGGCGGCGGCACCGGCACCGGCGGTGCCCCGGTGGTCGCCCGCATCGCGCGCGGCCTCGGTGCCCTGACCATCGGCGTGGTGACCCGTCCGTTCACGTTCGAGGGCCGTCGCCGCTCCAACCAGGCCGAGTCCGGCATCGACACGCTGCGCGACGAGGTCGACACGCTCATCGTGATCCCGAACGACCGGCTGCTCTCCATCAGCGACCGCAACGTCTCCATGCTCGACGCGTTCCGCTCCGCGGACCAGGTGCTGCTCTCCGGTGTCCAGGGCATCACCGACCTGATCACCACGCCGGGCCTGATCAACCTCGACTTCGCGGACGTCAAGTCCGTCATGCAGGGCGCGGGCTCGGCCCTGATGGGCATCGGCTCCGCCCGCGGCGAGGACCGCGCGGTCAAGGCCGCCGAGCTGGCCATCGCCTCGCCGCTGCTCGAGGCCTCGATCGACGGCGCCTACGGCGTGCTGCTCTCCATCCAGGGTGGCTCCGACCTCGGCCTGTTCGAGATCAACGAGGCCGCGCGCCTGGTCCAGGAGGTCGCGCACCCCGAGGCCAACATCATCTTCGGTGCCGTCATCGACGACGCGCTCGGCGACGAGGCCCGCGTCACCGTCATCGCCGCGGGCTTCGACAGCCCCGACAACGACGACGACCGCGCCGCCTCGGCCGCCTATGCCGCGAGCCAGATCGGTTCGGCCCCGGCCGCTCCGGCCCGCTCCGGTGGCCAGTCCGCGCAGTCGCGGCCGTCCGCCTCGAGCCGGCCGGCTCCGTCCCGGCCGTCCTCCCGCCCCGCCGCGCCCGAGCGACCGGCCCCGGCCGTCCCGCAGGGCCAGAACGGCTACGGCTACGGCCAGAACGGCGCCGGCAACGGCTACCGTGAGGGCGGCCAGGAGCCCGTTCCGGCGTACGCCCCCGACGACCTCGGCGGGAACGGCGCCGGCTCGTCCGCGGGTGGCCAGGGACGGCACGGCCGGCCGTCCGATGACGGCGGCTACGACGAGCTCCCGGCCGTCGTCGAGCCCGGCCCCGGCCAGGGGACGCGCCGCGGTGACGACCTGGACGTGCCGGACTTCCTCAAGTAGTCCGTCGATGTTCCATCACCGGGAGCAGATCGCGGCCGGGACCTGGGTCGGTTTCACCGACGCCGGGGCCGGCAACCTGGCCAGCCGCCTCGGCGGTGACCCGGCGGCGGTGGCCCGCAACCGGGCGGCCCTGCTCGCGGAGATGGGCGTGACCCGTGGGTCACTGCGGTTCATGCACCAGGTGCACGGCACCGCGGTCCACCGGCTCGGCCCGACCGAGGCCCCCGGTGTCCCGGTCGCCGACGCCCTGGTCGACGGGTCCGGGACCAGCGCCCTGGCCGTCCTCGTGGCCGACTGCGTGCCGATCGTCCTCGTGGCCGAGCGCGCCGACGGGACGACGGCGACCGCCGTGGCGCACGCCGGTCGCCGGGGCGCGGCCGGGGGCATCGCGACCGCCACCGTGCAGGCCCTCCGGGCCGACGGCGGCGAGCGGATCCGCGCCTGGCTCGGCCCCGCCATCTGCGGCTCCTGCTACGAGGTGCCGGCCGAGATGCGGGCCGAGGTGGACGCCGTGCTGCCCGGGTCGGCCGCGACCACCCGCGACGGCACGCCGGGCCTCGACCTGCGCGCCGGTCTCGAACGGCAGCTCCGGGCGGCCGAGGTGGAGGTCACCGTGGTCCCCGGCTGCACCCGGGAGAGCGAGGACCTGTTCTCCTACCGCCGGGACGCCGGCACCGGGCGGACCGCCGGCCTGGTCTGGCACACCCGTCCATGACGGAGGAACCCGTGACGGTCGACCCGGGGCCCGACGCGCGCACCGAGGACCTGCGGGCCCGCCTGGGCGCGGTGCAGGAGCGGATCGAGCGCGCCACCCGTGCCGCCGGCCGCTCGGACCGGCCCGCGCTCATCGTCGTGACCAAGTTCTTCCCGATCGAGGACGTGCTGCGTCTCGCCGAGCTCGGCGTGCGCGACGTCGGCGAGAACCGGGATCAGGAGGCCTCCGCCAAGGCCGACGCCGCGGCCGCCCGGGACGCCGGACGAGACCTGCGCTGGCACTTCATCGGGCAGCTGCAGAGCAACAAGGCGCGTTCCGTGGTGCGGTACGCGCGCAGCGTGCACTCCGTGGACCGGGTCTCCCTGGTGCGCGCGCTCGGCCGAGCCGTCGCCGAGCACCGGCCCGCCGATCTGGGCCCGCTTGCGTGCTGGGTCCAGGTCGACCTCGGCGCCCCGGCTGCGGAGCCGGCCACCGGAGCCGGCCACGGCGGGGCCGCGCCCGCCGACCTCCCCGGGCTCGCCGACGCCATCGCCGGCACCGACGGGCTGACCCTCGCGGGGGTGATGGCCGTCGCGCCCCGCGGCGCCGACCCCGGCCCGGCGTTCGCCCGGCTGGCCGGGATCGCTGCCGACCTGCGCCGCTCCCACCCGTCCGCCGCGGGGATCTCCGCGGGGATGAGCGCGGACCTGGAGAGCGCCATCGCGCACGGGGCGACACACCTGCGTGTCGGGTCCGATGTTCTCGGCCCCCGCCCGGCCGTGGGGTAGCGTCGCAGACATCAACCCACACCGGCACGGACCACCGGGAATCCGGCAGGAACGGTGCCATCGGGTGGGGGCACGGATCGACGCGCACGACGCACAAGGGAGATGTTGATGGCCGGGACGATGCGGAAGGCAATGGTCTACCTCGGGCTTGCCGACGGCGATGAGGACTACGACGCTCCTGCCCCGGCGCAGCGTCAGGAGCCCGCCTACGCGGAGCCCGAGCGCGAGACGCGACGGGAGTCCTCCCGCCCCGTTCCCGGCAGCGACGACTACCGCGCGCCGGTCACGCCGATCAAGCGGGCCACGTCGTCGCGTGAGGAGAGCACCGAGTTGCACCAGATCACCACGGTCCACCCGCGCTCCTACAACGACGCCAAGATCATCGGCGAGAGCTTCCGCGACGGCATCCCCGTCATCATGAACGTCACCGACATGGGGGAGTCCGACGCGAAGCGGCTCGTCGACTTCTCCGCCGGCCTGGTGTTCGGCCTGCACGGCAGCATCGAGCGCGTCACCAGCAAGGTGTTCCTGCTCACCCCCTCGACCGTCCAGGTGCTGGGCGAGGAGAAGAAGCCGGCGGACACGACCGCGGGCTTCTTCAACCAGAGCTGACCACCGGGCCGCTCTCCGGCCCCGCCTCGGTGGAGCCGGTAGAATCCTCGCGACCGATATGCCAGCGATGAGGGATGTGCGCCTGAGGTGAGTCTCGTCTTCGGAGTGATCTACGTCCTCCTCCTGTTGTTCCTGCTCAGCCTGCTGATCCGCCTGGTCTACGACTGGGTGCAGATGTTCGCCCGTGGTTGGCGTCCCCAGGGGGCGTCCCTCGTGCTCGCCTCGGCGATCTACACCGTGACCGATCCGCCCGTGTCGTGGTTGCGCCGCACGATCCCGCCGCTGCGCCTGGGAGCGGTGTCCCTGGACATCGGCTTCCTCATCCTGCTGTTCGTCACGGGCATCCTGATGAGCATCGCCTCCGGTCTGGCCCACTCGTTCGCCTGACGAGCGAGCGCCGGAACCGCCCGGCGATGGCCGTCCACCCGCGGTCCCTCGCGTACAGTGGGGAGATGGCCGCCGCGTCGCTGCGTGCCCGCCCGCGTCCTTCGCACGCGGGCCCGGAACCGGCCGACGCGAGATCCGTACATCGACAAGTGAGGTGATCTGATGGCTCTGACGCCCGAAGACGTCGTCAACAAGCGTTTCCAGCCGACCAAGTTCCGCGAGGGCTACGACCAGGACGAGGTCGACGACTTCCTCGACGAGGTCGTCGTCGAGCTGCGCCGCCTGAACCAGGAGAACGACGAGCTGCGTCAGCGCCTCGCCACCTACGAGACGGGCACCGGCCAGGGCGGCGCGGGCATCCGCCCCGCGACGGCCAGCGACGCCGCCACCGCGAGCACCCCCGTCGAGACCACGACGGGTACCGACGCGTCGGCATCGGACGTCCCGGACGGCCAGCCCACCGACACGCAGGCCGACGCCGACACGCAGGCCACCGACACGCAGGCCGACGCCGGCACCGACCACGCGGTCGAGGGCGACCAGAGCAGCGCCATCGCGTCCACGCCGAGCGGCACCGACGTCACGGACACCGACGTCACCGGCACCGACGCGTCGGACGCCGACGTCACCGGCACCGACGTCACGGACGCCGACACCGCCGTCCCGGCGACGTCCGCGGCTCCCGTCACCGCGAGCGCGTCGACCGGCACGACGCCGGCCGCCGACAACGCGGCGGGCCTGCTCGCCATGGCGCAGCGCATCCACGACGAGTACGTCAACTCCGGCATCGAGCAGCGCGACAGCATCATCGCCGAGGCCCAGAGCCGGGCCGACGCCATGATCTCCGACGCCGAGGAGAAGCGCAGCCGCACGCTCAACGAGCTCGCCGAGCAGAAGTCCGCGCTGGAGAACCAGGTCGAGCAGCTGCGTGGATTCGAGCGCGACTACCGTTCGCGGCTCAAGGAGTACATCGAGTCGCAGCTGCGCGACCTCGAGACCACCGGCTCGATCGAGCAGCCCTCCGACACCGTCTGACACCGACACCGTCCGTGGTCGGCGACGCGACGCCCGTCCCGCCGCCGATCCGGCCGATGCACACCCGGCGCGGCCGGCGTGGGGCGGCACCGCCGCTCGATGCCGGCCGCGCCGTCGGCACGTCGGCAGTCCCGACCCCCACCCGGCGAGGAAACAGCACCATCATGATCGACGGCGACGACGCCCGCCCCACCGCTGCCGCACCCACCGCCGCGACCCCGGTCGCGGGGGCCCCGGGCGCTCCCACCCCGGGCGAACCGGCGTCGTCCGCCACCGGAGCGAGCGACGGCGCTCCGGCCCGGCGCAGGCGATACGTCCTGCTGCTGCTCGGGTGCGCGGCCGTCGCGTGGGTGCTCGACCAGGGCACCAAGCTGTGGGTCCTCGGCACCATGACCGAGGGCCAGGTCACCCCCGTCCTGCCGCCGCTGCTGCACTGGCGCTTCATCCGCAACTCCGGAGCCGCGTTCTCCCTCGGGGAGGGGTACACCGGGGTGTTCACCCTTGTCATGGTGGCCGTCGCGCTGCTCATCCTGATCGTGCTGGTACGAAAGGTGCGGTCCTGGTGGTGGGCGATCGCGCTGGGCCTGTTGCTCGGCGGCACCCTCGGCAACCTCACGGATCGGCTGTTCCGCGACCCCGGCTTCGGCACGGGCCACGTCATCGACTTCATCGCCCTGCCGAACTTCGCCATCTTCAACCTCGCCGACTCGGCGATCGTCGGCGGTGTCATCACGCTGTGCGTGCTCACCCTGATCGGCATCGGGATCTCCGGCCAGCGCGGGACGGCCGCCGGCCGGGCCACGGGGGAGGCCGCCACCGACGGCGGATCGGCCACCACGGACGACGAGCGGGCCGACCCGCGATGAGCACCGCGGACCTGACGCCCACCCCGGTGCGGGTTCCCGCCGACGTGCAGGCGGAGCGGGCCGACGCCGTCGTCTCGGCCCTGCTGGGCATCTCCCGGTCCGCGGCCGCCGGGCTGTTCGCCGGTGGTCACATCCGTCGCGGCGGTCACCCGCTGGCGAAGTCCGACCGGCTCACCGGCGGCCAGACCATCGAGGTGACGGTCCCCGACCGGGAGGATCCGGCGCGGATCCGGCCCGAAGCGATCGACGACATGGGCATCCTCGCCGACACGGAGGACTACGTCGTGGTGGACAAGCCGCCCGGCGTCGCCGCGCACCCCTCACCCGGCTGGGTGGGCCCCACCGTGGTCGGGGGACTGGCCGCCGCCGGCTACCGCATCTCCACCTCCGGCGCGCCCGAACGGGCGGGCATCGTGCACCGGCTGGACGTGGGCACGTCCGGGGTCATGGTCGTCGCCAAGACCGAGCGGGCGTACACGCAGCTCAAACGGGCGTTCAAGGAACGCACGGTGGAGAAGGTCTACCACGCCCTCGTCCAGGGGCTGCCCGACCCCATGGCCGGCACCATCGACGCGCCCATCGGGCGCCACCCCGGCCACGACTGGAAGTTCGCGGTGATCTCCGACGGCCGTCCTTCCGTCACCCACTACGAGACGCTCGAGGCGTTCGGCCGCGCCACCCTGCTCGAGGTGCACCTGGAGACCGGGCGGACCCACCAGATCCGCGTGCACGTCTCCGCACTGCGGCACCCGTGCGTCGGGGACCTGACCTACGGCGCGGACCCGCGGCTGGCGGCCGAGCTCGGCCTGACCCGGCAGTGGCTGCACGCCCGCCGCCTCGGCTTCGACGACCCGGCCACCGGCGAGCCGGTCAGCGTCGAGAGCGCCTACGCCCCCGACCTGCAGTATGCCCTGGACGCGCTCCGTGACCACTTCTGAGTCGGCCCTCCCCGGGCCGGGCGATCCGCGCGAGGAGCCGCCGTGGCCTCGGTGAGCTTCGGGCTCAATCGCCGCCGGGTCCGCCGCCAGTACGCGACGGCGGTCCTGGTGTGCGCCGCCGTGCTCGCCGGCTTCATCACCCTCGCCCTCGTCCTGGGCGAGGAGCTGGCCGGTCCGGGCCACAGCTCCCTGCTCATCATGGCGCTCGGCACCGGCATGTTCGTCACCGCCATCACGCTCATCGTTCTCGCCACCCGGCTCTTCGACCTGCGCAGCACCCCCGCGCGGGTGACGGTGGACAGCCGCGGCATCTGGATGGGGGAGACCTACTACTCCTTCACGGATCTGCGGGCCGTCGCCGTCACCCCCGCCGACCGGGGCCGTCCCCGACGTCGCCGGCTGGTCCTCACCCCGCTGGACGAGCACCGCGTCGTCTACCGGCTCGGCGCGACCGCCACCGACGAGACGATGGAGGCCGACTACCGGCAGTTCGTCCAGGTGCTCACCACCGCCGTCGCCGCCCACCCCAACCTGCCGCCCATCGCCCTCCTGGACTGATCCCCCCACCGCAGCTCGTCAATAGATGTTCACCCGATCCCCGATCCGGGGCCTGATCGAACATCTATTGACGAGCTGGCGCAGGGACGCGGGTGAGGCGGACGGCACGCGCGTGCCGCAACGGACCGGTCGGTGGGGGCCACTAGACTGGATCGGTGGCATCCGGTTCCTCCCCGTCGTTCGTCCATCTCCACAATCACACCGAGTACTCGATGCTCGATGGCGCCGCCCGGCTCGACGACCTGTTCGCCGAGGCCAACCGCCAGCAGATGCCGGCGATCGCGACCACCGACCACGGGTATCTCTTCGGGGCCTTCGACTTCTGGAAGAAGGCCACCGACGCCGGCATCAAGCCGATCATCGGCGTCGAGGCGTACGTCACCCCCGGCACCGCCCGCTCGGACCGCACCCGCGTGCGCTGGGGTGACGAGAGCCAGAAGAAGGACGACGTCTCCGCGTCCGGCACCTACACCCACATGACCCTGCTCAGCTACAACAACCAGGGCATGCGCAACCTGTTCCGCGCGTCCTCGATCGCGTCGCTGGACGCCGCCTACGGCAAGTACCCGCGCCTGGACCGGGAGCTGCTGGAGACCTACAGCCCCGGCCTGATCGCCACCACGGGCTGCCCGTCGGGCGAGGTGCTGACGAAGCTGCGGCTGGGCCAGTACGACGCCGCCCGGCAGGCCGCGTCCGACTACCGGGACATCTTCGGCGCGGAGAACTACTACTGCGAGGTGATGGACCACGGCCTCGAGTTCGAGCGCCGCACGGTCAAGGACCTGCTGCGCCTGGCCAAGGACCTAGACCTGCCGCTGGTCGCCACCAACGACCTGCATTACACCCACGAGGAGGACGCGAAGGCGCACGAGGCGCTGCTCGCCCTGCAGTCCGGGTCCACCCTGCTCGAGCCCACCTACGACAACGGCGGCAGCCGGTTCGCGTTCAGCGGCACCGGGTTCTACCTCAAGAGCGCCGCCGAGATGCGGTCCCTGTTCGCGGAGCTGCCGGAGGCGTGCGACAACACGCTGCTCATCGCCGAGCGGTGCGACGTGTCCTTCAACACGGACGCGAACTACATGCCGAAGTTCCCCTGCCCGGACGGCGAGGACGAGACGTCCTGGCTGGTCAAGGAGGTCGACAGCGGGCTCGCCTACCGGTTCCCGGACGGCATCCCGGACGCGGTGCGGAAGCAGGCCGACTACGAGCTCGGCGTCATCACCCAGATGGGGTTCCCCGGCTACTTCCTCGTCGTCGCCGACTTCATCAACTGGGCGAAGAACAACGGCATCCGGGTCGGCCCGGGCCGTGGCTCGGGTGCCGGCTCCATGGTCGCGTACGCCCTGCGCATCACCGACCTGGATCCCCTGCGGCACGGCCTGATCTTCGAGCGGTTCCTCAACCCCGAGCGTGTGTCGATGCCCGACTTCGACGTCGACTTCGACGACCGTCGTCGCTCCGAGGTGATCCGCTACGTCACCGAGAAGTACGGCGACGACCGGGTGGCCATGATCGTCACCTACGGCACGATCAAGACGAAGCAGGCGCTCAAGGACTCCGCCCGCGTCCTCGGCCACCCCTTCAGCATGGGGGAGCAGCTCTCCAAGGCGCTCCCGCCCGCGGTGATGGCCAAGGACATCCCCCTCGCCGACATCCACGACCCGCAGGCCAAGCGCTACGGCGAGGCGGGCGAGTTCCGGGAGCTGCTGGCCAACGACGCCGCCGCGCAGCAGGTGTTCGACACGGCGCTGGGCCTGGAGGGACTGAAGCGCCAGTGGGGCGTGCACGCGGCCGGCGTCATCATGTCGTCGGACCCCATCATCGACGTCGTCCCGATCATGCGGCGCGCCCAGGACGGGCAGGTCATCACCCAGTTCGACTACCCCACGTGCGAGGGTCTCGGGCTGATCAAGATGGACTTCCTCGGGCTGCGGAACCTGACGATCATCTCCGACGCCCTCGCGAACGCGAAGCTGAACCGGGACGTCGACATCGACCTGGAGCGGCTCGGCGTCGACGACGCGGCGGCCTACGACCTGCTCGCCCGCGGCGACACCCTCGGGGTGTTCCAGCTCGACGGTGGTCCGATGCGCGCCCTGCTCAAGCTGATGCGCCCCGACAACTTCGAGGACATCTCCGCCGTCATCGCCCTCTACCGCCCCGGGCCGATGGGCGCCAACTCGCACACCAACTACGCGCTGCGCAAGACCGGGGTCCAGGACATCACCCCCATCCACCCGGAGCTGGCCGAACCGCTCGCCGACATCCTGGACACGACCTACGGCCTGATCGTGTACCAGGAGCAGGTCATGGCCATCGCCCAGAAGGTGGCCGGCTACTCGCTCGGTCGTGCCGACATCCTGCGCCGGGCGATGGGCAAGAAGAAGAAGTCGGAGCTGGACAAGCAGTACGCCGGCTTCCACCAGGGCATGCTCGACAACGGGTACTCCGAGGCCGCGGTCAAGACCCTCTGGGACATCCTGCTGCCGTTCTCCGACTACGCGTTCAACAAGGCGCACTCGGCCGCGTACGGCCTCGTCGCCTACTGGACCGCGTACCTCAAGGCGCACTACCCGGCCGAGTACATGGCCGCGCTGCTCACCAGCGTGGGCGACGACAAGGACAAGCTCGCCCTCTACCTCAACGAGTGCCGGCGGATGGGCATCACCGTTCTCCCCCCGGACGTCAACGAGTCCCTGGCCACCTTCACCCCGGTCGGCACCGACATCCGCTTCGGCATGGCCGCGGTGCGCAACGTCGGCACCCAGGTGGTCGAGGCGATGGTCGCCGCCCGCACCGAGAAGGGCGCGTTCACCTCGTTCAACGACTTCCTCGCCAAGGTCCCGGCCTCGGTGTGCAACAAGCGCACCATCGAGTCGATGATCAAGGCCGGCGCGTTCGACGGCATCGGCGAGGCCCGGCGCGCCCTCGCCATGGTGCACGAGGAGGCCGTGGATCTCGTCATCGACCAGAAGCGCAAGGAGGACGCCAACCAGTTCGACCTCTTCTCGTCCCTGGGCGGCGACGACCCGGAACCCGGTTTCGCCGTGGCCATCCCGGACCTGCCCGAGTGGGAGAAGAAGGACAAGCTGGCGTTCGAGCGAGAGATGCTCGGCCTCTATGTCTCGGACCACCCGCTCGCCGGGCTGGACACGGTTCTCAGCGAGCACGCGGACACCTCGGTGGAGGCCCTGCTGGCGGACGAGGCTCGACCCGACGGGGCGAACGTCACCATCGCGGGCATGATCACCTCCCTGTCCCGGCGGATCGCCAAGACCTCCGGCAACGCATACGCGCGGGCCGAGATCGAGGACATGTCCGGCTCGATGGAGGTGATGTTCTTCGGCAAGGCGTACGCACCGATCGCGAACGTGCTGGCCGAGGACCTCATCGTCGTCGTCAAGGGCCGGCTGCAGCGGCGGGACGACGGCAGTGTGACCATCAGCGCGCAGGAGCTGTCCGTCCCGGATCTCTCCGGCGGGGCCAACGGCCCGGTGGAGATCACGCTCGCGTCCCACCGGGCGACGGAGCTGCTGCTGACCGAGATGGCCGAGGTGCTGCGCAACCACCCGGGCAACTCGGAGGTGCGGCTGAACCTGGTCGGCCGGTCCTCCGTCGAGGTGCTGCGGTTGCCGGTGCGGCTACGGGTCAACCCCGACGGCGCGTTGTTCGGCGACCTGAAGGTGCTGCTCGGGGCCGGCTGCTTCGAGTCGGTGCCGATGGGGGCCAGCGTGCCGCAGCCCCCGGCGTTCGCCGGGGTGCGGTGACGCCCCACCGCCGGGTCGGCTGAGTCGCCGCGTCAGATCTCGTACTCGAGGTCGCCGGCGAGGTAGTAGCGACCCGAGTGGTAGAGCAGCGGGTCGGTCGGATCATCGCCGGTGGGGGCTCCGCCGTCGACGATCCGGGCGACCACGACGGCGTTGTTGTCGAACGGCATCCGGGCCTCGATCAGCCCGACGAGCCAGCCGCGGACGTCGTGCAGGATCGGTACGCCGAGGGGACCGAGATCCCAGTTGTGCTCGTCGAACCGGTCCCGGGTCCGGGCGAACCGGTCCGCCAGCCGCTGGTTGGCGACGCCGAGGAAATGGACGCCCAGGTGGGTGGCGGCCTCGACCGCCGGCCATGAGGACGAGGTGAGCGCCATGTTGAAGGTCAGGCGCGGGGGCTCCGCCGACAGGGACGCGACGGACGTGGCGGTGAAACCGTAGGGCACGCCGTCCCGCATCGCGGTGATGATGGCGACGCCGGCGGCGTGCCGCCGGAAGCCCTCCTTGAACAGGGTCTGCAGCTGCGCGTCGCGCTCGGCGGAGTCGGATCCGCCGGCCGTCGGCGCGAGGGAGTCGGCACCGGTCGTGCTGGTTCCGGAGGTGGTCATCGGTCAACCTCGGGGTCGGGTGCGGGGAGGGTGTGTCGCTGCGCCGGAGCGGGCCCGGCTTCTTCACGATACGCCGCCTGACCGGCCCCGGAACCCGATTACGACCCCCCGTGAACCGGTCTGGTCACCGTCGGGCGACCGTCCCGGTCGGGACGGTCGCCCGACGCCCGGCCCCTACCATGGTGGGGTGAACGATTCCGCGAGCACCACCGCCGACCCCGCCGCCTCGACCCCCGTCGGAGGTGGCGTCCACGCCGTCGACTTCAGGGTCCAGGACCTGCGGGAGTCGCGGGCCACCGGCGCGGACCTGCGGGCGATCATGCCGCGCGCGGCGGCCGTCGCCCAGGACGCCACCGCCACCGTCACCGCCCTGTTCGAGCGGTTCCACGCGGCCCCGCTGCCCACGGTGCTGGATGTCACCGAGCAGTTCGACGGCGTGCGGCTGGAGCACCCGCGGGTGCCCGAGGAGCACCTCGACGAGGCGCTCGCGCAGCTGGACCCGCGGGTGCTGCACGCCCTCGAGACGGCGATCGACCGGGTCCGCCGGTTCGCCGAGGCCACCCGCCCGGCCGACACCGCGGTGACCATGGCCGACGGTGCCCGCGTGGCGAATCGCTGGCTGCCCGTCTCCCGGGTGGGCCTGTACGTCCCCGGCGGCCTGGCCGTGTACCCGTCGTCGCTGGTGATGAACGTCGTGCCCGCGCAGGCGGCCGGCGTCGCGTCCATCGCCCTGGCCTCGCCGCCGCAGAAGGCCCAGGGCGGCCGGCCGCACCCGACCATCCTTGCCGCGGCCGCCCTGCTCGGCATCCGCGAGGTGTACGCCATGGGCGGGGCCCAGGCGGTGGCCGCGTTCGCCTGGGGCCTGCCCGGTGCCGAACGTGCCGACGGCACCACCGCACCCCCGCTGCCGGCGGTCGACGTCGTCACCGGCCCGGGCAACGTCTTCGTCGCCACCGCCAAGCGGCTGGTGCGCGGCCGGGTCGGGATCGACTCGGAGGCGGGCACCACGGAGATCGCGATCCTCGCCGACGACACCGCGGATCCGCGTTTCGTCGCGGCCGACCTGATCAGCCAGGCGGAGCACGACCCCAACGCGGCCTCCGTGCTGATCACCGACGCCCCGGAACTGATCGACGCCGTCCGCTCCGCGCTGGCGGACCTGGTCCCCGCCACCCGGCACGCCGAGCGGGTCGCCACGGCGCTGGCCGGACCGCAGTCCGGCGCTCTGCTGGTACGGGACCTGGACCACGGCGTCGCCGTGTGCGACGCGTACGCCGCCGAGCACCTGGAGATCCACACCCGGGACGCCGCCGCCGTCGCCGCCCGCATCCGCAACGCCGGGGCGGTGTTCGTGGGCCCCTTCAGCCCGGTGAGCCTGGGGGACTACTGCGCCGGCTCCAACCACGTGCTGCCCACCGCGGGCACCGCCACCTACTCGTCGGCGCTGAACACGACCACCTTCCTCAAGGCGGTCCAGTACATCGACTACGACCGGGACGGACTGGCCGCCGTCGCGGCCGAGGTGCGGGCCCTGTCCGACGCCGAGGACCTGCCGGCGCACGGCGACGCCGTCGACATCCGCTTCGCCTGAGCTGCCGCGAAGCGGCGCGCCTGCGGACACAACATGTAGGGGTGACCCTTGGGTATGCCACTACATGTGGGATATGCTGGCGACGATGTCAGCCGGTGGACACCGGCGTTCCGAGACAGATGATCAAGACCGATGACCGAGTCGGCCGGGAGGTGCGCAGTGAACTGTCCGTTCTGCCGGTCCGCCGATTCCCGCGTCGTCGACTCCCGCATCGTGGACGACGGCGCCTCGATCCGGCGCCGTCGGCTCTGCTCGAACTGCGGCAAGCGGTTCTCGACCATGGAGACCACAAGCCTGACCGTGCTGAAGCGATCGGGCGTGGCCGAGCCGTTCAGCCGGAACAAGGTGATCTCGGGCGTCCGTAAGGCCTGTCAGGGCCGGCCCGTCACCGAGGACGACCTGGCGATGCTCGCCCAGGAGGTCGAGGAGTCGATCCGTGCCGCGGGCGCCGCGGAGATCGACGCGCACGACGTCGGCCTCGCCATCCTCCGGCCCCTGCAACGGCTCGACGTCATCGCCTACCTGCGGTTCGCCAGCGTCTACCAGAGCTTCGAGAGCCTGGAGGATTTCGAGCAGGCCATCTCCCTGCTGCGGCACGAGGCGGACGTCGCCGCCGGGCAGACGCACTTCGACGAGGCGCTCGCGAGCGTGCTGCCCGAACGGGAGGAGCCGGCGTCGCCGGCGAAGAAGCCGCGGAAGCGGCGCGCGTCGGCGGGCACCGCCGACCAGGGCGGATTGTTCTAGCCCTCACCACACGCCGGTGGTGGCCGCGGAGGGGAAGCCGACGGCCACCACCGGACTCCACCTGGCGTGACCGCCGGAGACGAGGACGGCCCCCGGCGATGCGCCGGGGGCCGTCCTCGTCAGGCGGAAGGGAGGCCGATGGTCAGCCCTTCGCCTTCTTCTTCGTCCAGTCGAACCGCAGGGCAGCGTGCAGCGCGGCGCCGACGATGCCGGCGTTGTTCTTCAGCGTGGCGGGCACGATCCGGGTCTGCAGGTCCAGCTTCGGCAGGAAGTCCTCGCTGCGCTTGGAGATGCCGCCGCCGACGATGAACAGCTCGGGGGAGAAGAGGAACTCCACGTGCGAGAAGTAGCGTTGCAGACGCGGCACGTACTCCTCCCAGCTCAGCCCGTCGCGCTCGCGCGCCGTCGCGGAGGCGCGGCTCTCGGCGTCGTACCCGTCGATCTCCAGGTGCCCGAGTTCGGCGTTGGGGACGAGTTTGCCGTCCATGATGTAGGCCGAGCCGATGCCGGTGCCCAGCGTGATGACGAGCACGACGCCGAGCTGGCCCTTGCCGGCCCCGTACTGCGCCTCGGCCAGGCCCGCGCCGTCCGCGTCGTTGAGCACCTCGACGGGACGCTTGAGCTTCTCCGTCATCAGCTTGTCCACGTCGGTGCCGATCCAGCTGTGGTCGACGTTCGCCGCGGACCGGGCCACGCCGTTCTTGATGATGGCGGGGAACGTGATGCCGACGGGCGCCTCGGGCTCCGGGCCCTCGGGCCGGCCGGTCAGCTCGGCCACGACCTCGGTGACGACGTCCGCGACGGCCTCGGGAGTGGACGGGCTCGGCGTCGGGATGCGGAAGCGCTCGCCGATCAGCGTGCCCTTGGCCAGGTCGACGATGCCGCCCTTGATCCCGGTGCCGCCGATGTCGACACCGATGACCGGACCGCGGAACCGGTGGTGGCTCGGTGCGGCGGCCGCGCGGGCCGCGTCCTTCTCGGTCTTCTCCGCCCGCTTGCGGGCCTGCTTGATCGCCTTCTCGGCGTCGTCGTCATGCGACACGTGATGCTCCATCGGATCGGGTGCGGCCGTGGTGCCGGCCACCGGCCGGCGTGCTGTCCCTATCATGCCTGCTCAGGGGCGCGGAGGCGATCCGTGGGCGCGGACGGGCCGACGGCGGGCGTCCCGGTCAGGAGAGGGTGAGGATGTCCGCGCCCGTCTCGGTGACGACGAGGGTGTGCTCGAACTGGGCGGTGCGGCGGTGGTCCTTGGTCACCACGGTCCAGTCGTCGGCCCACATGTCCCAGGCGATGGTGCCCAGGGTGAGCATCGGCTCGATGGTGAAGGTCAGGCCCGGTTCCATCACCTGGTCGTAGGAGGGGGCCGCGTCGTAGTGCGGGATGATGAGGCCGCTGTGGAATGCCTCGCCGACGCCGTGGCCGGTGAAGTCGCGGACCACCCCGTAGCCGAAGCGGCGGGCGTACGACTCGATGGCCCGGCCGATGACGTTGATCTGGCGACCGGGCTTGACGACGTTGATGGCCCGGCGCAGGCACTCCTCGGTGCGTTCGACGAGCAGGCGCGACTCCTCGTCGACGTCGCCCACGAGGAACGTCCGGTTCAGGTCCCCGTGCACGCCGTCCTTGTAGGCGGTGATGTCGATGTTGACGATGTCGCCGTCGTTCAGCACGGTGCTGTCGGGGATGCCGTGGCAGATCACCTCGTTGATCGAGGTGCAGATCGACTTGGGGAAGCCCTGGTAGTGCAGGGTCGACGGGTAGGCGCCGTGGGCGACCATGAACTCGTGGCCGATCCGGTCCAGCTCGTCCGTCGTCACCCCGGGGGCGATGGCCTCCGCGACCGCGTCGATCGCCTGCGAGGCGATGCGCCCGGCCGCGCGGATCCGCTCGACGACCTCGGGGGTCTTCACGTCCGAGGCGGTGACCCGCTCCGGTCCCGTCCGGCCCACGTACTCCGGCCGCGGGATGGACGCGGGCACGGTGCGAACGGGGGTGGGGGTGCCGGGAACGAGCGTGCCGACGGGCGCGGTGGACGGGGTGGAGAGCATCCTTCGAGTCTAGCGAACACACCACCCCGCCCCCGTCGGCCTCAGCGCTCCTGCACGCGCCGGGCGAACTGGTCGGCCCGGGCGATCAGCCCCTCGATCTGGCGGGCGACGACGACCCGCGGATCCGGATGCAGGGCCCCCTCGGGCGGGGCCACGCGCACGTTGGTGCTGCAGGTGAAGTCGGCGCAGATGAGGGTGCCGACCGTGTTGCCGTTCCGCCCGGACGCTCCGGCGCGGCGGGCGACCCACAGCAGGACGTCGTTCGTCGCCTCCACCGAGCGGCACAGCTCGCACAGGACGGCACGGTTCTTCCGTGCGCCGCCGGCGGGGGCCCGCAGGAGGACGGTGACGAGGCGCCTCTCCGTGGTGCGCAGCGCCAGGTAGCCGCGCAACGGCATCTTCGGGTCGCGCCAACCCAGGACGTCGAGGGCGTCCCAGTCGAGCTGGTCGAACCCCGGAGGCGGGGTGAGCCGGCTCGCCTCGGAGCGGCTGGCGTTGATGAAGGAGGAGCGGATCTGGGAGAGCGTGATGGGCTGCATGGTGGTCGTCTTCCGGTGTGACGGTGACCCTCCGCCGACAGGGGCGTGCGCGCGCGACGGCGCGCCCGCGGCCGGCACGTCGGTGGGAGGAGAGGACGGGCGGGTGTCCGTCTACCGGGGCCGGGGCGACGACGCCCGGGCGGTGACGCACCGGGCCGTGCGCACACGGCAGAGAACCGCGACCGGGTGGGACTGCCGGGATCCGGGGGACCTGGATGCCGTCGGCGTCGATCCGGTCAGCGGGAGAGGGTAGACGGAAGCGGGGCCGCACAGCAGGCCATGGCGGCCACCTCGCGTCCCGGAGCGGTGGGTTCCTGACCCGGTCGCATCCACGTCTCCTCGAGTGAAGAAGTCCTTGATCGCCCGGGCCGGATCGCTGCGGCCTCGGGCGGCTCCATCATGCCAGAGGGCACCGGCGCGATCCAGCCGACTGGTCTCAGTCCCGCCGTGCGTCCGCCTCGCCGACGTCGTCCAGCTCCTCGCCCAGCCGGGAGAAGACGCCGAGCAGCACGGCGGCCTCCTGGTCGCTGATCCGACCGAGGAACAGGGCGTCGACATCACGGGCGTGCAGCGCCGCCGCGCGCCGGAACAGCTGGCGGCCCTCGTCGGTGAGCACCGCCTCCGCGCCGCGCCGGTCGCCCGGTGCCGCGCAGCGCTCGACCAGACCCCGCCGCTCCAGCGCCCGCACCTGGTAGGTGAGCCGCGACGGGGAGAACACCATCCGGCCCGCCAGCTCGCCCATGCGCATCCGGTGGTCCGGGGCCTCGACGAGCAGCAGCAGCAGGTTGTAGTCGGCCAGGTGCAGGCCGGCGTCCTCCCGGAGGGAGCGCTCCAGTCGGTCCTGCAGCAGCGCCGTGGCCTCGAAGTAGGCCCGCCAGGCCCGTCGCTTCCGGGACGTGCCGCCGTGGGGGCGGCCGCCGTCCCGCGGGACCGCGGCCGGGGGCCGGTCGGCGTCCTGCTCGTCAGTGGTCGCCGCCGAGAAGCTGGTCAAAGGGGATCACCTCCAGCGGCTTCGCCTCGCCGGTGTGCCGGCGCGGGCGTGCCGGCAACCGGCCGGCGACGGACGCCAGCTCCCGGCCGGCGACCTCGATGCGGGCCTGCAGGGGAGCGGTGCGGGCGGACGCCTGGCCGCCCTCGACCTCGCCCCAGTCGTCCGACGCGGCGTACACCGCGGACGGCATGATCCGGGTCCGCAGGTAGGAGAAGAGGGGACGCAGGGCGGTGTCGATCATCAGCGAGTGCCGCGGCGTGCCCCCCGTGGCGCCGAGCAGCACGGGCACGCCGCGCAGCGCGTCGTTGTCCACCAGGTCCCAGAACGACTTGAACAGCCCCGAGTAGCTGGCCTTGAAGGTGGGGGAGACCGTGATGACGGCGTCCGCCTGCTCCACCTCGTCCAGCGCGGACTGCAGCGCCGCGGACCGGGACGGGTTGACCATCGCCTCGGCGATGTCCGTGGCGATCAGGCGCAACTCGACGACGTGCACCTCGGGCACGAGGCCGGCGGCGGACAGGGCGTCCGCCGCGGCGGACGCCATCCGGTCGGCCAGCTGGCGGGACGACGACGGGTCGCCCAGCCCGCCGGAGACCACCACGAGGTGGCGGGCGCCGGGCGTGAAGGGGTCCGTCGCCTCGCCCCGGAAGGAACCGCCGTCGACACCGGTGAGGTCGGGGATCTCGTCCATGACTCACGCCCCCGTCGCGGCGGTCGCGGCGGCCTTCTCGGCACGCTCCTGCGCGTCCCTGCGGGCCTGCGAGCCCTCGGCGCCACCGGGCACCGGATCCTCGCCGCGCTCGTGCCGGGCGACCAGGAACTCATGGGTCGGGGCCTCGGGCACGTCGGCCGGCTTGAGGGCGTCGAACTCCTTGCGCAGCACCGGCAGCACCTCCTCGCCGAAGATGTCGATCTGCTCGAGCACGGTCTCGGTCGGCAGCCCCGCGTGGTCGATGAGGAACATCTGCCGCTGGTAGTCGCCGACCCAGTCCCGGAAGCCCAGGGTCCGCTCGATCACCTGCTGCGGCGAGCCGACGGTCAGCGGCGTCATCGTCGAGAAGTCCTCCAGCGACGGGCCGTGGCCGTAGACCGGGGCGTTGTCGAAGTACGGCCGGAACCGGCTGACGGCGTCCTGCGAGTTCTTCGCCATGAACGCCTGACCGCCGAGGCCGACGTACGCCTGGTGGGCCTTGCCGTGCCCGTAGTCCTCGTACCGCTGGCGGTAGAGCTGCACCATCGCGATGATGTGCTCCTTGTTCCAGAAGATGTTGTTGTGGAAGAAGCCGTCACCGTAGTAGGCGGCCTGCTCGGCGATCTCGGGGGAGCGGATCGAGCCGTGCCACACGAACGGGGCGACGCCGTCAAGCGGCTGCGGGGTCAGCGTGAAGTCCTGCAGCGGGGTGCGGAACCGGCCCTTCCAGTCGACGTGCTCCTCGTGCCAGAGCCGGTACAGCAGGTTGTAGTTCTCCACGGCCAGGGCGATGCCCTGGCGGATGTCCTTGCCGAACCAGGGGTAGACCGGTCCGGTGTTGCCGCGGCCCATGGTCAGGTCCACGCGCCCGTCGGCCAGGTGCTGCAGGTAGGAGTAGTCCTCGGCCAGGCGTACCGGGTCCATGGTGGTGATCAGCGTGGTCGCCGTGGATAGGGTGAGCGTGGAGGTCTGCGCCGCCAGGTAGGCCAACAGCGTCGGCGGGTTGCCCGGCGCGACGAACGGCGGGTTGTGGTGCTGTCCGGTGGCGAACACCTCGAAGCCGGCCTGCTCGGCGTGCTTCGCGATCCTCACGGTGTCCTTGATCCGCTGGTGCTCGGTCGGGGACTTCCCGGTGGTGGGGTCGGGGGTGATGTCGCCGATGGTGAAGATGCCGAACTGCATGACCGCTCCTGAGGTGTCGGTGTTTATTTCAAATTTGTATCAATGGTCTCAACACCGCCGCCGCCGGGATATTCCCGGGGCCTAGCATGGAGTCCCGGACCGCGGATGCCGGTCCGCCGTGAGAGGAGACCGCCATGGCCGACTACTGGTACAACGTCAACACCCACCAGGTGGAGAAGGGCGCGCAGTCCGACTACACCCAGCTGCTCGGCCCGTACGAGACGGAGGCGGAGGCGCAGCAGGCGCTGGCGAAGGTCAAGGCCAACAACGACGCCTGGGAGGCCGGCGACGAGGACTGAGGCCCCCGCGCGGCGACGTCACCGCCGGACCCGCCCAGTAGAGTGACACCGACCGCCCGTCGTCGTCAGGGAAGGGCCCGATGGACCGCCAGCAGGAATTCGTCTTGAGAACGATCGAGGAGCGGGACGTGCGCTTCGTCCGGCTGTGGTTCACCGACGTCGTCGGCACGCTGAAGTCGGTGGCGCTCGCTCCGGCCGAGGTGGAGGGCGCGTTCGACGAGGGGCTCGGTTTCGACGGATCCTCGATCGAGGGCCTGGCCCGGATCTACGAGTCGGACATGCTGCTGGTGCCGGACCCCTCGACGTTCCAGATCCTGCCGTGGCGCGGGGAGACGGAGAAGACGTCGCGGATGTTCTGCGACATCCGCACCTCCGACCGCGAGCCGTCCGCGGCCGACCCGCGGCACGTGCTCAAGCGGGCGCTCGCGAAGGCCGCCGATCTGGGGTTCACCTGCTACACCCACCCCGAGGCGGAGTTCTACCTGCTGGAGTCGGACCAGGTGGGGCCCGACGGCGAGCCGGTGCCCGTGGATCGGGCGGGATACTTCGACCACGTTCCCGGTGGCGTCGCCCAGGACTTCCGCCGCACCGCGGTGACCATGCTGGAGTCGGTCGGCATCTCCGTGGAGTTCAGCCACCACGAGGCGGGGCCGGGGCAGAACGAGATCGACCTCCGGTACGCCGACGCCCTGCAGACCGCGGACAACATCATGACCTTCCGCACCGTCGTCAAGGAGGTCGCCCTGATGAGCGGCACCTACGCGACCTTCATGCCCAAGCCGTTCTCGGATCACCCGGGCTCGGGCATGCACACGCACTTCTCGCTGTTCGAGGGCGACTCCAACGCGTTCTACGAGGCCGGGGCCCAGTTCCAGCTCTCCCGCACGGGCCGCCAGTTCATGGCCGGGGTGTTGCGCCACGCGCCGGAGTTCACCGCCGTGACCAACCAGTACGTGAACTCCTACAAGCGGCTGTGGGGCGGCGGCGAGGCCCCCAGCTACCTCTCGTGGGGACACAACAACCGCTCCGCGTTGATCCGGATCCCGCTGTACAAGCCGGAGAAGGGGCAGGCCGCGCGGGTCGAGTACCGCGGCATGGATTCGGCGGCCAACCCCTACCTGGCCTACGCGTGCATCCTCGGGGCCGGCCTGAAGGGCATCGAGGAGGGGTACGAGCTGCCCCCCGCCGCCGAGGAGGACATCTCCGCGCTCAGCAGTGCCGAGCGACGCGTGCTGGGCCACGACCCGCTGCCCTCGAGCCTGCACGACGCGATCCGCTCCATGGAGGACTCCGAGCTGGTCGCCGAGATCCTCGGTGAGCAGGTGTTCGAGCACTTCCTGCGGAACAAGCGCGAGGAGTGGAACGAGTACCGGCGCAAGGTGACCGGCTGGGAGCTGGAGCGGCACCTGAGCGTGCTCTGAGGACCGCGATGAGCCTGACCCGGCAACTGATCAGCGGCGGCTTCGCCGACCTGGAGAAGTCCGCCCGGTTCCTCGATGCGCCGGAGCTGGCCTCGGTCGACCGGGAGCGGCTGCTGGCCGATCTGGCCCATGCCGCCGACCCGGACCTGGCGCTGCAGTCGCTCGTCCGGCTGCTGGCCCTGCGCCCGCAGCTGCGCAGCCTGCTGGACGAACCCGAGCCGGCGACCCTGCCGCTGTTCCGGCTGCTCGGAGCCTCCGAGGCGCTCGCCGAGTTCCTGATGCGCCGCCCCGAGCACCTCGACCTGCTCACCACCCGGCTCGACCCGGAACCCGAGGCCGTGCCCGCCGCGCGCCTGCGGGCGGACCTGCTCAGCGCCGTTGACGCCGACCCGGACGCGCCGATCCCGGTGGCGGGCCGCTCCGGCCCCGACGCCTGGGTGGCGCTGCGGGTCGCGTACCGGCGGCTGCTGGCCGACCTGGCCATCCGGGACGTGTGCGCCCTCGACCCGCTCGCCTACCTGCCGGCCGTCGGCGCCGAGCTCGCGGACCTCGCGTCGGCCGCCCTGGACGCCGCGCTCGCCGTCGCCCGGGCGGAAGCCGCCACGGTGCACGACCCGGCGGAGATCGCCGCGGTGCGGCTGTGCGTCATCGCGATGGGCAAGTGCGGGGCCCGGGAGCTGAACTATGTGTCCGACGTCGACGTCATCCACGTCATCGACACGGCCGACGATGCCGACGCCCCGGCCCTGCCGGACGAGAAGGCCGTCGCCATCGGCACGGCCCTGGCCGCCGGCGTCGCCCGCGTCATCTCGGCCTCCGCACCGGAGCCCCCGCTGTGGGAGGTGGACGCGAACCTGCGGCCGGAGGGCCGGGAGGGCCCGCTCGTGCGGACGCTGGCGTCCCACCTGGCCTACTACCAGCGCTGGGCGCAGAACTGGGAGTTCCAGGCGCTGCTCAAGGCCCGGCCCGCCGCCGGCGACCTGGCGCTGGGCGAGCGGTACATCGCCGCGCTGGCCCCGCTGGTGTGGGCCAGCAGCGAGCGGGAGGGCTTCGTCGAGTCGGTCCAGGCGATGCGCCGCCGGGTCGGTGAGAACATCCCGGCGCGGGATCGGGACCGGCAGATCAAGCTCGGGGCCGGGGGACTGCGCGACGTCGAGTTCAGCATCCAGCTCCTCCAGCTCGTGCACGGCAAGGTCGACGAGTCGGTGCGGGTGCCCACCACCACGGCGGCGATCGACGCCCTGGCCGCCGCGGGATACGTCGGGCGCGCGGATGCCCGGCAGATGGGCCACCACTACCGGTTCCTCCGGCTGATGGAGCATCGGATCCAGCTGGTCAGGCTGCGCCGCACCCACCTGATGCCCGACGGCGACCACGCCCGTCGGGCGCTCGCCAAGGCGCTGCTCGCGCCCGACGAGCCGCTCCGGCCCGCGGCCGAGGCGCTGATGCACGAGTGGGCGCACATCAAGCGGGACGTGCGGGCGCTGCACGAGCGGATCTTCTACCGGCCGCTGCTCAACACCGCGGCGCACCTGAGCGCCGACGACGTTCGACTCAGCCCGGAGGCGGCGCAGGCCCGACTGGCGGCGCTCGGATACGGGGATCCGCGGGGGGCGATGCGCCACATCGAGGCGCTGACGGCCGGGGTCAGCCGCCGGGCGGCCCTGCAGCGGCAGCTGCTGCCGGTGCTGCTGGGCTGGCTCGCCGACGGCGTCGACCCGGATGCCGGGCTGCTCGGCTTCCGTCGCGTGTCCGAGGCACTGGGCACCAGCCCCTGGTACCTGGGCCTGCTCCGGGACTCCAGCTCGGCCGCGGAGCGGCTCTGCCACGTGCTCTCCAGCTCCCGGCTGATCACCGACCTGCTCGAGGTCGAGCCGGAGGCGGTGGCGTGGTTCGGCCACGACGAGGAGCTCGTGCCCGTCCCGTTCGCGGCGCAGTGGGCGGAGATCCGCTCCAAGATGTCCCGGCATGCCGGGGCCGACGCGCAGATGCGCCTGGTGCGGCTGACCCGGCGGCGGGAGATCCTGCGCACGGCCGTCATGGACGCCTGCGGGCTGCTGGACCAGGAGGCCGTCGGCCGGTCCCTGGCGGACGCGGACCGGGCCGCGGTGCTCGGCGCGCTGCACGTGGCCGAACGCGAGGTCTTCGGTGATCCGGCCGACCGGCGCGACCCCCCGACCGACCTGCTCGTCGTCGGCATGGGGCGGCAGGGCGGGCGCGAGATCGGCTACGGGTCGGACATGGACGTGCTGTACGTGCACGACCCGCGACCCGGCGCCGACCCGGGGGAGGCACGCCGGGCCGCCGAGGCCATCGTCGCCCGGATCGGCGCCCTGCTCCAGCAGCGGTGCACCCCGCCGGTGCTCGCCGAGCGACCGCTCATCCTGGACGCCGCGCTGCGCCCCGAGGGCCGGCAGGGTCCGATGGTGCGCACCCTGTCCTCCTACCGGGAGTACTACCAGCGCTGGGCCGACACGTGGGAGGCGCAGGCGCTGCTGCGGGCGCGCCCACTGGCCGGGGACGACGGTCTGGCCGGCAGGTTCGTCGACCTCGTCGATCCCGTCCGCTATCCGTCGCGGTTCGACGCGTCGGCCGTGCGGGAGATCCGCCGGATCAAGGCGAGGGTCGAGGCCGAGCGGCTGCCGCGCGGCGCCGATCCGTCCCGGCACGTCAAGCTCGGCCGCGGGGGGCTGAGCGACGTCGAGTGGCTGGTCCAGTTGCTGCAGCTGCAGCAAGCGGCGCGGATCGAGGGGCTGCGCACGACGTCGACCCTCGACGCCCTGCACGCGGCGGCGGAGGCGGACCTGCTGCCGCACGACGAGGCGGCCGTGCTCGAGGAGAGCTGGACCCTGGCCAGCCGTGTCCGCTGCGGCACGATCATCTGGACCGGCCGGCCGTCCGACGTGCTGCCCGCCGATCGTCGGGCGCTGGAGGCCGTGGCCCGCTGGTGCGGCTACCCGCCCGGCTCGGCGGCGCGCCTGGAGGAGGACTACCTGCGGCTCACGCGGCGGGCGCGCGCGATCTTCGAACGGCGCTTCTACGGGGAGTGAGCCGGATCGTCCACGGTGCCGGCATCCCGCACGACGACGAGCAGCCCGGCACCGGTCGGCACCAC
The DNA here is from genome assembly GCF_014643255.1 of Tersicoccus solisilvae. Classification (GTDB taxonomy): domain Bacteria; phylum Actinomycetota; class Actinomycetes; order Actinomycetales; family Micrococcaceae; genus Tersicoccus; species Tersicoccus solisilvae. The sequence continues at coordinate 8,117 of NZ_BMJI01000014.1, read as the reverse complement.
GGCCTGCACCACGCCCGGGGTGGCGTCCACCAGCGCCCGGAAGGGCCTCACCTGGTCGGCGTGGGAGAGCACGTTGTCGACGACGAGCGTCCCGCCGTCGGGGCGCAGCCCGGCGTGCAGGAGCGTCCAGTAGTCGACGTAGGCGGGTCGCTCGGCGTCCAGCAGGACGAGGTCCCAGGGGCCGGACTCGCGCCGCAGCCACGCCCCGGCGTCGGCGGTCACCAGATCCACCCGGTCGGCGAGCCCGGTGCGCTGCAGATGCTCGCGAGCCGCCTCCGTGCGCTCGGCGTCGACGTCGAGGCTGGTCACCCCTCCGCCGGTGGCGCGGACGGCGTCGGCCAGCCACAGGGTGGAGTAACCGATCGAGGTGCCGATCTCGAGCACCTGCCGGGCGCGGGCACTACGGACCAGGGCGGCCAGCACCGCCGCCGAGTCCGGCTCGAGGCAGCGGTAGCGCAGCAGGCGGTCCTCGAGCGCGGCGTCGTGCACGGTCACGGCGCGATGCAGCTCGTCCAAGTAGGTCGCCAGGGAGGGATCCACGGCACGAGCGTACGCCCGCGCGTCGTCAACGATGGTTGACTCCTGCAGCTGCCGTCAACTAGCGTTGACGGCATGGAGGTGGAGCGATTGAGGACGCTGGTGGACTCGATGGGCGACGACGGGAACCCGACGAACGCGTTGTTCGCCGCCGCGGAGGCGCGGAGGGAGCTGGACCGCACCGAGGCGGCGCTGGTGCGCCGCGCGCGCCTGCAGGGGATGACGTGGGAGATGATCGCCGTCTCCCTCGGCGTCAGCAAGCAGGCCGTGCACAAGAAATACGGGAAGAGCTGAGCCAGCCGACGACGAGGGCCGCACACCGGTCGGTGTGCGGCCCTCGTCCGTGTCAGCGGTGGTGCTCAGACCCCGTAGTACAGCTCGAACTCGTACGGGTTCGGGCGGGCGGCCAGGGGGAGGATCTCGACCTCGCGCTTGTACGCGATCCAGCTGTCGATGAGGTCCTGGGTGAACACGTCACCGGCCTGCAGGAACTCGTTGTCGGCCTCGAGGGCGAGCAGGGCCTCCTCGAGCGAGCCGGGCGCCTTCGGGATGTCCTTGGCCTCCTCGGGCGGCAGCTCGTAGAGGTCCTTGTCGATCGGGGCCGGGGGCTCGATCCGGTTCTTGATGCCGTCCAGGCCGGCCATCAGCTGCGCGGCGAAGCCCAGGTACGGGTTGCCCGACGGGTCCGGCGCGCGGAACTCGATGCGCTTGGCCTTCGGGTTCGAGCCGGTGATCGGGATGCGGATACCGGCGGAGCGGTTGCCCTGCGAGTACACCATGTTCACCGGCGCCTCGAAGCCCTTGACCAGGCGGCGGTAGCTGTTGACCGTCGGGTTGGTGAACGCGAGGACCGCGGCGGAGTGTTGCAGCAGGCCGCCGATGTACCAGCGGGCGAGGTCCGACAGGCCGGCGTACCCGGTCTCGTCGTAGAAGAGCGGCTCGCCGCCGTTCCACAGCGACTGGTGGCAGTGCATGCCCGAGCCGTTGTCACCGAAGATCGGCTTGGGCATGAAGGTCACGGACTTGCCGTAGGCCCAGCCGGTGTTCTTGATGATGTACTTGAACTTCTGCAGGTCGTCGGCGGCGTGCAGCAGCGTCGTGAAGGTGTAGTTGATCTCCGCCTGGCCGGCCGCGCCGACCTCGTGGTGGGAGCGCTCGACCTTCAGACCGGCCTTGCCGAGCTCGATGCACATGGCGTCGCGCAGGTCGGCCTGGTGGTCGGTCGGGGCGACCGGGAAGTACCCACCCTTGAACGGCGTCTTGTAGCCGAGGTTGCCGCCTTCCTCGGCGCGGTTGCTGTTCCAGGGCGCCTCCTCGGAGTCGATCCGGTAGGAGGAGGACCCGGGCGTGCTCTCGAACCGGACGTCGTCGAAGACGTAGAACTCGGCCTCGGGAGCGAAGAACGCGGTGTCGGCGATGCCGGTGGAGGCCAGGTAGGCCTCGGCGCGCTGGGCGACGCCGCGCGGGTCCCGGTGGTAGGGCTCCCCGGTGCGCGGGTTGACGATGGAGAAGTTCAACGCGAGCGTCTTCTCGACGCGGAACGGGTCGATGAACGCCGTGGCCGGGTCCGGGATGAGCTGCATGTCCGACTCGGCGATGCCCTGGAACCCCCGGATGGAGGAGCCGTCGAACAGCTGGCCGTTGACGAAGAAATCCTCGTCGACCGTGTCGGCCGGCACGTTGAAGTGCTGCTGCACCCCGGGCATGTCGGTGAAGCGGACGTCGACGAACTTGACGTCCTCCTCCTTGATGAAGCTCAGGACTTCGCTGGCGCTGGTGAACATCTACCGTGCTCCCTCTGCTGGGGTGTGGGTGTCGGCGCGTGAACGGAACGCGCTGCGATGCGGGGCCGCCACCGCCGCCGGGGTAGTGGGGTCCTGCCGTTGGCCTCCACCCTACGGGCGCCGATTTGCCCCGACGTGTCACCGATGTTTCGGGCACGTAACGCGGGCCGCCGTCGCGCGGATCCGTCTGGGCCGGCGGGTCCGGGGGGCGCCGGGGGGCGCCGGGGTCGGCGGTAGGCTGGATCCGTGGTCGAACGCAGGGACATCGGGTCGTGGCTGGAGGGGCCGCCACGTCCCTCGACCTTTCCGGGGCACCAGCTCGGCGCCCCGGAGCGCGGACCCGGGTCCGTGGCCCGGCTCGGCCGTCGCATCGTGGCCCTGTTCATCGACTGGGGCCTGTGCTATCTGATCGCCGCGGCCTTCGCCGGCGGCCAGAACGCCGTCATCCTCGCGATCTTCGCGGTCGAGCAGGTGCTGCTGCTCGGCACCGCCGGGTTCGCCGTCGGTCACCGCCTGCTCGGCATCCGGCTCCAGCGCCTCGACGGCACCGCCCCCGGGCTGGCCAGGGCGGCGTTGCGCACCGTGATGCTCCTGCTCGTGGTGCCGGCCCTGATCAACGACCAGGACCAGCGCGGTCTGCACGACCGTGCGGCGGGTACGATCCTCGTCCGCCTCTGAGACGCGCGCATCCTCACCCGACGCGGAAGGGGCGGGACCACCATCGAGGTGGTCCCGCCCCTTCGTCGTTGGGGGTGCCGGTCGTCAGCGGCCGCGCAGGGCGCGCCGGTCCGGCCGCGCTCGGGTGGGGTCGATGCCCTTGGGAATGGGCAGCCGGGGGGCGAGCGAGGAGAGCCGCTTGCCGACGGCGCCGACCTCCTGGCGCGTCAACTGCGGCTTGAGCTTCGTGATGGCGCGGGACACCTTGGGCAGGGGCACCTGCCCCTCCTCCCGTCCCGTCTCGATGACATGGACCGCGACGTTCGGCAGGAGTCGCGTGAGCCGCTTCTGCTCGGTGCCGGCCAACCGGCGGGCCCGGTGCGAGGGCCCCTCGGTGACGAGCACGATACCGGGACGGCCGACCACCCGGAACACGGTGTCCTTCGTGCGCGGGTCCACGGCGACCGGCTGCTCCTCGACGATCCAGCCCCGCTTCAGGGTGCTCAGCGCGGCGCCGGCCGCCCCGGGCTGGCCCTCGATCTGCCCGAACGCCGCGCGTTCGGCCTTGCGGGAGAGCACCACGAGGGCGGCGAGCACGCCCAGCGGGATGCCGATGATCACCATGGTGACGATGTTGTTGATCAGCAGGCCGACGACGAGGGCGAGAGCGATCACCCCGAGGAACACGGCGAGCATCACCCACACGACCATCGGGTCGTGACGGCGGGTCATGGTGAAGACCTGCTTCATCTGGGCGAAGCGGCCCGGCTTCTTCGGGGCATCGGCGGGCTTGCGGCCGAACCGGCGCTTCTTCGGCTGCGGGGATGTGGACACGGTTCAGTACCTCGATCGCGGGTCGGGAGCGTCTCCATCCTAGTTCACGCCACTCGGGCCCGTGCCCGTCAGCGTCCGGCCGGCACCCCGGCCCCCGGCCGCACACACGCAGCGGGGCCGTGCTCGGACGAGCACGGCCCCGCATCGCGGGTGGAACGGATCAGTACCGGTCGGTGTCCGGTCGACGGGTGCCGGTCCGGTCGGCGTCCGTCAGGCCGGTGGTGCCGTCCTGGTCGACGTCGATCTCCTCCTTGCGGATCTCCCCGGAGACGGACTGCTCGTCCTGGACCGTGTCGCGGTGGACGTTGATGCGCTCCGCGTCCACGACCTCCTTCTCCACGACGGGCACCTCTTCGGTCAGCGTGATGGTCTGCTCCTCGTCCGTGCCGATCGTGCCACCGGTGTGCGACTCGCCGTCGGCGATGGGCTCACGCTCGATCGTGACCTCCTCGCGCTCGACGGGCACGGTCACCGTCTGGTTCTCGGTCACGACGTGCTTGCGCAACCGGAGCCGGCCGGTCTCGCGGGTCTCGGTGCCGACCCGGAGCCGCTCCTCGCGGCGGACGATCGACTCGTCGCCGAGGTCGTCGTGCCCGGCCCGGTCGGTCTCGGCGAGGCCGGCGGTACCCGCCGTCGTGGCCGTGCCGGTCGTGGCGGTGTCGGGATCGCGCAGGTCGGCGGTGTACCCGGAGGTGCCGACCGCGTCCGCGTCCACGCCGGAGGTGCCGGTCGTGCGGCCGTCGTCCAGGCGGCCGGTGCCGGGGCTGGCGTATCCGGCGGTGCCGGTGGTGTCACCCGTGTCGGTGAGCCCGGCCCGCGTGCCGTCGCGATCGATGTCGGTGTACTCGCCCTCGGTCCCGGTGCGATCGCTGGCCGTGCCCGCCGCGGTACCGGTGCCGACGCCCGCGGTTCCGCTGCGGCCCGTGTCCCGCCCGGCGTCGCTGCCGGTGCCCGCGTCGAGGCCGTAGTAGCGGTAGAGCTCGGCCTCCTGCTCGGGGGAGAGATGCTCGTCCTCGTTCATGTTGGGTGCGTCCTTGACGAACTTCTTCTCGTAGGGCACCCGCACACCGTTCGCGTCGCTCTGCGCCCGGTCGAGGGGGATGAAGGTCTCCTTCGTGCCGAACAGCCCCGTCCGGACGGTGACCCAGCTAGGGTCGCCGGTGGCGTCGTCGACGTAGACCTGGCCGACGTCGCCGATCTTGTCGCCGTCCTGGTCGATGACGGTCGCACTCTGCAGCTGTTCGATCGAGAGATTCGTGCTCATGGAGGTGCTTCCTTCCTGTACCGGCGGCTGGTTCTCAGCCGCCTGCGATCACCCAGCCCGCGGACCCGATCGCCCGGGCCCGCTGCTAAGTCCGCTTCCGATCCTTTCCCGGGGCCACGATCAAGTCAATGGGTAGACGTGGGCCACGTCACGGAAACCGGGACAATCAGCGCTCCGCGAAATCGTGACCGCACACGACGACGCGGCCGACCCCCGCAGGGATCGACCGCGTCACCGGTGCCGGAAGGGGAGTCAGCTCACGCGCGAGAGCACGCTCGCGGCCTCCTGCAGCGTGGAGCCGGATTCGCCGATGTGTGCGAGCTCCGGGGGGATGGTCATACCCTTCTTCCGCATGGCGGTGGCCCAGAGCCGGCCGGCGCGGTAGCTGGAGCGCACCAGCGGGCCGCTCATGACGCCGAGGAAGCCGATCTGCTCGGCCTCGTCCCGCAGCTCCACGAACTCCTGGGGCTTGACCCAGCGCTCCACGGGGTGGTGCCGCGGCGAGGGCCGCAGGTACTGGGTGATGGTGATGAGGTCGCACCCGGCGTCGTGCAGGTCCCGCAGGGCCTGCGAGACCTCCTCGCGGGTCTCACCCATCCCGAGGATGAGGTTCGACTTGGTCACCATGCCCCGCTCCCGGCCGCGGGTCAGCACGCGGAGGGAACGGTCGTAGCGGAACGCCGGGCGGATCCGCTTGAAGATGCGCGGCACCGTCTCGACGTTGTGCGCGAATACCTCGGGCGCGGCGTCGATCACGGCGTCCAGGTGCTCGGTGTGCCCGGTGAAGTCCGGGATGAGGATCTCGACGCCGGTGCCCGGGTTCATGGCGTGGATCGCGCGGATCGTCTCCGCGTACAACCAGGACCCCTCGTCGGCCAGGTCGTCCCGGGCCACGCCCGTCACCGTCGCGTAGCGCAGCCCCATCCGGGCCACCGACTCGGCGACCTTGCGCGGTTCCTGCACGTCCAGCCGGGCCGGCTTGCCGGTGTCGATCTGACAGAAGTCGCAGCGCCGGGTGCACTGGGCGCCGCCGATGAGGAACGTCGCCTCCCGGTCCTCCCAGCACTCGAAGATGTTCGGGCAGCCGGCCTCCTCGCACACCGTGTGCAGGCCCTCCGAGTGGACGAGCGACTTCAGCTCGCTGTACTCGGGACCCGTCTTCGCGGTGGTGCGGATCCAGGCGGGCTTGGTCTCGATGGGCGTCTGCGCGTTGCGGGCCTCGACCCGCAGCAGGCGGCGGCCCTCGGGGGCGATGGTCACAGCAGGGCTCCTTCGGGGGCGGATGCGGAGGCGGAGGTGGCGCCCGGGCCGGTGAGCAGGGCCTCGTGGGCGAGCAGCTGGGCCTGGAAGATCGGGGCGAGATCGGCCGGCGTCACCTCACGCCCGGTCTCCTCCCGGACGGAGGTGACGGAGGCATCGGCGATCCCGCAGGGCACGATCTTGCCGAAGGGCCGCAGGTCGCAGCTGGCGTTGATGGCCACGCCGTGCATCGTGACGCCGTCGGCCACCCGGATGCCGATCGCGGCGATCTTGCGATCCGGTCCGCGGGAGTCGCCGGGCAGCCACACCCCGGAACGGCCCTCCACGGTGACGCCCTCGACGCCGACCTCGCGCAGCGTCGCGATGAGGATGGTCTCCAGGGCCCGGACGTACGCGACGACGTCGAGGGGCCGCGGCAGGCGCAGGATCGGATAGCCGATGAGCTGACCGGGCCCGTGCCACGTCAGCCGGCCACCGCGATCCACCGTGACGACGTCGGTGCCGTCGTAGGGATAGTCCTGCGGCTCCGTGCGTTTGCCCGCGGTGTACACGGGGGGATGCTCCAGCAGCAGCACCGTGTTCGGCTGGTCGCCGGCCGCGACCGCACGGTGCAGCCGTTGCTGTTCGGCCCAGGCCTCGCGGTAGTCGACGAAGTCCGGGGCGAGTCGTGCAGAGGGGAACCTCAACGTCATGGCCCTCAGCCTAGTCGCGTGCGCCGACGGGTCCGTGCTCGCGGCGCCCGATGACCTGTGGACAACTCGAGCGGCGCGGCCCGGCGGCGGCGCACACTGCAGGGATGGAGCGGGATGAGCAGAAACAGCCGGGCGGCGGGGGATGCGTCGCGGACGCGCCGCCCGAGGTGCCCGGCCACGCGGTGCTACGGCGGCTCGGCGAGGGCGCGTCGTCCGCGGTGTGGCTGCTGCGTCGCGACGACGACGGGACGCTGCTGGCCGGTCGGGTGCTGGTCGCGCCGTTCGAGGGGCCGGCGGGGACGGGCCCGCCCGGACCGGGCGCGCTCGGTGCGGCGGCGGATGCGCTCGGACCGATCGGGCTGGACCACCTGGTGCGGTCGCGGGGTGAGCTCGTCGGCACCTGCGCGGTGCCGGGCCACCACCACCGGGTCACGCTGATGGACTACCTGCCCGGCGGGAGCCTGGCCCAGGTGATCGGCGCCCGCGGCCCGCTCAGCCCGGGGGAGACGGTGACGATCATCACCCCGCTGGCCCAGCTGCTGGCGGCGGGCCATGCGGCGGGTCTGACCCACGGCGACGTCAGTCCCGGCAACGTGCTGTTCACGGTGGACGGCCGGCCCGTCCTCGCGGACTGGGAGCTCGCGGCGCGCCCGGGTCGGCCGGGTGCCTCGGGAACGGGCACGGACGGTTTCCGGGACCCCGGGGTGGGTGCCACGGACCGGCTGCGCCCGGCGTCGGACGTCTACGCGCTCGCGGCGCTCGCCTGGTTCTGCCTCACCGGGCGGGTGCCCGGCCCGGCCCAGCACCGGCCGCCCCTGCCGGTCCTCGTGCCGGCGGTTCCCCCGGCCCTCGCGGTGCTGCTGGACCGCGGGATGGAGCCGGACCCGGCGGCTCGACCGCGGGCGGACGAACTCGCCCGCGGCGTGTTCGCGGCCGCGACGCCGGAGCCGGTGGACCTACACGCCAGCGTCCACGCCAGTGTCCGGCCGGAGCTGGTGACGCGTCGCGAGGGCGACGCTCGCGTGCGGCGGCGTCCGGCGGGCGGCCGCCGGTCTGCGGGCGAGGCGTTCCGCTCGCCGGCGCCGGCGC
>NZ_BMJI01000013.1 GCF_014643255.1 Tersicoccus solisilvae | reverse complement strand
CCCGTTCCCGCAACTCCTGCGGATACTTCCTCGGTGCCGGCATGATCATCATCCTCTCGGGGAATCAGACCCTCCACCAGACCCGGGGCGGTTCAGACCTCGTCCCGGTCCGCCAGCCGGTGACCGGCCAACCAGGTGCGCTTCGAGCGGGCGGGCAGCTTCGAGACCGGTTTGCGGGTGGTCCGGCCCGACCGGATCGCGCCTTCGACGCTTAGCTCGTGCCGCAGGCCCCCGGCACCTTGGACGTAGAGGGCCTGGTAGATGGTCTCGTGACTGATCTGCATGCCCTCATCGTCGGGGAAGAGCCGACGCAGTCGCACGCTGATCTGCTGCGGGGAGATCTTTTCGTTGAGCAGGTCGATCACCAGTTGCCGCAGCAGCGGCAACGTATCGAGCTTGAAGGCTTTGGGCCGGGCCTTGGCCTGGTCGGCCCAGAACTGCGCCAACGCGGCACTGTAATACGTTTCGTCGTTGCCCCACCGGTCGTCCTGGGCGACCAGACTGTAGCGGGCGAGCTCGCGGAAGACGGTGGAACGATGCACCTCCAGACCCGCGGCGATCCGATCCGGAGAATCCCCCTGCGCGATGCCCACCTCGATCCGAACCCGATCCGAAGGTTGCAGCCGCTTCCCGTTGCCCGAGGCAGCGCCCAAACCCTTCGCCGGCGGCGGCAGCACCACCGAGAACGGCCTGTCGTCACGAGGTCTTCCGCTACGCAGCATGACGCCAGCCTGCCGCAACCACTTCGACAAGATCGTGCGGCTGATCCCCGCGGCCGCCGCCGCCGTCTCCGTCGACGTTCCCGCCAACACGTCCTTGATAACCCGTGCACGAAACGAAGCAGGCAACATCAGCAACTCCCTCTTCAGGAGTCGCACTCACCACCTGAAACGGCCCGACGCCCGCGACATCATCCGCCCACTCGGTGGCCGCCCTACGCCGAGTGGACGGTAGATGCGACCATCAGCGACGCCCGCGACATCGTCCGCCCACTCGGTGGCCGCCCTACGCCGAGTGGACGGATATGGCAGCTATTCGTGCGGCCGATTCAGGTGATGAGTGCGTCAATCGCCCACTCGGCGAACCCAGCCGCACCCTCCCTCGCCGAGTGTGCGGAAGACGCAGCCATCCGCACCGCATGAGCGCATCACCCGCACTCTCGGCGAGGGAGAGCCGCCGTCGTGCCACACTGAGCGCCATGGCCGCCGCGAACAACCCGTCGATCCGCCTGCCCCTCTCCGGAGCGGTGGCGACCATCGAGCCGGACGGCTGGGGCGGCGAGGGGCACGTGCTGTTCATCGACGGCGCAGAGCAGTCACACGTCGACCTGACCGACCAGACGCGGATCGTCTACGAGTACCTGTACCGGATCAGCAACGTCGTCGACACGTTGCCGACCGGCCCCGTCCGAGCCATCCACCTGGGCGCGGGGGCGATGACCCTCCCCCGCTACATCGCGGTCACCCGGCCGGGCTCACCGCAGGTCGTCGTGGACATCGAGTGGGGGCTGCTCTCGTTCGTCGAGGAACATCTGCCGCTGCCGGAGGGCACCGACCTGCAGCGCATCGGGGACGATGCGAGGGTCGGCGTCGGGTTCGCGGCACATCTGCTGGGCGGCGCGGCCGACCTCGTCGTCCTCGACGTCTTCGCCGGCGCCGACGCCCCGGAGCACCTGACGACCACCGGCTTCTACCGCGAGGTCGCGAACGCGCTCGACGACGACGGCGTCCTGGCCGTCAACGTGGGCGACGACCCGCCGCTGACCTTCTTCCGATCCCAGGCCTCCGCCCTGCTGGAGGTGTTCGACCACGTCGTGGCCCTGGCCGAGGCGCCCCTGTTCTCCGGGGAGCACCCGGGCAACCTCGTGCTCGTCGCGTCGCGTCGACCGTTGACGCGGGAGTGGCTCGACGCCCGCGTGGCGGAGGGCCCGCATCCGGCGGCAGGCCTGGACCGGGACGAGCTCGCCGCGTTCGCGGCGGGCGTGCCGGCACCCGAGGACGACCCCGAGCGGCGGTGGCTGGAGGCGAACGCGGAGCGGCGGCGTCGCCTCCGTCGGCTGACGCACGGGCTCGATCCGGACCTGCCGGCCCCGGACCTCGATGAGGAGGACCCCGGCCCACCACCGGAGGAGCCTGAGGTCCCGGGCACGCGATGAGAGCGGGTCAGTAGATCGTCTCGCCCCGGGCGAGCATGGCCACGAACTCCTCGATCCGGCGCGCCCGCGTCTCCGCCCGCTTGACGTTCTGGATGCGGAAGTAGAGGGCGTACCGGTTCTGACTCGACAGGGTCGCGTAGAACGCCGCCGCCTCCGGGTTGGCGGCGAGCGCGGCGACGAAGTCCGGGTGCGGGGCGGCGTCCTTCGGCCCGGCGTAGGCGGCCTCCCAGCGCCCGTCGGCGCGAGCCCGCTCCACCTCGGCCAGACCGCGCGGCGCCATGGTCACGGCGGCGATCATCGCCTCGACCGCCGTGCGGTTGCGGACCGACCACATGCTGCGCGGGCGCCGCGGGGTGAACCGCTGCAGGTAGCAGGCCTCGTCCAGGCTCCGGGCCTGACCGTCGATCCACCCGTGCTGCAGCGCCACCTCCAGGGCCTCGGCGTAGGTGACGGTGCGGGCGTCGGGGTCGCGCTTGACGGTGTCCTTCTTGGCGAACACCAGCCAGACGCCGCCGTCGTCGTCCTGGTACTCGGTCAACCACGCCCGCCACGCCGCCTGATCGGCGAAGCGCAGGCGCGGAGCGTCGGTCGCGGCCATGGCGGTGCTCCTCGAGCCCGGGCCGGGGCGAGCCGGCGTCGATGGGGACCCGCGGCGTCGCACCCCGGGCGGACACCACTGTGCACCGGCCGGCACGCACCGGGCAACCCACGGCGGGTCAGCGGCGGCTGCCGATCAGGTGGGCGTAGACGATGGTGTTCTCCTCGAATCGGTCGCTGGACGCCTCGTAGTCGCCGCAGGTGATCAACCGGATCTCGGAACGAGCGGTGTTCCCGTAGACCTCGAGGGTCGGGAACTCGTCCTTCCGCACGGTCCGCAGCCTGTCGACCTGGAACACGGCCACCCGCCCGTCGGCCCGTGTCACCGTGAACTGCCGGCCCGGCGTCATCTCGTGCAGACGGAAGAACACGCCCTCCGGGATGGTGGTCGTGTTGACGTGCCCGAGGATGACGGCCGGGCCCTGCGCGCCCGGCGTCGGCGAGTACCGGTACCAGCCGGCGGGTGAGCCGGCCTCGCCCGGGGGAACGGCGGCGCTGCCGTCGTCCTGCCGGCCCAGATCGATCAGGTCGGTCGCGACGCCGATCGCCGGGATGTCCAGGCGGGTGGGCCGGGACGCCGGCAACACCGGGCCGGAGGCCTTCAGCGCGCGGCGCTGGGCAGCGACGGACGGGGACGAGGTGGTCGGCTTCGCGCTCGAGGTGGGTGTTGCAGTCGCCGTCGGCTTCGCGGACGGCGACGATGCCGGAGCGTGGGTGCCGGTAGTGGCGGTCGCGGTGCTCCCACCCGCGTCGGCGGCGGGCTCCGTGGCGGCCGGTGCGCCGCACCCCGCGAGGACCCCGCTCGCCAGGCCGAGGGTGAGCACGGCGGCCGCCGCGGACCGGGCGACCGATCCGCGGCGGCTGCGTGTGTCACTCATGATGGTCGTGACCGTCCGACGTCAGTCCTGCGCCTTGCGGGCGGCGCGGCGACGGTTCAGGCCGACCGCGGCGGCTCCGGCCACGAGCACTCCGCCGGCAGAGGCGAGGATCCCCGGGGTGGCGTCCGTCGTGGTCGTCCGGGCGGCCGGCGTCACACCGGTCTCCGGGGCACCGTTCGGCATCGCGCCCATCTGCGAGACGGACAGCTCACCGCACAGCGCGGGCGAGGTCGCGGCGAGCGGCAACGACGGGACGATGTCGCTCTTGGCGGCCTTCGCGGCCGGCGACAGGGTCGCCGGGTCCAGACCGTGGACCACGATCGAGGCGGTGCCGGCCTTGAGCGCGCTGACGGTCTCCGCGCTCAGGGTGAAGGTCCGCTTGTAGTCGATCGTCGCCCCGCCCGGGGCGAGCTTCAGATCGGTGGCCGTGGCCGGGGAGGTGTCCCCACTGGTGGTCAGGGTCTGGGCGATCTTGCCGTAGTGCGGGGCGCCCTCGGTGACGCTGACGACGCCGTCGCCGTTGGTGTCCGCCGATGCGTCCGGGCACATGCCCATGGCGCCGATGTGGATGTGCTGCACGTGCGGGTACGCCGCACCGTTGAACGACGCCGGCAGCCCGGTCACGTTCTCGGTGACGGTCGCTTCGGTGCCGTGCACCGAGACCCACACGCTGCCGCTCGCGCTGCTGCCGTTGAGGGCCTTGAGCTGCGTCTGGTAGACGGTGGTGTCGGCGTCGTGCGCCTGCGCCGGGGCTGCCGCCAGGGCCAGGGCCCCCAGGGCGAGTGCCGGAGCCGCGAGGAGTGCGGAGGTGCGCTTCATGATGGTGCTCCCTTGCGTGGCGGCGTCGGCTCATGTCGGCGCCTGGTGATCCAGCTGACATCGAGGTATTCGGAGCGCCCTGCCGGTCGGATTGGCCCGATGCCCGGAGATACGGCCGTGACCTGCGACGACGTAGCGCATCAGGGCACGACGACGAGGCGGTCGCCGACGTCGACCGTGCCGTCCGGCCCCGGCGGAGCCGTCGTCGGCCCCGACCGTGTCAGGAGCGAACGCGTCAGGAGCGAACGCGTCAGAAGGAGTCGTGCCGCCAGCAGGCGATGACGACGCTCGCGAGGGCGTAGGCGTCCTCGGCCCGCCGGCCGGCCGGACGGTCCGTGAGCTGACGGGCGTCGACCGTCAGCGTCATGCCGTCGTTGAGGAAGAGCACGACGCCGTCGTCGGTGCCGGCCCCGGGCAGGCCGAAGTTGGTCAGCCCCTCGATCGTGGTGATGCCGGGGTACCGCGAGCGCTGCTGATCGAACCAGGCCCGCTCGGCGCCCTTCGCCGGCTGCTTGACGCTGATCACCAGCGCACCGCCCGCCGCCGGGTAGCGGCACGTGTACAGCCCGTCCACCCAGGTGGCGGAGCGGCCGGCGACGGCGTCCCTGCCGGCGAGTGTGGTGATCCGGTCCAGGACTTCCCGGTCGGAGCAGATCATGCTGATCTTCGCCGGCGCCTGCCCGGCCGCGCCGGGTCCCGGCCCCGGCGCGGAGGTTGACGGGGCGGCCGTCGGGAGCGCGTTGGCGGACGTGGTCGACGGCGATCCGGCCGGCGCGGCGGCCGTGCCGGGCGCCGCGCACCCCGCGAGCGCGACCACGGTGGCGCCGATCAGCACGGCGCCGGTCAACCCGGTACGGCGAGGAACGGGGCGACGGGGAACGGGGCGACGAGCGGAGCGGGGGCGGGGCGTCACGGTCGGGCTCCTGTCGGCGGGCGGGCAACGAGCGAGGTCTACCGACTGTTCGCCGCCGAGCCCCCGGCCGGATGGGGTGGGACCGCGGGCACGACGCCGGCGCGGGCCCGGCGTCGTCGTGCACCTGCACCATGCGGACCGCCGGCCGCGGTGTCTAGGGTGAGGGGATGACTTCCTACACCACCGTGAACCCGGCCACCGGCGAGACCCTGAAGGAGTTCGACGAGCTGACCGCCGAGGGGGTGGCGGACGTGCTGGACCGTTCGCACCGCGCCTTCCTGTCCTGGCGGGACACCCCGGTCGAGGAGCGCAGCCGCGTGCTCGCCCGCGTCGCCGAGCTCTACGCCGAGCGCCGGCAGGAGCTGGCCGAGCTGACCACCCTGGAGATGGGCAAGCCCGTGCGCCAGAGCGGCTACGAGATGGACATCTGCAAGGACATCTTCGCGTACTACGCCGACAAGGGCCCCTCGTTCCTGGCGGACGAGGAGCTCGACGTCGCGCAGGGTGGCCGTGCCGTGGTCCGCAAGGAGGCGATCGGCTCGCTGATCGGCATCATGCCGTGGAACTTCCCCCACTACCAGGTGGCTCGCTTCGCCGCCCCGAACCTGATGCTCGGCAACACGATCATCCTCAAGCACGCGCCGAACTGCCCGCAGAACGCCCTGGCCATGGAGCAGCTGTTCCGCGACGCCGGGCTGCCCGCCGACGCGTACATCAACGTGTTCGCCACCAACGACCAGATCGCCGACATGATCGCCGACCCGCGGGTTCAGGGCGTCTCCCTGACCGGTTCCGAGCGGGCCGGTTCGGCGGTCGCGGAGGTCGCCGGCCGCAACCTCAAGAAGGTCGTCCTCGAGCTCGGCGGCTCCGACCCCTTCATCGTCCTGGACGCCCCGGACCTCGACGCCACCGTCAAGCAGGCCACGGGCGCCCGGCTGGTCAACGGCGGGCAGGCGTGCAACGCGGCCAAGCGGTTCATCGTCCTGGAGGACGTCTACGACGACTTCGTCGAGAAGCTCTCCGCCTCGCTCGGCGCGGTGACCCCGGGCGACCCGACCAACCCGAAGACGTTCGTCGGGCCCCTGTCCTCCGTCTCCGCGGTGGACACGCTGATGGAGCAGATCGACGACGCCGTCGCCAAGGGCGCCACCGTCCGGGCCGGCGGCAAGCGGATCGACGGCGCCGGCGCCTGGGTGCAGCCGACCGTGCTGACCGACGTCACGCCGCAGATGCGCGCCTACACCGAGGAACTGTTCGGCCCGGCGGCCGTCGTCTACAAGGTGGCGTCCGTGGACGAAGCCGTCGACCTGGCGAACACGTCGCCCTACGGGCTCTCCGGTTCCGTGTGGAGCGGCGACGCGGACAAGGCGGCCGAGGTGGCCGACCGGCTCGACGTCGGCATGGCGTTCGTCAACGAGCACGGCACCACCGCGGCGGACCTGCCGTTCGGCGGCGTCAAGCGCTCCGGTGTCGGCCGGGAGCTGGCGCAGTACGGCATGGACGAGTTCGTGAACAAGAAGCTGGTGCGGGTCACCCGCCGCTGACGGCACCGCCGATCACCACCGCCGCCCCGGGTTGGCCGCCGTCCTCGGTGGCCGGCCCGGGGCGTCGTGCGTCCGGGGCTGCGCTCGCTCCGCCTCAGGCCCCGCGGGCGCGCCGTTCGGCCTGCGCGAAGGCCTGTTCGAGCCGGATCACCGCGTCGGTGTACCGGGACTCGTCGGCGGTGTCCCGGGCGTCGTTGGCCCGGCGCATCGCTCGGACCACTGCCGCCGCGGCGGGGTGCCGGACGTCGGTCATCTGGGGGTAGTCGATCTGCAGCGCCGGGTCGGTCTCGTAGGCGAGCCACCGTTCGACGACCGCGTCGTGCCGGGACCGCAGCACCGCCATCCGGGTCTCGGCCGCCTCCACGGCGCGCTGCCGGACGCGCTGGCGGGTGGTGCGCAGCAGGTGGACGCCGGCGAGGAGGATGGCGACGAAGGCCGCGACCGCGAGCAGGATGCCCGCCCGGCCGACGATGGCCGCCCCGAGCGCGGCGACGGCGATGACGCCCGCGATGCCGGCGAAGCCGGTCCAGAACGCGGCGTCGGGCTCGATGACGTCGAGCTCTGCGGACCGGCCGTCCGCCCGGGCCCGGTCACCGCCCTTGAGCAGGGAGGCGGAGCTGTACGTGGCGATCCCGGCGATCAGCAGCACCCCGACCACCACGACCAGCAGGGTGACGACCATCGGTCCCATCCGGGTTCCCTCTCTCGATGCGGCGCGGTGGCGCCGGCTCAGCTGACGGTGAAGCCGGTGAACTGCCCGGTGGCGTCGGAGAACTCGCTGCGCACGTCCTCGACGGTTCCGGGCGTCCGCCCGGACCTGAGCCGGGCGAGCAGATCCTCGCAGTCGTCGCGGACACCCTCGACGACGACGCGCACCGTGCCGTCGGCCCGGTTGCTGGCCGATCCGGTCAGCCGCAGGCCGTTCGCCTGGTCCATGGCCCAGTACCGGAAACCGACCCCCTGGACCATGCCGCTGACCACGGCCGTGAGGCGGGTCGAGTCGCTGTCGACGCCCATGCGCCCAGCGTAGTCACCGCACCCGTCCCGCGGCAGGGTGCCCGCGGGGAGCGCGGTCCTCCGGTCCACCCCACCGGGGGCACCCTTGTCGACGGGGACCCGCCGGTGGGAGACTGACGACGGCCCGCCGAGGACGCGGGCCCGCCGGGGTCCGTTCGCGTGATCCCGGCACCGGATTCGCAGGAGAGGAGGACGTGATGACCCGCATCGACCGTAGCCGCAGCACCGGCCCGCAGCACTCCCGTCCCTTCCTTCCCTGGAGTCCCCCTCATGCTCTGGTCCTCTGACCCGCATCCTCCCGCTGCCGATCTGCAGCATTTCTCCGGACTGACCCTGTCCTTCGACACCCCGGACCTCGGGCCCGGCCAGCGGTGGTCCACCTTCCACGACGTCGAACGCGGCTGCCGCGGCCCCGACCCGCGCCCCGACTGGCTGGTCGAGGACGACGCCGCCATCGACACCGAGCTCGGCGTGCTCAAGACCGGCAAAGAGGCCGACGTCTTCCTGCTGGAACGCGCGACGCCCGAGGCGGCCTGCCTGCTGGCCGCCAAACGGTACCGGTCCTCCGAGCACCGTCAGTTCCACCGCAGCACCGCCTACACCGAGGGCCGGAGCACGCGCCGGTCCCGCGACGCCCGTGCCCTGGAGACCGGGTCGACGTTCGGCCGGTCGGTCGCGGCCGCCCAGTGGGCCGGCGCCGAGTGGGCGGCCCTGCGCCTGCTGTACGCCGAGGGCATGCCCGTGCCCTACCCCGTCCAGCTCGACGGGACCGAGCTGCTGCTCGAGTTCATCCCCGACCCCGCCGACCCGGCCGGCATCACCGCGGCGCCCCGGCTGCAGCAGGCGCCCGCCGAGGACCCGGACCTGCTCTGGGACTGGTGGCACCAGACACGCGACGTGCTGCTGGCGTTCGCTCGGTTGAGCCTGGCCCACGGTGACCTCTCGCCGTACAACGTGCTCGTGGCCGGGCGCCGGCTCGTCGTCATCGACGTGCCGCAGATCGTCGACACCGTCTCCAACCCGCGGGGACCCGAGCTGCTCGCCCGGGACTGCCGGACGATGGCGCGCTGGTTCGCCGGCCACGGGCTGCCGGTCGACCCGGAGGACCTGGCCTCCGACGTGCTCGCCGCGCTGCCCTGACGTTCGCGACAGACATCGGCGCCGGCGCCGCTCGGCTCGGCCGCCGAGTGTGCCGAAGCCGCACTCCGCCGGCGCGAATGACGACGTCATCCGCACCCTCGACGCGAGAGGGGCGCCCGGCCCCGGACGCGCGACAGGGGCGGTGCCGTCCGGCGCCGCCCCCGTCGTTCGTCCGCGGAAAGGTCAGGCGTGCTGACCCTCGTGCTGGCCCTCGGCGGCCTCCTCGACGATCTTGGCGCTGAACGCGTCCAGGTCGTCCGGGTTGCGACTGGTGGTCAGGCCCTGGTCGACGACCACGGTCTCGTCCACCCAGGTGGCCCCGGCGTTGCGCAGGTCGGTCTGCAGCGAGGGGTACGACGTCAGCTTCCGCCCGTCGACGACGCCGGCCTCGACCAGCAGCCACGGGCCGTGGCAGATCGCCGCGACCGGCTTCTTCGCGTCGAAGAAGGCCTTCGCGAACGCGACGGCGTCCTTCTCCATCCGCAGGTGGTCCGCGTTGACGACGCCGCCGGGGATCACCAGCGAGGCGTAGTCCTCGGGCTTCGCGTCGGCGAGCGTGACGTCGACGTCGAAGGTGTCACCCTCCTCGGTGTCGCCGTTCATGCCCTGGACCGTGTCGTCCTTCGGGGAGATCAGCACCGGGGTGCCGCCGGCGTCCTTGACCGCCTGCCAGGGGTGGGTCAGTTCGACCTGCTCCACTCCGTCGGTGAGGAGGAATGCGATCTTCTTGCCATCGAGCGTCTGTGCCATGTCGTGGTCCTTCCGTCGATCTGCGGTGTCCGGCGCGCCGCGGGTCGGATCTCCGTCTCCGCACGCTCCTTTCGTCAGCCTACTGAGGACCTGCGGGACCGGCCAGCGTTGTTCTCTCCTCGCGAAGCCTGGGCGCGCCGGTCCGTCCCTACTTGACGGCGCCGGCGGTCAGCCCGGCCACGAAGCTGCGCTGCAGGAGCAGGAAGCCGACGACGACGGGGATGGAGACGACCAGCGACGCGGCCATGATCTGGTTCCAGTAGACGTTGGTCTGCGTCGAGTAGAGCTGCAGGCCGACGGCGAGCGTGCGGTTGGCGTCCGTCGTCATCACCGACGCGAACAGCACCTCGCCCCACGACGTCATGAAGCTGTAGATCGCCACGGCCACCAGACCGGGCCGGGCCGCCGGCAGCACGACGGTCAGCAACGCCTTGATCGGTCCGCACCCGTCCACCAGCGCCGCCTCGTCCAGGTCCCGCGGGATGCCGTCGAAGTAGCCGGCGAGCATCCAGATGGAGAACGGCAACGAGAAGGTCAGATACGTGATGATCAGGCCGCCGCGGGTGCCGACGAGCTGGATGCCGGTGAGCGTGTTGACATTGACGAAGATGAGGAACAGCGGCAGCAGGAAGAGCACGCCGGGGAACATCTGGGTGGACAGCACCGTCGTCGAGAACACCGTCCGGCCGCGGAACCGGTAGCGGGAGACCGCGTAGGCGGCGAAGATCGCGATGATGACGCTGAGGATCGTGGCGATGCCGGCGACGATCACGCTGTTGAGGAAGTAGCCGGCCAGGGGCACGGTCTTCCACATGTCGACGAACGGGGCGAACGTGATCGAGGACGGCCACCAGGTGAACTCGCCCTGCACGTCGGAGAGCGGCTTCAGCGCCGAGGTGATCATGACGTAGACCGGCACGACCGTGAAGACGGTCAGCACGGCGATGACGACGATCCGGAAGACCCGGGCACCCGTGGTCTCACGCATTCTTCGACCTCCGGTTCAGCACCAGCAGGTAGAGGCCGGTGACCACGAGCAGGAACAGCAACAGCAGCACGGACATGGCCGCCCCGGAGCCGAAGTTCCAGGTGAGGAACGAGGCGTTGTAGATGTGGAACGAGATCAGGTCGCCGGCCGGCGGCTGGGCGTTGCCGAACAGGACGAACGGGGTGTTGAAGTCGTTGAACGTCCACAGGAACATGACGAGCACGAGGACCATGTTGACCGGCCGCAGCATCGGCAGGGTGATGGAGCCCCACTGCCGGAACGGCTTCGCCCCGTCGACGGCGGACGCCTCGTACACGTCGTCGGGAATGGACTGCAGGCCGGCCATCAGCATGAGGAACGCGAAGGGCCACAGCCGCCAGACGGCGACCACGACGATCGCGACGAACGCGTTGTCGCCGATCAGCCAGAACGGCTTGTCCCCGCCGAGGCCGAGGTTGTCGTAGAGGAAGTGGTTCACGGCGCCGGTGTCCTTCTGCAGCATGAACTTCCAGGCGATGATGCCGGCATACATGGGCAGGGCGTAGGGGACGAGGAACAGCGTGCGGAAGAGCGCGCGGCCGCGAAACGGTCGCTGCAGCGCGACGGCGGCGGCCATGCCGAGCACCCAGGCGATGCCGACCACGAGGACGGTGAAGGCGACGGTGATGCCGAAGGAGCGCAGGAGACCGGCGCCGACGGCGCCGTTGAAGTCGAGGGCCACACCGTAGTTCTGGCCGCCGACGAACGGTGCCCGGCCCCAGTTGGCGATGAAGGCCTTGGTCAGGCGGAGCAGGCTCATCCAGATGCCGGTGACCATGGGGATCACGTGGATGACGAGTTCGAAGAGCACGGCCGGTGCGAGCAGCGCGTACGGCAGCCACCAGCCGGAGCGGCGGCGGCGCCCCGTGGGGGTCGCGGGCGGGGTGGCGGGACGGGGGGTGTTGGGGCGGAGCGCGGTCGCGGACACGCGGGCTCCCTTCTGGATCGGACGGTCCGTCGAGGAACGGGCTCGACGGAGCGGGGGTGGAGAGGCGGGCGGGCGGGCCCGGGATGCCCCGAGCCCGCCCTCATCCGTCATCCGGCCGCGGACACCTGCTGCTGGGCGGTCTCCATGGCGCTCTTGATGTCGTCCGTGCTCACCGTGCCGCCCGAGGCGATCTTGGCGAACATGTCGTTCATGGCCTTGCCGACCGTGCTCTCGAACTGGTCCTCCGCGGCCACCAGCGGCAGCGGCTTGGACTTGTTCTCGTAGATGTCGGCGAAGGTCTTCGCCTCCTCGGCGTTGTCGGTGAAGTTCGGCGTCGCACCCTTGAGCACGGGCAGCGCCGTGAACTGCTTGTCCAGGGCGGACTGCGTCTCCTCGCTGGTCATGAACTTCACGAACTGCAGCGCCGCGTCCTTGTTCTTCGTGTTCTTGAAGATGGACAGGTTGATGCCGGCGACGTGGCTGGCCGTCTTGGTGGTGCTGTCCGCGGGCGCCGGGAACGGGATGACGCCGTACTCGGACGACTTCATGCCGTTGGCCTGGATGCTGTTGTCGGCGTTGTTCTGGTTGATGATCATCGCGACCTTCTTGGTCGCGAAGTCGTTGACCGCCTTGACACCGTTGTCGTACTGCGCGTTCGAGACGTTGACGACCTTGTCGGTCTGCATGAGGTCGAGGTAGCGCTTGATGCCGTTGACGACGCCGTCGGAGGTGAAGGTCGGCTTGCCCTCGCCGTCGAACAGGTCGGCGCCGTTCTGGGCGGCGTTGATGAAGGCGAAGTGCGCGTTCTCCGTGTAGCTGCCGGCCGCCAGGGCGAAGCCGTACTGGTTGCCGGTGGTCAGCTTCTTCGCGGCGGCGACGAGCTCGTCCCAGTTGGTCGGCGCTTCCACCCCGGCCTTCTCGAGCATCGCCTTGTTGTAGTACAGGCCGTAGGCCAGGCCGTACAGCGGGACCGACGTCGGGTCCTGGCCGGGGGCGCCACCGGTGTCGAGCGCCGTCTTGACGAACTTGTCCTTGCCGCCGATGGCGTCCATCGCCGACTGGTCGAAGGGCATGAACGCCTCGGTCGACTGGAGGGAGGCGGCCCAGGTGTTGCCGATGTTGACGACGTCGGGCGCCTGACCGGAGGTGACGGCGGTCTGGATGCGGGTCTGCAGGTCGTTCCAGCCGATGACCTCGAGGTTGACCTTGATCCCGGTCTGCTCGGTGAACTTCTTCAGCTGCGGGGTCAGCACCTCCTTGTCGTTGTCGAGGCTGGTGCCCTGGTTGGACGCCCAGTAGGTGAGGGTGCCGCCGCTGCTCGCGCCGCCACTGCTGCTGCCACCACCACTGGCCGAGGAGTTGCTGCCGCTACCGCCACAGGCCGTGGTGGTCAGAGCGAGCGCGGTGATCACGGCGCTCGCAGCGAGAATTCGGAGTTTCACTGCGGACTTCCTTGTCTGTCGCATGTGTCGGCGTCATCGCGGACGGGGCCAGGAATGTGGCTTGGGCAACAACGTAGACGCACTAACGACGAGCGTCAATCAAAAGTTCGCAGCTTGTTGGTGAATCTCTGACGGGTGCCGGAGGGTGACGGGGGTCACGCCGCCGAACGTCTCATGAGCGTCTCCGGGCACCCCTCGCCAGCTCGTCAATAGATGTTCCATCGAGGACCGAAGGGACCCGGTTAGAACATCTATTGACGAGCTGGCGGGAGGGGAGGCGCGTCAGGCGTCGGCGACGAGGGCGCCGATCCGGTCCGGGGAGAGCACGTGATCGATGATCATCCGGCTGGCGCCGAGCACGCCGGCACGGTCACCGGCCATCGACTGGACGATGCGCAGCCGCGCCGTCGCCAGCGGCAGGGAGCGCTGGTAGACCACCTCGCGCACGCCGGCGAGCAGGTACTCGCCGGCCGCGGAGAGCCCGCCGCCGATCACGATCACCGACGGGTTGAGCAGGTTGACGCAGGTGGCGAGGACCTCGCCGATGTCCCGGCCCGCCTGGCGCACGGCCTGGACGGCCTCGACGCTGCCGTGCCGGACCAGGTCCAGCACGTCCTCGGCGCTCTCGGCCCGCACGCCGGCGGCCTTCAGGGCGGCCGCGACGGCGGGACCCGAGGCCAGGGCCTCCAGGCAGCCGACGTTGCCGCACCGGCACAGGACGCCGTCGCCCCGGGCGAGCCGGACGTGCCCGATGTCGCCGGCAGTGCCGTCCGCGCCGCGCTGCAGCAACCCACGACCGACGATGCCGGCACCGATGCCGGTGGCGACCTTGACGAACAACAGGTTCTCCTCGACCGGCCAGAACCCGGCGCGCTCCCCGAGAGCCATGATGTTGACGTCATTGTCAACAAGGACGTCCAACTCGCCGCCCATCCCGAACGACTCCTGCACCCGGGCCGGCACGTCGAACCCGTCCCAGCCGGGCATGATGGGCGGATTGGCGGGGCGGCCGGTGGAGTGCTCGACGGGGCCGGGCAGCCCGATCCCGATGCCCGCCAGTTCGCGCACGTCCCGACCGGAGCGCTCGAGCAGGTGCTTCGCCTGCTCGACGACCAGGTCGAGGACGGCGGCGGGGCCCACCGACACCGCGATCGCGGCGCGCGACTCGTCCAGGACCCGTCCGCCCAGGTCGGTGAGGGCGATCAGCACGTGGGTCGCGCCCACGTCGACCGCGAGCACGACGCGCGACGAGGCGGAGAAGGCGAACCGCGACGGGGGCCGGCCGCCGGAGGAGACGGCCTCGCCCGCCGGCCCGATCAGCCCGCAGGCCATCAGCGCGTCGATGCGCGTGGCGATGGTGGAGCGCGCCAGTCCGGTGATCTCGGCGAGTTCGGCGCGGGTGCGGGCATGCCCGTCCCGCAGCACCTGGAACAGCTCGCCCGCGCGAAGCGCGCTGCTGGCGGGGGCCGGCACGACGGCGGGGGTGGCCGGAGGGACGATCGACGGAACGGTGACGCCCCGGGGCGCCGGCGGCGTCGTGCTTGCTACAGGCGGCGACGGCATCCCCCAGTGATAGCACGCCGTACTTCTGCCTGTCACATGATCCAGCGCGTCGGCGTCACGACAACTTTTGCTTGACCACTGTCAGAAGCTGCCCTAGGTTCGGTATCGAGCGTGGCATCGAGCACGCTCAGCCGGGTCGCGACCCCCCGCACCCGCTCATCGCCAGGAGGCTTCCGTGCGCTACGCCCTGCAGTTGTACACCGTCCGCGAGGCCATGTCGGCCGACCTGGCGGGCACCGTCGCCCGCGTGGCGCAGATCGGTTACACCGCCGTCGAGCCCTACAACTTCGTCGCCACCGTGGACGAACTCGAGGCGGCCCTGCGCGAGAACGGCCTGACCGCCCCGTCCGGGCATGCCCCGCTGCTCAGCGCGGACCAGGAGGAGATCTTCGCCGCCGCGAAGCAGCTGGGCATCGAGACCGTGATCGATCCCCACGTGGACCGCTCCCGCTGGCAGAACGCCGAGGACATCGCCGCCACGGCGCAGGCGCTCAACGCCGCCGCCGCGGCCGGGGCGAAGCACGGCATCCGGGTCGGCTATCACAACCACGAGTTCGAGTTGCAGTCCCGCATCGACAGCCGGTCTGGCCTGGAAGTCCTCGCGGACCACCTCGACGACGCCGTCGTGCTCGAGGTCGACACCTACTGGGCCGCCGTGGGCGGGGAGGACCCCGTCGAGCTGCTGCGCCGGCTCGGCGACCGCGTCCGCTTCGTCCACATCAAGGACGGTCCCCTGACCACCGAGGACAAGGACCAGGTCGCCGTCGGCAGCGGGAAGATGCCGATCCGCGACGTGCTGGCCGCCGGTACGTCCATCGAGACCGCCGTCGTCGAACTCGACGACTTCACCGGTGACATCTTCACCGCCGTGGCCGACAGCCTGGCGTTCCTGAACTCCGACGAGGCGACCACGAAGGGTGCCACCCGATGAGCGAGCAGACCACCCCCGGCACCGGCACCGGACAGCGCACCGGACAGCATTCCGGGCCCGTCGGTGTCGCCATCATCGGCGCCGGCGTCATCAGCAAGGAGTACCTGGGCAACCTCACCCGGTTCCCGGACGTGCGGGTGCTCATGGTCGCCGACCTGTTCCCCGAGGTCGCCGCCGCGCGCGCCGCGGAGTTCGGGATCCCGGCGTCCGGCTCCGTCGAGGACGCCCTCGCGCACCCCGACGTCGAGATCGTGATCAACCTGACGATCCCGGCCGCGCACGTCGAGGTGGCCACGGCCGCCGTCCAGGCCGGCAAGCACGTGTGGAGCGAGAAGCCGTTCTCCCTGGACCGGGAGAGCGGGCTCGGCCTGCTCAAGGCCGCCGACGCGGCGGGCGTGCGGCTCGGCTGCGCCCCGGACACGTTCCTCGGCGCCGGCCTGCAGACCGCGCTGCGTACGGTGGCCCGCGGCGACATCGGCACCCCGCTGACCGCGCTGACGCTCATGCAGTCCCCCGGCCCGGAGTCGTGGCATCCGAACCCGGCGTTCCTGTTCCAGGCCGGCGCCGGCCCGCTGTTCGACATCGGGCCCTACTACCTCACCACCCTGGTGCAGACGTTCGGTCCGATCGCGAAGGTCGGGGCGTTCGGCTCGCAGTCGCGCGCCTCCCGCGTGATCGGCTCGGGCCCGAAGGCCGGCGAGGCCTTCGACGTGACCGTCCCGACCCACGTCAGCGCCATCGCCCAGTTCGAGGGCGGCGAGTCCTCGCAGAGCATCTTCTCCTTCGACTCGCCGAAGCAGAATGTCGGCGTCGTCGAGATCACCGGCACCGAGGCGACGATCGCGTTCCCGGACCCGAACATGTTCGACGGCGACATCGTCCTGACCCGCGTCGGCGCCGAGCCGGAGATCATCCCCGCCGTAGGATCCACGGCCTCGCGCGGCACCGGCGTGCTGGAGATGGCGCGCGCCATCCGGGCCGGCGTCCCGCACCGGGCGCAGGGCGAGGCGGCGTACCACGTGCTGGACGCGATGGTCTCGATCGCCGAGTCCATCGAGACCGGGTCCTTCATCTCGCTGGAGAGCACCGCCGTCGCCGCCGAGCCGCTGCCGGAGGACTTCGACCCGACCGAGAAGACGCTCTGACCATGTCCGGCAACCGTTCCCGCCTGGATTCTGCCCCGTTGGGGGTCGCCACCATCGGCTACGCCTTCATGGGCAAGGCCCATTCGCAGGCGTGGCGCAACGTGGCCAGCTACTTCGACGTGCCGGCGTTCGAACGGAAGGTGCTGGTCGGCCGGGACGCCGACGCCGTCGCCGAGGCGGCCGCCCGGTACGGCTGGGCGGAGTCCGCGACCGACTGGCGCACCCTGCTGACCCGGGACGACATCGACATCGTCGACATCTGCACCCCCGGGTGGCTGCACGCCGAGATGGCGATCGCCTTCCTCGAGGCGGGCAAGCACGTGCTGGTCGAGAAGCCGCTGGCCAACTCGATGACGGAGTCCGCCGCGATGGTCGCCGCGGCGGAGGCGGCGGCTGCGCGCGGCGTCCGGTCGATGGTCGGCTTCAACTACCGACGGGTGCCGGCGCTCGCGCTGGCCCGGGACCTGATCGCCGAGGGCCGGGTGGGTACGGTGCGCCAGGTGCGGGTCAGCTACCTGCAGGACTGGCTGGCCGACGAGACGGCCCCGATGACCTGGCGGCTCCGCAAGGAGACCGCCGGCTCGGGGGCGCTCGGTGACATCGCGTCCCACGCCGTCGACCAGGTGCAGTTCCTGCTCGGGGACACCGTCACCGACGTCTCCGGACGGCTGCACACGTTCGTCCCGACCCGGAACGGGCCCGACGGCCCGGAGTCGGTCACCGTCGACGACGCCGCGTGGGCGACCCTGAGCCTGGCCGGCGGCGCCGTCGCCAGCGTCGAGGTCTCCCGCGTGGCGCTCGGCCGGAAGAACGCGCTGACCATCGAGGTGTACGGCAGCGAGGGCAGCCTCGCGTTCGACCTGGAGCGGCTCAACGAGCTGATGGTCCTCGACGGCACCGTGCCCGTCGAGCGGCAGGGCTTCTCCCGCGTGCTCGTCACCGAGCCCGGCCACCCGTACTTGGACGCCTGGTGGCCGCAGGGCCACACCATCGGGTGGGAGCACACGTTCACCCACCAGATCCGGGACTTCCTCGTCGCCATCGACACCGGCGTCGCGCCCAGCCCCTCGTTCGCCGAGGGCCTGGCCGTCCAGCGCGTGCTCGCCGCGGTGCAGGAGTCGGCGGCGGCGAAGAGTTCCATCGTCACCGTCGGAAGCTGAGTTCCACCCGCTCCCCCGTCCACCACCCCGTCCCGTCGTCGCAGGAGGCACCGATGCCCCGCCCGTACACCCTGTTCACCGGCCAGTGGGCCGACCTGCCCTTCGAGGAGGTGGCCCGGTTGGCCGCGTCGTGGGGCTACGACGGCCTGGAGATCGCCGTCTCCGGGGACCACCTGGACGCGTGGCGCTGGGACGAGCCCGGCTACGTCGAGTCGAAGCTGGCCGTCCTGGAGAAGCACGGCCTGAAGGTGTGGGCGATCTCCAATCACCTCAAGGGCCAGGCGGTGTGCGACGACCCCATCGACTTCCGGCACCAGGCGATCGTCGGGCCGCGAGTGTGGGGCGACGGCGACCCCGAGGGCGTGCGGCAGCGCGCCGCGGAGGAGCTCCAGCACACCGCCCGGCTGGCGAAGGCGCTCGGCGTGAAAACCGTCGTCGGGTTCACCGGCTCGTCGATCTGGCCGTACGTGGCCATGTTCCCGCCCGTCCCCGACTCGGTGATCGACGCCGGGTACCAGGACTTCGCCGACCGCTGGAATCCGATCCTCGACGTGTTCGACGAGTGCGGCGTCCGGTTCGCGCACGAGGTGCACCCGTCCGAGATCGCGTACGACTACTGGACGACGGTGCGCACGTTGGAGGCGATCGGGCACCGGGAAGCGTTCGGACTGAACTGGGATCCGAGCCACTTCATGTGGCAGGGCATCGACCCGGTCAGCTTCATCTGGGACTTCAAGGACCGGATCTACCACGTGGACTGCAAGGACACGAAGCTGCGTATGACCGGCCGCAACACCGTGATGGGCTCGCACCTGCCGTGGGGCGACCCGCGCCGTGGCTGGGACTTCGTCTCCGCCGGCCGGGGCGACGTGCCCTGGGAGTCCGCGTTCCGCGCACTGACGGCGATCGGCTACGACGGCCCGATCTCGATCGAGTGGGAGGACGCCGGCATGGACCGGCTCGAGGGCGCCCCCGAGGCGCTCGCCACGCTGAGGAAGTACGACTTCAGCCCGTCGGCCCAGTCGTTCGACGCCGCGTTCAGCAACCAGAGCTGAGAGCCGGGCGGGCGTGCTCTGGGGGCGCGCCCGCTCGGCTCTCGATACGCGCTGTTTGGACCGTGCGGCGCATTCCATGCCGGCTGGCCCAAGGCCTGGGCCATCTCCTCGGCGGCGACCCCGTTGTTCCTGGCGCGCTCCCTGTGTCCCTGCCCGCCGTCACCTTCTCAGCCATGGGTCTGTCCTCTTACCTGCCGCTGTACACCGGGAACGCGCTGTGCTCGCCGTAGTCGCGCTCGTGGAGGTTCCGCAACGCGTCCATGTCCTGCGCTGAGATCTCGAAATCGACCTGCGCGTTGGCGCGCAGGTGGTCGGGGTTCGCGGTCTTCGGCAGGGAGACGGTGCCCAGCTGAAGCGTGTAGCGGATGCAGAGCTGCGGCACGCTCACCCGGTACTTCTCGGCGATCGCCCGGACCGCGGCGTTGTTCAGGATTTCCCCGTGCGCGATGGGCGAGTAGGCCTCGACCAGGATCCCGTTGTCATGGCAGTACGCGAGCAGGTCACTGGGCGTGTTGCCGGCGTGGACGAGGATCTGGTTCACCTGCGGGCTCACCGTGCCGTGCGCCCGGATGTTCTCCAGGTCCTCCTGCAGGAAGTTGGACACCCCGATCGAGCGGATCTTCCCGGCTCGGTGGGCCTCCTCGAGTGCCCGCCAGGCCTGCCGATTGCCCTCGGAGTAGTCACCGCCGCGGAAGTCGTCCCACGGCTGCGGGGCGTGAATGAGCATGAGATCGATGTAATCGATGTCGAGCTTTGCCAGGGACGCGTCGATCGCGGCCGTGGCCTCGTCGTAGTCCTTGATCTCGGCGGCCAGCTTCGTGGACACGAAAAGCTCTGCACGGGGAACACTGCTGGTCCGCACGCCTTCACCGACGCCGGCCTCGTTACCGTATGCCTGGGCCGTGTCGATGTTGCGGTAGCCGATCTGCACCGCCTCGCGTACCGTCTGAGCGGCTTCGTCGTCGTCGATGAACCACGTGCCCAGCCCCAGCTTCGGGATGGTGATGTCGTTCGAGAGGGTGTAGGTCTCGTTCAGGATGCTCATGCGTTCTCTCCGTTCTTCGGCAGCTGGCCGTACACCTCGTCGGTGACCGGCTCGAGCCACTCGTTGCTCACGTCTCCACCCGGAGTGACGAAGGCCAGGTGGGAGAACCACGTGTCGGCCGTCGCGCCGTGCCAGTGCTTCGTGCCGGACGGGACGCGGACCGCCGAGCCCGGGACCAGGCTGACGGGGTCTTCGCCTTCGGCCTGGTACCAGCCGCTTCCCGCGGTGCACAGCAGGATCTGGTCGCCGCCACCATCGGTGCCGTGGTGGATGTGCCAGTTGTTGCGGCATCCCGGCTCGAAGGTGACATTGCTGACCGGCACACTCCCGTCGGTCAGCGGGGCGAGGTAACTCTGCCCGATGAAGTTCTCCGCGAAGGCATCGTTGGTCTGCCCGAGCGGGAACATCTGGTCGAATTTGCTGTCACTCACGTGATCTCTCCTCGGTCGTCTTGGTTTTCAGATCGTGGGGCAGGGCCGATGACGACGACGTTGCTCATCTGATTGCTCCCCTTCGGGTTGGTCCAGGCTCGCGACGGGCCAGTCGCGGTCCCACCCCTTCGTCAGCGGGCCACTGCCGGTCCCGCGCTGCCGGCGGCGATGGCCGCAAGGTCCTGCCGGAATCGTTCGGGTTCGCGCTCGGGTGGCAGGTTGACGCTGTCCTCGACGGCGTCGAGTGCTCCGGTTGGATCCGGGATCAGTGACGCGAAGACGGGGGAGAGGTCGGTTTGCTCCTCGCCTCTGTCCGCGACGAGTTCGAAGGTCTTGCGATCGGCGGACGCCGTGCTGAGGCTGTCGATGAGGACGCGGGCGATCTGGTCGCGGGCGACGACGCCGTCGGCGGGGCCGCCGGACTGGCGGCGGTCGCCCTGGAGCATGACGAGGGTCCGCTGGTCAGCGTCGTTGTCGTCGAACCAGCCGGGTCGGACGATGGTGTACGGGTTACCGCTGGCGCGGACCAGCCGTTCGCTGCGCAGTTTCCATTCCGCGTAGGCAAGGCCGGGCCGGGTCACCCCGATGGCGGTCATCAGGGCGATTCTGGCGCGGTTGGGACCGAGCGCCTTGAGAGTATTCGCCACGCCGGCGTAGTCGGTGTCCCGGACGTCACGCTCGTTGGTGGTGCCGTGGGTGAAGACGACGGCGTCGATGCCCTCGACCGCGGGATCGAGGGTGTCGGGTTGGGTCAGGTCGCCGACCACGAGTTCGACGGAGTCGGGCAGCAACCGGGCGGCGCGGTTGCGGTCGCGGACGAGGGCGCGGACCGCATGGCCCTGCCGTAGCGCTTCGGACACGGCGGGTCGGCCGATGCTGCCGGTCGCGCCCAGAATCAACACGGTGGTGGTGTGGTCGGTCATCGTTCGCTCACGTCGTCTTCTCGGTCAGCGGCCTGACTGTCGGGGTCCCGTTCCGTTGCTCGTTGGGTCGCCACCCAGCTGGCGAGGACCTTCAGCGCGTCCTCGGACGGCGTGCCGGGATCAGCGGTGTAGACGTTGATGCGCAGTCCGGGGTCGGCGGGCAGTTCGAGCGCTTCGAAGCTGAGGTCGAGGTCGCCGACGATCGGGTGGTGCAGGCGTTTGCGCCCGGTGCGGTGATACTTCACGTCGTGGCGGGCCCACCGGGTCCGGAATTCCTCGCTACGGGTGGACAGCTCCCCGATCAGATCGGTGAGGTCCTTGTCGTAGGGGTTCTTCCCGGCCGCGGAGCGCAGGATGGCCACGATGTCGTCGGCGGCGCGTTCCCAGTCGGCGTAGAACGCCCGTGCCCGTGGATTGAGGAAGGTGAACCGGCAGTTGTTCGGGGGTGCACCGCCGTCGGCCATCAGGTCCAGGTAGAGGGCGCGGCCGAGCTCGTTGGTGGCGAGGACGTCTCCGCGATCGTTGCGCACCCAGGCCGGGGCGGCGGTGATCGCGTCGAGGACCTGCTGCACGTTCGGTCGCACGGTCAGCGGGCTGCGTCGACGTCGGACCCGTGCCGGGGTTGCGGCGGCGTGGGCGAGGTCGAACAGGTGGGCGGTCTCCGCGTCGTCGAGCTTCAGCGCCCGGGCCAGGGACTCGAGGACGCTGTCGGAGGCGCCGGAGAGGTTGCCGCGTTCGAGGCGGATGTAGTAGTCGATGCTCATCCCGGCGAGCATGGCGACCTCCTCACGGCGCAGCCCGGTGACGCGGCGGTTGCCGCCCCAGGCGGGCAGGCCGGCCTCCTCGGGGGTGATCCTGGACCGACGGGAGGTCAGGAACTTCCGTACGTCGTCCGCATTCGTCATGGCCACCACGCTACGGGGGTGCGATCGCGGGAGGGAGGCACTGCCGGTACTCGGAAAAGCCGTGACTCCCGGGGCGGGCGCAGGGACGGTTGGCTGGGAGCATGCGACGCACCACGGCCACGGCCGCTCACCCGGCGGCGATCCTGGCGATCATCCTCGTCAGCTACTTCATGATCCTGCTGGACAACTCGGTGATCTTCACCGCCCTGCCGAGCCTGCAGGCCGACTTGCGGTTGACGGCCGGGGCGCTGTCCTGGGTCCAGGACGCCTACACGCTCGTCTTCGGTGGTCTGCTGCTGCTCGGGGCCCGGGCGGGCGACCTCCTTGGCCGCCGCCGGGTCTTCGTGACCGGCCTGGTGGTGTTCTCCGCCGCGTCGCTGCTGATCGGCCTGTCCCCGGCCGGCTGGTGGGCGATCACCGGCCGGGCGATCCAGGGGATCGGCGCGGCCATCGTCGCGCCGGCGTCGCTGTCGCTGTTGACCGCGAGTTTCCCGGAGGGCCGCGAGCGGACCCGGGCCGTCGCCTGGTACGGAGCGACTGCCGGTATCGGCGCCAGTCTGGGCCTGGTCATCGGCGGGGCGTTGGCCCAGGGGATCTCGTGGCGGGCCGGGTTCTTCGTCAACGTGCCGCTCGGGATCCTCATGATTGTCCTGGCTCCCCGGTTCCTGGCCGAGACCGGCCGGGCCCGGGGACGGTTCGACCTGGTCGGTGCCCTCACCGCGACGCTGGGCATCGGCGCGCTGGTCTTCGGGATCATTCACACGGTCGACGGCGGCTGGGCTTCCCCGATCACGGTCGGATCGGTCGGCGCCGGCGTCGGGCTCCTGGTCGTATTCGTGGGGGTGGAGCGCCGAGCGGCCCAGCCGATCATGCCGTTGCGGTTGTTCGCCAGCCGGCGGCGGGCGGGCGCCTACGTGGCGCGACTGCTCTACCTGGGGGCGATGATCGGGTTCTTCTTCTTCACCACCCAGTTCCTGCAGGAGGTCCTCGGCTTCAGTCCCCTGCAGGCGGGCCTGGGCTTCCTGCCGATGACGGCGATCAACTTCGTCGTCGCCATGAGCATCCCGAGGCTGACTCGCCGACTGCCCGGCTCCGTGCCTCTCCTGGCCGGCATCGTTCTGACCCTGGTCGGTATGGCCTGGCTCTGCCGGGTGGGCGTGGACACGGAGTACTGGACCGGAGTCGCCGCCCCGATGATCCTCATCGGCGCCGGGCAGGGACTGGCGTTCGCCCCCCTGACGTCCTTCGGCCTCGTCGGCGCCCCGGCCGCCGACGCCGGGGCGGCGTCCGGGCTGGTCAACACCTTCCACCAGGTCGGTACCTCTCTCGGCCTGGCGGTCGCGGTCGCCGCCGCCGCGACCGTGCCCGGCTCCGCCGGCACCGCCCCTCACCTGGCCGGGCAGGTCGGTGTGGCCCTCACGACCGGCAGCGTCCTGCTGCTCCTCGCCCTGGTCGTCGTGGCGGCCCTCGTCGCCCCCACCGACCTGGCTCGCCGGGTCGGAAAGAACCCGCCCACGGCCACCAAGGTCGAGGCCGCCGCCTGACGGCCCAGCCCTGTGGGGGACTGCCAGTACCTGGAACGCCTGTGCCTCCCACGTCGCGGGCCACAGGTGTGAACTGAAGATCTGAACGGTCACGCAAGCACAGCAATCAAAGGAGAGTTCGCCCCATGCGAGCAGCACTGATGTACGGCGCGGGAGACGTGCGCGTCGAGAACGTCCCCGCCCCCACGATCCAGGAACCCACCGACGCGATCGTGCGGATCGTCGCCGGCTGCATCTGCGGAAGCGACCTGTGGCCCTACGCGTCGATGCCGGACACGGACGAAGGGGCCCGTATGGGTCATGAATTCGTCGGGGTCATCGAGGAGCTCGGTTCCGAGGTGACCGGGATGGCGATCGGGGACTTCGTGATCGCGCCCTTCGTCGCGTCCGACGGAACCTGCGATTTCTGCCAGGAGGGACTGCAGACCTCCTGCCGGCACGGTGCCCACTGGGGTGGGCAGGACGACGGTGGCCAGGGCGAATTCGCCCGGGTACCGCAGGCTTCAGGCACTCTCGTCGTGGTGCCGTCCGGCTTCGACGAGGAACTGATCCCCTCGCTGCTCAGCCTGTCCGACGTCATGTCGACCGGATACCACGCGGCGAAGAAAGCACACATCGAGCCCGGTCAGACGGTCGCCGTGATCGGTGACGGCGCCGTTGGGCTGTCCGCGGTCATCTCCGCCCGACTGATGGGCGCCTCCCGCATCATCCTCATGGGGCGTCACCGGGCCCGCACCGATCTGGGCCGCGAGTTCGGGGCCACCGACGTGGTCGCCGAGCGTGGGCAGGAGGGCATCACCCGAGTCCGCGACCTTACCGGCGGTGACGGAACCCACGTCGTCCTCGAGGCCGTCGGGCTGAAGTCGGCGATCGAGATGGCCATCGGCGTCGTCCGCGACGGTGGCGTCATCAGCCGCGTCGGCGCCCCGCAGTTCTCCGACGTCCCCCTCGGGTCCCCCGAGTTCATGCGCAACATCACCCTCACCGGAGGTGTCGCCCCCGCCCGGGCCTACATCGATGAACTGCTCCCACTGGTGCTGGATCGCAGCATCGACCCCGGGAAGGTGTTCGACCGCACCGTCGGCATGGACGACGTCCCCGCCGGATACCAGGCGATGGCCGACCGCGAAGCACTCAAAGTGCTCGTCCGCCCGTAACCCTGGAACGACACCCCCAGCAGGTTCCCCCGGTGCGGCGGTGACCACCGCCGCACCGGGGAAACCCGGCATCCGTACGACAATCGAAAGCAGGTCAACGATGGAACACCGCCCGCTCGGACGCACCGGCGTCCAGGTCAGCCCGCTGTGCCTCGGCGCCATGATGTTCGGCCCCTGGGGCAACGACGACCGCGCCGACGCCACCCGCATCATCCACCGCGCCCTCGACGCCGGGATCAATATCGTGGACACCGCCGACGTCTACTCGGCCGGCGTCTCGGAGGAGATCGTCGGGGAGGCGCTGCAGGGACGGCGCGACGACGTCGTGCTCGCCACCAAGTTCTTCATGCCGATGGACGACGACGTCAACCACCGGGGCGGCTCCCGCCTCTGGATCATGCGCGAGGTCGAGAACTCACTGCGCCGGCTGAAGACCGATCATCTCGACCTGTACCAGGTGCACCGGCCGAGCGCCGACACCGACGTCGAGGAGACCCTCGGCGCGCTCACCGACCTCGTGCGGCAGGGCAAGGTCCGCTATGTCGGCTCCTCGTCCTACTCCGGGTCGCAGATCGTCGAAGCGCAGTGGGCGTCCCGAGACCGCAACCTCGCGCGATTCGTCACCGAGCAGCCGCCGTACTCGATCCTCGTCCGCGGCATCGAGGAGGACGTGCTGCCCACGACCCAGCGGCACGGCATGGGCACCCTGACCTACAGCCCCCTCTCCGGCGGCTGGCTCTCCGGTCGCTACCGGAAGAACGCGCCCGGCTCCCCGACCTCCTCGGCCCGCCCGAGCGCCCGGTTCGACATGGACGCCCCGGCGAACCAGCGCAAGCTCGACGTCGTCGAGGAGCTGGCGCAGCTGGCCGAGAGCGCCGGGCTGAGCCTGATCGAACTGTCCATCGCCTTCGTCATCAACCACCCGGGCGTGACCTCGGCGATCGTCGGACCGCGCACGATGGAGCAACTCGAGTCCTACCTGCCGGCCGCGGACATCACCCTGTCGGACGACGTGCTCGACCGCATCGACCAGCTCGTGGCTCCCGGTGTGACGATCAACCCCGACGACAACAGCTACGGAGCCCACGAACTGACCGGTCAGGCCCGTCGCCGGCCACGGCGATGACCGGCGACGACCTGAAGACCCTGCACGCATCGCTCTGCGAGGCCATGGTCGCCGGCGACGTCTTCGTACTGCGGTTGCAGCCCTGACCGTTGGACGATCGGCTAGCGTGCGGCGGCTCCGCGGGCCGGCGGATTCGAAGCGGACCGGATACCCCTCTGGGTCGGTGACGAGGGCTTGCTGCACACGTGCCTCCTCGCCCCCGATGCGAGTACCTCGCCGTCTCCCGCGATGGTAAACGCAGGGAAACGGTGGCCCAGTTCCGGCCGCCGACGACCACCCGGGTTCACGCCGCGTCGGGCACGACGACGACCTTTCCTCGCAGCGTGCCGGCCGCCGACTGCTCGTGGACGGCCGCGAGCTGGTCGAAGCCGACGCGCCGGGCGACGTCGACGTGCAGGTCACCGCTGTCCACCAGCCCGACGAGTCGGCGCAGTTGCTCGGTGTCGCTGCGCACGAAGATGACGGCGCTGCGCACCCCCCGCTCCTCGTCGTCCGGGGCCGGCATCCACGCGGTGGTGCTGACCACCACGCCGCCGGACCGGACGAGTCCGACGAGGGAGGTGAACTCCGCGGGATCGATCGGGGCCAGGTTCAGCAGCACGTCCACCGGCTCGGTCACGGCGTCGAGCACGGAGGTCGTCGTGTGGTCGATGACCTGCTCCGCGCCCGCCGCCAGCACGCTCTCCCGGCTGCGCGGACTGGCGGTGGCGATGACGTGGGCGCCGGCCCGCTTCGCCAGCTCGACGGCGTACCCGCCCACCGTGCCGCCGGCACCGACGACGAGCAGGCGCTGATTCGCCTGCAGCGCCGCCTCGTCGAACAGGGCCTGCCAGGCGGTGAGGCCGACCGAGGGGAGAGCGGCCGCGTCCGTCAGCGGGATGCTCGACGGCGCCGGGACGAACACGTCCGCGGCGGCAACGACGTACTCGGCGGCCGCGCCGTCGGCGGTCATCGGGAGGAAGCCGATCACCGGGTCCCCGACCGCCAGGTCGGACACACCCTCCCCCACCGCGTCGACCGTCCCGGACACGTCGTAGCCGGGGGTGTGCGGCAGCGTCACCGGGATAGGCAGGCTGCCGGCCCGGATGCCGTTGTCGGCCTGGTTGAAGCCGGATGCTGCCACCCGGACGCGAACTTCGCCCGAACCGGCGACGGGTTGCTCGATCTCCTCGATCGTCAGCACGCTCGGGTCACCGTGCTCGTGGAAACGCACTGCCTTCATGATCAGCTCCTGTACGGCGCACGCGTCCGGCCGCCGATTGCTTCGGCGTCGCCTCGGGCTCGCGCTACTGGTGCAAACGGACGATTTCGTCCACTTATTCCGGTCCTGCACCGACGACAGCGAGAAGGAGGTCGGCGAGCAGGGCCGGTCAGTCGGCGTGGGTCGCGATGCCGCGGAGGAAGACCGCTCGCTGTTCGGCGGCGGCCTCCTCCCAGTGGGGGACGTTCGACATCGGCTGGGCGAGCATCGCGCCGAACCTGACGACGGTTCCGGCGTTGACGTCGTCGCGGACGGTGCCATCGACGTGGCCGCGTTCGACGATGGCATGCATGACGCCCCGCATCCGTTGACGGAGAGCGGCGGACTCCGACCGCTCGGTCATCGGGGCGCCGTGCAGCGGCAGGACGAGTTCGTCCCGATGCCGGAACGTCTGGTGCAGGAAACGGCTGATCGCATCGAGTCCGCTCTCGCCGGAAACGAGCGCGTCCTCCGCCTCGGCCAGGATCAGACCGTAGGCTCGCACGGCCATCGCTTCAAGCAGTGCCTCGCGGTTCGGATAACGCCGATAGAGCGTCCCCACCCCCACCCCGGCCTCCGCTGCGATCCGAGCCATCGGAACGGCCTTGCCCTCGGCGAGACCCGATCGGGTCGCCGCTGCGATGATGCGCTCCGCATTCTGGGCAGCGTCCCTACGCAGCCCGCGCGGTTGGACGTCGGACATGATCCTCCACAGTAGTCCGAGGGTGCCAATGCCGAACGTCCCCGAGAACGACCCGGTGCTCAGAGGACGCGCGCGATGCTGTCCACGACCTCACGCGCCGCCTCCCGGCCGATGCGGGTGGGCAGCAGCGGGTAGACGTGCACCTGGCCCGCCTTCTCGTGGACGATGATCTCGACGCCGGCGTCACGCGCCTT
This sequence comes from Tersicoccus solisilvae, assembly GCF_014643255.1. Taxonomy (GTDB): domain Bacteria; phylum Actinomycetota; class Actinomycetes; order Actinomycetales; family Micrococcaceae; genus Tersicoccus; species Tersicoccus solisilvae. The sequence continues at coordinate 57,030 of NZ_BMJI01000013.1, read as the reverse complement.
CTGCACCAGCAGCTGAACGTCGGGGTTGAGCACGTCGCGCGAGCCGATGAACACCGTGAGCGGGCCGAGTCCCGCGAGGTCGCCGAACAGCGGACTCACCGCCGGGTCGGTCATCGGCAGGTCGCCCCGCCAGGCCTCCGCGAAGACGGTGGCGCCCTCGGTGCCCAGCCACGGGTCGGTCGGCTGCACGTCCGGGATGCGCGGATTGCTGAACGTCAGGTCCAACGCGGGCGAGATGAGCGTGGTCATGGGCAGGCGGATGCCCTCGTCCTTGAGCTGGAGGGCGGCGGAGAGGGCGATCTGGCCACCGGCGGAGTCACCGGCCAGACACGTCGGCCCGTACGCGTCGAGGTTGGACCGCACGAGTTCGACCACGCGCTCACGGGTCTCGCCCGCGGTCCCCCAGGGCACCAGCGGGTAGACCGGGACGGTCACCACGACGCCGGCCTCCGCGGCGATGTCGGCGATGAGCCGCCAGTGGAAGGACACGATCTGGTTGACCCAGCCGCCTCCGTGCGCGTACACGAGGCTTCCCGCGGGACGCCCGGTGGCGGTGGGCGTGACGGTGTACACGGGCCAGTGCCGGTCCTGCACCACGTCGACACGGACGTCACCGCGGAGGCGCTTCGGCGGACCGTACGCGGCCGGCCGCAGCGTGTTCTCCTGCAGCCGCTTCCGGGCACCGGTGGCCGTGACGAACGGCTTGTTCGCTCCGGTCACGCGCAGCAACGGGGGAACAAGAGCGTCGGGCAACGTGACCATGGACGAGGCGCTCCTGACTCGTGGCGGGCGGGGCTCACGTGAAGCCGCACCGGCCGTTGACCAGCACAGACGGGCACACGCTACCCCGCGGACCTGTCCGGACCGGCGGACCGCAGAGCCGGCTGGCAAGTGATCCGTCGACGAACTAGCCGGCCGACGCCAGCGCGAACGGCAGCACCGAACCGGCGCCGGCGCGGCGCAGGTCGCGGGCCGCCACGGTGAGGGTCCACCGGGAGTCGACCAGATCGTCGACGAGCAGCACCGGCTCCCCGTCCAGCTCCGCCAGGGCGGCGGCCAGCTCGGGGGTGACGACGTGGCCGCCCCACACCCCGGCCAGCCGGAACGCGCTGTTGCCGCCCGGGCGGGATGCCGGGTGGCCGTCCCGCACCGGCATCTCGCCGAGGTACTGCAGCCGGCCGACCTCGGCCAGGCCGCGGGCGAGCGAGGTGATCAGTTGCGGCCGGGTCCGGGAGCCCAGCGCCACGACGCCGGCGGGGCGACGCGCCCAGCCCCACTCGCGGAGCACCCGCACGCAGGCCTTACCGAGGTCCGGCGGCAGCTCACCGTCGCGCGGCACAGCCTGGCCTGCCTCGTCGGCACGGGCATCGAACACCTCCCGCAACCGGCCGCCGAAGCCGAGGTCCGAGAGGCGAGCCAGCGCCCGGCCGGACTCGGCCCGATCGGCGTCGGGGATCTTGCCCTTGACGGGCGAGCCGTCGGCGTTCGTGACACCGAGGCGGTCCATGCCGGACGGCCAGGTAGTGCGGGGTTCGATCTCCACCCCGGCCGCGGCCAGCGCTCCGGCGGCGCGCTCGGTGCTGCCGGCGTCGACGGCGTCCGGGTACCAGGGCTCCGTGCAGCGGTCGCACCGGCCGCAGGGGGCGGCGTCGGCGTCGTCGAGCTGCCGGGTGAGGAACTCCATCCGGCAGCCCGTGGTCCGTTCGTACTCGAGCATCGCCTGCTGCTCGGCCTTCCGGGCCGCGGCGATCGCGGCGTACCGCTCGGCGTCGTAGGTCCAGGGCACCCCGGTGGCCTGCCAGCCGCCGGCGACCTTCTCGATCGCCCCGTCCACGGCGAGCACCTTGAGCAGCAGCTCCAGCGGGGTGCGGCGCAGGTCGACCCGGGCCTCCAGGGCCGGAACGGACAGCGCGCCTCGTGCGCGGGTCAGCTCGGCGATGACGGCCTCCGCCTTCTCCTGCCGCGGCATGGACGCGGTGGCGAAGTACTGCCAGATGTTCTCGTCCTCGATGCCCGGCAGCAGCAGCACGTCCGCGTCCGCCCCGGACCTGCCCGCACGGCCCACCTGCTGGTAGTACGCGACCGGGGAGGACGGCGCCCCGAGGTGGATGACGAACCCGAGGTCCGGCTTGTCGAAGCCCATGCCCAGCGCACTGGTGGCGACGAGCGCCTTCACCCGGTTGCCCTTGAGCGCGTCCTCGAGCTCCTGCCGATCGGCCGGGTCCGTGCGACCGGTGTAGGCCCGCACGTCGTACCCCGCGGCCGCGAGCGCGCGGGCGGTGTCCTCGGCGGCCGCGACGGTCAGCGCGTAGATGATGCCCGAACCGGTCAAGTCCCCCAGGTGCTGCAGGAGCCAGCCGAGCCGGTCCGTGTTGTTGCCCAGCCGCAGCACCCCGAGCCGCAGGGAGCTGCGCGCGAGCGGCCCGCGCAGGGTGAAGACGCCGTCGTCGGGCGGCGTGCGGGAACCGTCCACCAGCCGCACGTCCAGCTGCTCCGCGACGTCCGAGACCACCCGGGCGTTCGCCGTCGCCGTGGTGGCGAGCACGGGCACCCCGTCGGGCAGCTCGGCCAGCAGGTCCCGGATGCGGCGGTAGTCGGGCCGGAAGTCGTGCCCCCAGTCGGAGATGCAGTGGGCCTCGTCGATGACGACGAGGGCACACCGGCGGATCAGGTCGGGTAGCTGCTCGGCACGGAACCGCGGATTGGTCAGCCGCTCCGGCGAGATGAGCAGGACGTCGACGTCGTCGGCCGCCAGCCGGCCCGCGATGTCGGTCCACTCGGTCGCGTTCGCCGAGTTGATCGCCACCGCGCGCACCCCGGCGCGCTCCGCAGCGGAGATCTGGTCCCGCATCAGCGCCAGCAGTGGGGAGACGATCAGGGCGGGCCCGGCGCCGCGGCGGCGCAGCAGCAGGGACGCGAGGAAATAGACCGCGGACTTGCCCCAGCCCGTGCGCTGGACGACGAGGGCACGCCGGTGATCCGCGACGAGGGCCTCGATCGCCTCGTACTGGCCGGCGTGGAACCGCGCGTCGGCGCTGCCGGTGAGGGCGTGCAGCACGTCGAGGGCCTCGTCGTACAGTCCGCGGTCACGGACGGTGGGGCCGGTCGAGGAGTCGGTCTGCTGCGGGGTGGGGCTCATGCCCTCAGAATCTCAGGTGCCACCGACGGAACCCAAGACGTCATCGGGCCCTGGGGACATCGCCGGGTCACTCGTCGGCGATCTCCCGCTTGCCTCGCATCACCAGCTGCGGGTCGGGCTTGCGCACGACCTTGTCGTCCCGCCCGTCGTAGGCGAACTGTCCCAGGAAGAACCGCATCGCATTCAGCCGGGCGCGCTTCTTGTCGTTGGACCGGACGATCATCCAGGCGGCGTAGTTCTTGTCCGTCCGGCGGAACATCTCCTCCTTGGCGACCGTGTAGTCCTCCCAGCGGTCCAGCGACGCCAGGTCCATCGGCGAGAGCTTCCAGCGGCGCACCGGGTCCAGCTGCCGGATGGCGAACCTCGTCCGTTGCTCGGTCCGCGAGACCGAGAACCACAGCTTCGTCACGTGGATGCCGGACTCGACGAGCATCCGCTCGAACTGCGGAGCCTGGATCATGAACTGCTCGTACTCCTCGTCGCTGCAGAAGCCCATGACGCGTTCCACGCCGGAGCGGTTGTACCAGGACCGGTCGAACATCACGATCTCGCCGGCGGTGGGCAGGTGCTGCACGTACCGCTGGAAGTACCACTGACCCTGCTCGCGTTCCGTCGGCTTCGTGAGGGCGACGACGCGCGCCGTCCGCGGGTTGAGGTGCTCGGTGAACCTCTTGATCGTGCCCCCCTTGCCGGCCGCGTCCCGTCCCTCGAACAGGATGATGGCGCGCCTGCCGTTGTCCTCCAGCCAGTACTGGAACTTGAGCAGCTCGATCTGCAGGAGGTACTTCTCGAACTCGTACTCGTCGCGATCCAGGCGCTCCTCGTACGGGTAGCCTTCGCGCCAGGTGGAGACGGCGTTGCCCTCCGGGTCGATCAGATCGGGATCGGCGGTGTGTCCGTCGCGGACCGAGTACCCCTCGTCCCGCAGCTGGTCGATGTACTCGCGCAATCCCTCGACGCGCTGATCGCTCATGTCCGTCACTCCTCACCGGTCGCCCACAGAGGTCCCAGTCTTCAACGATGCCGGGCGAACGTGAACCCCCGGCGTCGAGCCGGCATGTTCCAGGTGACGGATCGCCCGACGGCGGCGTCAGCGGCCGCTCACGGTACCCGGCGCAGCGACTTGATCACCTTCATGGGGAACCGCGAGGTCACCGTCTGGATGCCGGCGATGGTCATGATCTCGTTCCGGACGAACGCCTCGTAGGCGGCCAGGTCGGCGACGGCGACGCGGAGGAAGTAGTCGGGTGAGCCGAAGAGCCGGAACAGCTCGAGAACCTCGTGCATCCGCTCGACGGTCTGTTCGAAGTGGTCGACGGTCGCCAGGTCGAACTGGTGGAGGGCGACGTCGAGGATCACCTCGAAGCCCTCGTCGACCGCCGCCGGGTCGATGTCCGCGCGGTAGCCGAGGATCACGCCGTCCTCCTCCAGCCGCTGCACCCGGCGCAGACACGGCCCCGGCGTCAGGCCGACCCGGTCGGCGAGGGCGACGTTCGAGATGCGCCCATCGGAGCGCAAAATGTCGATGATGGCGCGATCGGTGCGATCCATGCCATATCGTTGCACGATTCGCGGTCTGAACGAATGATCCGGCAACCGGATGGCTCGCCGATCCTGAGAACATGGTGAGGTGGAGACGATCGTGGCGGCGCCCCCGCAGACCCGGCGCCAGCAGGTGGCCGCGGGCGCGCGGGACTCCCTCGCCGCGGGGCTGGGCATGTACCCGATCGGCATCGCGTTCGGCCTGCTCGTGATCCAGGCGGGTCTGCCGTGGTGGATCGCGCCGGCCCTGTCGATCTTCGGCTTCGCGGGGTCCCTCGAGCTGCTGATGATCAGCATGATCACGGTGGCCACCCCGCTGGCGACCATCGCGTTGACCACCTTCCTGGTCAACTTCCGGCACGTCTTCTACGCCTTCACGTTCCCCCTGCACGTGGTGCGCAACCCCGTGGCGCGGTTCTACTCCATGTACGCGCTGATCGACGAGGCGTTCGCGGTGACCGCGGGCCGGCCGCGCGCGTGGACGTCGTGGCGGCTGCTCGCGATGCAGCTCGCGTTCCAGTCGTACTGGGTGGGCGGCGGCCTGACCGGCGTCGCGCTCGCGCAGCTGATCCCGTTCCGGATCCAGGGCCTCGAGTTCGCCCTCTGCGCCCTCTTCATCACGCTCACCCTGGACGCCTGCCGCAGCCGGAAGGAACTGCCCTCCCTGCTGCTGGCCGGCCTCAGCTTCTCCGCCGCGATCGTGCTGGTACCGGACTCGGCGCTGTTCGCCGGGCTGATCGGCTTCGTCGTGCTGCTCGTGGCCCGCTGGGCACTGACTCGGACCCGAGAGGCGGCAGCGTGATCGGCGGGTCGGTCGATCCCTGGTACGTCGCCGGGGTGCTGGCGATCATCTTCGTCGTCACCTTCTCCCTGCGGGCGCTGCCGTTCGCGCTGCTCCGGCCCCTGCGCGCGTCCCGGTTCGTCCGGACGATGTCCGTGTGGATGCCGGTGGGCATCCTGGCCATCCTCGCCGCGGCCACGTTCCGCTCCTCCGCCGGTCACGACCTTCCCTCCCTGCTCTCCGGGGCGATCGCCGCGGTCGTCACCGTCGTCGTGCACCTGGCCTTCGGGCGGCGCACGCTGCTCAGCGTCGGCCTCGGTACGGCGACGTTCGTCGTCCTCGTGAACGTCGCCGGCATGTCCTGACCGTCCTCGCGTCAGCCGGCGGTGCGGGCGGCGTGCTCCCGGGCCTCCATGGCGTCCCACGCGAACGAGGCGAGCCAGTGCGTGGAGTAGTACTCCTCGCCGACGCTCGCGGCGAGGCCGGCCGCGAGCAGCGGGTCGACTGCGGGTTCGAGCAGGTCGACGGGGCCTCCGGCCGCACCCGCGCTTCGAAGCGCGTCGACGATGCGGCGCGCGGCCCCGGCACGGGAGAGATCCAGGCCGAACAGGTGCACCTGCTGGGGGTCGTTCTCGTCGCGCACGACGGCCGGCGCGAGCACGTCGTCGCCCGGCCGGAGCGCCGAGAAGAAGTCCTCCGCCCAGCCGGCGAACTCGGCCGGCGGCAGCACGGCCCGCATCAGGTCGGCCTCGGCCAGCCCCGCGGACAGGAAGTCGTGCCCGCTGCGCTCCCAGGCGAACGGCCAGCCCGCGTCCGCGCCGAACCACGCCCGTGCCGTGCGCGACGCCGTGTCGGCGAGGTCGGTCCGGCCGAGCACGCGGGCGGCGTCGAGGGTGAGCATCAGCCCGAACGCCGAGTTCCCGTGCACGCCGTGGCGCACGGGGTAGGCCGCATTCGCCAGCCACCGGGCGGTCACGTCCTCGAGCACGTCGAGGAACGGGGCGAACCCCGGCGCCAGCGCCCGGACGGCCGGCACCTCGGACGTCGAGACCTCGGCCGCGAGCCGGAACGCCCAGGCCCATCCGTAGGGCCGTTCCCAGTCCGGCGCCGCCGTCAGGTACTCGGCCTCCCGCTGCACGTGGGGGCCGGTCAAATGGGCCGACAGGAGGTCGGTGAGTCGGGCCTTCAGGCCCTCCTCGAGGCCGATGCCGTGCGCGTCCGGCGCGGTCGCCGCATACGCGAGCAGCCGCGCCGCCAGCCAGTGCATGTGCACCGAGGAGTGCCAGTCGTACGACGTCGCGAACGCGGGGTGCAGGTCAACCGGCAGCGCCCGGTCGTCGGGACCGGCTGTCGCGTGGTGCGCGACGTACGGGTACTCCCGCTGGAGGTTGCCGATCACCACCCGGGCGAAGGCGGAGGCCCAGGCGGAACGATCGAGGGACACGGCTGAGGCGGACATGAGGCCATCCTTCCTGACGCCGGGTTGCCACCCTTCGCTAATACCCCCTAGGGGTATACAGTATGGGTCATGGCACGAGATCCGCACGCCACCCCCGCCCTCGACGACGCCCACCCGATGACCGCTCCGGACGGCACCCCCTCCCGCCACGACCATGCCGGGCACGGCGACCATCCGGACCACGGACATCCGGGTCATCACGGCGGCCACGGCGGCCACGGCGGCCACGGCGATCACGTCGCCCAATTCCGCCGCCTGTTCTGGATCATGCTCGTGATCGCCGTCCCGGTGGTCGCGTGCAACGACATGTTCGCCCACCTGCTCGGCTACCACCTGCCCGACGCCGCGTGGGTGCGCTGGGTCTCCCCCGTCCTCGGCACCGTGCTCTACGCCGGGGGCGGCCGGCCGTTCCTCACCGGCGGCGTCGCGGAACTCCGGTCTCGTAGGCCCGGGATGATGCTGCTGATCGCCCTCGCCATCACGGTCGCCTTCCTCGCCTCGTGGGGCGCGAGCCTGCGCCTGCTCGACGCGCAGCTGAACTTCTGGTGGGAACTCGCCCTGCTGGTCGTCATCATGCTGCTCGGGCACTGGATCGAGATGCGCTCGCTGGCGCTGACCACGTCCGCCCTCGACTCCCTCGCCGCGCTGCTGCCGGACACCGCCGAGCGGATCGACGGGGACGACGTCGTGCCGGTGGCCCCGGCGGACCTGGTGGTCGGCGACGTCGTGCTCGTGCGGCCCGGCGCCGCGGTACCGGCCGACGGGCGGATCCTCGACGGGGCCGCCAGCATGGACGAGTCGATGGTCACCGGGGAGTCGACGCCGGTGGACCGGGGCACCGGGGACCGCGTCGTCGCCGGCACCGTGGCCACCGATTCCGGGCTGCGCGTCGAGGTGACCGCCACCGGCGACGACACCGCGCTGGCCGGCATCCGCAGGCTGGTCGCGGACGCGCAGAGCTCCACCTCACGGGCCCAGCGGATCGCCGACACGGCGGCGGCCTGGCTGTTCTGGTTCGCCCTCGGTTCCGCGGTGATCACCGCGCTGGTCTGGAGCGCGGTCGGCCTGCCCGACGACGCCGTCGTGCGCACCATCACCGTCCTCGTCATCGCCTGCCCCCACGCCCTCGGCCTGGCCATCCCCCTGGTGGTGGCGATCGCGACCGAGCGCGCCGCACGCGGCGGGGTGCTCGTCACCGACCGGCTGGCCCTGGAGTCGATGCGCACCGTGGACACGGTGCTCGTGGACAAGACCGGCACCCTGACCCGGGGCGAGCCGACGGTCACGGCCGTCGCGACCGCGGACGGGAGCCGGTCCCAGGACGACGTGCTCGCAGTCGCCGCCGCGGCCGAACGGGCGAGCGAGCACCCGCTGGCGAAGGCGATCGTCCGGGCCGCGGAGGACCGGGGGATCGACGTCCCGCCGGCGGACGGTTTCACCTCCTCCCCCGCCGTCGGCGTGCGGGCCACCGTGGACGGCGACGTCGTCGAGGTCGGCGGCCCGCGCCTGCTCGAGCAGCACGGCCTCGACGAACTGACCACCGCGGGCCGCTGGCACGACGAGGGCGCGATCGTCCTGCACGTCGTCGTCGGCGGTCGGGTGGCCGGGGCGCTCCGGCTGGCCGACGAGGTGCGGCCCGAGTCCCGCGACGCCGTGGACGCGCTGCACGCCGCCGGGGTGCAGGTCGTCATGGTGACCGGCGACGCGCGGGCCGTGGCGGACACCGTCGCCCGCGAGCTCGGCATCGACCGCGTGTACGCCGGAGTCCGGCCCGAGGACAAGGCCGAGACCGTGGCGGAGCTGCAGCGGGAGGGCCGGCGGGTGGCGATGGTCGGCGACGGCGTGAACGACGCGCCCGCGCTCGCGGCCGCCGACGTCGGCATCGCGATCGGCGCCGGCACGGACGTCGCCATCGCCTCGGCGGGCGTCATCCTCGCCTCCTCCGACCCGCGGTCGGTGCTCTCGGTGATCGTGCTGTCGCGTGCCGCGTACCAGAAGATGAAGCAGAACCTGTGGTGGGCCGCCGGATACAATCTGATCTCCGTGCCGCTGGCCGCCGGGGTCCTCGCCCCCATCGGGTTCGTGCTGCCGATGAGCGTCGGTGCGATCCTGATGTCGATCTCCACCGTCGTCGTGGCGCTCAACGCCCAGCTGCTGCGCCGCCTGGACCTCAGACCGGCCAGCAGCGCCGGCGCGTTCCTCGACCACCGCACGACCGACAGCAGCTGAGAGGAAGGAAGCCACCACCATGGCCACCACCCCCGAGACTCCGTCGAGCCCCGTCCACGGGTACATCAGCGACAAGGACCGGTACCTGGCGCGGCTCAAGCGCATCGAGGGCCAGGCGCGCGGCATCCACCGGATGATCGACCAGGACACGTACTGCATCGACATCCTCACCCAGATCAGCGCGCTCACCAGCGCCCTGGAGAACGTGGCGCTCGGCCTGCTGGACGACCACCTCAAGCACTGCGTCGTCGACGCGGCGAAGGCCGGCGGCTCGGAGGCGGAGCAGAAGATCAAGGAAGCGTCCGACGCCATCGCGCGGCTCGTGAAGTCCTGACGGACGGACGGAATCCCGCGCTTCGGCACGAGATCCCTTGACGAGCCGTGCGGTTTGGCTAGCATCGTTATATAACGTTGCTATCTGAAGAAGGGGCGTCCCTTGGTCATCGCCGCACTCGTCGTCGCACTCCTGGTCTGCGTCCTCATCGTGCTCATCGGCGCCCGCTTCATCGTCGCACCTCGCGTCGCCGTGGCGGGTTACGGGGTTCCGGCGGACAGCTTCCGCGCCCTCACCAGCATCAAGGGCGTCCGCGACATCGCCTCCGGCATCGTGCTCGTCGTGGTGCTGATCGTCGCCGGTCGGCAGGCGTTGGGTTGGGTGATGGTGGCGGCGGCGATCACGCCGATCGGCGATGCGATCATCGTCCGGGCCAACCACGGGACGCTCTCCACCGCGCTCGGCATTCACGGGGCCACTGCCGCTGTCCTCGTCGCCGCCGGGCTCGTTCTCGCGCTCGGCTGACCGCAGCTGAACCGCTCAGTACCACGCCAGGAGGACATCATGACGAGATCCGAGCCGGCCGACCTGAAGGGTCTGGTGCGCGCCTTCTACGAACCGTTCCGCACCGGCGACACCGCGATCCACCGGGATGTTCTCGCCATCGGCTGGGTGGATCTGCCACTCGCTCCCGGCCAGCAGCCGGGAGCCGCCGGGCTCGCCGCCCAGATCGAGACGTTCCGCCACGCGTTCCCCGACTACGACGTCGTCAACGAGGATCTGCTCGTCGACGGCGATCGCGTCGCCGTCCGCAACACGGTCACCGGCACGCACCGCGGGGCCTTCCTCGGCCACCCGCCGACCGGGCGGCGCATCGCGATCCGCACGATGGACGTGCACCGGGTGCGAGCCGGCCGGATCGACACGACGTGGCACCTCGAGGACTTCGCCGGTCTGATGTCGCAGGTGACGGCGCAGGGCGACGCCGCCGCCGGGGCCTGGGACTGAGGGCTGCACCGTACCCCGGGGCGGCGCACCGCGCTCCCCGATCCCGCTATCCTCGACACCGTGCCTCCGAGACCGGCCCCCGACCTCGACGTGCGCCGAGACCTGGTCGTCCGCGCCGCCCGTGACCTCGCCGAATCCGAGGGTTGGACGGCAGTGACGATGCGTCGCCTCGCCGGCGAACTCGGCGTGACGCAACCGGTGCTGTACTCGGCCTTCACCGGCCGCCAGGCGCTGCTGGACGCGGTGACGCTCGCCGGGTTCGCCGATCTGGCCGCCGCGCTGGAGGCGGTGGAGGTCGATCTGCTGGTCCGGATGCGCGCCTATCTCGACTTCGCCGCCGCCCACCCCCGCGTCTACGACGCGATGTTCACCATGTCGACCGGATTGGTCTTCGCCGCGGACGACACCTCCGAGCCACTCGTGCGTGCATTCGCGGGGATCCGCGACGTGTTCGGGGAACCCGACGACGTGCGGGCGGAGGTGGCCTGGTCCGCTCTGCACGGGCTCGCCACCCTGGAGGCGAGCGGGCGGCTGCCGGCCAGCCGGGCGGAGGCGCGGTTCGACCTCGTCCACCGGATGCTCACCGGCGCGTAGTCACGAGTGGGCCCCGTGGGGCTCGAACCCACGACCCGCGGATTAAAAGTCCGATGCTCTACCAACTGAGCTAGAGGCCCCTGCCCGCGAGCGGGCTGCCTCCACGGTAGCGCATGCCGGGGATCCCCATGGCCGGCCAGGACGGCGGCCCGACGACGGCCGGGGCACCGTTCAGTCCGGCGGCGCGACCGCCAGCAGGAGCAGCGCCAGCAGCGCCTCGCCGTAGGCCTCGGCGGGGCTGGGCCCCTCGAAGGCGCGGTCACCACCGCGCAGCCGCGCCCGCACCGTGAAGCGACCGTCGTCGTCGGCGGTCAGCGACCGGAATCCGTCCCCCAGCAGGCTCCGCAGCTGGCCCTCGGCCGGCAGCCACAGCGCGTCCTGCAGGGCCACCGAGTCCAGTGCCCACTCCGTCGTCCCGTTGAACCCGAGGATCGTGCCGGTGGGGTACTCGTGGGCCTCGATGGTCATGTCGCTGACCGTGTAGACGTCCTTGCGGTCCTCGTCCGGCACCAGCCGCGACTGCTCCGGGTCGAGCACGAATCGGTCACCGGGCTCCGGCGTCCAGCGCAGACCCGCGGTGCGCAGCGCCCGGGCCAGCTCGGTCGAGATCATGGCGCCTCCGTTCGGGTGGGCTGCGGCTGAGGGTGCCAGTATGCCCCGCGTTGCCGCCGGGCCGCACCGGTGCGCCCGCCAGCTCGGCTGGATGCCACCCGGCCCGCTCTACCTGCTCAGGTCCACCCTCGCCACGGCGTCGCTGCGACGGCAGCGTCGCACCGCCGGCGACACCACGGTCTGACGGGCGCGGTTCGGGGACCGGGCGGCCGCTGCCCGCGGGGCCTTGCCGATCGAGTGGGCGACGCGTGGTCAGCGCAGACTCAGGGCGACGACACCGACCACCAGCCCGACCACCACGAAGACGATCCCGATGGCGACGGTGAGGCCGACCGCACGCTGTTCGCCCCAGGGGCCGACGACGATCGCCGCCTCGTCCGGATCGGCCGGGTCGACGTGCACCGTGATCGTCTCGCCCTGGTGCGATCGCCACGGCACCGACGTCCGGCTCACCGCGCTGCGGACCGTGCGGACCCGTCCGTCATGCCAGCGGTACTGCGCGACGAGACCCTCCTGAGAGACGTCGGCGCCGGCGCCGGGAGATCGCCCCACGACGGTCGCCTCGACGGCCGTCCATTCCCGCAGCCGCCGTGCGCACCGCCGCCGCACGCGCAGTCCCAGGACGACGCTCGAGCCACCGACGAGCACGAGCAGCACCGCGGCCAGGACGACGATCATGGCTCACCGTATCGCCGACCGCGGCGAGGACGCCTCACCCCGGGAATGCGCCCGGACCTGCCGTCAGCGCCGGAACAGGGAACCGACCGCCCGTTCGATCCGGTTCACCGAGCCCTGGAGGCCGGCCGAGACCCGGACGGCGCCGTCGGTGAACCGCAGCCCCTGGCCCGGCCGCAGCTGGGCGAGGACGTCGAGGTCGGCGTCCACGACGACGGCGATCACCGGGTAGCCGCCGGTGACCGGGTGGTCGGCGAGGAAGACGATCGGCAGTCCCGACGACGGCACCTGCAGCGACCCGGTGACCATGCCCTCGCTGGGCAGTTCGTCCTCGCGGACCCGCGTCAGATCGGGGCCGTCGAGGCGGATGCCGACCCGGTTGGAGTCGCCCGTGGCGGTCCACCGGGCGTCCAGTAGCGCCTCCCATGCGGTGGCGTCGAACCAGTCTCGGCGGGGACCGGGCCGGACCCGCACGACGGTGTCGTCCACGGTCGGCACCCGGGGCTTGAGCGGCCTCCTCGGGCGGGCCAGCGTCAGCCGGGTCCGTCCGACGGCGACCTCCTCCCCCGCGATCAGGGGCCGCGGCCCGAGCCCGGAGAGCAGGTCGGCACTGGCCGAGCCGAGGACCGGCTCCGCCTCGAGGCCGCCCTGGAACGCGACGTAGTAGCGCATGCCCGCCAGTGCCGGCCCGATGTCGAGCAGGCCGCCGGCGGGAAGGGTCACCGCCCGGTGCTGCGAGACGGGCTGGGCGTTGACGCGCACGGGGCCGACGGCGCCCGTCACGGCGACCAGCAGCTCGGCGTGGGCGCGCACCTGGAGGCCGCCCTGGAGGACCTCGAGCACCGGCGTGCCCGGATCGTTGCCCACCAGCGCCGTGGCGATGGCGGCGGCCTGCCGGTCCAGCGCCCCGGAGGGACTGACCCCGAGGTCGGCCCGTCCGGGTCGGCCGGAGTCCTGCACGAGTGTCTGGGGGCCGGACTGCAGCACGGTGAGCTTCCGGACCGCGGCACCGGATCGCGGGAGAGCCGGGGAGGCACCGGCGTGCCGCCCGGACGGCGCGGTCGCGGCCCGGTCCGTCGCCTCCGGCCCGTCCTCGCCCGCCGCCGGCGGCTCCGCGACGTCGTCGGCCGCCACGAACCGGACGGTGTCCCCGGGGCCGACCGCGGCGGGCGGTTCCGCGGCCGGGTCCCACATCGCGTGGTCCGTGCTGCCGATCAGTCGCCAACCGCCGGGGGACGCCGCGGGGTAGACGGCGCTGAAGCCGTCGGCGAGCCCGACGGAGCCGGGCCGTACCCGGGTCCGGGGCGTCGGCAGGCGCCGCACGGCGAGCCCGCCGTCCGCAGGCGACGCGGAGTCGTCGGGCACGAGGTACCCGAAGCCGGGCGCGAAGCCCATGAAGCCCAGGCGCCACACGGTGCCCGTGTGCCGGGCGATCACCTCGTCGACGCCGATGCCGAGCTCGGCGGCGACGTCGGCCAGGTCGGGCCCGTCGTAGCGGACGGCAATGGTGATCTCCCGGCCGGGGGCGACGTCCACGGGTTCGTCGCCGGAGCGTCCGGCCGCCAGGGCCGTCTCGAGCCAGGCGCGCACCGCGCTGAGGGCGGACGGAGTCGACGCGACGACGAGGAGGGTGCGGGCGGCCGGCACGACGTCGACGACGGCGTCGGGTACGGCACCCGGATCGGCGCGCAAACGAGCGCGCAGGGCCAGGACCGCGGCGTTGTCCTCCACCTCGACCAGCAGGGCGCGATCCCCGTCGGGCAGGATGCGGGGCGTCGACGGTGCGGACGGGGGAACAGCGACGTCGCTCATGCGAACGGCCTCAGCTCGATCCCGGCACCGGTCAGGGCCTCGCGGACGGCGCCGGCCATCGCCACGGCACCGGGGGTGTCGGAGTGCACGCACAGCGAGCGGGGCCGCACCTCGGCCTGCGTGCCGTCCAGGGCGGTCACCACGCCGTCGCGGGCCATCACCACCGCCCGGTCGGCGACGGCGGCGACGTCGTGCAGCACCGCGCCCTCCTCGCGGCGGGACACGAGGTTGCCGTCCGGGGTGTAGGCGCGGTCCACGAAGGCTTCACGCACGAACGGGTGCCGCTCCTCGACGCAGACGGCCTCGATCACCGAGGCGGGCAGGCCGAGGATCGGCAGGCCGGGGTCGGCGAGTCGGACCGCGGCGACGACGGCGCGAGCCTGGAACTCGTCGACGGCGATGGTGTTGTAGAGAGCGCCGTGCGGTTTGACGTAGCGGACCGCGATACCGGTGGCCCGCGCGATCCCGTCGAGCGCGGCCAGCTGATAGAGCACGTCCGCGGTCAGCTCGTCGGGGGCGACGTCCATCCGGCGCCGGCCGAAGCCGGCCAGGTCCCGGTAGGCGACGTGCGCGCCGACGGTGACCCCGTGCTCACCGGCGAGCCGGCAGGAGCGCAGCATGGTCATGGGGTCCCCGGCGTGGAATCCGCAGGCCACGTTGACGCTGGTGACGAGCGAGAACATCGCCTCGTCGTCCCCCATGGTCCACGCGCCGAAGGACTCGCCGAGGTCGCAGTTCAGGTCCATCACCCCATTATGGCGACCACGCCGTGTCTGTCGGCCTACGACTGCAGCGCGAAGAAGCCGCAGACCACTGACGCGCCGATGAAGACCACGCCGACGACCGTCACCGGGGTCCTCGCTCGACCAGGCAGGAGCAGGCCGAGGCTCATGAGGACCGTCAGCGTTCCCCCGAGGAGTATGACGATCGGCGCGAACATCGCCGGGAGGATCAGTCCGTCGAGACCGGGGCCGAGGGCAAGGCCGATGACGACCAGGACGACCAGCAGGAGCACGGCGGAACACGGTATCCCGACGATCAGCCACAGCAGACGGCGCTGAGCCACGAGGTAGATGGCCGACGCGATGCCCACCAGGAGAAGGGACGCCCCGGCGACCACGGGAACGGACGACACCGCCCTCGCCAGGGCGGACAGGGGGTCGCCCTCGGTGAACATGCCTGCCGTGGCCACGATGGAGATGACCAGCGCCACCGTTCCTGCGATTCCGAACGTTGCCGCGGCCGGCGCCCTGAGTTCAGTGCTCGTGGCGATTCCGGTGGACGGTGCTGTTCTGGTGGAGGGTGCTGTTCTCATCGATTCCCCGTGCTCGGCCCCCGTGCCCGCCGCGCACGTGCGGCAGACGGACGACGCGCGGTCGCCCGGTCGCATCATCGCACGTCAGCCCCGATGCAACGCCCGCCGGCCGAGCACGCCGGAGGGCGTCAGCCGATCGGCTCCGGCAGCGGTGCGACGGCGTAGGCGAGGCCGATGGTGGCACCCGTGGTCGGGTCGCCGAGTTCGACCTCCCAGCGGTCGGCGAACTGGTCGACGCCGGGCTTCATCGTGATGGTGCCCGAGACCAGCACGGTGCCGGGCGTGTCCAGGCCGCGCTCGGCGAGCACGCCGAGCCAGTGGTCGGGGTCGAGCAGGGCGCCGAGCGTGCCGTCCTGGATCAGCCGGCGGTCCTGGCCCACCCACGCCTTGAGCGTGATGTCGTCGAGGTGGTCGCGGACGTCGTCGAGCCGCCAGGCGCTGGTGGCGATGACGTCCGGGGAGGCGTTCTTGCTCCACGCCACGCCGTGCACCTCGAGGTTCCGGTCGGTGTGGTCGCAGGCGGCGCTCAGCAGCACGCCGGACTCGGTGATGATCAGTGCCCATTCCGCCTCGCCGGAGGTCTTGCCGTGCTGGACCTCGACGACGTCGGTCTGCTGCGCGAGGTACGGCGCGATGGGGTACATGGTCGGGATGGTGTCCGGCCCGGGCACGCCGAGCTCGGCCAGTTCCTCGATGTGCGCGCGCACCTCGGCCTGGTCGCGGCCGGCGTACCCGGCGTTCAGGAGGCGCGTGACGGCGACGGTCTCGGTGGTGCCGTCCGGCAGGGCGAAGGTCAGGGTGGTCATCTCGGCTCCCTCATGTGTCGGCGATGTGACGGTGTGTGGGGAGATCGATTCTCCCGACGACGCCGGCGCAGGTCTGGTCAGCGCGGCTCTGTATGCCTAATGTATACAACACGTCGTTCCCCGCGCACCGTTCCCGAGGAGAATCCATGACCCCCGACCGACCGGTCTCCGCCGAGGAGGCCATCGACAGCGCAGGCCTGCGCAAGGCCTTCGTCGCCAGCCTCACCGGCACGTCGCTGGAGTGGTACGACTTCGCCGTCTACTCCGCCGCCTCCGCCCTCGTCTTCCCCATCCTGTTCTTCCCGTCCGCGGACCCGTTCACCGCCACCATCCTGGCCTTCAGCACCTATGCCGTCGGCTACGTGTCCCGGCCCGTCGGTGGCGTGGTGTTCGGCCGGCTCGGCGACATCATCGGCCGCAAGCGCGTGCTCGTCATCACGCTCCTGCTGATCGGCGTCTCCACCTTCCTGATCGGCGTGCTGCCCACCTACGTGGACATCGGCGGCACCGCCGCGCTGCTGCTCGTGGTGCTGCGGTTCGCGCAGGGCGTGGGCGTCGGCGGCGAATGGGGCGGCGCCGTCCTGCTCTCGAGCGAGTTCGGCGATCCGCGGAAGCGGGGCCTGTGGGCGTCGGCCGCACAGATCGGGCCGCCGGCCGGCAACCTGCTCGCCAACGGTGCCCTGGCCGGGCTGACCGCGCTGCTCTCCGCCGACGCCTTCCTCGAGTGGGGCTGGCGCGTCGCGTTCCTGCTCTCCGCCGTCCTGGTGGCCTTCGGCCTGTGGATCCGGCTCAAGCTCGAGGACACCCCGGTCTTCCAGGCGCTCGAGTCCCGCGGTGACCGCTCCGAGGCGCCGGTGCGGGAGGTCTTCACCACCCAGCTGCGTCCGCTGGTCGCCGGCATCCTCTCCCGCCTCGGACCGGACGTGCTGTACGCGCTGCTGACGGTCTTCAGCCTCTCCTACGCCGTCCAGCACCTGGGCCTGTCCCGCAATGCCGCGCTCGTGGCCGTGCTCGTCGGCTCCGCGTTCCAGCTGGTGACCATCCCGCTGGCCGGCTGGCTGTCGGACCGGATCCGGCGACGCACGCTCTACGCCGTCGCCGCGGCGGGCACCGCCGTCTTCAGCTTCCTGTTCTTCGTCATCCTCCAGCCCGGCGCGCAGGGGCTGCTCATCCTCGCCCTGATCATCGGCCTGACCTTCCACTCGTTCATGTACGGCCCGCAGGCGGCCTTCGTGATCGAGCAGTTCCACCCGCGCTTGCGCTACACCGGGGCCTCGCTCGCGTACACCATCGCGGGCGTGTTCGGCGGCGCGCTGGCGCCGCTGATGTTCACGCTGGTCTCGGCCAACGGGGCCAACTGGTGGCCGGTGGCGCTGTACGTGGCGGTGGCGTGCATCCTGACGCTGGTCGGGCTGGCCATGGGCCGGGAGCCGAACCACGCCGAGGACGAGGAGTACCTGCGCGAGTACGCGGCCGAGCACCAGGACTCGCCCAGCCTGTGACGCGGCGTGCGCTCGGCGGCGGGGCGTCAGCCGCCGAGCAGCACCCGCTCGGTCACGCGCAGATGCTCGACGATGGCGGCCGTCGCCGCGGCGTCGTCGCCGGCCTGCAGCGCGGCGAGAATGGCCCGGTGCTCCGCGACCACCTGCCGCTGTCGCTCCGGGGACCGGAAGAGCGCCTCGACGCCGATCACGATCTGCCGCGAGCGCAGTTTCGCGTAGCTGGCGGAGAGCAGGCCGTTGCCGACGGCGTCGATGAGCGCCTGGTGGAAGTCGCGGTCCAGGTCGATGAACGCGCGCTCGTCCCCGCCGTCGGCCAGGTCCTCCTGGGCGGCGAGCACGGCGTCCATCGCCCCCACCGGGGCGGTCCGGTCGCGCAGCGTGATCAGCGCCGACTGGCACTCCAGCATGGAGCGCAGCTGCATCAGGTCGTGGATGTGCTGCCGGCCCACCACCGGCACCCGGGCGCCGCGCTGGGGGATCATCTCGATCAGCCCGTCCGCGACGAGCAGGAGCAGCGCCTCCCGGACGGGCGTGCGCGAGACTCCGATGGAGGCGGCGAGCTCGGTCTCGTTGAGAAACGTGCCCTGCCGTGCGGGATCGGAGAGGATCTCGTCCCGCAGGTAGGCGTAGGCGCGCTCCCGACCGGACGTGGCCGCCGTGACACGCTGACGCATACCTTATGTATACAACACGAGGAGGAGGCAGTTCGATGCGTATCGCCCTGGCCCAGATCAACAGCGGACCCGACGCCGCGGAGAACCTCGCGCTGGTCCGCGAGTACACCGCCCGCGCGGCGGCCCAGGGGGCGCGGCTGGTCGTGTTCCCCGAGGCGACGATGCGGGCCTTCGGGCACCGGCTGACCGACATCGCCGAGCCCGTCGACGGGCCGTGGGCCGACGCCGTGCGGCAGGTCGCCGCGGACCACGACGTCACCGTCGTCGTCGGCATGTTCACGCCGGGGGCGGACGGGAAGGTGCGCAACACCCTGCTCGCCACCGGCCGTGGCGTCGAGGCCCATTACGACAAGATCCACCTCTACGACGCGTTCGGCTTCGCCGAGTCGGACACCGTCGACGCCGGGGACGCGCCGGTCACCTTCACCGTGGACGACGTGACGGTCGGCCTGGCCACCTGCTACGACGTGCGCTTCCCGGCACTGTTCACCCGGCTGGCGACCGAGGGCGCCCAGCTGATCGCCGTGTGCGCGTCCTGGGGCGCGGGCCCGACCAAGACCGAGCAGTGGGACCTGCTGGTGCGGGCCCGCGCGCTGGACGCGACGGCCTACGTCGCCGCAGCCGGGCAGGCCGACCCCGCCGTCACCGGCGTCCCCGTCAAGGAGGGCGCCCCGACCGGCGTCGGGCACAGCGCGCTGGTGGACCCGCTGGGGTTCCCCGTCGCCACCCTCGACGGGCGGGCGGACCTGCTGATCGCCGATGTCGATCCCGGGGTCGTCGCGCGGACCCGCCGGACGCTGCCGGTGCTGGCCAACGCCCGGCTCTGAGCCGCGTCCCGACCGGTCCGCCGGATCGGTCGTCGCGGTCCCGCCTCCCGGGCGTATCCTGACGGGCATGAGCGAGAAGCCCAGCTCTTCAGCACCCCGACCCCACCGCCCCGTGCAGATGGACCCGGCGGGATTCGAGGCGTACGAGGGTGGTGCGGACCCGGTCCGGATCTCCGAGGCGGCGCACCTGGCCGCCCGGGCCCTCGTGCACCACGGGCGCGCGTCCGAGGACCCCGAGGTGACCCGCCGGCTGGTCAAGCTCGCCGACAAGCAGGGCCTGGAGGCCATCGCCGAAATGTGGGCCGAGAGCCCCGCCGTTTCCCTGCCCGGTGCCCTGTGGCGGCTGTACGCGATCCGTGCATCCGCCCAGCGGGACCCGGAGCGCATCGCCCAGTTCTTCCAGGCCGGGCAGTCGGTCGCGCAGGTGTCCAACGTGGTGGCCGGTGCCGCCGAGCCGCCGGGCGCGGTCGAGATGCGCGAGATGGCGGACGCGATCCTCTCCGGCGCCTTCGACGGCGAGTTCGACGTCGCGCTCGAGCGCAGCGCCGCGTTCTGCCGGGTGGTCGCCCTGGGACAGACGAACGTCGCCGACGACGCCGAGACCAGCAAGCCGGAGTACGCCAGCGAGCTGACCCGCCGGTCCCACCGGCTGATCAAGACGGCGGAGGACCTCGAGGCGTCGGCGGAGGCCTGGCGGCGCGGCCACCTGGACTGAGGTCCGCGGCCACCCGAACCGAGCCCGCCGCGCGAAACGCCCCGGCTCCCGGCCCGCCGGCCGGCCCCGCCGATAGGCTGGCAGGCATGCAGATCCGGCCAGAGGACCAGCCCGACGACACTCGTGACGCCCGTAGGAGCCGTGGGTCGTCCTCCCCGACGGAGCCGATCCGCACCACCCCGACGGACCGCACGCAGCCCCTCGACCTCGACGGTGGGGCGCCGACACAGGCCACCCCCACCCAGCCGATCGCCCGCTCGTCCCGGGACCGCGACGACAAGGGCCCGGACTACAGCAACTGGTACGACTCCGATCTGTACGTCGGCGACGACGATGCCGACGACCGGGGTGCCGGCTCGGCGGCCACCCGGCCGCTCGAAGGTCTGGACCGCGGACGCGGAGGGAATCGCGACCGCGCGGATGCCGCCGGCAGGGAACCGGTCGGCGCCCGGACCGAGGCGTTCGACCGGCCGACGGGCCAGCCCGCCGGCGGGAACGACGACGGGAATGACGACGGGCGCGGCACGACCGCGCCGCAGCCGATCAGCAGCGAGCGCGCGGCCTGGGACGAGGACCAGGACGACTACCCGGAGGAGACCGACCGGGCCGCGGGCTACTCGTCGGACCGCCGCCTCGCCGTCGACGAGGACCGGGACGCCTACGCCGCGACCGGCAGGGCGCACCGGACGGGCATCGGCGCGAAGCTGGGGCTGCTGGTCCTCGGCCTGCTGCTGGCCGTCATCGCCGCGGCGCTGCTGGGCATGAACGGTCAGGCGGCGACCGGCACCGTGCGCCCCGGCGGCGCGTTCGACGGCGGCGGCCTGCTGGCCCTGCTGGGCTTCGGGGCCGGTGTGCTGTGCGTGGCCATCGTGATCGTCGCCGGCCGGGTCAGTTCCACCGCTCCCCTGATGGGGTCGATCATCGCCCTGCCCGCCCTCGCCGCCATGGTGAGCGGCGACGCGGCCGCCCTGGTGCGCGGCCAGCTGACGGCGTGGTCGGTGCCCGCCCCCGTCGCGGAGGCGTTCCTCCGACCGGAGACGGCCCTGGCGGGGGTGCTGCTCTTCCTGATCGGTCTGGCGTTCTCCACCCGCCGCCGGGCCGAGGACCTCGCCGGTCCGGTCAGCTCGTTCTTCCTGGGCCTGTTCTCGGCGATCTGCTTCGCGCCCGGGCTTGCCCTGTTCTGCCTGGCCACGCAGGAGAATCTGCTCCAGGCGTTCGCCCGCGTGGGCTGGCCCGCCCCCGACGCCACCCGCCCGATCGCGCTCGTCCTCGGCCTGGTGCTGATGGCGATCGGCGTGGCCTGCACCTCCCGCGCCCCGGGCGGCATGGTCGTCAGCGGCGTCGTCATCCTCGTGCTGGCGGCGGCCACCGGCTTCGCCTTCCTCGCGACGTCCACGGCGCTCCCCGCCGGTGCCGCCGAGATCGTGCAGCGCGACGTCACCGCCACGGCACCGCTGGCGGCCGTCCTGGCCGGCGTCAGCCTGGTCGTCGCCTCGTTCGCCGGCTTGTCGCTGGGGCGGGACCCGGAGCCGGCGAACCGCTACTGAGCGCTCACCGGGGCGTCCCGGGCATGGCGGGTGCGGCGACGTGCCGCGTCCCGCGCCCTGACCTGCGACGCCGCCGGGGTCGCCCCGGAAGGGTTTGACACGGCCCGAAGTCGAGTAGTTGACTGAGTTACGGCGTCGAACCGTGGCAGCCCCGGGCTCCAACATAAAGCCGCTTCGAGCGGCCTTCCGCCGAGAGGCGCTCCCGGTTCGGCGCCACCTTCATGCCCGGATGCCGGTGCGCGGCCGCGTTCACGCGGGCCGGTTACAGTGACCCCGTGCGTTTCACGTTGTTCCCCCAGCAGAACGAGGGGGTCGAGCTGCTCGCCGAGATGGCCCAGCAGCTCGGCGAGGCGGTCCGCATCCTCGGTGAACTCCTCGGTGCCCCCGTGCAGGACGTCCAACGACTCTCGGGGTCCCTGCACGAGCTCGACGCGGCCACCGCGAACCTGCAGTTCGCGCTGCTGACCCGGATGCGCACCAGTCTGATCTCCCCGCTGCCCCGGGAGGACCTCTACGCCCTCGCCGCCCACCTCACCGGCGTCATGACCAGCCTGGACGCCGCGGGTCACCTGATCCTGCTGCACCGGCTGACCCATCTGTCCCGGCGTCCCGCGGAGCAACTCGAGGTGATCAGCCTGCAGGTCGACAGCACCACCCGGGCGATGCGCCGGCTCACCACGCTCGACGAGCTGGAGGACTACTGGATCGAGGTGCACCGGTTGTCCCGCCGCGCGGAGAGCACCCACCGCAAGCACCTGGCCGAACTGCTCGCCGAGCACGCGCCGACGGGGTTCGAGCGGCACCGTTTCCTCGCGGACCAGCTGGTGGGCACCACCCGGCTGCTGCGGGACATGGCCAGCCACGTCGGTCAGATCATCGTGAGGGAATCCTGAGGTGTCGCTGCTGCTCGTCGTCACCCTCGTGGTGAGCGGGGTGCTGGTGTTCATCGCAGGCTTCCACGACGTCTCCAACTCGATCGCGACCGCCGTCCGCACCCACGCCCTCAGCCCGTCGATCGCCGTCCTCGTCGCCGCGCTGTTCAACGGGTTCGGCTGCGTCGCCGGCGCGACCCTCGGCTCCACCGTGGCGGACTGGCTGACCATGCCGGACGGCCCGTTCGGCCTGGGCGTGCTGCTCAGCGGCGTGCTCGCGGCGTGCTGCTGGGGACTGGTGACCTACTGGTGGTCGATGCCCTCATCGACGACGCACGCGCTGGTCTCCGGCCTGGTCGGCGCCTCCCTGGCCACCGTGCTGCTCGGTCACGAGGCGCTGGACGGCATCGACGGCCAGTTCTGGCCCTCGGTGGTGCTGCCGCTGCTGGTGACGCCCGTCGCCGCCTTCGCCCTCAGCTTCGGGGCCGTCGCCGTGTTCGGCTTCCTGGACCGGCACGAGGAGGTGCGGTTCCTCTCCGCCCGGAACCGGGCCGCCCTGGCCGTGGGGGCCGCGGTCGTCGCCCTCGGGCACGGCATGCAGACCGGCCTGCGCTCCATCACCGTGATGACCGCCGCGCTGATCACCGCCGGCGTCGTCGACCGCGACGGCGGACCCGTGGGCACGGTGGTCGCGGCGGTCGCCCTGATCGGCGCGGCCGGCTGCCTCACCGGGGGCTGGCGCATCACCCACACGCTGGGTTACCGGCTGGTGCGCCTGGACCCGTTGCGGGCGATGGTGACCCAGTGGATCAGCGCCGTGATGATGTTCGGCGGCACGACGGTCCTGGACGTGCCGGTCTCGAGCAGCCAGACCGTGGCCGCGGGCCTGCTCGGCACCGCCGCCAACCACCGGTTCGTCGCCATCAACCGACCCCTGGCCACCCGCATCGTCGGCGTCTGGATCCTCACCGTGCCGGCGTGCCTGCTGCTGGGCATGGTGCTCACGCTCGCCCTGGACCCCCTGGTCGCGCTCGCCCACTGACGCGCGCGTCGTCCTCCGCCCGGGGCGGACGGCTCACCCGAAGCGGCCGGAGACGTAGTCCTCGGTGGCCTTCACGGACGGGTTGTTGAAGATGGTCTTCGTGTCGTTGTACTCGATCAGCTTGCCGGGCTTGCCGGTGCCGGCGATGTTGAAGAACGCCGTCTTGTCCGACACCCGCGCCGCCTGCTGCATGTTGTGCGTGACGATGACGACCGTGTACTTCTCCTTGAGCTCGTTGATCAGGTCCTCGACCGCGAGCGTGGAGATGGGATCCAGGGCGGAGCAGGGCTCGTCCATGAGGATGACGTCGGGCTGCACCGCGATGGTGCGGGCGATGCACAGCCGCTGCTGCTGGCCGCCCGAGAGCCCCGAGCCGGGCTTGTCGAGGCGGTCCTTGACCTCGTTCCACAGGTTGGCGCCGCGCAGGGAGGTCTCGACGATCTCCTCCTCCGCGCGCTTGCCGAGGCGCTTGCCGTTCAGCTTCACCCCGGCGAGCACGTTGTCTCGGATGGACATGGTGGGGAACGGGTTGGGCCGCTGGAACACCATGCCGACCTGGCTGCGCACGGTGACCGGGTCGACCCCGGCGGCGTAGATGTCGTCGCCGTCGAGCAGCATCTTGCCCTGCACGTGGGCCCCGGGCAGCACCTCGTGCATCCGGTTGATGGTGCGCAGGAACGTCGTCTTGCCGCAGCCGGAGGGACCGATGAACGCCGTCACGGAGCGCGGCTCGATGGTGATCGAGACGCCCTCCACGGCGAGGAACTTCGAGTAGTAGACGTTCAGATCGTCCACGTCGATGCGTTTGGACACGTGACTTCCTTCGGTTTCGGTGGCTGCTGACGCGCGGCGTCAGCGTCCGGAGGTCTTGGGGGCGAAGAGGCGGGCGACCAGCCGGGCGATGAGGTTGAGCAGCATCACCAGGATGATCAGGATCAGGGCGGCCGCCCAGGCCCGCTGCTCGCTGGGGCCGGGGTTGGTCGGCGAGGTCGGCGTGAGGATCTGGGTGTAGATGTAGGCCGGCAGGGACTGCATCCAGCCGGCGAACACGTTGCCGTTGATGCCCGTGGCGAAGCCGGCGGTCACGATCAGCGGCGCGGTCTCGCCGATGACGCGCGAGATCGCCAGCGTGACGCCGGAGGCGATGCCGGAGATCGCCGTGGGGATGACCACCTTGAGGATGGTCCGCCACTTGCGCACGCCGAGGGCGTAGGACGCCTCCCGCAGCTCGTTGGGCACGATCCGGAGCATCTCCTCCGCGGAGCGGACGACGGTGGGGATCATCAGCACCGACAGGGCGATGGCACCGACGATGCCCGCCTTGAAGCCGGGCCCGAACATCAGCCCGAACAGGGCCGCCGCGAACAGGCCGGCCACGATCGACGGGATGCCCGTCATCACGTCGACGAAGAACGTGATGGCCCGCGACAGGGACCTGCCCTGGCCGTACTCCACCAGGTAGACGGCGGTGAGCAGACCGATCGGGACCGAGATGACGGTGGCCCACACGGTGATCAGGACGCTGCCGAGAATGGCGTGGTAGGCGCCGCCGAGGATCGCGGTGCCCTCCCGGACGGCCCGGTTGTCCTGGGCGCCGGTCATGCCGTTCATCGACGTGGACAGGAAGTTGCCGGTGAGGCCGGGCACGCCCTTGCCGAGCACGGTCCAGATCACCGACAGCAGCGGCAGCAGGGCCACGATGAACGCGGCGACGATGAGGGCGGAGACGAGCGCGTCGACACCCTTGCGCCGTCCCTCGACGACGCCGACGGTGACCGGCCAGCCGATCACGAACAGCACGGCGGAGAACAGGACCCAGCCGACCAGGGAGAAGCCCACGAGGGAGGAGAGGGCGGCGCCGAGCACGAGGGCGGCCGCGAGGACCGCCCAGCGGGCCCACCCGGGAACACGTCCCCGCATGTAGGCCGACCGGCCGCGGATCTGGGTGGTGGCGCTCATCCGTTGGCTCCTGAGAACTCCTTGTGGCGGCTGATGATCCAGCGGGCGATCATGTTCACCGCGAGGGTGATGACGAACAGCACGAGGCCGGCGGCGATCAGCTCGGAGAGCCGCAACCCGAAGGCCTCGGGGAAGTTCAGGGCGATCTCGGCGGCGATGGTCTGGTTGCCGGACTGGATCAGGCTGGCCTTCAGACCACCGGACGAGAGGACCATGGCCACGGCCATCGTCTCGCCGAGCGCCCGGCCGAGGGCGAGCATGACCGAGCTGATGATGCCGGCCCGCGCGAACGGCAGCACCGACATCCGGATCATCTCCCAGCGGGTGGCACCGAGGGCCAGGGCGGCCTCCTCGTGCAGCTTCGGCGTCTGCAGGAAGATCTCCCGCGACAGCGAGGTGATGATCGGCAGGATCATCACGGCCAGCACGATGCCGGCGGTCAGCATCGTCTTGCCGGTGCCCGAGGCGGGGCCGGCGAAGATCGGGATCCACCCGGCGTAGGTGGCCAGCCAGTCGTAGACGGGCACGAGCGCCGGCGCCAGGAACGCGATGCCCCACGCGCCGTAGATCACCGACGGGATCGCGGCCAGCAGGTCGATGACGTAACCCAGGCCCTGCGACAGCCGTCGCGGCGCGTAGTGCGAGATGAACAGGGCCACGCCGATCCCCACCGGGGTGGCGATGACCAGGGCGATGACCGACGCGATCAGCGTGCCGATCACCAGCGGGAAGATGTAGCGGCCGAACCCGGCCCCACCGCTGACGTCGGCGGGGTTCGCGCCGAACGTGGGCAGCGCCTGGATGAGCAGGAAGATGGCCACCGCGAACAGCACGACGAGGATCAGGATCCCCGCCGCGAGCGCGGCGCCCGAGAAGACCTTGTCCCCGGCACGGCCGGTGTCGCCCCGTCCGGGGGCGGAGCTGGACCCCACCAGCTGATTCCTCGTGAGTGACACTCGTCATTCGCCTTTCAGACGATAGGTCGAATTCGTCGACCGGTGAACCGCGCAGGTGCCCTGCCCGACGTTCCGGGCAGGGCACCTGGGCGAACGGCGACCGATCAGGAAGCGACCTTGATGGTGGCGATCGCGGCCTTGGCCTGCTCGCTCAGCTTCGAGGACAGCGGGGCGTTGCCGGCCGAGTCGGCGGCGTCCTTCTGGCCCTGCTCGCTGATCACGTAGTTCTCGAACGCCTTGACCAGGTCGACAGTCTTCTGATCCTTGTAGCTGCTGCACACGACGTGGTACGAGACCAGCACCACCGGGTAGGCGGAGGAGTCGGTCGGCGTGCGGTCCAGCGTCAGCGCGATGTCGTGCTCCTCGCGGCCCTCCTGCACGGAGGACAGTTCCACGGCCTTGGCGGCGGCCTCGGGGGTCACGTCGACCCAGGCGTCGCCGACCTTGACCTTGGCCTTGCCCAGGGTGCCGCCGATGGCGGACTCGTCGGCGTAGGTGATGGCGCCCTCGGTGTCGGTCACGGTCTTGACGACGCCCTGGGTGCCCTTGGCGTTCTCGCCGCCGAGGGCGGACGGCCACACGCCGTCCGACTTGTCGGTCCACACCTTCTCGGCCGCCTTGTTCAGGTAGTCGGTGAAGTTGGTGGTGGTGCCCGAGTCGTCCGAGCGGTGGACGGCGGTGATCGCCAGGTCCGGCAGCTGCGCGTCGGGGTTGTCGGCCTTGATCGCCGCGTCGTTCCAGTTCTTGACCTGGCCGCGGAAGATCTTGGCGATGGTGTCGGGGGCGAGGTTGAGCTCCTTGACGCCCGGGACGTTGAAGGCGACCGCGATCGGGGAGATGTAGGCCGGGATGTCCAGCGCACCGGTGGTGCACTGCTTCTTCGCGGACTCGAGCTCTTCCTTCTTCATCGCGGAGTCGGAACCCGCGAACTGCACGGCACCGGCGATGAACGCCTTGCGGCCGGCGCCGGAGCCGTCCGGCGAGTACTGCACGGTGGCGCCCGAGTTGGCGCTGGAGAAGCCGGCCTTCCAGGCGTCCATGGCGGCGTTCTGCGAGCTGGCGCCGGAACCGGTCAGGGTGCCGGAGACCGACGAGCCCGCCGAGCCGGACCCGGCGGCGGAGGAGCCGCCGGCCTGGCCGGTCGCGTTGTCCGAGCCGCACGCGGTGAGGGCGAGGGCGCCGACTGCGAGAACGGCCGCAGCCTGGCTGACGCGAACAAACTTCACTGTGTAGTCCTTTACCTGGGAGGATCGATCCGTCGCCGGCCCAATTCCGGGCAACGGTCGCGAAGCACAACAGCTGTGACGGTAGGCAGGACAGGTGACGGGACCGGGCGCCTCACCTTAACGGGAGGTTAACGGCGGCCAGCGGTTCACGACGGCCGGCGTGATTCCCGTCTCAGCGTCTCGGCGCCGGTCCACGCCGCGGCGGCGATCCCCGCGCCCCTAGACTGGCGAGCGTGCACGTGAGCGAGGTGTGGAGCAGAGGCCGCCGCTTCGTCCGTGTGCGTTCGCGGGTCGGGTTGTCCCGGACGCGCAAGTCCGTGCTCCCGGCCGTGCAGATGACCGTCTGCGGGGTGGGCGCCTACGCGTTCGCCGAGCTGGTGCTGGGCCACCGGGGGCCGATCTTCGCCGCCACCGCGGGCCTGGTGTCCCTCGGGTTCTCCCGCGAGCCGCGCGTGCGCCGGGTGCTCGAGGTGGGCATCGGCTGCACCCTGGGCATCGCCGTCGGCGAGCTGTTGATCCAGGTGCTCGGCCACGGGTTGTGGCAGGCGGCGATCATCCTGTTCGTCTCCATCATGCTGGCCCGGTTCCTCGACCGGGGCGTCGTCTTCACCACCCAGCTGGGCCTGCAGTCCCTGCTCGTCGTGCTGCTCCCGGTGCCGGACTCGGGCCCCTTCACCCGCAGCGTGGACGCCGTCGTGGGCGGGGTGATGGCCCTGCTGATCACGATGCTCGTCCCCCGGGATCCTCGCACGGAGCCGCGCGCCGAGCTCAGTTCCCTGCTCACCGAGCAGGCGCTGATCCTGCGCGAGTGCGCGACGGCGGTGCGGGAGGCCGACGCGACGACGGCCTGGCACGCGCTGGTGCGGGCGCGCGGCACCCAGAAGTCGATCGACGCGATGCGGGTGACCCTGACGGGGTCGACC
The DNA here is from genome assembly GCF_014643255.1 of Tersicoccus solisilvae. Classification (GTDB taxonomy): domain Bacteria; phylum Actinomycetota; class Actinomycetes; order Actinomycetales; family Micrococcaceae; genus Tersicoccus; species Tersicoccus solisilvae. Next base: position 28,541 of record NZ_BMJI01000013.1, on the reverse strand, counting down.
GAGGTCGCCGCGCTCGCGCCGGCCTACCGCCGGCACCGGGGCGAGCTGGCGGACCTGGCCGATGCCCTGTCCGCCGTCGACCTGGCGCTGCGCAACAGCCGGGTGTTCGCCCGTCGGCTCGCGTCCGTGATCAACCACGCGGCACTGAGCGACCCCGGCGCCGAGAGCATCGTCGCCGTGCTGCAGGACCTGGCGGACGCGGTGGACTCGCTGGCCGCCGCCGTCGGCGAGCGACGTTCGGACGGGCGGGACCGGCTGATCCGGCGGGCCCGGTACGAGCTCGGTGACGTCGCCACCCGGATGCACCCCCGGCTGCTGCGCATCCAGCACCTCGAGGGCGAGACCCTCGTCGTGCTGCTGCGCCCGCTGATCGTCGACCTGCTGGAGTCCACCGGCCTGTCCCACGAGGACGCCCGGGACTTCCTGCCCGACCTGGACTGACCCCTCTCTTCTTCCGCCAGCTCGTCAATAGATGCTCCATCCGACCCCGAATCCGGGGCCGGGTGTGCATCTATTGACGACCTGGCGCGGGGTGGGCCCGGTTCTGTCGGTGGCGCTGCCTAGGGTGGAACCATGAGCACGCGCACCACCACGTCCCGCCGCCCCGGGACCCCCCGCACCGCCAGCTACCGGTGCGCCGAGTGCGGGGCGACCACCGCGAAGTGGATGGGCCGGTGCAGCCAGTGCCAGGCGTGGGGCAGCATCGAGGAGGTCGGCGGGCCGTCGGTGGGGCGCACGACGGCGGCCTCCCGCGTCGCCGCCCCCGCCCAGCGGATCACCGAGGTCGATGCGACGGCGGCCGCCTACCTGCGGACCGGCGTCGACGAGCTGGACCGCGTGCTCGGTGGTGGGCTGGTGGCCGGGGCGGTGGTGCTGATGGCCGGGGAGCCCGGCGTCGGCAAGTCGACGCTGCTGCTGGACGTCTCCGCGAAACTCGCCGGCCGGGGCAGCGACGTGCTGTACGTGACGGGTGAGGAGTCGGCCGCGCAGGTGAAGCTGCGGGCCGAGCGCATCGACGCGGTCGCGGAGCGGCTGTACCTGACCGCGGAGACGGACCTGGGCACCGCACTGGCCCACGTCGAGGCCCTGGACCCGCGGCTGCTGGTGATCGACTCGGTGCAGACCCTCTCCAGCGCCGAGGTGGACGGGGTGGCCGGCGGCGTCACGCAGGTGCGGGAGGTGGCGGCCTCCCTGATCGCGGCGGCGAAGAAGCGGAACATGACCACCCTGCTCGTCGGGCACGTGACCAAGGACGGGTCCATCGCCGGCCCCCGACTGCTCGAGCACCTGGTGGACGTGGTCTGCCAGTTCGACGGGGAGCGGCACTCCCGGCTGCGGCTGCTGCGCGCCACGAAGAACCGGTTCGGCCCCACCGACGAGGTGGGCTGCTTCGACCTGACGGAGGACGGCATCACCGGGCTGGCCGACCCGAGCGGCCTGTTCATCTCCCGCACCCGGGAGCCGGTGCCCGGCACGTGCGTCACGGTGACCCTGGAGGGGCGCCGGCCGCTGGTCGCCGAGGTGCAGGCGCTGCTCGCGCCGTCCGCCCCCGGCGGCACCCGCCGGGCGACCAGCGGGCTCGACTCGTCCCGGGTGTCGATGCTGCTGGCCGTGTTGCAGCAGCGTGCCGGCTACGCGGTCGGCGGCGACGAGAGCTACGTCGCCACCGTCGGCGGGGTGCGGCTCACCGAGCCGGCCGCCGATCTGGCCGTCGCCCTGGCGTTGGCGTCCGCGAAGCGGGGCGAGGCGGTGCGCCGGAACATGATCGCCTTCGGCGAGGTGGGCCTGGCCGGCGAGGTACGTCCGGTGCCGGAGATCCTGCGCCGGGTGCAGGAGGCGGCGCGGCTGGGGTACACCCACGCCATCGTGCCCGCCGCCCCCCACGGCCCGGTGATCGGCCCCGCCGGGGTGACCGTCCGGGAGGTGTCCTCGCTCAACGAGGCCCTGGCCGTCCTCTACCCCGGCACACCGGAGGGCTGACGCCCGGAACGGCGGGCCTGGACTAGGCTCGGACGGTACCCGTCGGGCCGGCCGGCCCACCACCAGGAGCGAGGCGACCGATGAGCAGCATGCCGCGGGAGACGCTGGCGCGGCTGGCTCCGGGCACCGCCCTGCGGGACGGCATCGAGCGCATCCTCAACGGTCGCACCGGCGCCCTGATCGTGCTCGGTTGGGACCGCACCGTCGAACGGCTCTGCACCGGCGGATTCGACATCGGGATCGAGTTCTCCGCCACCCGGCTGCGGGAACTGGCGAAGCTGGACGGGGCGATCGTCGTCGACCGGGACCTGACCCGCATCGTCCGCGCCGGCGTGCACCTGATGCCGGACCCGTCGATCGAGACGTCGGAGACCGGCACCCGGCACCGCACGGCCGAGCGGGTGGCCCGGCAGACCGGGCTGCCGGTCGTGTCCGTCAGCCAGTCGATGGGGATCATCGGACTGTACATGGGGGCCAGCAAGCACGTGCTGGAGGGCTCCGCCGCGATCCTCGCCCGCGCCAACCAGGCGCTGCAGACCCTGGAGCGCTACCGCAACCGGCTGGACCAGGTGACGACCGCCCTCTCCGCGTCGGAGATCGAGGCCGTCGCGACCGTCCGGGAGGTGGCCATCACCCTGCAGCGCCAGGAGATGGTGCGCCGCATCTCGGACGAGATCCGCCAGTACGTGACGGAGCTCGGGACCGACGGCCGGCTCGTCGACCTGCAGCTGGAGGAACTGTCCACCGGGCTCGGGCCGGACAGCCAGATGCTGCTCGGCGACTACCTCGGCACGGAGTTGACCCCCGACCAGGTGGACGCCGCGGTGGCCACGCTGCGGGGGCTGACGTCCGCGGAGATGGTGGACCTGGCCGTGATCGCCCAGGCGGTCGGGCTGATCCGCGCCGGCGACAACCTGGAGGCGCCCGTCCAGCCCAGCGGTTACCGGCTCCTGGCCGGGATGCAGGCGCTGCCCCGCCCGGTGATCGAACGGCTGATCTCCCGGTTCGGTGACCTGCAGACCCTGATGGCCGCGAACGTCGAGGACCTGATGACCGTCGACGGCGTCGGGGAACAGCGCGCCCGGCTGGTGCGCGAGACCCTGTCCCGGATCGCGGAGACGAGTCTGCTGGACCGCTTCGGCTGACGGCGGTCAGCGGGGCCGCACCGCGACGGTCACTGCAACTGGAACATGGTCTGCCCGCCGGCCCGGTCCCCGAGCTTGACCTCCAGCCGGTAGTACCCGGGCCGCGGTTCGGTCTTCACCGCCGCGCAGCCGGTCGTCGACCGGTTGCGGTTCCAGGGGAAGTTCGCCGAGTCGGTGGCGCCCGCGGCCAGCCGCTTCTTGTTGTCCGACGGCTCCACCTGGCAGTCCTTCGAGGAGAAGACCCGGTCGTTGCCGCTGGTGATGACGAACTCCATCTGGCTGGTGCCCACGTTGACCTCGCAGGGCACGGCATTGCCGTTGATCACCCGCAGCGTCAGCAGCGGCTTCTCGCCCGGCGCGTACACCGCCTTGTCCGTCGCCGCCTCCACGGTCACCTTGGCGGGGTCGCACGTGGGCGTCGGGGTGGGTGAGGCGCTCGACGGCTTGGAGGTGGGCCGGCTCGACGTCGGGGCGGGCGTCGCGGACGCGGTACCGCCGTCGCCGGGTCGGCCGGTCGCGGAACCGGAGGCGGTGCTGCCGCCGACGGCGGTGAACAGGGCGATCACCCCGCCGAGCAGCGCGACGACGAGCACGAGCACGACGAGGGCGGCGACCAGCCGGCGACGCCGGAAGGTGGCCGCACTGGGCCCGCGGCCGCTTCCGTTCGTTGGCATGCCCTCCAGCGTAGTGGCGCCCGTGGACGCGTCCCGGGTGACGCGCCGCCGGGCCGAGCCTGCCTGCTGCCCTAGCATCGAGAGCATGACGCAGGCGGCATCGAGCACGACGGCTGCGGTCGTCGATCCCGCCGATCCGGACGCGACCGCCGATCTGCACGCCACCGTGATCGACTGGTACGGGCGGCACGCCCGGACGCTGCCATGGCGTGCGGCGGAGCGCACCGCCTGGGCCGTGCTGGTCAGCGAGTTCATGCTGCAGCAGACCCCGGTGGTGCGCGTGCTCCCGGTGTGGGAGCAGTGGCTCGCCCGGTGGCCGACGCCGGCGGACCTGGCCGCGGTGCCGAGCGGGGAGGCGGTGCGCGCCTGGGGCCGCCTGGGCTACCCGCGGCGCGCGCTGCGCCTGCACGCGGCGGCCACCGCGATCACCACCCGGCACGGCGGCCGGGTGCCCGACGACGAGGAAGCGCTGCTCGCGCTGCCCGGCGTGGGCGCCTACACCGCCGCCGCCGTCGCCGCCTTCGCCCACGGGCGCCGCACCGTCGTGCTGGACACCAACATCCGGCGCGTGTTCACGCGCGTCCTGCACGGCCGCGCCCTGCCCCGCCCCTCGCAGACCGTCGCCGAGACCCGGCTCGCCCGCGACCTGCTGCCCGCCGACGACGCCGAGGCCGCGGTGTGGAACGTCGCCGTGATGGAGCTCGGCGCGCTCGTGTGCACGGCTCGCTCCCCCCGGTGCGACGACTGCCCCCTCGCCGACCGCTGCGCCTGGCTCGCGGCCGGACGCCCCGCACCGGAACACCGCCCCACCGGCCAGGCGTGGGCCGGCACTACCCGGCAGCTGCGCGGCGCGATCCTCGCGGTCGTGCGCGAGGCGGCCGGTCCCGTCGACGTGGAGGCGCTGGTACGGACCGCGACCGGAGCCACCGTCGATCTCACCGGCACCTCCGCGGCGGCATCGGCCGAGCCGGCCACGCACGGCCGAGCCCTGCGGACCCTGGCCGGACTCGGCCACGACGAGGACCGCATCCGTTCCGCGCTGGGTGGCCTGGCGGCAGACGGACTGGTCAGGCTGGACGGCGCGGGCGGCACGCGCGACGACGACGGGAGGACCGTCCGCCTGCCCGACTGAGTTCGGACCCACCCCGGGCCGGCCTCGGGGCAGGAGGAGCGGGGCTCAGTCCTCGTCGAAGCCGCGGCCCACCAGGTCGCCCACGGTCTGGATCGCGCGCTCCGCGTCGGGCCCGCTGGACCGGACGGTGAGGGTCGACCCCTGCCCGGCGGCGAGCGTCATCAGCATCGTCACGGAGGCGCCGTCGACGCCGTTCACCTCGGTCTGCGCGTCGAGCGCGCCGAGCGCCTGGGCGAGCATCGCGGCCGGGCGGGCATGCAGGCCGACCGCGTTGACGAGGGTGAAGGAGCCGGTCGCGGTCTCGTCGGCGGCGCCCGCGCGATCGGCACCGGCGTCGGCACCGCCGGACGCGGCCCCCGTCGACGGTGAGCCGGGGCCTCCCGCGGCCACCGCGTCGGCGGTCACCCGGTCCAGGTCCGCCCCGCCCTGTGCGGCGACCGCGGCGGCCACCGCGCCCTCCACCAGCGGCGCGTCCGGCACCCGCACGAGCGCGCGGGCGTCGTCGTCGAGGAACTCGAGTACGGAGTCCGCGGTCATCACGGCGGAGCCGAGGTCGGTGAGCACGACGACGCCGTCACCGCTCTGCGCGGACTCGACCGCCGCCATCACGACGGAGAAGCTGGTGCCGATACCGCCCTCGTCGGTGCCCCCGGCGGGAACGATCCGCACGTCGGCGGCCATCTGGGCCGCGAGGTCGCGCACGCCCTCGGCGATCTTCGGGCTGTGCGAGACGACGACCAGGCCGACGCTCACGCGCCGGACCCGTCGCCCGACGCCGTCCCCGCACCCGTGGCGGCGGCGTCGGCGGCGGCCCGCAACAGCAGGACGGTGGAGACAGCGCCCGGGTCCCGGTGACCGACACTGCGCTCGCCGAGGTAGCTGGCTCGGCCCTTCCGGGCCTGCAGCTCGTCGGTGGACTCCGCCCCGGTCTGCGCGGCGTCGGCGGCGGCGGCCAGCACCGCGGCCGGCGAATCACCGGCGGACGCCGCCTGCGTGGCCGCGTCCACGGCCGGCGTCCACGCGTCGACCATGGTCGCGTCGCCCACCTCGGCCTTGCCGCGGCTGACGACGCCGTCGCGGGCGGCGGTGAGTGCTGCCGCGACGGCCTCCGCGGACGCGTCGGCGTCGCCCAGGCTGGTGGCGGCCCGCAGGAACGCCGTGCCGTACAGCGGCCCGGCCGCGCCGCCGACCTTGGACATCAGCGTCATGGCGACCATCTTCAGCACCGCGCCCGGGCCCGCGAACTCCTCCTCGAGCTTCTCGCGGGCGGCGCTGAAGCCGCGGTCCATGTTCTCGCCGTGGTCGCCGTCGCCGATCGCCCGGTCCAGATCGATCAGCTCCCGGCGGTGCTCCGCCATCGCGTCGGCGGCGGCGCGCACCCAGCGCACCGCCCACGCCGTGTCCAGGGCGTCGCCCGCCACGGTCAGGCCCCCCACCGCAGCGCGGCGGTGAGCACGGGCTCGTCCCACAGGGTGAGCATGTCGTCGTCGACCCGCAGCACCGTCACGGACGCCCCCTGCATCTCCAGGGACGTCGTGTAGTTGCCGACCAGCGAGCGGGCGATGCCGATCCCGCTGCGGTCCAGCAGCGCGGCCGCCGCCCGGTACACGATGTACAACTCGGAGAGCGGGGTGCCGCCCATCCCGTTGATGAACAGCAGTGCCCGCTCGCCGGAGCCGATGCCGAGGTCGTCGAGCACCGGTTGCAGCAGGTGCTCGGTGATGGCATCGGCCGGTTCGAGCTTGCCCCGGCGGCGGCCCGGCTCCCCGTGGATGCCGATGCCGATCTCGATCTCGTCGTCGCGCAGGTCGAAGCTCGGGTCCCCCGCGTGCGGGACCGTGCACGGGGTCAGGGCCACCCCCATCGAGCGGACGTTGGCGACCACCCGCTCGGCGACGGCGACGACGGCGTCCAGGTCGTCCCCGCGTTCGGCGGCGGCACCGGCGATCTTCTCGACGAGCACGGTGCCGGCGACGCCGCGCCGGCCCGCGGTGTACAGCGAGTCCTCGACGGCCACGTCGTCGTTGACCAGCACCTGGCGCACGGTGCTGCCCTCGGCCTCGGCCATCTCCGCGGCGGCCTCGAAGTTGAGCACGTCGCCCGTGTAGTTCTTCACGATGTGCACGACGCCGGCACCGCCGTCCACCGCGGCGGTCGCCGGGATGATCGCGTCCGGCGTGGGCGAGGTGAACACCGCGCCGGGCACCGCGGCGTCCAGCATGCCGCGCCCGACGAAACCGGCGTGCAACGGCTCGTGCCCGCTGCCTCCGCCGGAGACCAGGCCGACCTTGCCGCTGCGCGGGGCGTCCTTGCGCACCACGTACAACGGCTCGGGGTTGACGGTGACGAGGTCGGCGTGAGCGCGCCCGAACCCCTCGACCGACTCCATGACGACGTTCTTCGGGTCATTGATGAGCTTCTTCATCGAATCTCCTCGTCCGCTCCGTCCGCGGCGTCATCGCAGGTCGTCGCGGTGACTCGACAGTACCGCCGCCCCCGGGCAGGGGAAAGGGGCGGGAACCCGTGGTCCCCGCCCCTTCCGGTCCGGTCGGCGCCCGATCATCGGGCGCCCGGTCCGCTCTAGTGCTTGAACGCGTCCTTCACGTTCTCGCCGGCCTTCTTGACGTCGGCGCCGGCCTGATCGGCTCGGCCCTCCGCCTCGAGGCTCTGGTCGTCACTGCCCTTGCCGGCGGCTTCCTTCACCTTGCCGCTGACGTCCTGAGCAGCATTGCTGATCTTGTCTCCGAGTCCCATGCGTTCTCCCTTCGATCGATCGGCGCCCTCACGGCGCCGGACGTGGTGGATGCGGCAGCGTTCCCGCCGGGCGGCCTACTGGCCCTCGCCCGCGTCCGACCCGCCGCCGAACTTCTCCTGAGCGGCGTCGATGCCCTGGTTGACCTGGTCGCCGTGCTCACCGAGCTTGTCGCCGTGCTGCTCCTGCAGCTCGTCGACCTTGTCGCCCACCTGGTCGTTGCCCAGGGCGTCCTTGCCCTTGTTGATCGCGTCGTCGAATCCCATGGTCTGTTCCCTCTCGGGTCGGGGATAGAGCCTGTCGTCGCGGTGGAGACCGCCGGGGCCGCCTCCGTCCGCGGTCCCCACACTAAGCAGACTGCCGGGAGGGTGTCCAGTGCTGCCCCGGGTTCCCGGCCGCTTGCCAGTGAGCGTTGCGGGGGCGCTCAGGCGGTGTCGATCCGCCGGATCATGCGGGTGTTGCCGAGGGTGTTCGGCTTGACCCGGGCCAGGTCGAGGAACTCGGCGACCCCTTCGTCGTGGGAGCGGAGCAGCTCCGAGTAGATCACCGGGTCGATGCTGTCCTGGTTGGCCATCACGGTGAACCCGTGCCGGGTGAAGAAATCGACCTCGAAGGTCAGGCAGAACACGCGGGCGACGCCGATCTCCCGTCCCCGCTGCAGCAGGGCGTCCAGCAGCGCATGCCCGACGCCCCGTCCGCGCCAGTCGCTCGAGGTGGCGAGCGTGCGCACCTCCGCGAGGTCCTCCCACATCACGTGCAGGGCGCCGCAGCCGATCACGGTGCCCGTCGCGTCCTGCGCGACCAGGAACTCCTGGATGCCCTCGTAGTAGGCGACGGCCTCCTTGGCGATGAGCACGCGCTGTTCGGCGAGCGGGGCGACCAGGTTCCGGATGGGTCCGACGTCGGACGTGCGTGCCCGGCGCAGGGTGTAACCGGGCGCGCCGTCAGCGGGCATCGGCGGGGCCCTCCGCTGCTGCGCCGGCCGGTTCCTCCGCCGGCTCCTCGGCAACGGCCCGGGTGAGGCCGAGCTCGGCGGGCAGCGGGCGTTCCCGGCCGAGCACGTGCTCGGCCAGGAACGCCGCCACCACCCCGTACCAGACCTTCGCGTTCTGCGGCTTGAGCACCCAGTGGTTCTCGTCCGGGAAGTAGAGGAACCGGTGCGGGCTGTGGCCCTCGTCGTCGGCCGGCAGGCCGGAACGGGAGAGCAGCTCGTACCACAGCCGCAGTCCCTCGTTGATGGGCACCCGGTAGTCCTTGTCCCCGTGGATCACCAGGACCGGTGTGCGGATCTGCTCCACCGCGCGGTGCGGGGAGTTCGCGTCGGTCATCGCCGGGGAGAGCTCCTTCTCCCAGTACAGCGACATGTCCGTGGTCCGGGCGAAGTTGTCCAGCGCCCACAGGGAGGCGTGGGTGACGATGGCGTCGAACCGGTCGGTGTGCCCGGCCACCCAGTTGGCCATGTAGCCGCCGAAGGAGCCGCCCATCGCCGCGGTGCGGGTCTCGTCGATGTCGTCGCGGGCGACGACGGCGTCCGTCACGTCCATCAGGTCCGTGTACGGCGCCTCACCCCACGCTCCCCAGCCGCGCTGGATGAAGTCCTGCCCGTAGCCGGTGGACAGCGCCGGGTCCGGCAGCAGCACCGCGTAGCCCTGAGCGACGAGCAGCCAGGGGCACCAGCGCCAGCTCCAGCTGTTCCAGGATCCGAGGGGCCCGCCGTGGATCCACAGCAGCAGCGGCGCCGGCGCGTCGGCGCCCGCCCCGCCCGGCAGCGCCAGCCACGCCCGCAGCGCGGTGCCGTCGGCGGCCTCGGTGCGGACCTCCTCGAGCCGGCCGGGCAGCTCCGGGCGGGTGACCGGGCCGCGGAGGGTGGTGACCTCGCCGGTGGCCAGGTCCACGCGCACCGGCTCGGCCGGGTGGGCGTAGCTGGCCCGCAGCGCGTAGGCGGCGCCGTCCCGGCCGACGACGACGTCGGTGTAGGCGGCGGCGTCGTCGGTCACCTGGCGCACGGCCGAGCTGGCCACGTCGATGACGAACACGGGCCCGCGCCCGTCCTGGTCGGCGGTGACCACGACGCCGGAGCCGTCCGGCAGCCAGGCGTGCGGGTGACCCCAGCGGTCCCAGTCGTGGGCGAGCGGGCTGACGTCCCCGGTGCGCAGGTCCAGGAGCATGAGTTGCAGCTGGGCCGCCTGCTCGGGGGTGGTGCGACGTTCGCGCACGACGACCGCCCGGGTGCTGTCGGGGCTGATCGGGCCGGGCGCGTAGTCCCAGTCGGCGTCCTCGACGAGCCGGGTCCGTTCGCCGGTGGCGACGTCGACGCGGATCAGGACGTCGCGCAGGTCGGCGCGCGCGACGGCGAGCGTCTGCCCAGCGAGCACGGTGGCACCGTCGGGGCTGAGGACCTGCTCGGCGTGCATCAGCCCGTTGCCGATGCCGACCGTGATCGGGCGGAGCTCGGTGGGGGCGACGGCGTCGGTGGTGCCGGGCAACGGGTCGGCCTCGCCGCCGGTCTCCAGCGCGAAGAGGCGTGGCTCGTCGGGACCGAGGTCGGCGTCCCAGAACCGGACGGGGTAGCCGGCGTGCAGGATGGCCGAGACGCCGGCGGTCTTCCGGGCGTCACGCAGCCGCGCGTCCTCCGCCTCGTCGCGGGCCCCCGGCAGCACGTTGGCCCGCACGATCGTGACGTCGGCGTCCGCGGCGGTGAGCACCGGCCCCAGGCCGCCCGGCCGGCCGTGCACGACGCGGGCCTCGCCCCCGGCGGCCGGGATCGCCCACAGCGCCGTCACGGGCTCCTCGGCGTCGTCGGCGCCCGGGTCGGGGCGGGCGGAGGTGAACAGCAGGTCACCGTCGGCGGTGAAGACGGCACCGGTCTCCCCCGCGGCGCTGCGGGTCAGGCGAACGGCGGGTGCCTCCCCGGCGGTGTCCACGCTCCACAGGGCGGTGCTGTAACCGGTCCCCTTGGCGTTCAGGGTGGCGACGCCGGTGACCAGGCGCCGGCCGTCCGGGCTGAGCGTCAGCCCGGAGAGCCGCGGCAGGCGGACGAAGCGGTCGACGTCGTGGAAGTGCGTGGCGGGAGCGGGGTCGGCTGCGGCGGTCGTGGGCACGGTGACGTCGGTCATGTCTCTTCTCTATCACTGCCGGTCGCTGCCGGGATCGGGTGGGACCAGGCCCCGGTGGAGGCGACGCGGTGGAGGCGACACGGTGGGGATGCAGCACGGCGGACCGACCCGTGCCGGGTCGGTCCGCCGTGTCGAGCGTCGTGGTCGGGCAGGTCAGCGCCGGCGACAGCTCAGTGCTGGTCGCCCTGATCGACGACGTGCGGCTCGTAGTCGCTGCTGGTGCCACCCGTCTCGGGATCGGTCCCGTCGTCGCCCGACGTCCGGTCCTTGATCGTGCCGACCGCCTGGTCCGCCTTCGCGGACGCGCTGTCGGCGGCGTCGGAGGCCTTGCCGGAAACCGTGCCGGCGGCGTCGGAGGCGGCGCCCTTGATCTTCTCCGCGCCCTCCTGCACCTTGCCGGCGACCACGGGGGCCTTGTCCTTGGCCCACTCGGTGCCCTGGCTGACCTTCTCCTGCACCTTCGGGTCGTTGACGAAGCCCGTCACCTGGGCCCGCAGCTTGTCGTAGGTCTCCCGGCCCGCACGGGTTCCGAGCACGAACCCCACGCCCGCTCCGACCAGGAAGATCGCTTTCTTGAGCATCCGGCACTTCCTTTCCTCGTGGCGGGATGGTCCCCGCGTCACCCTCAGCCTACTGACCATGCGCAGGTGTGCCCAGCCGCGCCCGCGGTGCGGGCGTCACCGCACGGACCCCGGAACGACGACGAGCCCGGTACCGGCCGCACGTGGCGGCGGTTCCGGGCCCGTCGAACGGTCGAGGCAGCGCGGGTCAGGCCGAGGGGACCGTGTCCGGCACCGACGGCTTCGAGGTGCCCTCGAACGTGAACTTCGCGAGGTCGCCCTCGCCCTCCACGTCGACGAGCACGACCTGGCCGGCGGAGAGCTCCCCGAACAGGATCTTCTCGGACAGCTGGTCCTCGATCTCCCGCTGGATGGTCCGGCGCAACGGCCGGGCGCCCATCGAGGGATCGTACCCGCGGGTGGCCAGCAGCTTCTTGGCCTCCGTGGTCAGCTCGATGCCCATGTCCTTGTCCTTGAGCCGCAGCTCGAGGCGGGCCACGAACATGTCGACGATCTCGATGATCTCGTCCTGCGTCAGCTGCGGGAACACGACGATGTCGTCGACACGGTTGAGGAACTCGGGACGGAAGTGCTGACGCAGCTCCTCCTGCACCTTCGCGCGCATCCGCTCGTACGAGGTCTGCGTGTCGGTGCCCGACTGGAACCCGGTGAGCACGCCCTTGGCGATGTCCCGGGTGCCCAGGTTCGTCGTCATGATGATGACCGTGTTCTTGAAGTCCACGACCCGCCCCTGGCTGTCGGTGAGACGACCGTCCTCGAGGATCTGCAGCAGCGAGTTGAAGATGTCGGCGTGCGCCTTCTCCACCTCGTCGAACAGCACGACGGAGAACGGACGACGGCGGACCTTCTCGGTCAGCTGGCCGCCCTCCTCGTAACCGACGTAACCCGGGGGCGAGCCGAACAGCCGCGAGACGGTGTGCTTCTCGGAGTACTCGCTCATGTCCAGCTGGATCAGCGCGTCCTCCTCACCGAACAGGAACTCGGCGAGCGCCTTGGCCAGCTCGGTCTTCCCGACGCCGGTGGGGCCGGCGAAGATGAACGAGCCGCCGGGGCGCTTCGGGTCCTTCAGGCCGGCCCGCGTCCGGCGGATGGACTGGCTGATGGCCTTGATGGCCTCGTCCTGGCCGACGACCCGCTTGTGCAGTTCGCCCTCCATGTTCTTCAGGCGCGAGGACTCCTCCTCCGTCAGCTTGAACACGGGGATGCCGGTGGAGTTGGCGAGCACCTCGGCGATGAGTTCCTCGTCGACCTCGGCGACGTCGTCCATGCCGCCGCTGCGCCAGGCCTGCTCCTTCTCGCCGCGCTCGGCGATGAGGCGCTGCTCCTTGTCGCGCAGCGAGGCGGCGCCCTCGAAGTCCTGCGCGTCGATCGCGGACTCCTTCTCCTTCTTCAGGTCGGCGATCCGGTCGTCGATCTCCTTCAGCTCCGGCGGCGCCGTCATCCGGCGGATGCGCAGCCGCGCCCCGGCCTCGTCGATCAGGTCGATCGCCTTGTCCGGCAGGAACCGGTCGGAGATGTAGCGCTCGGACAGGCTCGCCGCCGAGGCCAGCGCGCCGTCGGTGATGGACACCCGGTGGTGCGCCTCGTACCGGTCGCGCAGGCCCTTGAGGATCTCGATCGCGTGGGCGACCGAGGGCTCGGAGACCTGGATCGGCTGGAAGCGGCGCTCGAGCGCGGCGTCCTTCTCGATGTGCTTGCGGTACTCGTCCAGCGTGGTGGCGCCGATGGTCTGCAGCTCACCGCGGGCCAGCATGGGCTTGAGGATGCTGGCCGCGTCGATCGCGCCCTCCGCGGCGCCCGCCCCGACGAGGGTGTGGATCTCGTCGATGAACAGGATGATGTCGCCGCGGGTGCGGATCTCCTTGAGCACCTTCTTCAGGCGCTCCTCGAAGTCACCGCGGTACCGGGAGCCGGCCACCAGGGACCCGAGGTCGAGCGTGTAGAGCTGCTTGTCCTTGATGGTCTCCGGCACGTCGCCGCGGACGATCGCCTGGGCGAGGCCCTCGACGACGGCGGTCTTGCCGACGCCGGGCTCGCCGATCAGGACGGGGTTGTTCTTGGTACGGCGCGAGAGTACCTGCATGACGCGTTCCATCTCGTGCTCGCGCCCGATCACGGGGTCGAGCTTGCTCTCGCGGGCCGCCTGGGTCAGGTTGCGGCCGAACTGGTCGAGCACGACCGAACCGGCGGGCGCCCCCTCGTTCTGGCCGGGCCCGACGCCGGCGGCGGCGTTCTCCTTGCCGCCCTGGTAGCCGGAGAGCAGCTGGATCACCTGGTTGCGCACCCGGGACAGGTCCGCGCCGAGCTTGACGAGCACCTGGGCGGCGACGCCCTCGCCCTCGCGGATCAGGCCGAGCAGGATGTGCTCGGTGCCGATGTAGCTGTGGCCCAACTGGAGGGCCTCGCGCAGGGAGAGCTCGAGGACCTTCTTGGCGCGCGGGGTGAACGGGATGTGCCCCGACGGCGCCTGCTGGCCCTGACCGATGATCTCCTGCACCTGCTCCCGGACCGCGCCGAGCGAGATGTTCAGGGACTCGAGCGCCTTGGCCGCGACCCCTTCGCCTTCATGGATGAGGCCGAGGAGGATGTGCTCCGTACCGATGTAGTTGTGGTTGAGCATGCGCGCCTCTTCCTGGGCGAGCACGACGACCCTGCGGGCTCTGTCAGTGAATCTTTCGAACATGGGGCACACTCCCTAGCTGATGCGTACTGACGATGCTACGTGCGGGATGCCGCCCCGTGGCCGGTTGTTCGCCACAGGCGAGATGGACCCGGATCCCGTGATCGGGCCGGAACGACGAATGCGGACCGGCCGATGGCCGATCCGCATTCGCTCCACCCGGGGACGGCCGGGAGGGTTCCGTGTCCGCGCTCCGCGGGATCAGCCGCGGAGCGCCGGTCACTGGCCGTGTGCCTTGCGGTAGGCCTCCTGGATGTCCGAGTGCACGCGGCCGCGGTCACTGACCGTGTAGCCGTTCTCCCGCGCCCATTCCCGGATGCGCGCCGTGTCCTGATTGCGCCCGGACCCGCCACCGGACCTGGTGCTCCGGGCGGAGGAGGAACGGCTGCCCGAACGGCGGGCCTTGGACACGAACGGCTTCAGCGCATCACGCAGTTGCTCCGCGTTGTCCGTGGACAGGTCCATCTCGTAGTTCGCGCCGTCGAGACCGAACCGGACGGTTTCATCGGCGGTACCGCCGTCGAGATCGTCCACGAGGATGATCTTCACCTTCTGAGCCAAGTCAACTCTCCTTGGGGGAAATGTTCCTGTCAGAATTCCCGGGATCCCGCGGAATTCCCCTCAAGTATGAATATTCTCGTGCCCGGAGTCAAAGTATTCCGGTCAATCCGAATGATTCTTGAGAAATCGTTCCTCTTCCTCGGCGAATGCGCGGCGCTCCGAACGATCCGCATTCAGGAGTGCGCGCATGGCGATGAAGAAGAGCAGGCCGACGCCGAGGGACGGCAGCAGCACCGTCAGTGCCGCCAGAAAATCGTTCACCGGATCAGGGTAGTGCGGTCGGCTGGGTGAATGCTCACAGCTCTCACTCGGGCTTCATCAGGGGGAAGAGGATGCTCTCGCGGATGCCGACACCGGTGAAGAGCATCACCAGGCGATCCATGCCCAGGCCGATGCCGCCCATCGGCGGCGCCGCGTATTCGAGCGCGCGCAGGAAGTCCTCGTCCAGCTGCATGGCCTCCTCGTCCCCGGCCGCGGCCTGACGTGACTGCGCGGTCAGCCGTTCCCGCTGGATGACGGGATCGATCAGCTCGGAGAACGCCGTTCCCGTCTCGGTCCCGGCGATGATCAGGTCCCACGCCTCGATGACGCCGGGAATGCTGCGGTGCGGCCGCGCGAGCGGCTGCGCGATCGGGGGGTAGTCGCAGACGAAGGTGGGCTGCAGCAGGGTGTGCTCGACCAGCTCCTCGAACAGCTTCATCACGATCTTCTGGTCGATCACGTCGGTGGGCAGCTCGACGTCGTGCGCGGCGGCGATCCGGCGGAGGTCCTCGATGCCCGTCTGCGGCGTGACCTCCTCGCCGACGGCCTCGGAGACGGCCGGGTAGACGGAGAGCCACCGCCATTCGCCCTCGAGGTCCACCGTGCCCGCCGCGGTCTCGATCCGGGTGCGGCCCAGGGCGTGGGCGCAGGCCAGGATCATCTCGCGCATCCGGTCGGCCATGACGAACTGGTCGGCATACGCCTCGTAGCACTCGAGCATGGTGAACTCGGGGCTGTGCGTGGAGTCGACGCCCTCGTTGCGGAACACCCGGCCGATCTCGTACACCTTGTCGAGGCCGCCGACGACGGCGCGCTTGAGGTAGAGCTCGGTGGCGATGCGCAGGGACATGTCCTGGTCGAAGGCGTTCATGTGGGTGTTGAACGGCCGTGCGGTCGCCCCGCCGTGGACCAGCTGCAGGATCGGCGTCTCCACCTCCACGTAGCCGCGGGCGTCGAGGGTCTGCCGCACGGTGCGGGTGATGGTGGCCCGGTCGAGCACGATCTGCCGGGCCTCCTCCCGCACGATCAGGTCGACGTACCGCTGCCGGACGCGGGTCTCCTCGGACAGGTCGTGGTGCAGGGTGGGCAGGGGCCGCAGCGCCTTGGACGCCATCTGCCAGCGGTCCGCCATCACGGACAGCTCACCGCGGCGGGAACTGATCACCTCCCCGTGCACGAACACGTGATCGCCGAGGTCGACGACGGCCTTCCACTGCGAGAGCGACTCCTCACCCACCCCGGTGAGGCTGATCATCGCCTGCAACCGGGTCCCGTCCCCGGCCTGCAGGGTCGCGAAGCACAGCTTGCCGGTGTTGCGCAGGAACACGACGCGACCGGCGACGCCGACGTGCTCGCCGGACGCCTCGTCGGCGGCCAGGTGCGCGTACGTGCCGCGCACCTCGGCGAGCGTGTGGGTGCGCTCGACACCGACCGGGTAGGGCTCGACGCCCGCCTCGAGGAGGCGCCGGCGCTTGGCGGTGCGCACCTCGATCTGCTCTGAAGTCTGCCGGCGCAGCTGCGCCTCGGCGGAGTCGTCGGCCGGCTCCGGGGACGACGGAGTGGAGGCAGGAGTCGGTGTGGTCACGATATCCAAGGGTATCGGCCCAGGGCGGTGGCCTACGATCGGCGCATGCAGACCACGGATCGCTTCCGTGCGGCGGCCGCCGCGTACACCACGATCGTCTCCCGGATCGGGGCCGAGGACTGGGACCGCCCGGGCCTGGGCCAGTGGTCGGTGCGGTCGCTCGCCGGTCACGGCGCGCGCGCCCTGACGACCGTGGTCGACTACCTGCAGCGGCCGGCCGTCACCCGGGACGTGCCGGACACCACCGCCTACTTCCTCGCCGCCCACGGTCACGACGCGGAGGTCGCGGCCCGGGGCGAACAGGCCGGTCTGGCCCTCGGGCCGGATCCGGCCGCGACGGTGGCGGGGCTGGCGACGGCGGCCACGGCCGCCGTCGATGCGGCGATGGCCGGGGGCGGGGATCCCCTGCTGCCCACCGCGGGGGGCGGCATGCTGCTGAGCGAGTACCTGCCGACCCGGTGCTTCGAGCTGACCGTGCACGGCCTGGACCTGGCGCGGGCGTGCGGCTTCCCCGCCGGTCTGGACCCCGAGCTCGTCGCCGACGCGGCGGAGCTGGCGGCGCGCGTGGGCATCCGGGCGGGTTCGGCCGAGACCTTGCTGCTCGCCCTGACCGGTCGCGCGGACCTCCCGCCCCGTTTCACCGTGCTCTGATTCACCGTGCTCTGACCGCCCTCGACCACCGCGCACTCGCCCCTTTTTCCGGTTCCCCCTGAACGGAATTCGCCGCCGCCGTGGACGGGACGGACCGCGGGTCCGCGGGCGCCCGCCGACGAGGCGGAGACCGGCATTTCTCCCGCCTCATTTCTTCGGCCGCCTCGCGGTGATCGGAGATCATCAGGGTGCTTGTTCTTCGCGCGGATTCCGCTGGTCGTCCGCCGCCATTTTCCCGGCTCCCGGACCGGCCGGGATATCGCCCTTTCCCGGGCGCCCGCGCGCCTATTCGATGGGGGAATCGGGCGGTGCCAGCCCGGTGGCCGGCCGTTCGGGGCCGGCGGCCAGGGCGTTCTCCAGCACGGCCCGCACGAGCGGGCCGGCCATCCGCGCGGGATCCTCGACGTCCGCCTCGGCGAGTCGGCGCAGCGCCTGCCGGGTGCTCCGGTCGACGTCCTCCCGGACGCGGGCGAGGATGCCGCCGACGACGGGGAAGTCCTCCTCGCTCAGCACCACCGGCTCCGCGCCCATCTCGACGACGAGTGCCTGGGCGATCGGCAGGAACGCCGCCGGCGCGGTGACCGCGACCATCGCCCCGGTCAGCCGGGCCAGGTCGAGGCTCATCCCGGTGAACGCGAGCACGGGATGCACGGCCAGGCACACGGCGCCGCGCGCGGCGGCCGGCGCGAGGGCCGCGATACCGTGCCGGCCGCTCGTGTGCAGCACGATCTGCCCGGTCTGCCAGTGGTCCAGCTCGGCCAGGCCCCGGACCAGGGGCACGAGGTCGTCGTCGGGCACGGCGAGCACGACCAGCTCGCATCGCTCGACGATCTCGGCCGGTTCGAGCAGCGGCACGCCGGGCAGCAGCGCGGCGGCCCGGTCCCGGCTCTGCTCCGAGATCGCGCTGACGCCCACGACGGAGTGCCCGACCGCCCGCAGCGCCGCCCCGAGCACCGCCCCGACCCGGCCGGCGCCGATCACCCCGACGCCGAGGCGCCCGGGCCTCACGGCCGGTCCCCGTGGCGATCGGTGGGTGCGCCTCCGGGCGCGGCGTCCGGCGCGGCGACGGGAGCCGGCGGGATCGGCGCGGCGTCCTGGGTCGCGCGCCGGAGCATCCACTGCTCGGGGCCGGCCGCGCGCCGGGCCCGCGCGGCCCGCTCCGCCTGGTCGGTGAACAGTCGGCGGGCGACGTCGACGGCCAGATGCGGCACCACGGGCTTGACCGGTCCGGCCGTGGAATGCAGGTGGACGTGCGCCAGCCCCAGCCGGCGTTGCAGCGGGCCCTGCTGCAGGGCCACCGACTGCGTGCGCTCGTGCGGCACGACGGCGAGCCGACGGGTGAGCCGCCCACTGCGGACGAGTATCGCCGTCTCGGTGTGCTGGAACCCGTTGCGCCGGAAGGCGAGCGGGTCGAGCCATCGGGCGCGCGCCGGGGCGGGAACGAATCCCTCGGCGCTGCCCGTGCCGTGCAGCCCCGCGCGGAAGACGGCCACCGGGTCGTCGACGCCCGGGCGCGGCAGCACCAGGGCCATGACCTCGAGCACCTCGTCGAACGTGCCGACCGGCAGCAGCACGGTGCGGGCGTTCTGCTCGCTGCCGGCGGTGCCGTAGCCGGCCACGTTCATCTCCACCCGGTGCCACCCCAGCGGCCGCCAGAGCAGGGGGGCGTGCACGGACACGGCCTGCACGCGACCCGGCGGCACGGTCTGGGCGTGCGTCTCGAGCAGCCCGTAGTGCAGCCGGACCCCGTCCGGGGAATGGGCGACGCGGAAGTTGAAGCTGCGGGTGAAGAAGGCCCAGTAGGCCGTGCCCGCACCGAAGACGACGGGGATGACGGCCGCGAGTGCGAGCGGCTGGCCGCTGAACACGGCCGGCAGCAGGGTGACCGCCGCGGCGACGAGCAGCCACACCGTCATGCCGGAGAGCACGGCCGCGCCGAGGACCCGCTGCGGGGGCACGGTCAGCACCGGGCGCTCCGGGGCGGAGACGATGACGTCGGGGTGGGCGGGATCACCGTGCACCCCTGCAGCGCGGCCCAGGATGGTCGCACGCAGCTGCTCGGCCTCGTCGAGCCGCAGGAAGGACAGCCGCATCGCGGACTGGCCGGCGTCGGCCACCTCGAACTTGAGTTCGGCGAGCCGCAGCAGCCGGGCCAGCAGCGGCTGGTTGATGTCGATGGCCTGCACCCGGTCCAGCCGTGCCTGCCGGTTCTGCCGGAACAGCACCCCGGAGTTGATCCGGACGTGATCGGTGGTGACCTGGTAACGGGTGAACCACCAGCTGGCGAAGAAGGTGGCGAGGACGACGACCAGGGGGACGACGGCGACCACCACGATGATGCCGATCGGCACGCCGTCGGGGCCGGGCTCGCGGGAGGACGGGTCCGCCATCGAGCCGATCGCGTTCTGCAGCCAGTCCCGCCCGAACACGACGTAGACGGCGACGAGGGCGAGCCAACCGCGGACCAGCGGTGACGCCGGGTGGACGCGGTGCCACGTCGACGGCGCGTCGATACCGCCGCGCACCGGGGAGGCCACGGTCACAGTCCCGCCAGTCTCGCCTCGCCGCGCGCGGACAGCGCCTCCCGCAGCCGCGCCGCCTCGTCGGCGGGTAGCCCGGGGATGGCGGCGTCCGTCGAGGCCGACGCGGTGTGCAGCTTGATGCCGGCCATGCCCAGCGCCCGCTCGACCGGCCCGGCCTGCACGTCGACGTACTGCATCCGCCCGTAGGGCACGACGACGAGCCGGCGGAAGAAGAGGCCGCTGCGGATCAGCAGGTCCTCGTCCCGCTCCGCGTAGCCGAGCGCCCGCACCTGCCGCGGGATCAGGGCGAGGCGCCAGAGCTGGACGACGAGGGCGACGACGGGCACGGCCCAGGCCAGCCATCGCGGCACCCAGGTCCACACGCCGAGCAGGGTGAGGACGAGCGGGACGGAGCAGACGGCGACGATGAGGACCGCGGCGGGCAGCCAGCCCAGGGCGCGGGCCCACACCAGCCGGGGCGAGACGCCGGTGAAGGTCAAGCCCTCCGGGTCGATCGGTTCGCTACGCATACTCCCCCTCGCTCGGCTGGGGGCCTTCCCCGCTGCCGTCCCCATCCTCCGGCGGGATGCGGCAGAAGTGCTCGACCAGCACGCCGACGCCGACCATGACGGCGCCGCCGGCGATCTGCGCGACCGCGAACCACAGCACCGACTGGTCCGAGCGCAACGCGACCAGGCCCAGCTGCTCGACCACCACCCCGACGTGCCAGCCGCCGATGACGGCCCCCGTGTAGGCGGTGGCCTGGGCGAGCACGAGGGTGCGCGCGGCGAGGAGCGGGTTGATCATCCGCCGCGCCCTCCCCTGCCGCCAGCGCAGCACGTGGACGCCGAGGCCCAGGGTGATGCCGACGAGCAGGAGCACGGTCAGCAGGGAGCTCAGCGGCAGCACCGGGGTGGGCCCGCCGGTCCGGGTGATCAGCACGTCGGCGATCCAGCCGATGACGGCGGCCACGACCGCCGCCACCACCAGCGGCCGGAGCCGCAGCCCGCTCACGGTCTCACCTCGGCGCGGACACCGTCGCGATCGGGCGCGGCCGCGAGCAGGTCGCTCACGGGGACGCCGCCCAGCCGCGCCCCCGGTTCCAGCCAGGACCAGGGGGCGAGGACGAACGCGCGGGTGGCGGCGCGGGGGTGCGGCAGGGTCAGCTGCGGATCCGTGCGATGCACCTCGCCGTCGGCCGTGACGACGGTGACGATGTCGACGTCGAGGGTCCGCGGCCCCCAGTGGACGAGTCGTTCCCGGCCGAAGCGCGCCTCGATCCGGTGACAGGCCGCGAGCAGCTCGTCGGGACTCAGCCCGGTCGCGACCCGGACCACCTGGTTGCGGTAGTCCGGTTGCCCGGGCGGTCCGCCGACCGGGGCCGTGATCGCGACGGGCGAGGCCCCGAGCAGCGTCAGGCCCGGTTCACCGGCGATCGCGTCCACGGCCGCCGTCAGGGTCGCGGCCGGATCGCCGAGATTGGCGCCCAGGGCGAGGACCGCCTCCGCGCCGACCGCCGGCCGCGCGGTCGGCGGCGGTCCGGTCACCGGCGCCGTCATCCCCGGCTGCGCCATCTCCCGCTCGGTCATCCCCGGCTCGGTCATCCCCGGCTCGGTCATCCCCGGCTTCGCCGGATGGTGACGGCGACGTCGTCGAACGGGACCGGGATCGGGGCGGCCGGCTTGTGGACGGTGACGGTGACCGCGGCCACGGGGTACGCGTCCAGCAGGTCCTCGGCGATGGCCGCGGCGAGGGCCTCGATCAGGGCCACCGGCGCCCCGGTGAGCCGGGCGTGCACCCGCGCGGCGGCCTCGGCGTAGTTCACCGTGCGGGTCAGGTCGTCGTCGCGGGCGGCGGCGGTCAGATCGAGCTCCAGCGCGACGTCGGCGGTGAAGATCTGGCCGAGGTCCCGTTCCGCGTCCAGCACCCCGTGGGTGCCGCGCCCGCGGATGCCGGTGAGGGTGATCGTGTCCACGCTCACCGCCCGGACCAGGCGGCGGCCACCTTCACCGCGTCGAGGTTCGCCTTCACGTCGTGGACGCGGACCGCCCAGACCCCGGCGGCGGCGGCAAGGGCGGTGGAGGCGACCGTCGCGGCGTCGCGGTCCTTCGGCGGGGCCGACTTGCCGGAGCTGGCCAGCAGTTCGCCGAGGAACGTCTTGCGGGACGTGCCCACCAGCACCTTCTTGCCCAGCGCCGTGAACCGGTCGAGCGAGCGCAGCAACTGCCAGTTCTGCTCGCCCGCCTTCGCGAAGCCGATCCCCGGGTCGAGGATCAGCCGGTCCTCGGCGACGCCGGCGTCGATGAAGCGACCCGCCAGCGGCGCGAGTTCGGCGATGACGTCCTCGACGACGTCGTCGTACTGCGCGCGCGAGGTCATGGTGCGGGAGTCGCCGCGGCTGTGCTGCAGGACGTAGTGGACGCCGCGCTGCGCGATCAGGGCCGGCATGTCGGGGTGCACCGCGGTGCCGGAGACGTCGTTGACGAGGGCCGCACCGGCGTCGATCGCGGCGGCGGCCACCTGCGGGCGGCGGGTGTCGATGCTGACCAGGGCGCCCGCACGGGCCAGCGCGGTGATCACCGGGACGACCCGGTCCAGTTCGGCCTCGACGGGGACCTCGGCGGCCCCCGGCCGGGTGGACTCGCCCCCGACGTCGACGATGTCGGCGCCGGCGAAGTGCAGGCGCAGGCCGTGGTCGATGGCCGCCCCGCGGGTGCTGTGGTCCCCGCCGTCGCTGAACGAGTCGGGGGTGACGTTGAGGATGCCCATCACCAGGGTGCGCCCGGTGGGCAGGTCGGCGACGGTGCGGGGCCGCGTCGCGCGGCGGATGACCGGCAGGGGGAGCGTGTTCGGGCCCGTGCCCGGCGTGACACCGAGAGTGTCCATGACGTTCTACCTTCCGAGGATGAGTCCCATGGCTTCGGCGCGGGTCGCCGGGTCGTGCAGCTGACCGCGCACGGCCGAGGTCACGGTCTTCGTCCCCGGCTTGCGGACCCCGCGCATCGACATGCACAGGTGCTCGCACTCGATGACGACGATGGCGCCGCGGGGCGCGAGGTGCGTGACCAATGCTTCCACGATCTGGGTGGTGAGCCGTTCCTGCACCTGCGGCCGCCGGGCGTAGATCTCCACCAGCCGGGCCAGTTTGCTCAGCCCGGTGACGCGGCCGTCATGGGACGGGATGTAGCCGACGTGGGCGGTCCCGTGGAACGGCACCAGGTGGTGTTCGCACGTCGAGTAGAACGGG
The DNA here is from genome assembly GCF_014643255.1 of Tersicoccus solisilvae. GTDB lineage: Bacteria > Actinomycetota > Actinomycetes > Actinomycetales > Micrococcaceae > Tersicoccus > Tersicoccus solisilvae. The sequence goes on along the minus strand of NZ_BMJI01000013.1, from coordinate 5,654 downwards.
ATGTCCTTGACCAGCACCAGTTCCTCGTGATCGAGGTCGAACGTCGTCCCGAGCACGTCGCCGGCGTCCTGGTGCAGCCCCGAGAACATCTCCGCGTAGGCGCGCGCCACCCGGTCCGGGGTGTCCAGCAGTCCCGACCGGTCCGGGTCCTCACCGATGGCGAGCAGGATCTCGCGCACGGCCGCGGCGATCCGCGGTTCGTCGACCCCGCCGACCGCGCCGGGCATGCCCGGGTCGTCGGGACTCTCGGCCCGGTTGACGTCCGCCATCACTGGTGCGGGGGGAGCTCCCCGGCGCCGGACTCGTGCGGAGTCTGCACCGGGTGCTCGGGCTTGGCGGCGACGGCCTGGTCCTGCGGGGCCTGCCGCGCCGGGTTCGGACGGCCCTCGCGGGCGGCCTGGTCCTGCTCGGCGCGGGTCGTCACCGGCGGGATGTCCGAGACGGGCCGCTCGTCGCTGGAGAGCCACACCGGCCGCAGGTCGCGCTGGCGCACGTCGCGGAAGATGTCCGCGATCTGCTCCTGGTTCAGCGTCTCCCGCTCCAGCAGCTCGAGGGCGAGCCGGTCGAGGACGTCGCGGTTCTCCATCAGGATGGCCCAGGCCTCGTCGTGCGCGGAGTCGATCAGCACGCGGACCTCCTCGTCGATCACCGCGGCGACCTCCTCGGAGTAGTCCCGCTCGTTGCCCATGTCGCGGCCGAGGAACGGCTCGCCGCTGCCGGAGCCGAGCTTCACGGCACCGACCCGGGCGCTCATGCCGTACTGGGTGACCATCTTCCGGGCCGTGGCGGTGGCCTTCTCGATGTCGTTCGACGCGCCGGTGGAGGGGTCGTGGAAGATGATCTCCTCCGCGACGCGGCCGCCCATCGCGTACGCCAGCTGGTCGAGCAGCTCGTTGCGGGTGGTCGAGTACTTGTCGTCGGCGGGCAGCACCATGGTGTAGCCCAGCGCCCGGCCGCGGGGCAGGATGGTGATCTTGGTGACCGGGTCCGTGTTCCGCAGCGCGGCCGCGACGAGCGCGTGACCGCCCTCGTGGTAGGCGGTGATCTTCCGCTCGAGCTCCTTCATCACCCGGGACCGCTTCTGCGGACCGGCGATGACCCGGTCGATCGCCTCGTCCAGGGCCCGGTCGTCGATCAGCTGGGCGTTGGAGCGGGCGGTCAACAGCGCCGCCTCGTTCAGCACGTTCGCCAGGTCCGCGCCGGTGAAGCCGGGCGTGCGCTTGGCGACGGAGTACAGATCGACGCCGGGCGCCATCGGCTTGCCCTGCGCGTGGACCTGCAGGATGCGGAAGCGGCCGCCCATGTCGGGCGCCTCGACGCCGATCTGCCGGTCGAACCGGCCCGGCCGCAGCAGCGCCGGGTCCAGCACGTCGGGCCGGTTGGTGGCGGCGATGAGGATGACGTTGGTCTTGACGTCGAACCCGTCCATCTCCACGAGGAGCTGGTTCAGGGTCTGTTCGCGCTCGTCGTTGCCGCCGCCGACGCCGGCGCCGCGGTGCCGGCCGACGGCGTCGATCTCGTCGACGAAGATGATCGCCGGGGCGTTGTTCTTGGCCTGCTCGAACAGGTCGCGCACGCGGGAGGCGCCGACGCCGACGAACATCTCGACGAAGTCCGAGCCGGAGATCGAGTAGAACGGGACGCCGGCCTCACCGGCGACGGCGCGGGCCAGCAGCGTCTTGCCGGTGCCCGGCGGGCCGTACAGCAGCACGCCCTTGGGGATCTTCGCGCCGACCGCCTGGAACTTGGCCGGCTCGGAGAGGAACTCCTTGATCTCGTGCAGTTCCTCGACGGCCTCGTCCGCCCCGGCGACGTCCGCGAAGGTGACCTTCGGGTGGTCCTTGGAGATCAGCTTCGCCCGGGACTTGCCGAACTGCATGACCTTGGACCCGCCGCCCTGGGCGCGGGAGAGGATGAACCAGAAGATGACGCCGATGATGAGGAACGGGATCATCAGCTGCAGCAGGCCGAGCAGCCAGTTGTTCTCCGGCGGCTGGTCGGTGTAGCTGTCGAGCCGGGAGTCGGAGACCGCCTTCACGACGTCCGCCCCACGCGGGGCGACGTAGTAGAACTGGACGTTCTTGCCGAGGTTCTGGCCGTCCCCGTTGATGTAGTCGTCGCGCAGGGTCAGGTCGACCCGCTGCTCGCCGTCGGAGATGCGGGCCTGGTCGGCCTTGCCGTCCGCCAGCAGTTGCAGCCCGACGTTGGTGTCGACGCGGCTGGAGGAGCCGCCGGTGAGGAGGGGGAACAGGACGGCGAGCGCGATCAGGCCGATCACGATGTAGACCAGCGGTCCCTTGAAGAGCTTCTTGACGTTCATGCGTGGTTGGGCCCGGACCGGCCCCTACCTCCCGTTCAACTGTGCCGCCGCGGCGCGCGCGTCGTGTCAGTGCCCAATATCGCACTGCTACGGCTGTAGGACGTACTCGACGGGTGCCGAGTTCCCTCAGAGCGCAGCGGCATGACCGCGGTCACCGTCCACCTCGCCGCTGCGTGTCGCGCGGGACCGCGCCGGCGTCACTGGTAGACGTGCGGGGCGAGCGTGCCGATGAAGTCCAGGTTGCGATACTTCTCGGCGAAGTCGAGGCCGTAGCCGATGACGAATTCGTTGGGGATGTCGAAGCCGACGTACTTGACGTCCAGCTCCACCTTCGCGGCCTCGGGCTTGCGCAGCAGGGTGCAGATCTCGATCGACGCGGGACCCCGCGAGGCGAGGTTCGACTTCAGCCAGGACAGGGTCAGCCCGGAGTCGATGATGTCCTCGACGATCAGGACGTGCTTGTCGGTCAGGTCCGTGTCGAGGTCCTTGAGGATGCGGACGACGCCGGAGGACTGGGTGCCCGACCCGTAGGAGGAGACCGCCATCCAGTCCATCGCCACGTGGCTGTGCAGCGCCCGGGCGATGTCGGCGACGACCATCACGGCGCCCTTGAGCACGCCGACGAGCAGGATGTCCCGCCCCGCGTAGTCCCGGTCGATCTCGGCGGCCAGGTCGGCGATCTTCTGCTGGATCTGGTCCTTGGTGTAGAGCACGTGCTCCAGATCGGCCTGGACGTCGCTCGAATCCACGCGGGGCTCCTTCAGGAGGGACGGGCCGTCGTGCGGCCGGCGGGAGAGGGAACGCCGGGCGGCGCCGGCGCCCCTCTAGCGTGCCACAGTCGCACCGTCGCCGGTCAATCGCCGGCCGATCCCGGGCCGCGCAGGTCCAGCACCGCGCCGGCCGGCCCGGGCTCGTCCGGCGGGATCCGCCGCCCGTCGCGTCGTGGGGTCCCCGGTGGGGTCCCCGGCGCTGTGCGCCATGCCGTGACGCCGCCCGGCAGCTGGACGGGTCCCGGGCTGCCGGGACCGCCGGCGGCCCGGGGTGCGACGAGGGTCTCGAGGGCGACGATCCGCTCCCGGGAGAGCGGGCCGGCGCCGGCCTCGGCGGCCGCCGCCGCGAGCACCCGCGGCAGCAGGGCGGCCGGGGCCGCCCGCAGGTCGGCGATCGGCAGGGCGCACCGCCCCGGACCGCGCCGGCCGATCCGGTCGAGGAGGGCGGCGGCCTCGGCGTCGAGGTGGTCGGCGTCCCGGGCGGCGATGGCGGCGGTGCGGGCCAGGGCCGCGGCGACGCCGGGGCCGAGTTCACGAGCGAGCAGGGGCAGCACGGTGGCGCGGATCCGGGAACGGGTGTGCGCCGGGTCGTGGTTGGCGGGGTCGTCCCACCAGGTCAGGCCCTCGGCCGTACACACCCGTTCGGTGTCGGCGCGGTCCAGGCCGAGCTCGGGGTCGAGGAACGGCCGCCGGTAGGGGCCCCGCCGCGGCGGGATGCCGGCGAGCGAGCGCGTGCCGGAACCCCGCAGCAGGCCGAGCAGCACCTGCTCCGCCTGGTCGTCGAGGGTGTGCGCGAGGAGCACGGCCCGCGCCCCGGCACGCCGGGCCGCGGCGTCGAACGCGGCGTACCGGGCCCGACGGGCGGCGGCCTCCAGCCCCTCGCCGGCCTGCTCGACCCCGACCCGTTCGACGGTGACCGGGGCGAGGCCGAGGGCGATGCACTGCTCGGCGGCGCGGGCGGCGATCGCGGCGCTGTCCGGGTGCAGGCCGTGGTCGACGACGACGGCGCCGACCCGGGCGTCGCCGCGACGGGCCAGGTGGGCGGCCGCGGCCGCGAGGGCGAGCGAGTCCGCTCCCCCGCTGCAGGCGACCAGCGCGTGCACGCCCGCGATCGGGCGCGTGGCCGTGTCCGGCCCCGCGAGCGCGGCGGTCACGGTACGCCGGGCGCGGGCGACGACGGGGTCGAGCCGTCCACGGCGTCCGTGCTGCCGCCGCGTCACCGGGTGGGGCACGGCGTCATGCTCGTGGCGGTGGGGGCGGCGACGCGGTCGACCGGCTCACCGCCGGCCGGTCAGACCCAGGCGGTCGACCCAGTCTGCCGGGTGGTGGATCTCGTGCTCGGAGGGCAGGTTGCCGGGGGCGTCCCAGATCCGGTTGAAACCGTCCAGGCCCACCTGGTCCACGACCCCGCGGACGAACCGGGACCCGTCGCTGTACTGCCGCATCTTGGCGTCCAGGCCGAGCAGCTGCCGCAGCAGCTTCTCCAGGCCCGAGCGGTGGGCGCCCCGGGCGTTGAAGCGCTGCCGGATGGTCCGCACGGTCGGCACGATCCCGGCGTCGACCCCGTCCATCACGACGTTGGCGTGCCCCTCCAGCAGGCTCATCACGGCGGTCAGGTGGGAGAAGATCTCCTTCTCCTGCTCGTCCTGAAGGATGCCGAGGATACCGGTGCCCCCGGCCGCCCCGTCGGCCCGGCCGGCCGCCCCGGTGAGGCGGCCGGAGCCGACGGAGCGGGCCGCCTCGGCGATCCGGGCGGCGAACGTGTCCGCCTTGTCCACCATCGACTCCGACAGCAGGCCGATCTGCTCGATCATGTGGCCGCGCAGCCACGGCGCGGCGGCGAACTGCACCCGGTGGGTCTGCTCGTGCAGGCACACCCAGAGCCGGAAGTCGGCGGGCTCCACGTGCAGCTCCCGTTCGACCTCGAGCACGTTGGGCGCGACCAGCAGCAGCCGGCCGGCGGGCGGGGCCGTGGTGCCGGCGGCGAGCGCGGCGAACGGGTCGTACTGGCCGAGCACCTTGCTGGAGAGGAAGGAGAGGATGGAGCCGAGCTGCACCCCGGTGAGCCGCCCGCCCAGGGCCGCGGTCGCCGCGGTCAGCGCCTGGCCGCGGGTCTCGACCAGCCGGTCCAGGGCCGGCTGCATGAGCACGGAGAAGCTCTGCGTGTTGGCACGGGACCACGTCGCGCGGTCGACGACGAGCACGGCGGAGTCCCGCAGGTCGGCGGCGGCGTCGAGCCGGCTGATCTGGTGGACGTGGGCGACGGAGGCGTCGGCGGCCGCGCGCAGGCTCTCCACCGTCTCCCGCATCCGGCGGGGGCTGACGCGCGGGCCGGCGGGGGCGAGCTTCGCGGCGGTGCCGGCGGCGAGGTCCCAGTCGACGAGGCCGGACAGGCGGGATGAGGTGAGGCTCATGGGGCCATTCGACCACACGGCCCTGACGGCGCGCTGGGCGCGTTCGCGCAGGGCGTGGGCGCGTTCGGCTACCGGCCGCCGGGGCGGGCCGCGTCCCGGAGCAGGTCCGCGAGCGCCCCCAGGCCGGCGGCGACGGCCGCGGCGATCGCG